>JBOEGQ010000005.1:0-202458 GCA_050633505.1 Alphaproteobacteria bacterium
TTATGGCGCAGGATTTCCAGCTTGCCAGTCCGCAGCAGGAGATTTTGGACTTGTTTGAAAATGCAGGAAAGCCGCATGCGTTTTTGAACGCGCCGAAAGCGGCGCAAACCGGTGTCCATACACAGGAATCCCGCACGGGGCCGGCATTGGAAACGGTTGATTACGTGTAATTGGCTTGTTTTAAGCGATCAATGTCGTTGAAATTACATTCCTTATCAAATGCTTGCCCCTGATTAGGAATAAAAGCAAATAAAATGTTCCCTTTTTGTTCTTGACTCTTCTTTGTTTTGAGATCATCTTGAAATTAATCAAAAGCAGGAGAAACGTGCATGGATATACAGGATGTTGCAAGCCATTTAACAAACGTATTGAAAGATGCCTGTCCGGGATTAAAATACGATTATCCCCTTGTATTTATTGAATATACTATTTGTAAGGAGCTGGATTATCTGGTGGAACAAACACTGGGTAATGTTGATGATATGCAACTGGAATCAGAAGACAAAAAGGGCTATGACATCAGGGCTACATTATTGGATGATTAACTTTGAGATATGCATTGGAAAATGAATGAAACGTAATACGGTTATTTTTGATATTGATGGCACATTGGCAGATATTGAACATCGACGATCCTTTTTGAAACAAGGCAAACCGGATTGGAAATCGTTTAATGACAAAATGGGCGATGATACGTTGAACCTACCGATTGTTGAGCTGTATAGAACCTTATGGGATAGTGGGAAATACGATATTGTTATTACATCCGGTCGTTCAGAGAATAGCCGTATGTTGACCGAGCAATGGTTGATCTGGAATGATATTGCGTTTGATCGTCTGGAAATGCGGGCGGATGATGATTATCGCGCCGATCATATTATTAAGGAGGAGGTCTTACGTAAGCTACAAAATGAGGGGAAAGATATTTTATTTGTGGTGGATGACCGTCAACAGGTTGTCGATATGTGGCGTAGAAACGGGGTGACATGTTTGCAATGCGATGTCGGAGATTTTTAATGGATTGTTGCGTTTTTTGCAGCTTTTTCCGCGCGTACGATATCCAGTTCTTCTAATGCGTTCTGGCGTAGCTCTTCAAGATCTACACCATCTGCGATCAGTTGTTCTTGTATCTTTTCAATAGTGTCAAAAAGTTTTTTGGCCTTTGCCTTGCGGTTGTCATCGTCATCATTCATAAGTTTGTCTTCCTAGTCTAATATCCGTAAAAAGTGTAAGGGGTCCCCATATATCCGTCAAATTCGAGGCCGCCATCCGGTTTTTCTGTAATGGTTTCTAATCCGGTGTCGTAAGGATCGGGAAGCGCCAAAAGTGTTAGATTTTGTCCTCCATCCCAGACATAGGCTCTATCATTTGTGCCATATGTTGTACCTGATATGATCCAGCGCCCATCCGTTAACTTTTCGTGGTGAGAGTATCCGGCGCTTGCGCCTGTTAGCTCGTCAAAGCAATCCCATACATTCTCACCGTCATACTGTTGGTATTTCCTAGGTGGTGGGCTGACTTTATATTGATAATCAATAAAACCTTTATCCTGATCTGTATCTATAAAGAGGAGCTTAACGTTAAAGGCGAACTCTTCTTGTGTCTTGATATAGTTGCGCCTGCGCTCTGGCGACCATTCGGAAAAAGCCCTGCTACACACGTAAGGGGTAAGGGCGAACTCGTCTTGTCTTTGTTTGTATTCCTCCTGATATTTTTTATGTCGTGCTTGTGCTTCTTCAGGCTCATTGTCCAGACGTCTTTTGTTTTCTTCTTTTTGCCAAGGTGGGGTGTGATCCCCGAATAGCTCAATACCAATTGGCATTGTTTTGAGACGTTCTCCTGTTTTTCTGTCCCATATATGGATCAGGAAATCATCTGCCCATGTCATGAATGTGTTTTCATCTAACAATTGCCCGCCATGTACCCGCCCAAAATGATGACCTTTGATTTCCAGCAGGGGTTTACCCGTATGCGCGTCCCATAGGCCGCACTGTGTGCCTGGCGGCTGTTTGTACCTGTCTATATGCGGGCAATAGCATTGCCAAACGAAGTTAGATCCCAAAATGATATCATCGTTCAGCAGGTCATATGCATTAACGTCTTCACTGTTTTTCAATTCAATGACTTGTTCGTCTATGGTTATGAAACTGCAATTTGTTACAGGGCTGTTATGGCTCGGGATGAGTAGCCGCGCACGCCTATCATAGTCTCTTGAGACAGCGATGTGTTCAAATGGATCCGGTTGCATGTTGAATTCTTTTCAAAAAATAATGAGCCTAGATGCAGTGTATGCATATTAGGGTATATCTGATGTTGCTGTACAGGAGGTTTATTCTGAACAGTGTTTATTTTTCTTGCGTATGGAATAAAGTTGTGTCAATGTATTAATTGAACAGTGTTTAATTAATGGTGAAGCATAAGAGGGTAGTGCCCTTAATTTTTAAAATATATACTTCACCCCTTACAGATACGGAGCCTAAAATTATGCAGGTTAATCAATTCGCACTTTTGAAAGATAAACGTTTCCTACCGTTGTTTGTGACGCAGTTTTTAGGTGCGTTCCACGATAATGTTTTTAAAAATGCATTGGTTGTTTTGCTTCTATACGGTGTTGCAGCCAATAGCGAAATGAATACAGAGCTATTGGTAACAATCGCGGCAGGATTATTTATTTTGCCGTTTATTTTATTCTCTGCATTAGGTGGGCAGCTTGCCGATAAGTATCCAAAGGAAAAGGTGATCCGTGTTATTAAATTGGCCGAGATTGCCATTGCCGTTTTGGGTGCAGTATCCCTTTTAAGTGGTTCTTTGATA
The DNA here is from genome assembly GCA_050633505.1 of Alphaproteobacteria bacterium. GTDB lineage: Bacteria > Pseudomonadota > Alphaproteobacteria > Micavibrionales > Micavibrionaceae > UBA1672. Next base: position 2,815 of record JBOEGQ010000005.1, read on the forward strand.
TTGCCGTTTGTTGCCTTATTTGCGCTGGGTACGCAATCGGCATTTTTCGGGCCCAGTAAATACGCAATTTTACCTGACCATATGAAAAAGCATGAATTAATCGCCAGTAATGCCTTGCTGAATACCGGGACTTTTCTTGCGATCTTGCTTGGGACGATGGCGGGAACGGTTTTGATTACCCTTAATGCGGGTGTGTGGGTTGTTTCTGTCCTTATTATCGTGGTGAGTATTCTTGGCTATATTTCCAGTCGTTCCATTCCAAAGACCGCACCGAAGGCACCTGATCTAAAACTGGATTTTAATCCGATTACCGAAACATTGGATATTTTGAAATACACATTTGCGCAAGAGCGCGGGGTGATTCAGTCCATTCTTGGTGTTGCCTGGTTCTATTTTCTTGGTGGTATGTTTATGGCGCAGTTCCCGAACTTTACAAAGGGCACTTTGGGCGCAGATGAAAATGTGTTGGCTCTGTTCCTGATGTTGTTTTCCCTTGGAATTGCAACGGGTGGCTTGTTGAATAACAGATTGTTAAAGGGACGTATTGAGGCCGTTTATGTTCCGTTGGCGGCGCTGGGGATTACGGTTTTCTCGCTTGATCTGTATTTTGCCAGTGGTGTAGAAACGGGTGATACGTTGATGAGCCTTTCGGCGTTTTTATCTGTTCCTGCACATTGGCGTATCTTGGTTGATATATGGATGGTTGCCTTATGTGGCGGATTGTTTGTTGTGCCCCTAAACGCAATCATACAGCATTACACGGATGAGCAGCATCGCGCGCGTATTATTGCGGGAAGTTCAATTCTGGATGCGATCTTTATTCTCGGTTCTGCGGCGTTTTCTGTCATACTCATTCTGAATGGTTGGGCGATTAGAGAGCTTTTCTTTACCTTTGCTCTGATGAATGCCTTTGTTGCGGTGTATATTTGTCGATTGCTGCCTGTCTATCTTTTCAAAAGCTTCCTGCAAGGGTTGTTTAAGTTGCTTTACAAGGTTGAGGTTAAGGGGCTTGAGAATTTTGAAAAGGCAGGAGACCGTGCGGTCATCGTCAGTAACCATGTCTCCTTGCTTGATCCGCCACTTTTGGCTGCGTTCTTGCCGGGTAAGCCAATGTTTGCAGTGAATAGTTTCGTTGCGAACTGGCCATGGGTAAAACCGTTTTTAAAACTGGTTGATAGCTTCCCACTTGATCCGACAAATCCGTTTTCGATCAAGTCTCTGATTAAGGAAGTCGCAAAAGATAAGCATTGCGTGATTTTCCCCGAAGGGCGTTTGACGGAAACGGGTGCCTTGATGAAGGTGTATGAGGGCCCGGGAATGATTGCGGATAAAACCGATGCGATGATTTTGCCCGTACGTCTGGATGGTGTGCAACACACCCCGTTTGCGCGATTAAAGGGTAAAGTTCCATTGAAGAGTTTCCCGAAAATCACGATAACGATCTTGCCGCCTCGTAAATTTAAAATAGATGATGAACTGAAGGGGCGTGCCCGTCGCGCCGCCGCCGGTCGTCAGCTGTACGATGTCATGGAAGAGATGATGTTTATAACATCAGATCGGGAACAAACATTGTATGAGGCATTGTTAAAGGCGCGCTATGTGAATGGTGATAATGCACCCATTATTGAGGATGCGGAATTTAAGCCATTAAAGTTTAAGAAGCTGTTGCGTGGTTCCGTTGTGCTTGGGAAGAAGCTATCAGAGATGACGGAACGCTCTGAGAATGTTGGTGTTCTTCTTCCGAACTCTGTTGGGTGCGTTGTGACGTTTTTCGGATTGCAGGCCTTTGGACGCATTCCGGCAATGTTAAACTTTTCTGCCGGTGCGCAGGCGCTTGTATCCGCATGTCAGACGGCACAAATTAAGACTGTTTTGACTTCTCGTCGTTTTATTGAGATTGGTCGTCTGGAAGAGGTCATTGATGCGATATCCGCCCATACCCGAGTTGTGTATTTGGAGGATATTAAAGGTGATATTGGTCTGTTTGATAAATTATATGGGCTTGTGGCTAATCCTGCACGTCTTCATAAAAGCCAAATGGTAAAGTCTGATGATCCGGCGCTTATCCTATTTACATCGGGGTCAGAAGGTACGCCAAAGGGGGTTGTGCTTAGTCATGCAAATATCATGAGTAACATCGTGCAGCTTTCCAGTCGCGTTGATTTCAATCGTCAGGATGTGGTGTTTAATTGCTTGCCGATGTTCCATTCATTCGGTTTGACGGGCGGGACGTTATTACCGATTTTATCGGGCGTGAAAACGTTTCTATACCCTAGTCCACTTCATTACCGAATTGTGCCTGAGCTGGTCTATTCAACAAATGCGACCATTATGTTCGGTACGGATACGTTCTTACGGGGCTATGCCCGTATGGCGCATCCATATGATTTTTATCGCATGCGTTATATCTTTGCAGGGGCAGAGAAGGTGAAGGAAGAAACACGTAAGACCTATATGGATAAATATGGTGTGCGTATTTTAGAAGGTTATGGCGCGACGGAAACGGCACCGGCGTTAACCCTTAATACCCCAATGCATATGCAGGCAGGGACGGTTGGGCGTTTGCTTTCGGGGGTTGAATATCGTCTAAAAGACGTTCCCGGAGTTTTAGAAGGCGGTCGTCTGTATGTTAAAGGGCCGAATGTTATGCTTGGATATTACCGTGCGGAAAGTCCCGGTGTTCTTGAGGTTCCGAAAGGCGGTTGGTATGATACGGGTGATATCGTTTCGGTTGATTCCGATGGATATGTGAAGATTCTGGGGCGAGCAAAGCGCTTTGCCAAGATTGCCGGTGAAATGGTTTCTTTGACAAGTGTGGAAGCAATGGTTCAGAAAGTTTATGAAGATGCGCATCATGCCGTTATTGCCATTCCCGATCAACGAAAGGGAGAGCAGCTTATTCTGATCACAACGCAAGACAATGCGGATAAAAAGAGTTTATCTGCCTATGCGTCTCAAAATGGTATGAGTGAGTTATCCGTTCCCAAAACAATCATTGAGATTGATAAGATCCCTGTACTGGGTAGTGGTAAAACAGATTACACAGCCGTTCAGGCCTATGTAGAGGATCAGGTTTAAGGTGCGATCCAAGTGGGGGATGGCTCTTGCTATCCCTCAGGCTCCGGATCGTCAATTGTGCTGGTTCTATCTGGTGACATTAACATGCTAAATACATTGTTCCAGTCACGTTCATGCGGGCGACCATAGGCAATTTCACGGTTTATAATCGGTGATATCGGTTTTTGGATATTTCCTCTATATGCCATGGCAGCCAATGCCGCATCATGTGTGGAAATCTCTTGCCCGTTATTGCGGCGTTCTTGGTAATAATCCATCATTGCCACGGTTGGACGCTCAACAGCTGCGCCGTCCAATACACCTTGTAGATGCGGGTTTTGCTTTAGTGTATTTTCGCCAATCTCGATATTAAGAGATCCGTCTTCCGGTCTTATGGCGTTAATAATCTCTTCAGCAGAGCTTAAGAAGTTCACATCATTTGAACTGCGGTGTTTTGCTTCTGTATAGGCGAGAAACTTGATCCAGTCCGCAACGAGAGAGGCCTGATAAACATCTGCCGCTTCGACTGATCCGCCTTCTTGATCGTATTCGAAGCTAAAGTTTCTATTGCCTTGTGCATCTGTATTCATGACCAGATCGTCATATCCGATTTCATTGGACATCACTTTGTCAAATGTCCAGACTTTATCCAATCCGTTTCTTCTGAATCCGTTTAATGGATCGACGCGGGCCGCCTCTGTCAAAGCCAATGCATTTTCAAAATAATTGCATAGTGGGCTTTCTTCTATTTCTTTCAGATCACTGCGCGTTAATTTGCCTTCCTTCAGCCATTCGTGCTTTTCTTGTTCATAAAGACCAAAGGTAAAGTGACCATCTTGGCGCATGCGGGATAATCCGGCGATGACGGCGCTTTGAATGGCGCGAACATTATGGAAGGTTTTTGTGGCCCCTTTTCCTGCCGGACGGTCACCTTTTTGTGTGTCAGATGATCCGGGGATATTTGAATATTTCTCTGACCATCGTACACAAACCTGTGTGTCTGTTTCAGGATCAATCGCATCACGCATTTTTGAATAATGGCGCATGCCTTTATCCGCGATATGTTCCAGAAACGCATTGACGTTATCTGAGAAATGTTCCGGTTCGGGGATGAACCCGGCCTCAGGTGTACGTCCGGTTAACTGTAGATAGAATCCTAGTTTCTCACTCATCTCATCAGTGAATACACGTTCATAAGCCGATGCGGTGGCAAATTGTTCCTGATTGGATTTCCCTTGTGTGGTGCTGGATGTATACAGGATTGATTTCAGGATATTGATATCATCCGGATTGTTTGGATCGAGAAACGAGCCGCGCTCATCTGTGTGTTCTAATGCGACTTGCGCTTTTGCACGCCTTGGGATCATTTTATCACCCATATCGCGCGCGATTGAAGATCGACCACATCCCCAGCTGTCATAGCTTGGCAAGTTTTCATTGATAGATGTTTCCATCAGCTGCTGCACAACAGAATATTGTAAGAACTTACCCAGTGGCCCCAATTGGCGGATAACATCGCTACACGGTACCATGCTTCCTAAAGATCGGCTGGTTTGTGTTTCTGTATTTTCCAGAATTTGTCGCGCGTAGGATGCTCTTTGTTCCAGATTATTTTCGTATAATTCTGTACGGCTTGCCTCTGATAAGGTATCGGCCAGCTCTGACATGGTCTCATAACTTTCGGCCAGAGGTGTTGGGATAATTGTACCCAAATCCATCGCATCTGTAATGAAGAGCTGGTAAATCGGAGATAGAGCTTCTGCCTCTGCCACCACGCCTTTGGGGGCATATTTACATGGGAAGTCCCCGCGCAATGTATAAAGTTCCAGCAGTTCATGATTTTGCGCAGGGTAACCGCTATCGTTTAATTCAAAAGGGTTCGCCTCGAATAAAGCAGCCTGAATTTCTTCACCGGAGACATGCTTGCTCACCGTGCTAAGGATATTCATCTGCACATCTTTGGACAGGCTTGTGAATTTTTGATCGTTACCTAATCCATGAAGGGCATCGATATCCTTTTTATTATAACGTTGGTCATTCGGGAAAATATGCGTTTCTGCAAAGCCGCCGGGTTGTGGTGCGAAGAGATTATCAATGGCTTTTTCAAGAGATTCATAGGCATTATTTCGTTCTTCCGTTAGAACGACAGTCATCCCTTCATTCTTTAAAAGGCCGATAAACTCTTCTAATGTTTCTTTGGCTTCAGGATCTTTGATGGTGTCATGTAAATCTTCCATCTGACGGTACATGAAACGGTAAAATCCCATGCCATTGTCTTTATCTTTTTCATCGCCGGCATATGGCAGGCCAACGTAAAGGTCTTTGAATTGTTGGCGTGATTTCTCAAAATGCGGCAATTGCTCCATATACATTTCTGCACGTTCTTCCGGTTGGGAGCGCGCCAGATCAATAACCACCTGACGTGTTTTCTTATACAGGCTTGTTTCCTGTCCGTCGTCGGCTTGGTGGTGCAGGCGTTTTTTAACATCAATCAACGCATTATAAAGTGGCTGTAAACGTTCATCCAATACTCTGCGGTTTTGGTCATCACGTTCGACATTGGAATTCCAGCTGGCCTGTAATGCGGAAAAGTCATTTTTCCGAAGGGCGTGATCGGCCTTTTCCAAAATGGTGATGAATTGCTGTGCGCGTTCATATGTACCGGTTACATTATTTGCAAGATTAGACCAACGTTCAGACGGATCTTTACCATCTCTGTCACCCCCACAAGCCCAACCCAGCTGCGCGTGTTTCATGCGCACTGTCCGTCCATAAATATTAGGGGCATCTGTCCCGCTCAAGGATTGAGACCATGTGTTTTTATATGAGTTGTTAATGCGTTGATATGCTTGATGGCGGCCGGCTTGATTGATTTTTGCCTGCTCTATTTCTGCATCAAGGGAGTCGATAGATGTGGCTTTTTCCGTTAAGGCCAGATGTTTTTCCTGTACCAGTGCCTTAACCCAGCTGACGGCATTTTTAGCGCGCTGTCCCTCCGGTAAATCAGATAAACCGATACCGCGGCGTTTCAGATCAATACCGTGTACGGTTAAATATTGTGTTGGATGCGGTGTGCCAACATTATGGTCAACTGTGTTGGAAAATACGTTTTCGACCTCACGGGTTGTCATGCCTGATTGAAACTGTAATTCAACCATGCTCTCGATATGGAATGGATTATTCTCCGGATCATCTTCCACATTTGCCAGAGCAATCTTGTCTGAAATTTCACCGACCATACCGCGGAGTAAGGTAAAATGCGCATAATGATTGCGCTCTTCCTGTCCGATTTGATCGAGATGTTGTTTAAACGTGTCCTCACCTTCCGGTGTTTGGCATAGCTCAACATCATTATCATATAATGTGCGTGCGTCCTGCATCCCTTTGCTTGGCAAAAGGGTTCGGTCATCGGGATAGAGAACCTCGAGTTCGTTATGAAGGATATCCAAAAGCAACGATTGAATATTGCCTTTATCTGTTCCAGACAGAACGGATTCCACCTCATTCAATGACATATTTTCTGTAACGGACATGGCACCCCTGCTTTATTTCTTATCTATGCATACAAATCCGAGACAGACTATAGCACCAAATAATCTCAATATTCCATAAAATTATTATGACGTATAAAGCTTAAAAATACATGTGGAATTGCGCAAAATACAAAACAGTTGAAATGACTATACAATCCAGATAGAAAAACAGACAAGATACCCCTTGCGGTGTATCGAACTGGACATAACCCCGTGTGAATATAATATAGCAGGATTGCATGAGAAGTTTTTTACCTCAAAATATCGATTTTAATGATAAGGCCATTTTAATTACGGGGGGGACAGGCTCGTTTGGTAAGCATTTCGTAGAAACCCTGTTAAAGCATTATAACCCGAAAAGAGTTGTTGTGTATTCGCGTGATGAACTTAAACAATATGAGATGGAGCAGTATTTATCGCAGTATAAACCCCATCCTGTTCGTTTCTTCATTGGCGATGTACGTGATCGTGATCGCTTAACCCTTGCACTAAAGGGGATCGATATTGTTGTCCATGCTGCGGCGCTGAAGCAGGTTCCTGCGGCGGAGTATAATCCCATGGAATGTATCCGTACGAATGTTATTGGTGCGGAAAATGTCGTGCGTGCGGCGATTGATAATGAGGTTCAAAAGGTTATTGCCTTATCAACGGATAAAGCCGCCAATCCGATCAACTTATATGGGGCGAGCAAGCTGGCCTCTGATAAGATTTTTGTGGCTGCAAATAACATTGTTGGATCGGCAGAAACACGTTTTGCTGTCGTTCGGTACGGTAATGTTTTTGGCTCTCGCGGTTCGGTTATTCCGTTTTTCAGAAAATTGAAAGAAGAAGGCGCAGAATTTGTTCCGATTACAGATGAGCGTATGACACGTTTTTGGATTACATTAGAGCAGGGTGTGAATTTTGTGCTCTCATCTCTTGAGATGATGAAGGGGGGCGAGGTGTTCGTTCCGAAAATCCCAAGTATGAAAATCACAGATCTTGCCAATGTAATTATACCGGGTGTGCCGCATAAGGTTGTTGGTATTCGTCCGGGAGAGAAGCTGCATGAAGTTATGGTGCCGTTTGATGACAGCCATTCCACATATGAACTTGAAGATCGATATGTTATCGAACCGTCTTTTAATTTCTGGGATGCCGAAGACGCGCAGAGATATCAGGAATTCAAAAAGGTTGAAGAAGACTTCTCATACGCCAGCAATAATAATAATGAATGGCTCAGTGAAGAAGAACTTGATGAGCTTATGGAGACCATTTGATGATGCTACCCTATGGGCGCCAATTAATAGATGATGATGATATTCAGGCTGTTATAGAGGCGTTGAAAGGGGATTTTCTGACAACCGGCCCTTATGTTGCAAAATTCGAAGAAGACTTATGTGCGTCGACAGGTGCGAAATACGCGGTTGCGTGTTCAAATGGTACAACGGCGCTGCATCTTGCATGTATGGCGGTTGGTTTAAAAGAAGGTGATTGCGCGATTGTGCCATCGGTTACTTTTTTGGCGACGGCGAATGCGGCGCGTTACTGTGGGGCGGATGTTCTGTTTTGTGATGTCGACCCGAATACGGGGCTTATGACGCCGCGGACATTTCAAAAGGCATTAGAAGAGGCACAACAACAAAATTTAAATGTGCGTGCAGTTTTACCCGTTCATCTGGCAGGACGACCTGTTGATTTGGAAGAAATTTGCGATATTGCCAAGGCACATCAGATTAAGGTTATTGCAGATGCCTGCCATGCGCTTGGCGGGGAATATAATAATTCACCTATCGGGTCAGGGGTGTTTGAGGATCTCTCAATATTCTCATTTCATCCTGTTAAAACCATTGCAACAGGTGAAGGCGGTGCGGTTACAACAAATGATGAAGCAATGGCGCAACGCATAAAAGAAATCCGTCATCATAATATGATCAAGACACAGGATATGTTGCCGTGGGAATATGAAATGCGTGATTTGGGGTATAATTACCGTATTACGGATATACAATGCGCCCTTGGTATTTCACAGTTGAAAAAGCTTTCTTCTTTTGTTGAGAAAAGATCTGCGCTGGTTGCGCTTTATAATGAAATACTGCCTGATGTTTCGCCTCATATTGATATACATCAAAGAGCTTCTGATGATGAGAATGTAAGTTGGCATTTATACTCTGCGCGTTTTGATTTTGAAAAATTAGGCATTCCGCGTGAGATTATGATGCAAAAATTGAGGGAGCAAGGCATCGGTACTCAGGTTCACTATATTCCTGTACATACGCAGCCATATTATACAGAATTATATGGGCATAAAACATTGCAAGGTGCCGATTCATATTATCGTCGTACTTTGTCTTTACCATTATATCCATCGATGGAATTGCAAGATGTACGCCGCGTTATTGATATTATTATCCATGTTATTGCGGGGCAATAGTCATGAGCGGTTTGTCTTTTATTTCCTATACAGATCAACCGGAAGAATTTCTCGGTCATATTAAGGGCGCAAAAATAAAAGGTCTGCCCGATCCGGATCAATTCGTTTTGGAAAGTCGATATCGCCATGCGGAAATAGGGGCCGGTTTTGTAGATATGTCGTTTTGCGCAGTTGGTAAGAATGGCCTGGAGGCTGTTATTCTGGCGCATAAATTCAATGATTTTGTCGGGTTTAATGGCAGTGGCGCAGAGATTTTAATCGCTGAGCATACGAAGAAAAAAACCAAATCTATTTTGGGATTTATGGTGCAATCCGCCCGTCGGGAAAATTGCAAAGTTGTAAAAATAGATGATTATGAGGTTGGGTTTGATTTATCCGTCCTTGGCCAAGAGGCGTTTAATCATAAGGCCATGCCTCATACAAGATTAAGGGCAGCTCAGGATTTAAACCGTTCGGAAGAGGCTGTGTTTTTGGATATCCGCAATAGCTATCGCAGCTTGATTAATAAGAGCAAAGGCGAAATTTCTTTTACGTATGTTACACATGAAAATGCCGATAAAGATCTTTTTAATAATTTTATGGCGTTTCACAAGGAGACCGCCGGTCGGCAAACGCGCTCGACGCAAAGTTGGGACGTCCAATTTGAAATGATTAAGGCGGGGCATGCCGAACTTATTATGGGGTATATGGAACCCCATGGTCTTGTCTCATCGGCGTTATTTACGGATTATGGATCTGTAACATCCTATGCGGTTGCGGTATATGATCGATCATTGTTTGAAAAGCCGCTTGCGCATGCAAATGTTTATGAGGGTATCCTGTGCGCAAAAGGCCGCGGGCAAATGATATTTAATTTAGGTGTTATTCCCCCCTATAATCCCGATCATGAAAAAGAGTATAATATCGGTAAGTTCAAGAAAGGCTTTTGCCGTACATTGTCCTCTTTTATAGAGTGGAATATACCAGTTCTTTAAAACTGCATTACAAGGAAAAAGATATGTCGCATTATGATACCTATGGCAGAATGGCGCAAAGCACTGAGGTGTCCAGTGTTACGCAGAATGGTCGTTATAAGGCACAACAAGATGCCGAACTTCACGTGCCGGATGACGTTATTCGAAAATTACAGCCAACGTCCCAAGATCATTTTCTGGATGTTGGGTGTGGATTAGGGTTGAACCTAAGGCCTGTATCACAAATGGTTGAAACCGCCACCGGATGCGATCATCCGAATGTTATTGCAAAGTTGAAGCAGGCATCACCTGATATTCAGGCAGATCTCGTTGGTGGTAATTTTCTGGAATTGGATTTTGCACAGAAATACACCAAAATATTGGCATATAGCGTTGTTCCGGCTTTACCCGACATGGATACGGTTTATGCGTTTATTGATAAAACGCTTTCCATTTTGGATCCTGCGGGACGTGTGCTTTTGGGGGATCTTGCCAATGTCGATAAGAAGAAGAGGTTCTTGGATTCTACGCGTGGTCAGGTGTTCCAGAAAAAGTGGGAAGAGTTATCATCCGGTCAGCAGCAAGATGATGATATATCGGTGTTTCAAACCGAACAAGACCGTGCAGCGGTGGTTATGAATGATGCCGTGATATTTGATCTTGTCGGGCATATACGCAAACAAGGGTTTCACGCCTATATCGTGGATCAACCGCAAAATCTGCCCTTCGGTAATACCAGAGAAGATATCGTGATTATTGGCCCGGAATATGAGGATCAATAGATCATGAACAAAGGTGCGCATATTATTGTTGGTGGTGGCCTCGCCGGTTTATTCAGTGCAAAGGTCTTGTTGGATCGTGGGTGTTCTGACATTTATATTATTGAAAAATCTGATGATGTCGGTGGGTTGTTGCAACATATCACCGTCAAAGATCCATTGAATGACGGGCGGAATTTTGTTTTTGATCACGGAACCCATTTTGTGTTGGAGCCTAACCACCCTGATATTCGTCGTTTGATGCGAGAAGACCTTGATCCGGTAGATTACCATTCCTTCACTGAGAGCCTTCAAGAAGCGCATGTCTTGAACGGAAAGCTGTATGAGCAAAGCGGCTGTGCGAGTTTGAGTGTTTTTTCAGAAGATATACAAAACAATATCAAAAATGAATTGCATGAATTGCGTAATGGCGCGGCAGATGAGGGCGTCGTTGAAAACTTTCGTGATGAGTGCTTGCGCAGATATGGTCAAACGGCAACAGATTTAATATATGCGCCGGCGTATAAAAAATTCGCAGGTCTGGATCTGGAAGACTTGGATGTATTTATGGCGAATTTCTTTGCCCCCGGGCGTTTGATTGCCTTTGATCGCCAAGAATCTATCGACCTAAAAGAAAAAGATGCAGATTGGGATTGGCGTATTGCATATGCAGATTGTGAGGATAGCACCTCTGACATCACGAAATACTATCCGAAGGTCGGCGGCATAGGGCGTTGGCTGCAGGCGGTGTCTGATGATTTGAAGGCACGGGGCGTGCGTATTCTAACAAATACGACCATTACAGATATGCAATCAAATGGATCTGAGATAGAGGGTGTGACTCTATCATCCGGTGAGACATTGTCTTGCGCACAGCTGGTCTGGTCTTTGCCGTCTATTTTTTTGGCCATGCAAACCAATACGCCTGTGCCATCGCAAAAACCCATTATGCGGCAGGTCTCATTGGTTCATTTGTTGGTCGATGAAAAACCGATTGAACGTCCGCATTGGGTGACTGTGTATGATGAAAAACTGTTAAGCTATCGGATAACGCTTTATGATAATTTTGCGCCATCTGATGAGGGTGCATATCGTATAACGGTTGAGATTCTTCATGGTGCAGAATTTCAAGAGGATCAAGATGCGTTAGAAGATCAGATTTTTGAAGAACTAAAAGATCTGGGTATTCTATCTAAAACATCGTGTAAATTATGGTCGGGCAGCAGTAAAAAACCGGACGGTTTTCCGATTCTATCATCGTCTCATAAACAAACCTATATTGAACAAACACAAATCCTGGAACAAAAATATGAGAATATCGCCATTGTCGGGCGTCGTCCTGATACGGGCGGTGGGCAATTGGCCGTGATGACTTATATTTGGGATAATCTAAAAGGCTAGGGCTTAGTTTCAATGTCACAACAACAAAAATATGAGCTGGATATCCATAAAATGGATATTGATGAAAACGGGGTGCAGGATTTTCTGTGGCTTGTTTCCTATGGTGAGCGCGATAAATTCTTTCAGGGCTTATTACAAGGATATATGGATCAGTTTGCCAAATGTGAAACGTGTAAAGATGATCTGCCATATTACGTTAACCAGTGTGAAACATGTGATGAGGTTCTGCCATATAAATTTGCCGCAAAATATTTCATGAATGAGGCTTTGGCGGTTTTTAATGCCGATCTTTTAAAGGCGCGGTTTGATCAATCGTCATATATCCCGTCATACAAAGAAGACTGGCGGTTATGGTCTTCTGTATTTGAAGGAAAAACACCGGAGTTTCCCGCATCTTTATCTGCCCTTAAAAATGGGCCTAATTATAAAAAACCTGGTCAAAAGGTAGATGTTTTCAAGAAAATCAAACGTGTTTTGTCTGTCTTGAATTTTAAAAAGGGCGGCATGGGGCTTGGGAATTTAAAGATCAAGCCTATGACCACAGATGTGTTGCAAAATGATATTATCGCAACGCAGCGAACCGGTCTGATACAAGAACATGCCGGTAGGGTTGAGCAGGATGTTGTCTTTTGTCGATCGCATCGATGGTTCCGCAGTATTAGTGACGATGAATTGGCGAAAAGGCTTTCATGTGGGAATAAGGGTCTTGAAGATAATATTATCTCGGTTGTTGAGGGGCTGTATCAAGAACATGGTCTGACGCTTTCAGATCCGTCTTTGTCATATTTGAGGGGGTATTTACAGACTACTGCGGCTTTGGTCGGAATACACCATGATAATCTTATGGGGATACCGGAACAATTGCCTCACAATATCTGGATTGGAACCGGTGGAAATATATGGGATGCCTTGCTGCGACATGCCTGTTTACAAACAAATAATGAGATTGCGGTTGGTCATGATCATGGTGCGGGTTTGGCGCATGTTAATAATCCTCTGATGGGCTTTAGAGAATTATGGGGTTGTAAGGAATTTGTGTGTTTGAATGCAAATCAGGCAAATGAAATGTCTACGTCTATGGGCGATTGGCCTTGTTTCGTAGAAAATAAGGCGCAGATGATTGGCTGGGATAGTGAGGATTCTGTGGCTGAGTTTAAGAAATTTCTGGCGCCCTCTTTTAAGGTTAAAACGGTGATTGTTCTCGCAACGCTATATGGTGGAGACCGTGTATGGATCGGGCCGTGTGCGCCCGATATTGTCCATGCCGATTGGCAGGCACGTGTTATAGCCAAACTGCGTGCATGGGGGTATAATGTCATTTTGAAAGTTCACCCAGAAACACCTGTACCTCCGCCGCCGATATTGGAGAAACTTGGTGCAGAAATTCGTTCTGAACCATTAGAGGATATGGTTGAAGAAGGGGATGTGGTTTTATTTGATTGCCTTTATACCTCTGTATTTCGGTCAGTTTTATCGACCAATGTTCCGATGGTTTTGATTGATTTCTATGACCATCCATGGACAGAAAAGGCGCTGGGTTTGTTTGATAAAAGGGCGGATCTGGTCAAAGGTGACTTTGATGAGCAGAACAGGGCGCAGGTCAACTGGACAGATTTAGAACATGCGATCGGGACAAGTGCGGATAAAGCCAATAATCATGAGTTCTTTAAATATTACTATGGGTAGGCCGTCTTAATCCCACGTGAAATTCTTTCCTAAGAGCTTTGACAGTTCTGCGTTATGTGGTTTGAAGTGTTCTTTCAAATTGTTATAGAGTACATCCGGTATTTCTCGTTTTCTCCCGGTATTTCTCGGAGAAAGGTCATCCGGTCGAAAGTTCGGATCAATGTTCAGAAATGCAAAAATTTCTTTTAAAGTCGTCAGTGGATCTGCAAAATAATCTTCTGATTTGGCGATATAGATTTGCTCTTTATCAAAATGCTTAAAATACTGTTCGATTTGTTGCGCGTAATATCCACGTGATTTGTAGCTATAGACCTTTAGGGGATGCCCGGGACGGTAAAGCGAGGTTTCAGACATATTGTCAAGCAGGGGGGTAATGCGCTCTTCTTCCTTTGCGAAAGCCTCTTCAATGTCCAGATCTTCAAATCCTCTGTTTTTATAGTGGAAATAATGGGAAATCGCGCGATCGCAAGGATCTCTGAGCAGTGCAATAATCTTAACATCAGGCATCAGTTTTTTTATGCGCTCTGCCGCGCGCGGATCATATATATAGAATGTTGATTTTTCGCCTGTGATTTGGTTTTTCTCCTGAAAGCGAAGGGGGAAATGGGCACGATACCATAATGCATTTTTATGCCAGTTTTCTTCGAAGTAATGCAGAGATGAATTCAGCGGCGCGGTGAATTGCGGGTGCTGCGCCAATTGCGCATAGAGCGTATCAGTACCGCCCTTTTCCGTGCCGATGATAAGAACATCTGGAAGTTTCCGAAGACATGATGTAGCATGGCGAAACACTTTGACACCGACTGTCCTAATATCAGAAGAATATAAATTCATAACGTCTCGATGGATATGAAAAAACTATATCGACATCTTTCCTATTATTTTCTTACGAAAAAAGCGTTTCGTTTTCTGTTGGATGACTGGTCTCCAGCCTTTGAAGACCTGAAAATATCTGCCGACATAATTAGCACTTTGCGTTTTTCAAAGCAAATCAAAACATTGGAGGTTGAAGCGCCAACAGGAGGAGATCTTTTGATTATTGCGCCCCATCCGGATGATGAGATGATCGGACCGGGTGGTACAATTCTAAAGGCGGTAAAGTCGGGGGCGAAGGTCTCCATATTATATCTGACATCCGGCGCGAAACATGAGGAGAAGGCACGCGAAGAAGAGTGTGTAAAGATCGCAGACGCAATAGGTGCTAACATTATCGGTTTTTTAAGACGGAAACCAAAACACATGAAATGTGATGATGCATTGGTAGATATCGTCGCAGATGCGATCAACAAACACGGAAAGAACGGCGTATTTATTCCGTTTTTATTTGATGATCATCCGGATCATAAAATTGTTAGTGATATTTTGTATAAGGCATATTTAGACAAAAAGATTTCAGGTAAAATGTCTGTTTGGGCCTATCAGGTTTATACTTCTCTTTTGCCGAATATTGTGGTGGACATAACAGATGTTATGCCAGAGAAAAAAGAGATGATTGATATATATCAGTCTCAATTTTATTGCAGGGAATGGAGCCATTATACCGCCGGTCTTAACGCGTATAATTGCCGATATCTGAAACAGCGTAATGATGAGGCATATGCCGAAATCTTTTTACAGCTTCCGATGCATGCTTATGCAGAGCTATGTGAGAAAACATACAACAAATAGCAGACGATGAATGAACAGGGATTTTTGTGGTAAATTGGGACTGGGGACGGTTCAATTCGGTTTGGACTACGGTATTTCCAATGCGAATGGTCAAACGTCTTTGACGGATGTGAAAGAGATTATAAATCTGGCGATAAATCATAATGTGACGATGATTGATACCGCGCACCTATATGGCAATAGTGAGGAAGTTCTTGGGCAGGCAATGCCTGAGAATAGCAATTTGGATATTGTCACGAAAACAATTCCGATCAGGAAAGAAAGCCTGTCACCGGATGATATCGATATGGTTGAAGATGGTTTTAACCTGTCGATAGATCGACTGAGAACGGGTAGTGTATATGGTTTGTTGCTACACCATGCCGATGATTTAAAAAGCCATCAAGGCGATTTGCTTTATAAACTTTTGATGAAATTACGGGAAGTCCAAAGAGTAAAGAAAATAGGCGTGTCGATTTATGATGCAGAGCAAATTGATTTTGTGCTCGACCACTTTCCAATTGATCTTGTTCAAATTCCGATGAATATCTTTGATCAACGATTGCTTGACTCAGGCCATATTCAGAAACTGAAATCACATGGTGTTGAAATTCATGTGCGTTCTGCATTTTTACAAGGGCTGGTCTTTATGGATATGAAGGATTTGCCAAATACCTTGCAAGGATTTGCACCGTTCTTAGATCGATTTCATGGTTATGTCCGTGATATGAAGACCACGGCGGCGGCGGCGGCCCTGTCATTCTTAATGCGGCAATCTGCAATAGATAAGGTGATTTGTGGGGTGAATTCCCCGAAGCAATTTAAAATGCTTATTCAAGATGTTTCTGCTTTGCCTGAGATTGATAACGAACTATTCTCTTCTCTGGCTGTTAATGATCCGGTTTTGGTTAATCCTGCGCATTGGGAGACATAAGGCCGGAAAACATAAGAAGATATTTTATGACCCACAAATCCTATCAGAAATCAGAAGAATTATTAGAGCGCGCCGAAAAATCCATTCCTCTTGGCACGCAAACATTCAGTAAAAGTAAAACGCAATTCCCGTATGGTATTTCCCCCTATTTTATTGATCGTGGAGAAGGCTCTCACGTATGGGATGTTGATGGGAATGAGTATATTGATTGTATTAACGGTCTGGCGGCCATTACACTTGGCTATAATGATCCTGATGTAAATAAGGCTGTGAAAGAGCAGTTGGAAAAGGGAACAATTTTTTCGCTGGCGCATCCGATTGAAATGCAGGTGGCAGAGAAGATTATCGAAATGGTGCCGTGTGCGGAAAAGGTGCGTTTTGGTAAAAACGGATCAGATGCAACATCAGGTGCTATCCGTCTGGCACGGGCATATACAGGCAAAGAGCACGTATTGGTTTGTGGTTACCACGGGTGGCAGGATTGGTATATCGGATCGACCCCGCGTCATATCGGTGTGCCTGAATGTACGCGTCAGCTCACCCATGCGTTTGAGTATAACAATCTTGATAGTTTGAAAGAAAAACTGGAAGAGCTTAAAGGGCAGGTTGCCGCCGTTATCTTAGAGCCAATGAACGTTAAGTTCCCGGATAAAGGGTTTCTGGAAGGTGTTAAAGATCTTACCCATCAACATGATGCACTATTAATTTTTGATGAGGTTGTAACGGGATTCCGTAATGCCAATGGTGGGGCGCAGGAATATTTCGGTGTTGTGCCCGATCTTGCTTCATTGGGTAAGGGGCTTGCAAATGGTTATCCTTTATCTGCGGTCGTTGGACGTGCGGAGATTATGAATATGATGGAGGAGGTCTATTTTTCCTTCACATATGGTGGAGAAACGCTTTCCTTGGCGGCGGCTCTGGCATCTTTAACGAAATTGCAAACACATAATGTGATTGAAGAAGTCAGTAAAAAAGGCCAGCGTTTGAAGGATCAGGTGAACAATCTTATACAGACGAATAATTTAGGGGATGTCTTATCGGTTTCCGGACATCCTGCGTGGTCGTTTTTGATTATCAAAGATCATGAAGAATATGATAATTTCACAATCAGAACGTTCTTCATGCAGGAGATGATGGATAATGGTGTGCTTACCCTAGGTTCGCATCTTTTAAGTTATGCACATAGTGAGAAAGATATTGATGCCATTATCGCGTCATATCAATCATTCCTTGAGAAACTGGCATCAGGCCTTAAAGGCAAAACTTTGGATGATATGTTACGTTGTGAACCGTTAAGGCCTTTGTTCAAGGTTAGAAAAGATACATGATCTATTTTCGTTGTGATGTTTCGGGAAAAGCCGGATGGGGACATTTTAAACGTTGTCTCGCATTGGCAGAGAGTTTCCGCGTTTTTACACAAGCGTGTTTTTTAATTCCTGAACCGGACGATCATATCAGGCAGCTGATCCAAAATGTCGGGGCGGCGCTTTGCCCCCTACCAAAGGGGATAAGCTATGCGCAAGAGCTGCCCCATTATCCTGATGGCGCGCAAAATATTATTGTTGATTTGGGACACAGGAAAAATCTGGATAATCCGCAGGATTTCCTTGAATATCTGCATGCATTAGACTGGCATGATTACAAAATTGTGATTATGGATGGTCTGGACGACGATTCATTCAGAGATGAAAGGGCGCCACAGGTAAAGGCCTATGTTCAACCCTATTGGGGTGTTTCTGAGAACGTCCCGCCAAGTGCAGAACATTGGTTGCATGGTGCGCAATATGTCCTGTTGGATAAAATTTATGAAGATGCTTACCGGAAAAGGACGGAAGATAAGATCCAAAACCTTTTGGTAACTTTCGGTGGCGCAGATCCGCAGGAAAATACGATTAGGGCGTTGAGCGGACTGTTAGATGAAAATGCAAATCCCGCTATTAAGGCGTTGGATATCACGGTGATTATCGGCCCGTCATTCGCAGAGACACATCTGCAAGGTATTGAAGGTTTGGCACAGAATAAATCAAATGTGCGCTTGGTCTATCGACCGGATAATCTTTTGGAATATTACCATTGGGCAGATCTTTGTCTTGGTGGGTCGAGCACTTCACGATACGAAGCCGTTGCCTGTGGTGTACCGATGATCTTTACGGCCATTTACCCGGAGCATAAAAAGCTTAGTCAGAGTTTCTGTGCGTATGGCACGGCGCAATATATTGGGTATTATGAGGATATAAAATCGGCAGGGTGGCATGATGCTGTCTTTTCATTGCATCAGACTCTCAAGGCCTATATAAACATGGTAAATGCAATCGAGAAAATGCAGCAATCTGAGTTCGGTACTGAGCATTTGGTAAAAGCACTTCTGAAAATTTTTGAGCTATCACAATGAAAAATATTGAAATCGACCAAAGGAAAATAGGAGCAGATTATCCGCCCTATATCATCGCCGAGCTTTCCGGTAATCATAATGGTGATATTGAACGGGCGAAAACGCTTATCCGTATTGCGGGAGAGGCCGGTGCAGATGCGGTGAAGCTTCAGACATATACGGCAGATTCTCTGACGATCGATACGCAAAAAGATGAATTCGTTTTAAAAGACGGTACGTGGGCAGGCCGTAATTTGTATGAGCTATACGAAGAGGCGCATACACCGTGGGACTGGTTTCCTGAATTATTCGAATATGCACGTGATCTGGATATTACAATTTTTAGTTCACCGTTTGATATCAAGGCGGTTGATTTTTTGGAAGATCTGGACGCCCCCGCATATAAAATTGCGTCAAATGAGTTAACAGATTGGCCCTTGATTGAGGCCGTTGTGAAAACGGGAAAGCCGTTTATCATGTCTACCGGTGTTGCAACGCAAGATCAGCTTTCTCGCACAATTGACTTCATTACGGCGCTTGGTGGGGAAGACAGGCTGGCGGTTTTGCATTGTGTAAGTGCATATCCCGCCCCCGCGCAAGATAGCCATTTAAGAACAATGATTGATATCCGTGATAAATTTGGTGTATTGCACGGATTATCGGATCATACATTGGGAACGGCGACATCGGTTGCTGCGGTGGCGTTGGGTGCGTGCATTATTGAAAAGCATTATACATTGGATCGCAATGATGGCGGGCCGGATTCGTCCTTTTCTCTGGAACCTGATGAATTAAAAACGCTATGTTCTGATACAAAGCATGCATGGGAAAGTCTGGGCGGTGTTGTTTATGGCGGGACAACGGATCTGGCAAGTAAGGGGATCTTTACAAGGCAGTTATGGTCCATACAAGATATCGCAGAAGGCGAGAAGCTAAGCTGGGATAATGTGAAAAGTATTAGGGCACCGTCCGATGCAGGCGGTATTACACCGATGGAATATCAATCTGTTATCGGCAGTGCTGCGAAAGGCCCGATTGCAAAGCATTCCCCTGTTACATCTGAAATTATTACATGTAAGTCTTAAACCATGACAAAACCTCTTATCATTTTCGGAACAGCCGAGATTGCATCACTTGCGAAGTTCTATTTTACACATGACAGTGATTATGAGGTCGCGGCATTCACAGTAGATGATGAATATGTTGAGGCGGATTCCTTTGAAGGATTGCCCGTTATTCCGTTCAGTGAGGCACGCCAGAAATACGCACCTGATGAATATGACATGCATGTTGCCTTATCTTATATGAAGCTGAATCAGCTTCGTGAGGCGAAGTATAATCAGGTGAAAGAGGCTGGCTATACATTGGCGAATTATATTTCATCTAAGGCGAGCGTATGGCCGGATCTGAAAACAGGTGATAATTGCTTTATTTTGGAAGATCAAACGATCCAGCCAACGGTCGTAATCGGTAATAATGTCATGTTATGGTCGGGTAATCATATCGGGCACGGCTCTGTCATTGGTGATCATACCTATTTTGCATCACATGTTGTGGTATCGGGGCATTGCCAAATCGGGAAAAGATGTTTCTTTGGTGTGAATGCAACGTTGCGGGATTTCTTGAAAATTGGTGATGATGTTTTTGTGGCGATGGATGCATCCGTTACGAAGGACTTAAAAGACGGCAGTGTGGTTTTGGGAAGCTCTGTCACTATTCTCGAGGCGGATGATCGTAAGGCCCGCGCGATTAAAAAATCATATTTCAAACTATAAAGGTTATATTCCATGCATTTTCCGAAAATAGAATGGCAGAAAAAAGGGCTGGTGATTAAGCCTGACCCTGACATTTGGTGGATGCGCACACATGCGATGTTACCAACGCCCTTCCATTTGGAAGGCAGTCTTTATCGCATTTACTTTGCCGGTCGTAACGATGAAAACCAGTCTCATATCGGGTATGCGGTCATTGATATGAATGATCCTGAAACGGTTATTGAATATGCGACAGATGCGGTTTTAACGCCGGGGCGGCTTGGTACTTTTGATGATAATGGTGTTTTGTCATCCTGTTTATTGCCATTAGAAGATGAGCTTTTGATGTATATTATCGGGTTTAAGCCGGGCGGTACAACACGTATGGATCTGTTTGGTGGTTTGGCGATCAGTCAGGATAACGGGCAGAATTTTAAACGGTGGTCAGAGGCGCCGATTATCGGATCGAACCGTGTAAATCCTTTCATCAATACTGCGCCATGGGTTTTAAAAGATGATGATGGGTTTAAAATGTATTACGTCTCAGGGGTTGAGTGGGTACATGCGGATTTGCCGCGTTATAATATTCAAATTGCAACCTCTCATGATGGTAAGGAATGGCAACGGGATGGTCGTGTCGCCATCGATTTTGCCGTTGGTGAAAATGCTTTGGCGCGTCCGTATGTTGTAAAAGAGGATGGGATATACCGTATGTGGTTTTCATCCAAGGGAGAATTTTATCTTCCGCGCTATGCTGAGTCTAAAGATGGTTTGCATTGGACGCGTTATGATGATGCGGTGGATTTAAGACCAACACCCGGTGGGCCGGATGAAGAAATGATTTGCTATCCGGTTGTGATTAAGCATAAAGGCCAACATATCATGTTTTATAATGGTAACGGGTATGGGCAAAATGGCATTTGTCTTGCCGTTGAGGCATAGATTCCAAGAGGTATTCTGAACATGAAATCAATCGCGATAATGCAGCCGACCTTTTTGCCCTGGATTGGTTATTTCTCTTTGATTGATCGCGTTGATGAATATGTGTTTCTTGATCATGTTCAATTTGATAAACGCAGTTGGCAACAACGTAATCGGATTAAAACACCACAAGGGTCTATGTGGCTTAGTGCTTCTGTTATAACGAAGGGGCGTTCTGATCAGGCTTTAAAGGATGTTGAATTGCTCTATGAAGGGAATAAAAACCCCTTTGATAAGATCAAAAATTCAATTGATCATAATTATAAGAAATCCAAATATTACAATGAATATGCCGCAGATTTATATGCGTTCTTTGATGAAAAGCCGCAATATATCTCTGACCTTAATCAGAATATCATCAAATGGGCGTGTAATATTCTGGATATTCAAACACCTTTTATAAAATCATCTGAATTGTTTGTTGAAGGGGATAAGGATATTTTATTGGCAAATATCTGTAAAGACAGGGGGGCAACTCATTACATCTCTCCCCCCGGATCAAAGGCATATCTGGATGATTCTGATACCTTTGAGACAGCGAAGATCCATCTGTCCTATCACGATTATAATCACCCGACCTATACGCAACTCTGTGGTGACTTTGAGCCTTATATGTGCATACTTGATCTTCTGTTTAATGAAGGATCAAACAGTGCAAACATCATAAAAACGGGGCTGTCTTAAGACATGAAACGACTTGCTGTGATACCGGCCCGTGGTGGGTCGAAACGAATTCCTGATAAGAATATCAAAGACTTTTGCGGTGTGCCGATGATTGCGCATTCCATTCAAATTGCGCAAAATGCCGACCTTTTTGATATGGTTCATGTTTCAACAGATAGTCAGAGAATCTCTGACGTTGCCGTTCAATATAATTGCGCGCCCGACTTTCCAAGACCGGATGAGCTTGCAAATGACCATGCCACGATGATGGAGGCGTTGAAATATGTGGTTGAGGAATATGAGGCCAGAGGCACCGTATTTGACACGGTGGTTTTGCTCTATACAACCAGTCCTCTGACAGATCCTGAAGATTTGCAAAAGGCTTGTGCGGTTTTTGAGAAAAGCGATAGACAAAAAGCCGTTCTGGCGGTTACACCTTTTCCCGCGCCTATTGAACATGCATTTCGTATCAATCAAGACGGCGACCTTGTGCCGGATGATAAAGATGCCTTGGCCATGAGGACGCAAGATTTAAAACATGCATATTATGATGCGGGCATGTTTGCTATTTATTCTGCTGACTATATTAAGAATAGCCACCAAGCAGGTGACTTTATGGCTTTTAAGGGGTATGAAGTTGCACCTTATCGGGTTACGGATATTGATTGGCCCGAAGATTGGGATCGGGCAGAAGCCTTATACAAGGCTGTTGCAACATTAACTTCGGATACGGAATAAGCATGGTCGACGATAAAAGAAGAAAAACGCCAGAGCTTCTCTTATATTTTATAAAGATCTATCCCTTTAGATTCTTACTGGCTTTATGCGCCCTGATTGTGGCCGGGTTTATTGAAATTATCGGGATCGGCGCTTTATTGCCGTTACTCAATCTGGTTTTAGAGATCGATGCAACGGATGAGCCAAACGCCTTGGGGCAGGTGGTTAATGCGGTTTTTGATGTGCTGGGTATGAAGCCTAGTTTTGAAAATATCTTGCTCATAATTGTGTTCACGGTTGCGTTAAAGTCGTTTATTATTTTCCAGGCTTTGAAGGCTGTGTCTTATATTGCTGTTGATATTACATATGATTTACGTCTGAAATTGATACAGTCTTGGCTATTTGCAAAATGGAATTATTACAGCACGTTAAATGTCGGTCATTCGGCAAATTCTATTGCAACTGAGGCGGATACCGCCGGTCAATTTTGTATGATTACGGGCAAGACCATTGCTGCTGCTGTTCAGGTTTGTGTATATACCTTCATTGCATTTACAATTGATTGGAGAGTAAGCCTCGCTGCAATTGTTATGGGGGGAGCTGCCGCTTTCATTCTGAAATTTCTTGTCCGTATGGCACGAGATTCCGGCCACAGTATGGCAGGTGCGTTGAACAGGCTTTTGGCGCGGTTAAATGAGGCCTTATCAGGTGCGAAGCCGATTAAGGCGATGGGAGAAGAAGACAGGTATATCAAAATTCTTCAGAGCGATACGATGGAGCTACAAAGTGCCCGTAAGAAGTTCGCGGTTGCATCGTTATTGTTAAAAATGATGCATGAGCCATTGCTCATCTTCTTTATGGCTGTTGGTCTATTATGGGCGTATAAGTTTGCAAGTTATCCAATGAGCGAATTATTCATGATGGCTTTTCTGTTTAACAGGCTTTTAAGTCAGGTAAACCTCGTTCAGGGATTTTATCAAAAGACGGCTGCTTTTGAAGGTGCGGTAACAGGTATTCTTGAGAAAATAGAAGCTGCATCTGCGTATCAAGAGGCCAATCAGGGGCAGGATACGCCAACACTGGCAACAGAAATAAAGGTTGAGGATTTGGAATTATCTTATGAAGATAATGTTGTCCTTCAGGAATTTAATCATGTGATACCGGCATGTAAAATGACGGTTATTTTTGGCCCGTCCGGTTCGGGGAAAAGCAGTCTTTTGGATGCGATACTAGGTTTGGCCTCTTACCGAAAGGGCGATATCTATATTGACCAAGTGTCTTTAAAAGATGTGGATATTCAAAGTTGGCGTCAGATGATTGGTTATGTGCCGCAGGAGACATTTTTATTCCATGATACGATTATGCGAAATGTCACATTGGGTGATGAGAGATACTCAGAAGAGGATGTTGTTGACGCACTAAGTTCCGCGAATGCATGGGAATTTGTAAAGCAGATAGAGGGACAAGTTCACCATATCGTTGGAGAGCGCGGTGGAAAGCTTTCCGGTGGCCAGAGGCAGCGCATCGCATTGGCACGGGCAATAATCAGAAAGCCAAAATTCCTTATCTTGGATGAGGCAACCAGTGGTCTTGATAAGGAAAGTGAAACAACAATTCTGAAAACATTAAAAGATATGCTACCTGATGTGACAATTTTGATGATTTCACATGATCCGAAGATTTTGGATATCGCGGATCATGTTATCAAAATGGAAAAGGGGGAATAAGGCCTGTGTTACTTATCAATGACCCGTATCATGAATGGACGTATATATCCGAAAATGGCAATGACCTTTATTTTAAAGGGCAAGAAGAATATGCGCGGAACATCTTGAAACGGGCGCAAACATGCGACCCTAAAAATATACTTGAAGAATTAGATCGGTATTTATGCTCTCTCACCCATTATAATGGTGGGGCGTTGGAAACGGATAAATATATTATTGCATGGACAGATCATATAAGAAGCTGGCCGCTATTTTATACCCTTGGGTATAAGCAGATCGTAGTTTCCAATAGTGCGTCAAAACTGAAAGCACATGCCGGGTTAGACAGTCTGGATGATACATCCGTTATAGAGTTTGCGATGGCTGGATTTGTGACCGGGAAGGATACTCTATATAATCACTTGTTTAGCGTGCAACCCGGTGAGTTTCTGTTGTTTGATAAGCAAACCGGGGCGGTTAATACGCATAAATACTTTAAATATAGCCCCGAACAATCCAATACAAAGCCTCAAGCCGAAAAAATGCAGGAATTGGGGCGTATTTTAGATGAAACCACATTGGAAATCATAAAAAAGGCCGATGGACGTACGATATGGGTACCTTTAAGTGCCGGTTTGGATTCTCGTATATTGCTTTGTAAACTACATGAACATGGGTATCGCAATATTGAGACATTCACCTATGGTCCCCGACACAATTTTGAGGCAATCCATGCCAAACGCATTGCGCAAACACTCAATGTACCGTGGAGAATGATTCATTTATCTCCTAAAACGGTGAAACGCTATTTTAATAGCTCTCAGAGAGAGGATTTCTGGGATTATGCAGGTAATTTGAAAGCAATACCGTGTATGCGGGAATTTTCCGCGATGTGTTATCTGCATGAACATAAGATAGCCAAGCCGGGCGATATCTTCCTAAACGGGCAGTCGGGTGATTATATTACAGGCGGACATATACCTGCCGCTTGTTTCAAGGATAAGGCGGTAGAGCGCACTGATTTTACAAATGCTTTGATAGGGAAGCATTATAGTCTTTGGCATTCTCTAAAAATCGATAAGAATCTGAAGATTGCACATGATAAAATCGGACATATTATAGGCGGCGAATGGGAGTCGCAGGACACACCGGAAGAGCGCGCAGCGCAGTCGGAATATTGGGAATATGAAGGCCGTCAGATTTGCTATGTCGTGAACGGGCAAAGAATCTATGAATTCCTTGGATATAATTGGGAGATGCCCTTATGGGACAAACGTCTGGTTGATTTCTGTAGGACGCTTTTCTTATCTGATAAAAAGGATCAGTTTTTATATAAGGCCTACTTAAAGGATTATAATTATAAGGGGCTGTTTCCTGAAAAAGAACCGCATTTATGGCGTTGGCCCATTCCGATGTTATGGGTTGTGGTGGCCGCGCAATTTATCGGCAGGATAAAAGGTGCCAAGGCGAAGGAACAATTTTATAACAAGATGCGTTCCCACGGGCATTATTCAAATCAATATGCATTTTTCCCTCCCGAATATCATAGGGGAACGTGTCAGGACGCGCGTAACGTTGTTTCCCTTTATGTACCGAAATGGTTTGAAGAACGTCAGGGATACCCTGATAGTGTTGAGCAGTTTAAAGCCTTGGAAAAGTTATAATCGTCTTGCGGTTTGTAAAACGTTCTGAAGGCTGGATTTATAGAAAGAATAAAAAATGCACGTTGCTTTTCTTCTCTCTGACCTCAAAGGGGGCGGCGCCCAGAAAATGGTAATCAATCTGGCCAATTGGTTTGCCGGACAAGGACATAAAAGCGAACTTGTTCTTGTGAATGATGAGGGGGATTATAAAGGTCTTATCGCGGATAATGTCATTGTACGTAATTTAGATAAACCCCGTACTTTTCAAGCTATCCCTGCGCTTGCGCGATATTTAAAAGGCGAAAATCCTGACATTCTGTTCTCGGCGCTTTATCATGTGAATGTTGCGGCCGTTTTGGGTAAAACCCTTTCCGGTACAAAAACCAAACTGGTCATTAGTGAACGAAACTATATGACGCGGTCTTTGGGGGACTATTCTGTGCATACAAGGCTTCTGTGGCGTTTCCTGATGCGTTTCTTTTATCCGTTTAGTAATCACATAGTCGGAATATCAAACGGGGTGTGTGATGATTTGAAAGGGCGGTTGCCCACCACCTCACACAAAAAAATCCAGACCATATATAACCCCGTTGTGACAGCAGAGTTTGAAGACAGTGTTGCGAAGAAGGTAGAGCGTGTATTCCCTGATCATAGCTCGCTTAAACTCATCACATCCGGACGATTGGTGCCGCAAAAAGATTACCCGACTTTGCTGAAATCCTTTGCGCTTTATCTGGAAAAAGATCCTCAGGCACATTTGGTTATTCTGGGAGATGGCGCGCTAAAAGAAGAACTGAAATCACTCAGCGATACTTTAGGGGTGCGGGATAATATAACGTTCAAGGGATTTGTGGATGAGCCACTCGCCCATATTAAGCAGGCAGATATCTTTATTATGACCTCTGCATGGGAAGGGTTCTGTAATGTCATTGTTGAGGCGCTTTATTGCGGTCTTAAGGTGATCTCAACCGATTGTCCTGCGGGGCCTGCGGAAATATTGGAAGATGGTGAATACGGCATGTTATGTCCTGTCGGGGATAGTCGTGCAATTGCCCATGCCATAGAGGAATGTGCAAAAGAAGATCTTGCGCCTGAAACACAAAAAGAACGTGCACTTCATTTCCACGTTGATAAGATTGGCACGCGCTTTTTAAAGAAATTCGAAGAATTGGTGGAGTAGATTCGTGCATAAAGTTTTGCTTGTTATCAGTAAATTTCCACCTGAATATTCCGGGCCGGGTGTTCGTATTCCGCGGCTTTATGAATGGTTTAAACAAACGCAAAACACATATGATCTGTCTGTTATCTGCAACGGTATTGAACAAACCAGAAGTGAAATATATGAACATAACGGTATATCTGTACGCCGCATTGTACCGCAATGGGCGCATAAGATCTTAAATGCCATATCGTGTGTACCGAAGAAGTATAAGCATAGTTTGCTCTACCAATTAGAGTTCTTACAAACGTTTTTTCATTTCCTTTTTTCCCGCTCTTATAACAATGTTGATCTGTTGCATGTTGCCGGACATTCGGGGGGAACTGCGGCTGCTCTCCTATGGGCAAAGATAAAGAGTAAACCTGTTTTGATGGAGTTGGTGACGGCGAATGCACCGTATCGGCAGAAATTTCTGTTTGTTTTCAAAACACCTGAATTGGATAATTTAAAGGTTGTTGCCCTGACAAGGGATATGCAGGATAAATGTCTGCGCGCGGGATTATCGTCTGATCAATTATGGTGCAGACCTAATCCCATTAACGAAGAGAAATTCTGTTTGCCTGTACAGCAGGAAAAAGAAACCTTGAGATCTGAGATTTCCTCCTTTACGGAGCGCCATATTGTCTTGGCCAGTGTGGCGAAAATGATGCCGCAAAAGAACCAGTTCTTGATTGTAAAGGCATTAAAACACTTACCGGATGAATTTGTTGCTTTAATCGCGGGGCCGGTTATCGAAGAAGGCCCGTTATACGAACGGGATCTGGCCTATGTGAATGAGATGAAGGATTTCATCAAACAGCATAACTTAGAAGACCGGGTGAAGATTACCCCTGATTTTGTTGAGGCCGTAACCTATATGAAGGCAGGGGATATTTACATGATGCCCGCCTGGAATGAGGGATTCGGAACGCCTATGATAGAGGCAATGGCATGTGGGTTACCTGTCATCGGTAATCAGGATGAGCCCGCCTTTCGGGAGTGGATACAAAATGGTGAAAATGGTTTTTTGTGTGATATACAAAAACCTGAAGAATGGGCGGTGGCTATTGAAAAGGCTTCTGCGATATCAAAAGAGCAATGTGCGCATTTTTCAAAGCAAACACATCAAGATGCCGGGCAGTCTTCTATTTACTCTGCCTATGAAAAGATTATAAAACAACTGATCAATAAGAAATAAAGACCATGACCCTTGAACAAAAAATAAAAGACAAATCTGTTGTTACCGCCATTATTGGCTTGGGCTATGTCGGTTTGCCGCTTGCGCATTCCATTTGTCAGGCTGGTGGTCACGTTCTTGGGTTTGATGTTGTGCAGGATAAGGTTGACCAACTGAATAAGGGGGAGAGTTATCTCGATACGATGCCCGGGCATTTGGTCAAAGAAAATCGGGATAAAGGTCTGTTTGAGGCAACAACAGATTTCGACCGTTTGCAGGAAACAGATGTGATTGTGATTTGTGTTCCGACCCCGATCACAAAATATAAAGAGCCGAACTTGCTCTATGTTTTGAATTCTGCCGAAGAGATTGCAAAACGCCTGAATAAAGAGCAATTGGTTATTTTGGAATCAACAACTTATCCGGGGACCTTGAAAGATGAAGTTATCCCTGTTCTTGAACAGCATTCCGGCCTAAACGCAGGCAAAGATTTCTATACTGCATTCTCGCCAGAGCGGGAAGATCCCGGTAATCCCGATTTTAGTACATCGGGAATCCCCAAAATTGTTGGTGCAGATACGGAATTGGAACGGGATTTGGCAACGGATTATTACCGGAACTTTTTGCAAACAGTTATTCCTGTTGCCAGTTCAGGCACGGCAGAGGCGATTAAATTGACCGAAAATATTTTTCGGGCGGTTAACATTGCCTTGGTGAATGAGCTGAAAGTCATTTATGCGAAAATGGGAATTGATATTTGGGATGTGATTGAAGGTGCGAAGACAAAGCCATTCGGTTATATGCCGTTTTATCCCGGGCCGGGATTAGGCGGGCACTGTATTCCGATTGACCCGTTTTACTTATCTTGGAAGGCAAAGGAAGTTGATACGCCAACACGCTTTATTGAGCTTGCAGGGGAAATTAATTCCAGAATGCCGCATTATGTTTGTGATGAGGTCTCGCAAATTTTGAATCGTGAAAAATCACTGGCGGTTAATGGTGCGAAAATCTTGGTATTAGGGGTTTCGTATAAGAAAAACATCAATGATCAACGTGAATCCCCCGCCTTTCCGATTATCGATACCTTACAGAAATGGGGAGGGGAAGTATCATATTATGATCCCCATATCTCCGAAATTACGTCGTTACGGGAATATCCGCATATCGTTGGTATGAAAAGCGTAGAAGATTATGTACAAGGCGCAAAGGATAGTGATCTTGTCTTGCTTCTCACAGACCATGATCAATTGCCTTATGACGAAATTGTCGCGCATTCTGATCTGATTGTGGATACACGTAATGCATTTGCGGTGCGTGGATTGGTAAAGCCCCATATATTCAAGGCTTGATTCAAATGATGGAAAGCTCTACCGTTTCTTAAAGGATTGAGATATGGCATTAAAAGGTGATCACAGCTATTTCGAGGGGCGCGTTGGAGACATTGATTTTTCTTTCGCGCAACCCGTCTCGCCGCACGCGGAAACCCAAATTTCAGAATTTCTAACAACCATTTTTCCCGAAGATGAGGTGAAGGTTTCAGGGCAACTTTGCGCCAAGGAATCCGAAATGCAATTGATGGGGCATTATCATATTCAGGTTAATGATCAGGACTTTGTCGCGTGTATCGGCCGGGTTGGGGATGATCAATGCGCCGAAACATTATCTGTCGGTCATCAGGTTTTTAACCATTATCGTGATCAAGGTATCGCGGTTTTTAATAGTGTTCCCTTCTCACAGGCGGGTGCAAATCCTGATGGGAACGATTGGGTGCGTAATGCACAAGAACAGCTGGGCACAATTCAAATGGGTGATAAGAACCTTGCCCATTATGTTCACTTAGAAGAATACCCGTCTGATATTCAAACGCTTATGGAGGTAGGGGTCGAAGGGTACCATGAAAAATTGGGCGCTTTGGTCGGTGCAGTTTATAACGCGGGTGAGGTGATGGATGAAAATTTGCAAGACACTTTGCAGCAGGCAACTGATCAGGCCACGCTTCACTATGTGAATGAAGGTATTCAGATTACGGAACGGTATTTGCACAGTTTAAAAGATGGCAAGAGCGGAACATCTGCAATCTTTGATAAATCAAATGATGACTTTGACACCCGACAGGACGGCTTTAACGCGTCATTCTCTCCTGCAAGGCAACAGGAAATGTTAGAATATCTTGAGGGTTTTAAAGAGAACCCGCGCGTTCCAACCGCATTTAATATGATCGAAAAAACCATATGGGTTCAAGGTAACGAAGACCTGGCCATTGCGTGTTGTGATACGCCAAGCAGGGGATATTTGCCGATGATGACGGAGAATTCCTCTTATGATTTGGGACAGATGGTTCATCGTATTATTCTGGATGAACGCCGTTATAACGCAGATGAGCCGACAGACATGCAAGATAAAATTCGGCAAGGGCTACAGGACTTTGTGCAAGGCTATAACAATGAAACGGGGCTGGACTTAACCGTGGATGAGGCCTTAGA
Source organism: Alphaproteobacteria bacterium (assembly GCA_050633505.1). Classification (GTDB taxonomy): domain Bacteria; phylum Pseudomonadota; class Alphaproteobacteria; order Micavibrionales; family Micavibrionaceae; genus UBA1672. The sequence goes on from JBOEGQ010000005.1 coordinate 33,890, forward strand.
TGCGGGGCAGAGAGCATTCGCGTTTTCATCTTTGCAAATTCCGGGTTTATATGCGCTGGGGGAGATTGAAATCACAAGCAGCCTTGATACACATCTTGAACAAACGCTTGATAATATTATGCAGAGTATAGATAAAATAGAAATGTATCGTGATGCTTCGGTCGATGATCCGGGGTATGAACACCCTTAAAACCTCCTCTTAATTCTGATAAGTGGTATGTATGAGTGAGAAACACCTTCCGTTAAAAACACTTTTCGTTCTTCCCGGTCTTGAGGCCGGTGGAGCAGAGCGCGTTTTAATCGCCTTGATGAATAATGTTAATCGTCAGAAATATGAACCGACCTTGTTATCTGTCGCAGGGGATGGCGCTTTACGTGATACGATCAATGCGGAAATTCCATTTCATACGCTGGATCAGAAATTAACGCCGTTATCCATCCTTTCGCTTTTGAAAAAAATAAAGCAGATTAAGCCGGATGTGATTGTCTCAACAATGGCGCATATGAATTTTGCAGTGTTGGTGCTGAAGCCGTTCTTTCCCAAAACAACCTTTATTGTCAGAGAGGCAATCACGCCGTCATTCTTGTTTCAAAAGCATAAAATGCGCAGTGTGTTGATAAAGTTTTTGTATAAAACGCTCTATCCCATGGCGCATTGCGTTTTAAGTCCAACTGGTAAGGCGTTTGATGAATTTCGGGATGATCTGTATATGGATCACCGCAGTTTTACCCTGCTAAAGAACCCTATTCATGTCGAAAAACTACGCGATACGATTGATGTATCTGATATGGAGGATGAGCAAGAAGGCGTTGTTCGTTTTGTGGCGTGCGGGCGTTTGCACAGGCAAAAAGGATTTGATCAATTAATTGATGCGTTGGGGCGTTTCAAGATACCGTATCAGTGGCGATTTGATATTCTGGGAGAGGGATCTGAAAGAGCGACGTTAGAAGCGCTGATAAAGGAAAAAAACTTGCAAGATAAGGTCTTTTTAAAAGGTCTGGTTATGCCACCATACTCTCATTTCGCTGCTGCGGATTGCTTTTTAATGCCTTCGCGTTTTGAGGGGCTACCGAATGTAGTATTGGAATCTCTTACATGCGGCACGCCTGCCATCGCAACGAAAGAATCCGGCGGAATTGATGAGATTGTAAAAGATTGCCCACCGGGGAGCGTAAGTCTTGTGCAGGATATGGATGATTTTATACGTGAAATGGCAAAAATAAAACCAAGTCCGAAGGGAAGCCTTCGTCCGTCATTACTTGCCGAATGTTATGAACAACAATCCGTCTTCCGCTGCTTTGAAGACATACTCGACCGCGTGACTGAATCAAGACAGAGGAATACCTGACCTCTACAAAGCTTGCCAGAGGCACAGGTAAAGTATATATTACGGGCAACTGGCAATTTTATTTTAAGCATAACAGGTGATTTTTATTCGGAAGCGCACGGAGCTGTCCGATGCTTTTCGCTGTCTGTTCTTTATCTCCGATCCCCTCGAAAAGGCGCACTCTTCTAAGTATTAACGTATTTAGGAGAAAGACAATGGCACGTACATATAGACGTGATCCATATCATTTATGGAAGGGAAAGACCTTTCGTGATGGACACAAAACAATAAAGGAAACACCCGGTTGGTTCGTTGGCATGTATATGAACAAACCAAAACGTCGACAAAATACACGGCTTTGTTATGAGGTTATGCAAGGCAAAGATCATGAGGATTTTGCATGGCCAACCGGAAATCATAAACCGCATATTTATTATTGGTAAGGAGAGAAACCATGAACCATAAACGTAAAAGACCACGTAACAGGCGTAGTGGATGTAAGCTATGCAAACCGTGGAAAGTTAATGGATATAGAACAGAGAAACTGGGCGGAGAGCGTTTTTCAGATCATCGAAGGCGCTTTGCCCGATCTTTTGTCGATATATCTTATGTCTATTGACTTTTTAAACATTGTGTAGGATTATATACCTATAAACACCGCAACTGCGCTTTGTGCTCCGTGGTGTTTTTTTTATGTCTTAAAAAAATTTTAGCAAGGAAAAACAAATGGGTATCTTAGATTTTGTCTCAGGGCTTCTTGAGGGCTCTGTCGGTAATAATATGGAGAATAAACAGGATGATGTGCGTAAAACCAAACGGCATCTTCAGGATGCGGGGTATTTTGACGAAGACGTGCAAGAGGTTGAAACCCCCTTTATCACACGTAAAATGGATGAAGGGATTAAAGCCTTTCAACAGGATCAGGGATTGAAGGTTGATGGTATCCTGCGCCCGGGTGGAGAAACTGAGCGTGGATTATTTAAAGGTTCGCTCAATCGTCATTCTGTATCTGAAAGTGGAGATGACTTATCTGTGAAGGGTGACGATATGTCTGCGCAAGCACAGGAGAACCCCAAAAAGAATGACCGCTCTGCCATTGGAGGGTTTGGACAGGTCGCCCAAAATGTCGATGCGACAGGTCGTATGATTACGGATGATTCTCCGCCTATTCCAGAACGAAAGCCACTAGATTCCCCTTTTCGTCCACCTATTCTAAAGGGGGTGGATAATAAGACGGTCATAGAAGAAGTGGTTAAGCATGAAACGCCCATATTCCATATGTATAAAGATTCTGCAAAAGGGGGGGGACGTGTTACTGTGGGAACTGGTTTTTTACTCAATAATGTGGAAGATGCAAAGAAATTACCCTTTACTGTTCCTGATAGAAAAGGGGGGCGCCGTCCGGCCACAGATGTGGAAATTGAAAGGGCTTTTGAGAAGATCAAGAATATTCATAATGACAATCATAAAGCAAAATCCTTTGAACCTGGTAAAGGACAAAAAGCACTAGAGAATGCTTTAGATGATCTTCGTTTACCAGAGGATGCTGAACGGAGAATATTGGATGTAAAAATACGCGAACGTGCCAGAGACGCCATGCAGAAATTAAAAAATGATGGTATTAATCCTAATGGCTTGCCCCCTTCCATTAAAAAGCTGGTTTTTGATTTACAATATAATAATGGTTTAGGTGGTCCAAAAAGTAGAGCTCATTTGTTTAATCCTATTCGTAATCGGAATTGGGCAAAGGTTAAAGAAGCAGTTAGGCGATACCCAATTGATAAGGAAAGGGATGCATGGCGTCTAAAACAGGTAGATGAAGCGCAAGCTTGGGAAAGAATAAAAGGCACAAAATAGCAAACTATTCGTAATTTGCTTGCAGGGGGTCTGTTATATAGAGTTTCTTAGCAGTGATAGGCATATCTTTATCTAGGTAAAATATTTTAAATGCGTCGACATATATATGCTTATTCTGGCTGCAAGCGTTTTTCGCCCCGTCACATATGTAGTCATCCGTGTCTAGATAAGATCCGGAAAAAATGAGGTGGTCGTTACTAGGGTGGAGTTCTATGGAATCAATATGTTCATTCTTACGCCCCTCAATTTCCCTGTCAGATATCCAAGGATTAATTCGGCAACGATGCCAGAACGGTAGATTATCAATTAATATGTCATCATTCTGTTTTATAGTGACTGAAAATGTGAAGACTCCACCACATTCTCCATTCGGATTGGTATTAAAAAAATAGGGCTCAATATGAATATCGTATGTGCGTGGTGCTTGTGTTCCGTCTGGGCGTTCTTCAATTAATGTGCAAGAGGTCTGAATCGGGTCTTTTACAATCATTCTGGTATCACGCGGGTCTTCAGATGGTGTTCCGTTATCATTGTGCAATCGTATGTAATCAACCATCGTGCGGATTTCCCGAATACCGTGGGCTTTCCAAAGCTTCTTTTGATTGTCATGGGAACGCTTTGCGGCGATCTCGCCATTGGCACCGAAAGTGTTTATTTTTAAGGTATTAAGATCTTTGATGCACTGAACTTGAACAAATTCATTCACGGTATCTGCTTGTGCGCTTTGGCTATAAAAGAGGCAAAGGCTTATGTACAAGGCAGCGATAAGGGAACAATATCTACGGGCATTCATGATTGAAATATAACGCGTAGAATAGAATTATGAAAGAGGTGAAAGAAAGTTTTCGGATGGACTAAATTAAAGGGATGTTCTTTTAAAAATGGACGTTACAATAAAGCATATATTGATTTTAATAGTGTTATAATATAACGATAATGCAGTGCCATATTATAAGATTTCAAGAGGCAGAATAAGCGTATGTTATTTGATGTTAAGAATATTGAGTATCGAACAGAGGATCACCTCATTCTGGATAAATACAGTGTGAGTGTTCATGAGGGGAACCATCTTCTGCTTCTTGGTGCTTCAGGGTGTGGAAAGACCACATTGATGAATCTTATGGCGGGTTTGTTAAAGCCAAGTTCCGGTGATATTGGCTATCAGGATACGCGTTATGCATCACTCTCAGAAGATCAAATGGATAAGTTGCGCGCAGAAAATTTCGGGTTTGTATTTCAAAAGCTGCACCTGATCGGGCATTTAAGTGTTGCGCAGAATATTGCCCTTGCGCAAACTGACCCTAACCCCTCTCATATCCACGAGTTAATGAATGACCTTGATCTATCCGGTAAAGAGGGGCGTAAAGCGCGCGATTTAAGTGTCGGCGAAGCGCAGCGTGTGGCAATTGCGCGGGCGGTGGCCAATTCCCCTAAGGTTATTTTTGCAGATGAACCGACTTCTGCGCTTGATGATATGAATACCGGAAAGGTTATGGACTTAATCTTTTCTCAAGCGACGAAAACGGGCGCTACCGTTATCGCGGCAACGCATGATGCGCGTATTAAGGGGCACTTTAAAATAGTATTGGAGATGACGGCATGAACGATATGATCTTGGTGTTATCTTCTTTAAAGGCGCGTTGGCTAAACAGTGTGTTATCCGTTTTTTTAACTGCATTCGGTGTTATGCTGGCATTGCTTATTGTCCAGTTTGGCCATCATGTTCAAAACCGCCTCACCGCCGATGGGAAAGGTATTGATATTGTTGTCGGTGCGAAAGGTAGTCCGCTACAACTTATTTTATCCTCTGTTTATCACATTGATATTCCGACGGGGAATATCCCCTATGACAAGGCTCGAAAGTGGATGAAACATCCGCAAATAAAGGACGCGATACCGTTGGCTCTTGGTGATAATTGGCGGGGGTATAGAATTGCAGGCACGACGTTATCGTATATGGATCATTACGGGGTGCATTTGGCAGAAGGGCGTGTCTGGGACAAGGCATTTGAGGCTGTTGCCGGCTCTGCGACAGGTCTTAAAATTGGCGATACATTCTCAGGGGCACATGGCTTATCCGAAGGCGGACATGTACATGAAGAGCAATATTATGAAGTAACAGGTGTAATGGAACCAAGCGGGACAGTCCTTGACCGTCTTATCCTGACGTCACTTGATTCCGTTTTAGAGCTCCACGGGCAGGAAAGTGTAAAAGATAACCATAAAGGGCATGATCATCACGGACATGACCATCATGATCATGGGCATAAAAGCCACAATAAACAGACGAAAAAACCTGAAATTACGGCCTTGCTTCTTACCACTAAGTCGCCGATTGCCAATATTAACGTACCGCGCAGTATCAATCGTGACAGCATGTTACAAGCGGCCAATCCTGCATTGGAGATAACGCGCTTAACCTCTATGCTTGGTTTGGGATCACAAAGTTTTGCGATGCTTTCAGTTGTGTTAATTGCAATTGCATCTTTAAGCATCTTCGCAGGATTAGCAGGAAGTCTTGAAAACCGTATGGGAGATCTTGCCGTTTTGCGGGCTATTGGTTATTCCAAAAGACGCATATTCAAAATTATAACCTTAGAAGGAATGTTGATTGTTATTGGCGGGCTGATACTTGGTATTATTATGGGGTTGGGTGGTTTTGCAGCTTTAGTTCACATTATTACCCCTTTAAACACAAGCGGAGCGAAGTTTGGTTTTACACCTGAGTTTATTCTGATAATTTCAGGTGTGTCTTTTGCAGGATTTGTTGCGGCAATATTACCTGCATTGCGCGCTTCGAAGGTGGACGTTGCACGCCAGCTTTCAAATAATGCGTAAAGGCACATGATGAATAAGCATAAGCTGAAACGTGTTGGGAAAATTATTGTGAAATCGTTATTTACGGTGCTCGTTGTTGGAGCCGTTGGTGTGTTATTTTTGACAGGGGCGATGAAAACCCCGGAAAACCCCTTATCGCATGAGGACGTAACGCCGCATAAGTCTTTGGTTTTTGAGGAATTCACCACCTATACAGAAACAATCACGCCAGAGCCCCCGGATCTTCTTAAACTTATACCTGATTATGTCGAAATTCCCGAAGGCGGTACATCTTGGAACGTTTTTGGTGGAACCAAAGAGCATGAATATACATATGAGGAAGACGAAGACTTTGTATATATGGGCGTTCGACCTGAGTTCTCAGAAGATTTAAAGAAATTAAATGGCTCTACCATTACAATACAAGGGTATATGTTTCCGTTGGAAGCAAGCGAGAAGCAAAAACTTTTCTTGCTCGGCCCGTTTCCGGCAAGTTGCCCATACCATTACCACGTTCCGCCAAAACTTATTATAGAGGTGCATGTGAAAGCACCATTGGCGTTTTCTTATGATGCCGTCAATATCAAGGGTGAGTTGGAGCTTGTCTCTGAAGACCATGAATATAATGTCTTCTATCGTTTGAAAAATGCGGAGATCGTTTTATGAGCGATGAAGAACGCAAGAAAGAGATCGAAAAATTCAAAAAATTAATGGACGTGCTCTCCGATGGCTATCAAAAACCTGATATGGCCAAGCTTAGCCGTGAAGAGCAGGACAAAATAATTCGTGAAGAACTAGAAGCTTATCGTAAGTGTAAGCGGGAACAAAGCGGCAAGACAATCCATTAATTGTCTGTTGAAGTGTGAATACCCAAAATTCGTCGTGCCTTTTTCCAAATATAGACAAGATATGTGCATAAATCTGTGCATAAACAGGTGTTTAACGCACTGAAATAATGATTTGCACTAAATCATTACATATAATGGTACTTCTATTCGTAAATTCACATTCGTGAAATATCCTATTCTGGAGCACATATCATAATGTCACTTAGGCGTATCGTCCGTCACCTTATCCAAGGGTGCATCTGCTTTGTTATAACAGCATCTTACAGTAGTGCTGCGTTCGCTGGGTTGGGGGCGTCTGTTACACTTGTCACAGGGCAACCAACATCGATCAATCCCGGTGAAACAACGCAGTTGGAAATAACGCTATCTAACAATAATACTGCGGCTGCTATTACAGGGGTGGCCTTTTCGAACCTTCTTCCCGGTACATTACCCGATGGCCTTCGCATTAGTGGCGTTGCGAGTTATAACTGTACTGATCCATCTGTACCATCGACATCTACAGGCGTTGGAACACTTACAGCGGTGGATGGTACACAAACGATTTCATTAACTGGTGGTGTTATCCCTGCACGTGATGCAGGAAGCAGTACAGACGGTACATGTACCATTATCATTCCTGTTACGGCGGGGTCTTCAAACGGTGCATCGGCGACATATAATTATGAAATTGTGAATGGTGCGGTGACAGGCAATGATGGCGGTGCTGTCGCGAATAGTGGCGCGGTTAACCAAAGTGTGAATGTGTTAAGTATTCCGCTTCCGACAATTGATAAATCCTTTGGCAGTTCAACCCTTATACTTGGTGGAAATGCAACAACATTAACAATTACGATAGGCAATACCAGTGTTGTTGACCTACCGAATGTCAATGTTACGGATACCTTTCCGTTGCTTGGTGGAACCCCTTTGATACAGGTGGCAACACCGACCAATGCAACAACGACATGTACGGGTGGTGGTACGCCTGCCACATTCAGTCCCGTTGCAGGTGGCGTGTCTGTCAGTGCAACAGGTGCGACAGTTGCAGCCGGAGAGACATGTACCATTACAGTCGATGTAGAAGCACGTCAGACAAACGGCCTATACCAAACCGGTTTTGTAAATAACACGATCAACGGTACAACGGATTTTAGTAATGATTTAGGTCTTATCCCGTCCAATGCATCTGCGCAAGTGCGTACACGTTCCCCGCTACGCGTTGATAAATCCTTTAATAATGCCGCGATCGCCAGCAGTCAAAGTGATACATTTGATGTTGTTTTTACAAATGATGGCGATGCCTCACTTGTCATTAATTCATTTACAGATAGTCCAATAGATGGCGTTGGGGATTTGGCATATGGCCTCAAAACAAATGGCGTACCCAGCATGTCTTGTACAGGCGGTGGCACGCCCGGAACATTTGCACGCACAACCAATGATCTTGGGGTGACACAAACAGGTAATACGACCATCGCGGCGGGGCAAAGTTGTACATTGACCACCAACTTTACCGCGACGGCACAGACACCGAATGTACCGATATCCTTTACCAATACGATCGCCGAAGGGGCAGTTGGCACGGTCACACCGGGCATCGTATCGGAAACCACATCTGCATCTTTATTGGTATCGGATGAACTGCGTGTTTTAAAGACAGTGTCTCCGTCAAACCCTGCGCCCGGTAACCCCGTACAATACACAGTAGAAGTACAAAACTGGTCAAGTTCTGCGATTAATAATATTGAAACCACAGATACATTCACAAACGGCCAGACATTCTTAACCGGAACAATTGGTGGTATTGATTTTACACCAACCCTTTCCGGGACTGGATGTGTCGGGTTAACCGTGCCGAGCATCACGGGTGCAACCAGTGCATCGCTTACTATTGGTACCTTGCCTGCACGTATAAATGCGTTTACCCCTGGTAGCTGTACACTTACATTCTGGAGCATGACAGACACGACGGCGGGTGATGGTTCGGCCGTTAGTAACACCATAAATGCAGGGGATGTTTGTTATAATGCAGGTGCAACCTGTAATGGTAGCGCGTCAAATACCACATCATCCAGCGTGGATGCCGACACATTTACGGCGGATAAGTCTTTCTCTCCTGCCGGGCCATTGGCTGAGAATGCCATTTCTACAATGATGTTTACCTTAAGTAACCTTTCGGCCAATCCGATTACCGCGGCAACGTTAAGTGATACTTTGCCTGCTGCGAATTCAGGTTCAGGGCAATTACGCATTGCAACGCCACCAAATGCCGCCACCACATGTAGCGGAGGGGTAATTACAGCCGTTGCAGATTCAACCTCTCTTACAATGAATGGCGCAACTATTCCTGCGCGTGCAAGCAGCGGAACAGGTGCGGCCGGAACGTGTACCGTGCAAGTTGACGTGATCGGCGCGGCTGGTGTCTATGACAATACCACAACAATTGCGGGAACGCAGAGCTTTGGTGATGGCACGACAGATCCAATTGGCCCTATTAGTTCTAATACTGAACGCATTACCTATACATCTTCGCTTTCTGCAACCAAAACATTTACACCAAGCAGTGTTTCCTCAGGTGGTATGTCCACCGTAATTGTGCGCCTTTCTAATGGTGGTGACATCGCATTAACAGGGGTAAATATGACAGACCCGTTGCCTGCGGGAATGATATTGGCCACGCCACCCAACGCACAAACAACATGTGCGGGGACTGCTGTATTCACAGGCAATGCGGGGGATTCTTCCGTGTCTGTATCTGGTGTAGAAATAGCGGCTAACGGCACTTGTGATGTTTTGTTCGATGTTGTTGCAACAGGTGCAGCAAATTGGGTTAATACAATTCCGGCCGGTAATATTACCGCAGATGGTGGTGTTGAAAACCAAACAGCAGTCATTGGCACATTGAACTTTAACGCACCCACAGGAATTACGGTCGCAAAGGCCACAAACCCAAGTACCTTGACATTCCCCGGACAGACAAGTGTCCTGACGGTAACTCTGACAAACAGTACGCAGGCCGTTACAAATCTGGGCTTTACAGACTATTTCACCATTGATGGGACATCGGGTGCGGCGGCAAATGGTATGCGTATATCGTCAACGCCAAATGCCAGCACAACATGTCCGGGCGGTGTTGTAAGTGCAATGCCGGATGACACATCATTTTCTTTGTCAGGTGCATCTTTATCGGCCTCTGCAACGTGTGAGGTAACGGTTAATGTTACCTCTATTGTGATTGGCGGAATTACAAACTTTATTCCAAGTGGCGGTGTCACAACAGATCAGGGGTTAAGCAATAGTGGTGCGGCAACGACAAGTCTGACGACTCAGGGGAACCTTGGTGTGACAAAAAAATTCACACCGAATTTGATTGCGCCGGGTGATCGGTCACGATTACGTATTACGTTTTTCAATCCAACCGCGCAACCTGCCGCCGATGTTAGTGTAACGGATAATTTGCCTGCAGGTGTTGTTGTACCGCCGAGTGCAAATCCAACCACAACATGTCTGGGAGCCAGTGTTTCGACACCAACATCCGCGCAAGTCAGTGTGAATGGTGCCAATATTCCGGCGGCTTCGGGCGGTGTTGCGGAAACATGTTATTCAGAAATTGATGTGACAGCCGCCGCCGCAGGGGATTATACCAATACCATTCCGATTGGCGATGTTACGGGTACAATCGGGGGAATTCCATCTCAAAACTCTCAACCCGCATCAGATATTTTATATGTGAAGGCGCCTTTAACAATTAACAAGGCGATTGGTGGTTTCACACTGGATAGCGGCAATCCTGCAGGCTTTACCACAGGTAGCGCCTCACGCGCGGTTGGTGCAACGGCGCCATTGGTTATATCACTGACAAACTCGAATACTGATCCGTTGACGCAGGCATCTGTAACGGATGTATTGCCTGCCGGTCTTGTGATTGCACAAACGCCTTCTGCGTCGACGACCTGTACAAATGGTGTTGTGAATGCACCTGCATCTTCAACGACAGTGACTTTGACAGGTGCAACAATTCCTGCGAGTGGCAGTTGTACTTTCACTGTTCAAGTGCTTAGCAATATTACAGGCACATATGTTAATACAATTGCCGCAGGTGACGTTACCACGTTTGAAGGCGTTACAAACGAAGAACCGACAAGTGCGGAAATTATGATTTCCTCACCGCCAAGTGTCGCGAAAGAATTCTCACCATCTGTTATTGCGGCAGGTGGCACATCCACCATGACCATTTATCTGGGGAATGAGAATGATAGTGCGATAACCCTAACATCTTTATTTACGGATACACTGCCAACTGCACCGGGAAACGTATTGGTTGCGGGTACACCCAATATTACCAAAACGTGTCCCGGAACCGTCACGGCAAGCGCAGGAAGCGGGACAATTACATATGCAAATGGTGCAACTATTCCTGTTGGTGGTTGTACGATTAGCGTCGATGTAACCGCATCAACGCCGGGTGTTCATACCAATAATATTTCTGCAGGTGAATTACAGACTGACTTCGGTAATAACCCGGATCCCGCAAATGCAGAATTAACCGTTAGTACGTTGGGGCATATTTCAGGACGTGTATTTCAGGATAACAACGTTATACCAAACGGCACATATGAACCTGCAACAGACTCTGCACTGCCCGGTATATCTATAGAATTACGTTCAGGCGCGACATGTTCCGGTGGTCTTCTAAGCACCGCAATAACAGACGCAGCGGGTAATTATACGTTCTCATTGTTGAGTGCAGGAACATATTCTGTGTGTCAAAATGCGCAACCAACCGACACCACAAATGGTATGACGAGCGCAGGAACAATTATCGCCACAAACGGTAGCACAGGAGTCGTCGGTACGGCATCCAACCCAACCACAACAAGCAGCCAAATCATTGCAATTACCCTGAATAATGATGGCGGGTCAGGTGAAACATCAGGCTCAATCAATAATAATTTTGCAGAGATCGCACCATCGACAATCTCGGGACGCGTTTTCTTTGATGAGAATAATAACGGGATACAAAACGGTGCGGATAACGGTATCGATACTGTTACGATTGAGCTTCTCAATAGTGTGAACACCGTCATTGCGACAACTACAACAGATGCCAATGGTGATTATAGTTTCACGGGGCTTTTACCTGACACATATTCTGTGCGTGAACCCAATCAGCCCGCAAACACAAATAACGGTATGACTGTTGCCCCTGCCATAGATAATGGTGGAACGGCAGGTACACCAACAGGTGTCGGTACGCTGCCCAGTCAAATATCAACCATTATCCTTCCGCCAAATACAGATGCCACAGGCCATAATTTTGCAGAGATACCATATACGCGAACAATAATGGGATCTGTATTTTTTGACTATGATAACAACGCCACCCAAAACGGTGTTGATTACGGCATTGAAAACGTCACATTGAATTTAAGCGGTACGGATGTGAACGGTACACCTGTCAGTACAAGCACGCTGACATCGACCAATGGTACATATAGCTTTTCTTCTTTGCCGGAAGGAACATATTCCATCACACAATCTGCGCAGCCAACAGGTACGACAAACGGCACAACAACTGCCGGAACAACAGGCGGTACGGCAAGTAACCCAAGCGCAACAACCAGCCAGATTATAAATATTGATTTAACAGGTGCGAACACGCTTTCTGCCGGAAATGATTTCCCTGAAATTCCGATTACTACACCGGATTTAACAATCGTAAAAACGCACAGCCCTGCAAGCTTTGCCGCCGGATCATCAACGGGTATTTTCACCATTACCCCAAGTAATATTGGTGGCGCGGATAGCACAGGTACAATCACCATCACAGATACCTTGCCTGCGGGATTAACTCTGGCTTCTATTCCTGTTGGTACGGATTGGTCATGTTCAGGCAGTATTGGCGGATCATCCTTTACCTGTACGACGCTTGCGGTTATTTCATCCTCTGCAACAGGAAACGATATATCTTTCCGTGTTTTCACCGATGCGGGGGCGACTGGGCAACTTCTAACAAACCAAGCCGTCATTTCCGGTGGTGGTGAGCCTCCGGGTTTTGAGAATAACAACACCGCGATGGATACGGTTGGTATCTCCACCATCGCAACGGTTTCCGGTACAATATGGCGTGATGATAACCATGACCGTCAAATTGATCCGGGTGAAGAGTTGGTTGAGGGGTGGAGTGTCGAACTTGTCCTGAATGGAACAGTTGTAGATACCGTTACCACGGCGGCAGATGGGACATATACATTCACCAATGTATCTCCCGGATCAGGTTACGAAATTCGTTTCCGTGAGCCAAGTACAGGATTACTTTTCGGTAACGCAGTTACAAATGAGCAGGGGATCAATCCCGCCTCAGGCACGCGTGATACGGGCACGTCAACAATTAATGGCGGAACCAATGCAGGGAATCCTGCAGGTGCGGATACTGCGGCGGGTACAGGCACATTGAAAGATCTTCTTGTTCTTGCCGGTGATAATATTATTGAGCAATCCCTTCCTCTTGATCCGGCCGGTGTTGTTTATGATGCCGTGACACGTGTTCCTATTGCAGGTGCACAAGTTACAATTTCCGGGCCCGGCGGATTTAATCCGGCCACGCATCTTGTCAGTGGGCAAGGTACGGTAACAACGGGCAGTGATGGCTTTTACCAATTCCTGCTAACACCTACCGCGCCGATTGGGACATATACGTTGGCGATTACGACATATCCGGGTGGGTATGTTCCGGCGCCGTCGACCCTTATTCCTGTGTGTACCAATACATTGACTGTGAATGCGGTACCTGATCCGGCACTTGTTCATGATGAGGCAACTGCGCCTGATCTGGCATCACCTATTCATGATCCTGCGACGTGTCCGGCGGCAACGGCTGCACTTGCCCCTGCAAATCAGGCAAGCACACAACATTATTTTAGCTTTGTTTTGGATGCGACCACATCAGGAGATCTGGTTAACAATCATATCCCGCTTGATCCGACAGGTGCAGGTGACATTGTTATTATTAAGACCAGCCCGATTGTCAGCGCAAGCATAGGGCAGCTTGTGCCCTATACCATCACCGCACGCAATACATCGACCAATAACTATACGGCACTTGATATCCTCGATACGATTCCTGCCGGATTTAAGTATGTGAAGGAAAGTGGCAGTTCCGAAGGGGTGAAGTTGGAGCCAACCGTGAACGGTCGTCTTGTTACCTGGGAAAATCAGACATTAAACGGGGGGGAGAGCAAGACGTATAAGCTGATCCTTGTTGTTGGATCAGGTGTGCAGCCGGGTGAATACACCAACCGTGCGCAGGTTCTATCTAATCCGGGGGGCGTAACGATTTCCAATATTGCTACGGCTGTGGTGCGTATTATTCCGGACCCTGTATTCGATTGCTCTGACATCATTGGCAAGGTTTTCGATGATGCGAACAGAAACGGATATCAGGATGATGGTGAGGTCGGTATTGCAAATGTTCGTGTGGCAACGGTCAATGGCTTGCTTGTCACAACAGATGATTACGGACGTTTCCATGTTGCCTGTGCAGACATCCCCGATGAAGAGCGCGGCAGTAACTTCCTCATGAAGCTTGATGAGCGCACATTACCGACAGGTTATCGTGTCACAACGGAAAACCCCAGAGCAGTGCGCGTAACACGCGGTAAAATGACAAAGCTGAATTTTGGTGCGGCGATACACCGTGTTGTTCGCATCGATATGCAAGATAATGCCTTCATTCCTGATGAAATTGATCTGCATCCACAATGGCAAGAACAGATTATGACCTTGCCGGAGCAACTCACCACCGGGCCCAGTGTGATCAGAATTGCTTATCAGGTGAAAAACGAAGGCGAAGATCTTGCGCGTAAACGTCTTAAAAACATTGTTCAAATATTACGGGATGAGTGGGGTGACAAAGAATGTTGCCACGACATCATGATAGAAGAAGAGCTCGTGATGCCAGCTGTCCCGTTTGAAAAGGGAGAGAAGTAATGAAAAACATCTACCTTTATAATACGGCTCTTGCTTTGCTTGCGATTTGCATTGTTCCATCATTTGCACTGGCGGAAAAAGCAGAAAGCCGTGCATGTAACGATAAGGGTTTCTGTGAGGCACCACAGCAAGTCGGAAAACAGGCACTGGATTCTGCATCAGAAGTGCGCAAGGTGAACCAAACCGCGCCTAGCGTCGAATATCGTAATACGGCAGATGAAGTGTTGGTTTTGTTTCAGCCGAATAAACGTGCGCAAGTCAATGTCGCGCATAAGGCGGATTTTTTCTCATCAGGTGATCACACATTATCTGATCAAGAAAAACAAACGATAGATACCTTTATTACACGTATTGAAAATGCCGAAATTCGTGCGGTGCGTATAACCGGACACGCGGATGAACAGCTCTTTAAAGAAAATGCGAACAGCCCTTATTCAAATAATGAAGAGTTATCACTAGGGCGTGCACAACAGGCCGCAGAATATTTTAAAAGGGTCATTCAAAATCCCAATATTGCCATTAATGTTTCCGGTAAAGGGGCAAGTCAGCCGGTCATTACATGTGAAGAGCATACAGTCGGATCACAGGCTTATCAGGATTGTCTATCTCCAAATCGTCGTATCGAGATCAAAGTTTGGTATAAGGAAAAAACACCACCTGTTATCGCCTGTAAGGACAGACAACCAAGTGATACAGGTCTTCCTTTCCGTATATCAATAGATGGAAACCCATTAAAATCTGGTGACACATCAAACAGTGCGGATGTTACACGGTGTAAGGATGTTGCCTTGGAAAAGGCGAATATTCAGGTGCGTTTCGATCCGTTAGAAGATACGCAGGCCTTGAATGTTACGGCTTATCCGCAAAATGTTGTGCGGGGTGAAACGGTTAGTTTTACACCATATTCCAATTACAGCTATTACATCCATAAGGCCGAAATTCGGATATTTGAAGAAGGCGCATCTATTCAGGCACAGCCATTGGCCGTTGTTGATTTAAATACGACCCTTGAAAAGGAAGCACGCTGGCAAGCACCTCTTGGGTCAGATCAACGGGAATTACAATATTTGTTGCGTGTTTATGATGATAAGGGACGTTTTGATGAGACAGAGGCGATATCCTTGCACCTGTTAGATAAAAGTCGCCCTGTTGATGATCAGGATAGTGAAGAGCGTGAGAAGTTGATCGGATATGGTGAAAACCGTTTGGCTCTTAAAAATATTCCGGTGTCAGGTGGTATTGTGACAATAAATGGTGATCATGTTCCAAAAGGAACACAGGTCAAAACCATGGGCGCGCGTGTGCCCGTCGATGCCAATGGCCGTTTTGCGTACAGACAAATTCTGCCGGCAGGAAATCATACGATAGAAATTGAAACACTTAACCCGAATGGCACAAAGGCGGAGTTCACACGATCTCTTTATATTCCTGATCAAGATTGGTTTTATATCGGGTTGGCAGACCTCACCATTGGTAAGAATAAAGTAGAAGGGCCTGCACAGCTTGTCACAGGGGATAACAGCAAACGATACGATGGCGATGCGTATGTAGATGGCCGTCTTGCATTCTATGCCAAGGGCAAAATAAAGGGTGTGTGGCTGCTTAGTGCCAGTGCGGATACCAAAGAACAACCAATTGAAGATCTATTTTCCAATTTCACCAGTAAAGATCCGCGCAATCTTTTAAAGCGCATAGATCCGAATAAATATTATCAGGTCTATGGTGATGATTCGACAACGATTGAAGATGCACCAACGCAGGGGAAATTCTATGTGAGGCTGGAAAACGAAGAATCTCATGTCATGTGGGGTAATTTCCAAACGAAGATCACAGGTACTGACCTTCTAAATCATAGTCGTACACTATATGGCGCAAATGCAGAATATGTTAGTCCCGAAGTGACAACGTATGGTGAGCATAAAACAGAAGTAAATGCCTATGCCGCGGATCCGGGGTCTATATCGTCATTGGAAGAGCACCGCGGAACGGGCGGGTCGCTCTATTACTTACGTGGGCAGGATGTTGTCGTTGGTTCAGAACAGTTACGCGTAGAAATTCGAGATCGCGATTCCGGTATCGTGTTGAGTACCCAGTACCTGACATATGGACAAGATTACGAAGTTAACTATACCCAAGGGCGGGTGATCTTGCGCGAACCGTTAAGCTCAACCTCAAACAATAATACGATTGTACAGACAGGGGCTTTATCAGGTAATCCGGTTTATCTTGTGGCGGGATATGAATTCACGCCAAGCGCCACTGAGATTAATAACCTCAGTAAAGGTGGGCGTGTAAGCCATTGGGTGAATGATAATTTACGTGTTGGTGTAACCGCCTATGATCAAGATGGTTCGGGTCTGGATCAAACCTTAACGGGTGCGGATATTACGGCGCGTTATAAACCCGGTACATATATAAAACTTGAAACGGCACGATCAAGAGATGCGGGCAATGGTTCCCTGTCTTCTGTTGATGGTGGTTTTAGTTTCAACGACATAGATCAGACGACAACGGATAATATTGAATCTGATGCTTATCGCGCTGAAATTGCGGTTGATCTTGCCGAAGTTACGGATGGTGAACATGAAGGCACGATCAGTGCCTATACGCTCAACCGTGAAGACGGCTTCTCTGCGCCGGGGCAGCTTACCAGTGAAGATATTCTTCAGCATGGATTAACAGCCAGTATCCCGATTTCAGAGGATACAACATTAGGCGCGAAGGCTGATTATAAGTCGGGAAGTGAAACAGGTGATATAACCGCTGTAGAAGTATTGGCTAGTCATCAGCTAAACCCCGAAAGAGAGGTCACACTTGCGGTGCGTCATGATGATCGTAATATTACAGATAGCGCAGGCGGGAACAGTGAAATACTTTCTGAAACGGGGCAGCGCACCGATGTTGCATTAAAATATCTCTATGCGCCTTTGACAGAAGAAGGAGAGAAAGCACGTTATGAAGTCTATAGCCTTATGCAAGGTACGATTAGCAAAACGGGTAACCGTGAACGCAATAATCGTATCGGGGCAGGGGGACGTTATGATGTAAATGATCGCATCGGTCTAACCGCCGAGGCCACAACCGGTAATCAAGGTTGGGGCGGACAAGTCGGGATTGATTATGCCCATTCTGATCGTACAAGCTATTACGCAAATTACCTAATCGATACAGATCGTAGTGATCTTGGTGCACGTGGGAAAAGCTCAAACCTGACTGTGGGTGCGAAATCCCGATATTCTGACAGCCTGTCTGTTTTCGCAGAAGAACGCCATCAAACGTTTGATAATGATTCCTCTAGCCTCATTCATTCCTTTGGTCTTGATCTTGCGGCAAGTGACCATTGGACATGGGGCGGACGTTTTGAAAACGGTACGATTTCCGATACTTCTTCGGGGGATATAGATCGTACCGCCATTTCCCTGTCATCTGGTTATCATAACGATAAAACAAAATATGGTGGGACAATTGAATTGCGATTAGAAGATGGTGGCACGGGTGGTGACCGCACATCGTGGCTTGTCAGTAATAATCTGTCTTATCAAGTTGTTCCTGATTGGCGCATGCTTGCCGATCTTGATTTCGCCATTAGTGAGTCGGGTCTAAGCAGTAATTTGGATGCTGACTTTATTGAATTGGGTCTTGGATATGCTTATCGTCCGATTGATAATGATCGCCTTAATGCGTTGTTGCGTTATGAATATTTGCAGGATTTAGCCAGTCCCGGTCAACTTGACGGGAGTGCGTCAAATGCCGCAAATGATTATGAGCAGCGCAGTCACGTTTTCTCGGTCGATGCAATTTATGATCTTACACCCAAATGGGCAGTCGGTGGTAAGGTTGGGTATCGCTTTGGTGAAATACGTGACACAACGATCGAAGGTTCTGACTTCTTCGATTCTCAGGCATTCTTGCTTATCGGTCGTGCAGATTGGCACGTGGTTAAGAAATGGGATGTAACAGGTGAGTTAAGATATCTGGAGGCATCCGAAGCTGAGGATGCCAGAGCAGGTGCGCTTCTTGCCGCGTATCGGCACTTTAACCAGCATATGAAGGCAGGGGTCGGGTATAATTTTACCGATTTCTCTGACGATTTAACGGATCTGGATTATGAAAGCAGAGGCCCGTTCATTAATGTGGTTGGGAAGTTCTAAACCGGTGCAAAATTTTGTGATGGTACCGAGGTAAGAAACCCCCAATTAGTTTTGAATGCTTAAAAGCAGAAAGTATGAAATTGAGGGTGTTCTCTCAGGCACTCGATTCTTTGCAAAAAAAGTGTGTTTCCTATAAAATAAGCTTAGCATAAAAATAATAGCGTTTAGGGTGATATAAATTGGGGTTATTTGACAGGATAAAAGAACGGCTGAATGCTGATAATAAGTTGGAAAACAACGGGGTTCAAGCCGTTGATCGGCCGGTATCATACAATCCTGATCGAGATGAAAAAATAGCAAATCTTATTATCGATAAGGCCAGACAGGGACAAGTCGGCGATTCTGAGATTATGCAGATTCCTGTTAAAAATATGGATTTGCAAACTAAAGAAGCAATAATGAAGCAACTGCAAGCGGATGGCTTTGAGGTGATGGATCGCCCCAATGGTTCTACAGGCCCAAATATCCGTATATATGCCTCTCATGAGCAATTTTCAGGCTACAAGCACCAGATCAGTCAGGAAACCACCCCTCCTAAAGTTAATGCACCCGGATCAGATGACCAGTATTTAAGGCTTGTTGATGATGAAATCGCAAAAGCAAAATCCGTTTTGGAAAACTGGAATGATAGCGCGGATGAAATCCAAGAAGTAAGGCAACTAGAACGCCCAACACAGGTCATCATGCATAATGAAGATTTGTTAAATCGGGGATATTATGCGGGTCAAGCCACGGAAGGCTATAATCGGCTTTTAAGTGCTTTTAAGATTTTGAATGAAGATGATCTCTCACCTGCACAAAACAGGGCTTTGGAAAGAGCATTGGAAGTGCAAGATAACTTGCGCAAAGATGCTGCGATTTATGGTGACCGTCCAACTGGGGAAGGTGCCAACCGTTATTTGGATTCTAAAATGGATCAACTTGCGAAAACAGGTGAGACTTACATGGTTTCAGGCCATAAAAGCCATTTTAATGTAACACGGATCCAAAAACAAACAGATGGTAGCTATACATATACGCTATATGATTCAGGACATGAAACACAAGTTGTTGGCAAGCAAGATGGGCGCCTCATGGCGAATGCGGTTCGAGAGCATGTCATAAAGCCCAACGCCGACATCCGCAGCCTCATCGAGGCTGATATGCAAAAAAGATCAAGTGACAGCGCGGGTAGTGAGTATAAGCAATCCAAAAATTTTATTGAAGGAAGTTTGAAACAACCGCCTGTGCGAACAGTCGAAGAGTTTGCACAAAGACGAGGGAATTGTACTACACGTGGGCAACGCATTATGGTGTCAGACATTGTACAAGATAATCAATTATCAGAAAAAATTTACAATTTCCTCAATGGTGCAAACGGTACAAGCGATGCCGATATCAAGCATGCTATTGAGAATAGAATTGAAGAGCTTGAAAAGATCCGTGATGAGGGGCAACGCGTTATACCGATTGCGGCCGAAAGGCAGCTTAGCCCAGAACAATACGTCAAAGCGAATAACGCGGATAACTATCAGCATGTTCGAATTGGTTTAGATAACGGTGAGCGCATGGATGCCTACCGAACAGCTCCGGGGCTGTTCTCAAAAGATGAACTCGACATATTGCAGAAAACTCTACAACGTAACGGAACTGATGCCAATGTCCGTGAAAGTGTCAGTAGCCCTGGACAGTATTATCTTTATGTAGATCCACAGAACGCAGAAAGTCTTCACACATCTTTAAAACAGGATTTACAAAGGTATCAACAAAACAATCACCTTACACCTGATACGCCAAATCGTACGAACAATGTATCTGATCTCATTGTAAATAATGCAGAAGGCATGGAAGCCGGTGGTCGGGAAATCGTAAAGATTTCTACGGATGGAATGAATGAACAAGTTAAAGCAGATCTGATTGCCAAGTTACAACAAGATGGCTTTGAAGTGACAGATCGCCCTCATGGCTCAACGGGTCCGAATATTCGTATCCATGCTTCACATGATAAATTTGCACAATATCAACAACATGTGCTCAATGATGCTATTGCACCTAAACCGAGGCCAAATCTATCGCAAATCATTGTGAATAATGCAGAAGGTATGGAAGCCGGTGGTCAGGAAATCATGAAGATTTCTACGGATGGAATGGATAAACAGGTAAAAGCAGATCTGATTGCCAAGTTACAGCAAGATGGCTTTGATGTTACAGACCGTCCCAATGGCTCAACGGGGCCGAATATTCGTATCCATGCTTCACATGATGAATTTGCGCAATATCAACACCGTATTAATCCCAACAATGCGCGTGTATTTTCATTGGATGAAGTGCGCCAGCGCCGAGATGCAAATGCGGGCAGATTATCATCTTCTGCACCTTCTTCTTCACAAGGTGGAATATCCAACAATTCCAGCATGTCTGATACCCCAATGAGAGAAGCGCCACAATATACTCCATCTTCTGATAGGGCGGCTGTTGTTGCCAGCCTTGATAATGGAGGAGGGGGGAATGCTTCTTCGGAGATCAAGCGTGGGCAGGCAAGTACAAATGACGGATCTGTAGAGAATGGTAGTGCAGCTGTTCAACTTGATCCGTTGGATATACTTAATGATCAACCTTTGCCAAGTGAAACGGATGTTCCTGACATTCAGGAGACTATAGGCACAGAATCCGTTGTAGATAATGATGCACCTGCTGCAAATGAAACATTACCTCCGCCTGATAACGTAGAACCGATCACTGGAAGTGATGCATCCGCAGATACAGAAAATGCGCAATCGGCACAAACTGATACAAATGAAGCAGACATAAAGCAAACAAATACGCCGGATGACCCATCTGCGAAAATGACAAAGGTTACCGCTATTGGTGCCAGCGGAGCAGGTGTCGGACTTGGTATTGTTGGATTAACTGCTGCGATTAAGAGTGGAGATAATGTCGGCATAGCAGTTTCTGGCGTGGATGTCGCGGTGAGCTCTGGTGATGCAATTTTAGATGGCGCATCTGCTGCAGGCAAAAATGTTTCAAATGCACTTCGCGGTGCAGCGATCAAAGCGAATGTTCTTGTCACTGTAGTGGACGGGGTTTACCAAATTTCGCAAGAAGAGGGTTTAGAGAATAAAGCTGCCAGAACGGGTGCCGTTGCCTTGACGACAGGAACCGCACTAACTGTTGGTGCCGCGGCCTCGACTGTCGTTGCAGGAGGTGCGCTCGCCGCCACGGCCACAGTTGCGGCGCCGATTGTTGCTGCTGTTGCAGTAGGTATGACTGCCGATGCAGCAGTAGGTGCATTTAAGGCAACAGAATCGTTGGAAGATGCGATTAAGAATAATGAGAAGCCTGTTCGTAAATATGATGATGTTGAAGCAGATGGTGCGCCTAAACTGACCAATTATCTCAATTTAAAACTTTTCGCGATGCAAGAAGGTGATGTTCCTGATGGTTCAGAAGGACTTACAATGCAAGAAAAAGCACAAGTCGTTAGTGAACATGAATATTCAAAAGACCCTGAAGCACTTGATGATCTGGAAGCGAAGCTACAAGCTAAAATAGACCATTATGATGAAATTATCGAAGAGAATGATTCTTGGGTGCATGATTCAGTGCGTTTTTTCTGGGATGATGATGAGATTGATGCGAAAAGACAGGCGCAAATGGATCGCACACACTATGCTGCTGCTCTTAACGAATTAAAAGAGTATAGAAAAGAGCTCGAAGAATTTGAGGGGGACAAGCCGGAGGCTGAGCATTCTGCCTCAGAAGAGAATGACTTGGACGGTTGGGATCTTGTCGCAGGTAACTTTGAAGATGATCAAAATCCAGCCTCTCAAGTTGATGCCAATCCTGCACCTAATTCTATGATGTCACCGAATACATAGCTGGCCATCTCTACACCTCGTTTCTGAGCCTGTAAAACAGTAAACCAGAATGAGAGGAACGCAGACAGATTATCTGGTTTAGATTGGGTCCGATGTTATATGGTCTACATTAGAATTTGTGACAGAATTTATAAATGCATTTTCAGAAAACATACGCTCTTTCGCATCAGTCACAAAGCCTAGTGCTCTATATGGAATTCCTAAACGTATGCCACCAGTTTCATCACGAAACAGATAATCATACTCAACTGTGGTTCTGCTGATATTTAAACCAAATTTCGAAATTGTATCCGCAAAGGCCGGGTTCAAATAGCCTTCTAGTTCTTCTAGAAATTCTTCTCTTGTGAGGGAGAGCTGATCCTGTGGATTGCTTAACCTTTCCATCACAAGATACGTCTTATCCTCTTGAACACATATACCATGGATTTCGGGAAATAACTGACGTATGTCTTCATCAAGTGTATTCATAAAATGAACGAGCTGGGCTTGTTCATGTCCTTCAAAATCGCCCCGATATAAAAGAACATCCCCTAGATTCTCGCTCGTTGCTGAGAAGTATCCTTTTGATGCTTGCTTCCCGTAGCCCCTAGATCCAGAAAAATCTGTTTGCTGAATATCATCTAATAGTTCCAAATTATTGACATCTTGATACGCAGCATGGCTATAGTTTCTTCCTAATGTTTCAAATGCTTGTGTTGCTTTTTCCGATGACAATCCCAAAACAAGCATATCACCTAATCGGGCAGTATTCTCTTCTAAAGCTACCCTTAAATTCCCTAGCTTCGTTTTATTGAACGCTTTAGAGAGCCAATGAGATGCAGATTGCTGCTGATCTAAAATCTCTGCTCTTTTTTCTTGAAGACCAGAAGCTATTTGATCGTTCTCAGCATATTTATTGTGGGCTGATATGTCGTTAAATGTCATAAGAGTTTTTCTTAAAAAATAATATTCAATGGTCTTAAAGCCAAGCAATATAGTATATTGCTTACGGTTAACATTTGGTGAAATCAATTCAACGAATGTGATACATCTAAAAGACGTATCAACCAAGGCATTTCTAAACATTGACAAATCATACGTAGTTCTTCCACGCAACAATTGCCTTACATTCATGAGGGTAATAAAAGGTTCTCTCCCAACCAATTTTCCGGGTTTTCGATGAGGGGGGCATTTATCTCCAATCCTACATCCAAAATCCTGTCAACAGGGTTTGCCTCGACAAGAGCCTTTTGCCCCCCTCAGGTTTTTATCCTGAGGGGCATTAAAATAGGGATAGCAAAACTTGAAAACATTCAAAACTAATACTATAATGTTAGTATATATATAATTATGAGGATTACTAACACAATGGTGTTACTTATGACGGTATCAAAAGCTCAGAATAAGCTTGCTAAGAACATACGTAGTAAACGGTTAAATGTGGGACTAACCCAAGAAGGCCTTGCCGAACGTTCCGGTGTTAGCTTACCGACACTTCGCAAGTTTGAGCAAAAAGGCCTGATTTCCCTAGAATCATTCTTAAAGCTCTCTATGGCTTTAGGGTGTTTAGGGGATTTTGTATCTGCCACTGAATCTTCCGATACAGAATTTACATCCATTGATGACGTGCTAAAAGACAGCAAAACCAAAACACCAAAAAAAGGGTGGCGTAAATGAGTAACTATCTCTCACTAGAGGAAATTAAGGTTGGTCTCAATTTTGGTGATGACACACTGCCTGTTGGTCGCTTGGCAAGCCGTAATAGTAAAATTTACTTTGAGTATGATACGACATTCCTTGCACGTAACCTGAATATTTCGCCACTCAAACTACCTTTAGAGACAGGTGTTCAAACATTCGATCCATATTTATTTGAAGGGTTGCCCAGTGTTTTTAATGACAGCCTACCAGATGTAAGGTTTTGATTTGTATGTTCAGTGAGATTCAGTTGTTTCTTTTTAATCATATTCATAAGTTCTATTCCTGCGAGTGTTCGTGATGCGGTGTGCATCTTTCTGAACCCTCCCATAGGCGTAGTGGTCCGTTTGATATGACGGTGATCTTGTTCAACAATGTTGTTGAGATATTTAGACTGGCTGATTGTAAATTTCCTCTTTCCCGTTATTCGCCCAGGCTTATTGAAGTGATCTAGCGCGGCCTTGTTAGATCCGCTCTTATCGACATTAATACGGTATGGTATACGATTATGGCGAAAGGCCTTACGGAAGAAGGCTTTCGCCGCCGCACGATCGCGTTTCTTTGAAACCATGAACTCAACGGTGGCGCCATATTTATCAACGGCGCGATAGAGATAGCGCCACTTCCCTTTGATTTTGATATAGGTTTCATCCATCTGCCAACTGCGATGAACGGGGCGTTTATATTGCCGAGATTTTTGCTCCAAGAGCGGCGCAAAATGCAACACTCATCTATTCAATGTTGCATGATCGATTTCAAAACCGCGCTCAACCACCATCTCTTCGATATTCCGATAGCTTAGAGCATAAGACACGTACCAGCGGACACATTGCAGAATGATAAACTTGGGATAGTGACGACCGGAAAATGAAATCATGGAGTGATCCTGCTGTTGAAAAACAGAAAAACTAGACAGGGAATTCTAAGATTGGATTAATGTGCTAAACTTTGCGACATACCGTTTATACTCTGCTGGGCTGAACCAAGGTCTGTGAACAATCTTTCCCTGTGTTTTATAAGGAGGAGGGGACAGCTCAGGCAAAGCCGTTAGCCAGCCGCGCCGTATCGCCGTTTTAAGAACTTGTCGTAATGTAACAATCTCATTATGAATTGTTTTACGCGCTGGAAGCTTTTTTTGTGGCGGTCTATTACTTTTTGAATGCTCTGGATTATCATCTTGCGGCGTCATACGATGCACACGATATTCCTGAACCTTACCCGCCGTAACATCTGATAGTGCTAAATTTCCAAAAAACGGATTTAAATGAACACGCAAGCGTATGGAATGACCTTCCACCCACTTAGGACTACGCTGCCCTTCCGTAATAACTTCGTATTCTTTGAGGAATTGTTCCGCGACTTCTTTAAACGTTTTTTCATCATGCAAAAGTCCCGCGCGAGATTTACCGCGCAACTCTAAATACCAATCCTCTGCAAATTCTTTTGCAAGAGAGAGGCTGTCTTCTTTGGTGCTTTTCCGCCGATTTTTACCCTGAATATAGCTAGAACATTGCCAATAACGACTTCTTGGTCGTCTAAAGACATGAACTTTTCCGCCTAAAATTGTGTGATGCTCCATCCCGCTCTTACCCCTTTCTAGAGTGCGTAAAAGTGCGTATCAAATGCGTAAGGGGACTTTTAGCAAAAAAATAAAGGCCTACCAAGCGGTAAGCCTTACTGTTATTGGTTGCGGGGGTGCGCAACAACCTAAGCCTAATCTATAATGCCATTGATATAACCAGACATAAAAAACCTATATTTTACAATGACATAGAACCTTCGTAATCTGAGATAATAAACATCACAGTTATTACAAAATAAGCAACATAAGTTAATCGGCAAAAATAACGGCAAAGAATCCATATGAAGTAGAACTAGCACTATGTTATAGTTAAATAAATAGCGGCAAAAATAACGGCATTTCATGAGGTACAAAAATGACAGAAACAATCGGATTAATGGAGCCTATGCTGCCACCAGAAGGCACTCCTGAACTTAGCGATCTAGCCATAGACCTCGTGGCGAAAGCAAATAGCTTTGCAGGAAAATTAAACCCTATCGTCGCGCATTCTGTTGGCGATTTAGTGCGATCAATGAACTGCTATTATTCTAACCTTATCGAAGGACACGACACGCACCCTCGCGATATTGATCGTGCATTAGCAGAAGATTATGCCACAGAACCTAAGAAACGTGCATTACAGAAAGAAGCTGTTGCCCATATTACAGTTCAGAAAATGATTGATACCAATGATGTTCCTGAGCTGTATCCAATATCATCAGAATATGGCCAATGGATACACAGAGAATTTTGCGAGCGCATGCCAGAAGAATTGTTATGGGTCGAGAACCCAGACACAGGTGAAAAAATCAAAGTCATTCCCGGTTTGCTCAGAGATGGAACAGTTGTCGTTGGGCGGCATATACCACCACTCCCAGAAAACCTGCCTAATTTTCTAAACAGGTTTGATGCCGCCTACGACATTAATAAGCTTTCTAAAGTCCAACGCATTATATCCGTTGCAGCATCGCACCATAGATTACTCTGGATACACCCGTTTTATGACGGCAACGGACGCGTTGCACGCTTAATGTCATATGCAGCATTATTACAGCTTGGTGTTGGTAGCGATCTGTGGTCAGTAGCGCGAGGATTAGCACGGCAATCAGATAAGTATAAATCTCTCTTGCAAGCTGCCGATGGGGATCGGCGTGGTGACTTAGATGGTCGCGGAACACTTTCGCAAAAAGCGCTCATAGAGTTTTGTGATTTTTTCCTACGCATTTGCATTGATCAAGTCGAATACATGGAAAGCCTCCTAGACTTTAAAAACTTATCCGAACGTATGCGCATTTATATCGAAGAAGAAATTGCTTTTGGAAATCTACCAAAAGGAAGCTATGCCCTCTTGCGGGAAGCTTTGCTTATAGGCGAATTCGAAAGGGGTCGTGCAGGAGAGCTTACAGGCTATAAAGAACGCGCAGCACGCGATGTCCTGAATGCGCTAGTAAAGAAAAAGTTATTAGTTTCAGATACACCGCGCTCTGCTGTACGGCTTGGCTTTCCGATTGATGTGATAGAACGTTGGTTTCCACTTCTATACCCTGCAACGACCACACGATAAAAACCAGCAAACGAAACTCTCACAAGGCCAGATATTAATCTGGCCTTTTTGCTATGCGCGTCCCGCCCAAATTTGCGCGGGAGTGACGCTATCTTAAAAACTACAAAACAGATTGAATGTGAATGTCGAAAGAGAAGAAAACCAATTCTTTCGCACCCTTCTCCCTGCGCTTGTCACAGGAGGAACGAGAGCGATTAAAGCGCGATGCGGGCGATCAACCGCTCGGCGTTTATATTCGCTCCTTGCTCTTCGATAAACCAGATAAACGCAAACGCCGCCTGAAAGCCCCCGTGAAAGACCAAAAAGCATTGGCGCAAGTTTTAGCAAAATTGGGGCAAGCCGATATCTCACAAAATCTTAAAAAATTAGCATGAGCCATGGATAGCGGATCGCTCATTGTATCACCAGATACGGAAGAAATCATGCGTGAAGCAAGCGAGGCTATTTTAGAGATGCGCAGCGATTTATTACAGGCACTGGATAGACGAACAAGGGAAGAAAACGACAATGATGTTGGAGGGTAATCAACGTGGCGGCGCTTATCAAATGGCGCACCACCTGATGAATATGCAAGACAATGAACATGTCGAAGTGCACGAAATCTCCGGTTTTATATCTGACACAGTCTTCGGTGCCTTAGAAGAAATACACGCCGCATCCAAAGGCACAAAATGCAAACAGTTCATGTTTTCTGTTTCCTTAAATCCACCACAAAACGAAACAGCACCAACAGAATATTTTGAAAACGCGCTGGCGCGTATAGAAGAAAAAACAGGACTATCCGCACAATCTCGCGTTATTGTCTTCCATGAAAAAGAAGGCCGCCGTCACGCGCATTGTATCTGGTCACGCATTGATGCGGATCAAATGAAAGCGATTAACCTCCCCCATTACAAACGTAAACTGAATAACATTTCTAAAGATCTGTTTCTAGAATATGATTGGACTTTACCGCAAGGATTTATCGATAAGGCAATGCGCAATCCGCTCAATTTGAGCCGCGAAGAATGGCAACAAGCAAAACGCAGTGAACAAGATCCGCGCCTTCTTAAAAAACTATTCCAACGCGCATGGCAAATATCAGATAGCAAACATGCTTTTGAAAAGGCCTTAAAAGAACATGGCCTATGGCTGGCGCAAGGTGATCGACGTGGATTTGTTGCTATAGATTATAAAGGTGAGATTTATTCCCTTTCCCGATGGGCAAGCGTGAAAACCAGAGCCTTAAAACAAAAGCTAGGTGACCCCGAAGAACTGCTGACGGTACAAGAAATCCAAGATCATATTGCTGACAAAATGACGCGAGCTTTAAAAGAGCATATCAAATCCATTGAAGACAAATTCAAAAAGGATTTTGCGCCCTTCAAATTCGCTATTCAAAAACTCAAACGTGATCATAATCACGAACGCAAAGAACTCCGCGAACACCATAAAGATCGATGGATTGCGGAAGAGAAGACCCGTATTGATGCCCACACTTCTTATGCAGCAGCAGCTATATTCGGTGTAGACTTAAGTATTTTGGACAACAGGCCAATCGAAAAATACGAAATCATATTTTTAGATAGCCACGGTCTCAAAAACATAGAAACGGTATTTATAATGAAAGAAATGGCGCATGAATAAGTGGAGAAAAAAAGAGTTTAGCTTCTCAGAAAACATTCAATGCCCAGTGACGATTGTTAGCGATGCTGCAGTTTCTTCTGTAGGAGTAGCAGACGGCCGTTTGATACCTGTACTCATTATAGATACAACTGATAGATCAGATATAGATGAACTGGTTCAATTTCACGATTTCACACCTGCAGGAGATGTTCAATGTGCATGGGGCAGTAGTAGAGCGCATAAATGGAAAAACACGCCTACAGATTTATCAAAAATTTCCTTATTTCTTGAATTTGAACGCCCTTGTGAAACATTTATCAATATTGAATTTGATGTGCGTACTTACGGTACGGTTATAGACACGATTTTATCGGCAAAAGCGCTTTACCTTCAACCAGGAAAAGAAGGAGATCGTCTTTCCCACGATATTAATTGCCCTAAAATTGGAGTAGAAGTAGCCGACACAGGATTCGGAGAATGCTGGGATAAGCTGTGGCGCAAGAGTCTAACTAAGAAATTTAAACATATGGGATTTAACCGTTCTGATGCAAAAAAAGCAGCAGATAAAACCATTCAGGAAACACGCAAAATGTATTCTTATAGAATGAGCAATAAAAGTTCTTCTAAAAAATAAAACTGAAAGACTCAGATCTTAATTAAATCATACCGCAGCCAATTTATCTGTCTCTGACCAGACTTCGTCGATAATGCTTTTAAGCTTAGAGCCACGCGATAATGTTGACCGCTCTCTATTATGATATTTACTCGCCTCATCACGTGGCGCAGACAGCCAGTTAAATGAGCCATTCATATAGAAAGCATCATCATACGCCAAGGTCTTACAGTGCGTCCCCTTAACCCCGATAATGTCTATGCCTTCTTTTTTAAAGGCGCTTAATGCACGTTCAGCAATGCCCTTATCTTGGTTAGCCGTATAGTTTTTTGGGTTCATCTTCATAAAGCGTTTCAAACTCTTGTAGCCATTCACCCTCCCAGTAACGCGCCGCAAGCTGAAAAGTTAGTAATCGTAAAGATGTATCAATTTCTTGTTCAAAGCTTTTTGGATCACGCAGAACAGAAATAAGCCTTGAATCGTTCGCCTGTAGATCATTTAACACACCTGTCCACGCCGTCTTTAATGCACGATAATCAGATTGTTTTTCTTCCCACTGGAGAAGTTCTTTTTCTAACGCTAGTAATTGTTCTTTCTGTTTTTCGAGAGCGTTCTTCGCGCTTTGTAATGCCTCTTTTTTCTTCTTTTCTATAAGCGACAAGTGCCCCCTAATATCATCCTCAGATAATGTTGTTGTAAAACTCCAATCGTCATT
This sequence comes from Alphaproteobacteria bacterium, assembly GCA_050633505.1. Lineage (GTDB taxonomy): Bacteria > Pseudomonadota > Alphaproteobacteria > Micavibrionales > Micavibrionaceae > UBA1672. The sequence continues at coordinate 64,454 of JBOEGQ010000005.1, forward strand.
TGATATTTTATGGCTGGATAGAAACTCAATCACACGTGTAGATCGTCTTTGACGTATGTTTTTTGAAAACAATGCGCCCAATGCTTCAAACATATTTTTATTTTGTGATAACCGCAAAGCTTCATGCGCATGACCCTGATATGCTGTCAAAGTACTGTCTTGCGTCTCAACCTCAACTCTAGCCGCATCATTTTGTTCCTCTAATTCCTGTTGTTGCTTTTTTAGTGCATCCACTTTCTCATTTAAAAATGCTTCAACATCGCATCCATCATATTCAATATTAAAGGCCTCTGTTTTAACCTTTAAATCAATAGCCTTATCAAGATATACCTTAGCCAGAATAAGTTCGGCATGTACGCACTCAATTGCATCAGAAAGAGTTTCAATATCTTGCCCTACAAACGCCTTGTTCGTACATGCTATGTAATGCTGTTGCCTCTTTTCTCGTTCATCAGGAACCTCTAAATCATCTAACCAGCCCTTCCATGATTTTCCTGATTCATAACTCCGCTGCATACATTGGAAATTTTCATATATGTCTCTATTACCGGCTTCTCTATCAGAAGGTAATAACGTTCCAAAAGACTGAACGCCTTGAACCCAGCGATCAAATAAAATTGCTTTATTCTCGTCTTGAGTGAACGGATGATTTTTGGATAAATCATCATCACCAGAAATACTATTCAACGCATTTTGAACGGCCTGATTATTTGTTGATGTCACCAAAATAATAGGCGCCTCTTGCTTTTCCAGCGCAGCATTCACCCACTCAGACGCAATTATATTTCCAATCAATGTTGTTTTACCAGTGCCCGGCGGCCCGGTGACAGCCAGAATATCACCCTCATCCATTTGCAAATCAGCATAAAGAGCAAGTCTCTGAGCATCATTTAACGGATAATCACCCGTTACATGTCCACTGTGTGATTTATCAAGATCCGTATTTGCCGATAAAATCTTGGTTTGGGCAGAAGATAATGTTGCCTCAATCAGCAACGGCACCGTTTCAGACGCATCTATATCAGAATACAAATCAAGTAATGCAGCACTTGCTCCACCTGTTTGTAGATCAAGGACGTAATATACATCCTCAGTTTGCACACATGTTCCATTGTGGTCGCTAACAACAAACTCTACATCAAGATGTTCATGCAAAAGCTTTACAAGATACTCTTCCAGATCTTTCTGCGTTATATTCTCTGGTATAGACCCAACATGTCCAAGCGCCTCTTCAATCTTTTGCTGATAAACACCAAATGAAAAGACGCTATTACGGCACGGCTCTACGAACTTGTTATTAAAAGCAGGAAAGCTATTCGGCGTAATTGTAAGTTTACCATCCTTATCTAAACGCCCCCTGATCCAAAGCGGAATAATATCAGTGCCACGCCTTTGAAAATCGACATGACGTAATACAATAGGAGCGTATAAAACAGGGACAGAGGATAATTCGTCCTCATCTTCTTTAAAAGCTTTAGAGGACTTCTTCTTTGGGAACTTCTTGTCTTTATATGCAGTGAAAAATTTACTTACAGTTGCTTGAGATAAAGAGAAGTGATCTTCATCTTTCTGTATCTTATCAAGAATAGTGTCTTTCTTGATTTCAAATTCAACGGAGTCGACAAGACATTGCCTCCAGTAGAGCACGCATTTTTCAAGCTGTCCGGTTAAATCATTCATAGAGATTAAATATCAAAAATTCAGGATGTTAGATACGTTTATAATAAAAAATTTAACTGGCCTGAACATTCAAGAATATTAGAGAAAACCTTATCATGACCATACACCTTCCAGAACTACTAGAAAAATGATATGCAACCACCGCAAGAGCACCAAGAATTGATTGAACAGCCCTAGCTATACAACAAATACCGCTAAACATGAGGCATTAGTAATGGCGATCATGCGCATTCACAATTTTATCTGCCCCATATATTCCAAGCTCTAACATTTTATCAATAATATCAAGAAACTGCTTTCTGAGCTCAGGCTTATATTCTGAATTCGCATATTCTTTTTCCAAAAGCTCATCCAGATAAAAACAATCTCGCATTTGCAGAGATTTTGATATTTCCGGATTTTCATAGTATTCAAATATTTTTTGAGCTGAAAGGATCACATATTCACGCACATCTGATTTAGATTCTTTAAGTAGATGTAAAAAATCAAACGTATCATTTTGAAAGCTTCTAGAATTTATATATTCATGAATCAGATCATGATAGCGGCTTATGTCTTCTGATTTAAATTTTCCAAAAATATGCGCTGCATTTTTTTGTACATGTTCATCTTCATCATTGAAAAATAATTTTATTCTTTCAATAGCCTTATCATGATATTCAGTATGCGTAAGCCACTCTGCAGCCACATCAGCCGCAATCCTTCGGTGCTCTACAGTTTTTTTGCAAAGTTGACCGTACAGATCATCATAATTAGGATCACAATAACTGGCATTGAAAACAAGCCATGCACCCACAATCTTATGGTTTCCATTTTGCGCTTGAAGTAAGCGATGCAACAAATTCTTTCCTGTATCAGTTTTTCCATTGAGTAAATACCAAGCAAGCCTGCGTCCACGTGCCGACGCAATCATTTCTAATGCTTTATCTTCTTCTGAGTAAAAATTTATTAGTTGCTCTAAAATACTTCCGCAGATATCACGATTGTAATTGTATAATGGGAATAATAACTCAAGCAATGCATAGCGCACGCTTTCATAGCTTTCCTCTTGCACACGCTCCTTAAGAAATGCCTCTATAAACTCTGAAAAATTTGTTTGATCTGCCCAATAAACCGATGAAAGAGTCCAAACGGACGCCCCGCGAGCACAGTTTATTGCTGATGAAAAAAGCTGATCAAAGCCATCAGACAAGTCATTTATAGATGATATGTCATCAGATTTTGCTTTTCGGTTTTCAATTGTCACAGCATTATCATTTGCACGTCCTGTACGCGCATACTTTGTAAGTATATCTAAGTTTTTTTGATTTTTCGCTAACTCAGGATACTGCTTTATGACATAAGAAATCTCTTGCCCAAAAGGTTGTCCTTCGTATTGATCAGCAAACATAATAGCCTCGTTTAAACAATCAGTCTCACAGCCTTCTGATTGGTGCAATCCAGATAGTATGCTTCGCACATAATCGGAATTAGCATCTGTAGGTATATGTTGCAAAAATTGTGCAAAACGAGTGGGCTGCTCTTTAGTGCAGTCCCCTAAAACACGTGCTAATGAACTTGCTCCGCCAATAAAGCGATCTTCGCACCAGTTAAACTTTTTCTCTACATTATGTTTTGCAATGGCCTGTAACCATTGCTTATCCGTCATAAATTTGGCGTGATCCAATGAAATTGGTGATTGAACAACACCACCTTTTATTTCATCAGGTTCAGATATTTTTCGCCCTTTAAACTTTCGTTTAAGCTCATAGAGCCGTTTTTTCATAGGTTTTGTCAGACAATCTTCTCCGATTGTTTCCAGTATACACCATTCTTCATAACTTGAATTATTGAGATTTTGAATAATCCAGCGCCGCTCCCCCTTACCACCTTCTCTTGCATATCTTTTTGCTCTATCTAATTCAGGCTGATGAGCTGTTATAATCTCTTCGACCTGAGAGCGCTCTAATTCACTTAAGTATTGAAGGCATCCCTTTGCAGCCTCAGCAAAAGGCTGCCACTCCACTCCTCTAAACCCAGCTTCTAAAATATTTTTCTGTTTAAGTAGTTCAATAAAAGTATCTTTAAAGTAAAATGGATTGCTCTCGATTGCCACCATATGAAAATAAGAAAATAGGCTGTGTTTTGACGGATTAAGCTTTTTAAGATAACTGTGCGCTAAATCTGGCGCTGTGCTCGCTAAATCTTTAAGAGCATTTTTAAATAACAACACAAATTGGTCCGCCCCATAACCACCCTCATAGACACTTTCAAAAGTAGAATCATACTCTCCTTTGCTATGTCGCTCTTTAATAACCTCTACACTTCGATTAAGTGTCTCTAAAAAACCCAAGATAAATTCAGATGGATTAGTTTTAGATGCGTTGGATAAAGAGTGTATATCCAATTCCGAAAAATGATCTCTCGAAAATGGGTGGTCTCCTTCATTATGCTCAAACCATGCCTTTAGATAAACCTTTAACACTTTAGAAGCACGATGAGCGTTTTCATGAACCCATGTATGCAGGATGAAATCTCTATTACTAGCAGTCTTTTTAAAAAACAGTCCATCTGGTTTTGACTCAATTAAATCACAATAAAGCGTTTCAATTGGTTCAATAACTTCCTCCATTCCCTTTGTTTTTACTTGATGGGAGTGTTGTAAAAGCTTCACTGCTCTATCTTCTTTATTATCCCACCATGACCTTAGGATATCTGAAACTTCCTGAGGTTTCTCGTGGGCAATACTCAATAACCACCATAGAACAAAGTCACTTTTTTCCTCATCATCACCATTTAAAATATCTAATAACCAATGTGATTTTTTATGAAGATCAAACCAACCTGACGAACCAAAAAGAATAGAACGAGAAAAGACAGAAAATTTTGTTGCTTGTGTGTCATAAGACAAACCAATTTCTCTCTCTTGCTCTATGGGGTCTTTCAATGATCCTAGCCACTTCACTACCGCAATTTTAACGTGATAGCGTATATCATTATTATTCAAAATACTTTTGAGTTCAGTTAAATAGCGCTCCCTATCATCCTGCCTAAGGACTTCAAGAATTTGACGAGTTTGCGTTCTGCGAAACAAATGCTGTTCGCTATCCAAAAGCAGCTCTAATAGAGACTTTTCAGATTTCAGAAATGTCCGCGCATATATGTAATCAAAAAAACTCTCATGGAAGAAATTCAGTTTATTATTGCTGGAAATTATTAGCCCTTCTGATGCCAGTATTTCTCGCGCTCCTGAATAATCATCTAGAATACTATCTGGAGCATTTAATTTCTGTTTACTGCTCATCCAGTTCGACAAGGCCTTTAAAGGCTGCATCAACTCCCATAAAACATCTCTTTTCTTTATCTCTTTTTCTTTCTTTAGAAATAAAGCCCTAAAGAGATCATCGCGATTATTAAAGCTTATATCGCTGTCATAAACTTTGAGATAAAGAGATAAATTAAGAGGTAAGGATAATAGCGATTTTTGTCCCTCACTAAAATTTTGTACAGAAATTTCCTTCGTCTCTAAAACTGGACAAATCTCACTTTTCCAGTCCAACAACCCAACATTAATTCTTTTAGTGATCTTTCCTTCTAATTTTTCTAGTGCCTTAAAACGTTCGTCACCATCAAAATCAAAATCTCGGCAGACAAATACCACCGTTGTGTTCAGAAGGTTAAGTCCTTTTGTTAATTGCAGTACAGTATTCCTAACAGCCCCACTACGCCCAGAAACCTCACTGACGGCATCCACCTGGTCGATAATAAGAACGGATAATTTTTGATTTGCGACACAATGCAAAGTTATTGTAGGACTTTCATCTCTACCAAATAAATCTGCTCCGAGTTTTTGTGGGGATTTAGCTTCAAGATGCTGATCGACTCTTAAAGCCAAATGAACAATCTCTTGTTTTTTAAGCTCTTCTATTAATGCTCGGACAACACCAGACTTTCCCGATCCGGCAACGCCAGTTAGTAAGATAAGCTTTGCGCCATTGTCCTTTGTCACCTCATCAATGAGAGATACTTGCTCTTTACGTGAAATTTGAACATCATCAATGCCAAAAGGCATGTAGGTATCAAGATAAAAATCAGTCTGCTCATCAAATTTTTCTTTCAAAGTCTTATCTAATTGATAATCTCTAAAATCTATCCTTTGCGTCTTTAAATCAGCCCTTACTTTTTCAGTTGTCACAATCTTGTTCAGATTTTCCAACATGTATTGTCGTAGATGTTTAAAGACATCTGCATAAAACAATAAACTTGATTTTGTTTGGATAACATTATCAATGCTGCGCTCTGGAACAACTTCGAAATGTGAACGATTCAACCTATTCCAAGATGTATTATTGTCTGCGTCCCATGCTTTTGATAAATCAGAAAAAACAGTGTTTTTACGAGGCAATGTGGCGATAAATTCATCCACTGAATTGGAAATACGAGCTTTACTAGTTAAGCTGTCTAAATCACGTGATGGGTGCTGTGAAATAAAATAGCAATGATTACTAGCATCTTCGTCTAATCTTCTTGCAAATACATCTAAAACACCTTCATTTTTGAGTTTGCTAATAGTCCAATTGCCATTTGCAGCGTTAATTTTAGTTTGAACCCATTCGACACGCACCCCCTTACCAACCGCAAATTCAAATCCTTTGTGTTCTTCGGTTATACCTTCATATCGAATCCACTCGTATTCACCTCTGATAACATCGAGCAGCTTATCTATCAGGAGCTTAGATTCATATTCATTACCTAATTTATCTGCAATACCTCCTGCGAACACGTAAACCCACTTTTGTTATGTTTAAAACAAATCATTGTACCGTACATATTATTGCAATAAAGCAATTTCTCTACTTGTTTCCAATTATTTATCAAAACACATTCGAGGGTAAACTGTTGGCCTCAATGGAAACTGCGTGAGGTTTCAGGAGGAACAGAAACGCCCCTCTGAATGGGATTGAACGCTCACGCGTTTATGCATGGTTTTGGTGCAGATGGGAGAAGCATTTCTCCCAAGCCCTGCAAGTGGTAAAACGGCGATACGTTTTGTATGGTGCGATGAAAGGTTGGGACGAATTATTTATTCCCAAAACCTCACCATACAGCCAGAGGGATGCAACGGGAGAGCGCAGCGTCTCCCTTGCCAAGCGTTTTGAACGTAGTACAAAACAGCTTGCGGAACGGAATAACTGTTAAATCAGTATAAAAACTCAACTAAAATGCAAAATGGTAAACTGAGATATTAGACTCTAGCCATTAAATAATCTCCTCCAATACAACAATGCCGCCTGCGCATTATCTTCCCCCGCCCAAATTCTAGAATCAGATCCCGTAGAATAAAGAGAACTTTAAAAAAGGAGTTCTCAGATGTCTAAAAACCATAAAGTCCCACTAGCGCAAGCGATGAAACAAGCCGATACGCAAGCTGAGCAATTTATCAAAGAAGCCATATTCCTACCCTCCAATGAAGGTGAACAGGTTCTAGACGAATACCTCAGAGATACATTCTCTACCTTTCTCGGCTCAGAGAAAATACGCCTCAAAGCTGAACTTATTGATATTAAAAATGTATATGAAAAAGATAAGAAAACCCTGAATGCACAAAGGGACAAACTGAGTAAAACAGATTGCACAATTCCAGCTCCGGCTCAAATTCAACAAAGTACACCGAACAAGAAAAAACGCAGTTTTCGTAAATTTATTGATTTATTCATGGCAGTTACCCTCGTGGTAATGGCCGCGGGTGTTTTATCGATAGAGGTTGTAACAATTGCAGCAACAATCCTGTCCAGCGGTAATCCAGTGTTCATTGATGCCCCATGGACTGCGTGGATGATGGCAGGGTTGGTTCCTGTTGGAGCATTTTCAATCAAATTCCTTAAATCTTATCTACCTAATGACAGTGCAAAAAAACGCTACGCTCTTTTCATCTATCTGATGTCTACAATTCTGCTGCTGATTTGGATGATCTTATTTAGCTTAATTTTTGACAACATTGGTGCGGATATAAATATAGGCGACATTATGAATTCATCAGACAAAGTAATTGATGAGTCTGCACTAACCATGATCCAATTGTTAAGTGGCTCGTTCGTCGGCGGTGCTTTGCTTACAGCCTCATCAGATCTAATCGCTAAATACTCACCCAGCGCTATGATTGATAATCCTGAATATCTTTTGAATAAGAAAATTTTCGATAGCATGACAAAAGATTTCAAGCCCATATCTGCCACCCATAACACATTGAATGCAGATAACGCAGCCTTGGATTCTGCGGAAAGAAATTTCATGACCAAACATAGGCTTGCCTATAAACGGCTGCGCGCCCGATTTGATACGGCCTCTGTGCCATCATTTAAATAACTCAAAAAACAGGAGATACTATCATGATTAACCGTTACAGGAAGAACATCTCCGGCCTCTGAACTCGCTGAACAATTCACCCTGAAAATGTCTGGCGATCATATGTCGGGTGCAGAAGAACCTGACACCGCTACACCCACTGAAACAATGACACAAGACACTGCCAATTCATCCTTCCTATCGAATTTTGAACAGAAGCTGTAAGCCATAAACAACAAAATGTTCTTGCATTGTTCTTTTGTTTTGAATATGATTATCGTCTTCAACTCAGATAACAGGTCTTAATTTATACGGTAAAACGTGCATTTTCGTTTCCGCAAAACCTGCCTGATTAAATAAAAAGAGATTTCCAAAAACAATAAAGACAAGCGCAACCGCCCGAAACATTCGGCGCGGCTTGTTATGCTTGCATAATAACGAAAGGGGGTAACTGTGATTTGGGACAATACACCAAATACATACAACAGGAAAAACACCGCTCAAAAACACTCTTCCAAGCACGATCCTAGAATAATTGAAATTGTAAGGTCTTTTGCTCGCAATGCTGCTGAAAAAGCGTATAATGATGCTATCCAAAATACATTGAGACAGGAGCAAGAGCGCCATGAATAGAGTCGCCATATTCTTGGTATATCTGCCAGAGGGCATTATTCGAAGGAGGAGCAGAAATTACTGTTTGATCAAATTGAAGAAATAGCCGGAAACACAGAGGATTCAAGCGATACAGAAAAACAGGTTAAAATGGTTGCGGGAGGGCGATATGGGACTAAATCACAAAATTTATCCGGCGATAAATTAAATTTGGTTGCGGGGGCAGGATATAGTTCAAACTTTAAATCCACACAAAAGTCCGTGATTGTACCATTGATTAGAGAACAGCATACTGACAAAGGGATGAGAAAAAGAATTTCTTGATTGTATTATTGATAATCCAGAAATTTTTCTAAGTATTCTGGGGATGTGCCGACCACGTTGCTCAAATCTAGATCATCGGCTGTGTTCTACATTATTATTTGGATATGTTTTGAGCGATGCGTATTTAACCAAAATGCATTCTCGGTTAGTGCGCTTTTTCCTAATTCCATTATTATTGAATTGTTTATAGTATCATCACTTAGTATACTATGGGCTTTTTGGTATACCTTAGACATTTTTTCATATTGATTTAGATGTTCTTCATAACCTTCTATTTTGATGAAAAGCTCTATTACTATAGCAATAGTTGGAAGGATAACCGAAACATTTAGTATAATATCTAAAAGATTTTCGTATTTTTCTGTCTCAATAGAATGAGAGCCTAAAATAAAAATATTAGCTAATATAGAGTGTAATATAATCAGTGCTATGCCCGAAAATAAGAAAGTGGGTGTCAGTTTTTTAAAGAGAGTCATATATTTTTCGTTATGTAGACGACTGTTTTTAAAATATGCTTCTTGGCCAGAAATCCATAAATTGTAAACCTCCTCCCTGTTTATGTTTATTGGGTAGTTAGATAAAGATGAAAGATAGCAACTACGCAAACCAAATCGAATCCAAGATAGATCATAAATCTGTTCTTCCAAACAAAAGTCAGCAACATTGGCTTGAATGCCATATCTTTTCCAAAAGAATTGCACACGAAGTGCTTCTGAGAATGCACGATAGTCTATAAATCGATCATGCCAGTGAAGATGCGAAATTAATTTGTAGATTAACCAAGATAAAATCATGGTTCCCAGATAGCACCCCATATAGAAATTAAGATTATCATAGGAAGAGTTACCATACATTTCATAAAAAAAGAGAACCGTCCAAGATAAGAAGATCATTAAAAATAAAAACCACCTTTGGTATTTTCTGAGCCTAATCGCTAAAGAGTCTAGAACCGAAAATCTTAATATATCAATGGGTTCTTCCTGTAGAGATTGTAACTCTTCTTTGGTCATTAACTGCTGATACTTATCAATCTCAAACGTTCCACGGTTTTTTATATCTTTATTTAAGCGATCATGATCATCCATAAGAGTAAAAAATGCTTTTCTATTTTTAGTTTTTAACCATTGTGGATTTTTCCATTCGATTTTTCCAACTGGAATGTTATTTTCTTTATCGCTTCGTCTTGTATGAATATGAAGAAGAGGGCCTGTTTCCGAGAACTTAAGCGTTTCTCTTGAAGGGCACAGCCAGTTGAATAAAACATTGTTATCTAAAATTTGAGGTTCTAAACGCCGATAGACGGTATCTCCTGTTCCTCCTTTTAAGTTTGTGCTTTTTCCATCCCATAAAGCGATAAGAAAGTGAACATTTGACGAGATTAGAGAGGCGGCGCTTTCATATTGTAAGTCGCGTTCTAATGTTGCTGAGATTTGAGGCAAAATATAAGTTTGATCAGCATTTTCCCAACGAGTTATAAAATGATCTGGATTATCTCCAAAATCTTCAAGATAATCTTTATAAGGCATAGGCAGAATTACTAGGTTGTCAATCTGTTCTTTATGAGCAACATCAAACCCCAATTGATCTGCTCCATCAGCTAGAGAGGTAACGCATAATAGAGGGGAGTTTGGAAACCTATCTTTTATTTCTCTAAGTGCTTTTTGCAACGCAGCACGTAACATCGGCAAGTCTTCACTTGGTAGGTCTCTATGTCCCACTATGCCAATCGTAATGGGAATTCTTGGGTCATTATTGGATTCGGGTGAATAATGCATAGGCCGTAATTACTCTTTTATGGCGAAGCCTAATATTTGAACAGCCATTCCAAAAATCATATCATCCCGTTTATATCTTTCATATTCTCTAGTCATGGCTAAATCCATATCCTTATACAATAGAGTATTAGGGCCCTCTCCGTTCTCATTTTCGGAAAGTTGTTTTGCATAGTTTGCACGCCATCCGTGATTTTCTACGAAATATTCACCCCTATCAGCTTCATTTTTTTCTCCTGTGTGCAGAACGTTAAAGTTCATATCAATGCTAGATGGAGTGGGATTTAAACATGATAAATCTCCATACATTTTGCGTCCATAAAATCTGTCTGAAGTTCCCTTTAATCTAGGGCTAATATCTAGAATAAAATCCATATCTCGAGTCGTGGGATAGGTAATGTCTAAAGCATCATCTGAGTTTCGTGCAAATAATGCACCGTTACTATTAAGGACATCCCATAGTATCTGGCATATTTTCTTAGGATTCTCTACGTGATGCAAAACTTGAGCAACAAAAATCAAATCAAATGTTCCAATATCTTCTTTTAATTTAAAAATGTCTCCAACTAAAAACTTAAATTTATTTCCTGCTTTTGATATTCCTTTTGCCAGAGATATTGATGCTTCTCTAGAATCTAGGCCAACAACTTCGCCGACTTCGGGAATATTATTGAATCTATCCACCCCAACGATGCCATTACCACAACCAAAGTCCAAAACTCTTAAAGGTGCTCCTTTTTTTTCATATATGTTTTTTATTAAATCCTTTAGGATGAGGTTATCACCATCCCTGTTAACTTCGGCTTGTATACGTAGTCGTTCAGAATCATCGTTTGGGCAGTATGTACTGTCTTGAATAGATTTATCTTTTTTAAGGGAAAATTTCTTTTTTTCATCTAGTGTTTTCTTAAAATTATCTGCAAAATGAGAAATTTGTTTATATAAAATTTCTCGCAGTTCACCCTGTCGCTCGAATTCTATTTTAAGACGCGGTGCATATTGTTTCTTAAGTTCGGCAATTTTTTTTAAATCTTCACCAAATTCTTGTAAATCATCGAAATTTAACTCACTGTTTTTGAAGCATAGTAAAGTAGGCTTATTCTCTTTAGAAAATTTTTCTAATTCTTCTACTGTACCTCCAATAGAATTTTGTGTCGGCGTGCCTATTCGTTTCCAAAATAGTGACACCATCATATCGCAGGAATCGACTAGCTCTTTATTTATTAAATCTTGTGCCTGTTGATTACTATCGTACCATATATGGCTTTCGAATAAGACTGGCTCTAGATACATTTGGTTCCTATAGCCGAATACGGAATTCCATTCTTGTATTACATCGCGAACAGTGGCTCTCTCTTTGACCAAATCGCTAGATGAAGCAATAAATATGCGAAAAATATGTGCGTTAATTGGCATATGATACCCTTAAGATCATTTGATATACTAAACTACCAATAGTTTATAGAGTTTTATTCACACGTAATCTAGGGGTTTTAATATTTAAAATGTGCACTAGTTTAACTTAGTTATTGGAACCATTATTAGATGTAGTGTTATGTTTGAAACGGCTTAGATAATTTGATCTGCTCACGTAGACGCTACTACGAGTATAAAAGAAGCCCTTAAGCTACACTGCCCGAAGTCGCCAAACGCTATGGAAAACTGATCAGCAACCTTGGAATCTGATATAAGCCACGCTCAACGATGTTTGGAAACTTTGCTCGGCTCTATACGACTTATTCCTAGCAGGACTGGGCAGTATCTGGAGGCCGAATTACGTCATAACCCCTAAGGGCTAATAACTCTGACGTTAAACAAAGATTTTAAAGCTAGATTGGTTGCGGGAGGTCGATACGGGATTAAATCACGTGGAAAATCTGGCGATAAATTAAATTTGGTTGCGGGGGTAGGATTTGAACCTACGACCTTCAGGTTATGAGCCTGACGAGCTACCGGGCTGCTCCACCCCGCGTCACCGAAGATATGAGGAAAAATGTAAGCATCTCGCCTCAAGAGATGGGGTGTTATAAACCCGTAAAGCGGTAAAAGCAAGGACAGAATCAATAAAAATCTTTATACCCTTCGTGTAATAGATTGACTCATATCATATCCATGCCCTAGATTTGCCGTTAGAAACCCTCACAAGGGGTGCCGAGTGTTACAAAACGGCTGAGATTATACCCTTGGAACCTGTACGGCTAAAACCGGCGTAGGAATGTGAGAAGAATGATAAAACCTGATGAAATCGATGCTTCACCGGCGAAATCTATGACCGTTTCTGTTCTTGGAGCAGGAATTATGGGGACATTGAGTGCGTATTTTATACAAGAGAGGTATCCTGATGCGCATGTTTCTCTTTATGATCCAAATGGATTTCCCGCGGATAATGCGAGTTTTATGGCCGGTGGGATGCTCGCCCCGCTTAGTGAGTTGGATCATATGTCAGAGGCTTACCTTCCGGTTGGATTTGCGGCAATTGATCTATGGGCAGAGTTAAGCGATAAATTTAATCATGGTTTTGAATTTTCCAATCGTGGAAGCCTTTTGATCACACATGATTCTGATCGGCACATGTTGGAACGTTTTAAAACAATTTTGCCCGTAAACAGTAACAAATGGTCAACTTTGGATGCGAAAAGTCTGGAGAAGATGGAGCCGCAAATACAGGCGAAAATATTCCGTCAGGCGCTTTATATGCGGGGCGAGGCACATCTTCATCCGCAAAAGGCAATGTGCATATTACAAGACCGTATACAAAATAAGTATACGCAAATGCCTGATATAGAGAGCCTGAAAAAACAGTGCGACTGGGTGATTGATTGTCGCGGTATGGGGGCACAGAAAGATATGGATTTACGTGGTGTGAAGGGGGAGGTGCTCCTCGTGCGGAACCCTGATTTTGCATTATCACGTCCGTTACGATTAATGCATCCGCGCTATCCCCTTTATATTGTGCCACGAGAAAACCACGAATTTCTGATTGGTGCGACGATTATTGAAAGTGATGCGCATGGCCATGTATCTTTGCGTTCTGGCATGGAGTTGATGAGCGCGCTTTATAGCCTGCATCCAAGTTTTGGTGATGCGGATATTATTGAGATGAAGGCTGGCACGCGCCCGTCTTGTTCGGATAATTTGCCTCGTATTGAACAACGCAAAAATGTTATTTGTGCCAATGGTCTTTATCGTCATGGGTTTTTGTTCTCCCCGGTCATGGCGCAGGCTGTTATTGGTGTGATGAGCGGGGAGCCTTATGAGTTTACCTCTCTTTTTATGAAGGATATGAATGATGAATGTCATACTAAACGGAACGTCGCTTAATCTGGAAGGTAAAGTGAATATCGAAAGTTTTCTGGAGGAAAGCGGCTATGAGAATAAAATTGTTGCTGTTGCGATCAATGGTGATTTTGTTCCTAAATCTGCATATGGTACACACATGATTTGCGATAACGATGCAATTGAAATCGTTGCGCCAATGCAAGGCGGGTAAATGCTTATGACGCAAGATCACTGGACAATTGGTAAAACGCAGATAAATTCCCGTTTATTTTTGGGCACAGCGGCTTATCCGTCTCCTGAAATTTTAAAGAAATCTATAGAAGGCGCACAACCCGGATTGGTTACCGTATCTTTGCGCCGTGAAAGTGCGGCGGGTAAAGGTCAGGCTTTTTGGGATATTATTAAGGGGTTTGATATTCCGGTTCTTCCCAATACGGCTGGATGCTATGGGGTGGAAGAGGCGGTGACAACCGCACAGATGGCACGTGAGATATTCGAAACGAACCGTATAAAACTGGAAATTCTGGGAGATGATTATACGTTACAACCTGATCCGTACGGGTTGTTAGAGGCAACAGAGAAATTGATCGCATTAGGGTTTGAAGTGTATCCCTATATGACAGATGATTTGGTTTTGGCCACGCGTCTGGTTGATCTTGGGTGTGATATATTGATGCCATGGGGGGCGCCAATCGGATCAGGGCGTGGTTTGAATAATCTATATGCGTTGAAACAATTGCGTGATCGTTTCCCCGATAAAACTTTGGTGGTGGATGCCGGAATAGGCACGCCGTCCCATGCTGTGCAAGCTATGGAAATGGGATATGATGCCGTGTTATTGAATACTGCGGTGGCGAAGGCAGGTGATCCGCCGGTTATGGCACAGGCATTTGCACAAGGCGTTGATGCGGGGCGTAAGGCCTATCTTTCCGGTGTTATTGCGCCTCAGGAATCTGGTACGCCATCAACGCCGTTACTTGATAAACCGTTCTGGCATCAAACGGGGTAGGGGTTCATGCGACGTTATACCAGACAACTTGCCTTGCCTGATCTTGACTTGGTTAAGCAAGAGCGCCTGATGCAGGCGCATATCCTGATGGTCGGGGCAGGGGGGCTTGGCGCGGTGGCTTTGCCATATTTGGCTGGCGCGGGGATTGGGGCTATTACTATTGTTGATCATGACGAGGTTGATATTACCAATCTCCATCGTCAAACGATCTATCGCAGTGATCAGGCGGGGCAAAATAAGGCCGTGTTGGCGAAGGCATATCTGGAAGGTCTCAATCCCGAATGCACGGTAGGCGCAATAACAGATCGTTTAACAGGCAGTAATGCGGCAGATCTGGTGTCGGGGTCTTATGATGTTATTCTCGATGGGAGTGATAATTTTGAAACAAAGGCGTTGTTAAATGACCTTTCAATCTCTTTAGGTGTTCCCCTGATCAGTGCCAGCGTCAATCAGTTTTCCGGGCAGATCGGAATTTTTGAGGGGTATAGGACTGATAAGGCGTGTTATCGTTGTCTTTTCCCCAAATTCCCGACAGATGCACGTAACTGTAATGAGGCAGGAATATTGGGCAGTTCTGCCGGATTGATCGGCGTGGCACAGGCACATCTATGTCTTTCTTATTTGCTTGATATAGAGACGCGCGTGCTTGAAAATTTCTTATCATTTAATCTAAAAACGCTGGATCGGCGGGCTTTAACCGTTCATAAAGATCCTGATTGTGTTTATTGTAAGAATGCAGATGTTAAGGCGCATAAGGTACAAGTAAAGGATACGCATGTGGTTGATTTGATCTCCATTGATAATTTAAATGATGTTGAAACTGTTATTGTGGATGTGCGTCAACCTGAAGAAATACTTGCAGATCCTCTTGTGCATACGCAAATTCAGACGTCGCCATTGCATATACCCTTGCCTGAATTACTAGATCGTCTGAATGAATTGCCGGAAGGGATGCGTTGGGCATTTGTATGCGCCGGAAACATCCGAAGCCGCCAAGCAGCAGAGTATCTATCGGCGAAAGGTTACGAGAAAGTTTGTATTTTGGACAAATTTACAATATAGAAAGAAGTCTATGTGAGAATACAGAGGTGTTTTCACATGTATTAAACGGAACATAATACAAATTCCGAAAAATAAACGGGTAATTTCTTAAGTAATGTCTTTTTCACGTCAATCATCATATCAGCAGCTATGCAGGGCTTTTTTTGATTTGGTCGGTCCACATCATGAGAGTACATATCATGGGCCGCCGGACAAGCGTAACTTCCCGGAAAAAATGGATGTGCAAACATTCGGTGATGCACTGACGCGTGACTTGTTTAAAAAACGTTATATCAAGCCGGAACCAATATATACGCAAGGCGGTATTCTTGCGTATGAGGCTCTGTCCCGCCCCGAAGATAATGAGGGGAAAACTTATTCAATCGGGCCGGTCACAAAAATGGCATATGATTTGGGGTTGGCAGAGGAGGTGGACAGCGTCCTTTGCTCTAACGCGTTGACTGTTGCGATAAACAATCCGGATAAAACGCCTGTGACATTGAATATGTCGGTTCAATCTGTTTTGTCTCTCGATTTTTGGAATAGGATTGAGCCAAAAATGGAAAGGCTTGGATTTCATAATATAATTTCGGAAATCCTTGAGCATGATGTCGCATTGGATGCAGATATTTCTTATCTTGAAGAGCTTAAAAGACAAGAATTACGTTTTGCGCTGGACGATCTTTCGACTGGAGAGGGGCACGGCCGTCGTTTGGAGGTGTTCGGAGATCTTGTTGATTTTGTCAAAATTGATGGCCCGTTGGTGCGTGCCTATTTTGAAGGTGAGTATACTGATGAGGAAAAAACCTACACACGCGCAGATTTTGAAGGCCTTATAGAAAAAGTTGCGGCACACGCATCACATGCCAAAATCATTGCAGAGCGCGTCTATAATAAAGAAGAGGCGCAGAAGCTTTTTGAAATCGGTATTACAGGTGTACAAGGATGGCATCTAAAAGATGAAGACTTTGTCCCGATATTGCCTAAGGGCAACGTACAAAATGCCGAAACCCCAACCGTATCTTAGAATGCGATTGATCTGAATATTGAAGTTGCAAAGACATTTAATCTACAGAAATGTGTAAGATAAGGCGAAATAATTATTGTCATATCCACAGATTTGTTCTCTTGCCTACGATTGTAAACACCATTAGATTATCAATCCAAAGAGGTGTGGTAAGTGTGGAAATAATTGTAGGAATATTTGTCTGAAACGTTAGGGAATCTATCATGGATTCCTACGCTGTAATTTGTATCTGGACAAATATCAAAATCCCCTTCTAACCATAGTTCTTGTGAAATTACTGCGCTTGGAAAGGTGACCGCTCATGTCTAATGACCCAACTTATTATTTAGCTTCTGATTTAACACTCGCAACATTTATGAGTAATTTACAATCGGATGTTGAGAGTGGCTCTCTGGCGGCATTCATGACGCATATTCAAAACGCTATCCCTAAGAATGCGCCTCCACACGTCGTGTCCACGTTTTTTGTTGTACAAACTTTGTCCGGTGTAAAAACAAGTGTTGAAGTTGAATTGCAATATGACGGTAGTGGGTCGGTTCATTTTGTTTCAAACCCGGATGTAACCTTTAAATTATATGAGGCTGTCGGCGTTAATATTGCCACGGGCGCTGTTATTGGGTTGTTTGCCGCTTTGGCAGGCGTGCCGGCGCTGACCGGTTTACCGTTGCTTGCTGTGGGGATTGGGGCGACGGCGTTATACAACAGGTTTCTGGCGGAAGATGTTTTTAACGCATATGAAACGATTAAAGGCACAGTCGATACAGACATACAGCTAAAAGATGCAAGCGGTAATATTCTTGCAGGTGCGATCTATGAAGATGGTTTGGATAGTCAAGATGTGCTTGCAGCAGTAGAAGAGCTGATTGTTTCTCCTGGGGGGCATCCGGATTATCCGGTTGCAACGGTGAATGATAGAATTGAGATCTTTAAAGCAACAGATGATGAGCCATGGGAGGTCGTGAAATTTTATGATACCGCTATGCTCGAGGCAATTGCAGATGCATTTAACGCAACTGGCAGTGTTTCCGGTGTTGTCGCAAATGGCGTGAACAACCAGTATTATGCGGAGGCGACGGTAAATGGTGAAACCGTGGAATGGCTTTTTGCACGACTTAAGATAGATGGCCATTGGATTGCTGACTTCGCCAATACGACACAGGATCTATTTGTTCTGGACCAAGGTTTTTATAGTTCCGGGGATAATACTGGGTTATCTGCACATCCAGAGGCGATTGCATATTATGACGCAAATCAGACTCTACAAAATAGTCAGGATTACACCGTAGTTTATCTGGGAGATGATACGGCGAATACTGATTTGGTCGGAAATGATCTGGATAATGTCATATTTGGTCTGGATGGGGATGACGTTCTGACGGGTGGCGCGGGGCGTGACTATCTGATTGGTGGAGATGGGGATGATGCCCTGTATTCTTCGGTTAATGCCGGTGGTCTTGAAGGGGACTTTTATTATGGTGGGAATAAGAAGACGACAGATAACCTGTCAGATGAGGACGTCTTAATCTACCAAAATGTTGGATTTGGTATTACGATTCAGTGGCATAATATGGCGGATCGATTGGCGCGTGCTTACCAAACTGATGGGCTGGAATTTGCAGAAGACAATCCAGAATTTATTCCGACCTATGATACGTTAAATTCAATTGAGAGCATCATTCTTACAAATTATGCAGACCATATTATAATTGATCAAATGCCGATTTATGACATGACACTCCTTGGACGGGGTGGGGGTGATATCCTTGATTTGTCCGAAATTAATACTGGTCTGACCTTTGATATATTTGGAACTGCATTCAATGGAAATGTAGGCAATATTGAATTTACGAACTTTACACACTTCATTGGCGGTAGTGGGAATGACGTGTTTGAGGATTCTCAAGGGTTTGAAGAGTATGAGGGATCACAAACCTATGACGGGGGTGATGGCGTTGATTTCGTTGATTACTCAGAGAGTAGTACGCATGTTGTTGTGAATCTGAGAGACGGACATGTTTGGAATGCATATGCCGGGCGGAGCGGGTTTGCAAAAGATATTATTATTGATATCGAGCAAATAAAGGGCACGACGGGCAATGACTATTTCTATGCCAAGGAAGGTATGACCGGTGTCCGTTTTGATGGTTATTCGAATCAGGATTACATCAATGAACATGGTGTTGCTGTAACCGGGCGCGATAAGGTCGATTTCTCTGACTATCTCCGAATTGCAGAAGATGTGCAAGGGCCACCAAATCCCAATGGTATCACTGTTTCTCTTGGTAATGGTGGAAATGGAAGTGGAACAGACAGTCTCGGCGGTAGCGTTACGTTGATCAGTATTGAAGAGATCATTGGAACCTCGGGGAATGATATTATTTCGGGGGGCGGTGGATCAAACTGGTTCTTTGGAATGGGGGGGGCTGATGATATTTCTTCAGGTTCCGGTAATGATCATTTAAGTGGCGGTAGTGGGAATGATGTTTTGAATGGTGGTTCTGGTGATGACATTTATTACTTTGGTTGGCGCGGAGAAGGCGGTGTTGATCAGATTACTGATAGCAGTGGTACAGATACGATTTATTTTGGTGAAAGTCATAATTTCGGTTCACACGGATTTGTCCGTGATGAGGTGAATGATCGTTTGATTATTTCAAATGTCGCAGAAGTGAATGATCAGGATGCCATTGAATTTGTGAAATATGTCGACGGCGCGATTTTTGCTGTTGAGGGGTTGGGGCTTTCATTCTCTCAAGACTTTGGGAATGACTATCCGCGTCCGCCTGCAAGTCCAGAAGGCATTACTTTTATTGGGAATGACTTTATTGATCTCGATAATAATGGGTTGCCTGATGAGAATATCGTGGATGTTATAAGCGGTACACAGGATGGTGACTATCTTGACGGGAATGTAGGTGATGACACGTTATCGGGTGAGGGGGGTACGGATACACTTCATGGCGGCTCTGGTAATGATGTTCTGAATGGCGGTGATGGTGATGATACACTGTCCGGTGGTTCCGATGATGATACTTTGCATGGGGGCGGTGGATTTGATGGTCTTTCAGGAGGTGAGGGTGTAGATACCCTTTACGGGCAAAATGGTAATGATTTTCTGGATGGTGGTGATGGTGACGATCATCTGGACGGTGGTGCGGGGAGTGATATTCTGCATGGTGGAAGTGATGATGATGACTTGCGTGGGGGCGGTGATGATGATGATTTGCATGGAGGAAGTGGTGAAGACACGTTAGACGGGCAAGATGGGAATGATTTACTGGAAGGTGGTTTGGGTGCTGACACTCTTAATGGGGGGCAAGGGAACGATGCCTTATATGCCAATAATGAGAGTGACTTGTCGGTAATCGATTTTGATGTTGATACTCTGGAAGGTGGTGATGGGAATGACTTCCTGTATGGCTCCGGCGGTGGTGATATTTTGCGAGGTGGTGAAGGATATGACCAGTTAGTAGGGCAACATGGTGACAAACTATATGGTGGAAATGGTGAAGACAAACTATATGGTGGGACTGATACGATCTTAGATGGTGGTGCGGGCAATGACTTCCTTTATGGTTCTGGATTGGGTGTATCTTATATTGTAAGTGGCGGAACCGATGTTATCTCTGATCGTGCACAAGACAGTACTTTGGTCTTTAATAGTGGTAGTGTTGATAGCTTATCATTCTTCCGTGCGGCTAATGGCTCATTGATTATTGAGAAGGCAATAGGCGAGACTGTGATCATTGTTGATTACTTTAATGGTCATACAGTCGATCATATAAGTTTCGACGGTGGAAATACGCACGTATCTTTCGCTTATGTTATTGACACGATAGAGTTTTTTAATGATCCGGTAGACACTGATAGTGGCACATATAGTCCGCAAACATATAATGGTGGTGATGAAAATAATATTTATAATGTCACGACCAGCGGTGATCACGTCAATCTCGGTAAGGGTTCAAACCGAATAGGGTTTAAGCCTATTGATCTTGATGTTGAGGTGTTTGTTGCAAGTGAAGTAGATAACGAACAAGACACAATACGTCTGTATAATGTTCAGTCATTTGATGATGTGCAGCTGATATATGAAAACGGCCGTATGGCGCTATATAACGGTACGAACAGAGTTGTTCTTCAAGATGCCTTGGATGATGGGCAAAGTGACCACTATATTGTAGAGATCGATGGAGGCTCACTTCTGAATTTATCCCAGATGAATTTGATTTTAAGAGGGGATAGCGTCGGTGACCTAAACGGATATTCTGTTAATGACACGATATATGCCGATGATGATGGATCGAATATTAGCGGACTCACCGGTAATGATATAATCTTCGGAGGGGCAGGCGCGGATCTTCTGGACGGTGGCGAAGGGGATGACACCATCTCAGATGGTGCGGGTGATGATATCATTTATGGGGGCGCCGGCGTAGACATTCTGGTCGATCAGGAGGGGAACGACACATACTACGTTGATGTGTCTGATACCGTGGTGTTTGGTGAAGGTACAAATACAGTTATTCTGGATAATGACGAAAATTATTTGACGGGATTAAGAATTGAAATTCTGGGGACATCAAGTTTTGATGATGTTGTGTTCACAAGAATAATAGGGGACGCATCTCATGATATTACATACGCATTGAATTATGGTGGGAACAGTTTGATCGTGGATGACTATGAGGATTTACTCGGGGCACCGACGATTGCCTTGGTTAATACCGGGCATTCGCAAATCCTATCTCAGATGACTCTGGTAACCGATGTTCGTGCACAATCCGCGTATACTTATATTGAGCTTGGAAAGCAGCATGACGAGATATTCTATCTGAGTGCCGAAAATGATCATGTGCAGCTTACCGGTCATGATCTTGTTTATGCCGGTGATGGCGATGACGTTGTGCGTTCATTTGCGGGTATTGATGATCTTGATGGTTCTGAAACATCTTTGACCGTATATGCCGGAGAAGGAAATGACTTTCTCTATGGCGGTCAGGGAGATGACATTATATACGGTGGTAACGGTGATGATATCGTTATTCTTGGTGTTACGAATGCAGGTGGGAATGATCTGTCAGGTGATGATTTTGTGTCTGCGGATGGTGGAAATGATCTGGTTTATCTTTCACCAAAAGGCAGTGGTAATATTGATGGCGGTGATGGGGTGGATACAGTGTCTTTTGCGACACTGTTTGATGTTCCCTCATCGACGTTAGAGATTGACTTGGCTGCGGGAATTGCAACATCTGAGACAGGCGTACTTTCTTTGTCGGGGTTTGAGAATGTTCAAGGTTCTGGCTATGCTGATCGACTGATAGGTAATGAAGAAGATAATCGTCTTGATGGATGGGGCGGTAATGATGTGGTTGAAGGTGGTGCAGGTAATGATGCATATCTTCAGGGGCATGTTGCAGGCGAAATGACCATTACCGAGACGTCAGGGGCTGATGTAATTGAATTGCAATATATGACGATTGATCATGCGCAGTCTCTGATTATTACACAAGAGGGACTCGATCTTAAAATTGTTGCAGGTTTAACGGCCTTTGTGATCGATAATCAGCTGTCTTCGGCATCTGATGCCAAGGTGGAAACCATAAGGTTTTCTGATGGTAATACTTTGGATCTTCTGAATTATCAAAGCTGGTACGTTCCCCCTGGTGGCGATCAGGTCAATACGATTATCGCGACACCGGCACCTGAACAAATAGGTGGAAGTGTTGGGGTAACAGATACTGTTGATTACAGTGCATCCGGTGCAGTTGTTTTTGTTGATCTCCTGAACAATGTCGGGCTTGGCGGGGATGCGCAAGGTGACACATATATTTCTGTTGAGAATGTCATTGGTTCGGATATTGCCGGAGGGTCTGATTTCTTAGTTGGTGATGGCGGTGATAACACCTTGGATGGATTGGCCGGTAACGATACGTTAGTTGGTGGTGCGGGCGATGACATCCTGAATGGTGGAGATGGGGATGATACCTATATTTTCAATATTGGGGATGGTAACAACACAATTACGGAGGCTTCTGGGTTTGATGTGCTAAGGCTTGGACCCGGTATCGCATTGGGCGACGTTACATTTACACGTATCGGTGATGATCTGAGTGTTCAGATCGCCAGTGGTTTCTTGATTAAGGACTTCTTTGTTCCGGGACGTGATACTGTAGAGCAAATCATTTTTGATGATCAGAGTGTCTTTGATCTGGCCAGCCTATTGCCTTCGCCAAATGATATGTTTATCGGCACATCTGCTGTAGAAACATTTGATGGCGGCGATGGTATTGATACGGTTGATTACAGTGGTTCTTCTGCGGCGGTCTCTATTGATCTTCCATATGGTAATGCTTCTGGCGGGGACGCAGAGGGCGATACGCTCATCTCGATTGAAAATCTGATTGGTTCGGATATCGCGACGGAACGTGATTATTTATTTGGCGGTGATAATAGCAATGTTCTTCAAGGTCTTGATGGGAAAGACTTCCTGCAAGGTGGCGGTGGTGCTGATTTCATCGATGGTGGTGACGAATGGGATTATGCGATGTATACGCGTTCTGACGCGGCCGTGCATATAAATTTGGCGACAAATGTGAATACCGGTGGTCATGCGCAAGGTGATATCCTCGTCAATATCGAGGCCATTATTGCAAGTGATTATGATGATACCTTAATCGGAAGCGTGAATAATGATTATTTCCGTGGTGAGGATGGGAATGATACCGTTTATGCTGGTGATGGTAACGATACTCTGTATGGTGGGAATGGGGATGACATTCTTCATGGTGAAGATGATAATGACGCCATTTATGCTGGTGATGGTAACGATACTCTGTATGGTGGAGGTGGTATAGACACCCTTTATGGTGAAGGCGGTGATGATATCCTGCATAGTGATCAGGGTGGAGATACGCTTAATGGAGGCGATGGTATTGATACGGCAGATTACAGTAATTCCTCTTCCGTTGTTCATATCGATCTCTTAAATAATGTGTTTTATGGCGGTGATGCTAATGGGGATACTTTAGTCTCAATTGAGAATATTATCGGTTCAGATGCGACGTCCTATCGTGATTATCTCTACGGAGATGATGGTGATAACGCAATCTATAGCGGCAGAGGAAGCGATTACCTGGAAGGTGGCGGTGGTGCCGACATTATCGATGGTGGTACACATGGTTGGGATTATGCGATGTATACGCGTTCTGATGCTGGGGTAACCATTAACATGGCAACAGGTGTTCATACCGGTGGTCACGCAGAAGGCGACACAATCACGAATATCGAGGCCATTATTGCAAGTAGCCATGACGATACATTGATTGGTTCAAGTGCGAAGGACTATTTCCTTGGGAAATCGGGGGATGATTCCCTGTATGGCTCAGGTGGTAAGGATTATCTTGATGGTGGAGATGGTAATGATAGTGTAAATGGAGGTTCTGGCGTGGATACGCTTCATGGCGGAGATGGAAATGATACACTTGATGGTGGTTCAAGTGCAGATAAATTATACGGTGAAGGCGGTGCGGATACGTTCCTGTTTCAGGCTGCGACTGCTCTGACTTCTGTTGATACGATTTATGATTTTTCACTGACAGAAGAGGATAAACTGGATGTTTCTGACTTGTTGCAAGGGTATGATCCTGTTACGGATGCGATCTCAGATTTTATTCAGATCACAGATAACGGCACGAATAGTGTTCTGTCTGTTGATGTCAATGGTGGGGCAGATAACTTTGTCCAGATTGCGACATTACGGAATGTGACGGGTTTGACAGATGAAGATGCACTTGAAACATCTGGTAACCTAATCGCAGTCTAAAAAGGTTTTCTATCACTGAAAAGCCTGCATATATATCCAATGCAGGCTTTTTTCGTAGGCTCATTATGCGCTGCTTGCCCTTGCAAATCCTTGGTGGGTATGTACATAATCTCTCTCTTTTATATTGATAGAGTATTCACATGGCCAAAGCGCAAAAATCATATGTTTGTAATTCTTGTGGCGCGATTTCAACGCGCTGGGCGGGGAAATGTGATGCGTGTAATGAATGGAATACAATTGTTGAAGAGGCAGCGCAGCAAGCCGTACCAAAGGGTCTGAGTGGTAAGCAAAAAGGGCGTATTATTGACTTTGTTGATCTGCGTAATGAAAAGCAAAAAACATATCCGCGACATCAGACAAAAATTGCAGAATTTGACCGTGTAACGGGCGGCGGCATTGTACCGGGTGCAGCAATCCTGATCGGGGGGGATCCGGGTATCGGGAAGTCGACTTTGCTTTTACAATCTGTTTGTGCCCTGACTAATAATAATGTTGGGTGTGTCTATATTTCGGGTGAGGAATCAACCGACCAGATCCGTATGCGTGCCAATCGTTTGGGGCTTGGGGATGCATCGGTGAAGCTTGCTTCGGCGACAAATGTGCGTGATATTCTTGAATCTGTACGAGATGCAGAAAAAGATATTCAACTGCTTATCATTGACTCGATCCAGACCATGTATGTCGATTCAATCGATAGTGCACCAGGTACAGTAACGCAGGTGCGTACCTCTGCCCAAGAAATCATCCGTATGGCGAAAAGCCGTAACATATCGGTGATTTTTGTGGGGCATGTGACAAAAGATGGGCAGATCGCAGGCCCGCGTGTTTTGGAACATCTGGTTGATACTGTCTTGTATTTTGAAGGGGATCGAAGCCATCATTTTCGTATTTTACGCGCGGTGAAGAACCGTTTTGGCCCCACCGACGAGATTGGCGTGTTCGAGATGGCCGAACAAGGTTTGATCGAGGTTGCAAACCCTTCTGCGCTATTTTTGTCACAGAGGCATCAAGATGCGGCAGGTAGTGCGGTTTTAGCGGCGCTTGAGGGGACGCGTCCCTTATTGGTAGAGGTGCAGGCATTGGTCGCGCCATCGTCTCTGGCATCTCCCCGGCGCGCAGTTCTAGGGTGGGATCATAACCGCTTGGCAATGATTGTGGCGGTTTTGGAAACGCGTTGTAATATCTCATTATCCAGCCATGATATATTTCTGAATATTGCAGGTGGTATCCGTATTAATGAGCCAGCCGCCGATCTTGCCGTTGCCGCGGCATTAATTAGTGCGCTTAGTAATAATCCATTACCTGTAGACACGGTGTTTTTCGGTGAAATCGGTTTGGCCGGAGAGGTGCGTCAGGTTTCTCAAGCTGAAACGCGCATGAAGGAGTCGTCGAAGCTGGGGTTTGAAAAGGCCTTGATTCCAAAGCAACTTAAAAAGAAAAAAGCCAAGAGTGATACGGTAATACGTGTGAACGAAATTAATCATATCCGTGGCTTGGCAGAGTTTTTGGCCATTGAATCCGTGGATGGATAATATTGAAAATTCCACTTCGCTTAATCGATAAAATCATCTTGAGAAGAGCGCAGAGAGATTTTAAACTATCTTTGATTTAACAAAGGATATTTTGATGCTTGCACTTGTTTCCCCGGCTAAAAAGCTTGACTTCGAGACACCATGGAATTGTGAAGAGGTATCACAATCTGATTTTTTGGATGATACGCAAGAGTTGGTCAATACGGCGAAAACCTTGCCTAAAGATCGTTTGCAAAGCCTGATGAAGCTATCCGATAAGCTTGGTGAGCTGAATTATGCGCGTTATCAGAACTTTTCTTTGCCTTTTGCGCCTGATAATGCAAAGCCTGCTGTCTATACGTTTCGAGGTGATACTTATGTCGGGCTGGATGCAGATACTTTATCTGATGATGATATGGCGTTTGCGCAAACGCATTTTCGTATGCTCTCCGGTTTGTATGGGATGTTACGTCCGCTTGATCTGATGCAGCCATATCGTCTTGAAATGGGGACGAAGCTCTCAAATCAACGGGGAGAGGATTTGTATGACTTCTGGGGCGATATTTTAACGCGTGCCTGTAACGACATTACACAAGGCCATAAAGACCGCAGTGTTATTTCCCTTGCGTCGAATGAGTATATTAAATCCATACAGCCCAAGGCACTGGATGGGGCATTTATCACGTGTCATTTTAAAGAGATTAAGAATGGCGCGCCGAAGGTTATTGGTTTATTTGCAAAGCGCGCGCGTGGGGCAATGGCACGTTACATGATTCAAAATCGAATTGAAAAACCGGAAGGCCTGAAATCCTTTGATACAGATGGATATGTGTTCCAAGATGATCTATCAGATGCCACGAATTATGTCTTTATCCGCAATCAGGAATCCTGAGGAGCATCGGCTCTCTTTAGAATCGCGGTGAAAAAGCCATCTGTCTGGTGACGATGCGGTGTCAGGCGCATAAACGGCGACCCTAAGCCAAGCGCGGGATCAATGGGTTCAACTTCGAATTCGGGGTGTCGTTGCAAAAAGGCCTCGATTTGATGTTCATTTTCCTGCGGTAATAAAGAGCACGTCGCATAGGCAAAGCGTCCACCGGGTTTTACGGCCTTGGCAACTTTATCCATAATTTCGGATTGTATGGTTACCAGCTCCTCCAATGAGGGGCCGTAATTACGCCAGCGCATATCGGGGTTACGACGCCATGTTCCGGTTCCGCTACATGGGACATCGGTTAAAACAATGTCGAAGGTGCCTTTTTGGCGCTTAAACCATTTTTTATGTCTGTCATCCGACATTGCACGTAATTCTACAATATCTGCGATTCCTGCCTTTTTATAACGCGGACGTCCGCGTTCCAGTCGCTTTTCATCTAAATCTGCTGCAACAATCCGCCCTTTTCTTTGCATTGCGGCGGCCAAGGCAAGTGTTTTACCACCACCACCTGCGCAGTAATCAAGAACCTGCATGCCGGGCTGTGCATTACAAAGATGGGCGATAAGTTGTGATCCTTCATCTTGAATCTCAAGCCAGCCTTTATTCATGGCCTTTGTTTTTGAAAGATAGGCTTTATCCGCGCAGCGCAACCCCCATGGTGAATGTGGTGTTGGTACGGTTTCTACCCCATCTTTTGCCAAAGACTTTTGGACGTTTTCGCGTTCCATAATGAATATATTTGCACGGATATCGAGTGTTGCGGCGTCTAACATTGCCTGCATTTCGACTTCGAAATCATCACCAAAATAACCACGTAGAGATGCTTCATAAGCATAAGGGCATTCAACCAGAACACTTGATGTCATTTCCGGATGGTTGAGTGTTTGCCCTTCGAGTTTACCAAGCATCTCGGTTTCTTTATCGGTGAGAACCTCAGGTGCATATTGTGATCCGTCAAACAGATCTGAAATGCGCTTAATATCATTATTTTCGCCCAGAATTAACCAAACCAGAACGCGTCCCCGGGTTGTGTCCTCTTGTTCGCACTGGGTTAGCCACCAGTCAAGCCGCGCATGTGCCCGCGCCATGTTATAGACACGTTCTGCGATCTCACGGCGGTCTTTCGATCCGATATAACGGCGGCTGCGCATGTAATCGCCGACGCAGGAATCCAAAGGCACGCGTCTGGTTTGATCACGTTCTAAAACTTCAATGGTGGCTTGAATACGGGATGCTGGTTTCATGAGCATGACTTCTACAGTAAAAAGTGTAACAGGGCAAGCTTAACTCATGAGAACCAAAAGACCAACTCCGATCAGAATAAGCCCCGCAACACGGTTAAGGTGTGTCATTGTCTTTTCATTGGAAAAAATAACCTTCATTCGATTTGCAGATAGGGCATAAATGCTCAGTGTGATTAGAAATGTGATTGCGATGATTAAGGCTGCGCTTACAATCTCAATAATGCCTGCGTTTTCCAGATCCATAAAGGCGGGAATAAAGCTGATGAAAAAGATGAGGTCTTTTGGGTTTGAGGCTGTTAGTAAAAAACCGCTGATAAAAAGCTTCCCCCCTGTTTCCTTTGATGCGCTTTCCAAGGTTTTTGTCTTGGCCTTTTTCCAATTTTTAATGCCTAAGTAAATTAAATACCAGCCGCCAATCAATTTTATAATTAAGAATAAGAGAGTGTAGTGCGCGGCAATTGCGGCCAATCCCATCATCGCCAGAAGCGCAAAAAATAAATCTCCTGAGATGATACCGAATATGAATATATATGTTGTTTTGAGGTCTTGAGACAATGCCCGTCCGATTGTTGCAAACATCGCAGGACCGGGAGATAGGCCTAACATAAGTGTCGCGATGAATAGGGCGATCAAAGAGCTCAAGATGGGGTGGCCTATGTTATGATTTTCACGAGTAATAAGCTCGCTGAGATGGCAAGCAAGCATTCAACAGCGATGAAAAACTTGGCTTGTGGAATTTTACCATGGAGTTTTTGTCCAAGGTAGAGTGCAAGCAAAAATCCCGGAAAGGCATACATGCCGGTTATAAATAAGTCAGTTGTCAGTAGCCCTGTTGATATTGTACCGATGGAGCGCGGGATATTGGATATCATTAACATGGCAATGATAGTGGCGCGGAATTGTGTTGCGCTGGGTATTTTTTCTTTTAAATACAGGATAAACGCCGGGCCGCCGCCGCCGATCATTGCATTTAATGTGCCGCCCAGGGCACCTGCGAGATGGGCGTCCCCCCATCTTATGACTTTACCCAACGGGTCAAAGGATGTGTGTTTGCGCGCAAGATGTAAAATGATATAGGCGGCAAGCAATGCCCGAATAATATCGCCATGTAAGATATTCAAAAGTAAGACACCACAAATTGCCCCAATGATTGTGGCAGGTAACATCTTGAAGATGTGGCTCCACTGTGTGTCTTTATATGTTTTTACGATAAGCAATCCCATAGAGAACTGATAAATCATCACCATGGAAACAGCGTCCTGAACAGGCATGAATAAACTAAGGATTGGGATACAAATCAAACCACCTCCAAAGCCAAGTAAGCTTTGGGTGAAGAAGGAGAATGCAACGATAAGGGAAATGAAAAATAGTGTCATGATACATATTAAAAAACCCGGCTGCATAACGCAAGCCGGGCTTTTATCAAATGAACTTAAAGAAGCGTATTAGTGCGCTTCCTCATGATGTTCTTCATCATGGTTATGCTCGTCTTCAGCGTGATCTGCATCACCGTGCTCTTCTTCAGCATGCTCTGCGTGATCGTGCGCTTCTTCAGCTTGCGCTTCTTCTTCACCAGCTTGTGCTTCAACTTCGCTTGCTGCTTCTGCTGTTGCTTCTACAGCCGCTTCAGGTGCTTGTGTCGCCGCTTCTACAGCTGCTTCAGGTGCAGTTGCTTCTTCTGCTTGTACAGAAAATGCAGGTGCAGCAAAAACTGCTACCAATGCTGCAAGAGTCAAGAAATACTTCGTCATGATATTTTTCCTCATTGATTTTTTTAGTATGAAATCAATATGCGTGGTTTGAAGAAATTTGCAAGTCCTTAATTTGATCCGCGTTTATGACTCTGTCCGGTAATTAGGAGCCTCGCGTGTGATGGTCACATCATGTACGTGGGACTCTTTAAACCCTGCGCCTGTCATGCGAATAAATTCTGCTTTTTCACGCATGTCTGTAATCGTCGCGGCCCCTGTATATCCCATTGATGCACGTAACCCGCCAACCATTTGATGAATAACATTTGCAATCGGACCCTTGTAAGGAACGCGCCCCTCGATCCCTTCGGGAACCAGTTTGTTGCTTTGATTAACATTGCCTTGGAAGTAACGGTCGGCTGAGCCCTTAACCATCGCGCCAACAGATCCCATACCGCGGTATGATTTGTAAGAGCGCCCTTGATACAGAATGACTTCACCGGGTGCTTCATCAGTTCCGGCAAAAACGCCACCCATCATGGCCGCACTTGCGCCGGCGGCGATGGCTTTGGCAAAATCACCTGAATACTTAATACCGCCATCTGCGATGACCGGAATGTCCTGTTTGTCGCATTCTGCAACGACATCCATAATCGCAGTTAGCTGTGGAACGCCAACACCAGCAACAACGCGCGTGGTACAAATAGAGCCTGGGCCTATACCAACCTTTACGGCATTTGCTCCGGCTTTAATAAGGGCCTTGGCCGCTTCGCCTGTTGCGATATTACCGGCCATAATTTGCAAGTCCGGGTTTTTTGCACGAATTCTGGCAACGGTATCGATCACTGCTCTTGAATGGCCGTGTGCGGTGTCAACAACGACTAAATCAAGTCCGGCATCTGCCAGAGCGCATGCCCGTTCAACACCGTTTACATCGCCTGTTCCGACGGCTGCCGCCGCGCGTAAGCGTCCTTGAGAATCTTTTGTCGCATTCGGGAACAATTTTGATCGTTCAATATCTTTAACAGTCATCAACCCAACGCAGTGATCTGCATCATCCACGATAAGGAGTTTTTCAATGCGGTGTTTATGAAGCATCTTTTTTGCTTCATCCTTTGTAATATCTGTTGTGACTTTTACCAGATTCTCATATGTCATGAGCTCTCGGATCGGTTGTTCCGGATTATCAGCAAAGCGAACATCACGGTTTGTTAGAATACCGACCAGACGGCCTGTTTCCTCTGTTACCGGTATGCCAGAGATATTATGCTGGTTCATTAGGTGAAGGGCATCATCCAATGTGGCATCAGGTCGTATAGTGATCGGGTTCAGAACCATACCGGATTCAAAACGTTTAACTTTTCGCACCATATCGGCTTGTTGCTCTATCTCCATATTACGGTGCATCACGCCGATGCCGCCATTTTGTGCCATGGCAATCGCCATATCTGCACTCGTCACAGTATCCATCGCGGCGGAAAGTACAGGTATGTTCAAGGCAATTTCACGTGTGATGTGGGTTGATGTATCAACCTGATTTGGTTGCACCTCTGATTCCCCGGGAACCAGCAGAACATCATCAAAGGTCAAAGCCTCACGAATTTTTGTAGAATCTTTTATGCGTGCCATTTTTGCAAATCTCCAGCGCTTTAAATTTTCAGGCGAAATTTGCAAGAGAGTTATAGCGTATTTTTTCCAGAAGTAAAGGAAAGAATCGGAAAGTGGTTTCCAAATAGGTAAAATTGTTATGAAAAATAATAATTTGTTATGACTTTTGCTTTATCATCATGGGTATAACCGAAAAATAACAGACAATTAGGTGGGCCTAAGCATATGATTCCAAATAACAGCATCGCAACAATGTATGTCAGAATAGCCGGCGAAAATTCTCTTCTTGCGATGGCGCAGAATAACTTACTTTCTAATCTGGATCGCGTTGTAAAAGTGCGCACGCATACTTTCCTTGCCAATAATGGACAAACTGAAGATGGTATTAGCCAGAATTTTGGTGATCAAAGACATTACAGTTGGAATGATACAGTGATTGATTGTCGTCATTGCCCTGACCTTATTGATAGTGAGCTTTTGCCCGATTTCTGTGAAACAATAACAGAGAATAAACGCTTTATTGTATTTAAAGGCGATATAGAAGAACGTTTGGGCGGACTTATTCAAGTCACACCGTTCTATAGTGTTTTGCGTGGTGAAGATAATATGCGCTATAACATCCGCAGTGCCTCGGTTGAAGATTTCGATATGATCCGTGTGGGATTGCAATTAACCGCATCTGATGCAGATGCGTTTTCGGAAGGCCTGGCTTATCTTAAAAAGTCTGAATGTCCATTAAATGCAATCAGACGCTCCATGGCAAATGCGTAATGCGGTATTTGAAATATTTGTATTAGAAATAACATTATGATAAATAAATCCTACATATGTTTATGTAGGATTTTTTCTGTTAGGCGAGGTTATTTGTGAAATTAAAAAATATGATACCGGGTTTTTGTCAGGAACATGTTGACCGTATATCTAAGGTTTTCGATGATCGCGCCGACAGGCATGCGGTGCAAGAGGCGCTGGAAAGTTTCAGTAACAGTATGAGATATGTGTCTGAGACCGGCTTAACAACATTTTTGGAATGTAACGGAAAAACGCCAGAGGGTGAGTGCGCAACAGGGGCAGAGCGTTTTTATTTCTGGTCAGGTACGCAGGCCTCTGTCCATGAATATGATCAAGGCGAGGTGGAAAAGGCATTAAATGGAACATATGCGTTTACAGCCTTGCAAAACCGCGTAAGACGGGATAGCGACTGGGCTTTAAAGGCAGAGCCTTATGTCGATGGAAGTGGTGTCATGACATTGGGGTTTAAGATCAAGGCGCAATCTGCTGATGAATTCGTGGAGGGGCTGACCAAAATGAAAGAAGTAGAGCGCGAGCGATTGGCTAACCCCGAAATCCTGTAGCCACCACATATTGCTCTGCGCTTTCTTTACGACTGGCGGGCGGCTTTATGTGTTTCACAGTTGCGAATGATTTCTTCATTTCTTTTAAAAGACTATCTTGTGCGCCACCTTGAAATACTTTGGCAATAAAGACGCCATCAGGTTTTAGAACTTCGAGTGCAAAATAATATGCGGCCTCCGCAACGGCCATGATGCGCAAATGATCCGTTTGTTTGTGGCCGGTCGTGTTGGGCGCCATGTCACTTAATACAACATCGGCGAGACCATCAGATGCTTCTTTGCCTAAGGCCTCTTTAAGGATATCGGGTGCGTCATCTTCCATGAAATCCATCTGAATGGCTGTTACACCGGGTAATTCATCCATCTCCAAAAGGTCGATGGCAATGACTTTACATCCTTTTTCTGTTGCAATCTGGCACCATCCGCCAGGGGCAGCACCAAGGTCAATCACTGTCATGCCACTTTGCAGGCAATCAAGTTTTTCATTCATTTCTTTGAGCTTAAACGCCGCGCGCCCTCTATACCCTTGCTTTTCAGCTTCTGCAACATAGGGGTCGTTTAATTGGCGGTTTAACCAACGGGTCGATGAATTTCTGCGGCCTCTGGCGGTTTTGACTTTTGTTTTTGGTTTATTGCGAGACATACAGTCTTTCCAGTTTATCTTGTTTTAAGCTATTTCGCCTATCCTTACAGTACCATGGAAAGGGATGCGAATAAAAAAATTATAAAAAAGATGGATAGGCATGCGGCCATAAACACAATGCCTTCTGTTTTTTTTGAAAAATGGGCAATAATCATGAATAAGGTATAAAAGAAACTGGATACGATTAGGCCTCTTG
Organism: Alphaproteobacteria bacterium; assembly: GCA_050633505.1. Taxonomy (GTDB): domain Bacteria; phylum Pseudomonadota; class Alphaproteobacteria; order Micavibrionales; family Micavibrionaceae; genus UBA1672. The sequence goes on from JBOEGQ010000005.1 coordinate 98,532, forward strand.
TGTGGACATGCCAGCTTAAAAATCCCATAATGCCGTTCTCGTGACCGATATAAGTCATGGTTTCGGTTATAAGACGTATAAGGATAATAGAGCAGATAATAAAAGCCAATGCCCACCAACGATGTCTTTTATGGACACCGAAGAAAGCAATTGGAAGCCAGATAATATCAACCCAATAGTAATATGACATAGAGGTAGTCTAAGCCATGAGCGGCTTTAAAAATAGATTTAAAATAGTTTTTATTTCGTTTCTCCTGACCGTAGTGTTTTTTATAGAACATGCGTATGCACAGCGTGCGCCCTTAACCCTTATCCGTGATACAGAAATTGAAACAACCCTGCATGCTTGGGGCATGCCTGTGTTTAAGGCGGCGGGGCTTGATCCGGCGGCAGTAAATATCATTTTGGTACAAAGTGATCAGGTCAACGCGTTTGTTGCCGGTGGTTCTAATATTTTCTTTTATACAGGCCTTATTTCGAAAACAGAAACCCCAGGTGAATTGATTGGGGTCTTGGCACATGAAACAGGTCACATTGCAGGTGGGCATTTAATCCGGGCGCGTGAGGCGCTTGAGCGTGCATCGTATGAAAGTATTATCGGCACGTTGTTAGGCGTAGGTGCAGCGATTGCAAGCGGTGATCCGAATGCCGCGGCCGCAGTTAGTTTGGGATCAACATCTATTGCACAACGTACTTTCCTTGCGCATAGCCGCGTTCATGAATCCAGTGCGGATCAGGCGGCTTTAACCTTCTTGGAAAGGGCGAAAATCAACCCGGATGGTCTGGTAAGCTTTATGGATAAGCTGAAAGCAGAGACCTATGTGCCCGAAGATCAGCAGAGTGAATATGTACGCACGCACCCGCTTGTCGATAATCGGGTAGAGGCACTGAAAACGCGTGTGTCAGAATCTGCGTATACGGGGCAAGGCTATCCCAAAGCATGGAACGCCCAGCATCAACGTATGAAGGCAAAATTGATCGGTTTTATTCATCCTGAACAAATCCAATGGGTTTATGATGATAAGGACGTGTCAGTTCCTGCGCAATATGCACGTGCAATTGGGGCATATCGACAAAACCGGATTGAAGAGGCGTTAAAACGCATTGATGACCTGTTACAGCAGGAACCTAAAAACCCATATTTTTTCGAGTTAAAGGGACAGATGCTGGTTGAATTTGGACGCGTTGAAGAGGCTGTGCCATATTATGAGCGCGCCGTATCTATCTTACCTGAATCATCCTTGTTCCGCATTGCTTTGGCGCATGCACTTATTGAGGGGGCGGGGCAATCCGGGCAAGAATCTTTGAAAGAAGCCATTGATCACCTCGAACGTGCGCTGCAGGATGAGCCACGCTCATCACGGGTTCATCGTTTGCTTGCAACGGCATATGGCCGAGTTGGTAAAGCAAACAGAGCGAAGCTGCATCTGGCAGAAGAGGCCGTATTACAACGTCGTTTTCCATACGCAAAGCAGCATGCCCAAGCCATTATCAATGCCGAAGAAGAGGGCAGTTCTCTTTGGATTAAGGCGAAAGATATTATTTCTTTTATTGAAACGATGAAAAAGGGGTGACTTTTTCATCAAACTGAACGAATAATAATAGTGTACACCAGATATATAAGGAGTTTGAAATTTGAAACACGGTATTAGAAATTGGAAATTTGCTGTTTTGGCTGCTGGAACATGTGCGATGGCTTTGGTCGGTTCAGCCAATCTTGCTAAGGCGGAAAGCTTTACACCGGAACAAAAACAAGAATTACAGGAGATTTTTAAAGAGTTCCTTTATGAGAACCCTGAAATTATTTTAGAGGCCGTTGATCGTTTCCGCGCAAATCAGGAAAAGAAAAGCCGTCAAAGCGCGCAGGAAAACCTCGAACAATATAAAGAATATTTTGCGCAATCTGATTTGCCAATGGCCGGAAATCCGGATGGCGATGTGACAATCGTTGAATTCTTTGATTACAATTGTGGCTATTGTCGTAAAGCTTTTGCCGATCTTGTGAAGCTGATTGAAGAAGACAGCAATGTACGTGTTGTATTTCAGGAAATGCCGATCCTAAGTCCGGCATCAAGAAAAATGGCGATGATTTCTTTGGCAGCACATCAGCAAGGCAAATATTTTGAAATGCATAAGGCGCTTATGGATTATAAGGGTAATCAAGGCGATGAGGCGTTCTATAAAGTTGCAGAAGGTCTTGGTCTGGATGTTGAAAAGCTAAAGGCAGATGTTGAATCTCCTGCGATGGCCGCGAATATTAAGAAGTTTCTTGAGCGCGGACAGTCTCTTGGTATCCGTGGAACCCCTGGTTTTGTTGTCGGCGACAAGGTTTTCCCTGGCTATATCGGCCTGAAGGGTCTTCGTGACGCTGTTGCAACTGCTAGGAAAGCAGCTGAAAAAGCGGAATAATATAGTCGTTTTTTATAGTTGATAATTCGAAAGTCTGCAGATGACCAATACGCATAAGATCTTACTGCTTTGTATTATCTTTGCATGTTCCTATTTTGGATATGCCGTGTGGCAGCTCAAACAGGAATTGCATGGTGTTTATCGTGTCGATGATAAATATGTGTATGGTCCTGCAGATGCGGATTTAGTCGTTGTTGATTTCAATAAATATGCGTGTGATGCGTGTCGGACATTGCATCCGATCATTATGGAGGCAATAAAGCGTGATGGTAAGGTGCGTTACATTCCGCGTATTGTAACGTTTGGAAAAACTTGGTTCGAAACGCTATCTGCGGCGGTTTATGCGGCGGGTGAGCAAGGCAAGTTTCTTGAGATGCACAATACCTTGTACGATAATTGGCCTGTGCGTGATCATGATACGCTATTCCTACATGCCAAGCGTATTGGTCTGGATATTGAAAAATTAACGCGTGATATGTCCAACCCCGAGCTGCGTGAGCGCGCGCGCGAAGATCAGCTTTACTTTGAGGCATGGGCACTTGGTCGCACGCCGGCACTTTTGGTTGGTGAGGGGAAGACGATTTATATTTACGATCCTGAAAAAGGCCTTCCTACAGTTGATGATATACTGGAAAAGTTTAATCAAGTGCGATAGATGGTGTGTGGGCGATAAGAGATGAAAAAAATTCTAATTCTAAATGGTCCGAATCTGAATATGCTGGGATTAAGAGAGCCGGAGATTTATGGTTCTCAAACGTTACAGGATATAGAAGATTTATGTTTTGAACGGGCGCACCATTTTGATATGAAAATTGATTTCCGCCAGTCCAATCATGAAGGAGAGCTTGTTGATTGGATACAAGAGGCGCGTGGGGTCTTTGATGGCATGATTATTAATGCTGCGGCCTATACGCATACGTCTGTTGCGATACATGATGCACTTAAATTGTTGGATCTTCCGATTATTGAGGTGCATATATCCAATCCGAAAGAGCGCGAGGCGTTTCGACATTTTTCATATGTGGAACCTGCGGCAGCCGCGGTTTTCGCGGGGCATGGTGCACAAAGCTATAATATGGCGATTGAAAAACTCTCAGAAGTTTTACGATAAAAACACGCTATGCTTTGACAACGGGCTCTAAGTTTTGTATTCAGATGTCTTTGGACATAGATACACAAATAAAGAAATAAGATTAATCCATGAAAATTAATGCTGATGCGATCAGGGAACTCGCTGATCTTCTAAACGAAACGGGTCTCACAGAAATTGAAGTGGTCGATGGTGAAGAATCGATCCGTGTTAACAAAGGCGGAACTGTTATTGCCGGCGCTGGTGTTGCACCGGCTGTTATGGCGTCTGATCCTGCTGTGCCACAAAAGGCAAGTATGGATGCACCGACAGGGGTTGCGTCTTCTCATCCTGGGGCGGTTAAGTCGCCAATGGTTGGTACTGCTTATACCCAGCCTGAGCCGGGTGCGCCTGTTTTTGTTAAGAAGGGCGATAATGTTAATGCCGGTGATACACTTGTAATCATTGAGGCGATGAAGGTTATGAACCCGATTAAAGCCGAGAAAGCAGGAACTGTAACGCAGGTTCTGGTTGAGAATGGTCAGCCGGTTGAATTTGGCGACGTATTGATGGTTATTGAATAATACGGATAATAAAGTCTTATGTTTAAAAAAGTTCTGATTGCCAATCGCGGTGAAATTGCCCTTCGTATTATTCGCGCATGTCGCGAAATGGGGATTGAAACAGTTGTTGTTCACTCCACTGCGGATGCTAGCTCTATGGCAGTGCGTCTTGCTGATGAATCTGTTTGTATTGGTCCGCCGGCTGGTAAGGATAGTTATCTTAACATTCCTTCGATTCTAACAGCTGCGGCGATTACAGGTGCGGATGCTATTCACCCCGGATATGGATTCTTATCTGAAAATGCACAATTCGCACAGATGGTGGTTGAGCATGGCTTTACTTTCATTGGTCCGTCGGCTGAACTTATCGAAAAGATGGGTGATAAGGTCATGGCAAAGCAAACCGTACAGGAACTTGGTTTGCCGGTTGTTCCCGGTTCTGAAGGCGGTGTAGAAAGCGCCGAAGATGGCTTGCAGACATCCATCGATATGGGCTTTCCTGTTTTGATTAAGGCGGCAAGTGGCGGCGGCGGAAAAGGGATGCAGGTTGTTCGTGAGGCTGGTGAATTTGTTGAGGCCTATAATACGGCAAGGCGTGAGGCCAAGGCCAACTTTGGCGATGATACGGTCTATATTGAGAAATACCTTGAAAACCCACGCCATATTGAAATTCAAGTCTTTGGTGACATGCATGGTAATGCCATCCATTTGGGAGAGCGTGATTGCTCTATCCAACGTCGCCATCAGAAGTTGGTTGAAGAGGGGCCATCCCCTGTTTTGCCTGAAGACCAGCGTGAGAAAATCGGCGCATTGGCAGCTGAGACAACAAAACAGCTTGGTTTTCTTGGCGCGGGGACGATTGAATTCCTGTATGAAAATGGCGAATTCTACTTCATGGAAATGAATACACGTATTCAAGTGGAACATCCCGTTACCGAGATGATTACAGGCATTGATTTGATTGCCGAACAGATTCGTGTGGCTGCCGGATTGCCTTTAACGATCTGTAAGAATGGTTTCCGTTTCCGTGGACATGCGATCGAAATTCGTATTAATGCAGAAGATCCTGATACCTTTGTCCCTTCACCGGGAACAATTACACAGTTTCATGCACCGGGTGGTCTTGGCGTGCGTTTTGATAGCGCAATCTATACCGGATACTCCATTCCACCTTATTACGATTCCATGATTGGGAAGCTGATTGTGCATGGTCGTAATCGTGAAGAGTGTATCAACCGTTTGCAAAGAGCCATTCGCGAGACAGTGGTTGAAGGCGTGAAAACGACGTTGCCGCTTCATGAGTGGATCTTGAAACAGCCTGAATTTATATCAGGTGAATATACGATTCAGTGGCTTGAAAGAAAACTGGAAGAGAAAAACGGAGGTGACACTGAATGATGAATTTTGTCATTATTTCAGGTTCTCACCAAGCAGGCTCTCAATCTTTAAAAGTATCAAAATGGTTATCTGATTATCTGGTTTCCAAGGGGTATGGTGCTGATATCATTGACCTGGGTGGTGATCCACTACCGTTATGGACCAGTGATGCATGGAAAGCGGACTCAGAGCTTGCCACACACATATCCCCTTATCTACAAAAGGTGGAAAATGCCGATGGCCTGATTTTGGTTGCACCGGAATGGGCGGGTATGGCACCGGCGGCATTAAAGAATTTCTTACTTTATATCGGGTCGAAGCATGCGGCGCATAAACCGGCGATGATTGTTGGGGTTTCATCCGGGCGTGGTGGTACCTATCCGATTTCTGAATTACGGATGAGCGGATATAAAAACAATCGCCTTGTCTATATTCCCGATCATTTGATTGTGCAGGATGTGAATCAAGTCATGAATGATCCTGATTTGGAAAATGGTAGTAAAGCAGATTTATATATCAAGAATCGCTCTGCACATTCTTTAGACGTACTTGCGGCCTATGCAAAGGCGATGACAGCAATGCGTGAAGGTGAAGAAGCCTTGATTCATAAAGAGTATCCCTTTGGAATGTAGTGGCATCTGCCTTACTTATTCTTCATAATTAACCCATGCAGATTGTTTTAACATCCGAAATTTTATTGGCGGCCTATGCGCAAGGAATTTTTCCAATGGCGGATAGTGCAGATAGCCAAGATGTTCATTGGTATTGCCCGGAAAATCGAGGGCAGCTATCTATTACAGAAATGCATATTCCGCGTCGTTTGCGTAAAACGGTTCGCCAGATGAAAATATCGGGGGAGCCTTATGAAATCCGTATTAACCATGATTTTAGAGCCGTGATTAATGCATGTGCGCAAGAAACAAATACACGTAGTGAAACGTGGATTAATGACAAGATCATAGATGCGTATTGTCAGCTGCATATAAAAGGATACGCGCATAGTGTTGAGTGTTGGCAAGAAGGGGGGCTTGTTGGTGGTCTATATGGTATCTCTATCGGTGCGGCCTTCTTTGGTGAGAGCATGTTTTCGGTATCGCGTGATACCAGTAAGGTGTGTTTGGTGCATTTGGTCGCACGACTGAATACCATGGGGTATAAGGTCTTAGATACGCAATTCACCAATGACCATTTACAGCAATTCGGTGTGTATGAGATTCCTCATCAGGAGTATATTACGCAACTTGAACCGATCTTATCCATGCCATGTGTGTTTGATTCTAAGGTGGAGGATGAGCGGGATATGGTGCGTGCGTACTTAACCGGGAATAAAGGGTAGAGGGATTATTCCTCTAACATGTCACCGTGGTTTTGTATGGTTTCTTCGCTTTGTTCCGGGATATCTTCTGTGCCTTCAGGGGCAGTTTCGCCTTCACTGAAATCCAGGCACTCAATAACCCATACATCATAGATTGGGTGATCCATCGCCGATAATCCGGGGGAAGATGAAAACATCCAGCCACTAAAGACCCAGTCGGATTTATCATTTGTATCCACTTCCCAAATTTGTAGGAACGCCGCGGATTCTGGCTCATCAATTGGGGATGATTTCTGGCAATTTTGTACGCGCATATACAGCGATCCGAATTTTAAGGTGCTGCCGACCTTTGCTTCAAAGGTCATCGTGCGCGCCGTTGCCTTATCCAGGGATTGCAGCTTTACACGTGGATACTCGGTCATTTCGCGCGCAGCATGACTGGTCATGGGTAGGACCACCATGGCAAGGCAAGATAACGCGCCGTATTTTATGGAATCGCGGATTGCCTTATTCATCTTTGTCATTTTGCATGCTGAATATGAATTGACCTAGAAGCTGTTCCAGATTCTGCGGTGCTTGCGTATATTGAATACGTTCACCCGCACCAAGCATTTCTTCATCTGCGCCTGGCTCTAATGCAAGATATTGCCCGCCCAACAGGCTTTCGCTACTGATGAGGGCTGCTGTATCTGTCGGCAGATGATATCCGTTACGGATGTGCAAATGAACACGCGCCAGATAAGTGTCTTGTAATAGTTCCACATTTGAAACAGATCCGACTTTAACGCCGCTGATCTGAACAGAGTCACCGGGTTTAAGTCCGCCGACACTTGAAAAGTCCGCGATGACATTATATCCGTCGCTCGCTCCGATATCGGCAGTTTTAATGCTGTAATTCAGGAAAAGTCCGGCTACCAGAATAACAAGGGCGCCAATAATAGTTTCAATTGCACTGCGTTTCATAAATTTGTCCTTAAAATTATTCTGATGGTGACCATGCTTCGTAATCACCGGTTGCTTTTTGTCGCTCACCATCTGAGAGAATATGTCCGGGTGGGCGATATGCGTGATTTGTACCAGTCATGTTTGGCTGGTGCGGTTGTTGCCAGTCACGGCGGTATGTTTCATCTGTTTCGTTGGGCACTGTGTTATGTTGATGATGAAGCCAGCCATGCCACTCGGGGGGGACAGCACTTGCGTCAGGTTTGCCTTTGTACATAACCCAACGGCGTGGGCGTTTATATCCCTTTCTGGCAGGTGCTTCGTAATATGTATTACCCCACTGGTCTGTTCCGACCTTCTTACCTCTGGATGTCATTGTGAACAAAGAGATATGAGCCGGTGACAAAACACCTAGAAAACTGAATAATCCCATTTTTTGGGTCTTCCTTATTTTTATATATAGATCTATATTTTCGAGGCTGATTATGGCAGAGCTTTTATAAATCGAAAAGGGGAAAACGCATGGATATAACAACAAAACTGAAAGAAGCTGGGTTTGACTTGCCACAGGTGGCTGCACCGGCGGCAAATTATGTGCCATATGTTGTTTCCGGGAACATGGTCTATGTCTCAGGGCAGATCCCATTTCTAAATGGTGAGAAAATGCATTTGGGTCGCGTTGGTGAGGGTTTGAGCACCGAAGATGGTGTCAAGGCGGCCCAGGCATGTGCTCTTAATATTCTGGCGCAGGTCAATGATGCGGTTGGCGGTGATTGGTCTAAGGTTAAAAGATGTGTGAAGTTGGGCGGCTTTGTAAATTCGGTATCTGACTTTACCGATCAGCCAATTGTAATTAATGGTGCATCTAATCTGATTGCCGAGGTAATGGGAGATGCGGGTAAACATGCGCGCTTCGCGGTGAGTGCACCATCTTTGCCTTTGGGTGTTGCAGTTGAAATTGATGCGGTTTTTGAGTTAGTCTAGCTTTATCGCGTTTCGAAAACGAAAAGGAGAAAACGATGAGTAAAGTATGTTGCCCTATTACAGGTGTAAATATTATCCGGTTCTTGGTAACGGTGATTGTCGGGTTTGTTTTCGTTTTCGGATTTGATTTTGTGTTTCATGCATTGTTGTTGGAAGATCAGTATAAAGAAACGGCGCATTTATGGCGTCCGCAAGAGACCATGGAGATGTTCTTTCCGGTGGCAATGGCTTCTCAACTTGCCTATGTGACGGCAATGGCGCTTGTTTTTACTCGAAATTATGAGGGGAAGGGGATTGGTGAGGGATTCCGTTTTGGTATTTTGATCGGAATTCTTATGGGGGTGGCGCAGTTTGGGATATATCCATATATGCCTATCCCACTTACACTTGCCTTGGCGTGGCTTGCAGGAACTCTGGTTCAATGCACTGTCTTAGGCGTTATTTTCTCTCTGCTTTACCGGAAATAGGACCCTAATCATCCAATCTGTGATCTAGTGCCTGCCAACGTTTAAACATGGTCAGGGCATCATCATGGCCAAGTTGTTCATAACGTGGTTCATGGGTTTGTTTCTCACGGATACAGATATCGTTGATTTCGTCATGGCTTAGCCCGAAATAAACCTCTCTAATACCGACACTTTGAATTAAGGCTTGTCCCATCATGGTTGGTTGGCTGGAGCAATATAAGACACAATCTGACAGGTCGGAACGTTCCAATTTTTCGGCGGCCTTACGTATTGCCATAATTTCGGCATGTGCGGTCGGATCAACGCGGGACGTAATACCATTGACACCTTCACCGAGGATTTCCCCCTCTTTATTGGCGATAATGGCGCCAAAAGGCCCACCTTTTCGGGTCTTGGCGTTTCGCTCTGCCAGATCTATTGCGCGTTGCATTAATTGGTCATTTGTTCTTTTTATATCATGGGTTTGTGTTGCAATCGCATTTAGAATGTGTCCGTTTCGTTTTAATGTTTGTTGTGTAATATTCAGCAGTTTTTCCGGTTCTACAGGTTTTTGTAAAACCCGATTAACACCCAATTCACTTGCGCGCATTAAAATGTCCGATGAATCGTCTGCGGTGATAATAACGACCGGGATTTTGATATTGTTTAAAACGAGGTGTTGTACAAATTCGAACCCGCCCTGAGGTTCCATATTTAAGTCAACCATTGCCAAATCAACAGGCGTATCATTAATGGCCTCAATTGCTTGTCCGCCATCTGAAACTTCGACTGTATGATATCCCTGCATTTTTAGAATACGACTCATTAGATCACGGCTGATGTCGTTATCTTCGGCAATAAGGATGGTAATGTTGTGGTTTGGGTTTGTCATGATCATACGTTTATCATTTTAAATCACTTACTTCATGGTACAGTAAAACAGGTGAAGAAATCTACAATATAAGGTGAACTCTTTTATGTCATCCCAACAAGCACAGCGTGGCAGTATTCTTGTCTATATTCTGATCGCGGTGATTTTATTTGGTGCATTGTCCTATGCGGTTACGGGTATGATGCGTGGTGCGGGTGATAGTATAAGAGAGGAAAAATCTGGTGTTCATATTTCCGAGATTTTAACCTATGCGCGTTCTGTGCGTGAAACGATCCGTATTCTTAGGATTTCAAATAATTGTGAAGATGTGCAAATTAGTTTTGAGCGTAGCCCCTTTGATGGCTCTGATCCGCAATATGTGAATACAAATAGCCCATCTGATTTTTCCTGCCATGTTTTTCATCCCAGTGGTGGTGGTCTGGGGTACCAGCCTGTTGATGAGATATGGCTGGATCGGTCGAAGACCGCTGAATCATACTATGGTGAATACTTGTTCTCGGGGGAACATGGTATTCCTAATATCGGGACAAGTGGCTCTGCATCTGATCCGACCATGAAGGAGATACTACTGATTATTCCGTGGGTTGATCGTAGCGTATGTCGTAAAATTAATGAGCAATTAGGGCATATCGCCAAAGGTCAGCCAATCCCACAAGAGTCGGGCAGTATAAGCCTAACCCCCTTTATAGGCACGTTTGGCACATGGGCTTTGGTATCCGAAAACTCATCAATAGAAGGGAAACCGGCCGGATGTTTTGCTGGCTCTACAGGCGTATGGAGTGGTAGCTATTACTTTTATCACTTATTGATGGCGCGATAATTACTTTTCGGCCTTTTGCAATTTACCCTTTGGTTTTTTACGGATTTTTTTACGTGGTTCATTTTCGTATTTGAACGTTAAGTCTGTACCATCGTAATCAATAACTGACAGCCCGCCTTTTTCCAATGCGCCGAAAAGAATCTCCTCTGCCAGAGGGCGTTTGATCTTCTCCTGAATAATACGTGCCAGAGGGCGTGCGCCCATTGTGACATCATATCCCTTTTCAGCCAGATATTTACGTGCTTTTTCGCTAAGTTCAATGGTTACATTCTTATCGGATAGTTGCGCTTCGAGTTGTATTACGAATTTATCGACGACCTTCTCAACGGTACCTGCCTTGAGGTTTTGGAATGGTACAATGGCATCAAGGCGGTTTCTGAATTCAGGGGTGAAGGTTTTCATCACTGTTTCATTTTCCGCGTAATCAGTATCCCCGACTTCACGACCGAAACCAATGGGGGTTTTCGCCATATCAGATGCCCCGGCATTTGATGTCATGATTAAAATGACATTGCGAAAATCGATAGTCTTTCCGTTGTTATCGGTAAGCTTACCATAATCCATGACCTGTAAAAGGATATTAAACAGGTCGGGGTGGGCCTTTTCAATCTCATCGAGAAGGAGCACACAATGCGGATGCTGGTCAACCTGATCTGTCATCAGGCCACCTTGTTCGAACCCGACATAGCCGGGCGGTGTCCCGATTAGGCGTGAAACAGAATGACGTTCCATATATTCAGACATGTCAAAGCGTAATAGCTCAACACCTAAAGATTTAGAAAGCTGTTTTGCGACTTCTGTTTTACCGACGCCAGTTGGCCCGACAAAGAGGTAAGAGCCAATCGGCTTTTCCTGATCACGTAATCCTGCGCGTGCCAGCTTGACTGAATCACAAAGAATATCAATGGCCTTGTCCTGATCATAGACCAACGTCTTAAGATCTCTCTCAAGGTTTTGTAAGGCTTCTTTATCACTTTTATTCATTGTCGTGGCAGGAATGCGGGCAATAGCCGAAATGACATCTTCTATATCTTTTTGACCGATTGTTTTTTTGCGCTTGTCTTCTGTTACCAACATTTGTGCCGCGCCAACTTCGTCAATAATATCAATGGCTTTATCGGGTAGTTTTCGATCGCCTATATATTTTGCTGAAAGCTCCACCGCCGCGCGTAAGGCACTTTTTGTATATTTAATCTTATGGTGTTTCTCGTAGTAGGGCTGTAACCCTTCAAGGATTTTTACTGTGTCCTCGATACTAGGCTCAGGCACATCAATTTTCTGGAAACGTCGAACCAGCGCCCGATCTTTTTCGAAATGATTGCGATATTCTTTATATGTCGTTGAACCGACACAGCGTAAAGAGCCATTTGATAAGGCGGGTTTTAATAGGTTGGAGGCATCCATTGCCCCGCCACTGGTGGCGCCTGCACCGATAATGGTATGGATCTCATCAATAAAGAGAACGGATTCGGGTGTTTGTTCCAATTCTGCCAGAACGGCTTTCAGGCGCTCTTCAAAATCACCGCGGTAACGGGTTCCGGCCAGTAATGCACCCATATCAAGTGAGAAGATAACCGCATCGTGTAAGACTTCCGGGACTTCTCGATCATTAATGCGTTTGGCAAGCCCCTCGGCAATGGCGGTTTTACCAACGCCCGGATCCCCGACATAAAGCGGGTTGTTCTTTGACCGGCGACATAAAATCTGGATTGTGCGCTCAACTTCTTTCTCACGTCCGATAAGGGGATCAATACCGCCTTCTGCTGCTTTTTCATTCAGGTTGGTACAATAGGCGTCTAATGCTTCTTTACCGGCCTTGATTTCTTTTTCTTCTTCTACGCCTTGTGGGGTTTTATCTGTTTCGCTGTTAGATGGAACCTTTGCAATACCGTGGGAGATATAGTTGACCGCATCAAAACGCGTCATATCTCTTTCTTGTAATGTGAATACGGCGTGGCTCTCCCGTTCAGAGAAAAGGGCAACCAGAACATTTGCACCTGTGACTTCTTCACGACCTGAGGATTGCACATGGATGGCGGCGCGCTGTAACACGCGTTGGAACGCGTTGGTTGGCTTTGATTCTTCAATTTCGGCGTTAATCAAGCTGCTAAGATCGTTCTCTATATAATGTAGAAGAGAAGAGGACAAATCATCTAAATCAATTCCGCAAGATCGCAGAACCGCCATTGCGTCTTGGTCGCTGGTTAAGGCGAGAAGCAAATGTTCCAGCGTTGCATATTCATGATGTTTATCATTGGCAATGGCAAGTGCGCGGTGAAGAGTTTGTTCCAGATTTCGTGATAGCATAGATTTGATCACCTTGAATAAGAGGATTGATATCTAATTCTAACACAGTCTTTTTCAAAGTTCTATTCTTGAAAACGTTAATATTTGCCATAATCAAAGATTGTGTTAACCCAATATTTACCTTGTGTTAAAGCCTTGTTAGGAAACGCCGTATTTTTTTTCAAAAAGCGGTAATTTTCGTCTTTTTGGTAGGAAAGCGTTAATAAATTCCCCCTCATAATAGATCCGTACCGCATGTATTGCGGGGGGGAATACATTTTTTAAGAATTGGCTGGAACCATGAGCAATAATTTTGAAGATTTCTGTAACGCGCATATGCCGGAGCATAGAATTTGTGGTGTTGCGTATACGCTAAATAATACGCAACCCGTTTTGTGTACGCATATTGGTGATCAACCTCTTTTCTATATTGATGAAGAAGAGATCAATGAAGAGGAATGTGATTTCGATTATGCCGAGTTGGGATTGTTGGCCGATGAGATTAAAACGTTGAAGGAAGAAATTGCCGGATACGAAAATGCATCGGAACATATCTCTGAGAAAACCATGAATCGTTTTAAAGAATTTGCCGAGAATGTTGAAAGTCTCGATGAAGACTGGTTTATGAGTGAAGATCAAAAAGATAACCGCCTTGCACAAGTGAAAGAGATTCTTGGGCAAAGTCGTTTGGTTTCTGCGTATCTTAATGTTGCTGAAAAGCACAATATAAAAATAATGATGAGCACACAGGTCGAAACGGCCTTTTACGATCGTCGCAGCGGGACAATTTTAATCCAATCTGATCTGGATATTGAAGATCAGGTGCTTTTAACAGTTAGAGAATTACGTCGTCACTGGCAGCATCGTCAGGGCGCATTGATTAATCCGCTGTTATTCCAACCGGAACACGCCATTCTGGTTAATCGTGCACAAGAAGCGGACTTGGCAGTTTCAATGATCCGTGCGGCATGGGAATTACAGCTAGCAGGACATAGAGATGTGTGGGAGCGGGTTGAAAACTCTCCTATGGCAGATATTGCCCGTGCATTTGCACGTGAAGCTTATCTCGATTTCCGTACGCTTAATGATGGAAAGGCCGCGGCTTCTGCATTTGAAAGCTGGTTCTTGTCAGAGCGCTGCCGCGTGCAGGATAAAGCCGTTATTCAAGTTATGCTTTCAGATCATCAGGGATATGTCTTTGAAAATATCGGAACATCTGAAAGTGTAACGGTGGAATTAATCTCTGCATTAGGTAGTATGCCATTCGGCAAAAATTACCTGGCGGAACATGCCTTCACTATTCTGGAAGACCCGATTTTTATCGATATACGTGACCGCTCAAGCGCGAATTTCCTATGGTTTATTAAGTTTGAGCGCTCTTGTAAAGAAACGGAACAGGAGTTGCAATTGGACTCTGACTTATCCACACATGACATCCGTCATGAGTTATTGAATGAAAAAAGTCAGGACCATAATGATGAAACATCGCAAAGCGCAGACATTCTTCAACTTTTTGAGTACCAGCCAAACCAAAAGCAAAACTCAGAAGGACGCGCGCTGTCCGGCAATGGAAACGGTGCACAAATCATCGACCTTAAGCACTGGTCAAATCAAAAGTCAGCACAATAAAGTATATTTGGGTGAAGGCGCTGTTATGGAGCTAAAATCGAACCAGCCACAAAAGCATATGATTGACTGTATGGCGTCTATGGATGACGTGGCTGCACGGCACTGGTATTTTGTTGAATTGTGCTCTGATTATATAGAAGCAGACTTCTTTGAATGTGCGGATCTATCTGAAATCCATGATTATGGCGATATATTAAGTTGGTGTATGACAGTATTAAATGCCAGCCCGTCCGCGCGCCTTATGCTTAAAGAAGCGTGTGATCAAGATTGGAAAATTACGCTGGATGACCTTAATGGTGGTGACTACCATATTGATGTAGAGCAGAAAGTACTGACCCTTGATAATAACTCTTTGATTCCTTCTGCGTTGGGGCGTTCTGTTTATTTTCGTAATATTATGATGGTAACGTTGATTAAGGCCGTACGTGATATCTGGCAGGAAAAGCGTCACGGCGGATTTGATGAGCTATATTCACCTGAGAATATTTTAATGATGGAGCGCGTGCGCGCAGCAGATCTTGATGTTTTGGCACTTCTTGTTGCATGGGAATTGCGTTCTGAGGATTATGCGGATTTATGGCGCCATATGATCGGTTCTGATCTTGGCGATATGGCAATGACCTTTTCAGGACATCTTGAACGCGACCCGTCTTCACAGTTTAATGGGCAGGGGTTGGTTGCTGCGTTTAAGCAGTGGTTCCGTGATGTAAAACGCATTAACAGCTGTGATCATGATGCATTGGAATATATGGATGATGTATTATTGGTTACCGATATGATTAATCCGTTTGGTAAGAAAAAGCCAACGAAGCTGAATATTGAAATGCTATCCTGTCTACCGGATCGCACCGCATATTTACAAGGCATGGGCGCAGAATTATTGTCTGATCCAACATATGCAAGTGTTGATGACGAGATCAACCAAACACATCTTTTCCACATCATGTATGATCTAGAGGCCATTGTTGTTGAAGATGTGCCGTTCCGTGATGCGGATTTGGCACGCCTTATATTCCCTGTCGAAGAGGAATAATTTACCCTCTTCCCTTATAAGGGGGGACGTCCTGATCTGGAATCCAAACTCCTTTGGGCTCTTCACCTGTTTGATAGAAGACATCAATCGGAATACCTCCGCGCGGATACCAGTATCCCCCGATACGAAGCCATACAGGATCGGTAATATCGATAATACGTTTGGCAATTTCCAGAGTGCAATCTTCGTGGAATGCACCGTGATTGCGGAAAGAGCCAAGAAATAACTTTAAAGATTTGCTTTCAACCAAAAATTCATTTGGCACATAATCAATCATTAAATGCGCAAAATCCGGCGCGCCCGTTAGGGGGCACATGGATGTAAATTCCGGCGCGGTGAAGCGGACACAATATTGCATATCCTTTTTCGGGTTTGGTACGCGTTCCAAGACGGCGTCTTCCGGGGTATTAGGAAGAGCAGTTTGACTGCCTAGCTGTGTTAAGTTTTCGTAGATGTTATCGCTCATTTCTTGGTCCTGTTTATTATTTGTGTATTAAGGATTTCACTCTTTTTTCTTTTGCTCTTACTCATTTCTATACCCCCTGTTTATTGCCCCATATCAGGACATGGAGTTGTGGTAAAACGGTGGCATCGTACCACTTATCTTTCGTTACTTCCTCGACGAGCCATTGCATGCGCTGCATAATGCCATCCATATCAATTGTATCATCACGTGTTGTCGGTGGCGTGTGATTGGCTGGCTGAAGATAGACAGGAAGATCAGGATAACGTGCGGCACATTTGTGTGCATATATATAATCTTCATCATCCATAATTACGAATTTCAGGGCGATACTTGGCTTATCATCTGCCATGGATATGCATTGATCCAAAGCATCCCAGTCCGTTTCCATTCCACTGCTTGGTGGTTTTGGTGATAATGTTAGGGTATCCAAATCTGCAAACCAGTCTTTGGCGATTGATCCTTGGGTTTCTAAGGCGAATGTATATCCTTTTTCATGTCCGATATCGATCAGAGGCTTGAGCGGCTGAATTGCAGGGTTCCCCCCGGATAATGATATGGTTAGCGGAGCACCGCCAGAGAGGGTCTCAACCTCATCCATAATGTCCTTTGTTTGCATTGGCTTCCATTCATGCCTGTATTCACTATCGACGGCATGAAGGGTATCGCACCAACTGCATCTGTAATCACATCCTCCGGTGCGGACAAATATGGTTGGTTTGCCTATTAATGCGCCTTCTCCTTGAATAGTCGGGCCAAATATTTCACTGATACGAACCGTTTCCATTACTTTTCAGGCCTATATTCAGCGCAGCTTTTTGGCGTTTCTCTGACGCGAACTGCGGTGACTTCGTTCCAACGGTTTTTACACCAGTCATAGAGATATTTGGCAAGGTTTTCTGCCGTGACATTGTCATCACCAAGCACATCATTGAGATGTCTGTGATCGAGTTTTTCATCAATAAATATCTTAAGCTCATCCAGCTCACGATAGTCACGAACAAACCCATATTGATTGAGTGCTTCAGATTGCAGCTCAACCTCCACAACATAATTATGCCCGTGTAGGCGATGGCATGGGTGATCCTCCGGTAGTTGAGGTAATTGATGCGAGGCAGAAAAGTGATATTCTTTATATATAGTATACATTCTATGCGGCTCCTTTTTTCACGGCTTCTATCCAGAAATCAGGATCATTATATACGGTCGGATCTTCTATGTTCGCGATGTCGAAGGCTTCACGGCGTTCTACGCATGTGCCGCAGCGCCCGCAATGATGCTCTCCCCCTTTATAACATGACCATGTGTCGGCAAAGGGAACATTCAAACGCGCACCTTCTGCGGCAATATCTGCCTTCGGAATTTTGATGAATGGGGTGTATAGCTTAATTTGTGATAGGCCATCCAATGCGTGATCTTGCATCGTTTGGAAGGATTGTGCGAATTCAGGGCGACAGTCAGGATATATGAAGTGGTCACCGCCATGAACTGCGGTGGCAACGGCATCCACACCACGTGATGAGGCAATCCCATATGCAATTGTCAACATAATGGCATTGCGGTTTGGGACGACCGTTACCTTCATTGTCTCTTCGGCATAATGTCCGTCAGGTATGTCCAGATCGTCTGTTAAGGCGCTACCGCTTAATAATTTCCCGATATGGGAAATGTCGATAACATCATGGCTTACGCCAAGATTGTTTGCGCATTTTGCGGCGAAGGCCAATTCTTTTTTATGGCGCTGTCCGTAATCAAATGAAACCAATCCACAAAGCGTATGTTCTTTTGCAATTTTGTAGGCAAGTGTTACAGAATCTAATCCGCCAGAGCAGATAACCAATGTTTTCATGTCTTTATCCTTGTTTTTGTAATGGGGTAGGCTGCGACCCATATCTGTTTATCCACAGATGCGACGTATATAACAAGGTTCTATAAAAAAGGGAAGTATTTTTGGCGCATAGACAAATGCCACTTACCGCATTACGCTCATTCCTGAATTTGTAAAAAGGTAAGCTGGATGCGCATTTTAATTGTTTTGTTATTGTTTTTCGTGGCTGCATGTGATGAAGCACAAGAGGAAGTACAGCCTCAACCACAATCAGAGCAACTTCCTGTCCCGGAGGTTGAAAAGGAAACAGAAGAGAAGAAACCGGAACTGGTTTTAACCCCAACGACATTTGAGGTACTGCCACATTGGGGGCAGGATGATTTCAAAAGCTTTGTACCAGCCTTTATGCGCAGCTGTGTAAAAATTTCCTCAAGGCCTGCTGATGCGCCATTTGGTGTGTTAAAGCAGGCCGGCACATATGGTGATTGGCAAAAGCGTTGTAAGATATTTGAAACAACAGATAAAGGTGATCTTCGTGCGTTCTTTGAGACATATTTTATGCCGTATCAAATAAGCGCAGATGAAGATCCGGTTGGCTTGTTTACCGGATATTATGAGGCCTCTTTAAAAGGATCACGTACTGAAAAAGGGCAATATACGACGCCTTTGCATAAACGTCCTGATGATTTGGTTATGGTCCATCTGGGGCAGTTTCGTGATGATTTGAAAGGTGTGCGCATTGCAGGGCGTGTACGGGGCGGGGCGCTAAAACCGTATGAGAGCCGTGCAGAAATTGTGGCCGGAGATTGGCCACATAACGATCAGGTTTTGCTTTGGGTTGATAGCCCGGTTGACGCATTTTTTGTCCAGATCCAAGGCTCTGGTTTGGTACAAATGGATGACGGTTCCACAATGCGTATTGGCTATGCGGGGCAGAATGGCCATGTTTATTATGCGATTGGGCGTGAGCTGATCAAAATGGGGGTACTCACCAAGGAAACTGTTTCTATGCAGAGTATTCGGGCATGGCTTGAAAATAATCAGGATCAAGCAGATGATATTATGAATACGAATAAGTCATATGTTTTTTTCCGTGAGGTTAAAGGTAATGGGCCATTGGGTGCGCAAGGGGTTGCCTTAACCGCCGGACGGTCTTTGGCTGTGGATCGTACACTTATATCCTATGGTCTGCCTTTATGGGTGGATATTGAGCCGCCTGTGGCAGAGGCAAATTCTATTCGGCGGATGATGGTTGCACAAGATACCGGAGGCGCAATTACAGGGCCTGTGCGCGGGGACGTATTCTGGGGGTATGGTGATCTGGCAGAAGAAATGGCGGGGCAAATGAAATCAAAGGGGCGCTATTGGGTTCTATTGCCTAAAAAATAGTACGGTCAGTTATTATCGTAATGTTCCAGAACGCGTCGGGCAAATTGTGACAAGGCGTTTTCAGGATGTCCGATAATCATCTTTTCGGCATCTGTATCGATGATTTGTATACTGGATTGCGCGAATTTTATTTTAAGAAGGTCTTGCGGCTTGGTAACTTTACACCCGACTGACTTAAAGGCCTGCGTAACTTGCCGGCCATTAAATTCGGTATACCCTTTTGCGATCTTACGCAAATTATCAACGTGTTGTTGATGTTGTCTGGAATGCATCAGTGTTACTCAGTTTTCTTGTCGTTTTAAAGATCTAAAATCCTCTAATATACCATAGGGAATTTACGGTATGTGGCCGCAATGTCGTTTAGGCAATCTTGTGATAATGTCAGATCAACAGAAGCAATGTTTGTTTTTAGCTGCTCCATGCTTGTTGCGCCAATGATATTAGATGTCACAAATGGTTGTTGGTTTACAAAAGCCAATGCCATTTGGCAGACATCTAGATTATATTTTTGTGCAATCTTGATGTAGGATTCTACCGCGTCATTTCCTTCTTGTGTATCGCGCTGAAGGAACCTTGGATCAATATCCCATCGCGATCCCTTCGGGCGGGCACCATTTAAATACTTACCACTGAGCATTCCGCCGCCTAAAGGTGACCATGCAAGCAATCCGCATTCTTCGGCAACGGCAACTTCATGTAGATCTGTGTCAAATTGGCGGCATAAGAGACTGTACTCGTTTTGAATGGAGGCCATGCGCGGAAGGTTTTGTTCTTCAGACAGACGCAACCATTTCATTGTGCCCCAAGCACTTTCATTTGAAAGGCCTATATTGCGGATCTTCCCCGCTTTAACCTGCTCATCCAGAGTTTGTAGAACGTCCAGAAAATTGTCATTAACCTGGTTTGCGTCAAATTTAGGTGCATATTCCCAGTGCTGAGAGAAGTGGTACGATCCACGGTTTGGCCAATGGAGTTGGTAGAGATCAATGTAATCGCTTTGTAAGCGCTTTAACGATCCTTCTAGTGCTTCCAGTATATTCTTACGGTCTATTGTATAGTCGCCGCCGCGAATCCAAGGAAGGGCAGGACCGGCAATTTTAGATGCCAGAATGACTTTATCTCTGTTGCCTGTTTTGGCAAACCATGTGCCAATAATGGTCTCGGTTTTACCATATGTTTCGGGTGTCGGGGGTACCGCATACATTTCTGCGGTGTCAAAGAAATTTATGCCCTTATCAATGGCATAATCCATTTGTTCGTGGCCTTCATCTTCGGTATTTTGCCGTCCCCAAGTCATTGTGCCCAGACAGATAAGACTGACGTCCAAATTTGTACGTCCTAGTTTTCTATATTCCATATTTCTCTCTAATATTCTTTTTTGTCGCTGATTTTGATGCGTCTGAAATTATCAGTTTTAAATCGTAAGCCACGTAAACTATCCGGTAGGCGACGTGGGTATTCCATAACGACCGGATTTGCATCAAAATAGGTTAATGCATGTGCCAGATGCTCTATCTTTTGGGGGTCCATATCAACCTTATGCAATTTTATTTTGAACAATTCCCACTTTTTGGTTTTCGGGTCTTGTTTAACATTACATGTAAAGGATTCCATGCGGTAGCCGCCAAAGCCATCAACATATGTATACCAAAGCAAAATACCACCATCTCTGTGCTTTTTTAGTTCACTGACATGAATTGTATGCGGATAAGGGACCGTTAACTCCAAAAAAGAACGGCAGATGCCGTATCTAGGCCCTGCTTCATACGGTTTAATGAATAGAAACCATATACCAAACGCAATTAATCCGACAAACGATAGAATAGAATACTTCTTAATATTCTTTTTTCGTTGTTTTTTCTTTTTGTCTTTTAGCTTGTCAGAAAGGGAGGACTTTGGCTTTTCGTCCTCAATAATCGTTTGTTTTAATATTTCTGCTTCTTGCTGTTCTGCGCTCATACTCTATGAGTCCTGCATTTAGGTTAATTTTAATTTAATACGTTTCTTATCTTCTGACTCTTGTGTTTCTTTACTCTCCGTAACAAGCTCATTCACGATGTCTTCGACAACGTTACTAATCATCGCACTTTTTGAATCACCACTATCACTATTAGAAAGGACACGGCGTCTGATTTCATTTCGTGCACTACCTCCGGGGAAGGAGGAGGCAAGCATCTGTCGTGCACGTGCGGCCCCTAATAATGCATAAAGGCGGTTTCTGATGGCAACGTCTTCTGCTGATGTTGAGAACGCCCAAAGCTCAATCGGGCCAAGCGTATTGTATATGTGTTGCTCATAGCGGCCAGAGGTCGAACCAATCACAATCAAAGCCGGGGCGCCGATTGATTTTGGACCGGTTAGCTTGTAACGCATAACATGCTTTGCTGTATTGGATAGGCCAAAACGTTCAACAACGTTCTGAACGGCTTTATCGGAAATTGCTGTTCCCAGAACCCAAATTCCTGTTGCCAAATCAACCATATCTTTATCAAAGTCATCAATTAACTGTGATGTCAAAACGATCTGCACACCGCGTTTACGTCCTTCTCGAACGTCTCGAATAATCTGCGCGCGGACAGAGGCCGATTTACTGGTTCTGTGGAATTCGTCAAAGTTTAGGCGTTTCGGTGTTTCACCAACATCTTGTAGAACCGTAGCATGGTAAGCACGGAACTTTTCAGGAATGTTTTGCAGGCTTTCTTCACTCATCCACCAAGAACGAACAAGCGCATGACGCCCTAGCATATACATAATGGATGTTTGTCTGTCTGCTGCCTCGTCCCCTTGTGGCGCGACATCCATAAGGTCTAAAGAGCATAAACGTGTATCTGCAATTTCGAACTGCGTAACAGAGGACAAAACAGGGTATTCACGAATCGCAGACGTAATCATACGCTCAAAGGCTCCGATAACACTCTCGGCACTTACCCCAACAGATGTTTCATCCAATAGTGAACGAATCTGTGGTTTACGTGAAGATGTAATCGCATCATTGAGTGTAGGAACAGCGTGACGTTGCGCTAAATTGGCAAGCGTTGGCAGTTCCAGTTCAAACATTTTATCAACAACATCCCACCATAAAGGGTCTGAGGGTAAGTGAATGTTGTATTTTTGAAGGGCTGCATCAATTTCCATTTCCAAACGGGGGAGATAGGGTCTTGGCTCTGCGTTGGCGGCATCATCGTCACGCCAGCGATACATTTCATCAACAACCATACCACAGAGTTGTTGCATACCATCATAAGGCTTGTCATAGCCTGGTGGTGTCGTCAGAAGAGTCAATAGTTCAACGAGGAAGCTGCGCTCATCAGGAAGTGGTGTCCGGCATCCGAGCTGCGTATCGAATGGATTAATCGCATATTGGTGTGCCATTTGAAGGCGGAAATACGCTGCTTCATGTTGGCGGCTAAGGGGTAGTGCCTCCTTAATAAGGGAAACCAGACCTGAAGATGAAGGGCCAATATCGATAACGGCAACATATGGCAGACGGCTTAATCCAGGCGTTAAACATGTACCACAGTTCAATGTGTTTAACAAAACAGACTTACCACCACCTGGTTGTGCGAAAATTAAGTCGAACCAAGTTGTTGTAAGGGTTGTACCTGTCTGGTATGGCCAGATTTTCCCATCAGGTGTTCTGAAAATCATTGCACCGTCTTCAAACGGGCTGGATGGTCTTTGCCATGGTAAAAGCCTCATGATCTCAATCATTGGTGCAATACCTGATGGTGCAGTTCCCGCGCAGTGAATACCCATTGCGGAGGACATTACACAATCCAACGGATCACCGGAATGTTCACTAACCTGACAATACCCCCAACTTTCAAAGGATTGAAGGAGAACAGAAAGGCGATCAAGAATCTGATCTTTTTCGTCGATTTTGCACCATGTCGCAAATGAAATTCTGATTTTAACAACGGGCTCTTTCCGGGCGAGTGTCGTTAAACTTTCAAGAGAATACTTAATGGGTTTGTTACCCGCGTTTGTCGGCCCCATGAGAGTTGCAGCCATAGTACGGAAGGCAACGGATGCTGCGCCTCCTCCCTCAATAAGAAACGAAATTCGGAATGGAATGTCTGCTTCAACCAAACGGTTTAGCAGAATCGGGAATGGTGTGGAATCCATAGGCCCTAAGGTCATATCAGCACCAGCCCATAGGAGATTCCCGATTCTTACAACCGATTTCCCAAGCACTTTTGCGTCGGCAGCTGTAATTTGGTTGGGCAAGCTCGGCCAGAGAAGGTCAGACATATCCACTGTTGTTTGTGGTGCACGCGGTGGTATTGGGTCGCCAGGCAGGCATGGTCGCCATCCTTCATTTGCCCTGTCAGGGAATAAGTTGGACCGTACCGCGGTAATTGCATCATGAGATTCCATGATGTGGCACTCAATATTTAATTCAGAGAATGCGGTCATCATGGCCGATATGAAACTTTTATGACGTGTTCTGATTGGCTCAAGTACGCCGTAAGGATATTGAGAGTTTGCTGCCGGAACCCATTCTTTCCCTTTTTCTTTGGCTTCTTCTGTACAACGCTTTATTTCATTCTGTGTTAAGCAAGATGGGCGTGTCCACAATACAAAATATTGTTCTTCATGGGTTAGAAATCTTTCAAGGTGGTTGACTTTTTCCTGAAATAAATCTTCCAGATCCATTCCGATGTTTTGTGCAGTCTGGCGGCTGGGCTGTATTTTATCTTCAAGAGTTTGGCGTATGCGTGAAGGGTCTCTGACAAAGAAAACCTGCATCGCATGACCAACGCGGTCAAAACGCGCACCAATTTTAATATTCGCGGAATTGACAATATTCTCATATTCTTCATCTCCGATAATTTGTTTGCTTCCCTCAATCTTTACATAGGAAACAAGAGATCCGTCTGCAGACACCAGAGTTGTCTCATTCTCCATTGTTTCAAGACGGATAAAGGAGGATACTGACGTTCGTAACGCTTTTTGGAAAGGCGCTAACATTTTGTCCATTAATTTCATCGGCGATACGCTTTTTGCTTAATTTTTGTACAAGAATTTAATACGTTACTACTAAATTAATATATTAGCGTCCTATAGTCCACCGTAGAAATATAGGAACAATCTTTATTTTTTATTATGGCAAAGCCATGTGTTATGCGGCTTGCACCTGATGGTATATATCGAACCATTTTTGAGGCGTTTTACCACCAAATGGCCCATCTTTTGAGCGCCAGAATGCCAGAATCTGTGGGAATTGATTAAACTCAAGATCGGCTTCTTTGATAATTCTTCTGTCCAGTGGGAATAGGCGTATTCCGTCAATTTTTTGTCCGCGATTACTGTAATGCGCTTCTGTTAGGTAATCTTTCAGGACTGTGGCCAAAATATATGGGTCATCGGTACCAATTCTGGTGCGTAAGGCGTCGCGCCGTTGCATTAGGCTGTCTAAAGACTTTCTCGCTGCATCTGCAATAGGGCCTTGGGAAATACGTGCAACGTAAATCGCGCGGGCAATATGATGAAGATCTGCCTGTTTAATTTCCGGTAACCAAAGCAAAACACCGGAGCGCATTATGTTAACTTGATCAAGATTAAAGCATTGGTGGCAGAAAATGCATACAGTTTTTAGATTGTCATCGGATTGATCTTCGGCATTTCCGTTTATAAATAAAACTTCCTGATACTTCTTAGATTGGAAGCCACAACATTGACACGTGTTATCATCGCGCGTCATGATTTTTTGTTTTTTCTCTTTTGATAAGGCAGAAGCACCGGAGGAGCTTTTCCCCTGAGTGCTTGCGGACGTTCTGGAAAGACCAAGTGAAATTGGTAAATAACCCATAAATTATTTCCTTTTACAACACAATCAGTGTAAGGGCTTTTTCTTGGGTAATACAGCCCCTGACAGACTGTATATGGTATCAGATACACCTAAATATCGCTATGTTTTTTAATAAAAAAAAGAGCAAGTAACTTGCTCTTTTTCCAAAACTTATTGTCATTATCAAGTGTAAAACTTGAATTATGGCGCTACAGTACCGAATGAAACAGCACTTAGACCAGCTGCAGATGCACCAGCACCAGAACCGATTGTCTCGTACATTGCTTCCATGATGATTGGAATAGCGAACAATGCACCACCAGCTGCCAAACGGATTGCGCCGTCTTTCAATGGTGTTTGAGTTGGGTTTTCAACGTGGTCTTTGATTTTCATGATACCAAGAACAGATAGAAGTACACCGAAAAGGTATGCAAGAGCAGAGACCAATGCAGGTAGTGTTGCAACTGACTGTGTGATATTAAAAGCGATAGAACCGAAGTTTTGACCTGTACCAGCTGCAGTAGCGTGTGCAGAAGTTGATGATAGCATCATTCCTGCTGTCATTGCCGCACCAAGTTTATAGTACGAAGTTTTGGTTTGTTTGAACATATTGTTCCTCCTCTTACCAAATTGATTGCTTACTTATAAAAGTATCGTAGCAGGTTTGTCACAATCTTGCCACATTTTTTTTTATGTATTTTTTTAGCTGAATGTAACACCAAATGCAGTAATGCCTAGAGTGGTCTGAACGGCATTTAATAATGGCCCGAGATTAACGGCAAGGGCACCACCAATGATGTGTGTCATACCGGCCATTGTTGAGGCTTGTTGATTTCCTTCTGCCACATCACGCATGATGAAGATGCCGCGTACAAAACTGATCATTCCGATAATAATCATGAACTTCAGCACAGCAGAGACCACGTTATATGCGGCGTCTGTTTCCGCAGTTGTCATTCCACTTGTATATGTGAGTGATGCTGTTGTTGCAGTCTGTGACGTATCAAACAAGCTTTCCGATATTGCGGATAGGATTGTTGTTGCCGAAATTAAAATACCACCAACCACAAATGTTGAGACAGTGCCCAATCCACCGGGGCCTTTCGGGCCGTCTTGTGCGGATTTAATAATGCGGGATGTTCCAACCATAATGAATATAAGGCCGGCAACAAAGCAGAAGAAATTTAGAACTACATGTGATGGTCCGATGATGTTTTGCATGAAACAGACCATTGCCATATCAAGTGAGTTACCGGGGCCACATCCTAAAGTTTCTTGAAAGCCTGTGTTGATTGTTGCAGCACTGTGTATTGCAGATGGGGTGAGTGAAGAGCTGATTGCAAATGCGATAACAGGCATTGCAAAGAATGCACCACCGGCAATTAAGCGAGATACACCCTCCCAAAGAGATGTTTGAGCCGGGTTCGTCACGTGGTCGCGAATTTTAATAAGAGCCCATACACCTAAGATCAATCCAAGGACATAAGATATTCCGGCTAGTAAAGCGGGGAATACAGTCGCATTTTCCATGGCCAGACAGATTACGTCGCCAATGGTACTTGGTGTTCCTGTGTGCACAGTTCCGCAAGATACAAGGCCACCATCAACGGAAGAGGCATAGAAACCAAGGCCACCATTCCCAAAGAAGTTAACAATTGTGGCATTAAGCCCAAGGCCGGAACCAGCCATTGTTACATACATGGCTTCAAAGACAACGGGTAAGCCGATTAATCCGCCGGCGATTAGGAGACGGATAACGGCATCTTTTAATGATGAACGGTTGGGATCATCAACATGATCCCTGATTTTGAACAATGCAGAGATAATCATTAAGATACCAAGCAAATAAGCAACAGCGGAAACCAGATCAGGAATACGCTCAGTGCTTGCAATCATATCCGCTAGCATGGTGTTAAACCCATTTTCTGCAACTGTATTTGTTCCAAATGCAAGAGAAAGTGAATCGGCAACAGCAAAAGGCCCTAGTGCAACGGTCGTACCACCGCCAGAAATAGTGTTATAAGCCGCCTCAAGGATGATAGGTAGGGCGAATAATGCGCCACCAATCGCAAAGCGAATGACTGGAACACGGATAGGAGTTTGAGATGGGTTAGTAACGTGTTCAAGCGTTTTTATAATTCCTAAAACCGCAAGTAACACACCAGACAAGTATGCAAGCGCAGCCATAAAGTAAGGTAAAGACGATGTGGATTCATGGATACTATCGGTAATATCACTAATCTCTACCGGAGTAGCAAATGCCGTACTTGCGGCGATAAAGCTGAAAAATACTGTTAAAAATGCGAAATAAAAATGTTGTCTAGACAATTGTAATGCTCCTAACATTAATATATTAGCTTACCACCATATGATACAGGCCCCCTATATTACAGCATAACTATTCGGTATTCTGCAAACTTAAATTATACATTACGGCGCAAATATAGCTAACGGTACTAAAAATAAGTTAATTTTTTGGAAATTTAGAGGGATTATGTAATTATCTATCGAATTACAGTGCCAGATGTGCCTTTAATAACCCATTGACCAGATTTTTTATCTATCGATTTAATGCGTCCTAATCCGGTAACGGTATCACCAATTTCTACAGACTTCATTTCTCCGGTCTTTTCTTCTCGAATAACTGCTCGCCCAGGCTGTATGGCACGTATTGACCAAACAGGTTTGTAGGCCTTGACCGTTTCAACGACTTTTTGTGGTAATATTTCATGCGGCGGAACGGTTTTTTCTTGTTGTACTTCTTCTACGAGAGGTAGATCTGCGTTATTCTTGGGCGATGCAATCTCTTGTATACTTTGCGCATCATGCGTGACTATGTCTTCAATTAAAGGCTCTACACTATCTTGAATTAAAGATAAATCAGGACGCGTAGTAGGCACTTCATCAATAGGGGGTAATGGCGCTTCTTTTTCCATTTCTGAATGGGTGTCTACAGTTTCGCTGTCAATAATCGGAATTTCATCGTTATCAAAAACACTCTCTGTTTTTGTAATAAGGGTATCTTCATCTAAGATAGGTGACTGTATTTCTTCTTCCTGCGTTGTAATAGGAGCGGTCTGAGGTGGCGCGCTTATATCAGTCTTTGTTGTCGAATTTTCTACTTCTTCTAAATCGGGTAGCTCAATGGGAGATGTGCCAATATCAAAAGGCATTGGTGTTAAGACGTTGTCTTGTGCTTCTTGAACATCAATTGATAACGCATCCAAGGTATTGTCTTGATTAACCGCATTGCTATCTTCAGGAATTGATCCCTGTTGTAATGGTAAGTATTCCGTAGGGCTATCAGATATCGGATCTACAGAAATAGTATCGTTTTGATCTAATATGATAGGTGATTCGGTCTTTGATAACTGAACGACTGGAATCACATCGTTCTCCGGATTTTGGAACAGTAATCCCATTTCATAGGCCTGATAACCGCCAAAACCAGCACCAGATAATAACGCAATTACAATAAAAGGTGCTAGCCCCTTCTTTTTCTTTGAACGTTGAGGCGAGGATGGTTCTAATGATTGGGAATCGGAAATTTCTAAGGCATCAATGTCACTATCAAAATCAATATCGCCACTTTCAGCTTCTTCCAGTTCATCAATCCAAACTTCATCGAAATCATCTTCAAAATCGTCTACATGATCAATAGAATTTTCCATTTCGGATACTCATTTTCTTTGAGTTTTTGAGGATAGATTATATATCACTGTCTTTATCGGTAACGTTTTGTGTAAAGAATATACCGATTGGAGTTCCTGCATCGATTACGATACGAACTGGAACATCCGCAATATCGTCAATAATATCTGATATGTCAGATGCCATTTCTTCAATACCCAAGGACACTTCTTGCTCTGTTGTAGTTTCTTCTTCTGTTGTTACAACTGTATCTCCAACAATAATGACACTTTCTTCTGTCTCACCGAACGCTTCTGCATATCCTTCTATAAATGCAGCAGCAGCTGGAAGAAGAATACGGCGCATATATCTGTGATCAACGTCTGTTCTCATTGCCGGCAATGATGTTGACGGATCAAGCATAACAGCACTTATTTGTAATTGCTTACCTTCATCGTTAACAGCAGTGTTGAAAGTAATCGCCAGCATTTCAACGTCAGACATCACTTGGAAACTACCAAGAAGCTTCCAACCCTTTAGGGGGCCACTTACGACACGAACCAAAACAACGTTCGGCACATCAGAATTGGCCTGTAACATTGTCTGCCCATAATAAATATTACCTGCAGGTATAATGACTTCTTCTTCATTTTCTGCTGTGAAGCCATTTATTCCACCACGACCGCCACCATTGGAAGCACCACGACTGCCACTTCCGCCGTTTCCATCACCGCCTTCTTCATCATAACTGATATAGGTGTTTGTCTTGAATCTGTTTTTTTGGTTATTTGCACCTAAAACAGATTGCATTTGCTGTACCATTGACTGGGAAAGCTTTTTAATTGATTCATTTTGTTGTTCAGCATTTAGAACAGTAACCGGTTCAACATCAACTTCTTTACGCTTCATTTCACGTTGTACACGCTCTTCCTGAAGTTGGCGCCAACGGTGAAGTGGGTCTTCATTCTCTTCTTGAACTTCGGGAAGCTCAAGACGTGTTGTTGGTGTTTCGATTGGAACTGGAATCGTGCTTCGTCCCTCACGGATAGCAAGATCGAGATCTTCTTCGTTCTGTTGTTCAACCGCCTCGATATATGCGGGATCAACTTCCTCCGATGTACCGGGAACAGATGTTACATCAGATCCTGCAGGCATACTGGATTGACGCTCTGTTGTTCCTTCTCCACCAAACATAAAGGCAACACCGACAATAACAACAACAGCGGCAACAACAACACCGATTTTAACAGCTGGATTTTGTTGAATAGCATCGCCGAGATTCGATTTTTGAGAAAACTCATCAAATCCGTCATCCGCACCGATTATTTCTTCATCAAGATCATCATTCATTTAAGTATTTCCTCACGCTGAGTAAGATGCGCCCGTACCATACGACCTCTGTCAGAGAGCAATATCACAGGGCTTTCGTCTAAGGCATAAACTCTTGTACCATCTGCAGATGTCACAGAACTATGCCATCCCGGAGATAAAAGAGTTAGCGGTGTTCGAACATATGTTAAACCATTATAAACATAGGCACTGGTTCGACCATCAACTCCAGAAACATCGAGAACATCAGCATCCTCAGGCACAACACCGCCCAGAGCAATTGACATATCAGCATCACCCGCAGTTAATGAAACACCACGATCAATAAGCGGCGTCTTCGCTCCCGGGCCCCTCTTTGGAACAACAGCGTCAAAGCGGTAATGAACGACGTCACGACTTGTTTCGAATGTCATGATTACCGGAGCGTTTAGCCCCAACAAGCGAATAGAGATGTTACCATGCGCCAATTTTGCTTCAGGGGAAATACGCAAAACATGATTATGCGCATGAACACCTGATTCCTGAATGGTAAAGTTACCCACCCAACTAATTTCTTCAATTGGCCAAGGTTGCCCAGACGAATCAAGAAAGCTCAACGTTGTAACGTAACCCCAAGACATCTTCACAGCGAGGGGGGTAACCCCAGGATCCAATGAAATATTTTGAACGACCAATTCCGGTCGAGGATAAGGGTGAACAGGAAGCTCAGTCGACTCAACTGTTCTATCATAATGCTCAAGCAATGTCCGAATTTCATCAGGCTTCAATGGCATTAATTTGTTCAAAGCCTTTTGAAAAGCCTCTTTCCGAAATGAATCCTCTATTTCCTCTGTCGATTTTTCAAAATCGAGCCCCGTATCATCAAATGAGAACGGATCAGAAGGTGCACCCTCTTCGTAAGCGTCAACCTCAAGCCCTGGTGGCAGAGCGCTCTCGTCTTGAGCAAAAGAGGGGGAAGCTATTGCAGTAGAACAAACCAAAGCAAAGCTAAGGCCCAATATCTTCAAATTTTGAGATAAATTAATTAAGTGTAGGAAGTTTTTATGTTGCATGAATGTAACCCAGATACTCCAAAAACATATAAACGATACACTGCTTTTTTTCAATTGTCACGCATTATCAACGCAATAGATCGTTTTTTAGTGAAATTTTATTACCGCGCTGCAGCAATCCACTGCTCAATCCCAACGCCATTGGGGCTTTCCAAGCGAGGAACACGCACAACAACAACCGTTACTAGCAGTCCCGTATTGTGTTTCCTTGCGCCAGATCTGTATGTAAGGACAAGTGGAATCTGCACGCGCCACTGGTATCTTCCAGCAACCAGACCCTCGGACTGGAGAACCGGAGCACCTTTTGGTACCGCGGTGATCATTTGCTGATTTACCTCAACCATCTCAATAATCCGTGAGCGCTGCAATGCTTGTGTGAAGCTTTCCCAGCCACGTTTTGTGAAGCTGCGTGATGATTCTTGTAGGCGTCTTCTGTAATCATTAAAGCCAAAGGTCATCACCTCTGTTGTTGCCTGCGCAACCCAAGACATAAGTGCCGGTGTAGACAAGTTTGGCTGACTGAGGGGAACCATGGGAATAAGGCGCCCGTCCTCTGTTGTTGCAAAGTAAAAGTTTTGCGGTTTGCTAATGCTGATAATGTAATACATTGCACCGATAAGCATGAAAACCGCAATGCTTTGTATTAGTGTCATCTTCAAGAGGCTGCGGTAGCCGTCTCTATAAAATTCATTTCGTATAACAACGGTTCCAAGCCCCGAAGTGTCTGCCTTTGCCGCCTTCGGATTATCCTTGACGTTATCTGTGCTTTCACTTTTAGTGGTTTCTTCTTTTGGGGTTTTTTTGTTTCTTTTTAACATTTTGACTTTCTTCGGATTGCATATGTTAACGATCAGCAAGTTCCTATTGTGTAACAAAAAGAGAAGAGACACAATATTTGAATCTTGTTTTCTGCATTTTTCAATTAAAATATTATGTGGGGGCACAATGTATATGTTATGGTGAGAGTCATGTGATAAATGCTGCTAGCCCTGAGATTATAGTTCAGTAATACATTGAAATAATTTTTTATATGGTGCAGCATAGAAAGAGTAAGTAAATCACAAGGTATTCTGATTGTGTATAAGAGGGATAAGATAATGAGGAAAGGGTTCTTAGGCGGCATAGTATTTGTGTCGTTAGTTTTTGGAACCCTGCCTGTCGTCATGTTACCTGAAAAAGCGTCTGCTTGTTGTTTTGCTTGTGCGGAAACCGATTGTGATCAGGCGGTCGAATATATTGATGAGCAGCACGAAGAAATCCGTGAAAGATATGAAGAAGAATTTGATAAGGATCTTGATGCGTTCGAAGAGTGGATGATCGAAGAATTCTTTGAGCCCCTTGTTGTAACGGCGATGGCTGATATGGCGACACAAATGGGTGCGGTTGCCATGCAATACACTCATATCATTGGATCGTTCTTGGACGCGCAAACACAGATGGAAACGCAACGGCTTTATCGCAAGATGCAGTTTGAAGCACATCAGGATTACCATCCGAGTGAAGATTTTTGCTGGTTTGGAACGAATGTAAGGAGTTTGGCAGGAACCGAAAGCAAGGCACGTTATAATACGTTGGCTCTTTCTCGACTGGCTATTGCGCGTCAGACCGGTGTTTATAACACAGGAGGTGCAGAGAACGTACGTGGTGATTATGAAGTGCGTTGGCAGCATTTCGCGGAAACATATTGTGATGTACGTGATAATAATGCGCAGGTCGCAGGTGCCCCTCCGTCACTTGTCTCCAGAACCGGTTTGCAACTTGCCTGTGATCATGACGGGGCAGGTGGATCGGCTGATGCGGGTGTTGACTTGACCGAATCACGTCGGATTAATCGTGATATTGATTATATACGCTTGATTGACGAACCACGGACAATCGATGTTGACTTTACAGATGGTGATTTGGATTCAAGTAGTATTGTACATACAGCCAGTGTGATGCAGCCACATACAGAAGAAGATGTGATTTCGTTGTCTAAGAATCTTTACGGTCATAAAGTTCTATCTCGCGAATTATCAACTGTCGAAATGGGTGAGGAAGATGCACAGCGTGTTTATGCCGCGTTGCGGAGTGTCGTGGCAAAGCGGACGGTTGCGCAGGCGAGTTTTAATGCGATTGTTGGTTTGAAATCTGCCGGTACGTCGGCGGACTCTGACCCACTTGATCCGGGTGTTACATTAACCGGGACGGCGTATCTTGAGATTGAAAGACAGACCCAACGGTATATGGCGGCAGTTATGCAGCAGATCTTTCCTGTGGAAGGCGCGTCTCTTACTATCGGTAGTTTTGATTTCAGTGGCGGAAATATTTTTGATCTGATCGGGTATAGCCCTAGCTATTATTCTCAGTTGGAAATTCTGGCAAAGCGTATCTATCAGAATCCTGATTTTTATGCCAATTTGTATGATACCCCCGCCAATGTTGCGCGTAAGAAGGTTGCCATGCAGGCGATTGAGCTTATGGTTGATCGCGCCATATATGAAAGCCAATTGAGGCGCGAAATGAGTATATCAGTTTTATTAGCAAGTCGTTTACGGGCTTCCCATCGTCTTGTGAATAAACAAATTTCAATCGGAGAGCAGTAAGTAGAGACTGTGAAGTGTAAAGTTGTAATTATAAGGTTTTGCAATAATTTATGTTAGGACGCATTAAAAAATCAGTTTTCGGTGGTAAGGCAAGGGGGCTTGTTCTTGTCTTTGCGCTTGTCTTTATGTTGTCCGGTTCTTTTATTACAATGTGCGGACAGAAAAAAGCCGAGGCATTTTGTACGCCTTGTATATCGTGTCTGATACTTGACCCTGCTGCGACTGTGTTTTTATTGAACATTATGGAAGACAGTTTCTGGGAGCCCCTTATACGGGATAATATTACAGATCACATGAATAGTGAAATCAACTGGATTGTTGATGACTTCTTTGATGACTATGTGTTTTATGCACTTGCAGAATTGACGGAGTATCTTGGCGCGTTTGGTATGCTACAGGTTCAGATTGTCGGTGATTTCTTCGATGCGAAGCATTATTTGGAAACGCAACGACTTTATTTTAAACTGCATGCAGAGGCGCATAAGGACTACCATCCGAGTGATGACTTCTGTTGGTTTGGAACAAATGCGCGAAGCCTTGCTTCTACAGATAATAGAGCACGATTGGCGACAATCGCATTGTCCAATATGGATTTGCAAAGACAGCTTGGCTTTATCGGTTCGTCTTCTGCCCTTTCCAAAGGGGATGATAAGAAAAATCGCTGGAACAGATTTGTTAACACATATTGTGACCCTAAAGATAACAACTGGATTAATGCGGGAACCGGACTTGATCTTGCCTGTGACCGAGATGGGCTAGGTTTAGGTGCTGGGGTTGGTGCGACGGATCGCGCACGTGTTAATCGTGACATTGATTATACCGCGTTGATTGATGAGCCGCGTACTTTAGAAGAGGTGAATTTCTTGGATCAAAGTGGTGCTGGTAACGCTAATGTTCTGACAAACGCAGAAGAAGATGTGATGGCAATGTCTGCCAATTTGTATGGTGATGGAACACCGACACGTCGATTATCTCGAGAGCTGTTCGCGGCAGAGGCGACATCTGAAACAGCGACAGCACTCTATATGGATTTAAGAAGTGTTGTTGCAAAGCGTGCTGTTGCACAGAATAGTTTTAATGCATTGGTTGCTATGAAGTCCGAGGGCACGAATGGTGATTCTGCCGCGCCATTGCAGCCAAATACTGGTCGTTTTGTTGGTGCTATTATTCGGGATTTGATGCCAGCAGGGATGACGGATGCCCAAATTTTCGGAATTATGGGTGAGAATCCAAGTTATTATGCGCAATTAGAGGTGCTGGGAAAGAAAATCTATCAAAACCCAGACTTCTTCGCGAATTTATATGACAAGCCTGCAAACGTTGCACGGAAATCCGTTGCAATGAAAGCAATTAGTTTGATGTTGGATCGTGCGTTATTTGAAAGTGAATTGCGCCAGGAAATGTTGTTATCAGTTATGTTGTCGAGTGAACTAAGCAAGAGGCATAAAGTGATTGATCGTGATTTGGATGTAGGAGGTAAGAGGTTCCAAGATGCTACCATTCTTAATCCGCGATAGAATTAAGTCAAAAAATATGGTGCTGGGCTTTCTCTTTGCCTTGTCCATATTTGGATTATCTCTCTTATATGCTCCTAAGAGGGCAGAAGCTTTGTGTTTTCTGTGTCAGCCTGCACTCGTAGCAGCAGAAGATATAATTTGGGAAGAGGCACGGGATGAGTTTGATGCGGAATTGGATGAGCAGTTCCGCCGTCTTGAAAGATTTATCATCCACACTATGTGGGAACAGAGTATCCTACCGGCAATGATGTTAGCGGCAGAGCAGTTTACAGCGGTGGCTTTGCAACAGGCAATGGCGATTGGAATGTTTATCGACGCCGAAAACCAGCTTGCTGCGCAACGTATGCTTCAAGAAATTCAGGCACAAGCGCATAAAAACTATCAGCCAAGTGAAGGATTGTGTGAGTTCGGATCTGTTATGAAGAGCTTGGCTGCTAGTGAACGCCTTGGTGAGGCAACTGCTGTTGTTTTGAGCCAACGTTCACAAGACCGACAGCTGGGGCAGGTCGATACTATCGGGGCGTATGGTCATGAGATTGATAAGGGGGGACGTATCGGGCAATTCAGATCCGTCTTTTGTAATCCGGCTGATCGTAACGGTGTGACTGGTGATGGGGTAACCAGCTATGAAGTGGTGTGTTATAACTTACACTCCGGTAACCATAATTACCGTGTACCGCGTATGGATATGGATATTGATTATTTTTCTCTGTTTGATGGATCAAATAATCTTGGTATCGACTTTACAAATGAAGTCATTGTTGCTGCGGATGCGAGTGCTCCGGAGGATGGTGATATTCATAACGAAGATGAAGAACATATTTTTGCAATGGCGGCGAATTTGTATGGGTATGACAATTTTGCACGTATTCCGGCAATGCTTATTACCAATAAACCAGATAAGCATTTATCGGCGGCGCAGAAGGCGTATATGGATATGCGTTCTATTGTTGCAAAACGTAGTGTTGCAGAAAACAGTTTTTA
Organism: Alphaproteobacteria bacterium; assembly: GCA_050633505.1. Classification (GTDB taxonomy): domain Bacteria; phylum Pseudomonadota; class Alphaproteobacteria; order Micavibrionales; family Micavibrionaceae; genus UBA1672. Next base: position 134,865 of record JBOEGQ010000005.1, read on the forward strand.
CGCGATTGCAGGTATGAAAACACAGGGTGTACAGCATGAAAGATTGGATAGCTCAGGCAACCCTGTAACAGATGCTAATGGTCGAACAGTTATGGATCCTATTAGCTCCAGAGAGTATATGGAGAGTATTCTGGAAGGACTGGGTGTTCCGAATGCAGAGGTTGTTGATATCCTTGGAAATAGTCCGAGTTATTATGCGCAGATGGAGATCCTTACGAAAAAGATTTACCAAAGCCCTGACTTTTATACGAATCTGTATGATAAACCGGCGAATGTAAAAAGAAAAACGGTTGCGATGCAGGCGATTAAGCTAATGCAGAAATTTGATATGTTAAAGAGTTTTCTTCGTGGCGAGGCCTCTGTCTCTATTTTGTTAGAGCTAGCGATTGTTGAGCTGCAAGGAGAGATCGAAGACCAAATTATGGCGATCGGAGTAGAAGGCGGATAAATGTTTAAAAAGGCAAAAAAGTTTGTTTCTTTTAAAATTATGGTGTTGTCTTTTCTGGCAATCGCGTTTGTTGGTGCCTTGTCTTTCAGCATGACGATGACTGTCAAGCCAAAGCAGGCAGAGGCGATATGTTGTTCTGATTGTTGCCTTTGTATTATTTCCGCAACAATGGCGGATATTAGTGGCTGGTTCCAGGATTGGTTTCATATTAACTTATATACGTATATTCAACTGCAAATTCACCAGTATACTTGGTTTGACTGGGAATTCTGGGAGCAGAATATGTTGCCTTCCTTTATGCAAATGGGGGTTCAGCTTTCAACGGTCGGCATGCAGCAAGTGAGTATTATTGGTATGTTCATGGATGCAAAAGAACAGTTGGAAACGCAACGACTTTTACATGAACTACACGCACGTGCGCATAAGGATTACCACACAAGTGAAGGTATTTGTGAGTTCGGAACTCGGATAAAAAGCCTTGCTGCGTCAGAACGTAAAGGGGAAATGAATGCCTTGATCCTGAGTGAGCGTTCAACAGATCGATTTTTAGGCAATAAAGATGTCGGAAGCTCTTACGGAACGCAATCGGATGTTCGTATCCGTTTGGATCAGTATCAAACACAATTTTGTGATACGCACGATAATCAGGATGGTTTAAGTCTTCTTTGTCCGACATTACTTGCATCTGCCGGTACACCACCGACACAGGCAGAAAAGGATCGCTTTAATAAGGATATTGATTTTGAACGAACAGTTATGGATCCATGGACAATTGATTTTGATCTGACAGATGATGGTGTTGGGAATGTGCCACCTTCAGAGGCAGATGAAGAAGTTGTCGCTCTTGCAAATAACTTATATGGCTTTGATATTTTTGAACGTCCCAGTTACGATCATCTTGAAAATCAACATGATGGTTCTGTAACCGAATTGCAGCAATCCTATCTTGATATGCGTGCTGTGGTTGCCAAAACAAAGGTTGCAGAAAACAGTTTTAATGCGATTTTGGCTTTGAAGGGGAAGGGAACTTCCGGTACAGGTGCGGCCAGTTCAAGAGAGTTCATTGAAGCCTATTTGGTTGAGCTTGGCATGGAATCGGGCGATATTGATGAATATCTGGGAGAAGATCCAAGCTATTATGCACAGATGGAAATCTTGACCAAGAAGGCATACCAAACCCAGCAGTTCTACACTAATTTGTATGATAAACCAGCGAATGTGGAGCGTAAGGGTGTTGCGATACAGGCCATTGGTCTAATTCAGAAATTTGATTTATTAAAAAGTTATTTACGCACAGAGGCGTCTTTATCCATCTTGTTGGAGTTGAGTGTTCAACAACTCCAAAGGGAAGTTGAAGATAATATTCAGGCCTTTGAAGGCAAAATGAATAACTAGAGGGTTTGAGGTATCAATATGTTTCGTTTGAAAAATAAAAAACCAAAAAATCTTTTACTCGCAGGTGGCCTTGTTGCGATAGGGCTTGGCGTTTCATTATATATGGCTGGTGGTTTCCCCGGTCTGTTCTCTGGCGAGTCCGATATTTCCGTGACATTGAAGGAATTTGAATATGATGCCTCTGTGGCTTATGAGCTATATGCGGATGGTCAGGTTGTAGAAGAGGGACACAATACTTTACCAAAGGGTGAGGCGCTGAGAATTCCGTTATCGGATGAGATTGCGCAAAAGGCAGGTGTCTTAAACTATAAAATGCGTGTAACCCCATCAGCGCAAGATCTGAAAGATACGGTTGAGCCGTTAGAATTTCTTGTTGATGTAGATACAAAAACAAACGACATCAATGTATCTGGTCGTGGTCTTGAAGACTTTTCGGATATATCCCTAAAAACGCAACAAATGCAGGATATGATTTCCGCTGATTGGGCCGGAATGTTTTCCGCACAGGGGCTTAATAAATCCACGATAGAGGGGCAGGGTGCCGTTTCTTCACCATTTATTGAGCTTGCGTTCCAAAATGCCGGTATTGGCGCCGATTATGATCAGTTAGGCGGCGGAAAAATGGAAGTCTTTTTCGGTGATGGAAGTGCGATGGACATCAATGATGTGCAGGATCGCTATACTCTTTCTCTCATTATGATGACTGAAGAACTATCTGCGGTTATGGTGATGCAGACACAGATAATCGGAATGTTTTTTGACGCTCGCATCCAGTTGCAAACACAACGTAAGCATCAGGAGCTTATGGCGCGTGCGCATAAAGATTATCATCCGAGCGAGCAAATATGTCGTATCGGTACGTTTATGCGTAGTGTTGCACAGACAGAAAGCAAAGCGAAGATTAACAAAAAGGTTTTAAATAAGGTACTTATGAGCCGGTATCTTGGCGTTTTGGGAAGTGGCGCTGCATCTGGTGCAACGGTTGAACAAAGATCCGAGAATTATGATTACCAGTTTGAATATTGCCACCCTTCCAGTAACAATGGCGCGGCCGATGGTTTGTGTGACATTGCTTCACAAGCTCCGGCAAGTCTAACGCCAGCCTTCTTTGATCGGATGAATCAGGATGTAGATTATGCCAGAACATTGGCGATTCCTTTAACGCTCGATGTTGACTTCTCAGACCGTGCAACGGGCGCGACGGCGAATAATGATATTACGAATGATGAAGAAGCAGTTGTTGCTTTGGCCAAGCATTTATATATGCCAAATGTGTTTAGTACAGTTACAGAAGATAAAGTGATTAAAGATCCTCGTATCCATTATAATTCCAGAAGCTTTGCAGCCAAGATGAACGTTGCACATAGTTCATTTCTTCATATTGTCGGGATGAAGTCCAGTGCGCCGGAGGGCAATACAACAACGACAACGGCAACATCGCCTGCACCAACACCTGAGCTAGGACCTGCATCTGTATCAAATCGTCGTGACAGACCGTTCGCGTATGATCTTGATGGTAACGGAACGATTGATGCCGGTGAATATGTAGAACGTCCTGTAAGGCCGTTAGATGAAGATTCCGGTTGGGCCTATATGAAGGCTTTATTCCGTGAATTTGGTATGACGGATGATGACGGCGATGGAAATTTGACCAATGAGATCGATGATATTTTAGGTGTAAGGCCGAGTTATTATGCGCAAATGGAAGTTCTAACCAAGAAGATCTATCAAAGCCCGGATTTCTATACGAATCTATACGACAAACCCGCGAATGTGGAGCGTATTGGCGCTTCTATTGATGCCATCACTCTTATGAATCAAAGAGATCGCTTTGAATCTATGTTACGCCGTGAGATGCTAACTTCCTTATTGCTTGAAGAAGAGCTTACAAAGCACACAGAAGGCGTGAATGCCCGAGTTTACGAGCTTATGAGACGATCACAGTTCACGGACGAATAATTCCAACTGTTCAAATGGGGGGGGGGCAAGTCAGAGAGCCCTGCCCTTTCTTCCCCTAATCTATCATTAGTTTAAGATGCGGTTGTGTTTCCAATGTATATTCTGGTGCCTGTTTCAGGCCTTTAGAAAATAGAACATCAATTGCATTTTGAAATGTGCCGCTGATGAAAACGTCTTTATCAAGCCTTGTATTTTTATCTTGATTCCACACAAGCTCTATATTCTCAGTTGAGCTCCACTCTTGGAGGATATCTTCAAGCTTATTCCCTTTTTCCGCTCTCCAGATACGGATTTCACCGGATTTCGTTGTTCGGAAAGGAGAAGAGGGGGCGTGTTTATTCGCGATATCAGAGGCGTCTTGTTCTAGGTCTTGTAGATCTTCCGGTTGTTCTGTCGGTACCGTATCACTTTTTACACTCTCAACTACAGGCATAGCGCCTGAGTCCTTCTCAGGCGTTAGCCACATAATATCTTCTTTTGTGTGTGTTGCAGATGATGAAGGCTCGGGGCTATCCTCTAGTTCATCTTTTTTTTTTGCCCGCTTCTTCTGCGGCTGTATCATTGGGGTCTATTTCATCTGTATTGTTTTCCAGATTATCAATGATTTCTTCAATGGGCGACGCTGGTTCGGCGCTTCCTTCTTGTTCTTCTGAGGACACAAAGATCTCATCTACCAAGTTTTCATCTTCTATTGTTGGAGGCTCTACAATGATCTCGGCCTTTTCCTCAATCTGTTCAACCAAGGCCTGATTCTCGATATCTTCGGCCGGTTTTTCTAATTGAGTTTCTTGAATGTGTTGATTGGAATTCTCATCAGACATTGCTTTTTGAGTTTCGTTCCAGTTGATGCTTTCTTTTGGTGCAGGGGCTACTTGTTCTTCTTGTATATCCTGAACAGCTTCTATGCTTTCTTCTTTTTGTTCGGGGATAACAATGATTTCCTGAACGGCTTTACTCTCATCAGGGGTTGCATTGTCAATGGCAGGCTCCACAGGTGTTGTGTTCTCTTCTGTTGCCATTTTTCCTTTGATTTCTACAGTCTCAGAGATCTCTACTTCGAGCGTTGCTTCAGTTACAACCGGAGCTGCAATTGCCTTCAGCTGGATTGTCTTATCTTTAATTTCATATGCGATATTTAAAGGGGTTAAAGCATCATCCAATACTTCGTTCCATGGTTTTCCGCCTTCCCATGAAATTAAGGACCCGGGGTTAACCCCGTTACCAAAAGAATAAGCATATCTGGCAGGAGCAATCTGTCCCAAAGCCAAAGCAAGAGGCATGTCAGATCCAAATCCTTCTATAACGTTAAATGCTTCACCCTTATTCCAGATAATGGCCTCAGAAGGAGGAGCCGGTTCACTTGTCTCCGGTTGGTTTTCTTTTGCGGTTATGACATCATCTATATTGATGTCTGTAAGTGTTTCATCTGAGTCTGATGGTAAGGCAATGGGGGTAGGGGCCGCCTCTATGGGCTGTGCCTGCGTATCATTTTCTGATAGCGGGAAAGGATCGATTGTTGGCAGTTCGTTGATATCGGGATTGCTTTCAATTTTCTCCATAGGCTGCTCAGCAGCAGCTTCGATGGTTTCAACTGTTTCGGCGATTGCCGTTTCAGTTTCAACTTCAACCTTTATTTCTTCAATCGGCATTTCTTCTATTTGCGGTGCGTTAAGAACAGCCTCTGCCTCTTCTTTTGGCTCAACTGGAATTTCAATAAGGGGTTCTTCTTTTATCTCAATTTCCTGAACCGGAGGTTGCTCAGGAATTTCGATCATGATTTCTTCTTCTGCCTTTGGTGGTTCCGGCTGAAGTGGTGTTAATTCAGTCGGTGGCGCTTCCAAGACAGGTGGGGCTTCCAAGACAGGTGGGGCTTCAACCTGTGCCTCAATATTCTCGATTGGTTGAGGGGCTGGCTCTACGATGGTTTCAATAGGGGCCGGAAGAACCTCTCCTGTAACAGGGGCTGAAACTTCTGGAACCGGCGCTGGTAAAACTTCTGCAGGTGTGACTGGTGCCGGTGGTGTTTCCGGTACGATAAGGGACTCTTCTATTTCTGCAGGAGGTGTCCATTCAAACCCGGCATGTACAGGTGATGTCATATAAAATGAAACGGCGGCAACAGGTAAACATGTTGATAAAAGAAAGCGGCTGTATTTTGAAGGCATATCTGTATTCCTAAATTTCTTTGCAGGTTGTATACGATCAGATGCACTAATTTAAACACCGATCTTGGCATCACCAAAGAAAAGGATATATTCGACTCCCTTATAATTCAAGTATTAAGTCGATACCCTTTAAGTACGAAACACAGTTTTCTTATTAAAAAATAGGATTCTACCCGTAATCTCTAAACTTATGTGCGTTCACGCTCAAATTTCCAGGACGGGCGCGGCCAATAATCCAACACCGTAATGAACGTAGTGCAGCAGGGAATGTTAATCCCTTGTTTTCGAGCATTTTAAAAATATAGAAGACAATAAAAGACAAGATAATCGTTGACCATCTCAAATACACAAGCCATACGGGAATAAGGAAAGCAACGCGTGCATCAAATCCGAGGAAACGGATTGTTCTCATGGTATCACGCCAGTGCCAGTTAAGTTTTGCTTCCAGATTTTCGAGTTCTTGTGCCATCTGTGCCTTTCTCTTATAAGAACGATATTATGTCCTACCTCATTCTATGGGGTAAAGACTTAATAAACCTTAAAAGGAACTTATCAATGATTATGTACTATTAGAAAGCACTAAATATGCGCGTCTGTCAATCAATCCTTCTTCGAAGGCGATTTCAGCAGATCGTTCCATCGTTTGGCCATATTGGTTAACCATACGCTGGATTTCGTTTGGCCATTTTGTGAAGTGCATATCCATGAGTTTTTCACGCACGTCATCTGGGAATTTCATCCATTCCCGCACACCACAGCGCCCTCCGCCGACACGCTGAACCAGAGCTTGCGTAACGATCAGGCGTAATGTTTCCATAAGGGCAATTGCGCGCTCTTCTCGTTCTTCCATCTCATAGGTTGAAAGCATACGTTGAACCGTGTTCGCAACACCCAATGTGTGTGTCGTTGTATAAACGGCGTGCCCAGTCTGCGCGGCTTCGATCGCCGCACTGATTGTTTCGCGGTCACGTGCCTCACCGACCAGAATAATTTCCGGCTTACGGCGTAGTGCATTTCTAACCCCGGCTGCGAAATCGGGAAGGTGGCGCGGTATTTCGGTTTGTGAAACAAGAGAGCGAGGACTTTCAATTGTGTCGTAAACATATTCGATCGGTGCTTCATACGTGACCATTTTCCCGCACCCGCGTGGACGTTCTAGAATCATACGATTCCCTGAGGCCAAAAGCGTACTTTTACCAGAACCCGTTGGGCCTGTGATGATAACCATGCCCTGACGCGGTGACCAAGCATCACGGATTTCTTGCTCAATATTGAGGTCATCCATCGTTGGTGGTTCACTTGGCAGGCTTCTCATTGTGATCTGGGCACCATCTCGTCCCTTACAAAGGATAGCTGTGATATTTACACGGAAACGGATACGAGTGTAGCGGTCAGGTCTTATTTCATAGGAGACGTCCAAATCGTGTCCTGATGCCAAGCGTGCTTGTGCTTCCGCTCCATATAACCTTTCAAGAAAGACGGCCATATCCGCGGCATCCAGCGCGCGATATGTGCCCGGATATAACTCTCCGCTGATCTCATTGTAGATCGGGCGTTCGCTCTGAATTGTAATATCAGAAGAGTTCTGCTTCACGCTCCAAAGCAAGAAGTCATCAATATCTTCTGTTGTGAATCGTTGTGGTTCATCTGGCCAGGTCTGAGCTTGTGTATCCTCAGCCTTGACAAGACTTACCGGCTTGCGGGCTTCCATGCATCTGCTCCGTTTACTAGCATAGGAACTCCCGTGATTTGAACAGCGCGATCTCCAATGCGCATTTCATTACCGCCCCCGGTAATACCTCTATCAACTTGCAATGCATAAGGTGGTGAAATCATTCCCTGTGCAAGCAACATTCTGTATCTGATCATTCCTTGGAAATCAGATTCCATACGCGCCAAATCTTCTTTGAAAATGTCATCGGCTTGTTGCAGACCTAATTCCCAACCTTTTTGAACATATTCCGCCCATATGTAACGTTCTTCATCATTTTGAGGAACGAGAATATCAGGTGGCGGAAGAACTTCACCCCATTCTCTTTCCAAATAAACACGCCAAGTTCTTGGTGTAGATACAATTTGTGCATTACGGATAATGTTGTAGATTTTATCCGAAGCAGCCGCCGTTTGACCATCTAGGTCAATAAGCATGGCGTTCATGGATTGTGTCACAATTGGTGGCTCAATCAGAAAGCCGGATGGTGCGGAAATCAAAAGATGTCTGAAATCAAAAACCTTATCAAGATAGCGGGAGCGTATATCAAGCTCTTGACGGATTTCATATGTCCGTTTTGCAAGTCCCCCACGTGCGCCAAATGAAATGGCAGCTTCCTTTAAGGCTTCTTTACGGATATCGAAAGGAAGAGCAATTTCTTCGCTAATGGTATCAACGGCCTCATAGTCAATTAAACTCTCAACTTCTACCGGTTCTTCGTCTGCTGTGCTGACAGGTGTTTCATTATCTGTCGGTAGAGCGGCATGTGCATGACCATGTGTCATGAAAAAACCAGATGCTCCAATAATTGCGCAAAGACTTGTTGTCAGAAGAAAACGCATTAAAATGTCCCTCTCTTAGCCACCTAGCCCTGCTTTGGGGGCATAATAAATCTCAATCATACGTGCTTGTGCATCGACTTTAACATCGCCGCGCATTCCAAGTTGCAGCCCAATATCACGAAGGACATCAACAACACGTGCATTTTCAGCATCAATGGATACAACAACAGGAATAGCAGGATCGCTACCTAAAACAAGGAAGCCATATCCAGCACGATCTGCCAGTGTTTTTGCAATCGGTTCAATCGGGCCCACCCAGTTTACCGTAAGTGTACGGCGTAACTCTGACGGAACATTTGCAACCGGCGACATCTGCGTGGCTGGTGTTCGTGCCTTTTCAACTGCTGCGAGTGTTTCAAGCGCTGTTGATGCACGATCCGCTGATTCGGCCAATAACAGAGAGACCGTATCAGGTGATGCAACAATCTGAGGATTGCCACCGCTGAATTTCGAATTTGTTGAATATGTGGCCTGAGAGCATCCAGATGTAAACGCGAGAGCCGAAACAAGAGAAAGAAGGAGAAGATTTCGAGACATAATTTTTTAAAACCCTAAAACAAAAGACAAATTTAGTCTATTAGGAATAGTAGACAAAATAATCATTCGAATCAAGGATAACTGTATTTAATGGTAAAGATCAAGTATCGTTTTTTGGTCGTCCCCAATATATATACGCACTGTCTTGTTATATAAATATGGCGCTATAGCCATGTCACCGTGAGTTTCCAGAACTATCTCTGCTCTTTTAGGAGGCCGTTTTTACGCATAAGATCCAGAACACGTTTTTTATATTTTGTTCCGTATTTTGGTGTTCGGGAGTGATAGTGCTGTAATGCTTGGGCAAGATTCTTGGTTTCGTCAATATGGCCTCTTAAGATCCAGGCGGCTACATTTACATTTGTACAGGCATCGTCACGCACCATTTTATGTGCCTTTTTTTCACTGACTCCCCATTTCTTTGAAAGCTCAGGAAGCCAGATTGTATTAATCTGCATAGGCCCAAGGTCATAAGACCCGTTGGTGTTTTCAACCTGTTGGCCGACCTTGCCGCCTTCTGCCTTGTATATCCCAACCAGAAGCGCAGGGGGAACATTATAATTCTGAGATGCCAGCATCATACATGCGGCAAGTATTTTAGTAGCGGCCAATGCTTATCCCCTACGATAGTTACACAAACAATTACGATACGTGATTGAAGCATAAAATCTGTAGAACGTCACTTGTTTTTAGCGGATATAGAAAAGGCGGGGAATATTCCCGCCTTTTTCGTGTCATTATATATAATGGTTATGTTCTTTATGATCTAACACCTAAATCGCGGATAAATGAATCAAGATCCTTTGGAATGCCTCGGATGATTTTAACCTTTTGATCTTTACCGCGGTAGATAATAAGAGGTGTGACGTCCAACTTCCAAGACTGCATAATAGACAGGTTTTTCTGAACACCTTGTTGGTTGATTTCACGTTTTGCAGGTAGGGCGTTTTCGTCGCCATCCATATGACGCCACCACGCCTTTGCCGGTGCAGGTGTCGCCAGAAGATATGCTGCTTGTGCTACACTTTCATCACTATTCCCAACCGGAACCATACGTATTTGCACGCGTCCATCATCAATGCTGGATCGTAATTGATCCATCATGTCGTGACAATGCGGGCAAGTCGGGCTGATAAAGCTATAGAAAACAGGTGTGCCAGCCTGTCCGACAGGTATCCAGTTGCTGTTTTCTATATCCCAGTAAAGCTGTTCTGCTGGTGTTTTAAATTCGTATTTATCAGATTTCCCCGGTTGCGTGATCTGACTGTCTTTTTCATCCATCGCCAGAGAATCCAATAGCTTTCCACCTTGTGTGCGTAAACGTCGAACCTGATCAACGGTAACGGTTTTCCCCTTTTCGTCAAATAAGATGCCGGAAATAAAGCCACCACTATTCGGGAGGACGTAGAAATATTGTTCCTTACCGTTTTTAATGGCAACCCATCCTTCAACGCCATAATCTTTTCCAAGGAAGCGTACTTGCGCCCCACTATTGACCAGATTTTGTATTGGGTCAGGCATTTTGGGCAGTAATGTGTCTTCCTGAGCATGTGCAAATGGTGCAATCGCGCAGAGCAACAGAGTCAAGGCGCAAAGCCTGATAGAGTGTGTTACAGATGTTGGCAGCATTGATGTCTAAGCCTTTCTTGGAAATGAACTCTCATATGGTATAGACGGAGGATAACGGCAATTGGGTTACAGCACAAACTGTTTCTGTTCTCATAATTCTAAAAAAATAAGGTCAGGATACCTGTATAACCATATAGCCGTGCATTATGTATTTCACCGCCGGCGTAAAACCCTGTTAATGGGATATCGCCAATGACATCTTGGATAAGGTGCATTTCATAATTCGGATCCATTTCCGGATCCTTACGTGGGGCGCATCGCTCTATGCATGAGATATAAAGTGCCGCCTTGGGCGCAAAACACTGCTTTTCATTCTGGATGCGTTTGCGAAGGCGCACGAGGTTGTTTGCAAGGTCTGAACATATAGTCTCGTAGTTCCGTTCGACCAGAAGCAATGTGTCGCCTGTTCCGACATGTTCAGAAATTGAAATGGAGCCGATATCCGGGTCTATATTGGTAATGTCCCGCACGAGATAATCTCGTTGGTCTGATAAGGTAGAGGGCAGAGCCACATGAATTTGCCCTTGGAATAAGCTTTGAAATTCTTCGGGGATTTGATCGCTGGATTGTACGGATTGAAGTTCTGTAATGAATTCTTCCGGTGTTTTCTTTAATTTTCTGGCAGCCAAGATTCTTAGATCTTTTTGGAAGACATCTAGTGCGCGTTTGTTGTTGATTTCCAAAATGATATTACCATCTGCCTTGGTAATGGTGTGAAAGGGGCTAACCTGTTTGACACCTTGTGTCGGCATAGTGGAAATCGAAACATCGGAGGCGAACGTTGTGCCGCTAATCGGGGTGGATTGTATTTCCCCGTTAATATGGTTGGAATTGACGCTTCCCAAGCCGCCGACCAGAAAGCTGTTTGTCTGGGTCTCAATGTCTTTTAATTCGTTTTGTAAATCGGGGGTTTTGGAAAGATTGCCATGAATGATGGAAAAAAGGGGTGTATTGGTTTTGAGCCATTCATCGGGAACTTTGAGGGTTTCTTGATGTGGTTCTAAAAGGCAAAAGCTATTTTCCGGAAAGCGGCAGATCATTGCAGAGATGGCGGGGGCATCAGAGATGGCCTCTCCGCATCCTATAACGCCAATTCCGTTTGTCCCTGTCCAGTGATCTATCCCCAGAACGGATTTAAACAAGTTTAAGATGCTAACGGTGTCGTCACACAGATGGTCTGAAACGTATAGAAAACCAAAATTAAAGTAATCCGGTTTTGTACGTGCAATTTCGAGTTGCTCTAAAACTTTCTTGGACGTGTCCCGCCAATCTGTACCTTGTGCGCAGACGCTTGCAAAATCTGTAGAGGTAAATAATGACATGTAATCAGGCCAATCTCTATGAATTATGATTTAGGCGGTTAAAAAATAAAGACAAAATCTTTTTAATGGCATAAAATAACCCGATTTTACTGTGGAGAGAAAGGATTAAATGATGGATTCTTGGGTTGTGCTTGGGATTATTGTTGCGATAGGTATTTTATTTGTCGTTTTATACAACCGTCTGGTCGCATTGCGACAGACAAGAGAGAATGCTTTTTCAGATATAGATGTGCAGCTTAAACAACGTTTCAATTTGGTTCCCCAATTGGTTGAGACTGTTAAAGGCTATGCTTCTCATGAAAAGGAAATCTTTGAGAATGTAACCGAGGCACGATCTCGCGCCGGTTCTGCGAAAGGCGCAGGGGGAGAGCGTGTGCAGGCAGAAAGTATGCTGGGTGGTGCGTTGATGGGGCTTCTGGCTGTGGCAGAAAACTATCCTGACTTAAAAGCAGATCAAAATTTTCAAAAGCTTATGAATGAGCTATCTGATATTGAAAATAAAATTGCGGCTGCACGGAGATTCTTTAACAACGCAACAGCAGAATATAATACGGCAACACAGCAATTCCCGGCGGTGCTTCTTGCCAATATGTTTGGTTTTTCGCAAGAAGAATTTTTTGAGTTGGATGAGGCAGAAGCGGTGGCTGTACAAAAAGCACCTGAAGTTAAGTTTTAAAACTTACGAATACTTTTACGTTTTAAGGCAAGGCGCGTGATCTGCGGCTTGTCTTTTTTTATTACCTATTATAAGCATACAGCATGATGAATGATTTACGAATTACTGAACTGTCAAATGGGTTGCGTGTTGTAACCGATCACGTGTCTTCTGTTGAAAGTGTTGCTTTAGGAGTATGGGTCGGTGTCGGGACACGTAATGAAGATTTATCTTATAACGGCGCTGCACATATGGTGGAGCATATGTTATTTAAGGGCACGGGAAAGCGTGATGCTCTTGAGCTTGTCGAGGTAATTGAAAATGTTGGCGGGCATATGAATGCCTATACGAGCCGTGAGCTCACATCATATCATATTCACCTTTTGAAAAACGATGTGCCTTTGGCATTGGATGTGCTGTCAGATATGGTGCAGCATTCAACGATGCCTGAAGATGAGGTGGAGCGTGAGCGCGGTGTGATTTTGCAAGAAATCGGTATGTGTAATGATACGCCCGATGATTTTGTTTTTGATTGTTACTTTGAAACTGCTTATGCGGATCAGGCGCTGGGCGCGCCAATTTTGGGGCGTTCTGATATTATCAAGGCGATGACCCGTGATACATTGATGGATTATGTTCACCGTCTTTATACGCCGCGTAATATGGTGATTTGTGCAAGTGGTAATATTGACCATGATCTTTTTGTGCGTCAGGTAGAGGGCGCTTTTACCGCCTTGCCAAAAGATGGCGATTTACCCTTTGTACCTGCCCGTTACACGGGCGGTGAGTATCGCGAACAGCGCGATTTGGAACAAAGTCATGTGATCCTCGGATTCGATGCGCCGTCACGTTTGTCTGATGATTATTACACAGGTCAGGTTCTTGCCACTTTATTTGGTGGGGGAATGTCATCGCGTTTATTCCAAGAGGTGCGTGAGAAACGTGGGCTTGTCTATTCGGTATATAGTTTTCATTCTGTTCATAATGATGGCGGCCAATTCGGTGTTTATGCCGGAACAGGACCTGAAAAGCTTCCTGAACTTATCCCCGTGATTTGCGATGAAGTTAAGAAATTGGGTTCTACACTTACGGAGCAAGAGTTGTTGCGTGCCAAGGCGCAGCTCAGATCGTCGAGTTTGATGGCCAAAGAATCCATGATGAAAAGAGCAGATCAGAATGCACGTGATATTTTATTGCGTGGCGGTTTGCGTCCGGTAAATGAAATTATAGAACGTATTGATGCGGTTGATGTACCAAAATTGCAGGCATTATGCGCAAAGGTTTTTGCATCTGCACCGACTTTAAGTGCTTTAGGTCCTTTGGATCAGTTGGAGCCTTTTGATGCCATAAAAGAACGGCTGTCGGTTTAGTCATGCATGACTATTTGATTTTTGATCTGGATGGCACATTATCAAACCCGCAAGAAGGTATCGTTAAATCAATTAATTATGCGTTGAAGCAGTGCGGATATGCGGCGCAGCCTGCTGACTCTCTCTTACGTTATATTGGCCCTCCATTGGATGAGAGCTTTGCCGATCTTATCGGGCAAAATCATCATGATGAAATCGCGCGGCTTGTCCATGCCTACCGAGAGCGATATGCCCAGATCGGATACAAAGAAAATGTGATTTATGATGGTATTGTCGAATCTTTGAATATGTTGGCAGATCAGAATATCCCGATGGGTGTTTGCACATCAAAGCCGGAGCGCTTCGCACGTCCCATTTTAGAAATGTTTGGTATTCACGATTATTTCGATTTTGTGAGTGGTGGCGATGTCGGTATTCAAAAGCGAAGCCAGCTACATACTCTTTTGAATGATGGGGTTGTTTCTTCTAAATCCGTTATGATTGGGGATAGAGCCGTTGATATGATTGCGGCGCAATTAAATGATATAAAATGCGCAGGGGTTTTATGGGGGCACGGAACTTTCGAAGAGATAGATGATCAAAACCCTGATATTGTGCTTCATAAACCAAGTGATTTGAAAGGCTTATGCTCTGCCCGCTGATGTGGAGAGCATGGACGGATCAATGCCGAGTGTTTCAACGGCACGCGCCCATTTTTCATCCGCTGTTCCGGCGAAAATCAATTCAGGAATTGCATCGATAACAAGCCATGCGTTTTGCTGGATTTCTGTGTCAAGTTGTCCGGCCGTCCAACCGGCATATCCCAGAATGAATAACAAATCCTCCGGTCCGTTACCGCAGGCGACATCTTTTAGGGCATCAACGGTGCCGGTTACGCCAAAGCTGCTATCAACATTCATTGTGTCATGGCGTGTAAATTCGCTGGAATGGAGTAAAAATCCACGTGCGCTTTCCACGGGGCCACCGCACATAACAGGCAAGTTGAGCTTTTCAAAATCCACTTTAATATCTGATTCGAGTTTTAATTGTTTGACCAGATCGGAAAATGCAACATTGGGCATTGTCTGATTAATGACCAAGCCCATAGCGCCGTTTTTATCATGTGCGCAGATAAAAACCACGGCACGTTCAAAACGCGGGTCTCCCATGCTGGGCATGGCCAAAAGCAACTTACCTTTTAGATAATGATTGTCTTGTCCACTTGCCACGTTGTGTGCGCCCCTTTATTCAATAAAGCTATACATTACTTATATTATACAAGCACAGCCATATGAATAAAATCAAATTCTGTGATAAAGCTGAACAGTCTGTGCAACGATTTTGTGAATGTCGAATTCTTTCTCGGCTTTTAGGCGGCTATGTCGGCGCATGCGGGGAAGGGTTTCAGGTGTATTTAATAACCTTTCGATGGCACTGGCTGTTTCTTGTACATTTTTGACCGGAACAAGAAGACCGTTTTCTCCATCATCAACAGCTTCGCGGCATCCCGGATGATCTGTGGTTACAATTGCACATCCCGCGGCGCAGGATTCTAATAAAACGCGCGGAATGCCTTCACCATAATAGGATGGGTAGACAATTAATGTGGCCTGCGCCAGACGTTCCGGTAAATCATCAACCCGTCCAAGCCAGTTGACTGATGTCCCTTTGATCATCTCTTCCATTTCTGCGCGGCTGATTGCTTTGGGGTTGTGTTTTGTCTCACCACCGGCAATCTGGAAGTCTGCTTTGAATCCTTTTTGGGTCAGACTGCGCGCGGCTTCTATAAAGATTGCAACGCCTTTTTCATGGACAAGACGTGTGGGCATTAGGATAACAGGCGGGTCGGTTTTTTCATGCTCCGGGTTAAAACGATCCAAATACACGCCTGATCCGCGAATTAGAACAGAGTGTTCTGCGCAGGCATAAGACTTTCGGATCATCAAGCTCATATCATCCGGGTTTTGAAAAATCAGGGTGGTGTTTTTACGGCGTAAAACCCACTTTAAAAAGGGGCGTAAGGCCGATTGCAATAACTTTGATTTTGAATCGCTGCCTCTGAAAATATATCCAAGTCCCGCAAGTGTGTAAATCTTTTTAAGGGCGGGGTGGCTAAATGCGGCAAGCCCGGTGATAAATCCGTATTTCAAGGTTACGGTGTGTAATATGTCAGGCTGTTCATTCTGAATAAGAGCGCGAATTTGGCTGACCATTTTGAGGGATGACGAGATACCTATTTTATTGTCTGATTTTTCTAGCGGGATAATTTTAAAATCCGGTGCTTTGGATTGTGCTGTTTTATCACCATGTATCAGGCCGATAACCACGTTAAACCCGTCTTGACGTGCTTTTTCTGCAACTGCCATACGGCTGCCCCAGTCACTTGCGTCGAATAGATATAATATTTTTTTCTGCATTACTTATTGTACGATCCAATGTTTATACCATGCCTGAAACATAAGAATGGTCCAGAGTTTTTGCGCGTGTGCACCGCGTCCTTTCAGGTGTTGTTCCCATAGCATCCTGACCTCTTTGTAATCAAACAAATTTTGGCTTTGCAAGAATTTTTCATCCAGAAGGTCTTCTGCCCAGTCTTTCAGATCCTCGCGCAACCATTTGTCAATTGGCACGCTAAACCCTTGTTTTGGACGTTGAAATAAGGTGTCGGGTACGTGTCGTTTTAAAACCTCTTTTAGAATCCATTTTCCGTTACCGTTTTTGATTTTTGCATCTACGGGCAAGCGCCAGACATAATCATAGATGCGTCGATCAAGGAATGGGGCGCGTGCCTCAAGGCCAGTGGCCATGCTGGCACGGTCAACTTTGGTTAGAATATCACCGTTCAAATAAGATATAACGTCCCAATACATCATATCTTCTGCGAATGTAAGGTCTGGGATCTGCAAATTCGGGTTAACAAGCGGAATGGTTTCCTCATGGCCGTTTTTGATAATATCCTTGGGGCTTTGGAATGTGCTGGTTAATGAGAGATAAACATCACTTTCACTTTGTTTTGTTAGAATCTTGGCAAATTTATGCATGTGATTGCCAAATTGGGGACGATTATTTCTAATTTTATCCCATATATGTGTCGGAATGGCCTGTATTATGTTTGAAAGAGGCGTTCTTAATGGTGCAGGCATATGGTTTTGGGTGAAGTTCCATGCTTTTGGTCCTGTAATATGTCTGTTATATCCGCCGAACATTTCATCACCACCATCACCGGATAGGGCGACTGTGACGCTATCTCGTGCAAACTTGGATACGAGATAGGTTGGTAAAGCAGATGCATCGGCAAAGGGTTCATCATACATTTGCGGTATTTGTGGAATAAGATCCAAGGCTTGTTGAGGCTTTAGGTAAAGCTCATGATGATCTGTGCCAAGATGTGTTGCAATTTCCTGTGCGTGCTGTGCTTCGTTAAATCCGTGTTCTTCAAATCCAATTGTGTAGGTTTGTACGGGGGCCGTACTGTTCTTTTGCATAAGGGACACGATTGTTGTGCTATCAATACCGCCTGATAGGAACGCGCCTAGGGGAACATCTGCAATCATGCGGTCTTTAATGCAGTCGCTTAAGATTGTTTCAAGATTACCGACCATATCATGTTCGGGATTGATTGGCGCTTGTTTTGCTTTTTCCAGCGTATCTTTAGGGCGCCAGTAATATTCCATCAATGTATCCAGATCTTGACCTGCGCGTAGCATGGTAAGATCCAGCGCAATATAAGACCCCGGTAAGAGCTGCCAAACTTGTTTATAGATTGAGAATGGCGCCGGAACATATCCAAAACGCATATAAGAGGTTAAGGCCTCGCGACTAATATCACGGTTAAAATCAGGATGTGTGCAAAGTGCCTTTAATTCAGAACCGAAGGTAAGTGTTGATCCGGCCCAGCCAATATAGAGGGGTTTTTTACCAAAACGGTCGCGCGCAAAATAGAGCGCCTTGGTCTTTCTATCCCATAAAGAAAAAGCAAACATACCGTTTAGTTTTGATAGGGTTTTTTGTAATCCCCAATAGTCAATGGCACCTAAAAGAACCTCTGTATCGCTTTGCCCGCGGAATGTTGTGTTGCCCAATGATTCTAATTCGGATCGGATCGTCTTGAAATTGTATATCTCACCATTGAAGGTAATGATATAACGTGATGTCGCCGATTCCATGGGTTGCTTTCCCAATGGAGATAGATCAAGTATAGAAAGTCGCCTGTGTCCCAAAGCCAGTGGTGTATCGGGATCTTGCCATATGCCACTATCATCGGGGCCACGGTGTTGCAAGGCATCCGTCATGTTCTGCACGATATTATGGATTTGTATGCGATCAGGACGCGGATCGAAAGTGTAAAGGCCGGCAATACCACACATTGTGTAAATCTTCTTGTTTGATACCTCTGTTATTGATAAAGCATATATTCTCTTGCGGGAAAAGAATGAAATGCAAAGCATATAAAATTTTAATGGGGTAAGCGAGGCCGTCATAGCAATGAATATAGAGCTTTTTGTTTCCGGGAAGGGGCAGGTCGTTTTGACGTGCCATGGACGATTTACCAAGGTAATTGAAGAGGTTACCCTTAATAAAATGACAGGTGTTTTGACATTTGTTTTTCTTCCGGATATGGATGAGTGGGAGGTAAATTGCACGGTTTCAGAAGAACTTTGCGAAAAAGTGAAAAATCAGTTATTTTGTGCTATCGGGTATTTTGAAAATACAAAACTTGTGGCGAGTGAATATGTACGCTTTTCTTGCCGGTAGTTAAAAATAAAGTAAATAAAAAAGGGATGATATGTCTGGAGATACAGCGAAAAATTTAGATTTGCCTGAGAACCCTGCGATTCAGGTTATTGGGGTTATAACCATGCAAGATACGCAGATTCAAACCATGAATGACGTGACGATTGAAGGGCATAAGGCAGCATCTGAGCGTTTAAGCACAGAGAGCACGATTGCCTCTCACCGTGCGGAAGCACATCTGGTTGGTCAAGTGACAAGCGAAAGCCACGCAGGTGTTGCAAGTATGGCGGCGGAAGGTGCAAAGACAGATAATGAATACTTTGCTCAGGACGGTGATGCACAGCGCAATACAAGAACAGCAGAAATTCATCATATTGCCAACCATGTCGAGGCAGCAAAAGCAGAAGATAGAGCGGCACAATCCTCTGCGCTGGAGCGTATTTCACAAATGCGTATTGCAGGTGCAGAAATTGAACAAAGAGAGCAATTTGCAACTGAAGAAGTGGAAATTCGTACTCAAAATGCGGTGGTTGAGCAAATGCGCAGCGAAGCTTTGGGTGATGATCCTTCTTCTGCGGTACATGATCAAGAGAATGTCTTAAAAATGGCGTCAGTGCAATCGGATCTGAGCGCGCCAAAGCTTGGCTAGGTGCTTTGCTTTGCGCATTGCGGCTATGCATAAATATCTGCTATTCTATGTATATGCGCAATAAGAGGCCTTTAGAATGAATATTGATCTACTTGTTACCCCTGATGGAGAAGCCGGGCTGTTATGCAGTGAAAATCTGTTTAAGAAGGCCGTTGGCGCCATTTTGGATGCGCAAAGTGGTATGTTGTCTTTTGAATTCGCAGATATGGACCATATGGATTTGAATATCCCGATAGAGGAAGAATTCTTCTCTGTTCTGGATGCTAGTGCACTTGTCCATATCGGATCTGTGATAGACAGAAAAATCGCACAGGCTTACCAAATCCCGCTTATGTTTTTGGATGATCCTTATCGTGCAGATGCGTTTAAAAACGTAGAGACACCGAAAAAACCTTTGGCCGCTTTTGAGTATTTCGTGAAACGTTGTGTTCTGGGGCAGCCGGTGCATCGTGATGATGCCGGAGATGAAGATAGCTCTGGCTGTATCCTTGGGGAAACCATGCCTTCCTCTCTTGAATTTGCGCCACATCTTGCGCGTCGTCACACGATGGAGGTTGCGCCGAATGCAGCGCCACAAATGAATGCGCCGGGTATGGGGATGGGGGGATCATCTTCTTCGGGCGGCGGCGGGTATTATCGCGGGGGATCTGCGCGTAATTATGATACCTCAGATGATGAATAGGTTTTTTCTTGCCAAAATATGGTAAACCGTATAAACGATGCAGACGCATAATATAAAAAATAATATGGTGATTTTCAGGGTATAAGAAAATGGGTTTTAAATCGTCGTTAAGCCACGTTGCCAGTGCTTTAACGCTTCTCTTTACATTACAAAATTCTTCTGCGGTTGAGCTAGACGATCAACGGCATGAAATAGATCCGGCGCAGCCGATTGCATCCCTGTGTCAGGGAGGGCAGCAATTCACAATTGCACGCGATACGGCGCATGGTGATCCTGCCATTCCGCGCACTATTCTTGATAATCTTGATGGGTGTGCGAAGGCGGGTGTTAAACATATTATGCTTGAGGATAACAGCGCCCCTAAAGCAGAGATAGAGCGTGTCTATCCAAACCTTGTAGGGAAAACACCCGAGCAGGCCGGTTCCTTCTTCGATCAGGAATATAAGGTGCTATATGATAAGATATATGAAAAGGTGCAGCCCCTTATTCAGCATGTCGATCCGTATGATGAAAAGGCGTGGGGGCAGGCATATCAGCGCGGAAATGAAAAAGTGTTGGAGGATAATCCAGCTTATCAGCAAGAGTTAAATCAACTAAACCGTTTTTCTGCAAGTTATCCGTTTCAAGACCTGTTGGATCGTTGGTATGCTCCATCATCCAAAATGGAGGTGCAAGATTTACGTGATAAGGCCGACTTTTTCCGTAGTGCGAGCGCTCAAAATGAAGAAGATCAATTGGCGATCGTAGAAAACAGAATACAACTTTTTCTCAAAAGTAGGGAGTTAGGTGTTCGGGTTCACTTTTTTGGTGATAATCCAGGGGCGCATTTTTTCTTGAAGAAGGATTTAGCACTAGAAGACATTGATGCGATCACTCAAGAGATTGATGTGCTTATCGCAAAGAACCCGGATATTCATCGTGAATATCGGCGGTATGTGACAGATCGTGATTATGCAGCATCAATTGATGTTGAGAATATGAACCCAGACGAGGAAGAGCGTTTTTCAAAGGTCGTTATGCACTGGAAAGCTCTATCTGATTTACATGAGCAAAAGTCAGAATTACACGATATTTATATGGCAAACGGTGATGCAGGGTGGGAAGAGCGTTTCGGGGCGGAAGCACTAGAGGCGCGTGCGCAGGCCTATATTGATATGTCAGAGGGGATGAAAACCCTGATTGTCAGGGGTGCGGCGCATTTTAATGGCTCTATTGCGGATTACGATGTTGATGAGTATCTGGATCAAAAGTTGAAGGAAAATGCATCTGATTTTATTCCGAGCAGGCAGGTTTCCCTTTATCTATCACGCCAATATCAGTCTGTAATTGAGAAGGCTCTTACTTCGCGTTCTGGTAAGGCGCTTAATGATGATCCCGATATAAGGTATTATATCGAGGAAGGTGTTGTGCAAGTGTCTGAAAAACATCAGGGGCAATACGTTGTGGCTGATTCAGATACACAGATGGAAAATGCATCATCAGCTAATCATCACGATATTTGATGTGACAGGTGGTCTATGTGTCTGTCTCCTTATAAATGAACCGTAAAATCGTCATTAAGCCCTGTCATGAATTTTATTTACTCTGACTAGCGTACTTCTCTTGAGCAGAAACGATCGATTCTTTGTGCTCTTCCCCCCATTTTTCTAGCAATTCAAAAATTGGATCAAGAGTAACGGCAAGTTCAGTAATTTGGTATTCTACATGAGGTGGGATCGTTTCATATTGTGTGCGTGTTATGAGGCCGTCACGAATAAGTTCACGCAATTGTTGTGAAAGCATTTTCTGAGATACGCCATCAATTGATCTCAAGAGATGATTGAAGCGCATTGGCCCGTCTTTTAAGTACCAAAGTATTTCAGGTTTCCATCGTCCCGCTATCACTTTTAAAGCGCAGCTCACCGGACAATTAAATTCATCATGTTTTTTTTTCACGTGAAGTAATCTTTCTTTATGGTTACCAAAAGGTACCTAATTGACAAAAGTTACTATAGAAATGATCCTGATATAAGGAAAGTAAAAAACAACGAGAGGAATTATGCCATGAAGTACCCATTATCAATACGTGTAATTCATTGGATGAGTGCCTTGATTATTGTGGGCTTACTTTTAACGGGTATTTTTATGACGCCATATGATGATAATAATGTAGAATTGTCAGATTCTTTATATTACTGGCATAAGTCTTTCGGAATGTTGTCATTGCTCTTTGTGTTGGTGCGTTTGGTCAATCGAATGCGTAATCCGTTGCAGCCATTACCCGAGGAGATGCCTTTGCATGAAAAAATTGCAGCTAAAGTAGCGCATAACGCTCTTTACGTATTAATGGTTATCGTTCCGGTTTTGGGGTATGTGCAATCCAGTACCTTTGAATATAGTAATGGTATTTCGTTTTTCTTCATGGACTTGCCAGGCGTGTTTCCAAAAAATGCAGAAGCTTTTGACTTAAGTAATAACCTTCATAAATGGTTATCATATTCTTTATTGGCTGTAATAATTGCACATGTTGCAGGTGCGTTAAAGCATCGCTTCTTTGATAAAGAAAATGATGTTTTAGGGCGAATGTAACTGACATAATATCATTTGGGTATTCTGAGTTACGTGCATGTCTCCTCGTAATCTATGAGGCGTTTACCTTTCTCATCTCGAAATACTTTATCTGAAATTTCCAAATTATCCATACGATCTAGTCTGAAGTTACGAAAATCCGAGCGTAAGTCACACCAACCGGTGAGCAGCCAAACAGGCGCAAAAAACACCAAGGCCAGTGGGCGTATTTGTCGTTTTGAATGCGTGTTGTCTTCGCGTGTATATTCAAAAGATATGTAGTGCTTTGTTCGTATCGCACGCCGTAGTGATGAAAAATCAAAGGTAATAGGTGTGCGCGATGCACTGGTATAGGAGAAAAGCGCGGTTTCGGTGAGGCCTTGTCTAAGATTATCGGGGAGAGCAGCACTGATTTTATCCAGTGCTGATTTTGCACTGTTGGCAAAGTCTTTATCGCTCCAGCTTTTAACCATTTGCGCGCCAAGCGCCAACGCCTCCAGCTCTTCAATGTCGAACATAAGAGGGCGAACAACATAGTCTTTATCAAGGATATAGCCAACGCCAGCCTCGCCAATAATTGGAACACCGGATGCAGATAAATCGGCAATATCCCGATATATTGTGCGGGTGCTGACCTCAAGTTCATGTGCCAGATCATCTGCGCGGACAACCTGACGGCGGGCTTTTAAATACTCAACAATACGGAACAGGCGATCGGCTCTACGCATATCGAATCCTTTCTTCCATTTTATTTTAGAATACTGACACATTCCTGACAACATGCTGTCAGTAGCCCGTCTTTAATATCTCTTTATTGTTATTTCTAAATTGGAGAAAAAAATGAAAATTAATACGAAAACAGAGCAATTCAACGTCTTGCCACAGAAGTTATATGCATATCTTAGTAAGATTGAAAATTTGCCGGAGTGGGCGACGAGCTATGCTTTGGAGGTTAAAAAAGAAGGTGATGACTATAAGGTCGTAACACCGAAAGGTGAGATGTATGAGGTTTTCACAACGGACGAGAAAACCGGTGTTATTGATATGAGGTGCGGCCCGTCAAAGGATCAGATGTTGACATGGCCAACGCGCGTTACAAGCGATAATATGGGTGGAAGTTTATATTCTGTGACCTATTTCCAAGCGCCAGATCAAAGTGATGAAGAATATGCCGCGATGCAAGGCGATCTTGACAAAGAGTTCCAGAATATCCGAGATATTTTAGAAGCCGCATAATCATAATTATAAGAAATTTATTTCAAGGATGAAGCCTGATTTACTTTATCAGGCTTTTTCTATTTCTGATTTTTTCTGATTTTTCGCCAATTTGCGACATTGCGGTTATGTTCTGCCAATGTCTTTGCGAAGGCGTGTCCGCCGCTACCGTCTGCAACGAAATAGATATAATTATGTTCGCCCGGGTTTAAGGCTGCCTCTATTGAATCGTATCCCGGATTGCATATGGGGCCGGGTGGTAGGCCTGCATAAACATATGTGTTATACGGAGAATCGTATGTGAGGTCTTTTTTAAGTAAACGGCGCCCTAGTGGCCCTTGTCCATTATTCTCATTCTTCCCCATATTGATGGCATAAATGACCGTGGGATCAGTTTGTAAAAGCATCCCTTTTCGTAAACGGTTAATGAAGACGCCTGCCACATCCTTGCGTTCTGAAGGAACTGCAGTTTCTTTTTCAATGATGGAGGCGAGGATTAATGCCTCTTCCTTTGTTTTGATGGGTAAGTTTTCTGCGCGCTTTTCCCAAAGTATATCCAGCGTTTCTTGCATGGATTTTTCCATGCGTTGCACGATGTCAATCACCGCGTCTCCTTTGGAGTAGCTGTATGTTTCGGGTAAAAGCGTTCCTTCTGCTAGTGGTTCTATTCGTGAAGGTTGAAGGCCGCTATGTTCTGAGAGGAGCAGAAGAATCTCATAAGATGTCAGGCCTTCCCGAACCGTAATGTTGCGTTGTATGACTTTACCGGATTCTAATAAATCAAGAACATCTTGCATTGAGGCATGAGCGGGAATCTCATATTCCCCTGCTTTTAAGTTGGCAGCTTGTTCTGTTACACGTCCGCCGATTTGGAAAAGATAGATGTAGGACGGATTGTCAATAATGCCATTATATAGCAGAATTTCCGAAATTGATCGTATGTTCGATCCGCGCTCAATCGTGATTGTAACGGGTTGATCAAAAGAGCCGGGCTGGATAAACTTTTGATACGCCCACCATCCGCCAGCTGCCCCCCCTATTAAAAATAGGGTTGAGCCGATAACAAATCCACCAAGTAAAATTTTAAAGAACATCTTCATAAGGCCGAAAAGATAGCATAAAAAAAAATTAGAGGAAGAGGAAATTTATTGACATAATTATTTGTCTTTTATAGGGTTCTTATTCGTTTTTTGATGGAGGAAATATGCCAGTCGACCCGCGTAGCGATTTACCGGTAAGAATAGCAATGGAGATATCAAAAGCTCTTGGCAAAACAATTAACCCTAGTGAATTATACGCGCATGATAATAATGATCTGGGGGCGTGGAAGTCACAGTCTCGTTATGATTACGACCATGAAGAAGATGACCAGTATATTTTTAATAACAGAAGAGTAGCATGTTTTGATTTGCTGCATGACCCATCTGGAATGCGTTCAAGCTCTATCCCACTGCAAATCGCATTTAATGAACAACAAAACATGCAGGTTATTGCGCGCTGTGCAATACATGAAGTTTATGAAAGCTTAGAACATAATTTTGAACAGAAGCAGGCTGCTGTTTTTGATCCTGAAGATCTGGATCGGAAAAGAAAGGTCGGTATAGAAATAACCTTGGATAGTGAAGCACCGATTCAAGCGATATCATTACCGAATGGAAACTTTAGAATATTTCAGGATAGCACTGGTACTGCTGCGCAATTTTCAAGTGATGCCATGCATTACGATAGCCGAGAACATGGTACAAAGCTTGTGGATTTTGCAACTGAATACATCGGGACAAGTGCACGTTTATCGCTTCTAGAATTTGTGCCCTGAGCATATATGCTCAGGATGCTTTGAAGCTAAGATAGGTAATACACAAAGATAATAAATTACACCTTACGCATAATCAGTGATGCGTTTGTACCGCCAAATCCGAATGAATTGGACAGTACGGTATTCACTGTTTTTTCTTTGGCAACTTTTGGAACAAGATCCATGCCTTGGCAGTTTTCAGATGGATTTTCTAAGTTTAGCGTTGGTGGTAATACGCCCGTTTCCAATGCTTTGGCAGAGTAAATGGCTTCAACCGCGCCTGCCGCGCCAAGAAGGTGGCCGATTGCAGATTTGGTTGAGGACATAGAAACCGTATCCAATGCGTTACCAAACAGGCGTTTAACCGCGCCGAATTCAATACTGTCGCCAACGGGGGTCGATGTTCCGTGTGCATTGATGTAATCAATGTCTTCCGGATTTAATTTTGCGCGTTTAAGAGCGGCTTCCATCGCGCGGTATCCGCCGTTTCCATCTTCCGCAGGGGATGTAATGTGGTGTGCATCGCCCGATAGGCCGTATCCAATGATTTCGCCATAAATTTTTGCACCGCGTGCCTTTGCATGTTCGTATTCTTCTAAGACTACAATTCCTGCACCTTCACCAATGACAAAGCCGTCCCGACCATCATCCCATGGGCGTGAGGCCTGTTCAGGTGTATCGTTATATCCGGTTGTCAGTGCGCGTGCGGCAGCAAATCCGGCAACACCAAGACGGCAAACTGCACCTTCTGCGCCACCTGCGATCATCACATCTGCGTCATCTAATGCGATGAGGCGTGCGGCATCACCAATTGCGTGTGTTCCTGTTGCACATGCGGTAACAACTGAGTGATTTGGCCCACGGAAGCCGTACTTAATTGATATATGACCAGATGTCAGATTGATAAGTGCGGCAGGTACGAAGAATGGAGAAATACGGCGAGGGCCGCGCTCATTCATAAGGGTAGATGTTTTGTAAATCTCATCCAGTCCGCCAATTCCTGATCCGACCAGAACGCCTGTTCTGTTCAGGCTCTCTTCATCTGATGGCGTCCATCCCGCATCTTCGATGGCTTCTTGTGCGGCGGCAATGCCGTATGTAATGAAGACATCGACTTTGCGTTGCTCTTTCGGATGAAGGTAAAGATCGGCATTAAAATCACCGTTTTCCGGTGCTTCGTCCTTGGTTTTCGGAATTATTCCTGCGATTTGAGATGGAATGTCTGAGACATCGAAATGCTCAATCTTCTTAATACCACTTTTTCCGTTTGTGATACTTTCCCAGTTGTGGTCAACCCCCATACCAAGTGGAGATACCATTCCCATACCAGTTATAACGACACGTCTCAATTCACTCATGATTTCTTCTCTCTATTCCTTTAAATAGCATCACAGCCCGTCAAGCGGGCTGGAATATAAAGTATTAAGTAATAACACGCATGATGCGTTTTTATTACTCTGCGTTTGCTTTGATGAAGTTCACAGCATCTGCAAATGTCTGGATGTCTTTTGCAGCATCATCTGGAATTTCAATGTTGAATTCCTCTTCAAATGCCATAACAAGCTCAACAGTGTCCAGAGAGTCAGCGCCTAGGTCATCGATGAAGCTTGCGCCCTCAACAACTTTATCTTCTTCCACGCCAAGGTGTTCTACAACGATTTTTTTAACGCGATCGGCAATATCACTCATTTTAAATCCTATCTTTTTAACTTTTCTAGATAATTCTTATAACGAACGAAAAGGCATATGACTAG
Organism: Alphaproteobacteria bacterium; assembly: GCA_050633505.1. Lineage (GTDB taxonomy): Bacteria > Pseudomonadota > Alphaproteobacteria > Micavibrionales > Micavibrionaceae > UBA1672. The sequence continues at coordinate 162,253 of JBOEGQ010000005.1, forward strand.
CCCTAACATTCTTCGGCAAAGCTACTAGCATATGAGTTTGCAAAGATAAAGCGGTTTTTGTCGATAAATTTACACATGCAATTTGTGGATAAGTGTTTTTGAGGGAAATGTGGCACACCGGATTGCATGTTGTTTTCTTACCTTTTTATACCTAAAGCCAGATTGACTTCCTTTTGAAAACGCCCTAAAACTTGCCGTATGATGAAGTATATATCCACACGCGGGCAAGGTGAGCCCCAAACATTTGAACAGGTTCTCCTAAGTGGTCTTGCACCTGATGGGGGGCTGTATGTGCCTGAAACCTGGCCTTCTATAGACCTTGGATCGTTGCGCGGTAAATCATATTGCGAGATTGCAGAAATCGTAATGTATCCATTTGTGGAAGGGTGTATTGAGCGCGATGATTTCCGTGCAATCATCAATGAAACTTATGGCGTCGATGTTTTCCGCAATTGCGATGTGACACCTCTTCATCACCTTCAAAATTATGAAGGGGATAAAATTTATGTGATGGAACAATTCCATGGCCCGACTATTGCGTTTAAAGATGTTGCCTTGCAACTGTTAGGGCGTTTGTTTGACCATGTTTTGAAGAAGCAGAAAAAACGCGTTACGATTGTTGGTGCCACCAGTGGTGATACTGGATCTGCGGCGATTGAAGGATGCCGATCTTGTGATAATATTGATATATTTATCTTGCACCCGAAAGGGCGTGTATCCGATGTTCAGCGTAAGCAAATGACATGTGTTGATGCGCCAAATGTTTATAATATCGCCTTGGATGGATCTTTTGATGATTGTCAGAACATGGTAAAGGCCATGTTTAATGATTCTGACTTTAGGCATGGTGTTAATCTGTCTGCGGTTAATTCGATTAATTGGGCGCGGATTATGGCGCAAATCGTTTATTATTTCACCACGGCGCTGGAATTAGGGGTAGCAGACGGTAAGGATGTATCGTTTGTTGTACCAACGGGTAATTTCGGAAATGTTTTTGCGGCGTATTGTGCGCGTAACATGGGTTTGCCGATTAAACATCTTGGTATCTCGACCAATAAGAATGATATTTTGACACGGTTCTTTGAAACGGGTGAAATGAAAATTGGTGAGTCCTTTGCCACGGTTACACCATCGATGGATATTCAAATTTCCAGTAATTTTGAACGCTATTTGTTTAATTTAGTTGGCCGCGATGCCGATCATCTTGCGCAATTGATGCAGGAGTTTAAACAGAATGGCTCTATCCGTCTTAGTGCTGACCTCATGGAAACGGCGTGTCGTGAGTTTACGGCTGCGCGTGCGGATGATGATCAGACATTAGGCTTTATCAAGGAATGTTACGACGCGACGGGGTATATTCTTGATCCGCATACCGCAGTTGGAATGGCGGGTGCCAAGGTAATTGCGGATAAGCAGGAAAGTGGCTCTGTTGTTTTATTGGCGACAGCGCACCCGGCCAAATTCCCGGATGCGGTTGAGAAGGCCATTGGCCTGCGCCCTGATTTGCCGGACCATCTTGCGGACTTGTTTGATCGTCGTGAAATTCTGGTGGAGCAGCCAAATGATATGGCCGTTATACAGGATTTTGTACGTAAAAATTCCAGAGCATAAAACCCTTTGCATTCTCTGGGTAATCGTTTAATTTTTTGCCATGAGCATAAAATCAATCGGCCTAAGTACACATATCTGGAACAATAATTTACGCTGCATCATGATGCTTGCGCTTTATCCTGTTTTGATTCTGGGTATGTTTTGGATCTTAATGCTTGTTCTTGGAACGGTGAGTATCCACGTACCGTCAGATGATGTGAATGGCCTTTGGATTCTGGTTGAATTCTCCAACCGTATATTTTTTGATTTCTGGCCGATGGTTGTGACGGGGGTCGGGATATGGTTTGTTATCTCGTGGTTTTCTCATACGCAAATGATCCGCCAAATGGCGGGCTCACATCCTGTCTCGCGTCAGGAAGAGCCCGAGCTCTATAACCTTCTTGAGAACTTATGTATTTCACAAGGGATGCCGATGCCCGGTCTTGAGATTGTTGAGACGCATGCGCGCAATGCCTTTGCCAGTGGTCTTCATAAGGGGAATTACAAGGTCACTGTCACACGTGGATTGATGAATAGCCTGTCGAGAGAGGAATTAGAGGCCGTTTTGGCGCATGAGCTTACCCATATTCAAAATAATGATGTGCGGCTTCTTATTGTGACAATTATTTTTACAGGGCTTTTCGGGTTTCTTGCGCAAATGGCCTGGCGTAGCTTTGTTCATGGTATTTTTTATCGTATGGGGAATAATCGGAATAAGGGCGGAGCGTTGGTTTTGGTTTTATTGGTTTCTTTGGTTCTTGGCATCGGGTATCTGGTCAGTTTATTTATGCGCTTTGCTTTATCGCGTAAGCGTGAGTATATGGCCGATGCTGGCGCAATTGAAATGACAAAGAATCCTGATGCAATGATGCGGGCTTTGATGCGGATTTCCGGGCGAGATCGCATGCCCGCGATGAGTGAGGATATCGCCATGATGTGCATTGAAAATCATAAAAGCTTTTTAGGGTTGTTCGCAACCCACCCGCCAATCGAAAAGCGTATCCGCGCAATTTCAGAGGTAACGAATACCCCAATCCCTGATCATGCCAGTTTACCCCCCATCGAAAAGGAGCAGAGCTTTTCTCAAAATACTGAAGGTAAGCGGCAGAATCCCTGGCTAATGACGGATAGACGCGGGAAAAGGGGCTAATAGGGCGATTTTTTCCAAGAGTCTTTGTAATCTGCTATAATAGAGAGTATAAGAAGCTATAGATTTTTAACAGTTTGGAGAATTTGAAAATGCAAACAGATCGTTATTCGGGCGCTCAGTCCCGATCACAAACGTTCGACGCTGGTTTACGCGCTCATATGAGCAGTGTTTATAATCGTATGACAATTGGTGTGCTTATTACCGCCATAACCGCTTGGATCGTTAGCAGCTCACCAGATCTTATGACGTTGTTCTTAGGTGGACCGCAAAAATATATCGTTATTTTCGCACCACTTGCGATTGTGTGGTTTGGATTTAACCCTATGACAATGTCTTCACAGAAGTTGAAATTGGCTTTTATTGGAGTTAGCGTTCTATACGGTATCAGTTTTTCAGCAATTGCTTTCGCTTTTGCAGGGGCAGAGATTGCGCGTGCTTTCTTCATTACATCAGGAATGTTTGCCGGGCTTAGCATCTTTGGCTATACCACTAAGAAAGACCTAAGTGCTTTGGGAACGTTCTGCATGATGGGTGTAATTGGTGTCGTTTTGACATCTGTGATTGGCATATTTGTCGGCTTTTCCGATACAATGCAGATTGTGCTTAGCGCTATCACGGTTGTTGTTTTTGCTGGTCTGACGGCGTGGGAAACTCAAAATACAAAGCAGATGTATAATGCTTCTCATAGTGCAGAACTTAATAGTCGTTTGGCTTGGTCATCGGCATTGAGCCTGTATATCAGTTTCGTTGTTATGTTCTCACATATTTTGAGTTTGATGCAGGAACGTTAAGCGATACTCTTTTAAAGAATCTGAAAGGCTCCGTATATTTACGGGGCTTTTTTATTGCCTTTGCTCTTGAAATGCAGACCGGAACACAGTATTGATAATCCCGTCTTTTGGAAAAAGGGCCCTTAGCTCAGCTGGGAGAGCGCATCGCTGGCAGCGATGAGGTCAGCGGTTCGATCCCGCTAGGGTCCACCATAACATCCTTACCCCCCAGCAACTCGCTCAAAAGCCTTATAGGCCGGGCGATAGGGGCTGTTCGAAAACCCACATTCCGGTCATACGGCACTTCCTCCGTAAACATCATTTTGAGTGCCTTACGCTTATCAGTTAGATCATTCGAAGCCCATAATTCATAGGGGTTTCAAAGAAATTCTAAAGCTGTTCGAAAAGTTCCGCTAAAGTCAGGCAACGCATTGCCGCATTTATCGATTTTTTCCCGCAAAACGATCTTCTCATCTTCCAAGGCTTGAATGCGCGTTTCATAGGCCGTAACCACACGCGCCCTCATGCGGTTTTTAACCTGCTCGGCATTCTTCTCCCGCTGGTGTGCGGCTACTGAGGCGAGTAAATGCTCCACCAGCCGACTGTCAGAGTCTTCTCCAAACTCAATGGAGGGGCTTTTCAGAATGCCGCCTGCCTCAGAGATAGCAGAGCGGATGTGAATATGTGCCTGTATATCCCGCGCAAGGCGGTTGATATCGTCAATAATGACAACATGTTCTTCCGTCTTGCGGTGCTTTTTGAGGAAGGAGAGCATTTCCTTCATCTTGGGGCGGTCAATTAATTTACCGGACAAACCTTCTTCATAGTAAGTCTGCACAATTTTGTAGCCCTGATGCTTTGCATACTCGCGGCAACGTGTGGCCTGTGATTCCAGACCATGCCCTTCACGCACCTGCTTTTGGCTGGATACGCGGCAATATATAACGGCTTTTTGTTTTGTGCCGCTAACATTAAGAAACACCGTAGTGATAAGGGATTGTCACAAGATGCTCTTGCTGGAAAAGCAGAAATTGCAACGCGCTATCTTCAGGAAATCGAAGCAGCAGAAAAGCAACCAAGTGTGACAACAATATTCAAACTAGCCAAAGCGCTAGACATTGAATATACATCTCTCCTCTCATCTGCATGGTTACAATGGCTTGAGCATGGTGACGGTGAAGAATAATCTCAGCTAACTATATACAGCCAGAGGGATGCAACGGGAGAGCGCAGCGCCTCCCTTGCCAAGTGGTGTGGATGTAATACACACACATCTTACGTTCATTGGTAAGAGCATAAAAGTGGCTTATATTTCTGGTGTTATCATTGTATAAAAAATCAAGCTATAAATATTGGAGAGTTATATTATTGAAAATACCCAATCATTTGAAAAAACATTTCGTCTAGGATTGGGGCGGGCGTATTTGCACGTCAAAGAACATGGCGATGAAGGATTAAAGGATATTATCCTGCGCCATTGCCTGAAGAATCCCTGTTACGATACGCAAGGTGAAGCCTCTCGCGCCACTTGGTTGATGTCAGTTGTCGATTTATGCACTGAGCCGAGTTATTACACCGATAGTATAATGATGGAGCTTGCAAAGGCAGAAGATGATCGTGACCTTTCACAGCTCTACGACCTTTGCCTGATAATGGCTGAACGTGGAAGTGTGCAGGCTAAAGACGCGATATATGATCGTTTTGACAAGCAAGAGTTCAATGAATCTTGGCTTGGTGGTGATCAGATTATTGCATTGGATGGATTGAGTGGCCTAACACACGTGGCGCGTATTCTTGGGCAAAGGATGCTGGATGATTCTGAATATTGGGATGGCATGACATACACGCACGCATGTGAGACGTTCGGTAAAGAAAAAACTAATAAACATTTAGAGGAACTTGCGCAAAAATATAAGGCTGTCGCTGCTTATCTAAAAAATTCTTTAGAAAGTTACAAAGCATGGGAAAGGCCTAATGATTTTAATACTCCTGAGAAATTGAGAGAACGCTCACGCCACGAAACCCCTTTTGATGTCATTCAATCGAATATTGAAAATGTACATAAACATAAATCTCGATTTCTTCGTTTCGGAAGATATGCGACCAATGAAGAAATAAAAACTCTATACGAAAGAATGCTCAATGAAGAACGACCAGAACAGCTGGTTCGATACTTATGGCTCTTTCGAAAGAGAGAATTACCTACTCTTGATAAAAAATTGTTTGATCTCTGTTGTTCAGAAAATGAAGATATTTATTCTTCAGCTATCACCGCTTTATCGCATAGTACGGATAAGCGAGTACGTGACTTTGCTATTAGAAAAATAAGTAGAGATAAAACATTCCCATTAGAACTTATCGAGCTATTTACCAATAATTATGAGAGTGGAGATGCCGCATATATTGAACGTGCTTTGTTGCAAGATGGGAATAAAGAAAAAGTTTTTTCTCTAAGCTATGATATTTTAAAGGTCTTTGAAGAGAACCCTGTGAAGGAAATGCTTAAATGTATTCTATGGGTTTATGAGAATACACCTTGTGCGCACTGTAGGTGTCGTGCAGTCACATTACTGGTGGAGCATTCTATTATGCCAGACCATATCAAGAATGAGTGTCGGCATGATTGTTGTGAAGAGGTGAAAATTTTAAGTGCGTAACCAGAGTTAAGACGGAACGCAAGCTGTGTGTTGTACTACAACACGCTTGGAAAGGGAGACACTGCGCTCTCCCGTTGCATCCCTCTGGCTGATGGTGTGATACGGGAACAAATCCGTTCCAACCTTTCACACCATAAAAATAATATAGCGTTTTAACGAAAGCGAAAAAATCTTGTGCTATTCTACATCGCGAAAAAACAAAAACGGTTTGCCATGCGTTTCATCACAATATGTATTCTCTTCTCAATTATCCCAACACTCGCTTTCTCCGCGTCGGGAAATATTGCAGATGAGCTTTTAGCAAAAAAGAAGTCTCATGCTCAAGTCGTAGGTAAATTTCTTAATGCTGAATTTTATGAGCCTTTATCAAAAGGTGATTTAGATCAAGCCGCAAAACTATTTTTTGATGATATAGATTTTGGAGGCGAACGAAGAGATAACAACGCGCTCTATTTGCGAAATCATTATCACGTATCTTTGGGTGAATATTTTGATGCCGCCCAAGTCTTAGCGGAGGCGTATGCCAATAAGGGTGATTTTGAAAATACCCCAAAAATACTGAATAAGATTGATGATAATGAAATGCTTAACCGCATCCTCAGATGGGATATAGAACAAGAAAAATCTGAGCAGCCCATCGTCAAAAAACATGATCGAACTTTTGAATTTTTGTCAGTCATGATCGGTGGTGCTGCGGGGCAAGATGACCGAATAATATGGGTTATGGCTTTAGCAGAATATGCGCAAAAACTTGCAGAAAAGAAACAGGCTGATAAAGCTAAAGAAATTTTATTACAGGCACAAAGTATAGCAGATGAACTTTTGCCAGTATCACTATCCGCGTCTACTGCCTTTCTAATTTTAACCGATGCGCAAGCACATTTTGGTGATTATGAAACGGCCAAAAACAATCTGCAAAAAGTTTTGAATGCATGTTGTAAAGCGCATCCCTCGGAAAAAAGGCTTATCCAAAATAGACAGTATCATGATCAGGCCTATCAAGCACTTATTTCAGGCGCTCTCACAAATGGAAACCTTGTTGAGGCTGAACAAGAGCTATCAAACATAGAAAGCCTAGCAAACAGATACACGGCCTCAATGGATATCGCGGAGACTTATATAAAAGCAGGTGATATTGGCAAGGCTCAGATATATTTAGACACAGTTGAAAAAAGCATCATAAATACAAATTACTGGAATTTCTTCTATGAAAGTAAATTTAAGTTTGAGGAAGAAAAAGCGCATTTTTTGAATTTTCTATCAAGGCGGTATTACGAAATTGGCGATCAAAATAAAGCGTTCTCTCTTTTAGACAAAGCTGTTGAAATATATTTTCCAGAGCATCAAAGAATTATGTTCGGAGCTTCAATTTCTCATGGGCGTAAACCGCAATTTTACCCTTTTAAAGATATTCTAAAAACCTATGTTCTGCAGGGGCGCATTAGTGAAATAGAACATGCGCTAAGAAAAACAGGAAAATATAACCTTCCGTCCAACATCAGACCAGTTTTGTATGACTTGGCCATCTGGACTGCTGAAAATGATGATCTTGAGAATTTTCATCATATTTTAGAGAACATAAAACAGGGCGAAACAAACATTTCTGCAATGGTCAAAACGGCTATGGAAGAAAACAAAGACAAGTATGGTGGACAAGAAAAATTTGAAAAGGCAATTCAGCATTCAATTCAATATCAAAATAAATCACTGCATTTTGAGCATGCAAAATACCTTTTGAAAATAGCAATGATTTTTGCTGAGAAAGGTAACAAAGAACTAAGTAGAAATTTCCTGAATTTGTATAAAACAAATATTGAGCAGCACTATAAAATACCGTTTTCAGAGTATCAAAAAAACTGGAACTATGGTGAACCTACAATAAACATCGCGCAAGTTCATATATTAGAGGCCTTTATCAATGACAAAAAAGAACTATCGCAAGATACCTTCAATGATATTTTGTTAACTGTACGAGGCAGTCGCGGTTCAACTGATGGATATTCCTTCCAAAGAAAGTCTTCGGCATTATTGGAGCTTAGCCATTTACTTTACGAATTTGGCTTTGGTGCACAAGCGAATGAAGCTATCAAATTTTCTGAACTTATGACCTACAGGATTAACTCTTTTGGTACGCGCTACCGAGTGCCTGCAAACAGTCGTGGTAAAAATCAAATGTATGCAGAAATTGCCCGCGAATATATTTCACGAGAAGAGTTTTCAGATGCTGAGCGTGTTCTAAACCTTATGAAAGATAGTTCTGGGATACCTAAGTTCAATGGGACTGAACGATCAGTCGATATAATTCGTCAAAGAATTAGAGCAAATGTAATTATGGCGGCACTGAACCAGAAAAAAAGCGAAATTGCAGATAGTTTATATTCTAAAATTAGCCATCCTTTTCTTATTGCTGTTATCCAAGGACAAAAAAACCAAGAGCAAGCGAGTGAAAACTTATTAGAGTTTTCAGACATAGTGCAGAATTTATGGAGTGCAGAAGAAATAATTTTCTTCATGCCTGATTTGTTAAAACTAGCAGCCTCTGAGAAAGATAAAAGTAAGCGCGAAGCCCTAATAAATTATGCTGAGAAAATTGGAAATTTAATATTTCATAGCTCAAGAGATGCATATGACGTCGTAAAGACGAGTATAATATTGGCAAATTTTTATGCCGAGAATGCTCAGAAAGAATTGATGAATGAACATATTCAGCGAGCAAGAAACTACCTAAGCCAAATTTATGATAAGAAGCTTAAAGAAAAATACACGAAAATGCTCAATGAGATAAATTCCATAGTCGAAACAGTGGAGTAATCGACTATTTCAAAGAGCTTTCCCATAGTGCTAAAACTTCAAATAGGGATGTTTGAATGAAGAAAAGTATTATCGGTCTAGTAGTCGCCATGTCAGTAGTAATGCTCTTAGGCTGGAGCTATATAAATCAAGAAAATAAAATAATATTAACTGATCCAAGCCACACTGAATTTCAAGAAGATAATTTTCACTTCAATAATTACCGAACAGAAAAATCACTTCATGATGCGCTCGAAATATTATTTCCTATTGGAACCCCTAAAAAAACAGTTGATGAAGTTCTAGGAAAATTCTCAGAGATCAAGAAAAGAAATCTTCGTCATCCAAAATTCAAGGACAAAAATGAATATTCATATGAGTATAACAATACCTATAAAAAAATATTAGTTCGCATTATTTCAAGTATTGTTCCGGCTCCGGGGCCGCCAGATTCGTGGCCAACTCATTACGTTGTAATTGAATACGATGGAGACAATAGATTGGTAAAAATAAAAGTGCTTAATGTATATTTTTAGATAAAAAAGGAGAGCTTCTATGGGCAAGACTGGATGTACTATTTGGATATGACCACCTTTATGTCGTTTATGATCCAGATGGAGACCCGACCTTTGGAGACGAGCGGATCAGGATAGGACAAAACATCAAAAACGACCTAATGTTCCCACATACAAAACCGTAGGTCGGGAAAGCCCCGCATCACACACATGCGGGGCTTACTTGGGGAATTATAATTTAGGGCAGGTTGTGCCCACTTTACGTTTTGAATACATCGGTTGAATCATGCTATGGATATTTGGTGTGAAGATTTTGAAAGGGAATTTAATGAGTTTTTTCGATTTGCCGCCTACTGATGAAAGGAAGGCCTCATACTCTTTTCTGACAATTGGCCAATACCCCTTAAAAAAGTGGATAAAGGATCCTGATTACTACATCTGCTATCGCACCGGTCGTGATATGCGCATCATGGCAATAGCCTTTGGTCTAGTCTCATTTCTTTTTAGTATTGCAATTGATAATTACGAGTTTCGGTATTTCGATGAGACAAAGCTCTTAGATATTTATGCGTTCTTCATAATACTTTCAGGCCCCTTAATGACGGCCAGTTTGATTTATTACTATATGTTGTTTGAGAAATATAAAAACTTTGATGAATACGATTTCGTGAGATGGAATAAAATAAAAGCCACACAATACGATAAAAATATATACATGTTTTGCGCGCTATTTTCTTTATTAATTGGGCTATTTCCAAATTCAATTCGCTACTTCTTTTATTCAACTAAATTCGATGGTTATTTCCATCAATTTTTTGATGATCCCTTGTTTGTTCTTTTTGTTGCATCTTTAACCGCTTTTTTTCATTCGGTGTTTTTGAAAGGTTTTTTTATGTCCATTCTAACGATCGAATATTTAAATCATGAAAAAACCACCAACAAATTAAGGAGTAAATAATGACAATTCCTGCCGATGATATTTATAACTATGAGCAAACCACGAAGGAACTTATTACGTCGTTTGGCGGTGAAGAAGTAATAAATAAAACCATTGAAGATATCGCAGATATATATGCAAAGAGCATTGATCCAAATGGATCATATCCCGATTTAAGTAATCAGCTTGCGCAGGCAATGACTGAGAATCCTGATTTTTTTGACAATGTACTGAATCTCGGCGAGGTCTCAAATGATAACGCGGATAGTGAATCTTCTGATGGCGGCGGAGAAAGCCAGTCTGCAAATGCCCAGTCAGTCATAGATTTTGTTGGTGAGGCAGCAAGAAGATTTCTTGGCAATGCAACAGGAGATATGGTTGTCTTTGTTCTTCCACTCCGCCTTTGCGAGCGCGGATATGGATAGACAAAACATCAAAAACGACCTAATGTTCCCACATACAAAACCGTAGGTCGGAAAGCCCCGCATAGACACACATGCGGGGCTTTCGTGGGGAATTATAATTTAGGGCAGGTTGTGCCCACTTTATGTTTTGAATACATCGGTTGAATCATGCTATGGAATGATGAGCTCTAATTTTATAAGGACAGTACTAATGAAGGGTTTGCTATTTTTAATCTTTTTCTTGATTTCTTTCCAAGTAACTACATCTTTTTCTAAAAACAATGAAAACCCATTAAAGAAATTTGAAGTTGAATCTAGTTATAAAGGTAGTCAACTTTCTGAAACGACTATTATTGATGGCGTTGAATATTATAAGTATCAAGTAATATCTGATTTCTTGGATGGTGCATTCTCTAATAGATTGTGGAATACCGATGTTAAATCTAAGCCATATAGAATAAGTCGGTTGATAGACAATTTAAATTCGACAGGGCTGGCTAACTTAAAAAACAAAAACGGTGAAGAGCATAACTTAAAATCAATTTTTTCATATCATGAAAGTGGTCTTTCAAAATTTAATTCGATCAATAAATATGACGAAAATATCTCGGTATCAATAGATTGGCCTAAACTAACTGTAGAACAAGAAAGGCTAAGCCTTATAGATGGCACACTTAATTCACGATTGCTTAGAGAGAAACACAATATTGAGGTTTATCAGAAGCTAGAAAACATAGCTGTTCCGATAGTAGAAAACCTATCAGGTGTTATAGGTAAAAAGATTAGTTTAGTTCCTTATAATAATGAAAATGAGATAAATTCAAATATCAGGATCATACCCAAAAGTAGTAATGGCATAAAAAATTTCTTCAAGTACGACAGGAACATAATTCACCCTGATCCTGAACGAAGGCATGAAATCAGAAAGGGAAATTTGTGAGTATTTTTGTTATCCCCAAAAGAAGGGAAAGAGAAAGTATTGTTGACTCAGGGGCTTTATCTTGGCTCAAGACAGAGAAAGGAATTCATAGGGGAGATCCAGATCATTTCATTTTTACCATCTACCTTAGAAGGACTTTCATATTTACAGGGATTTCTCTTATTTTGATAATTTCATATCTTGGTCTAGCTACAACACTCAATATCGGATTGGACAACTCCGAGGAAAGTTTGTACGAAAACTATAAGTCTATTGTGAATATAGTTCTTCCCATCAGTTTTGTGATACTTATATATCACTTCATGTTGTATAAAACTTGTGTAGATAAAGAAAAATATAGTCTTCTTTATAACCGGAGAAATAATAAGCGTGTTGGCTCATGGGTTTTTTCAGTACTAATAATATATCCGTCCATATATGAATTGATCTATCCATCCCATGTTTTATGGCTTTTTGAGGAAGGGGAAAAAGCAGATTTTTGGACGCAATATCATGATCAAACTTTTTTCCTGATTATTACTTCCTTCACAATCCAATTTTTCTACATAATTGCTGCGATTATGTTCTTCATGTGCTTGGCAATTGCGGATCAAGAAGTAACGAAATTCATAAAGCACAAGAGAGGTTAACAGTCATGGAAGAGCTAGAATTTACGGATCTTACAAGTGAAGAAGCACAAAGTATTGTAAATGACGCAAAAGAATCTATTACCCGGTCTTTGGCTCAGGAACTGGCAAAGGAAATTGACCCATCAGGTCAAGACGTTACTTTAGTTGATGATATTGTAGGGGTTCTGATGAACGACCAAGAGTATCTTGATTCTTTGGAAAACACTTTATCAGATGGTGAAGAGGGTAACGAGGATGGAATCGGGAATGGTGAAACATTAGCCGAACGAGCAGAGGATATAATGCAGACCATTGCGCAGGCCACGGGGAGGCTGGTTCCCGCGGCTGTTAGTGACATTATTGAGGGTGCAGCCGAAAAGATGGAGAAAATCAGCGATATTACTAAGGAACATTTAGACGCAGAGGAAGGTGCTAGAAAAGCAGCAAAATATTTCAGACGAGGCGTTAAATGGTTAGATTATGCTGAGACATATAAACAATATTCCTCGTCAGATGATCCATCTACAGAAGCCATGAAATTATATGTCGAGAAAGTATCACATGGATTAGTGGTTGTTGTTGCAGGTGTTGGCGCGGGGATTCTACTTGGTCCAGAACTTCTAGCTGCAGCAGCAGTAGTGGGCGTTGGTGTTCTATTTGCGCCTCACGCTGAGACACTTGGAAACGTCATTGGTGGTGGGCTAGCTGCTGGAGCCAAGGGATTGGGGCAAGCGTTAGGGTTTATAGGTGATTTTATAGGCTATGGATATGGCGTCAAAGATCGCCATTAACGCTTGATCTGGATGGAGATGGGGTTGAGTTGGTATCGGTCGAGGATTCAACAGTTTATTGGGATATAGATGAGGACGGCTTTGCCGAGGCCACAGGTTGGGTTGCGCCGGATGATGGTTTGTTGGCGATTGATACCAATGGCGATGGAATTATCACGGATCACACGGAACTCTTTGGCGATACGATAGATGGTTTTACGGTACTGTCGGCCTATGACACCAATGGTGATAATGTTATTGATGCCAATGACGCGCAGTTTACCGAACTTCTGATTTGGAAAGATGTTAATCAAAATGGATTTAGTGAAGCCGATGAACTGTACTCTCTTGCAGACTTTAACATCGTGAGTATTGATCTGAATGCCTCGACGCATTCAAACCGTTATATCGAAGGGAATAGGATCAGCCATTCCAGTACCTACACCGTTGATGATGGTGCTTCAGGGGCGCAAACCTTTGAGATTGTTGATGCGTGGTTCACTTATGATGATGTGAATACCAACTTTGTTGGTGATTACACATTGGATCTTGCATCGTTGTTTGTAACGACATTGCGCGGTTACGGTAATTTGCCGGATCTGCATGTTGCAGCATCCATTGATAATGATACCACCGATCCAGATAGCTTGATGAGCTTGCTACAAGACTTCACCTTAACTAATTTTGATGATCTGTTTACGGATGATGCATCTATTATGGATCAGGTGCAGGGCATTCTTTTCCGTTGGGCGGGTGTTGACGGCGTTGATCCAAGCTCTCGCGGTGTTGTGGATGGGCGTAAAGTTGAATTCCTTGAGGAGCTATTCGCCAGTGAATATCGTGATACGGGAAAAGATCCGGTTTTAATGGCGGCGCAGCAAGTAAACCGCACCTTTGATACCGCGCTCTATCCGATTGTCGGGATTTTGATGGCGCAAGGCGCGGGCGCGGCGCTGTTCAATGATGGTGTTTATTATAATCCTGCAACGGATACGTTTGAGGGGTTCACTCATTTCAAACAGGATGCATTGGATGATCTGCTTGCGAAGTCTTTAGATGGTCATCAGGTTGATGATAAGACGGCATTCTGGATGAATATTGTGAATATGATTGATGCTTCTGTTGGTGTTGAAAATCTGGATGCGACATCTTTGGCGGCATTAGAAACGGCACTTTTCGCGAGTGATAATTCGTTATCTGTTCAGGATCTGGTTGACCGAATTGCAATGGATATTGCAAGCAATCTGGATTGGGCAGATACGGGGGAGTATCGAACTGGTACAAATGGCATAGATATTCGCGATGGCACCATTGGTGATGATACTTATCATTCGGCCAGAGGTGATGATATTTTGAATGGTCATATTGGTAATGATCACCTTACCTCGACAAATGGTGAGGATATCCTCAATGGTGGTCTTGGTGATGATACTTTGTCAGGCGGTGTTGCCAATGATAGCTACCTTTATTTTTCCGGTCACGGTAATGATACGATCACCGATACAGGCGGTACAACCGATAAGATTGTCTTTGGCGATGGGATAAGCTTCTCGGATATTAGTTTTGTACGCGTTGGTTCATCTAAGCTCATCATCCAGATTTCACCGAATGCGGGTGCAGGCTCTATTTTAATCAATAATGTTTTTAACTCCCCAGTCGAGATTTTGGAGTTTGCCGATGGTTCGACTGTGGCTTTAGCGGATCAGAGCTATACCTATATCGGTACGGATGATGGTGAAACCATCTACGGTACAAAAGTCGGCGCGGGAAGTAACGGTATTGACACGATATATGGCGGTGGCGGCGATGATATTATTTATGGCAAGACGGCGAGTAGCACATCAAGTGTGGCTGAAAACTATCTCTATGGCGGTGACGGTAACGACATAATCAAAGGGGATAAGGCATCCGATACCGCCTATGGCGATGCCGGAGATGACATTCTGAGCGGCCATAATGGTCATGATTTTCTGCATGGCGGTGATGGCATCGATACCCTAAATGGGCAGAATGGCAATGATATCTTATGGGGGGATGCCGGAGATGACATCCTTGATGGCGGTCTTGGAAACGATATCCTTTATGGCGGTGCTGGCGCAGATACTCTGACAGGGGACAAGAATGCAGATACCTTCGTTTTTGAAAGTGTAAATGCATTCGATGCCGTTGACACAATCACCGACTTCAAAACAAGTCAGAATGATAAGCTGGATGTATCGGATCTACTCTCTGGCTATGATCCAGTGACAGATGCGATCTCAGATTTCGTGCAGATCACTGACAGTGGATCAGACAGTATTGTCTCTGTTGATGTTGATGGTGGTGCGGACAACTTTGTCCAGATTGCGACACTGAATAATGTAACTGGTCTTACAGACGAAGATGCGTTGCTTACATCCGGTAACCTGATAGCAGCCTAAGATTATAATAACCTATTTTAAAGCCCCGCATTTAAGAGTGTGTGGCTTTTTTGTGTCATCATCATAGCTGTACTTTGCGTGGAAGACTTCTCAATTGTTGGTTTTGAGTAGTTTTTTGCCTATCCATTAGTGTTGTTTTTCTCATGTACACTGATTGATAGAGTAAGAAGCGAGATGTAGATGTTTCCGGTTGGTGGTATATCGTCATCCTTTTTCACTGTTTTGTGATTTTACATTTTTCTCTCTTTGTGTTTATTTACATACTGGTTTGTGTGGGTATGTGTTTCTATCTTAAGTAATATAGGCAAAGGGTTGTATATATGGGAACGGTTAATGTCCTGAGTGGTCGTCATTTGTTAAATGCCGGTAATATTCATGCGGCGGCAGAGGTCGCGCAAAGGGCGCTATCGGTTAACCCGACAGATTGTGATGCGTTGGAGTTACGCTTTGATTGCTTGTTCTATCAAAAGGATTATAAAGCTGCCCGAGAGAAGGCGGAAGCGTGGTTGGAACATGATCCGGGAGTGCTAAAAGCACATGAATGTTTGATACAGGCCCTGTTCTGTCTTAAGGATAAAAAGGCGAGCAGACAGGCCGTCGATGTATTAAAGAGCGGCTTTCCCTTGGCTCTGTTACAGCATAAGTTGTACGATGCCTTATACGATGTGCATTTCTCCAATGGTAAAGCCGCCCGAAAAATTCTTGAGGAGCTTTCAAAAGAATATCCGGAGGCTTATGCTCTTGTCAGGCTTCAAGCCGACGCCGCGTTTCAACGTGATCAGATGTTTATGGGGTATCGCCTGTATCGTGAGGCCATTAAAATGGAGCCGACAGATGCCCTGACATGGCGCATGTATGCGGTGAATGCTTATCACCTCATGCGTTATGGTGAGGCACGTAAGGCGGCGAGAAAAGCTTTAGAGCTTGATCCGTCTCTTGTAGAAATGAAATTGATTATAAGGCTTTCATGGCTTGTATATGTGCCGGTTTTCTATCTGGCGAGTCTTTTATCAACGTCCTATTTCTGTGCGTCAGAATTTCTGGGTAAGACATTGGGTATGGCGGTATCATTCTTTGCGGGATATATGTTTTTCGGGCCATTGATTATAAAGGCTCTGAAATGGTTATCTCTTTATGGGGTTGATGTATCTATATGGCACCTTTTGGGTGGGATCTGCTTGTGGATTGTCATTGAACAGGGCACATTCACCATGATCGATAAGAAAAAAGTGAAGGTTAAGAATGTCGAGCTTTCAGATTATTAAACATTGTATTTAAAAGGGTGTGCCAATGCTACCGACAGAAATTAAAACAATCGTTGATGTGCTAAAGAAAGATCCCGGAAATGACGGGATGTTTATGGCTCTCCTTGCGTTGCTTGGTAATGCACCGGACAGTACCGTTGTGGTGGAGGCATTAACCATTATAGAGCCCCATGATAATTTCAGTGATGAAAGTCGCGAAAAGGCGTTTAAGTTGCTTGAAAACGCAGAAGATAAGACATTGGCGGCTAAGTGGGGGCTGATCTCTGTTAATGTCGATGCAGGGCAAGGTGATAATGTTGTTTCACTGAGGTCGGGTGATACTGATGCAGATTCTGATCTGAGATTACAAACCCAAGATCGGCTTGGCCCTCAAATTACTTTTGATGATATTGGTGGTTTGGAAAATGTTAAAAGCCAGATACGCCGCAAAATTATTAAGCCATTTAACAATCCCGGGCTTTTTAAGAAATTCAAACGTCGCGCCGGAGGCGGGGTCTTGATGTATGGGCCACCGGGATGTGGCAAGACGATGATTGCGCGGGCATTGGCCAATGAGTGTAATGCACAATTTATAGAGGTTCGCGCGGCTGATATATGGGAGCAATGGCAAGGTGTCTCGGAAAAGCGGATTGCAGAATATTTTGCAAAGGCCAGAGCAAATGCGCCCGCAGTTCTATTTTTTGATGAAGTTGAGGCCTTGGCAATGCGCCGCCGTGGCGATGAAATGCGGGGGGTTACGACTGTTGTCTCGACATTCTTGAATGAAATGAATGGTTTTGGTGATGAGAATGAAGGTCTTTTATTTCTTGGTGCGACGAATGTGCCATGGTCTATAGACTCCGCGTTTCGTAGGCCCGGGCGTTTTGACCGGACAATTTTCGTGGCTCCGCCTGATCGTGTGGCGCGTGGTTTTATTTTGAAACTGCTATTGCAAGAGCGCCCTGTTGCAGATGACCTTGATACAAAGTTTATCGTTGAAAAGACTTCTGGGTTTTCCGGTGCGGATCTTGAGGCCTTGGTTGAAGCCGCAGTTGATTATGCAATAGATGATAGTGACCATGAAGATAATATTGCCTCATTAACGAATGAGCATTTTAAAGAAGCTTTTCAAGAGGTGCATTCATCAACAGGTGAATGGTTGGGGCTTGCCAAGAATTACAGTGAGTACGCCGCGCGTGACGGCATGTATGACGACCTGAAGGAATTTCTTAAGAAACATACTTAAAGCTAGTTGCTGTTAAACATTTCGGAGGGCTAAGTGCGCTACATATTATCAATGTCTTTGGGCTTTTTTCTATTAAGTATTCAGTCCGCTCACGCAACAAGCCTTCCGGGTATTGTTTCTCCGGTATGTTACACCTTCGGACTGGCAATCTTGGCTAGTGTTTATATTCGAGTTTATAGGGTGCGTTGCGGCAAGGATAAGTATCTATCCTTTAGGAAGTCATTTCGTAAAAACGCGATTTCTTTTTTTATGGTTGTACCTGTATATGGATTACTTCTTGTTTGGGATAATAGCGCCAGAAAGTTTAGCATTTTAGGAAAGAATCCGAATTATATAGAATCCATACCAGAAAGAACTCTGGTGCTTGCCCCGTATCTTCTTGCACTCTATTTTGTTCTTTGTATTGTGAATCTAGTGGGGCAATGCTTGAGAAAGAGAAGAAACCCTGAGGATGGACATAGTGCTGTGGATGCCATTCGGTGGAGTCTTGTGCCTTTTCTTATTGTTCTCGCATCATTAGCTGTAACCATTTTTTCTAGCTAGGATACGATATCATATACGTTTGTTTTGTATCTTGTATAGACACCACAAAGTCAGTAACCCTGTGCCCATCCATAAACATACCCAAAATATCTGCGGGATTCCCGTCATGTCTGCCAATGCGGCATCATCTCCTCTATTTTGGATGAAGAGGAGGTTTATCGGGGTTTTGATGGCATCCAGAAGGATATAAATCCCTGAAAACTGAAGGAAATATCTTTCTATAAGGTAGCTGCGTGATCGTAACGCGATGATAAAGGGAATTAGGGTAATGCCCAGTACCAGAAATGTTGTGAAATCACGTACCCAAAGCAGGAGGCTGATACTGATTAAGCCGATGATCAGTAATGCAATCAGGAATGCATTTTTATCCTTCATGGCGCTTACGATGATATGGATTAATGCGCCCCATAAAATGGCACCGAAATACCCGGAAATTGTAATCAGAAACAACCATCCGCCACGCGATACGCATAGACCTGATCCATCAAGATTGAGTTGTATAGAAATGATTTCTCCGCCTGTAATAATGGCGATTAATCCGTGGCTTATTTCGTGAAAAAATGTTTGCATCCATGAGAACGGGGTATGGAGAAGCGGAACTTGTGCAACAATGCAGGCTCCGATAATCATAAAGATAAAGGTCGTTCTTGGTTGCAGTTTTCTTTTGGATTTTTTCGTCATAATGATGCGTAAAAAAAAGAGAAGGCCTTACGAGAAGGCCTTCTTGTGGGGATGTTTAAGATGCTTTTGGTAGGTCATCATTGGGTGATGGCTTTGCCGTTGATGTTTTAGGGGCTTGTGCCTTTTTAGGCTTGGCGCTCTCTTTGTCGAAAACATCTGGCTTCTTCTTTGTCGATTTTGACTTCTTTTTTGTCTCGATCGCAGCCGGAGCAGATGGCTCTTCTTGATCTGCTTGTGCTACCAGATTTTCAGTAAAGCCGTTAAAATCACCGCCGGTTATACCAACTTCTTTCAGGAGGCTATCCAGCAAAGGTGCCTGTGCGCGGTATTTTAGGGCGCTGTTCATGACTTGATCTGCCAGATTGGTATTGGCCGGATATGCGTCGCCGACTGGTGCTCCACCGCCATTGGCTCCACCAAATCCGTTGAGCCCGTCAAGTTGTACGATCTTGATACCGTCAATATTTTCCATCGGTTTCGCACTTTCGCGGATAATATTTTCCAGGTTCTGGATGAGCTCAAGTTTAACCTGCATGCTGATTTGTTCATCAGAGAGTAGGTTTGCCGCTTCGTTGATTGCACGCTTACCTTCCGCATCCACGCGATAGCGAATTTCTGCTGCTTCTGCACGTAGTTTTTCGGCGTCCGCTTCACCTTGTGCGGTTTCACGTATGGCCTCTGCATCATCGGATGCGGCTTGTTTCTGTGCCTCTGCTTCAACCTTGATTTTGATCGCTTCGCGTTCCGCTTCTTTTGCTGCTTCGATCAATTCGATTTGTTTCTGACGATCTGCAATTTCAGTTTCACGTGCGGTTACAACTTTTTCCTCTGCTTCAACCGCTTTGGCACGCGCTTCGTCTGCTTCGGCTTTGGCAACAGATTGCTCTTTGGACTTTTCTGCAACTGCGATATCGCGGTTTTGGCTTGCGATCTCAACAGTTTTGGCTTTCTCAACTTCTTGTGTTTCGATTACACGTTGTTTTGTAATGCGTTCCTCTTCAATTGAGCGATCTGCAATAATCTTGGCTTGTTGCACTTCTTTTTCAGCCGTAATTTTGGCTTCTTCGGCTTCGCGTTGTTTTGAGGCCTGCTCTTTTGCAATTTCTGAAGTTTGTGATGCACGGCGAATTTCAATTTCACGTTCTTGCGCAAGACGTGCATATTCTTCTTCACGTGAAATTTTTAAGCTTTCTTGCTCAGTCTCCAGGTTTTTATTTTTAATCTGGATGTTTGTGTCTTGCTCAATATCATTACGGATCTTACGGCGTGCCTCGATTTCTTCGGTAAGGCGCGTTAACCCTTGTGCATCAAATGCGTTATTCGGGTTGAAGAATTCCATGCTTGTCTGGTCAAGGCCTGTTAATGAAACTGTTTCAAGTTCCAGACCGTTTTTAAGAAGGTCTTCACTTACAACGTTTTGTACTTTCTGAACAAAGTTTACGCGTTTTTCGTGTAGTTCTTCCATACTCATTTCTGCCGCGACAGAGCGCAAAGCATCAACAAACTTACCTTCAACCAGCTCTTTAAGTTGCTCAGGACGCATCGTTTTCTGTCCTAAGGTTTGCGCCGCGTTCGAGATGGATTCCTTTACCGGTTGTACGCGAACATAGAATTCTGCCACAACATCAACACGCATGCGGTCACGCGTAATCAAGGCCTGTTCATTGGAACGATTGACTGCCAGACGAAGTGTGTTCATGTTTACCGGAATTATTTCGTGTAGAACGGGGAATTGTAGTGCACCACCATTCATGATGACCTTTTCACCACCAAAGCCTGTTCTGACGAAAGAGATTTCTTTTGATGCTCTGCGATACAGGCGTGTTAAAATCATCCCGATTGTTAACAGCGCAAAAATTATTGTGCCCGCGTAAACTGCTATATTCAACATACCGTCCATTATGTGTACTCCTAAAATATTATATGTTTTAAACTCATTTTTTATTTATTCAGTAGAACGTATATCGTTCCTGTGAATTCTTTATGCGCCGTTATCAAGCGCTTTATTCTCTGGGTGGATGGCAGAAAATATGTTGCCATCCTTTTTAACCAACAAGACCGTTGATCCGGCCTTTAATATTGTCTCGTCTTCGTCAGGGACAACATGGATGTAATGTTCTTTTCCGTGCTGATCGCGCACTTTTGCGCTTGCCGGTGTGCCTTGTGATGCATCGCCCAATGTTAAAACCGCCATGCGTCCGATAAAGCTGTCACTGGATACCGCGTCGGTTTCATCCTTTGGGATAATGGCATGCAATGCACCACCGCAAACACGAACAAAGGGAAGCGCGGCGAAAAATGCCGGGATAATGGCGATAAAGGCCG
Organism: Alphaproteobacteria bacterium; assembly: GCA_050633505.1. Lineage (GTDB taxonomy): Bacteria > Pseudomonadota > Alphaproteobacteria > Micavibrionales > Micavibrionaceae > UBA1672. The sequence continues at coordinate 183,843 of JBOEGQ010000005.1, forward strand.
GTAACATAAATCCAATTCCACTATAAAGGGTTTGTTGGATAAACAGGCCTGATAATCCGAACCCGACCAGAAAGACGATTAATAGGATAAGGGCAGGGACTTTTCCAACGCGTAACCAACTTAAAAACTGTCCGAATGCGCCCGGACTTGCAATAAGTGTTGAGGGGGTGTCCAGATCTGTCCCGATGCTATCTGTGCCAAGATCAATATCCAGATCGGGGATATCGAAGTCAGGTAAAATACTGTCAACAAGGCTGGATACTCCAAATCCCAATAGCGTTCCCACACCTTCGATGAAGGCAATCACAAACATAACTGTTAAAGCCACAGTAAAGGGAAGTGTTTCGGGCGCCAGTAATAATTCAAACATATTCAGCCTTGTCTATCTTTCGTTAATATGAGCACTATTTGCTCTTAGCTGGCCTTTTTCAAGGTGGCTAATCTTTCTTTAATTCGATTCTCACGTGCAAGCTCTTCCAGCTCGGCAAGTTGTGATGCCTTTTGTGTGTCTGCACCACCAACGCCGGCCAAACCGGAATGTTTCTCAAGGACGCGATCAAATGTGGACGTGGCTTGATCTGCTTTATTCTGCGCTGTGGCATTTGTGCCTCCAGTTGATCCGCCTGCAGATGCTGCGCCACTTTCTTCTTGTGCCTTGCGGAAGGATCTAAGCTCTTCTTGCATTTCACGCTTCTTTGCCTTTAATGCGCCGATAAAGCCCTCCAGCTCTTGTTCTCTATCACCGCATTCGCCGATTGTGTGCTCAAGAACAGGGATCTGTGCCTCGATATCGAGTTGCTGTTCAATTCCGGCTTCGGCAAGGTCATCGCGTTCTTCTTTCACCGCAAGCTGTATTTTCTCACTAAGCTCTTCGTGTATTTTGTTTTTCTCAGATAGGCGTTTATTGGCCAGATGTTTTGAGGCGACAACTTTCCCAAGTTCAACGCGTACATCTTCAACTGCGTTATCTACTTCACGCATGGCTTGTTCCATCACCATTTCAGGTGCGCTGTCTTCGACTGCGTCTACTACGGCGTTGATGCTGCCGCTGATAATTCTGCCCACTCTTTTTGATATACTCTCAGCCATGTTAATCTCCTTTTTCTAGCTGTTTACCGACCATTTCTGTCAACTCCAGTAATGGTTCATAATGTTTATGTATTAATTTCGGGTCATAGCACGGTGCATTCTTTGTAACGCCCATGCGGGTGACCATATCTAAAAGACGAAAAATGCGTTTTGCAATTTCTTCCTCTAGCATCTTAAAATCCTTTTTATTCGGCGCATCCGGATCTATGGCGGTATCAACTGCCGCACCAAAATGCGCAAAAGATTCCGTCAGCCATTCGGTGTACAGCATGATGAGCTCTGAATGGACTTTATTCTGGAACTCGTAATCCTTAATAGCCTCTTTTTCATCGCGGAAAATATCCTTGGCCAGCGTCATCATAGAGCTGTAATCCTGTCGTTGTCCGTGTCGTTCGCGTGCCTGTTTGATTATGGCGCGGACTTTATCGCTTGGTGTAACGGCATCGTCGATTTCCAAACCGGCGATGAAGGAAGCATCATCTTGTGAGATTCTGACGCTTAACGGGACGCTGCCTGCCATATTATCCTCTTCTTGTTTTTAACTCATGTATTCAATTGTATACACATGAATACAATTTGTCAACAATTGTGTTCATTATGTAATTTCTTTGCCATATGGGTGAGGGGATACATAATCATAAATTGAATATCTGTGCGAGAAAAATAAAGTAAATGAATGCTTTATTTAATGTGGTTGATTTTTTATGATCTAGAGATTGGTACAGTTTTTGAAAAGCAAAGTGGTGTAGGTCAGTGTATAAAGGTTTTTTTAAGCAGGTTGGTGATGTTGAGGCGTTCCTGGATCGTGATGAAGTCAGAGAGTTGATTGGTGAGAAATATGATTTTTATCGTGAACTGTGGTTGCAGCATGATCAGAAATTAAAGGGGGAGCGCAAAAAAATTGAGGTTAAAGGACGTTTTAATTTACTGGGTGTTCTTTTTCTTCCTGCGTGGTATGGATACCGGAAAATGCATGGGAACTTTTGGGCGATTGCCGTTCTCTTCTCAGTCATTGCGTTCTATGAAAGCTATTATGATGTTGAGGTTCTTCCTGCAAACCTTATAACTATGCTCTTTCTTGTTTTTGCGACTTATTCCAGAAGTATGTATTTCCAATCGATATATGCGCGTATTAAGAAATATGATGCGCTACCGAATAAAGAGCGCAAAGAGGCATATCTAAGAAAGCATAGCGGAATCAGCACTGCGCTAGGCTGGTTTTATGGGCTTGGATATGTTTTGATTATGGTCACAACGGTTGCATGTGGCCTGTGGTTGGGCGGGCATCTTGATACGGTGTTGTCGTAATACAAATATGCCTTTCCTCTTTTTTAAGCCGCTTTTTCATCACGCATTTTTTTGATGGAGTTGGTTGTGCTGTGCCCCTCATAAACCGGCATGACATCCACCTCACCACCATTGCGCATAACGGTTGGGGCCTCCGGTATTTGGTCAATCGTGTAATCACCGCCTTTAAAATATAAGTCGGGTTGTATCATATCCAGCAGAGCACATGCGGTGTTATCATCGCCTTCTTTCTTTGCGCCGAAATGGATAACCATATCGACTGATCCCAGTGCGGCCAGAACTGCTGCGCGTGAATTTTCATCGTGAACCGGGCGTTCCGGCCCCTTTAGGACACGAACGGATGAATCACTGTTCAGGCCAACAATCAGGCGGTCACATTTTTTACGTGCATCGTTCAGATATGTAACATGACCGAAATGAACAATATCAAAGCAACCGTTTGTAAAGCCGACGTTCAGGCCGCGTGCTTTCCATCGTTGGATTTGTTCTTTTGCCTCTTCCCATGAAAGAAGGGGGGCTTCACGTATACGATCAAAACGTGGTGCCTTTGCATTATCCGTGGACACAATATCTCCCTTGGGGTCGTGACCTTTGACAAAGTTTAGTAACTCATCTTTACGAATAGGCGCTGTTCCGACCTTTGCAACGACAATAGATCCCGCGATATTCGCAAGAGATGCTGCCTGTACAAGGTCTCCACCAGTCGCCAGACATGTAGCCAGCGTGGCAATAACTGTATCGCCGGCACCTGAGACATCAAATACTTCAATATCTGCGGCGCTACGAATATGAACGGGGGCTGTATCTTTCTGGATGATGCTCATCCCGTCTTGGGATCTTGTTGCAACAACGGCTTTTATGCCACTGGAACGGATCAGGGTCTGTGCCGCCTCAATGACCTCTTCGTCACTTTGTACTGCCATGCCTGCTGTTGCGCCCGATAATTCCTTCTTATTCGGGGTAACAACGTCTGCTCCCTTATAGATGCTATAATCATTGCCTTTGGGGTCAACCAGAACGGGGATGTTTTTCTCTTTCGCCAATGTGATGAGAGATTGGATCAGATGTGGCGTTAAAATGCCTTTGCCATAGTCGGACAAAATCACAATCTGAACATCATCCATCAGGCCTTTTGCTTTTTCAATTAGGGTCTCGGTCATAACAGAAGACAGGTCTTCGATGCGTTCATTGTCGGTGCGTAAGAGTTGCTGATGACCGGCGAGAAAACGCGTTTTTACGATTGTCGGGCGGTCGGAGGATTGGAATAAGCCGGATGTGTCAATATTATTCTGTGCGGCGACGGTTTTGATTTTCTCTCCGTCTTGATCCATGCCAATTACGGATAGTATTTTGCCTTTTGCACCCAATGTAATGATATTGGATAGCGTGTTTCCCGCGCCACCTAACATGGTGTTTTCCCGCTTCACGGATAAAACGGGTACCGGGCTTTCAGGGGATATCCTCTCAACCGTACCGTAGATAAAGCGATCAAGCATCATATCTCCGACAACTAAAACGGATGTATCTTGTATTTTGTTGATCAGATCAAAATCATTTGCAGAAGAGGTGCTCATATCCGGAAAATACCCTTTATTTTTGACAATAATTAACACTTATGGGCGTTTGTTAGGAATTCGTCAATATTTCTCGTGTTTAATAATAATGCGCGCAAAGGCTAAGCGCGTTACTTAATAAGGGGTAAAAGAGTGCGTAAAACCAGAACATCAGACATGAAAAGTCAAGAAAAAGGCCGTAAAACAGGCATTTTCAGGTCCTTAAAGCTTTCTCTTGAGAAGAATCGAATTGGTGATCTTCTTATTTTAAAGGGGTATGTCTCATCTGGTGACTTGGCCGCCGCTCTTCTTGCACAAAGGGAGACGAATAAGCCGCTTGGTCAAATTTTCTTAGAGCAAAGCAGAATTTCTAAATATCAGCTTGCGAGTCTTTTGGTGAAACAAAAGGCCGTTCGTTTTGCTGCTGCTATGCTTTTGCTATGTTCTTCCTTTGGTGTTATTTCAAAAAAATCACATGCCGCTACGATAAAGGATGTGCCGGCGCGTATGTCTGTATCGTCTTCTAACGATATTGATGATATTCATGTTTATCCTGCTCTATTCGGTGCGGAGGAAAAACGTTCAACAAACCTTAAGGCCTTTACGAAATGGTCAGGTATGTTTGCGCGCTTTGATAAAAGCCTGGATGATGCAAATACGAACAAGATGATTGACGGTCTGAAGGCTGAGCTGGCAGAATTTAAGTCATCATCCGTTTTGGAGATGGCGCATAAAGTCAATGATATGATGAATAAGAAGAAGTATATCGTTGATAGTAAAAACTGGGGTAAGTCTGATTACTGGGCAACGCCTGTTGAATTTATGGCGCGTGGCGGAGATTGTGAAGACTTTGCAATTGCCAAATATGTTGCGTTACGCGCTCTTGGTGTTCCTGAAAACCGTATGCGTATCGCAATCGTGCAGGATATGCAAAAGAATATTCCCCATGCGATTTTGGTTGTATACTCGGAAAAAGGTGTGGTTATTTTGGATAATCAGATCAAAAGCGTCCGTCCTGATCGCCGTATTGCGCATTATAAGCCAATTTTCTCGATTAACCGTGAGGCATGGTGGTTACATACAACACCGCAATCTTCGACCAATACAATTGTGGCCGCGGCTAACTAGTCCATATTTTTTCTTTTTAATGGTGCAATCCTTTAACACGATGACGTGCATCATCGGTGTATCCGCATGGGTCGATATGGATTAAAACCTCTGTATTTGGAAAGAGGGTCAGGATAGAATTTTCCAAATCCTTTGCGATTTCATGGGCATCATAAAGCCGCATATCAGGGTCAACCTCAATATCAAATGACATAACAAAATCTGCGCCGTTCCGATGCGTTCTAAGGTCGTGCCACCCCTTTACGCCATTATGTGCCTCTATAATGTCGATGACTTGACATCTGTCTTCTTCAGGCAGTTCGCGATCCAAAAGCATATTGAGTGATTTAATGGCGATATTTCTGGACGTGATGCCCATAAATAATGCGATCAGAATGGCGAATATCGGGTCAATCCATTGTGGTGTGCCATAAAGGCCTGCGCAAAGTACGGCCAGTGTGCCGATGTTAATCACGATATCACTACTGTAATTTGCGCTATCTGCTTCTATGGCGAGGGATTGGGACTGTTTCAATATGTTTTTTTGAATTAAAACCAGAACGAAAGACAGGATGATGGATACAATCATCACTGCAATGGCAAGGGTGTGCTGTGTGACTTCAGAAGGGTTGATAAGTCTGTTGATGGCCTCAAACACAATAAAAGCACCGCCGCCTGCAATGATTGCGGCTTGAAATAGGGCGGATACCGCCTCCATCTTTCCATGCCCCCATCTGTGATCCTCATCCGCAGGGCGTCTGGCGTAGTAAAGACTTGCCAATGTCATTATGGAGATAAGGGAATCAAGAACAGAGTCTGTTAGAGATGACAGGACGCTCATTGAGCCGCTCTCATAATAGGCGATTGCTTTAACGCAGATAAGTATGCCGACAATTACAATTGCCGTATATCCTGCATAGAAAGGGCTACGTTGTTTTACTGTTTCTTCATCCATCGTTTGTATCTTGAAAGAGAAAGAAGAGGAACACAATAAAATTCTGGCGTTTTTATGATGATCTGGATAGGGTTAAAGGACGGGAAAAGTAAAAAAGATGTTGGGTATGGATAAAGATTATTCAAATGTGATCTGTCTGGTAGAGTTTAGTTCAAACTCCACCCATGTTCGGGCGAGCGACGTCCAAACGGGTGCAGAAATTATAGCTCCTGAAACCGTGCACTCAAAACTAGGGATGCTTGACCCTGATACGAATGATCTTAATCCGGTGGGGGTTCATAAATCTTTACGACTTTTGAATAAGCATCAGGATATAATTTCGTCTATCCCTCAAGGTAATGTGATGGTTATCGGGACGGGCGCTCTTCGTGATGCAGGGAATACTGATGAATTTACCGATCGGGTCTATGATAAAATCGGGCACCAGACTCAAGTTTTAACAGGGGCACAAGAGGCGCGCTTTAGTGCGCTGGGCGTTATGCATGCATTTGGTAGTGATGCGCAAGGTGTTATTTGGGATATGGGCGGGCGCTCTTCTGAATTTGCCATTCTTCAAGATGGAGAAATTAGTTCCAAGATCAGCCTTCCACTCGGATCTCTTGCAATTGTGGAGCAAGAGGTTAACGGGCATGATATTGGTGAGTATATTCAAGAACAGCTTGAGAAGTTGCCGGGCGCGTATGAAAAGAAGGCATTTGATAACTTGTATGTGATTGGTGGAACGCCGCGACGCATGCTTGGGACGCATCGAAAAATGGCGGGTGTCGATCCAGTTGGAGCCGGGGTGCATGGCTATCAATTATCAGGGAGTGATGCCTTAGAGAATGCTAAAATTTTGCAAAATACATCTTCTGAGAGCTTAGATGAAGATTTGTTCTTGGAGGATGGTACAACGCATTTATATTCTGTCGCACCTTTATTTACCCAGCTGTTAGAGAAAATCGATGTGCAAAATGTCATTGCCTCGCAACATGGAACACGTGCCGGCGCATTATATGAGTTGGAGCATAATGTGCTGAATTCCGATGTAGAGATGAAGGTGGCACCGAACCATGGGAATGATTCCGATCACTCATATGATTAGTGGTGCAGGTGTTGGTCTGACGAGGCAGGTGAAGAAGCCGTGCGTAAATTACATTAATCTCTGTACCTGATTATAAAGACTTGTTAAACTCTATCAAGACGTTCTGTCTAAGGTAATTTTTCTGTGCAGGGTTTTTTGGTCGTTATGCGTTCTTTATCTGTTTTTTCTTCATGTCTTGTTGGTATGCTTATTTTATCCGGTTGTTCAGGGCCTTCGCCAATGCCGCGCGGGTATAGCTCTTTTGATAAAGTTTATAAATCTGTAGAGGGTGAAGAAGCACCTGAAATCGGATATGAATATTCTGTTGAGAAGAATCAGGACATGGTTCTGGCACTGGGTGCGGCGGCACAAGATCTCGCGGAAAAGCTTGATAAAAAGCTATCCTTTAATGCGGAAGAAGTTTTCTTGAAAATGCCTGAGGGAGGCAGTTTCTACAACACATTTGATCACTTGTTACGTGATGCTTTGACGCAACGTGGATATCTCCTTTCTACTGATATGCGTGATGCGGTTGTTGTTGACTTGGTGACAAAAGATATTCGGGAGACAGATTGCATTGTCTCTGGTGATGAAAAAATTCAACCGATCTATATTGCGTTGGCGATGGATAGTATCGAAGGTGTTCCGGCTGATTATGTTGGCGGAATTTATACGTTGCCACTTTATGGTTTTTCTTTTGCAGGGCAGAGTGATGTACCCCTGCCTTTATGTGCATTGAGTAAGCCGCAATAATATCTAACATATTAAAAATGAAAGGGATGTGACTGTGCAGCATTTTCGGGTTTTTCTGGTTATGTTGGCGGCTTGCCCTGTTCTCGTGTCCTGTGGAGAGGTCGTTGGTTTTAAGGTTGTCAGTGCCGGTCTCCTTGCGGCATCGCATGGTGTTTTTGCAAGGCCTGATGTAAACCTGAAGGAAAAAAATTATGCTGCAGCTGATTTTCTAATTAGTCAGGTTTCTTCGTCTATCGATACGTTCGATGTTATAGAGGTTGTTCCTTTGGAAGAAATGGATCATGCCGGTGTGAGTTCACCGTTTGGACATGCTGTCCCGGAAGGGGTGGGTCTGCGTTTTTCCGAGTTAGGGTATCATGTTGATCTCCATAAAGTTTCGGTGAATGATCCATCCTCTGTGAAGGTGGAAAAAGTTTCGTTTCGTTTAAGGGGCACCTATGCGGTTAAGGCAAAGCAGGTTGATGTGTATTTGCGTATGATGGATGTGCATAGTGGCCAGATTGTTGGGCGTTTTGATTACTCAATGCCTTTATCTGCAGAAATTCGTAAGCTTTCCCAAACGCAAACGCGTATCTTTAAGGTGAAATAATAATTCCCCGTTCTAGCGCACCATCAGAACCTGAAAATAATGGAAGCTGCCATCATTTGTGCATTCAATACATCCGCGTAAGGGGGGTGTGATAGAAAATGTTGTGGAGTCCGTTGTGTTTGGCGATGTGTCGAATTGCGTTGTGTCGTCAAATCGTTCAATGCTGCCGCCATGGATGCAGGTTGCACTATCTTCGGGTTGTCCAGTATAGCCTATGATATCATTTATTCTTTCGCAAAAGCGCTGATTGATATTTGGTAATACGGCAATAAGTTCTGCTGCGTCAGATCCGGTATCGGGCAAGGCAGTGTGGCCGTAGAATTCCCACTGGCTTCCATCATTAATATTATTTGGTGGGGTGTGATATGTTGCGCCACCGCCATCTCTTGCAAAAAGTTGGTCGCTGGTATCGCTGTCGGTGCTTAAATTACCGTAGTCACTATGTGCGTTGAGGTGGGCAAAGCGGATATCGGATTCACTGTGTCCATTTTGCATGATGAATGTTATGCCGCGCTCAAACTCTGCACTTTGGCTTTGGATTTGATTTGCTCTTAAGATGAGGGTTTCATCATCAATGTGTGATTTCTGTTGCGATGTGGCTTGCATTGCCGCGGTTAGGGCGCCGATCAAGACAATGGCCAGAAGGATGATAATCAGAACGTTCCCTGATTCCTGTGTGTTTTGTCTGAAATGCTTCTGGTGCATGCTTTGCATGATAACGCATCCGTTATAGTGCACCGGGGGATAGGGGGATACAGTCATTTAAGATAGCACAGGCATCATGCGCGGCTTCTTTGCTGTATCCTTGCAGGCGCCCTCTGTAGATCCATCCCTGCTTGGTTTGAATTGGTGCGATTGTGCTCCGTCCGTGATTAAGATATGAGGGAAGCTTTTGCAGGCTTTGTGTGATGGCTTTATCGGTGTTGTCCCGTGTTGTGAACGCCCCGATTTGAACGCCCCAACTGCCCGTGCGGGTACGTGGCTTTTCTTTTGGGGTGGTTGTTACAGGGGTGGCATATCCACTTTTTTTGTTGTGAAGAATATACGATGGAATTTTTTCATTCAGATGCGCTGAGATTGCAATCAATCCTGTTTCAATACGGTTGCGCACTGTAATGTCATAGTCACCTTGTCCGATCATACGGTTGAACATTGAATTTTGATGTGTCGCATATAAGACATCCCAACGTGATGTTTTCGTTGCTGTTTTTCCGGTTGTTATGCGTGGTAAGGTGCGTTGTGATGAAAGGCTTGCCATTTGCACTTGTGTATTTGGTTTTCTGCCCGGTATAGGAATGGAATGCTGCGCTATGCTGGTTGTGCTGTGTAGCTTTGCAAATGCGTTATCAAGCAATTTTTCCATATGCTCATTGCGTAGTTTTCCTGATCTTCCGCCAAACACAACACCAATAACGCGACGGTTGTTGCGTGTTACGGAAGAGGCCAAGTTAAAACCTGATGCCTGAATATATCCGGTTTTCAGGCCATCCATTCCAGCGTAAGATTGCATTAATCTGTTGTGGCTTTTATATGTTTTGCCCTGATACGTGAAGCTGGACTTTGAGAAATGGTGATAGTGTCTCTTATAGCGTGTAACTAGTGCACGGGATAATTTTGCCACATCTCGCGCGGTACTGACTTGACGTGAATCGTGTAGGCCGGATGCATTCATGAAGCGTGTTCTTGTCATTCCCAGCTCGCGCGCCTTTTTCGTCATCATAAGGGCAAATTTCCCTTCTGATCCGCCGAGTTTTTCCGCGACAGCAACGGCGATGTCGTTTGCTGATTTCACAGATAGCGCAGAAATTGCGTCTTTGACTCTGATGTGTGATCCGGGTTCTAAACCAATTTTGCTTGGTATCATGCTGGCGGCATGTTTTGAGATATAGATCTTGTCGTTAAGATGAATTGCGCCATAGTCCAGCGCATCAAACAACAACAACAACGTCATCATTTTTGTAAGAGAGGCAGGGTGTAATCTTTTATTGGCATTGTATCGGTATAGGATCGCGCCGCTATCTACATCCATAACAAAAGCAGCATATTTCTCGGGGTATACTAGATCCCAAGTGCTTTTTGCATGGGCAGTGGATTGTAAGATGAAGAAAGTGCACATACAGGTGAATGTGAAAGCCAGAAAGGAGGCTTTAAGGATAGGCTTTTTGAAATACGAATTCTGCTTGTGTTCCATCATATGATATTCTTTGTGAAAAAGTTGAGTGATAAACGACCAAAACAGAGGTTTTCCTTGCCCCCTATTACAGCACAGCATTATATCTCATTTTATTGTTTCTGTCTATTTTAGGCTTTTAAATTTGATTTTGTGCATCGCACAAAAAACGCTTGACCACTTTATCCGAAGTTTGATAGTGTAAATATGCGTTGTGCAACGCAAAATTTTTTGATACGTTAATTTTGATTTGAGGTTCCTATTCCTTCCCCGAGGAACAATCATATTTAAGGAGATTTGAGATGAGCAAGACAACAGCTCAGTTTGAAAAACTGATTAAAGAAACAACAGATTTCGGTGCAAGTTATTCAGAGGCATGCACAAAATCTGCAGGTATTATTATGAAAGGCGCAGAAGATATCGTTGGAGCGATGATGTCTTTGGCACAAAACTCTGCTGAGAAGCAAAGTAAATTTATGAAAGAAGCAATGGGCGTTAAGACCATCAATGAATTTGCCGAGGTGCAGAATAAAATTGCACAGACAAATTTTGATGACTTCATGGCCGGTGCTACAAAAATTTCTGAGATTAGCGCAAAGGTTCTTACCGAGGGTGTTGAGCCTGTAAGTGCACAAGTTTCAGAGACAATCAATAAAGCAACACAGCGTATGGCAGCATAAGCGCCTAACTTCTGTTGGTTTTTATTTTATCGATTTCTTAAATCCCTGCATTTTGCAGGGGTTTTTCGTTTGCGTGTGGTGTTGGCTTTGCGTATAAACTATGATCATGACAGGATCATTTGAAGATGCAGTATCCCGGATTATACGGGCGGGGAATAGGTTAGACCGAATGGGGCTTGCCCCGGCGACCAGTGGTAATTATTCAATACGAACCGGTGATGACGAAATGGCAATCACGGTCTCAGGTGCGCATAAGGGACAGTTATCTCAAAATCAGGTGATGCGTGCGACGCTATCCGGTGTTCCTTTGGAAGAGAAAAAACCATCTGCTGAGACATTATTACATTGTCAGATTTATAAGGTATATCCACATATTAATGCCATTTTGCATACGCATTCGGTGGCCAATACCGTGTTATCGCGATTATTACCGGTGGGACAAAATATTGATCTTGAGGGGTATGAATTGTTGAAAGCGTATCCCGGTATTAAAACGCATGAAACAAAAATTACATTACCGGTTTTTGACAACACACAGGATATGATAGAATTAAGTGATCAGGTTCAGGGTGTGTTTAACAAGATGCCGGAAACAGCGGCTTATATCATCCGATCTCATGGTATTTATGGCTGGGGGGCTGATATGGATGAGGCAGAACGCGTTATTGAGGCAACTGAATTTTTATTGTCATGTGAATTAGAGATCCTAAAAATTAAAGGAGCGTAAGGTATGAGCAAATTAACAATTTATCCGGATAATCAGCCAGATAACGTGACGCTTGAAACAACAGATGGCGTCGTAATGGCGCAGCATCTGAATGCGATTAATGTACGGTTTGAGCGTTGGGAAACGCAAGGGATCTTGCCTGATGATGCGGGTGATGAACAGGTTATGGATGCTTATGCTCGTGATATTGCGCGTTTGCAAAACGAAAATGGTTATCAGTCTGTTGATGTTATTCGTATTGCACCTGATAATCCGAAAAAGGATGAATTGCGCCAGAAATTCCTGAATGAGCATACGCATAGTGAAGATGAAGTGCGTTTCTTTGTTGAGGGCGCGGGCATATTTTATCTGCGTGTGGATGGTCAGGTTTATATGACTTTATGTGAGCGTGGTGATTTGATTAGCGTTCCTACAGGGGTGAAGCATTGGTTCGATATGGGGCCAACGCCGGATTTGACATGCATTCGTCTGTTTACATCAAAAGATGGATGGGTTGCGGATTTCACCGGTGATGATATTGCGCAGAAGTTCCCTAAATTTGATTCCCAAGAAGAAAAGGCCGCCTAAAAGATGCAGCAAGAAATAAAAGCCATTGTGACAGATATTGAAGGGACAACGAGCTCTCTTTCCTTTGTAAAGGATACGTTATTTCCTTATGCGGTTGCGCATTTACCTGATTTCATATGGGATCATGAGCATGATAAAGACGTTATGCAGCTTTTAAATGATGTGCGAAGCGAAGAGAATAATACGGATTTGAATACGCAAGAGGTGATTGAGGTTTTGCTGCGCTATATTGATGAGGATCAAAAGGTTACCCCTTTGAAGGCCTTGCAAGGCATGATCTGGGAAGAGGGTTATAAAAACGGCGAATTGGTTGGTCATATTTATGATGATGCACTAACAGGGTTAAAGCGATGGAAGGATCAGGGTATTGATCTTTATGTTTATTCATCCGGTTCTGTTCCTGCGCAAAAATTGCTTTTTGGCAATACGCATGTCGGGGATATTACGTCCTTATTTTCCGGGTATTTCGATACAGAAACTGGTGGTAAGAAAGAAACAGAGTCATATGAAAAAATCGCGGGTATCGTCGGTTTTCCGGTGAATGAGATTCTCTTTTTATCTGATAGTGTTGAGGAAATTAATGCGGCCGCGACGGCAGGTATGAATGTTATTATCCTTGATCGGGAAAAGGCATTATTTGATGCACTTGGTCATGCCGTATTGCATAATTTCGAAGATATTCTGGCAGAGCCTGTTAGCGCGTAGATGATCTTTATGCATCCAATACAGAAGGATCATGTTGCGTAGTATGATCCTGCAAGGTGCGGTCTGCTTGGCGTATTACTTCGCTCAGGTCGTCATCAATATGCGCTGTGGTCGTGCTGTATGCTATTCCATCTTGATATGCGGTTACCTTTACCGTTTGGTTTCCTAAACGTTTGGCTTCTATGCCTTGTTGTTGCCCGCTTTCATTTCTTTCCTGTTGCGCTAATATGGTGCTTTCTTCCCCTTTTTCTTGTGTGATATATTCTTGTAATAAGATACCTGCCTGAGGGGTGCCCTGATATATTGTTTGTACGCAAATGGACGTATCCGGTTCATGGGGCAAGTCATTGATGTTCAGCTTCTTAATCTCAGATCCGTGGAAATATTCAAAGATGACGGTATCGTCGCGTCTGTGATTATATGTTTCTGAACGTGTTTCTCTTATGCCGATATCCTTTGGGTCGATCTCGGCGATCTGTTTTGAGAGCTTTGCAGCATATTCCGAAGGGGTAAGAGACTTCTTGTTAATGCGCGTTGCTAATTCCTGATCTGTATCTATTTTAAAGGCGGCAAATACTGTATTGAATAAGGTATCATCAATGATTTGAAACGTCTGTTTTGTGTGGTTCTCATCTGCATTAATACGATATCTGAAGCGATCTTGGCCATTGTAGCTAAGATGGATTGTGTTGCCGTTAATATGTATGCCTGTATCCATTATTTGCCATATTCTTTTGAGGTTGGAAGAGGTATTTACATTATTTTAAATACAAATGTCAAATTTTTGTCCAAAAGGTTGTGTTATGTGTATTAATAACCATGGTTTTATAAATGAATTCGGGCGTAAGCTTTGAGATCACAATAGGGATGTAGAGATGAAAATTAACGGAACGCATTATCGGTCAATTGAGCTCAATAAGGATGGTTGGTCCGTTCGGATCTTTGATCAGCGGCAATTGCCTTGGGATCTTGTTGAGGTGAAATTAACTGAGATGGAGCAAGCGGCGTGTGCGATTGGTGAAATGTGGACGCGCGGCGCGCCGATGCTTGCGATGACTGCGGCATACGGGTTTTGTCTGGCTATGCGTCAGGATGCGTCTGATAAAATGGTGCAACATGCCTATGACACATTACTGGCAACACGTCCGACTGCGGTTAATTTGCGTTGGGCATTGGATGAAATGAAGGCGGTTGTTAAGGATCTGCCAGAGGCGCAACGTCAGGAGGCGGTCTATAAGCGGGCACAGGAGATGTGTGATGAGGACGTTGAGATCAACAGGAACATTGGTTTAAACGGTCTGAATTTGCTTCGTAAGATATCAAAGGCAAAGCAAGGTAGGACGCTTAATATTATGACGCACTGTAATGCAGGGTGGCTTGCAACAGTTGATTATGGCACGATTAGCGCACCAATTTATATGGCGCATGATGAGGGCATTGATGTCCATGTTTGGGTTAGTGAAACACGTCCGCGTAATCAGGGGGCTTCCCTCACCGCCTATGAGCTACAACAGCATGGCGTTGCGCATACTGTTATTCCCGATAATGCATCCGGTCATTTAATGCAAAAAGGACAGGTTGATCTGGTTCTAACCGGAACGGATAGGGTAACGCGTAATGGGGATACATGTAATAAGATTGGGACTTATATGAAGGCTGCTGCTGCGAAATTAAACAATGTTCCGATGTATATTGCTTTGCCTTATCCAACGATTGATTATTCGATGGAGAGCGGTGACCTGATTCCGATTGAGGAGCGCAGTCAGCGTGAGGTAACGCATATATTCGGACGCGATGCAGACGGGGCGGTGCAAGAGGTATGTTTAACGCTTTCTGAGGCTTATAACCCTGCTTTTGATGTAACACCGGCGGAGCTTATTTCCGGATATATAACAGAGCGCGGCATTTTGGAAAAGGTATGTGATGGGCACAGTAATGAGCCTGTTTATATGGATGATGCAGCATAAAAGCGGATATTTTTTGCATTCTACTTTGGTTTGTGTGTAGAATAACAGGAATAATCTTTCTTATTTGAGGTGGCGGAAAATATGGCATTGACCAATCATTTTACGGAAAAAAACGGTTCAGATACATTTGAAAATGTACAGTTGGTCGCTGGTGACCCTTTGGATCTTAATACTGCCGCGGAGCGGGAGGCGTATTATGATGAGCTTCACCTAAATCCGGAACGTATGCGCGATGGCAATAATGTTGATGTTATGTCTTGGCAAGTCGGGGATAGTGGAAATGAAGGAACTCTGGCCAATTTGAATGATATGGCGAGTGTAACCAGTGGAGAGCTCGGTAAGAATAGAACGCTTGAACGTGATGTTGACCAGTCCTTGCAAGCTCGTACCGGAAGCCGCAGTTTCAATTTAAGCGACAATCGCCAAGAACAACACGATGCGCGCTGGGAAGGGGAGCTGAATGAGGCAGACCCATATGGCGAATGGAATGGCAGTGATGCATTGGAATTTGCACCGGATGTGGATGCCCTATTGGCGGAACGTGATCCTAATATTGCCGTCGAATATATGATTGAAGAGCTGTACGATAAGTTACCGCCTGAGTTGCATGATGATGTTTATGATGCGACCATGTCGGGTGATGCGTATGCGCAATTATCGGCATTAGAGGAAATCGCACATGCAAATGATCTGAATGAATTGTCCCAATATGCACAGGATGTAAATAAAGGTTTTGCCGATGCAGGGGTTGCACGCGCGGCAATTTATGAAAATCCACTTGAATTGGTTGTTGATGTTGCCTCTCTTGAACCGGATGAACAAGCACCTGCGCCAGTTATGCCTACACCTGCGGCTAACGATCCTGTATACCAACAGCAGGTTATTCAGCCGCCAAATGCTGCTTAATAAACTTTTTTTGATAATTTTAAAAAAAGCACTTGATTTGTAGGGTCATAAAAGATTATAAACCCCTACGTCTCAAGCGACATACGCTTTCTGTCCCGTTCGTCTAGAGGCCTAGGACACCGCCCTTTCACGGCGGCAACACGGGTTCGAATCCCGTACGGGATACCATTTTATTAAAAATTTTGCGTTTCGAAGAATCTCCGTTTTATGGAGATTTTTTTATATTTACAGTCTTGATATATTGAACATTGTTCAATATGGGAGTATTCTGAAACAGAAGGGATATTTTTGTGGCAAGACGTAGTGACCATACACGTGAAGAATTAAAAGAGCTTATCTTAGAGACATCTTGGGATATTGTTGGACTGGATGGTTTTGAGAATTTGAGTGCTCGGCGTATTGCAGGTGAAATCGGGTATACGCCCGGTACAATCTATAATCTTTTTGATTCTATGGATGATTTATATTTACAGGTTAATGCGCGCACGTTGACGCAGCTCCGCATGCTACTTGATGATCCAGCATGTAACCATTTGGATAAGGCGCCTGTGCAGAACATGAAGGAAATGGCCTCGCTTTATATCCGTTTTACACAAAACAACAGAAAGCATTGGTTGATGCTTTTTCAACACACAACGCCTGATGATTTTGAATTGCCTGAATGGTTCGATGGTAAGATTGAGGAAATGTTTGCGCCTCTTGAAAGGCAAATGCGGGGGTATTTTTCTGCTGAGCATCAAGTGCGCCAGAAGATGGCGGCGCGTATGCTATGGTCTTCGGTGCATGGCCTGTGTTTCTTGCAGGAAACCGGGAAAATCGGGATTGTTCGTCAGGATATGTCAATGGAGCGGATTGCCCATTCCCTGATTGATATATTTATAAAGGGTATTGAAAAGTCTTGATGAATCCTATGTGATGGCATGGTCATATAGGATGAGGAATGTCTAAGTAATGATTGTCGTGGGATTAACCGGATCAATTGCAATGGGAAAATCAACAATTGGTGCGATGATGCGCGGCATGAATATTCCTGTGCATGAGGCAGATCATGAGGTGCACGCGCTTTTAAAGCCTGATGGGGGGGCTTATCAGGCTGTGGTGGCGGCGTTCCCGTATTTCGAATATCCCAATATTTACGATCGTAAGACGAAGCTGTTAAAGCGTAAAGAGCTAGGTAATCTTGTTTTTTATGACGGGGCGCACCGACAAACTCTGGAATCGATTTTGCATCCTTTAGTACGGCAAGCACAAGATGTGTTTATCCGTTCCTTTGGTTTAAAGGGTGCAGATATGGTGTGTTTGGACATTCCACTGTTGTTCGAAACAGGCGCAGAAAAACGTGTGGATTATACAGTTGTGGTTAGTGCCCCTTATCATCTGCAACGCGCAAGGGTTCTGGAGCGACCGGGGATGAGTGAAAAAAAATTCCATGCGATTTTAGAACGACAAATGCCTGATAAGGAAAAGTGCTTGCATGCAGATTATGTCATTAAAACCGGATTGGGGCGCGCGTATGCGATGAAAGAACTTAAATCGGTTATTGAAAAAATACATGAAGATCATAAAAATTGTTTAAACAGTAAGGGATAAAAACATGACAAAAACGGCTTTGGTTATCCGGCATGCAACATCAATTGATCTGCATTCTCTTGCGCCTGTTCTGCAGAATAACGATATATCTGTGCGGTATATAGATATATTCAAAGAGGATATATCGACATATGACCCGAAAGAAGATGATCTGGTTATTGTACTTGGCGGGGCGATGGGGGTTCCGAATCAAAGGGAATATCCTTTTCTGCAAGATGAAATTGCATTCCTAAAAGCGCGTATTGCAGATGATTTACCAACATTTGGAATCTGTTTGGGGGCGCAGTTGATCTCTGCGGCACTTGGTGCAAAGGTGTATGCAGGCGCGCAAGGGTTTGAGCTTGGCTGGGCACCATTGACGTTAACGCAGGCGGGTGAAAATACACCAGTGAAGCATTTTTCCGCTGATCAAACGCAGATGTTTTTCTCACACGGGGATACGTTCGATCTGCCGGATGGTGCGGTTCTTTTGGCATCATCGGAGATGTACCCAAATCAGGCCTATACATATGGAAAAAATGTTTTGGCAACACAATTCCACCCCGAAGTAGAGTGCGGATTCATTAATGAGCTTTTAGGTATGCACGTCGCCAAATTGACGGGAGAGTCGCCCGTCGCAGATATTCATCAGATCAGGGTGGATACAGATCAATATGCAGAGCAATTGAAGCACCAGACCTCAACATTCTTAACCGAATGGTTGAAGACGGTGCTTTCTAATGAGAGGCTTCCTTAGGCTTTTTTCTTTGGCTTGCCCTTGTCCTTATTCACGCGCGCGCTTTTTGGCTTTTTACGTTGTAGTGGCTTATCACCATCACCGCGATGTGGTGATTTGGGTTTAAATGATCTTTTACCTTCTGAGTTTTCACTTCTGTCAGAATCTCTGG
>JBOEGQ010000005.1:202670-214377 GCA_050633505.1 Alphaproteobacteria bacterium
TTACCTTCTGAATTCTCACTTCCTTCAGAATCTCTAGATGGTCTTTTGCGTTTTGGCCTATCTGATGATGGTCTGTCATCACGGCGGTCAGATCTAGATCTTTTCTTATCAGGGTTGAAGCGCCCAGATGATGCGTTGTTTCTGCGTGGTGGACGTTTTTTCTTATGTCCGCCAGAGGGGGAGCGTTCTTTTTTCTTCTCCGGATTCATGAGGCAGTCAATCTCATGCCACTTCCCTCCATCTTGTGGGGAAATCAGACAGAGTGCAGAGCCTTTTTTACCGGCACGTGCCGTACGGCCAATACGGTGAATATAGTCTTCCGGTACTTGGGGAAGGTCATAATTGATGACATGTTCAACATGTGGAACATCAAGGCCACGTGCAACCACATCCGTTGCGACAAGAATGCGGAACTTTTTCGCGCGATAGTCACGTATAACGCGCTCACGTTTACTTTGTTTCAGGTCACCGTGAATTGCTTCTGCGCTATGCCCGTCGGCACGCAACTTCTTCGCAAGCTTATCTGTACCGTATTTTGTTTTTACGAAAACAATGATAGAGCCGTCACGGCTTGTTAGCTCGGTATTCAGGGTGTTGTATTTCTCTGTGATGTCTTTAACACGGATAATATCTTGCGTGATGTTCTTTGCCGGATTGAATGTAGAGCCAACGGAAATGCGTTGCGGGTTATTCAGGTATTTGTTCGACATTTTGATAATGTTGTCGGGCATTGTTGCCGAGAACATCAGGGTTTGTCGTGTGGCTTTCAAGTGCTTTACAATATCGTCAATTTGTATGCTGAAACCCATATCCAACATACGGTCTGTCTCATCTAAAATCAGAAAATCAGTCTGGTCGAGGTGAAGGCTACCGCGTTTTAGATGGTCGTTAATACGACCCGGTGTTCCGACGACTAGTCTTGGGCGTTTCTTGAGTTGTATGTTTTGTTTATGGATCGGCTCTCCACCGATTAGAAACGCGGTTTTGACGGATGGCTTCGGCCCTAAGAGTTGGCGGATAATATCCATGACCTGTTTGCCAAGCTCACGCGTTGGAGTCAGGATAATACCGGCGCTTTTGGGGTTGTTCAAAAGGTGTTGCACCAATGGAATGGAAAACGCCGCCGTTTTACCTGTTCCAGTTTGGGCGGATCCCAAAATGTCTTGTCCCTGTAACGCAACAGGTATTGCCTGTGCCTGAATTGGGGTGGGTTTGTCGTATTTCATGTGTCTTAGAGATGTTTCTAAAACATCATTAAGTTCTAGCTCTTGAAAACTTTCCATAGCCGTGCTTTCTGTTGTAATCAGCAATGTCTTGAAACAAGCATGCTGCAATTAAAAATGGCTCGCTGAAATAGCAAGCCCATTCCATATATATGTATGATTTTGATTAGATCTTATCGAAAAAAATTATGCTTCTTTAAGATTTGCTGCGCTGCTTTTGCCACGTTTGTCGTCAACATGGATGTCAAAAGATACTTTTTGTCCGTCCTTTAGGGTTTGTAGGCCCGAGTCATTAACTGCGCTAATATGAACAAAGATATCACTGCCGCCATCTTCAGGCTGAATGAAACCGTATCCTTTTTGGTCGTTAAACCACTTAACTGTACCTGTCTTTTCCATCGTGTCTTCCTTTTATATAAAACAGTTATCTCATGCTATCCAAAAACCATATGAATATGCACATGTTGCGTTTGATAAATGTTCTTATTGAAAGGGCAATGGCGATTTTAACCTTGGCACATTCGTAACATCGTTCTAAACTGCTCGCAGACAATTGCATTTTTTGTGCAGGCTGTCAAATAATCCTTCTTCTTGCAAATTTATTGGCTTTCCTAATAATGGAAACCTAAGTCTGATAAGGGAATATAAGCGTATGAGCCGTGAAATTGTTTTAGATACGGAAACGACCGGGATGGATCCGTTCCAGGGAGATCGTATTATTGAGATTGGTGCGGTTGAACTTATAAACCATTTGCCAACGGGAAAAACATGCCAGATTTATATTAATCCGGAGCGTGACATCCCCGCGGAGGCAACGGCGGTTCACGGTATTACCAATGAGTTCGTAAAAGATAAGCCGATTTTTTCTCAATGCTATATGGAATTTATGGATTTTATTGCTCAGGACTCAATCTTAGTCATTCATAATGCTGAATTTGATATGAAATTCCTGAATTGGGAGTTGGAACAGGTTGGGCATACGCCAATCAATTGGGATCGTGTTATTGATAGTCTGACAATGGCGCGTCAGAAATTTCCCGGATCACCTGCTAATCTTGATGCGTTATGTCGGCGTTTCAATATTGATAACACATCCCGAACATATCACGGGGCGTTACTTGACTCTGAATTATTGGCAGAAGTTTATCTTGAGTTGCTTGGCGGGTTGCAACGCGGCCTTGGCTTAGAGCAGCAGGCATCCGCTTCTCAGGATGGGGGGATTGTGCAAGTTAAAGAACGGCAGTTTCGTGAACCGAGGACTTTTGCACCCAGTGATGAAGAGATTGAGGCGCATCAAGTGTTTCTGGATGAGCTTAAAGATCCGATTTGGAAACGGGTCGGCGGTTAAGCAATGAAGGTTAGCCCTCTTTAAATGTGACTTTGATCCCGCGCTTTTTAAAATAGCTTTGCATACGTTTGCGGCCTTCCCGATTATTCTGCACCAAGCGGGTGGAATCAAAAATCGCCTCTTTTTGCTTGTTCTCTTTCATGACCTGTTTCAGAGCTGTGATGTGTTCATCAAGATCTTGATTGTCATTGTGTAGTGAGTCGTATATTGCGTTTATTGCATCATCTAGAGTCATAATAAGTTCCGTTTTTTTATTGAGCGGGATCATAGCATCAAATGAACGAACTGCAAGGGGGGCGGTGAATACCGATGGTGTTCTTTATTGTCCACGGGTCAGCAGTAAGATGGTTTTATTCTTTTTCCATTGTGCATTGTAATGGTTGCTCATTGGCGCGGGCAAAGTCCATGACCTGTGCGACTTTTGTTTCTGCAACCTCGTAGGTGAAAATGCCGCATACACCGACACCACGGCGATGAACGTGAAGCATGATGTCTGTGGCTTCCTGACGATTTTTCTTGAAAATACTTTCCAGGACATGGACAACAAATTCCATGGGGGTATAATCATCGTTTAATAACAATACCTTATACATTGATGGTTTTTGTGTTTTAGGGCGGGTTTTTAGAACCAAGCCGTGCTCTTCTTTGTTGTCATCATCACCATTTTCTTCATGATCTGACATGTATTCAATTCCAATTGGTAGGGGAAGATCGATGTTTTCCATTGTTCTGAACCGCTTATCTGTATTTTCTATTTTATAGACAATAATTTCACCAGTTTCTTATCATAGCAAGTGGATAACAGAGCACAATAAAGAAATTCATTTTTGACATAATACTTGTGATTGTGTTACCATGTGCGCAACTCGTCAATGAGAGAGTATAAATGAGGTAAAGTGGTGCGTTGGATTGTTTTTGGATTATCGGTATTTTTTATAGGAATTGGTTTATCTTCTCCTGTTTCTGCGGCAGATGAATATGGTGATCGATTTTATAATCAGACACCTAAAGGCCTTGCAGACTATACTGTAGAAGAGGATTCGATGCCGAATATCGCGATGGATGATATGGCCGCGGATTTACAGGAAATCATGCCGGCGGCTGGTGACGGTGACGTGCCTGCTGATGCGCAAAAGCAAGAGAACGAAGTGGATTCTGCCCAAGAGTCTGAAAAATAGACTTCTCAAATTAGAATAATCTGATACACATAATGCCTATAATATTCATTGGGGGCATTTCAGGTTATGTCGGAACTATCAGAAAAACAGCGTTGGCAGTCGTTATTGCGTGGTCAGGTTATGTCTGCAACGATTGGCAAGTTCATGACTGTGATTGAGCTGCTGGATCAAAAGGCGCAGGTTATGATTTTCCTGAATTCCATATTGATTCCGGTTTGCATCACATCTGTGGAACATGGCACATTTGGGAACGCGGCGATTATATCAATTGCTACGGCGGTTCTGAGTATTATGGCCGCTATTATTTGCATTTATCCAAAGCGCCGTTATCGAAAGTCCGGAGACCGGGAGCTGAATTTGTTGCATTTCAACGATATCGGCCATTTGGACAAGCAGGAATATATGGATCGTTTCTTGCCGGCGTTTAATGACTTGGAAAAGCTGGCCGAAACAGTTATTCATGATTTATACGATACTTCAAGATACTCTATTCTACCTAAGTATACTTGGCTGAAACTCTCCTATGCCACATTTGTAGTTGGGAATTTGATTGCCATTGGGGTCGTTCTTGTAGAGGTTTAAAGCGTCTGGCTATATTGAGCGGTTTTGATTGCGGCGCGTGGATCAAATGTAAAACTGGTGATGGCTTGTGCACGTTTATCCCAAGTGTATCTGTCTTTCAGGCAGTCATAAGCATTATGCGCAAGGCGTTTACGTTTTTCTTCATTTTCTTTTAGCTCATCTATCGTTTCTGCCCAAATTTCCTCTTTGGCAGCAGGAAGCAGAACGGCATTGTGGTTATGTTCAAGAATTTCTTCAATAATTGGCATGCGTGAGGCGATGATCGGTTTTTCAACGGCCATATATTCAAAAATCTTCATCGGAGACATCCAACGCGAAACATTGCGTCCTGTGCGGATAAGGGCGCGGTGTTGGTACGGGGCAATGCAGATATCAAATGCCTTGAGGTAGCTTGGAACCTGTGCATGCTCTTTAAATCCGTAGAAATATATATTCGGGTGCTTGTTATGCGTTTCCAGTTTTTGTACCTGTTTTGCTGTACCCCCCAGAATGTGAAAATCATATTCCGGTCTGAGTGCGGCAATACGGGAGATAAGCTCAACCCCCTTGCCGGGAAGCATGGATCCAGCGTAGCCAACATTAAATGCGTTGAGGCGCCCGCGTAATGCTTTTTGGTCTTTTTCTTTTGCCGTGATATTTTCAATGAGATCTGCACCATCATAGGCCACAAAGATTTGCTCTGGCTCTATTTCCGGATATTTCTTGAGATATTCTTTTTTCAAGGCGTCGGATATTGTAATAATGCCCCGTAAATTCTTGTGGCGTAGCAATTGTTTAAAGGCCCAGTGATGCGCGGATAAGGTTGGCACTTTATGTGCTTCGAACAAGATTGGAACATTGCCGGTATTTAAAAGGGTAAGGGCAACCGGATCGTGCCCGAAAATCAGGTCCGGTTTATCCATTTTTGAAATTTGTCGTGAAAATCCAACCAATCGTTTTAGGCTGGAAAGGGCAGGTGTTCCAGATTGTGATGACATGTGTAATGTAAAGCATGGATCGGTATTGTAGATCTTGAAGATATCTTCTGATGCGCGTGTATGGGTGGATTTTGCAAACAGGGTAACGTCATGCCCTGATTTTGCGAATGCTTGTGCCATTTTCATGGCATGTACAGATTGTGCATGTTGTGATGGTAGTTTTGTTCCTGCAAAGTAAAAAATCTTCATAACGCCCCTTATTTTTTTATTTTCTGGATTATTCTATTTTTTATCTCAAATCACCAGAATTTTTTGCACTTATATTTTCCATTTTGGAATGTTACGTCCGATATAATTGGAAACAAAGTTTTTGTCTAACTCAAATATTTCTTCCAGCAGCTCTTTTGTAGCATCGGAAAGAGGGGGGGACTTGGGGGGAGGCTCTTCTACTATTAAACCAGTTTCTTGCATCATTTCCTTGTATGCGTCTTGGGACAGGGAGTTTGACTGGAATCCTAAAAATTTTTCCAGTTCTTTCAACCCTTGTTTAGAGGGGCTGGTCCATTCTTCATAAACCATGATAAAGATTTTTTTGCGGGGGAAAAAAGAGAGCCAATGTTCAATATGGGTTTGGTACTGGTTCTTATAAATCCAACAACGCCCCGTTGTGTCCGGTGACCTCAGGTTGGATAGCTCTGAATCCATGGCGTGTTCAAATGTTTTAACGGTTTCTTTTTTCTCGGCCAGTGCATGGTGGAATTGCTCATAGGCGCGGATAATCGGGTTTCTTAATGTGAAAATAACTTTTGCTCCCGGGCATCCGTGATGTGCATGTGCAGGGTCAAATTCGTTTTCGATGTGCAGAACCCTGTCTGAGGGGATGCGGTTCTGATATTCTGTATGTACGGCATCTTCGAATATGGTTTTGCATGACTCGATCACAGGGGGAATCATTTTCCCCTGATGAAAGAACTGATGTTCTTTATTGCGGGGAAGGAAGACCTGCGGGTGGTGCTCTAATAAATTTGCAAGGGCGTCAAGCCCGCTTCGGGTTGCACCGCCGATAATGACATCCGGTTGTTTCAATCGTTACACCATTTCCCTAATACTCTTATCAGGGCGTAGTATATTGATTTTATTTGAAAAATTACCACAGGAAAATATTCCCTTTTCGGGTGTGTGCAATGTTTCATGTTCGGTTTGTTGTGTTTTCAGTTTTTGTGCAATAAAAAACAGGAACCTAAGCTCCTGCTTTTTTAGAATTTTATCGGTTGAATTTATATCCTAAAACTTATGTTTCACTTGGAAATAATATCTGGGGCCATTGTCGTTTGTTGTGTCAACGCGGCGCGTAAGCGGGAAGGCAACGCCTAAAGATGCTTGCGTATCTTCCAGAATATCGGCGCGTATACCAAAGCCGGTTGAAGCTAGAGAGTCGCGCTTTCCTGCAGATGTTGTTGCATCTTGATTCCATACGCGGCCAGCATCCCAAAAACCATATAGCTGGTAATCTGTGACGTATTGAACGTTATAAGGTTCGTTCCATTGAAGCTCAACTTTACCGGACACACCGTCATCACCGACAATTTCTGAGGCGTCATATCCGCGCCCGAATGTTGTGCCACCGACACCGAATTCTTCTGAACTGAGGAGGGGGGTGGCCGCCCATTGCGCTTGTCCTGCAACAAGTAAGTTAACTGACGGAAGTAGGCGTTGAAGTCTTTGTGCCTGAACATTAACCTTTGTGTAATGCGGGTTTCCTCGCCCTCTGGTCAGGTCGCTGTCACCGCGGTCACTTGCACCAAATATATCAATTCCTTGAGAAACTTGAAAATCAAATGCATTTAGACCAACGCCTGCGAATGTGTCCATAAATTGAGCGGTCGCCCCGATACGGACACTGCGGATATGGTCTTTACGTGGGGTTGGTTCCAAGTCATTTTTGCTCTCAACATTTCGAAGGTCAAACGTTGCGCGTCCTGTAAAATTTGTTGTGCGTGAGCGAATGAATGGGTGCGATACTGTTGCGCTAAAGAACTTGGAGTGTCCTTCAACATCAAATTCATCGAGGTCAAATCCCGGCTCTGTTGATGTGATGCTTCCGATGAGGCGTAATTTACTACCAAATCGGGATAGAGGCTGTTCATAGACTACAGACCCGAATAAGAGCTCATCGGCGTCATCTTTATCTCCTGCGACAACGAATTGCCCGGAAATGCGTTCGTTATATCCCAATGCAGAGTTCAGGGTCCCAAGATAAGCCAATTGGTAAGGTCCCAAATATCGGCTGCCGTAATTATCAAATGACACTTCTGCTTCGTATTTGTCACGCTCTACAACGATTGTCAGGTCGGATGCGCCCGGAGTCGTTTTGGATGGGCTTAGAATGCTTCGGGCTGTGATACCGGGTAGATCGTTAATAAGAAGGAGGTAACGTTCTAGATTTTTGGCATCTAATATATTGTTTTCCCGCAAATTGTCTGCGTATTTTCTGATTTGCTTTACGGCTTTGGCATTGTCTTCACCTTCGATGGTGATGTTGTCAACAAACCCTTCAACGACCATGAGCCGAACAAGGCCATTCTCAATTGTTTGGGGTGGGACAACAACCTGTGTCAGGATATATCCCTCATTCCGGTACTTTGTTGTCAACGTGTTGGCGATACCATAGATGTCTTCCAGAGAAACGGTCGTGCCCAGTTGGTCACGGTAGATGTAATCAATTTCTTCTGCGCTGTATGCGCCTACACCATCAATCTTCAGGCTGTTTAACGCGAACTTTATGTCTGCCGCACCTTCGGGAGCTTGTTGTGGTGCGAGATCTTGAATGGCGATCTCATTTTGTAATTCAGGTAATTCATCAGAGAATAATAACTCTTCTCCTGCGCGTGCAGGATCTGCAATACCTGTTGCGTTTTCGACTTGCGCATGTGCAAGTGGGATAATGGCTGCTGTGGTTGCGAGTATTGTTGCACCAAAGAGCGCCTTTTTAAATGATATAAATATTGTATTATCAGACATGGCTAAACCACCTTCAAAATATATAATGCGTAACTATGTGAGTAAAAGTATAATCAAGAGCCGAGACGTTGATCTGGGAAGATAAAAAATACACGTCTACAATTTTCAATAATATCTCTTTTTCACATATTTTCAAGTGGATTAAGCCCCTTTACGGTTGAAATGTAAATATTAAATTTCAAAATTGTCACATTAACGTATTTTCCGTTATCCATTGAATTACTTTAGTTTTTTCTAAAGAACCGCGGCCTTTGTGGCTTACGGCAGGGGTTCCTCTTTATTTTACGAAAAAAATTAACGTTTCATTAATATTTTATTGTATTTTTTTGCCAAAGCTGCCATAAGTTGCTCCTATACAATTTTTATGTTTGTTAACTTTTGCAATGATTTGGCGGTTGTTTTTTCATGTGAAAAAGAGGGCGCAGGTCATTTCATTGCCCGAAATAGTTTTGGCATGATATTTGCTATAACTCCTACTAGGGTTACAAACTGAAATGTTGTTTTACTAAAAAAGAGCAGATTAATTTATTTATTTATTATTTGAGCAGAGGGCATGAAAATGTTTAGTCAATCTACCAGCAATCAAAAAGCTGCATATCGTTTATCCATGGGCAGAAAAAGTGCAGGATCGTCAATATTATTGAAATCGACGACGGCCATTATTGCCGGTATGATGTTAATGCCTGGTTCTGCGACGGCAGATACACCGACCAATTCATGGGATTATGATGTCGACCTAAGTGGTAACCTGACAAAGGATGTATCCACTGCCGGTGAGACTTATATCACTGTTGATGGCGGCAATGGTTTTGCAGAAGGTAATGCAGATATCTATGAGGGGCACTCTGTTGATGTGCAGGGGAATGCCAGTTCCACATTTGCTTATCGTGATAACCGTGACAACATTGAATCCACCTTGGCGGGTACTCTGACATCAAATATGAAGATTGTCGTTCTGGATAAGGATGGCCTGTTTTTTACAGAGGGCTCTGTCATTGATGTTCAAAGTTTGATTGTTGGCCCGGATGCCGCTTTTAGTGATGTGATGGATGGCGGTGAGTTGACGCTTTTGGCAGGGGAAGAGGGACACCGTATTGTTCTGAACGGATCTATCACTGTTGCAGAGGCCGGCTTGGCCGCGTTTGTTTCTCCATTTATCGTAAATAACGGCGTTATTAATGCGAAAATGGGAACTGTTGCAATGGGGGCAGGCGAGACTGTAACGCTTGATCTTTATGGTGATGGTCTCTTGGAAATTGCGGTTGATGGTGAATTAGAAGATGCGTTGATTGAAAACAAAGGTCGGATTAATGCAGAGGGAGGTACTGTACAAATTACGGCTGCTGCGGCCAAAGACACACTTGATAATATTGTAAATAATGAGGGTATTATCACTGTTGCATCGGCAACAGTTAAGGGCGGTAAAATTATTCTGTCTGGTGGCGATTCCGGTACGGTTCAAAATAATGGTAAACTTGAAACGTCTGCTGGTGGTTCTGTTGATATATCGGGTGAACGTTTCCAACAAGGTGAAGAAGCCGTTCCTGTTCCGCGCCGAAGACCTGCTCCTGAACAACGTAATCAGATCATTGATCTGCCAGAAGATTCTACCAATCCTGAGCTTTTGGCCGGTGGCGGTGATGTAACCATCACAACATCGGGTGATGTCGAGATTTATGAAGGTTCTATCGATGCCGCAGGCGGTGATATTACCATTGATAATGGCGGTGTATTTTATTCTGAATTGCCTGAAACATTGAAAACGCAAGGTGAGGGGACAATTACCCTTAACCAGAATAAGGGGCGCTCTGTAAGTGGTAAAGTGGCCAAAATCCAGAATGCGATTGATGCAATTGATAATCTGGGTGATGGACTTAATACAATTAATGTCAGTGCCGGACGCTTTAGAGAAGCAGTCGAAGCAGATCACGCGAATCTGGTTCTGAATGGTGCCAATGCTGGTGTTGATGGTGATGATCGCCGCGGACGCGAGACTAAGATTATTCCAAATTCCCCGGGCATCCATGTGACTGCTGATAATGTAACTATTGATGGTTTTGAAATTATTGGTGGTGAAGCAGGTGTTTATGTTGATGGTGCGGATAACGCGACGATCTCTAACAATGTAATTCATGGTCAAACAGACGGATTTGATGGTGGAGATGGTGTTTTGGTGGAGCACAGCAACGGCACATCTATTTCTAATAACCACATCTATGATGTTAATGATGATGGTATCGACGTAGAGCACGCTGATTATGTTTCTATTGTCGGCAATACAATTGCGCTATCTGGCGATAACGGTATTGAGGTTGAACATGCCGGCCATGCGTTCATTGGTTGGAACGATGTTGTTGGTTCTGCTGATGACGGAATTGATGTAAAACGTGTAGGTAGCACCAATATTATTGGTAACACGGTTTTATTCTCTGGTGATGACGGTATCGACGTATATGGTGCACGTGATTACGCCACTATTGCAGGTAATACAGTTTCCTTCTCAGGCGACGATGGTATTGAGGTATCGGGTTCTGGTCATACTTCTATTCTTGATAATGCCGTAACAGTATCAGGCGATAATGGTATCGCAGTTGATCGTGTTGGCCATGCGTTCATTGGTTGGAATGGTGTGCTTGGTTCCGCTGATGACGGTATCAATGTAAAATATGTCGGTAGTACCAATATCGTTGGTAACACGGTTCTCTTCTCTGGTGATGATGGTATCGATGTGAAAGGTGTACGCGATTACGCCGTTGTTGCGGGTAACGTTGTTGCTGCATCTGGTGATAATGGTATTGAGATCTCCGATTTGGCATATGCCTCTGTCTTTGGTAATGCGGTTGCGGGTTCCGGTGATAACGGTATTGCGATTTCACATGCTGGTCATGCATTTGTTGGTTGGAATGGTGTGCTTGGATCATTTGACGATGGTATCGATATTAAGCATGTCGGTAGTGCAGAAGTTATCGGTAATACGGTATTGTTCTCAGGTGACGATGGTATCGATATAGAAGGCGCCAGTGATTACGCTCTGGTTGGTGGAAATACAATACGTCATTCCGGCAACGATGGTATTCGTGTCGGAGGTAGTGGATCCGTAGGCGTAGTTGGTAACCGCGTACATGATAGTGGTGATGATGGTATCGATGTTGCCTATGTTGATGAAACCTTCATTGGTTGGAACCGCGTATCTAAATCATCTCATAATGGTGTTCAGATTAATAATGCAGATGAAGCCACAGTTGTGGGTAACCGTATCCGTAGATCAGGCACTGACGGTATTAACGTTTATGGCGGTGATGATATCGAAATCATAGATAATCGCATCCGTAAATCTGGCGATGATGGAATTGACGTGGATGGTGCGTCTCATACATCCATTATTGGTAATGGTGTGTTCCTTTCCGGTGATAACGGAATTGAGGTAACAGGCAGACG
>JBOEGQ010000006.1:0-83065 GCA_050633505.1 Alphaproteobacteria bacterium
TGGTACGGGTACGGATACTGCGGATTACTCCAGCGCTTCTGCAGGGATTATTGTTGACTTGTTGAGCGGAAGCGCGGTGAGTGATGGAGAAGGCGGTACGGATACTCTCAGTGGTATTGAAGATGTGACTGGCTCTGCGAATAATGACATTATTCGTGGTGATAATTTTGCCAATGATCTAAGTGGTGGCGCTGGTGATGACACACTTCGTGGTGCGGGTGGCACGGATATTCTTGATGGTGGTGCAGGTACGGATACCGTTGATTATTCCGTTGCAATTGCAGGTGTCACTGTTGACCTTGATGCAGGTAGCGCAACTGATGACGGTGATGGCGCATTTGATACGTTAACTAATATTGAAAACGTAACAGGATCTGCGCAGGATGATGATATTAGCGGGGATGCTAATGATAACGTTCTTGATGGCGGCGGCGGTGATGACACACTTGTCGGTGGTGCGGGTAATGACACGGTAGACGGTGGTGCGGACACGGATACTGTTGATTATAGTTCTGCCGCGGCAGGTGTGACAGCCAATATGTTTACCGGAACAGTATCAGATGATGGTGATGGCGGCAGTGATACATTAACTGATGTAGAAAACTTGATCGGGTCGAATTTTGCAGATGATATTACAGGCAGCAATAGTAATAATGTTATTACCACAGGGCTTGGTGATGATGTATTAAGAGGTCGTGGGGGTGATGATACTCTTGACGGTGGTGCAGGTACGGATACTGTTGATTATTCCCTCGCAATTGGTTCGGTTACAGCTGATATTCAGGCAGGAACGGCAGCCAGTGATGGTGATGGCGGTACGGATGTTCTCACAGCGATTGAAAACCTGATTGGCTCTGCCAACGCAGATACATTGTCAGGTGATGGTGGCAGTAATACCTTAACAGGCGGCGCAGGTGATGATGTTCTAAGAGGCCGCGCAGGTAACGATACCCTGGAAGGGGATGCAGGTTCTGATACGGCTGATTACTCCGCTGCGGCTGCGGGAATTGTTGCTGATCTTGATGCGGGAACTGTATCGGACGATGGTGATGGCGGCGCGGATACACTGACATCTATTGAAAATATTTCAGGCTCGGCGAGTGATGATGATATTAGCGGGGATGCGAATGATAATACATTATCCGGTAATGGCGGTGCAGACATAATTGTCGGTGGTGCGGGTAATGACACGATAGATGGTGGTGCGGGTACGGATACGGCTGATTACTCTTCGGCGGCGGCGGGCATTAATGCAGATTTGGCTGCGAATGCTGTATCCAATGATGGTGATGGTGGCTCTGATACAATTTCCAATATTGAAGATGTTATCGGTTCGGACTTTGATGATGTGATTTCCGGTGATGCGCAAAATAATGTCATTACAGCAGGTCTGGGTGATGACACTCTGTCAGGGCGTGGTGGTAATGATACATTAGATGGCGGTACAGGAACAGATACGGCGGATTATTCCGCAGCAGCGGCAGGTGTGACAGTTGATCTTGCAGGCGGCGCGGCAACAGATGATGGTGATGGCGGCAGTGATACATTAACATCTATTGAGAATGTGACAGGTTCCGGTTTTGCGGATACGCTTTCCGGTGATGCAAATGCCAATGTGATTGATGGTGGTGCGGGTGATGATTCAATTACTGCTGATGCCGGTTCTGACGCAATAGATGGTGGTGCGGATTCTGATACACTGGATTATTCCGGTCTTGCGGGTGTTAACTTTATTTCTGTTACGCTCAACGGTAGTACAGTGGCAACGGTTACCGTAGATGGTGGCGATGATGATACCATTCAGGATATTGAGAATATCATCGGAACGGCCGGTAATGACACGATCACCGGAGATACACAGAGTAATACATTAGAAGGTGGTGCAGGTGATGATACGATTGCCGGTGGTGCGGGTAATGATACGCTGGATGGTGGTACAGGTACGGATACGCTGACCTATTCTATCTCTGCGATTGGTGTTGTGATCGACATGAGTATTGTGTCGGGCGGATATTACGATGTTGTTGTTGGTGGCGGTATATATACAGATAGTGTAACCGACTTTGAAATCGTAGAAGGCTCTGTGGTTAATGACACAATTACCGGAGATGCCAACGACAATATCATACGTGGCCTTGCAGGGGACGATATCTTATCCGGTGCAGATGGTAATGATACGCTGGAAGGTGGTGTCGGTAGTGATACGATCGATGGTGGCGCGGGTGATGATACGATTGACGGTGGTGGTAATGATGATACGATTATGGCATCCGACGGTAATGATACGATTGATGGCGGCGGCGGTAGCGATGATGTATTGGACTATTCAGGTTTAGGTGGTATTAACTTTGTTAATGTCACGTTGGATGGTGTTAATAATTCGGTTGTTACGGTTGATGGTGGGGATGATGACACGATCCGTAATATTGAGTCTGTGATCGGGACCTCCGGTAACGACACGATGACCGGTGATGCGAATGCCAATACGCTTGATGGTGGCGCAGGTAATGATAGCTTCTTTGCCGCAGGTGGTAATGACACGATTATTGGTGGCGCGGGTACTGATATACTTGATTATTCTACAAGTACGTTTGCCGTGACGATCAATGCTCAGGGTGGTGGAGTGTCTTTCTCTGCAAGCTTGAATGGTGGTGCAGAACTTGATACCGCATCGGGAATCGAAACAATCATCGGGTCTTCTTTGAATGATTCTATTGAAACTGATGACACATTAATCACTCGGATTGAGGGTGGTGATGGTGATGATACTTTAGGCATCAATAATGGCGGTGAAGTGTACGGGGATGATGGTAATGATTCTATTGTCCTTGGTGAAAACGGAGATGCAGATGGTGTGACCGCATATGGCGGTGACGGTAATGATACAATTTATCTGCGTGATGGTGGTGCAACGGTTTTCGGTGATGCAGGTACGGATACGGCGAGTTATTATTGGGATGATGCGATTACCGTGGTTCTTGCGGGCGCAGGTGCATCGACTGTTTCTGTAGTAGGACAAAATGACGATACCATTAACGATATTGAGATTGTTGAAGGGTCGAATACCGGGGATGACGTGATGACCGGTAATGCCAGTGCCAATACATTCCTTGGTAATGGTGGTGATGATACATTTAATGCGAGTTTGGGTGGTGATACGCTTGTCGGTGGATCGGGTGCGGATACCGTTGATTATTCGACCTTGAATGGCTCCGTTAATTTTATTTCGGTTACCCTAAATGGCGGTACAGCAGCAACAGTTACCCTTGACGGTGTTGTTGAAACGGATACGATTTCCGAGATCGAAGAAGTGATTGGAACAGATGGTAATGATATTATTACCGGTGATGCAAGTTCGAATACCCTGTCTGGTGAAGCAGGTAACGACACGTTGGATGGCGGTGATGGTACGGATACTGTCACAGGTGGAGGCGGAGATGACACAATCTTCGGAAGTACGGGTGACGATACCTTACAGGGCGGTACAGGCACAGATACGCTGACCTATGTGAATTTGACCGGAATTGGTGTTACGGTTAATCTTGGTTTCAATATTATTTCCCTGACAAATGGTAATACGCATACTGTCCTTGGGTTTGAGAATTATATTCTATCCAATCAAGATGATGTGTTTTCCGGTGTTTCCGGGGATGACACGGTGGCAGGTGAAGATGGAAATGACCTGTTTAATGCGAGCCTTGGCAATGATGCGTATGATGGTGGAAACGGATTGGATACGGTCGATTATTCCGGTCTTCTTGGTCGCGTGACTGTTACGCTTTTGGATGGTGCTTCTACTACGGTCTTCGTTGGTGGAACGGCAAAGGACACCGTTGATAATATTGAGAATATTACAGGCTCTGTCGATATTGATCTGTTAACGGGGAACAGCTCTGATAACGTGTTGGTTGGTAATGCCGGTGATGACATCTTGGTCGGTGGTGGTGGTGCAGATACCCTACAAGGTGGAGATGATAGCGATACCTTATCAGGTGGTTTAGGTGATGACACATTAGATGGTGGTGCGGGTACAGATACTGCTGATTATTCATCTGCTGCAGGTGGGGTGACAGTTGATCTTGGTACGAATTCTGCGTCAGGTGAAGGTAATGATACCTTAACGGCGATTGAAGATGTTATTGGTTCGGCTAATGCTGATAATATTACGGGTGATGGTAATGCCAACGTGATTGATGGTGGCGCGGGTAATGACACGATTGATGGTGCAGGCGGTGATGATACGATAATTTCCGGCCTTGGGAATGATGGCTTTGACGGTGGTGCAGGTACGGATACGATTGATTATTCGGCGGCGGCTGGTGGTGTTACTGTGGACTTAGGTGCCGGTACGGCGACAGGTGAAGGGACAGATACACTCAGCAATATTGAAAATGTGATCGGTTCTGCGAATAATGATACGATCGCCGGAAGTTCTGCAAATAACGTTCTTGATGGTGGCGCGGGTACAGACACGGTTGACTATTCCGGTGCGGCAAGTGGTGTGACGATTGATCTTGACGGTGGTACGGCCACAGGTGATGGTTCCGATACCTTAAGTAATTTTGAGAATATTATTGGTTCGGCTAATGCCGATGTGATTACAGGTTCAACCTCTGCCAATGTGATTGATGGTGGTGCAGGTGGTGATGTGATTGATGGTGGTGCGGGCAATAATACCATTAATGGTGAAGGCGGTAATGATACCCTATCATCCGGTAGTGGTGATGACGCATTCGATGGTGGTGCGGGCACAGATACTGTTGATTACTCTGCGGCAGGTGGGGCGGTTACAGTTGACCTTGATGCAGGAACGGCCACTGGTCAAGGTACTGATACCTTAAGCAATATTGAAAACGTCATCGGCTCTGCTAATAACGATACGATTATCAGTAATAGCGGTAATAACGTAATTGATGGTGGTGCAGGTACAGATACGCTTAGCTATGCTGCCGCGGTCGGTAGTGTAACAATTGATCTGGATGGCGGAACTGTTACGGGTGATGGTTCCGACACGATCAGCAATATCGAGAATGTGATTGGCTCTGCCCAGAACGATACGATTATCAGCAATAGCGGCAATAACGTGATTGATGGCGGTACGGGTACAGATACGCTTAGCTATGCTGCTGCGTCATCTGCAGTTACTGTTGATTTGGATGCGGGAACGGCAACAGGTGATGGTTCCGACACGATCAGCAATATTGAAAATGTGATTGGTTCTGCACAAAACGATACGATTATCAGCAATAGCGGCAATAACGTGATTGATGGTGGTGCAGGTACAGATACGCTTAGCTATGCGGCTGCGGCCGGTAGTGTAGCAATTGACTTGGACGGTGGAACCGCCACAGGTGATGGTAATGACACATTCTCAAATTTTGAGAATGTGATTGGCTCTGTGCATAATGACACGATTATTGGTGATAGTGGTAATAACGTGATTGATGGTGGGGCAGGTACGGATACGATTGATTATTCGGGTGCCTCCGGCGTGATGACCATTGATCTGGATGGTGGAACCGCCACAGGCGATGGTTCTGATACCTTAAGCAATATCGAGAATGTCATTGCCTCTGCGCAGAATGACACGATTGTTAGCAATAGCGGCAATAACGTGATTGATGGTGGTGCGGGTACGGATACGGTAAGTTATGCGACGGCATCATCGGCAGTGACGGTTGATCTGGATGGTGGTACGGCCACTGGTGGTGGTGGTAGTGATACCCTGACAAACATCGAGAATGTGACGGGGTCTGCGCATAACGATACAATTTCCGGTGATAGTGGCGATAATGCGATTGATGGTGGCGCGGGTACAGATACGGTTAGTTATGCCGCGGCAACAGGTAGTGTCACAGTTGATCTTGATGGTGGTACGGCAACGGGTGACGGTAATGATACCCTAAGCAATATCGAGAACGTGATCGGCTCTGCTCAGAATGACACGATTATCAGCAGTGGTGGCAATAACGCGATTGATGGCGGTGCAGGTACAGATACGGTTAGCTATGCTGTGGCTTCATCTGCGGTGACTGTGGATCTTGATGGTGGTACGGTTACAGGTGATGGTAACGATACACTTACCAATATTGAGAATGTGATTGGCTCTGCCCAGAATGACACGATTATCAGCAACAGTGGTAGTAACGTAATCGATGGTGGCGCGGGTATAGACACGATTAGCTATGCCGCCGCCGCAGGCAGTGTCACAATTAATCTTGATGGTGGTCCCACGACAGGTGATGGTACAGATACCTTAAGCAATATTGAGAATGTGATCGGTTCTGCGAATAATGACACAATCATCGGGAATAGCGGTGATAACGTGATTGATGGTGGTGCGGGTACGGATACGGTGGATTACTCTGGTGCATCCGGTGCAATGACCATTGATCTGGATGGTGGAACCGCCACGGGTGATGGTAACGATACCTTAAGCAATATTGAAAATGTGATTGGTTCTGCGCAGAATGACACGATTATCAGTAATAGCGGTAATAACGTAATTGATGGTGGTGCAGGTACGGATACGATTGATTACTCCGCTGCATCCGGTGGTGTAACGATTGATTTGGATGGTGGTACGGCAACAGGTGATGGTACGGATACCTTAAGTAATATCGAGAATGTAACTGGCTCTGCTAATAACGATACGATTATTAGCAATAGTGGCAATAACGTAATTGATGGTGGTGCAGGTACGGATACGGTGGATTATTCGGCGGCATCTGTTGGTGTAACGGTTGATCTGGTTGGCGGTACGGCCACGGGTGATGGTTCAGATACCTTAAGCAATATTGAGAATGTAACGGGTTCGGCGCAGGCGGATGATATTACGGGTAATGCCTCTGCAAATACAATAAACGCAGGCGATGGTAATGACACCATAGATGCAGGTGACGGCAATGATACGGTTAATGCAGGTGACGGTGATGATACTGTTGATGCGGGTGACGGTAGCAGCGACGGCGATGACACATTTAACGGTGGTATTGGTACGGATACATTTGATTATTCGGGCAGTTCTTCGGCCATTACATCCGGTACTATTGATCTTGCGAGTGGATCATTAACAAATGCGGAAGGTGATGTTGATACCATATCCGGCTTTGAAAATTATGCCCTGACATCGGGTAATGATTCCATTACGATTGATACGGACTCTTTTGCGGAACTATCATCCATTGATACGAACGGTGGAACAGATACCGTGGTTATCGGTGGTGCGGATACCTTAACGGATGATGGCATTGACGGTGCTGACTTCTCGGCATTATTCTCTGATCTTGAAGAAATTGATCTAAGGGGAACGGATCTGACAGGGGGCGATACGTTCGATATTGGTGATAGTGAAATTATAGGTATGACCGATGGTGGCAATGCTCTGACGATTTATGTTGATACAAGCACAATTGCGTTAACCGATATCAATGCCCTACAACAAAGCGGCACGATTACCTCTGATTCAACAGTCGGATCAACTAGAACGATTGACTGGGATAACGGTACCAGCTTGACAATTCAGGCAGCATAAGAGGCAGTATGACCAGTTTACAGTGTCTAAGTTCTTGCATTTCCTATCATAACGCATTATCCTTTTCATTAGGGAGTTCTCCCGTTCTTTCACGTTTTAAGTTCTATGATCATGCTTCGTTATAAACGTATTTTATTGGCCGGAACGGTTTTTACCGCCCTTGCATTGCAAGGCGGCGTAAATCCTGCATGGGCAGAGGACTGTACCGGAACTTTGCCAGGTGCGGATTGTACACTGGATGAAAATACCACAGATGAGCTTGCAATTGATAATGGCGTTACTCTATTTGTAAGCGGCAGTATTAGTCTGGATCATGATATCGATGGCAGTACACTTGTCGGTGACGGAACAATTAGCTCTGCCGGAGGCGGGAACACAATAACGCAAAATGCGGATATCGGTTCAAATATCGGGATAGAGCAACTGACCATAGATGGTGATGATATCTGGGTGACGTCCGGTGCGATTAATACCGATAATGACGGCAGTGATATTGATTTAGGCAGCGGAGATGGTGGTGAAGAACTACACTTCCTTTCGGGGAGCTCTTTCGTTGGGGAGATTGACGGACATAGTGGTGATATCGTTAACTTTGGCGCTGATGGTAATGGTGGTGATTTTCAGACAATCTCACAAATCGAAGGGGTTAGTGTCGTTCTGACAAGCGGTAACTTGACCTTTAACAGTGCGGTCGGAAGTGGTGTTGCCATCGGGGATTTGACCGTGAATAACGGCACAACCCTAACAATGAATTCAAGTGTAACGTCCACGGGCGCGCTTGATGTTGATGGGACGGTGAGTATTGCATCCGGCAGAACATTGTCTACAGATACATATGTTGTTGATGGTGATGCTGCGGAATTTAGAATAGGGGTGGCACGAACATCCGGCACCATGGATTCAGGAAGTATTGTCGTCGCATCTGGTGGCCCTGTTGATTTCAGTAGTGATACCTTTGTCATTGAAGTGGATGATGGATCGCAAATCCTTCAAGACGGGACAGTTTTAACCATTGTGTCAGGTAATGGTGGTACGACGGTATTGCCATCTTTTACAGATACTTCATATGTTTATAATTTCCTCTTGCAACAAAACGGCGATAACATAGACCTTGTCGTTGCTGTG
Organism: Alphaproteobacteria bacterium; assembly: GCA_050633505.1. Taxonomy (GTDB): domain Bacteria; phylum Pseudomonadota; class Alphaproteobacteria; order Micavibrionales; family Micavibrionaceae; genus UBA1672. The sequence goes on from JBOEGQ010000006.1 coordinate 8,660, forward strand.
CGTGATATTGATGATTTAACATCTTCCCCTAATAACAATGCGATTGGCACGATAATTTTTGAAGACTTTGCGGAAAGTGAAACATCCGCGATTAACACGGTGCAATCTTTATTGGGGAATGATTCCAGTCGCGCTGCGTTTAATGAGCGCCTTGAATCGTTATTGCCTGTTCTGGATGGTGGATATGCGTCTGCATCTAATGCAGTGGTCGGCCAGATGCAGCGTGCAGTTTACGGCAGAACAAATCTTGATCGACATTTTCAAGGCGAGCGCCAGAAACATTTATCTCGCGGGGAAGTTGTTTTTGCATCAGGTAAAAAAAATCTGCGTACAGGGGAGACAAAGAAGCATGAGCTGGCCTCTGTTGATGCATATAAGGCCGATATCTGGGGGCAGGTTTTCTATGAGAAAGGAAACCAACGTAACGATGATGTAGATGGCCATAGCCGAGATACAGCCGGTATTGTTGTCGGTGCGGATATGCTTGATCTGGATGGTGATCTGTTATTAGGGGGCGCGATTACGATTGGCAGCTCTACCATAGATTCGGATAATTCGAATTCTGCTAAAACAGATGTTGATAGCCTTGGCTTCTCATTCTATGGCGGAAAACGCATTATGAGAGATGCATTATTTAGTGCTGTTGTCTCTTATGTTTACAATGACAATACGACAGCGCGTTATGATGTCGGCGGGATTGCGGGTAATACCGCGCGCGGTAAGTTCAAGAGTGAGCATATCTCTTTAAAATCTGCAGTTAGCCGTTATTACGCATTGAAGAATAATATGCATATTAAACCACGCGTATATGCGGGGTATGATTATCTTTCGGCGGATCAATATCGTGAACGTGGTGTAAGTGGTCTTAACCTTGATGTCAGCTATGGCTCTCTTAACCGTCTTGTAACCGGCGTTGGTGCAGATGCGGGGTGGTTCTATGAATTGAAGAACGGTGCATTATTGAGCCCCGGCGCGCACTTATCGTATGAGTATGCCATTCTGGCCGATCGTCTTGAAAGTGATACCATCATTGATGGAGAGCAATTTGTCGTTGCGGGGAATGATGCCTCCAGACATACATTGAATGCGGGTTTAAATGTACAGTTACAGCAAAATGATTATCTGCATTTTGATGCAGGATATGCGCTGGGGCTTAGTGAACAACAGGATAACCATGCTTTATCTGCCAAGATGGTCTATGACTTCTAACTATACCCTCCAGGTCTCTCAGTGGTAGGGTGGCGAAGAATCCTTCAATAAAAACTCAATGAAATAAGTAACCATATTCGCCCCGATACAGAAATAGAGTATAGGCGCATAAATATGGAATAATAATATGAGCAAGGCGTGGCAAGAAACTGTTCGGGAGGCTGAGGCCTGCACCTTATGTGCGGTTGATTTGCCTGCGGGGCCGCGGCCTGTATTTCGGGTGCATCCCGATGCCAAAATTCTTATTGTTGGGCAGGCCCCCGGGATTAGGGTGCATAAGACGGGGATCCCCTTTAACGATCCTAGTGGAGAGCGCCTACGGGCATGGATGGGGATTGATAAAGATACATTTTATACGCCTGAAAAGGTTTCTATTCTTCCCATGGGGTTTTGTTATCCGGGGACGGGTAAGAGTGGCGATCTCCCCCCGCGCAAGGAATGCGCACATGCATGGCGTGATCGGTTGCTTTCCTTGATGCCTGATATAGCCCTTACCCTTGTGATCGGGCAATATGCGATAGATTGGCACCTGAAGGGGCAAAAGAAAAAGAACCTGACTGAAACGGTGAAGGCATGGCGGGAATATTATCCGGCATATTTGCCTTTACCGCATCCGTCACCACGCAATAATATCTGGTTGAAGAAAAATCCATGGTTTGAGGACGACGTTCTGCCCGAACTGAAAAACGCGGTGCTCAAAAGCTTATAAATAGGGTTAAGAACGGGTTATGTGCCCGTAAAGGATGTGCCATGTTGTCTTGCCGCCATGTTTCCGGTCATTCACTTTACATGCATGTTTCAGTTCAGAGTATTGAAGCATGCGATAATGGTTATGCGGAATGTTTGCTCCGGTTTTTCTGAGAGTCTTGAGGAAGTTAAGCGTGTTACCGTAATCTATTGTAATTTCTTCTTCTTTGAATATTTGGGGCCATTCGGGTGTGGTAGGAAAGCCATGCGGAAGTGAAAGAGATGATAGAGTTTCTCTCCATTCTTTAAACGATTTGGCGGATGGTACGCTGAAAAACAGATGTCCTGATGGCTTCAGCATCTTTGTTAATTGTGTGAGTGCTGCTTCGTGGTTTTCAAACCACTGAAAGGCCATGCTGCTTACGATAAGGTCGTATTGTCTGTCGCTTGTGGGGAGTTCTCCATCCATAATACCCCATTCAATTTGGTGTTCTGTAGATATAGACTGGCGTGCGGCGTTTACCATTCTCTGGCTGATATCAGTGATATGAAATTGTGCATCTGGATATTGATTTAATAGATGCCGTGTTAGTGCCCCTGTGCCGCAGCCAATCTCCAATATATTTGCGTTCGGTATCGGAGGGAGGTGTGTGGCCAGTGTTTGTGCAATCTCATCCTGAATATCATTATTTTGGCCATATTGAGATGCCTGCATATCAAAACGTCCAACCACCTTTTGTTTCCATTGAGAGCGCCTAAGGTCAGAGTGCATTCGAAATGTCCCTGATCATTGTGGCGAGGTGATGCGGATGTGTCATGGGAAGGGCGTGTCCGCCATCCTCAAATATCGAAATATTATGATCTTTCCATTGTTTTTTCATTTGGTCGAAATCCAGTATCGGGTCATGGCGACTGAAAGCAGATGTTACGGGACATGTCAGACCTGCCAATTGGTCTTCGCAATCCCAGTCAATAAGCCAATCCAATCCGGTTTTTAATGTGGGAATGTTTAATGACGCACTAGTTGGTAACTTCGTCGTTTTCCAGAAATCTTCCATTTGTAATTCGGGATTACGTTTAAGGTTTATTTTCATGGTCTTTAGAGTTCGTGGCGGCGTGAAATTGTAAAAGGATGTAAATCCGTTTATGGAGATAAGCGTCGCCATATGTGCGTGTCGATTGCGTAAGGCCCACATTGTCCCTAAAGAATGTGTTACATAGATAGAAGGTTTGGGCGACAGGCTATTTAAATCTGTTTCTGTGCCGGTAAACCCCAAATTTATGGCTTGATGGGTGAATTCGGGTAGATGATTAACCAGTTCATTCCATATATCAGGGCCGCATCCCCAACCGTGCACAAATGTAATGTCCGAATATTTCATTGTGTTTATTCTTCTAAAAAGTAAGTGTGTTTGAATAGCAGCAAACGGTTCAATTTACCAATATAATAAAGCCCCCTGCGTTAACAGGGGGGCAGATAATCTTATTTAGTTTGCGGGGGAGTGTCTGGAAACAGATGTTAGAAGTCCCAATCATCATCCTCTGTTTCTTCGGTTTTGCCCATAACATAGGAGGAGCCAGAGCCGGAGAAGAAATCGTGGTTTTCATCTGCATTGGGTGACAGTGATGCCATAATTGCCGGATTTGGAGATGAAATTTCAGGTGGGAACATCGGGTCGAAACCTAAATTCATCAATGCCTTATTTGCATTATAATGTAAGAAGACTTTAACTTCTTCGGTCAAGCCAACGGATTCATACAGGCTTTCGGTATATTTTATTTCGTTATCATATAGATCCATCAATAAGCCAACGGCATAATCTTTAATTTCCATTTGTTCCATTGGTGTTGCTTCGGCAAACGCCTTTTGGAATTTATATCCGATATAATAGCCGTGCACCGCTTCGTCCTTGATAATCAGGCGGATCAGGTCGGCTGTATTTGTTAATTTACCACGGCTAGACCAATGCATGGGTAAGTAGAAACCGGAATAGAATAAGAAGCTTTCCAGAAATACGCTTCCGATTTTACGTTTCATCGCATCATCGGCTTTATACTCTTTCATGATGAGGTCGGATTTGCGTTGTAGGTGTTCATTTTCTTCGCTCCATAGATATGCATCGTCAACATCGCGCATAGAGCATAGAGTTGAGAAAATGGAGGAATAAGAACGCGCGTGCACGGCTTCCATAAAGGAGATATTACTTAAAACGGCTTCTTCATGTGGGGTGACGGCATCATGCATCAATGTTGGCGCGCCAATGACATTTTGGATCGTGTCGAGCAGCGTAAGCCCTGTAAACACACGTATAGTCAGGCGTTGCTCATCCCCGGTTAACGAACCCCACGATTGAATATCATTGGAAAGAGGCACCTTTTCAGGCAGCCAAAAGTTGGAGGTTAAGCGATTCCAGACTTCCAGATCTTTCTCATCTTCCAAACGATTCCAGTTAATCGCTTTAACCCGGCTGATCTTATGGTCATCGTTGCTGGGGGAGGGGGATAATTTTAGTTCAGCGCTCATGGTGATATCCTTTTCTTTTTACTCGAGTTCTACAGGCTACAAGAGACGCAGCCTTCTATTTCTGTTCCTTCTAAAGCCATTTGGCGTAGGCGGATATAGTAGATGGTCTTGATCCCTTTTTTCCAGGCATGGATCTGTGCCTTGTTGATGTCTCGTGTTGTTGCCGTGTCCGGGAAGAACAGCGTCAATGAAAGCCCCTGATCCACATGTTGTGTTGCCGCGGCGTAGGTGTCGATGATCTTCTCAGGGCCAATTTCATATGCGTCTTGATAATATTCCTGATTGTCGTTTGTCAGATAAGCCGCCGGGTAATACACGCGACCAATTTTACCTTCTTTACGGATCTCAATTTTCGATACAATCGGGTGGATAGAGGAGGTTGAGTTGTTAATATACGAAATTGATCCTGTTGGTGGCACGGCCTGAAGATAGGCGTTGTAGATACCATGTTCCATTACGGCTTTTTTCAATTCTTCCCAATCTTCTTGCGTTGGGATTTCGATATTTGCTTCTGCAAAGAGTTGCTTTACGCGTTCTGTTGCAGGTTCCCATGTTTTGTCTGTGTATTTATCAAAGAACTCTCCACTGGCATATTTTGATTTTTTGAAATCAGCAAAGGTTTCGCCGCGCTCTTTTGCGATCATATTTGATGCACGAATGGCGTGATAGGTAACGGTATAGAAGTACATATTGGTGAAATCCACACCTTCTTCAGAGCCATAGAAAACGCGTTCCTTCGCCAGATAGCCATGCAAATTCATTTGTCCTAAACCAATAGCGTGAGAGCGGCTATTTCCTTTTGCAATGGAAGGCACACATTCTAGATTGCTCATATCCGATACGGATGTAAGAGAACGGATCGCTGTTTCGACCGTCTTGCCAAAATCTTTTGATTCCATGGCTTTAGCAATGTTCATTGATCCGAGATTACAAGAAATGTCAGAGCCTGTATGCTGATAACTTAGATCAGGGCCGAATACACTGCTATCATTTACTTGAAGGATTTCTGAGCAAAGGTTGCTCATCGTAATTCTGCCGTTGATCGGGTTTGCACGGTTTACGGTATCTTCAAACATAATGTATGGATAGCCGGATTCGAATTGGATTTCAGCCAGTGTGGAGAAGAATTCACGGGCTTTAATCTTTGTTTTGCGGATGCGCTTATCTTCAACCATTTCATCGTATTTTTCTGTCACGGAGATTTCCGAAAATGGTACGCCGTAAACACGTTCTACATCGTAAGGGGAGAAGAGGTGCATATATTCGTTCTTTTTCGCAAGCTCGAATGTAATATCCGGGATAACAACGCCAAGCGAGAGCGTTTTAATACGGATTTTCTCATCGGCATTTTCCCGCTTTGTGTCGAGAAAGCGCATAATATCCGGGTGATGCGCATGTAGATAAACCGCACCGGCACCTTGACGGGAGCCAAGCTGGTTCGCGTAGGAAAATGAATCCTCCAAGAGCTTCATGACCGGTATAACGCCGGAAGATTGCCCTTCAACCTTTTTGATTGGCGCGCCAATTTCACGAATATTGGATAAGAGCAGGGCAACACCACCACCGCGTTTGGATAGTTGCAGGGCGGAATTAATGCTGCGGCCGATTGATTCCATATTGTCTTCAATACGAAGAAGGAAACAGGAGACAAGCTCTCCCCGTTGTTTCTTACCGGCATTAAGGAATGTTGGTGTTGCAGGCTGGAAACGTCCGGAGGCAATCTCTTCAACCAAATGACGTGCCATGGCCTCATCACCGCGCGCCAATGTCAGGGCAACCATAACAACGCGGTCTTCATAACGCTCTAGATAGCGTTCTCCATCGAATGTTTTAAGGGTGTAGCCGGTATAGTACTTATAGGCACCAAGAAACGTTGAAAAACGAAACTTCATATTATAGGCAAAGTCATAGAGGTCGCGAATGTAACCAAATTCATATTGTTCTAAAACATTGCTTTCATAATATCCTTGCATAACAAGGTGGCCGAGCTTTTCCTCTAAATTATGGAAGAAAACCGTATTTTGATTAACATGCTGTAAAAAGAATTGGCGTGCTGCTTTCTTATCCATGTCAAACTGGATGTTTCCATCTTCATCATACAGGTTCAGCATCGCATTAAGAGCGTGGTAATCTAGGCTGGACTCTTCCTCTTCCTCTTTTTCTTTGATTCTCTGTGACTCGCGATCCAAAACCTCTTTTGTGCTGGACGAGATTTTTTTCTGCACAATCGGAAGCCCCATATCTGATTCCATGCTTAGTGTCATATCTTCTATGTTCCCGTCTTTTTCAGTGTTTGTGGTGGTATCAGCGAGGCCCATAATTTGTCCATTCCTTCTCTAACATTATTTATATCAATTGGTGTTCCGCTTAGCTCAAATTTATACAGAAGCGGAACATCACATTTTTTAGAAATCACCTGACCGGCATAGGCAAACATTTCACCGAAATTTCGGTTTCCTGATGCAATAACGCCTTTCATTTGTGCCCTGTTTTGTGGGTTATTTAAAAACCGAATGACCTGTTTTGGTACGGCCTTTGATCCATCGTCATCCGCATAACACGGGCAGATAAGGACATATGGCTCATCAATAACAGGGCATTCTGCCTTCATTGAAACAGGAATTCTGATCGCGCGAATCCCCAATGCATCTACGAAACGATTCGTATTGCCTGAGGTGCTTGAATAATAAACAACAAGTGGCGTCATTATAATTCCTGTTCAAGGGGTTATGCTGGCTCCATGGCTGTATCGAGTTTCATGATTTTGTCTGGTCTGAAACCGGCCCAATGCTCATCACCTGCAACAACGACAGGCGCTTGCATGTATCCTAAGTCGCGAACAGTGGCCATGGCATCCTGATCTTTTGTCAGATCAATATACTCATAAGGGATACCTCTTTTATCCATTTCACGCGTTGTTGCAACGCACTGGACACAGGCAGGTTTACTGTAAACGACTATCATTCTTATATCCTCCATACTAATATAAAGCAGTAATTTAAGATGCAGAAACCCGCCATCAAGACGATCGGATCTTGCCTCTAAAGCACAACAATTTCATGAAAACTTTCTCAGAAACGAGCAAGTCTTTAACTACAACATATAGTGTACCAAGCGCCGCAATGCGTCAATATATAGATGTTATTTATTTTATTTGCTTGTTTTTAAATCCTATTTTTTGTTTAAAAACAATATCTAGCAACTAAAGGTTAATGTTTGTTCTGTTGCTTTGGGTGTAAGAGTCGGTTTTCATATTCTTCTATCGCCTTTTATTATTGCTTTACCCCGATTCTTACGCGGGGTTATTGGCGATGAGAGAGGGAGGTGTCCTTACTTTAAAATCCTCTTGTGGTGTTTTATATGATCCTCAATAAAGCTTTGAATGAAGTAATAGCTATGATCGTATCCATCATGTAGGCGCAAGATCAGGTTTTGCCCTACTTTTTCGCAAGCACCTTGGAAGAGGTGCGGTTTTAGCTGCTCTTCAAGGAAGCTGTCGGCTGCCCCCTGATCAATAAGAATCTCCGCGTTGTGATTCGTCTGGGGCTGATGATTTTGCATCAGGCTGCATGCATCATGTTTATGCCATTCTTCTTTGTTTTCACCCAGATATCCTGTGAAGGCTTTTTGTCCCCATGGTACCTGAGTAGGGGAAACGATTGGTGAAAAGGCAGAAACAGATTTATATTGTTGCGGGTGTTTTAGGAATAGAGTGAGTGCACCATGTCCACCCATAGAATGTCCGCAAATGCCTTGCTTATTGCGTTCCAATGGGAAGGTGTCACATACGACTTGGTTGAGCTCTTCCACAATATAGTGTTCCATTTGGTAGTTTTGTGCCCATGGTTCTTGCGTGGCATTAACGTAAAATCCTGCGCCTTGGCCGAAGTCGTATGAATCCTTATCATCTGGGACATCATCTCCGCGCGGTGACGTGTCTGGTGCGATAATGGCCAGGCCTTCACGTGATGCGGCGGTATAGGCACCGGCCTTCGTTGTGAAATTATCATGTGTGCACGTTAGGCCGGATAAAAATGTGACGAACGGAACGTTGTTCTGCTTTGCTTGAGGGGGAAGAAAAACAGAAAAGCGCATTGTGCATTTAAGGGCGGTGCTTTTGTGTTCCCAAACGCTTAAGGTGCCGTTAAAGCATTTGTGTGTTTCGATTTGTTGCATTAGTAGACCACCACACTGCGAATTGATTTGCCTTCATGCATAAGGTCAAATGCCGTGTTGATCTCATCAAGGGGCATTGTATGCGTAATCAGGTCATCAATATTGATTTTCCCGTCCATGTACCAGTCAACAATTTTGGGGACATCTGTTCGTCCGCGCGCCCCGCCAAAGGCAGAGCCCCTCCATACGCGGCCGGTGACCAGTTGGAATGGCTTTGTTGAGATTTCTTTATCTCCTGCGACACCGATAATGACGCTTTCGCCCCATCCTTTGTGGCAACATTCCAAGGCTTGGCGCATAACATCCACATTACCGATGCATTCAAATGAATAATCAACGCCGCCACTGGTGAGGTCGCAAATGGCCTCTACCACGTTGGGGGTGTCCTTCGGGTTGATGAAGTCTGTCATGCCGAATTTTTTGGCGAGTTCAACCTTGCTTGGGTTTATATCAATGCCGATAATGCGGCTGGCGCCCACCATTTTTGCGCCTTGGGTCACGTTTAATCCGATACCTCCTAAACCGAAGACGGCCACGGTTGATCCGGGTTCTACCTTTGCGTCAAAGACGACTGCGCCAATTCCCGTGGTCACACCACAGCCGATGTAGCATATCTTTTCAAAGGGAGCGTCTTTGCGTACCTTCGCAACTGCAATTTCCGGCATCACTGTGAAGTTGGAAAAGGTTGAGCACCCCATATAATGAAGAATGTCCTTGCCGTTTATTGAAAATCTGCTTGTCCCATCAGGCATAAGGCCTGCGCCTTGTGTTGAGCGGATTTTCTGGCATAGATTTGTTTTCGGATGTAGGCAGAAGTCACATTCACGACATTCCGGTGTATAAAGGGGGATAACATGATCGCCAACTTTTACGGACGTTACGCCTGCGCCAACTTCTCTGACAATGCCGGCACCTTCATGTCCTAAAATTGCAGGAAATGCGCCTTCCGGATCTTCTCCTGACAGGGTAAAGGCGTCGGTGTGGCATATGCCGGTTGCCATATTCTCAACCAGAACTTCTCCGGCCTTTGGGCCTTCCAGATCAACGGTCTCAATTACTAAAGGGCTTCCTGCTTTATAGGCAACGGCGGCGCGTGTTTTCATTTCGGGGATCCTGTCTCTTTATTTGATATCTGTTTTATAAATTAACAGCGAGATAAAGAAAAGTGCGTAAGAAAAAAAACTGCAAAGTACCGATAGTGCCTGAACATGTCGTTGGGTTTATTTGTTATGTAACCTTTAATCGGTGTTCAATGGGTTTTGTGTACCTATGGGTAGAAAAACTCTGTTTATAAGTTTTGGAATAGGCTTTTGCTCTATTATACTTTTGATTACAATCCATAACGTTAATTCTGTGTGTTTCATTTTAATTTGATTAGATCAAGAGGGGCTATATATGCCAGTTAATCCAACATATCCAGGCGTTTACGTCGAGGAAATTCCATCTGGTTCACGTGCAATCTCAGGTGTTTCAACGTCTACAACCGCTTTTGTCGGCTATGCGGCCAGAGGGCTTGATAACCGGGCGAAACGTATTTTTAGTTTTGGGGATTTCGAGAAAAGTTTTGGTGGTCTCGATTCGGAAAGTGAAATGAGTTACGCCGTTCAGCAATACTTCCTTAATGGTGGTAGTGAAGCTTATATTGTGCGTGTTCCCAAAAATGATGCGGTTGCGGCATCGATTGTATTGCGCGATGGCAGTGCAGCAGGCGCGAAGAACGCGCTTCAGCTTACCGCGTTGAGTAAGGGTGCATGGGCAAATGATATCCTTGTTGATGTGGATTATAGTAATGTGAGTGATGATAAGTCCTTTAACTTGACGATCACAGATGTTGTCGGTGGTGCGCAAGAGGTCTTTGCGAATGTGACGATAGATACCGCGAAGGCAAATTATGTTGTTGCGCGCGTGAATGATGAAGATAGCGGATCCCGGATGGTGTTGGCTTTGGTGCCTGATGCGGCGGCGGGGCGCCCGATGCAAACGGGTACTGAAGGCGGTGACATTACTCTTTCTGATCTTAAAAATGACAAGGCGTATGGGTTGAAGGTCAGTGCGGATGTTCCTGCAGGTGAGATTGATAAGGTTGACGTTACAATTATCGAAGTCGGTGAGAACTTGCCTGCTTCTGTTCTTGGGCTTGCAAAGCTGGTTGAGCGCAAGTTGAATGAGAAGCTTGGCGAAAAATTGGCGGGTGCTGCGGTGAAAGTTGGTGTATCCGCGTCTGGTAAGGGGCTGCATGTTGTTGCCAATTTCTCAAGGGCTCTCTTGAACGGGTCCTTAGATGCCGGATTTGAATTTTTTGCAGCGGCAGAAAATAGCATCTTAGGCACGCTTAAGCTCAGCTCGGCTTCGGCCAGCAATAATGTTGGGCATTATCGTTTAGGTAAAGGTCGAACAATTATGGCGCAGATAACGGCGGTAGAGGGCGCGGATGGTTCCAATCTTCCGAAAACGGCTGATCTGATCGGTAAAGAGGCGGATTTTTCGGGTGTGTATGCGCTTGAAAAAGTGGATATGTTTAACATTCTTTGTATTCCTGATGCAACGCGGGCAAAGGCAAGTGATCCTTCTGCGATGGACCCTGATCCGGATGACGCGGGTAATCCGGCGGTGGATTATAATGCTGTTTATACGGCTGCTATGGCGTATTGTGAAAAACGTCGGGCGTTTCTTATTGTTGACCCGCCGCCGACTGTAACGGATACGGACAAGGCAACAGACTGGGTTTCTGGTGGGTTGAATGTTAGCGGATCGAACGGTGCCGCATATTTCCCACGTTTAAGGATGCCAGATCCGCTAGATGACTACAGGCTTCGTACGTTTGCGCCATGTGGTGCCGTCGCGGGTCTGTATGCGAAAAGTGATGCCTCTCGAGGTGTTTGGTCGGCTCCTGCGGGGACTGATGCGACGCTTGCGGGGGTTAGTGGTCTTGTTTATTCATTGAATGATGCAGAGAATGGGGCGCTTAATCCTTTGGGGCTTAACTGTATTCGTTCACTTCCTGTTTATGGGACATTGTCATGGGGGACGCGTACTCTTGATGGTGCGGATGCTCTACAAAGTGAGTGGAAGTATGTGCCTGTACGTCGTTTGGCCTTGATGGTTGAGGAGGCGTTGTTCAGGGGGACGAAATGGGCAGTATTTCGCGGGAATGATGAACCATTATGGGCGGATTTACGCACGAATGTAACGTCTTATATGCACACGCTGTTCCGTCAGGGTGCGTTTCAAGGGGAAACTCCGCAAGAGGCATATTTGGTAAAATGTGATTCTGAAACAACGACGCAAGATGATATTGATCGCGGTATTGTTAATGTTGTCGTCGGCTTTGCGCCATTAAAACCTGCTGAGTTCGTCATTTTAAAGATCCAGCAGATTGTAAACAATCAGTAGTTTTCTAGATATTTTGAGGAGAGAGTGCAATGGCACAATTTAAAGTTAATACCGAGCGTTTCGACCCATATAAAAATTATAAATTCCGTGTGAAGTGGGATGGTAATTATGTGGCGGGTGTTAGTAAGGTAAGCTCATTAAAACGCACAACAGAAGTCGTTAAACATCGTGAGGGCGGCGACCCTAGTACGAGCCGTAAATCCCCAGGACGTACTGAGTTCGAGGCTGTTACATTAGAGCGCGGGGTTACACACGATCCTGATTTTAATGATTGGGCAAATAAGGTTTGGACGCTGAATAATGCGCTTGGAAAGGAAAGCTCGGTTAAGGACTTTCGTAAGGATGTGACGATTGAGCTGTATAATGAGGCGGGGCAGGTTGTCCTTGCCTATACCCTTTTCCGGTGTTGGGTTTCTGAATACCAGGCGTTGCCGGATCTGGATGCGAATGCGAATGCTATTGCTATTCAGATGATTAAGATCGAGCATGAGGGGTGGCAGCAAGATGCAGATAAGAAAGAACCTGCAGAGGTTAGCATTTGACGCATGATGTATTCCATGTTCTGAGAGGGCGAGATGTTTTGGCCTTATGGGAGGCCGGAGCATCTTTACCGTCTGATCGTGTCATGGATATGCTTTTATCTGCTGCGTTACCTGATGGCTCCGCATCTTGGATTGATGGTGCATCTATAGGGCAGAAAAATACAGTTTTACTTCGGCTTTATCATAAGTGGTTTGGGAATGAATTATCTGCGTGTGTCGAGTGTTGTTCTTGTGGGGAGAAGCTTGAAACAAGCGTTCAGGTGACCGATTTACTTTCTGTTGCGGGGGATGCGTTGCCACGTGTGCATACCCTGGAGGATGGGACACAGATGCGATTTCCAAATTCTCAAGATGTAAGGAATACAGATCATTTCCAAGATGAGGCGGGTGCGTCCCATGCTTTGTTGCGTTCTTGTTTGATTGATGGTGATGAGATGAGTGATAACGACGTCTTGCGCTATCAACAAGAAGTTGCAGACGTAATTGAAAAATATGATCCGCTTTCTCTTATAAGTTTTGACTTACAGTGTAATGACTGTGGTACGCGTTTTGAAAGTGCATTGGATGTTGCGTTTTTTCTCCTGCGTAATTTCTCAAGCTTGGCGCAACGTATACTTTATGATGTGCATTCTTTGGCACAGCATTACGGATGGCGAGAGGCGGATATCTTGGACATGTCTGATACACGACGAAAAGCCTATATGAGGTTGATTGAGGGATGAGTGGTTTTTTTGAAAAAATTGTACAAATTCGGCGGGGTCGCTATAGCATGCTTCGACCTCGGGAAGGTTCTATGTTTGAAAATGAAGAATGGAACGAATCTGGGTTTGATGAAGCGCTGGGTGAGAATGCAGACGCGCCGGATAAACATCATGTGGAAAGATCCGTTGGTCGTACTTCATCTTCGGTTGCGCATAATACGGGCGTGACCGGTGGTGCAATCGATAATGGGCGTGCGGATACTTCTCCTGATATGAAATATAAAGACGATAAGATTACATCGCCAAATATATTGATGAAGCGCAAGGTTAACGAGACATCTATTGATCACGATTCTATAGGAAAAGCAGAGAGTGTACCTCAAGCCGATATGCGTGCTTCTTCTGATAAAAGTAAAGCGCCAGCAGCGCAGCTAAAAGAAAGTCGTATATACACGGAAATGCATCATTTCAACCAAGGTGATGGGACAGCTGAAGATCGTGACGTGCAAAATTCTGAACTGTCTCATCAAGGTATTATACAATATTTAGAGGGGCAGCATGTCCGTATCGAAAATGGTTCTACTGTTGTGAATAGACCGGTTGAACAGGTATCAGGTGATAACATCACTAATATTATTGAGGGGCAAAATTCTCTTCACCGTAATGATGTTATGGCGATGCCTGACATCGGGAGGGCCAACAGATCATCACGAAAAAAATATTCGCAAGATGATGTGACCGATGATGGGGATGTGCATATTCATATTGGCTCGATACATGTCAGGGCGCAGGATCAGGGCAAGGCACAACTTGTACCAGTACCACATCGTGAAACGGGTATGGCTGTGCAGAAACGCTCAGATGGTGCGCCTTCTTTGGATGATTACTTGAAACAACAGGAGAAGGTATGAGTTCATCTTATGCAATAGCGGCTGTATCTGCGGTTTTGTCGCGTTACTTGAAGGAGGCCTTGGTTGATGACAAGGTTGCGGATGTGCTGGGTGATGATGTGATGGTATCGGTTTTACCGCCGGATCGGGTGATGTCCCCGGGCGATGAAGAACCAACACAAATTAATATCTATTTACACCAAGTTACGCATAATGCTGCGCTTTCTAATCTGAATTTTGCATCTCGGGATTCTCAAGGGAATGTGATCGATGCACCGCAACTCTCCCTGAATTTACATTATTTATTGACGGTGTACGGAAAAACACCATTTGCTGCAGAGATATTGTTAGGGCATGCAATGCGGTTTTTTCATGATGTACCGGTTTTGGGGCGTGATGTTATCCGTAAAATACTGTCGCCTGAGGTTGATGATGATAATCTGCCTGATATCCTTGCGGAGGCCGGACTCGCGGATCAAATTGAGCAAATCAAGATTACCCCTGAAATTCTGAATACCGAGGATATGTCACGTTTATGGTCGGCTATTCAATCACAATTCAGGGTAAGTGCAGCATATCAAGTGTCTGTTGTGTTAATTGACAGCCAACATGTCCCGAAAGCCAGCTTACCTGTTCATGAGCGAGAGATACGCGTTGGAGAACTGGACGCCGAAGTGGAAGAGGATGTGCCGGATACTCTTCCTGTTGTGCAGGCATTAGAGGTGAAAAATAGTGGTGCGCCGGTGGATGAAGGCGGGCTTAAGTTTGTTACGGGTGAATTGAAGGTGACCCTTCAAGATAATGTCGGGAAACAGCAAAGCGTCACATTGTTGCTGAATAAAACGGCATTAGCTGCGGATGAAGAGCAGCGTTCCTATCGTTTTACGATGCCTGTCGGGCATAAGTTTGACAATGATGATGCGCTTTCTGTGATTCATATTCCGTATGAAAATGTGGTGAAGGGGACGTATTTGGTGCGGGTCGGTATTGATGGCGTTGAGAGCCATTTGGAAGTCGGGGCAGATGAGAAGTTTGTATCACCTAATGCGGTGTTTTAAGGGGAGGTTTCTATGTCATTGGGGCAGCGTGGTATTCGTAAAGATAGGCATGTAAAGTATAGAGAAAAAGCGAAGGGAAGCGTTAACCAAGAAGAGTGGCTGGAACAAAACAGACAAGCCTTGGGCTTGGCCTTTGAATGGATTGGAACTCTTCTAAAGCAGAGATTTGCGGGTGAAAATGCGCTTGATCAGGTTTCTGAAAATGCTTTTCAAGAGCATAAATCATATGTTGAGGCAATGGCATTGCCGCCGGCTTATGAAGTTGTTGCCCATGTTTTTAAATTATCTGAGTTTGAAAAGTTTCTGGTGTTACTGGCCGCGGCTGCTGAAATAGATTCAGCCGTGCAGCAATTGTTGTATAAGGCGGGGCATAAGAAGGTTACTTTTGCTTTGGCATTTCAATTATTTGAAGGTGCACATTGGAATGCAACAGGCCCGCAATCGGCGTTGCGATACTGGAAGATTTTGTCATTAGATAAGAATGATTTTGTATCTCAGGCGGCGTTGCGTCTGGATGAACGGGTTATCCATGCTTTATTGGGGATTGCGGCGCCTGATGAACGGTTGATGCCCTATATCTATTCTTATGAAGGGGATATAACGTTATCAAAATCGCAGCACGATAATGTAAATACAATTCCTGTGACAGCGGGGCATGTTAATTTCCATGGCTCAAACCAAAAAGACAAACCCGCTTTGGCAAAAATACTCGCAAGGCAGCGATCTGAACGCCTTTATTGTATGAACTTATCATCTTTGCCAAGGTCGGTAGTAGACCGGCATTTGATGGCGGTCTTATGGCAGAGAGAAGTTTTGTTATCGCAGGCCAGTTTATATATTGATGCGCATGAAGGTGGGCATGGGGATATATTGCATGATTTAAAGGAGCTTCTTAGCCATGTTAAGGGGCGTGTCTATATTGGCTCACATGAGCCTTTGCCAGACTTTATACCAACATTTCGTTTGGCTGTGTCCAAGCCATTACGCGAGGAACAAAATGATCTTTGGCTAACCGCGTTATCGCAAAAGGCGGATACGGTTGCAAATGATGTATCTGGTGTGATTGATAATTTCGATTTTGGGGCAGGGGATATTGGTGAGGTCTGCGCGGTTTATAATGTCGGCAATGATGAGGCATTACATACGATCTGTAAGAAACAGTCCAGACCATCCTTAGACACATTGGCGCAAAGAATTGATGTGCGGGCCGGTTGGGATGATTTGATTTTGCCTGAGTCTAAAAAACGAATTTTAATGGATGTCGAAAGACACGTAAAACAGCGCAGCACTGTTTTGAATGAGTGGGGCTTTGATAAGATATCTGCACGTGGCCTTGGGATTAGCGCATTATTAGCTGGGCCAAGTGGTACGGGAAAGACCCTGACAGCGGAAATACTGGCAAATGCACTTGAGCTTGATTTGTATAAGGTTGATTTGAGCTCTACGGTTAGTAAGTATATCGGGGAA
Organism: Alphaproteobacteria bacterium; assembly: GCA_050633505.1. Lineage (GTDB taxonomy): Bacteria > Pseudomonadota > Alphaproteobacteria > Micavibrionales > Micavibrionaceae > UBA1672. The sequence continues at coordinate 25,307 of JBOEGQ010000006.1, forward strand.
ACTGAGAAGAATTTGCGTCGTATTTTTGATGCTGCGGAGAATGGCGGTACGTTACTTTTATTTGATGAAGCAGATGCCTTGTTTGGAAAACGAACCGAAGCAGAAAGCAGCCATGACCGTCATGCGAATATTGAGGTTAGTTATTTATTGCAGCGTATGGAACAGTATCGCGGCGTGGTAATTTTAACCACGAATTTTAAGTCTGCGATTGATAAGGCATTTATGCGCCGTATCAATTATTGCATTCAGTTTCCGTTTCCTGACTACGAACAGCGCAAGGCTGTTTGGACACATGTTTTCCCTGAAAATGCAAAAACGAAGGGGTTGGATTTTGATAAGCTGGCTGCACTGAATATAGCGCCGGGACATATTCGAAATATGGCACTCTATGCGTCTTTTGTTGCAGCCGATGAAGGTAGCCCGGTTCAAATGAAGCATTTGTTATATGCTGCGCAGGCGGAGTATATGAAGCTTGAGAAAACCTTGAGCCCTAAAGAAGTACACGGGTGGGTATAATGGGGCATCGGGGCAGAAACATTACGATCAATATTGATGAGATTGTCTTCGATGGCTGTGATTTTCCAGATTATAAGAAACCACGTTTTATGGCGGCGTTTCAGGCAGAGTTGGAACGGCTATTCCGAAAATATGGATTACCTCGGCAACGGAAACTTGATACCCCTATACAGTGGTCTTCTGTTAGTGAGCAGACAGCACAACGTCTTGCCTATGCGGTTTATGAAAGACTGGGGCAGCAGGTATGAGCGCAAAAGAAGCCGTTCAGCCTGTATCGGATATTCGTAGTGAGAAAAGCACATTTTCCTGTAACTCTATCGTGTCTGATACAAATTCTGAGCGCGCAAAGCAAACAGAGGATTTAGTTCGGGATATTGCACCTCAGTTGGGTCTACGTGTTTCCGATATGAAAATTTTTTCGGATGAGCAAGCGGAACGTGTGGTGGGGGTGCATGGTTTTCGCGGTTTGATGCGTGATGGATCTGTATATCTGGATCCAAAACGTTATCAGGCATCAAGTACTGCCGGGCGTGCTTTGCTTGCTCATGAAATGGTGCATGTTGCACAACGTACAGAATGGCGTGGCCTTCAGGCGGGGCGTGGGGCATCTGTGTATGAAGCAGAGAAAGAAGCGGATGCGCTTGCGCAGAGATATGCGGCGGGGCACCGTATGCGCGCACCGGTGCATGCGTTACCAGAAGGACATAGCGCAGCCTTTGAGGGGGCAAGTGCTTTTGATAGTCTTGGTGTTGTTCCTGTTGATGATATCTTCAAATCGGAACTTGCGCGTATTAAGGCGATTTTAGAACAGGAAGATATTGGCAGTGATGAAGTAGAAGATGTATTGAGAATTCTTGATAATGTTACGCTTCCTGATGCGCTGTCTATTATGCACAATGTTTGGTGTGTACCATTAATCAGAAGCCTTGAGAGCGAACATGTTGAACGTTGGCGTGGTCAGGTTATTGCGTGTTACGCCAGCCTGGATTGGCTGGATATTTTTACGACAGATCATGCGTTTTTTGATGGTATGGATTTGCGTAGCTTGAACGCACATGAGAGAGTCATGGTGCAAAAAGTGCTGGCTAATTTGCGTTTATCGCAGTTGCAAGAGGTGCTTGACGATGAAAATAATGGGCCGGTTGTACGGGCATTGATTTCGGCGCCTTTGGATATTGGGGCTACGGTTCATACCTTTAATCAGGAAATAGAGCAGCGCCATACTGCAATACGTGAAGATTTTGGCGTTACTTTGCCTGAAGAAGCACGCCAACCAGCCAGCTTTGTACAAAATATTCTTGAGTTGGCAAATGAGGGGAAGTTCCCTGAGATTTTATCTCTGTTCAATGTTTATACAGAGCAACTTAATCTCTCTGTTTCTGATGTTAGAAGACGGGATCAGGATGAGGCACAGAGGCGTCTTGATCATGTAAGCGGAGAAATCCTTTTGGCGGAACGTGATGCATTGGAAGCAGAACAAAGAGCAACAGAGGAATCTGCGCGTTTAGCCGAAGAGGAGGAAGAGGCACAAAGGCGTGCAAGAACGCAATTAAGGCGGCAAGAGGTTGTTTTACGTTCCGTTGTTCAACAGCTTGATGATGAAGGTGTTGTGCAGAGAATTATCGATTTTGCACTTGAACAGAATATTTATAATGCTGATACGAAGCCGCAAGGTTTTTCCGCAGATGGATTCCTATCCTTATTGCGTTATCGTGCGCCGGATCGAAATATTACGCTTTTGGAACGGCTTTTATATCGCGGAATAGATGATTGGGCAGTACGTGATTATGAGGCACGCTTTGCCTATGATGTTCTCAGTCAGATGGCGCCGGACGCGCAAGAGCGATTCAAGCGTATTCGTGGCGGCCAGCTTTATAATCGTTTAATCAGTAATTTACCGCATAGTTACTTGTTGCGGGATGATGCTCTCTTTATCGGGCAGGAAGGTGTACAGGCGATATTAAGTGAGGAGCCTTACCAGTTTGTCTCACAGGTTTTTGAACAAATTGTGACTTTCTTTGAAGACAATTGTTTTTTGAATAAACGGGAGGCTGTCGCAGGATTTTACGCCATTGTGCAACTAACCCCTCCTGTCTTGGGTGAAAAAAATCGTGCAGATCAAGAAGAGAGCGCCTTGGATCAAGCGCAGAAAGATATTTTCCGCCCTGTTCTGGTGCATCGGTTGGATGCGTTGGGGCAAATTGAACGTATGTTGAATAGTTTGCCTGAAAGTTTCCTGTATAGCGAAGGAAACTGGCGCGGATTGAGTAAGATCATATCCGCCTTAGATCCACGTTCGGCGCAAAATCTAGCACGAAATTATCTGGGTAAAGGATGGTTTGATTGGATGGTTACGGATAGGGAGGCGTTTTTAGGGTATCGCCTTTACCGTATGCTTTCGCCTGAGGATCAACGGGAAATCAATGCGCGATTTGACAATGACATTTTTGGGCATATTACCAGTGAGATGTCGGGTGACATGCGTTCTCATATTACTTTAAATCCCTACCGGGGGGCGGATGACCCTTATGCACGTATTCCTGTATTAGAGGAGTTGGCCGATTCTAGTTTTTGGCAGGATGAAGAGCGCGCCACTCCTGAGGCTGTAGATGTTCGAGTCGGGCTGGCTGTTTCTATGGGGTATCATCGTGAGGTTTTTGACCTTTCAAAGCGTATGGAGGTTTATCTAATACCGGAGCTAATGCCTGTGGTGAACAGGTATCGTTTATTTGTTCCTCGTGTGAGGCCGGAATATGTGTCTTTAGAAGTTGAGGGGCGCCCTTGGTATGATGAAGGAGTGTTGCAGACACTCCGTGATGCGGGCGGATATGTTGTGGCCTTGGTTGCTACCCTTGTGCAGGCCGGTTATGGGAGCTCTATTACTGTTCGTGGCAATGCAGAACAGTTAGAGGCATTGCTTGGAGAGGGGCTTCATTTTTCTACAGTAGGGGCGAGTGTTTCTAATGAAGAAGTGCCCGATGGCGTTGGCACGACCTCCACCCCTTCTGCACAAAATCCTGGTGTACAACAGCTTACGAATGAAGAAGTAGAAGCTGTTGGGGCGCTTTTAGGGGATAATGATTTTGAACTAATCTTAGATATGGATAGAGATAAGGTAATTGGCCAAATCGGTTCCATGGATTTATCTGACATCTATGTTTTTGTTGGTGATAGTAAGATTACAATAGGGCAAGTAAGCCTTTCGGATTTGCGGTTTAATGCTATATTCTCTGTAGGTGAGGCGTTCAATTTAAATTCTGCAGATCTTGATCTGGCTTCATTAATTCTCAGCCGTATCTTTTTCACAACCGCAGATACAGCCGTTGGCGTTGGGCATTTAGGTATAAACCCCTTCTCTTTACATATTGGCGCGAATAGTGCGTCAGATGCGTATCAAACACAATCACAGCCTTTGTTTAATATAACGGACCCGAATTCTAATTGGTTGAAAATACCGATTTTATCGGGACTGATTTTTGGAATTCTAGATCCTTTAATAAGCACGGTTATCCATTTGTTGCCTTATGTTCTGCCAACGTGGCTAACTGGCGAGGATGTGATGGGGGGGCGTTCGGACGACTCGTATTTTATGCCCTATGGCTCGGTTGAGTTTGGGAGTTTTGATGTGCAAAATATTGTAACCAGTGATGGTTATGCGCTTGATAGTCTCCATGCAGAACGCGGGATATTTGCAGGGGGAGGTAATAAGCCGACTTATTTGCGTGCACGTATGTCTGCAATACAGCACCGTATTGATCGTTTAGAGGCACAAGGCGGGGCTGCAGATGAAATTCGGCAATTGCAAGATCAGAGTAATACATTGCAAGAAGAATTGGATACGTTGCGTCCGCAGGAGCTTGAGTTGTATAGGCTTCAAACGCGTTATGAGGATGACCCGGGTGCCTTTTCTGATCTTGATTATACGAGGTTGAGGGAATTAGAAAGACAGCTTGCGCATCGGGGGGGGATTGCAGTTGATGTGCAAAGTCTGGGCATTTATGGCATTGATGGGCCTGTAAGAGCCGGAGATATAATAATCGATGATATTCATGGTTATGGTAGCTCGAGTTCAATGGGGAGTATCGCTTCATCCTATGGGCGGTTAGCTGAAGAGTTTGTCCAGAATGGTTATTCATCGCCGCAAAACAGTAGCACAAGCCAGCAGATATCAGATGCGGGGATAGGACTGCATTTGGGCACTGTTACCATCAATGATGCTGTGATGGAGGGGGGAATTCCCACGGTATATGCATTAGAGCAAGAGTTGCAGCAATTACCGGCAAGACCCCGTTATGACACGAGACGTAGAACAATAGAAGGCCTGTTGAGCAAGGTGAGGCGCTATGAGGTTCTTGAGGTGCGCAGGCGTGAACTTGCGCGTAATGGCAGGCCTTATCTCGAAGAGGTTGAGCAAGAAGAATATAATGGCCTTCGTGTAGAACTCGCACAGGAATTTGGGGCGTATGTTTCTACAATCCGAATAGAGGATGCAAATATTGGTCTGGGTGAAGGACAAGAAGGCGTGCGCCTTAGGTCTTCTAAGGTTACACTTAGTGGTGTTGAAACCCATTATGGTGATTTTGAAGGAGATATTGTTCTTGATAATTTTGACGGCACCTTCCGTGTGGATGATAACGGGGTTCATATTGACCGTCTGAGGATCAGTCAGATTACCTTGCCGAAGATGGATTTGTATTATGGTGGGTATGTCCTTTCTACTACAGGGGTTACAGAGTTCCATGATTTATATTTACGGATGAGTGTTCCGTATAATGACGCCGGAGAACTGAATACCGGTCAGTTCATTGTGCATTCTATGAATATTGGTCGTATCGATGTGAATGGTCTTGCAGGTGATATGGTGATGTCAGGCTCGTTAATACATATGAGTATATCGAGTGGTTCTCTTCATAATGTTTGGCTTAAAAACTTTGTCTTGGATGCGCCTGACCCCGAAGGGCTGGGATCGCAAGCCGGTATCGGGCATTTCTCTGAATTCCGTATTCAGGGGGCAATGGAAAATACGGCGTCCTTTGATTTAAATCTCAATAGTCCCGGAGGCTCGGTATTTGATGAGCAAACGGAAAGCGTGAATTATAGTGCGATTACCGTTGATATGGTCGAAACATCCTTACAGAGAGTGCATTTACAACACCTTGTCGGAAGCGAAGGTCTTATCGTTATGGGGGGGGAGCCCATCGGCCCTGATGGACAGCCACCAAGGGGAAGTAATTTTGTTCGTATCGGGTCTGCGGAATTGTCAACTTTGGCGGGGCAGCCAATTACCTTCCATGATGATAGCAGTATTTCAGCAGGGCTGGCCATTAACCTAGAGCTTTCGCAGATTGAATGGTATGCCGCCAAGGGGCGCATATTCAGTGAAGGCCCCGTTTCTTTGAACAATGTCACTGTAGATCTTGTTTATGGAAGCAGTGAAGAGCACCCCATTATATTAAATAGTGTTTTAATTGGTGAGCTGTCTGTTCAAAAATTGCTGTTTGAACGTGGTGATGAAATTTACGGTATACAAAACAATGTAGAAGAAACGGCGTCTGATGCGGGGCTGGAGATCTACAATATTGCCATGGAAAATGTGCTGTTGAATCAAGACTATATGCCGGATAGTTTTGATTTTTCTATTAATGATACGCCTGGTGCTCGTCCTCGGGAAAGTCGCATTGATCTGTTTGCGCAGCTCGCGCAGAATAATACGATTCTTTCTCGTTTATGGATTCCTGAGGATGGACAAGTGACGATGAATTATCGTCAGGCGGGAAGGCTTATTTCCTTGAATGCGGAAGATTTATTCTTGAACGTTTTTTATGAGGATGCCTCGGTAGAGGATGAATATATAAGCGCGTTGGTTAAATTTACCGGGATGGATACGGGAGATATTGTGTTTCGCGATACCGGAGATGAGTATGTTGTCTCTATTGGCGCTGGGGATGGTGCCGGAATGGATATTGAAACGTTACTTCTCGATAGTGTCAAATTCCAGAGTCCCGAGTTAAGTGTCGAGATGGAGGGGGGCGTGACGTTTAATGAAATAGACTTGCGTATGGAGGTTACTCTCCCGAAGAATAAGCCAGAGGATGATGTGCGTCCTTTCTCTCAAATGTTTATCAGTGAATTGTACGCTGAACGCGTGGATGCGGATGATATGGTCGTTGAATTTGAACATCAAGGCGAAGATACGGTCGCAGATGATGGTACGGTTACAGCGGGTAAGAAAACAACCGGAAGGATAGAGCTTGGCCGTGATGGGGCGCATGCCGGTATTTATGAATTGGGTTTGAGGGGGGCAAGGCCACCTGAGAATTTCTCTATTGAACCTGTCGTTATTGATATCCCCGAAGAAGAGCGTGTAGAGGGTGGCCCTACACAACGGGTTGATTGGGCACGCAGCATTCATGGTATTCTATCTACTGGCGATATTATTGCAGGTGGTATATCTGCGCGTATTGTACATGATGGCCGTAGATATGATATCGGGATGCATAATGGTGATAGTGCGCATCCTACTCATCCGAGTGAATGGAATATTCGTGATGGTAATCCACACCTTCCAGGGGTCGTTATGGGAGGGTTCGAATATAATACTGACGATGAGTCCGTTATGTTCCGTAACGTAGAGGTTTCGGGGCTACATCTGCATGCACGTGAAGAAGGCGTCACATTGGACGTTCGTAAGATTAGTATTCCTGAGGAAGCATATATGTATCTCAATGGGGATGCCGTACAACGGCAAATAGATGCCGGTCAGACCCCTGATTTATTAAACGTAATCCCAAGTATTGTGATTGAAGATGCATATTTTCGAGTGAACGATTTAAGTAGCCTTATGAGTGAGCCAGAAAGTGATCAGCAGCAAGACCAGCAGCCTTTAGGTGTTTATGGAGATGAAGATAACCCGGGAATGCTTGATACGACCATTGATGGATTGAGACAGCTTCGAAGGATGGCAAGCTTTTATGAAACGGCACTAGATGGGGCGGATGGCCATATTGCAATTAGTATGCAAGGACTGTTTTTACCATTTATCGATCAGCACACGATACGCGCGGATGTGCATCAAGGGCACGTTGTCTATGAAGAGTTTATAGAAGGTGGAAGCATGGGCTTATTTGATATGGATCTTCAAGCAAACCCTCGAATGCTTATTCTTTCGCATGCTGATGCGCCGTTGATTGGGTGGGACTTATCGCTGGATGAATACAGGCGTGCAAGGGATCACGGTGAAGTTCCATTGAAAAAAATGATGCAGCCTCGTGTCCATGCTTCTATTATTGGTGGCGCTGCTCTGTGGGATTGGTGGAACGACGGTGATGCAATTGAGGAAGACGAACCGGCGAATAAAGATTACTTTGAAATCACGGATATTGATGTCCAGTTGAGCAGTAATCACCCAACGAATATGCAGCCGATTACATATACGAATGAAGATGGAACAATGTCTGCTGCGGGGATATTTGATCAAAATATGTTTAATAATCTGCGCGTTACTGGAGATCTTCAAACGATCGAAAATTCTGATAATCGTATTTGGCGAAGTTATGGTGCTTTTGATTTAAGTCGCCCCGGTGAGATTCAATATAGTATGGATGATCTGAACCTTGATGCGTTTGGCTTGCAAATGCGAGAATCCAGAGGTGATGTCGGGTCCAGTATCACAACAGGTCCTATTACCTTGTCAGGATTAAAGGATGGGCGTTTAACTTTTGATGGTTATACGCCAGTGATGTTGGAAGGGCACCTATTATCAGGGGAAATTAATAATCTGAGATGGATGCCGGAGCCAAGTGAGGGGGATGAGTAAATGTTGGAAAAAGTGCCGTCACCTAAAAGACATGATCAAAATATGCATGGTAAAGATATGCCATCGAATACACCAAAGGGGGGGAGTAGCCGTGCACATGTGAATCCCTTAGAGAAGGATGCACGTGATTTTGCGCTTAATGATCGTACGTTGAGTAATGCATCTTCCTTTTCAATGCCGAAGGGGCAAGAAATTGATCATAGTGCGACATTATCTTATGGCACAGGACGGGCGTTACCATCTGATCAGCAGACCAAATATAGTGCTATTTTAGGATATGATTTCAGTGATGTACGGATTTACAGTGATGATACAGCGGCGCAAGCAGCAGAAGATATCGGCGCAGCGGCATTTGCAAAGGGGAATGATATCGTCTTTGGGAAGGGGCAACAACAAACCGGTGATATAGAGAGTGAACGCCTTTTAGCACACGAAATGGCACATGTTGCGCAATTCAAGGCGGGAAAGACAGGTGGTAAAGTATTGCGTTCTGATCGGGATGGGCGTGGTCTTGGTCGAAATCCGCCGGAGGGAGGCTTTGATGTTGTTGAAAGTACCGGGGTGGAAGATAACCATGTTTTGTTTGGAATGGATTCTGCGCAGTTAGATGGTGGTATGCTTGCAGAGCTGGAGCAGGAGCTTTCAGGTTGGCCTTTTCCTGTTGTTGTTGATATTTATGGGTATGCATCTTTAGAGGGGGATGATGAATATAATCTGAATTTAGCCGCGCATCGTGCAGTGGCTGTGAAGGAGGCTATTTATACTATGCTGCCTTTGGGCTCGCGCGTTATCGCCCATGCATTTGGTGAAACAGACAGTTTTGGTGACCCTGATCAAAACCGCCGAGTTGGTCTTGATGTGAAGCCTAATTTATTGTTTCAGCCATTATTACCTATGCCTGTTGTACCCACCCAACCAGAGTTCAATGATTTGTTGCCCGGAACCCTTCCTGATGATGGGGGGCAAGATCAACCTTTCTTCTCTCCTCCGACTCCTTTGTACAATGTTCCCCCATTGGATTACGGTAATATGGCGCGCTCTTCTGGGGCGAGAGGGCAAAATCTGGGGCATATCTTTGATGATGATCTTCAGCGAAGCTATCAGCAGATGATGGGAGAGATGTATCCGTTTTTAGATCCGGAATTAAGGCACTTCTTGGTTCAAATGACGTTAGATTCAAGTGTTGAATCGTATATGAGCCGTGAGCACCCCAATCTTCTTGATCGTATGGCAGAAGAAGACCGCCAAAATGGAACTGAGGCTACGGGCGTGCAAGTTACGGATGAGCAACTTAAAAAAGCATATGATCTTTTTATAGACCTATTTTAGAGGGTGTATGAAAACATGTGAGGACAACTTTAGAAAAGTGTCCCTTGGTGCTTGAGGTTAAGATTATTCTCGGTATGATTTCATTATATTTTGTATCTTAAATTGATTTTTAGATGCTCGCCATGGGTGATGCGTTTCTTATGGTTTCTGTGTTAATATATTGATATAACTTAATAATGGTGCTGAAGGTATGGCGGAGTCCCCGTTATCTGTGAAACTGGTTAAGGCTGGTATCTTATTGCTTGATACTGTGAATGCGTCAATTGTTAAGGTTGTGCCTTTGCAATATAATCCCGAAACTTTAACACGTAGTTTACAAGTGCGCGGAGGGGGTAGTGAAGGCGGTGCGCAGGGGGATGCAAGACGTCTTTCGGGCCCTCCGGTTGAGAGTTACACGGTTGAGGCCATATGGGATGCAACGGATCGTGTTACCGCCCAATCCACGAATGATAGTGTGATTGGGGATCTCTCAGTTTTTGAAACAATCTTATATCCTGAGAGCCAAAATATGATGGATAACCATGAGCTTGCCGGATTAGGTGCGTGGAATATTATTCCGGTACAAAAGCCTTTGACGGTTTTCTCATGGGGAAATAATCGGGTTATGCCGGTTCGTATTACCAGCTTTAGTGTGACGGAAGATGCATTTGATAATGCGCTTAACCCTGTGCGTGCACGGATTAGCCTTGGAATGCAGGTTTTGACTGTTGATGAACTTGGGCATGACAGCATCGGAGGGACCTTATACATGGCATATCAGAAGCAAAAAGAAGGACTTGCAAATGCCCAGCTAAATGGTGCGCTTGATGCATTGGGGTTGCAAGGTAACGAAATACTGTCTGCGATTGCATAGGAAAAAAAATATGTCCCGGTCTTATTTCTCACCTGATAGCCGTTATTACAATATTGATACTGCCGAGGCATCCGATAGCGAAGGGCGTGAGGTTAAATATGTAAAGCGGCGCTTTATCCCGCAGGAAGATACGTTTTCACAAACGGGCGTTTATGAAGTCAAGAGTTCGGATCGGCCTGATTTGATTGCTCATGAGGTTTTTAAGGATGCGAAGGCGTTTTGGCGGGTATGCGATGCGAACGGAATTATGCATCCTGAGTCTATGGCGGATGAGGAGGGTGACGTTTTGCGCGTGACCTTACCGGAAGGGGTTAGGATTCCGAATAATGATTGAGGGCGCTCACCTGATAATGGAAATCGGAGATTTGACACTGGACTTTGCACCGCAAAGTGTTGTTGAGGCTCTGGTTGACTTGCAGGTCAATGAATCCTCTGGTACGCAACGTAGCGGATTTCAATTCAAGTTGCAGTATGATGTGGAAAGTGAAATAGGTCGTGACCTTCTTCCGACAGGGTTTTTTGATGCGCCTAGGCGTGTGAAATTTACACTCCTCATGCATGGCAGCACTCATACGCTTATAGATGGAATTATTACACGTCAGGATATAACGCAGAGCTCTACGCCCGGGCAGTCTTCTTTAACTGTTACAGGTATGGATTTAACACAAGTGATGGATCAGATTGATTTAACCGGTGTTCCTATGCCTGCCATGCCAACTTTTGCGCAGGTGAATGTTATTTTGGCGCCATATATGGTGTATGGCATTGTGCCGACGGTTATTCCGACCGTACAGCTGGCGAATTTTAATCCTGCAAAGTCTGTACCTGCCCGACAGGGAACAGATTATGCGCATGTTACACGTTTGGCATCTGAGGCGGGGTATGTGTTCTACATTTACCACGATGACAATCAGGGGGAAAACGTGGCCTATTGGGGGCCGGAGGTGCAACTTGGTGAGGTGCAAAAATCATTAAGTGTCAATATGGATACGGATAGCAATGTTGACTCAATTAGTTTCGGTTATGACGGTATCAGTAAGCCGCTTTATACACTTATGCATAAAGATGATGATGTATCCGGGCTTACTATTCCTATTCCGCTTCCGGGGGTTAACCCTTTATCGCCGCCATTAGGGCCGGAACTCATTGCGCCGCGTAAATTTGTGCAGATTAACCATAAGGAAAGAAAGACAGAGGATGACGATGCAATGGCGAAGAGTTCATTGCCGGAGGTCATTATGCGAGGCCTGAGCAAGGCAGCGCGAGGGGCAAATGTCGTGAACGCATCCGGTTCTTTGGATGTTCTGCGATATGGTGGTTTGCTTCGTGCAAGGCATTTGGTGGGAGTTAGAGGGGCTGGGGATCGCTATAACGGTTTTTATTATGTCGACAAAACAACAACGACATTAAAACCGGGGTCTATCCAGCAGAGTTTTTCATTGAAGCGGAATGCACATGGCGCCTTTCCGGGCAGTGTTGCGGCGTAGATAAGGGGAATAATGTCTGAAGCAAAAAGATTTTACGGTAAATATAGAGGGACGGTGATCAATAATGTTGATCCACTACAGACCGGGCGCATTATAGTTCAGGTTCCTGATGTTTTGGGCTTGAATATTTCGAGTTGGGCTATGCCTTGTTTTCCTGTGGGAGGTGTCCAGTCGGGTAGCTTTGCTGTGCCTCAAATTGGAACAGGGGTCTGGGTTGAGTTTGAGCAGGGCAATCCTGATTACCCGATATGGACGGGGTGTTATTATAAAACGGCTGCTGAAGTGCCGGCTTTGGCTCTTGCTGCGCCGCCTGGTGTTGACAATATGGTGATGCAAACCACAGGGCAGAATAGTTTTATGATCAATGATACGCCCGGTCCGACGGGGGGCATACTTCTTAAAACGACAACGGGTGCGATGATTTCGATTAATGATGTGGGGATTACCATTTCCAACGGTAAGGGGGCATCTATTTTGATGTCAGGGCCTTCGGTCACGGTGAATGGTGGTGCCTTGGTGGTGACGTAGGAATTTTTATGTGTGTGAGGAGATAATATGCCAGGTCCAATTTTACATGTCGGAATAAGTGCCTCATGTCCACATGGTGCACCAATGAGTGTTGCTCCGGGGGAGGCGCGTGTAATGGTTAGTGGCGCGCCTGTTGTAACTGTTGCGGATGTTTATAGTTACGCAGGTTGTCCGTTTCAAATACCCGTTGGTGCAGGAACGAAGCCGCAGCCCTGTGTGACGACGCAATGGGCAATGCCTGCGACGCGTGTGCTGGCAAATGGCAAGCCTGTGATGCTTGCAACAAGCGGAGGAATTGCGTTGAGTGCGGAGCAAATACCGCAAGGGCCATCGGTTATATCTGTTGTTCAATCTCGTGTCATCGCAACTTGATTAAGGGAAAACGTTATGAAGCATATTGCATACCCATATTCATTCGGAATTAACGGGCAGACGGCGGAGGCAACGAATGATGAGTATATTCGCGCATTGATGGAACAAATTCTATTTACAAATCCCGGGGAAAGAGTAAATCGTCCAGATTTTGGAAGCGGTTTAATGCAGCTTGTTTTTGCTCCGAATAGTGAGGCTCTGGTTTCAACGATTCAAATGACTGTACAGGCCGCGTTACAGAAATGGATGGGGGCGTTGATCGTTGTGCATGGGGTACAAGTGGAACACCAAAATGCCATGCTTCATGTCACGGTGAAATATATGCCGTCATTACAAAAGGAAATGCGCGTTGCCAAGTTTGAGCGTTCGGTTTAAGGAGGAATGGTGATGAGCACAGTATATAAATGCCAAGACTTGCGACGTAAATCTTTAGTCGAAGAGAAGGCCACCCTAAACGGAATTGATTATATCGAAATCGGAGATGCGTCCCAAACCGTGCTTGATGTATTCTTCCTTAACCCTTTGCCCGGGCAGGCAGGTGGGGTTCCTGCTGCAATTGCTTTGGATGTTGATAATATTCGTATCTCTGGTGGTACACGGATTGCTCATATTGATGTCGTTGGTGTTGTTTCGAATGGTAAGACGTTAACTGTTCATGTAAGCGAACCAGGTGATTTTTCCGAATACACATTATCCGTTGTTGTCGGGGAATCTGATGATAGCCCGCCCGATGGCTTTGATCCGGTTCTGTCTTCTGTCGGATTTAGTTTTAAGGCGCTTTGTGAGACGGATTTTGATTGTGTTCGTGACGCGCGCAATGTTGCCATTTCTGATGAAATGCCTGCGCTGAATTATTTGGCTAAAGATTACCAAAGTTTCAGGAAATTGATGTTAGATCGCTTGAGCGTTTCTTTACCTGATTGGAACGACCGGAGTCCTGCGGACCCATACATCGCATTGGTAGAGGCGCTGGCGTATAAAGCAGACCAGCTCAGCTATTATCAAGATGCTGTGGCGACAGAAGCTTATCTGGATACTGCGCGTAGTCGTGTTTCATTGAGCCGACATGCACGTTTGATGGATTACTTCGTTGACGAAGGTTGTAATGCACGCAGTTTTGTTTATGTGCGAGTGGCTGAAAACTCTGATGCTGATATGTCTGTGTTGCCCGTATCAACATCTTTCATTGCAGCAGGTCAGGATGGCTCTGTGCAGGTTGCCTTGGATCAAATACAGAGATTTATCCGAGAGAAGAAAATCATTTTTGAGTCTCTACATGATGTAGAATTGCGGTCTGCCCATAACAGAATATCATTTTATACTTGGAGCGATTCACAATGTTGTTTGGCTAAAGGTGCGGTTTTTGCAACTCTTTTGAAAAACCCCGATATGGAATTACGCGAAGGTGATCTATTGGCGTTAAAGCAGGTTGTATCACCTGTAACCGGGATTGAGGCAGATGTTGATCCGGAACTGGTGCATATTGTACGTCTTGTAAAGGTAGAGGAGGCCGTTGATCCGCTCGATGATCGTGAGGTTGTAAATATCACATGGCATGATCAGGATGCATTACCGTTTGATTTGGTGATATCTGCAGAAATCTTGAATCAAGATGGAGCTTTGGAAAGTACAGATACCGCTGTGGCGTTTGGTAATGTTGTTGCAGTTGATCATGGATATGGCATGCGCGACATCCCCTTAGATATCGTTGCAGATGGTGGGCATTATCGACCGTTATTGCCGTATTCGAACATTAGCCATGCTGCCGCATATGATGCAGGGGGCTCGGCTCAATCCGTTCTTGCGCAAGGTGAATTTGTTTTGCCGGTTTTGTCCTTGGATGATGGTCATGCTATTTGGACAGCGCGCCGTGATTTATTGGCGAGTGATCGATTTGCGTCTGACTTTATTGTTGAGACGGAGGATGATGGTGCGGCTTATTTACGTTTTGGTGATGGTGAGTTCGGGCGTATGCCACAAATTGGCGGGCAGTTTAAATCGTCTTGCCGCATTGGTAATGGCGTTGAGGGGAATGTCGGACGTGGGGTGTTGAGCAAAATTGCCCATAACGTTGACGGCATTGAAATGGTTACGAATCTCATCCCTGCGCAGGGTGGGTGTGATGCAGAAAATAAGCGGCAGATAAGGCAACGTGTTCCAGAGGCTTATAAAACGCAAAAACGTGCTGTTACGCCTGCGGATTATGAGGCTGTGCTTACGATGCGTGATGATGTGCAAGGGGCAAATGCGCGTATTCAGTGGACAGGCAGTTGGTACACGGTTTTTGTGACGGTGGATCGTGTCGGTGGTCTTTCCGTTCAAAATGATGTGGATTTCAAAAATGATATTCTGGAGATGCTTCGTACGTATCGTTTGGCAGGGTATGACTTGGAATTGCGTGATCCGTCCTATGTGCCTGTTGATCTTGCCTTGCATATTTGTGCCAAAGAAAATGTTTTTGTAAGTGATATAAAACGCCAAGTTTTACGCGTGCTTCACAACTATTTTACGGCAGATAACTTTACGTTTGGCGATCCGTTATATTCCAGTCGTATTTACGCATTGGTTATGGGGGTGGATGGTGTGAATTCAGTTGATATCAGACGATTTAAGCGTTGGGGGAAACACCCTAATCAGGAGCTTGAGCGTGGCGTTATTGAAACCGGCGCACAGGAGATCATTCGATTAGAGGGGGACCCGAGCTTCCCTGAAGATGGGCAGATGGAAATTGAGATTGGGGGCGGATTATGAGTGATCTATCATTGTTTGAAAATGATCATAATTGTTGTGGTGATGCGCAAGAATGTTGTGATCGTGAGGGACATGATAATTCTGCGGGGCAGGCGAAAATCACACATCGCCCGAATAGGTATAATGGGTATATGGATGCTATGCGTCGTGATGTATCAAAAAGCCCGGCGCTACGTCGTTTGACGGTGCGCGATAACACAGATCCAAGCATGGCTTTGTTGGATGCATGGGGCAGTACACTTGAGGTTTTGAGCTTTTATCAGGATCATATCGCGAATGAGCATTACCTGAATACAGCAACAGAACGTGTGTCTGTTATAAAGCTGGCTGAACAGATTGGGTATCGGCCTCAACCTGGTGTTTCTGCTTCGACCCATCTGGCTTTTTATTGTGATGAATTTGAGGGTAGCCCGGAAAGTACCTTTATTGGAAAAGGTGTTACGGCGCAAAGTGTGCCCGGGCAAGATGAAATGCCACAAATCTTTGAAACAGATCAAGATATTACAGCCCGCCCCGAGTGGAATGCAATGCGGGTGCAGACATATCATGAATATGTGCCGTCTGGCAGGGATAATGTTTTGTATTTAGGTGGGGTGGTTTCTGGCCTCAAATCGGGTGATGTCCTTTTGATCGTTGGGGATGAGCGATATAACGATCAAAAAAGTAGTTTGTGGGATCATGCCCGTATCATCGATATTGAACCGTTTGAGGCAACAGATACTGTTTCTGCGTATACGAGAGTTACCCTGGATAACGCGATAGAGAATGACTATTCGGGAAAATCACCGCGTATTTTTCATTTTCGAAGACGTGCGAATCTGTTTGGTTCTAATGCGATGCCGTGGGCCAGCTTGCCTGTTAACTTACGGGTGGGGGAACATGTTGCTGGTGCAGATGGCAACAAAAGCTATGTTACGGGGTTATACGCCAATCGTTCAGATTCTTGGGCGGATAAAAACTTCCCTAGGGTAAGCGATGAATTACATTTGGATCAGCTTTATGACGGTATCGCACCGCAAGACTGGGTGCTGATTGTTAATCCGTCCTATCAACGTTTGTTTCAGGTCGATGATGTCAGTGAGGTTACGCAGACGGATTATATGCTTTCTGCGCAGGTGACGAAATTGACGGTATCAGGCGGCGGAATACATCGTTTTTCTCCAAAGTCCGGTTTGGTTCTGTGCCAATGCGTTGAACTTGATTTTGGGGTGAAGCCTGTTGATACATTGTTACGCGGTCAAAACATTACTTTGCCTGAGGTGCAGGGGTTATCTCATGGACAAATCATTGCACTGAGTGGGGATGATGAGGCGGGGAATTCCCATACTGATATATTGGTGATTGATCAGGTTATCGAACGTGACGGGAATTCAGAGTTACGTACAGAAAAAGCACTGTCTTATGATTACATTCCACAGACTGTCACGGTGAATGCAAATGTTACGACAGCCAGCCATGGAAGAAGTGTGCAGGAAACGTTGGGAAGTGGTGACGGTAGCCGTGTGTCACAGAGTTTTATATTGATGCAGTTGCCATTGGCGCATGTGAATGCCGCAACGGCGCGTGGTTTTCAAACGACATTGGAGGTCAGGATAGATGATATTCTTTGGGATGAAGTCGAAAGCTTTCATAAGCGTGGGGAAGATGAGCGTATTTATATCACCAAGATTGATGATAACGGGCAGGTCACCATTCAATTTGGAGATGGTGTAAATGGTGCGCGTTTACCAAGTGGCCGTAATAACGTCGTTGCCCGGTATCGTGTAGGTGGTGGTCTTGATGGGGTGGTAGAACCTGAAAAGATAACCCAATTACTGACCATGCCGTTAGGTTGTTCAAAGGTTACGAACCCCCTTGCATCTGAGGGGGGAAGCGATCCGGAAACGTTAAATACAGCGCGTCAAAATGCGCCTCTTAGTGTCGTGACAATGAACCGTATCGTCTCTTTGAAGGATTTTGAAGATTTTATTCATGCATATCCCGGGGTTGGAAAGGCGCAAGCTGTACCTCTTTGGGGGGAAGATGGTCGCGTTGTTCATTTGACTGTCTCGTTAGAAGGTGGCGTGTCTTTAGAGCAAGGCAGCATTACAGAGCAAAACTTGCGGGTGAGTGTGGATGCTGCGCGCCATGTTGATCATGAATTTAAACTTTCAGGGTATGAGGCGCTGGGGTTCATTTGTAAGGCTGAGTTGATTATTCATCCTGATTATCTTTTTGATACTGTTAAGGGTGCCGCAATATCTGCATTGTCTGAAAGGTTTTGTTTTGACAACCGGACGTTTGGGCAGGATGTCACCTTGGCAGAGATATACGCCTGTTTGCATGATGTTGATGGTATTGAAGGGATTGATGTGAATGCCTTGTATTTGGATAGCGAGGCCGAAACATTACAACGCCGTTTGCCTGCCCAAGAGGCACGTAATGAAAATGGTGAATTTCGAAAGGCGGAGCTTTTGACGGTCAATACAAGTTATCTTGAGCTAACGGAGAAAACGGCATGATAGGGTCTTATCAGGAATTCTCAGCAGAACATTTATATGCTCTTTTGCCTGCGATTATACGCCAACGTGATCTGGAGGAGGGGCAGCCTCTTAAAGCTTTGATTGGTGTCTTGGCAGAGCAGGGAAGATCTGTTGAGCAGGATATTGAGGATTTGTATAATAATATCTTTGTGGAGACATGTGAAGATTGGGCTGTGTCATATATTGGAGATCTTTTGAGGTGTGCCCATTTACATGGGGTCGATGATGCCGGATTTTCACAGCGCGCCTATGTTGCCAATACGATCGGCTATCGCAGGCGTAAGGGTACCTTAGGGGTGATGGAGGCACTTGCTCATGACACCACGGGGTGGAGCGCCCATGGACGTGAATTCTTCTCAACCTTATCTACGACGCAGAATATTAACCATGTTCGTCATGGTGCACCTGCTATGGCCGATATTGGTGATGTAGAGGCGATGGCGTTGATTGATGGGGCATTTGACACGCAACCACGTGGCGTAGATGTCCGTCATATTGATGGTACCTATGGTCAAGAAGCGCGGCACCATATTTCCAATATCGGTTTGTATTTGTGGCGTTTGCAAAGCTATAGCCTTTCCGAAGTAACGGCACGTCAGAGAAATAACGGGGGTAATGACGGTTTTTATTTTATTGATTACGCGCGTCGTGACTTATGCCTGTTTAATAAACCAAAAACAGAACATGATATTACCCAGATATCACAAGAGACTAATGTGCCCGCACCTTTACGCCGTATTCCCTTATATATGGAACTGGAAAAACGCAGGCAAGATATTGTCGATGGATATAGCGTTTCACCAGTTTGGTTTGATAATGCCCCACCTTTTCGTATCTATGTACAACAACAAGACGGGGATGATGTCACAGAAATCCCCTTTGAAGAAATACTTGTATGTAATCTTGAAACATTTAAAAGACCGAAAAAGAAGAAGGCATACACACATTCCCGTAGCGGCGATGTTGTTGAGCTTCCCATACAGGTGGCCATTGATCCTGAGAATGGCCGTATTGCGTTTCCCTCGCGTGTGAAGCCGTTTAAGGTTCTTGTTGATTATGCGTATGGATTTAGCGGTGATTACGGCGCAGGTGCGTATCAGCGTTATAATGATGTATCAGATCTAACAGATCGAGAAGTTAATTGGCATGTTGCCGTTACGCAAAGCGAAGCTCCGGTTGCGAATAGTATTTTTGCCACGCTATCAGAAGCCGTGGAAGCATGGAACAATCAACCCGCAGGTACGGTTGGTCTTATTTCTATCATGGACAACCATATTTATGAGGAAAGCCTTAGTGGTGCGAGTGGCATTGCAATTCCTGAAGGTAGCTTATTGGTTCTTAGCGGAGCTGATTGGCCGGAATTACCAACGGAAAATGATGGTGAGCTAAGACGTATCAAGGGGAGGGTAGACGGCAGTGGCTTGGCGCCGCGTATTATCGGGAATATTGATATTCGTGGTGGCGCAAGCATTAACAGCGATGCCCCCGGTGAAATCATTCTGGACGGGTTATGTGTGACAGGGAATGTCAATATTGATGAAGGCGAAAACACGCATCTGGGTATGATTGATATTCGCTCTTGTACCCTTGGTAACGGATCAGGAATATTGCAAGTTAATGGAGATGATACCCCCCTTGTGGTGTCTTGTTCGAAATCTGTTTTATCTGCCGTGGATATTGCAAGTGGTATTCAAAAACTGTCCATAACTGACACAATTTTAAGTAAAGGTATTGATGCGCGGGCGGCATTTGTTTCAATATCATCAAGTACAATCTTGGGTAACGTTTGGGCGCAAGAAATTTTTGCGCAGAATACTATCTTTTCTGATGTCGTTGTAACTAAGCGGCAGCAGACGGGTTGTCTAAGGTTTTGTTTTGTTTCTTCGGGATCGGTTACGCCGCGAAAATACAGGTGTTTGCCGGATATTGCGTTGAAGGATAGTGAAACAGGAGATGCGTTGCCATCCTCTGAACAAAACAGGATTAAGGCACGTTTGGTTCCGTCTTTTACATCAGAGGAATTCGGGCATCATGCTTATGGCCAATTGGATGAAGGCTGTGATGTGTTGTTTAAAAACTCTGCTGAAGACGGAAATGAGATGGGCATTTTCCAAGGGTTAAAGGGTACATACCGTCAAAAGAATATGACTTTGGCCGGGCGCGAGTATTTACGTTTTGGGCTTCAGTACGGAGCCTTGTTCGAGAGCTGAGTTTTAGGATTATTACAATATTTAAGAGAAGAGAGTATTGCACATGAAGGGCGATTACACACGATTTACATTTAATCCTGAGAAGGAATATAAGGGTGTTTTAAAACAGCAGGGGCGCGTTGATCTTGATTCTGATTGGAATGAACAGCAGGCAATCCAGACGCATTATCGTGAAACAATCGCCGGTGATATTATAGGGGCAAGCGGTGCACCTGAACAAAATGCGGGCTTCCGTGTGTCTGTTGATGGCGGTGTACCGGTCTTTAGTGACGGGCGTTATTATGTTGATGGCACGCTATGTCAGAATAATGTTGATGAGGTTAGTCTTCTGAATCAGCCTCATTCGCCGTTTTCTGAATTACCTGATACGGACGGACGATATATTGCGTATTTGGATGTTTTTGATCGTCATATTACATCCTTGGAAGACAATAATATTCGCGAAGTTGCCCTAAACGGTCCGGATACAACGACACGTATCCAGAATATTTGGCAGGTGAAATTGTTGCGCATTGGTGGGGCAGGAGCGTCTTTCCATTGTATGAGTAATAATTTGAATTGGTCACGATTACGGATGGGTTCGACAGCACAGCTTGCCGCGCAAGCAAAGGCAAGTGCGGCGGTGAACGCCAATCCATGTGTGATTTCGCCTGATGCGGGATATCGTCGTTTGGAAAATCAATTATATCGTGTGGAAATACATAAGGGGGGAACGCCTGCGCAATCAACATGGAAATGGTCGCGCAACAATGGCGCTCAGCTTGCCAAGTGGACAGGACAAGATGGTAATACGTTGAAAGTCTCACAAAGCAATGTACAAGCCTTTGGCGGATTTAAGAATGGCCAATGGATTGAGCTGACAGATGATATACGTGAACTACGTGAAGAACCGGGTACGCTTGTTAGAATCGAACGTGTGCGAAATAACGAGATTATTATAGAGGCGGCAACGGCAACCGGTCCTACCGATTTGGCTGATTTCTCATCTAATCCTAAAATTCGTGGTTGGGACTCGGTTGGTGAATTACGTGTTAATCAAGCGGGTGATGATGAGGGGTGGATACTGCTTGAAGATGGTGTGCAGATCAAGTTTGCGGAAGGGCGTCAGAAAACTGGAGATTACTGGGTTATTCCCGCACGTACAAATACGGGAGATGTTGAATGGCCGCAGAAAAACGGTGAACCTGAATTCTTAAAGCCCCATGGCCCTAAGCATCGTTGCGCTCGACTTGCGCTTTTGGATTTTGATGGCGGTGACTGGAAGGTTGTGAGTGATTGTCGCGATTTGTTTCCGGCGTTAACAGATCTGATACAGCTTTCTTATGTTGGTGGTGATGCACAGAGCGCAATGCCTGATCCGTCCGCGCCGAATGCGCGGCTTAACCTTGCACGGCCGATTGAAGTCGGGGTTTCACGTGGTGGTACCCCTGTTTCGGGGATGCCTGTTCGATTTAAGGTACGTTCAGGCACTGGTGGTCTGGATGGTGGTGCAGATACAGAAGTTGTGGTGGAAACCGATGGGCGGGGGATTGCATCTTGCCGATGGGCTGTCGATTCGCAAATGGCGGTTCAAACATTACATGCCGATTTGCTTCGGGCATCGGGGAGCTCGCAACATGTGCCCATTCGTTTCCATGCCGGGTTAGAGCGTGCAGATCTTGTTTCCTATGACCCTGCGAATACGCCGGAATTAGCCGGGGCGAAAACAGTGCAAGAGGCGATTGATGCTTTGGCGAAAATTAATCATGAAGGGTGCACAACTTATGTCGTAAGACCCGGAGATCATTGGCAGGATATCTTTGATCAGATTGAAGATGGTGAAGATGCTCATATCTGCTTTCAGCGCGGTATTTATACGCTTGATAAACCGTTGCGGATTGAAGGCAAGGGGCACTTAAAGGTAACCGGTGCAGGGAATGGCAGCCAAATTATAGCGCGTAGTCATGAGGCTGCTCTGGAGTTTGTGAAATGCGCGGGTGTATCTGTACGTGATTTGTTTATTGAGGCGGGTAATGTCGGAATACAGGGGAAAATAAAACATATTTTAGGGGCGTTAACGATTGAGGATGTCCCGCAGGTTTCCATCCGTGATGTTCGTGTGAAATGTGCAGGGGCAAGTGTCTTACGACGCGCATGTATCACCGTAGTAAAAGACAAACGGATAAATGTGAAAGATGTTGTTCCGGGGGAATGTGTGACCATTCAAGACTGTGATCTAACCGTTGGGCATAAACAAAATGCCATATTGCTTGTGAATGTTGAGAAAACAAAGATTGCAGGCAATTGCATTAAGGTTGGGAAGCGCCCGAAAACGTTGAATTTGAATAAGCAACTTGAGGCACCCAAGATGCGTGCGGATATTGCGACAATGCTTGTCGGTTCACCTGTTGTGGCAGAAGTGAATATCAAAGATGGCAAAGTAAATACGCATAAGGTCGGCTCTTATACTTTGGTCGTTAATTCGAGCGTGCCAAAGCATGAATGGGATGCATTGATGCGTAAAGATCCGCCAAAGGCCGCCGAGAGAAAATCAAAGGCAGGGGCGACAAAGTATTTTGACAGAATGGCTGAAAAGGTTGTTGAAGATCCTTCTATGCTTAAGAGTTATGAGCGCAATGTTAAGGCCTTTGAAAAAGATATGGGAGATGCCGCATTTAATAATCTGATCGCCACACCACATGGCAAAACTGTGATGCGTAATATGTTGGTTAACGGTGATGTGAAGGTTGAAGGGTTTAATGAAATCAATAATGCCAACCATAATACTGTCGTTAGCTATGACGGTAACAGAGTTTCAATGGATTCTGTGCTTTCGGGGAAAACATGGCTGAAAATGTTGAAGTCCGAAAATGTACGTGCCGATAGTAATGAGGGTTTATTAAAGGAGGTGCAAGGGCTTGCGGGTAAGCTTATTATTGATGAAGGATTCCGTAATCAGCATCCCGAGGCAAAGAATTGGTTTGAAGGCTTGGTGAAAAACAATCCATCTGTTGCATCAAAGGGAATTGTTTGCGCAGGCTCTCATATCGGGCATGTCTTCATTTCTGAAAATGTTATAACAGGAATAGAGGATTGTGTTCATATCGGGGTTAGTCACCGTACGACAAAGGCCGATGACCTTGATTACGCCAAATCAGTCTCTATTCAGGATAATGTGATTTATATGTCCAAGCCTGTAGAAAAGGCGCGTGGAAACCGTGGCATATTTGTTGGTAATGCACATTCTATTCGTATTGAGCGCAATGAAATTCAATTGCAAACGAATGACCAGAAAGCCGAATTTTTAGATGGTATTAAGATCCATGGTGCTTTGGGGCGTATGATTATGGTGCGTGAGAATGTGATTAAGGGCGCGCGGGTTGGCTTGCGTGTGAAGGCCTTGAATGAGGATGACAAAAAGGCGGTGCGTCAGTGGCTTGCAGGGGATAACCTGTTTTTGGGGGCATCTCAAACGGCAGTTATTGCGCCTTCTTCTTTACGGAAAGTGAATAATATATCTGGATAAGTGGATATGCATTCTTGTGGTTTTATATCCTTATAGTAGTATGTGTTTGTTGTTGATGTTATGAATTGGTATTCGCCCTTTTAAGTACATGATACGATGGTTCTTACGATTTAGTTAGACGAAACGTTGAAAGTAGAGTTTGGGTTCTTGTTCAAATCAGATCAGCAGTTTAAAGCGGGGCTTACGAGGCCCGCTTTTTCATTGGGGGATTGTTGTCAGATAAGGACGCGCTTAGCCTAGGAGCGCTGAGCGAGGAGGCGGTCAAGTTGATTGGCAAAGTTTTGGCGCTCTTTGGCTCCAAAACTACTGGGGCCACCGGTTTCTACGCCTGATCCGCGTAGCTCATCCATGAAATCGCGCATGCTGAGTATTTGTCCAATATTATTACGATCATACAATGTACCGCGAGGATCTAAGGCGAGAGCACCTTTTCCGACAACGCGCGCGGCAAGAGGTATATCTGCCGTAATGACAATGTCTTCTGCGCCACAAAGCTCAACAATTTTATCATCTGCAACATCCGCGCCTTCGCCGACCTGC
The DNA here is from genome assembly GCA_050633505.1 of Alphaproteobacteria bacterium. Lineage (GTDB taxonomy): Bacteria > Pseudomonadota > Alphaproteobacteria > Micavibrionales > Micavibrionaceae > UBA1672. The sequence goes on from JBOEGQ010000006.1 coordinate 49,736, forward strand.
ACCATTTCAATATACTCTGATTGTGGAAGGTTAAGATATTGGTTTGCCACAAAAATGATTGCAATCTTTGTGCGCGTAGCGACGCGATAGAGAATTTCTTTTATGCCCTTTGGACAAGCATCACCATCCACCCAAATCTTCATATTATTAAGCAGCCTTAACGCGTATTTTTGCTTTACCAACCTTGCTTCCATGAAGCGCTTTAACGGCGATTTCGCCTTCATGTGCGAGGGCCATTTCTACAAAACCAAAGCCTTTAGACTTTCCGGTTTTTTCATCCATCACAATAGTGCAATCTTTGATATTGCCATGCTCTTTAAATAGCGCGGCCAGCGCATTTTCGTCAAAATCACGCGGTAAGTTAAGGACAATGAGTTTCATGGTATTACTCCAATGGGCAAGTGGTAAGCATTTCAAGTACCACAAGTGTGCCATGTTGCAAAGCTTAAAGGCGTGTGCATTGGCTCTACGGGTAAATACCACCCAACGCTACGCTGTAATTAATCATAGCGTAAATCCTGCGCTTTGCCGCGAAAGATATAGTAAACGCAAATCGTGTAACCAATCAAAACCGGCAAAACGAAAAGTGTTCCAATCAACACAATCATCAATGACTCCGGTGAGGTAATAGAGTCTACGATCTTTAACTGATCCGGCACAACATACGGGTAAAAGCTATAGGCTAGCCCTCCGAAAGACAGGAGATATAAAAAAACAGTCATTGCAAACGGCATCCACGCATAACGATCTTCAGGGAACGGCATATGCTTGAGCAAAAAATGCAACCCTATAACTAAAATCCCTGTTGTAAATGGAATAGGGGCGAGCGCCAAAACTTGCGGAAATTCAAACCATTTATCAAAAATGCGTGTGCTTACCAGTGGTGTTGCAATGGAAACCAAGGTGATACCGGCGCAGCTTGTATAAAGATGTTGCCTCATCCATTGAACAGCCTTTTTCTGCAATTCACCCTCACAGCGCCAAATCAACCATGCACCACCAATTAAGCAGTATCCCGATGCCACTGCGACTGCGATGAGACAAGAGAATAAAATGGCCGCACCGCCTTCTTGGAACCCTGTCACATACCCGCCGAGCATATATCCTTGTGATAATGCTGCCATTAATGAGCCAAAGAAAAAGAGCATGTTCCATTGCTGCTTTTTCTCTTTCGGTACTTTTGCTCTAAAATCAAATGCGACACCTCTGAAAATAAGCCCCAGTAGCATTAACATCACTGGTATATAGAGCGCCCCAAGAATAAGGCCGTAAGCCACTGGAAACGCAATGAACATAAGGCCGATCCCAAGAACCAGCCATGTTTCATTTGCATCCCAAAACGGCCCGATTGAGGCAATCATACGATCTTTCTGGTCAGAGTTTGCTGCGATGCTAAGCATACCAACACCCAAATCATAGCCATCCAGAATGACGTAGATTAACATCGAGATTCCCATTAATCCCGCAAAGATAAATGGAAGCCAATCACCATATGTTGCAACTAAATTATCCATTATGATTCCTTCCTCATAATTGCCGCGCGGCGTTCTGCACCCATAGCTTTCGGATTTTCAGGATCACGATTTCCACCATCTCCTGCGCGTCGCGCCATGTAAATAATCGTAGCGATATACGCAATCATCAAGAATACATAGGTCGCGAGATATGCGATCAGTGAGATGAAAACCATGCCGCCGCTTACGTCTCCCAAGGCATCACGCGTTTTCAAAACGCCGTAAACAAGATAAGGCTGGCGACCAATTTCCGTGACATACCATCCGGCAACTGTCGCGATCCATCCTGAAAATGCCATTGGTAACAACATGTAAGACAGTCCCTTAATCCATGATTTTTTCCACCAAAGGACAATGACGCCTAACCACGAGACCAACAGCATCGCCACGCCCGTCCCAACCATAATGCGGAACGCCCAAAATACTTTACTGACTGGTGGATGTTCGCCTTTAAATTCGTTAATCCCTTTCAGCTCTCCATCCCAATGATGAGTCAGGATAAGGCTTGCCAATTTCGGAATCTCAATTGCGTAATCATTAGTCTTGGTTTCTTCATTCGGCAAAGCAAATAGTACCAATGGTGCGCCTTCTTGCGTTTCCCAAAGCCCTTCCATTGCCGCAACCTTTGCGGGTTGATGTTCTAATGTATTAAGGCCATGCAAATCACCAACAAAAATTTGAACGGGGATTAAAAGCGCCGCAATAAGAACACCTGTACGCATCGTCTTCATCACAACAGGGGCACGGTCATTCATGATATAACGTAGCGCCGAAACGCCAGCCACCAAAAACGAGGCCGTTAAGCCCGATGCCAGCAACATATGCGCCAAACGATAAGGCATGGATGGATTAAAGATTATCTCGCCCCAATTTGTCGCATGCACAACGCCATCAATAATTTCAAACCCTTGCGGCGTTTGCATCCAACTGTTTAAAACCAAAATCCAGAATGCAGAAACGGTCGTGCCAAACGCCACCAAGAACGTCGCCATCGTATGCACCCACCCCGGAACACGCCGAAATCCAAACAGCATAACGCCAAGAAACGTCGCCTCCAAAAAGAATGCCGTCAGTACCTCATATCCCAATAAAGGCCCTGCAATATTCCCCACTTTTTCCATGTATCCCGGCCAATTTGTGCCAAATTGAAAGGACATCGTGATCCCTGTCACAACACCAATGGCAAAACTAAGTGCAAAAATCTTCGTGAAAAAGAAATATGCCTGCATCCATGCTTCGTCTTTTGTCATGGCAAAGCGTGTTTTAAAAAACAGCAGGATCCATCCCAAAGCAATCGTGATGGTTGGAAATAAAATGTGAAATGTAATATTGGCTGCAAATTGAATGCGCGATAAAACAAACGGGTCAAACTCCATATCTATTTATCCTTCTTACTTCTAGCACCGGGAATAACTTTGAGTTTATCCTTCATCTGATACAAATTATAAACCTTGGCGCCCATTTTCAATAAATTCACTAGCCGTTCCGTTTCCATCGCCTGCATATCTTTATACCAATCGGTGAGCATCTCGATCAGGTCATGCATTTCCTGCATTTTCTCTTGCGCATGCTTTTCTTGATCTGATGTCGGCGCATCCATAATGATAGAACGAAGCATCGTCAATGTTGGTTCAATTTCTCGCTTTCGGCGTTCTTCAACCAGATTTCGAACAATATCCCAGATCTCTTCATGTGTGCCGTAATAATCTTTCCGATCACCGGGAATATGGCGCAGCATTACCAGATTCATCGCGTCCAGCTCTTTAATCCCCATTGCAACATTCGAGCGTGAAAAGCCGAGTTGTTCAACGATTTGATCCGCGTTCAGTGGTTCTGGTGACAAATAAAGCAGCGCATAGATCTGCCCCACAGTTCTGTTAATCCCCCAACGAGAGCCCATTTCGCCAAAATGTAAAACGAAGGTTTGTATAATCGGTGGCAAATTCATGATTTTGTCCTGTATATTCTGAATTTTCAGTATATACCGAAAATTCAGAATATATGCCAGAGAAAATGAGAAGTATTCGCGATTAAATCCCATGATGTTCTGTTCTTCGAAATAATCAGATGCACACAACCCCACGAATAGACGGGCGTGCGTGTGGGTTTTTTACTAAGTGCTAACTTCATTGAGGTTTAATTAAGCCTCATTTAAGCCTGCCATTGAACTATTGGCTCTTGATAATAAGGAGCCAAATATTATGAAGATTTTACACGCTATGGCGGGTGCGCCAGTGGGGGGAGCAGAGACATTTTTCGTTGATGCTGTTGAGGCCATCGATGAGGCGCGCTTGGAACAATTCGTAATCACTCGAGATAATAACGAGCATAAAACCGATGTGATTAAGCGATTGAACATTCCCTTAAAAACCACAGGATTTGGTAGAAGGTGGAAATGGCCAACGCGTAGAGCGCTACAACATGCGATTACCGAATTTAATCCGGATATTGTTCATCATTGGATGGGGCGGGCAGGTATGTTCGCCATAGGCGGATCTCATGTTAACATTGGCTGGTATGGTGGATATTATAAGCCAGAGCGCTTTGGAAATTGTCAGCATCATGTTGCTGTGACACAAGATATTGCGGACCATATAGTACAGCAAGGTATACCTGCAAAGTATGTGCATGTTCTACATATCTATGCGGAATTTGAAACGGTACAACCATTAAACCGCGCGGAATTCAATACACCGGATGGTGTGCCGTTGCTTTTGTCACTTTCGCGGTTACATTCTAAAAAAGGATTAGATGTGTTGTTGGAAGCGATGGTGAAGATTCCTGATGCTTATTTATGGATTGCCGGCTCAGGGCCTTTGGAACAGGAGCTTAAAGCACAGATGAGGGCGCTGAAGTTAGAAGAACGCGTGCGTTTTCTAGGGTGGCGCTATGATCGGGAAGCGCTTTTGGCGACCGCTGATGTTTGTGTTTTTCCATCGCGTTATGAACCATTTGGAGCAGTTGTTATCGAAGCTTGGGCAACGGGAACGCCTCTGGTGACTGCGAAAGCGGCAGGGCCCAAAGCTTATGTATCGCATGAAGAAAACGGACTTTTGGTCGAAGTCGATGATGTTGATGGTTTGGCCGCGTCTGTAAATGAGGTGATTAAGGATAAAATGTTACGGGCGCATCTGATCTATAATGGTTTAGAGCATTATGAAGCAAGTTTTACTAAAGGCGTATTCAAAAAGAACGTGCTTGACCTTTATAGTGCTGTTAGAGGTTAAGCGTATTAAAGGGCAGTTCTTTCCAATAAAAAAGACCCGATGTGCAATGATGAGCATATCGGGTCTTTTTAAATGCTATTACAGAAGACTAGAACTTATATGTAACGAATGCCCCGGTAGAAAACTGGCCATCATCCTTAACAATTGGGCTGTCAGCCGCATCACCAACGAGCTGTGAATACTCGACGGAGGTGAGTAGGGACCATCTTTGAGTGATCGGATATAAAAATCCAATTTCTGCATCAACAGACTTAAATCCTGACCCGGCGTCGTATTCGTCTAATCCAGAGCGTGTGGATTGGGCAGATGTTACGCCGAAATATTCACTTGTATAATTCCCATCGGTCCATTCCGCAGAAACACCAAAAACAAAAGCAGGGCCATGGCGATCCTCTGTGGTGTTCTGATTTCCCAAGAGTGCAGCAAGAGGCATCATGGTTTCTGCCCCGACTTCGATTTGCAGGCCGTTACTTCCGCCAAGATGCTTTGAGATGTCGATAAAAGGCTCTGTAAAACCTAAATCATATTCAATTCCGAGATTAGCAGTCGCTGCGCCATCTATATCGCCTAAGCCGCGTAGGTTTACCTTGTCATCGCTTTCGTCACGACCTCCATCATACCCAATAGATGTGCTAATCGCTAAATCATCATCGTTATAGATGTAAACGCCCAGACCATCTCCGGGAGAGAGGAATACACGATTATTCCACTCAATACTGAAATAGGGCATGGCTTGAACTTCCATGTTATCGGAGCCTTCATATTTGGGTTCGTATGATGCACCGGCACCAATGGCAATCTCCCATTTTTCTTTGTCCCAGATGCTTTCTTGTGTATGCGGTTTCTCTTTCTTCCAGCTCTCTTGTGCATTTGCTGTTTGCGATGTTGCTGTAAGTGCAACGCATAACATTAACGAAAAGACCTGATATTTATAGTCCGTCATGTTTCTTCCTTTTCATCATTTTAAGGTTAGGCAATAAAATATTGATTGTTTTATGGGGGGCTTAACTTAAGGGAAGCTTAATCATGTTTTTGCATAAATACGTTTTGCCGCTTTATAAATTGTATTAAGTCAAGGCGAATGCCAAGTAGGACGGGGATGATTAATAGGGTAATCACTGTTGCAAATAAGATGCCGAATGAGAGCGACACCGCCATAGGGATAAGCTCTTGCGCCTGTTCAGACTTTTCTTGCAGGAGGGGCATTAACCCAACAAAAGTGGTAATGGAGGTTAACAGAACAGCCCGGAAACGGGACATGCCTGCTTCAACAATGGCATCTTCATAAGATAATCCCGTTTTTCGAATTTGATTATAACGACTAACCAGTACAAGAGAGTCATTTACGACAACCCCGCTTAACGCCAATATTCCGAAGAATGACATCAGGCTAATGGGAATACCGATAATCATGTGCCCGATAATGGCCCCGATAATTCCAAACGGAATGGCAAGCATAATGATAACAGGCTCGGTGTAAGATCTTAATGGGATAGACAATAACGCATAAATCAGCAAAAGCCCGAGAATGAAACCGGAGCTTAGCTTTGTTTTTGCTTCACCCTCTGCTTCGCTCTCTCCTGCAAGCTCAATTTTTACTCCCGGGTATATGCTTAAAACTTCAGGGAAAACCGTGCTTTCCATTACGGAGATAATTTCGGATGGCGATACAATATCCGGGTTGATTTGTGCTGTCAGAGAAAGAATGCGGTTTCCGTCAATCCTTGTGATCTCAGATTGTATTGTGCTGCGTGTTATTTCGGTTATTTGTGAAAATGGTATTGTTCTGCCGTCGGCGGTACGAATACGAATTTGTTCCAAATCACTGGCGTCATTGCGCTCTTCCATTGGATAGCGCACTTTGACGCGCACCTCTTCGTCATCACGCTGGATGCGTTGTGCTTCGAACCCAAATACGGCATTGCGGAGTTGGACAATCACATCACGGTTTGCGAGTCCCAGAAATTCTGCCTCGGGTTTTAATTGGACGGAGAGTTCGGATACGTTATTATCGAGATTGGTTCTAATATCATGGACACCGTTATAGCCACGTACTTTTTCTTTTAAAAGCTTCATTGCTTTTTCAAGTGCGTCATCATCAAAAGAAGATATTTCAATGCTTAGGTCTTCAGATCCTTCATAATCAACATAGAAGCTGAGTTCTTTTGTTCCGGCGATTGCCCCGACTTGTTCTTGCCAGACTTCCAGAAATTCTTCGGCATAAAACGGACGTGTTGAGCCGGGGGTGATTTCAACTGTGACGGTTGCTTCTTCATCGGTGTTTGACTCAATGTAAGAATATTTTACCGGACTTTCTGTTAGGTCATAAGTTTCTGAAAGTTTTGTGGTTGTGTCTTTCAGGCTGTTTTCAACATATCGTGCGGCCTCATGCGTTGTTTTGGCTGGAGTGCCAGAGTGCATTTTTATTCCTGCATAAAGTAAGTTACCCTCATCATCACCGAAAAAGACCGTTTTGACTGTACCGCTACTGACCAGCCCCAGTGCACAAATTAGAATTGCAATAAATACTCCCAATGACTGATAGCGATATGTAACAACAGTTTTAATCAATGGCCTGTAGTGCGCATGGATGAAGTGTTGAAGACCATTTTCAATGATCTTGCGTAAGTGGTTGAAGTTGCGCGTGAAGATGTTTTGTTTTTGTGGTTCTTTATCTTTGAATGTTAAATTTGCCAAATGTGCCGGTAAAATTAACTTTGATTCCACTAAGGAGAAAAGAAGGCATAAAATAACAACAACTGCAATCATACGGAACGGGCCTCCAAAGAAACCTGTAAACGTTGTTAAGGGATAAAATGCGGCAACGGTTGTTAACACACCGAAGGTTGCCGGTGTTGCCACTTCTTTTACACCGCGAATGGCTGCTTCTATACTGCTGCCATCTCGTTTTTGATGTGTGTAAATACTTTCACCGATGATGATTGCATCATCGACAACAATCCCGAGAACGATAATAAAGGCGAAGCCGGTTAAGTCATTGATGGAATAGTCCAGAAAACCAGGTCCCATGATAATAAAAGCACCGGAAAAACAGACCGGAATTCCGATGGCAACCCAGAACGCTACTTTTGGATGTAGGAACAAGGCTAAAAGGATTAAGACAAGAAACATCCCCATCATGGCATTTTTGGATAAAAGCCCGATACTGTCGCGAACGTTATCGGCCTCATCGGACCAGATGGCAATATCCACCGTTTGCGGTATCCAACTTTCTTTACGAAGCTCTTTTACAAATTCTCTGACGTCATTGGAGGCGATGACGACGCTGTCACGTCCAATCAATTCAATATCAAGATTAATCGAAGGTGTTCCTAAAAATTCCGATAATACGGCCTGATCGGCATAACCATCGCGCACTACTGCAACATCTCTTATACGTACAATTCCACCATCGGGGGAGCTGCGTATAATAGTGTTCTCGAATTCATTACCATAGTAATCCTGTTTGCGGCTTTGAAGGGTGATTGTGCCTGTTGGTGTTCGTAATTTACCCGCGGATAAGTTAATTGAGGAGCCCTGTACGGCCTGCGCCACTTCATCAAAGGTCAGGCCATAGCTGCGCAATTTTTCTTCTTGGATTTCGATATTTACTTCAAAATCGCGCGCACCGTTTATTGTAACTTTATTTACGGTTTCCAATGCCAAAAGGCGTTTGCGTATTCTCTGTGAAACTTTTTTTAAAGTACTGTGCTGTGCATCTCCGTAGATCTGTACATAAAGTATATGGCGTTCTTCTTGTGCTTCGCTGATGACGATACTGTCAACTTGTGCTGGGAAACTGGTGATGGCATCAACGCGTGCTTTTACATCATCTTTAAGTTTGCCAAGAGGATACCCGTCGTTACCTGCGACTGATACGGTGGCGTTGTCACTGGTGATTTTGGTGGAGACCTTGTAGATGCCCTCAATACCGTTGAGTGCCTCTTCAATTTTTATAGCCGCGCCTTCTTCAACGTTCTCAGGTGACCCACCTTCGAAATCCACACTTACACTTACAACATTTGGGGATGGTTCGGGGAAGCCTTCGGTACGAATATCTAAGAGCGTCATATACCCGACGATGAGTAATGTCATCATCAAAAGGTTGGCTGCGACCGGATTATAAACAAACCATGCGATCCAGCCCGCTGTCGTTTTTTTCTCGTGTTCTGGTGGAGGTGTCATTATTGTTCCCCCATCGTTGGCTCAACTTTGATATCTGGTAGAAAAATATCCTGTCCGATTGTTACACGCATCTCACGTTGCTTTTCAAATGGTGCACGGACAAATATAATGCCGTCTTTACGGAACAGAATATCGGGCATGAAGCGCTGTAATGTATCCTGTGCATCGACATACCAGACATACCCGTCATCCGCAGGAATATTCTCTGGAATAGAAAGCACATGGTCATAAGAGTGACCTGTAAACTCAATACTTGCGAATTCGCCAGGCAGTAATCCTTGTGTATCGGTAATATCAATAATGACATCTTGCCAACGGTTTTGTGGGTCCAGTATTTGCCCAATACGTGAAATTGTACCTTTCCACGTTTTATCCGAGCGGTCTGAGCGCACTGTGACGTGCTGTGGGTTGGTGCTTGTTGGCAAGCGTGCAATATCACTTGTGCTCAACGGTACGAGGATCTCATATAGGCTTCTATCATAAACTGTTCCGATTGATATACCTGTTTGCAGGACATCACCGGGGTTGGTTGTGCGGCTAATGACTATGCCGTCATAGGGCGCTGTGACTGTTGTTTGTGCCAAATCGTATTCTGCTTTTTTGATTGTGGCTCTGGCGGCTTCAAGGGTGGCTTGCGCCTCAGCCAGTTGTGGCTTACGCAAGACAAGATCTGACGGGCTACCCTTAAATCCTGAGGATTTCCAATTGTCGGAGGCAATATTTGAACGTTGTTTTTCTTCCGCTAACGTACGTTTTGCTGTCGCCAGATTGGATTTTGCCGTTTTTAATGCTGCGACATATGCCGTATCGTCAATAGTAACGAGAACATCGCCTTTGTTAAACGTTGCGCCAGAAAGGAATTGTTCCGAGACAGATAAAACCTGTCCGCTTACTTCGCTTGAAAGAGTTGTCTGCCAGCGAGGGGTCACCTGTCCGTTACCGATGAATTTATCGGTAACTTTATCGGGTTGAACATTAACGACATGAATCTGCATTAGGCGCTTCGGCTCATCCCGTTCTTCTACGCCTTTATTGACTAATGTTAGGATGGCGACAAAGGCGATGGCTGCTGCAATAGATGAGATGCCTATGAGATGTTTCATTCGTTCTAAACTCCTTTTCCTAAGGCTAACGCAAGGGCAATGCGGTTTTTTAAACGCTCATTGCGGATCTGTATAAGCTGGCTTTTCATGTTAAAAACAGTGTTTTGTGCGTTGAGATATTCAAGAATGCTAATCAGGCCGTTCTTATAACGGTCTTCAAAAACACGCCTTGTCTCTTCGGCGTGTAGAACAGCGTCTTGTTGCTGACGTTCTTGATCAGCCAAAAGAGTTTCACGGTTCAGTGTCTGTTCAACCTCTTGAAACGCAATTAATGCGGTTTGCAAGTAGATAAGCCAAGCTTGTTCCGCTCGGCTTTGTGCGGCATGCATGTTGTTTTCAAGTTGTTTGTCGTTAAAAATCGGCACAGTGATGTTGTTTGCGAGCGACCAAATCGTGGCGCCACTCATAAGGTCGGAAAACACATTGCTTTGCGTGCCTAAAGATCCGGTCAGGACAAGAGTGGGAAACATGTCCTTATGTGCAACCGTTACAGATTTATCTGCGGCGACAACATTTTGCCATGCGCTGCGCAGGTCCGGGCGGTTGGTTAAAAGGTGTGCCGGCACTCCGGAGGTCGGGGAGGAAACAAGTGCCGGCAGGGTGTAATCCAGTGCTATATGGCTGTCTGGATACTGTCCCATAAGGATTTTTAATGAACGAACAGCAGTATTGTGGTTATCTGTATTGGCGGCCAATGTGGCTTTTGTTTGCGCTATATCACGTTGAATAGCAGATAAATCATCCAGATTTGCTAAACCTGATTGATATTGCCATCGGCTGTTTTGGGCGCTTTTCTGTAGATTGCTTAAACGTGATTGTTCCAGATCTATTAGGCTTTTTGCCGTTACCACATCAAACCAGCTCTGCATGACTTGCCCTGCGATAGAATCGTTGATGGCTTGATAGTTTTCTGCGTTGGCTAATGCTGTGGCATCTAATGATTCTCTTTGATTGCGTAGTTTGCCCCATATATCGATTTCCCAACTTACATCCAGTGACGGGGAGTATGTTCCCTCTGCTTTGCCTTGTGCCCCTTGTGAACGGCTGGTGGAAAGGTTTCCATTTACTTGGGGGAGGGCGTTGCCCCATTGTGCATTTGCGTTGAAACCTGCTTCTTCTAATTGCTTTGCGGCAAGTTGGATATTTAAATTATGTCGTAAGGATTGTTCAACCAATGCATTGAGTTTTTCATCATCAAACACGGATAAAAGCCCATCAATGATTTGTGAGCCGGGTAATTCTTGGGCTTGGAATTCTTCAGGCATTGATAATGCCGATGACACGTCGCGTTCTGTGACACTTTGCGGTAGATATGCACAACCAGATAGAATAACGCACAGAGTTAGCACGGAGCTTAAATGCGCTGCTTTTTTGAATGTGAATACTCTATGAGTGCGTTTAGCCAACGTGTTAAGCCCTTTATTTCATTAGATAGCTATAAAATTAAAGGGTGAAACTTAAGTGGCGCTTAAGTTCCGCTTAAGCTCCGTTGATGAGACTGTGTTTAATATTCTCGAAAACACGGAACTTTTAATATGAGCAATACAATGAGAAGGCTATTTTTTCTGGTTTTTTTAATAACCTTGGTATGGGGCGGATCGACTTTTTATATGTCAGATGCACCCGGTCGGCCTCTTCTGCAATATTCGGGGATACTCGCTATTTCTGTTATGAGCATTGCGATGCTCTTGGCTACGAGAATGCGTTGGCTGGAAAGTATTTTGGGTGGTTTGGATAAAGGTTATCATTTGCATAAATGGCTTGGGATTACGGCTTTTTGTGCTGCTCTTTTCCATTGGCTACAAAGTGAATTTCCGGAACTTTTTGGTGGCGGAGATGGTGAGGGTGAGGACGATGATGATGAGGAGGGAGATGGGGAAGAGGGATCATTTGATTTTTCAGAAATCGACTTCTCAAGCCCTGAAGCTTTTCTAGAGTCTTTCGAAAGTCCCGCGCATACATTCGGTGAACTCGCATTCTATGCCATTATGTTATTGATATTGATTGCCCTGATAAAGAGTATTCCATACCGGTTTTTTGCCAAAACGCACCAGATTATCCCTGTTGCTTATTTGGCGCTGGTCTTTCACGGGATTGTTTTGATGAAGTTTGAGTATTGGTTAACATTAACAGGCGCCGTTACAGGGGGATTAATGTTTACAGGTGTTGTTTCTGCAATATTTATATTGTCGAGATTTAAAGGGAGATCTCTTAAGACCAAAGGAACCGTGACAGGGGTTCTGGAATACTCGGAAATGCAGGCGTTGGAAATTACGATAACACCTGAAGAGAATTGGCAAGGACATCAAAGTGGCCAGTTTGCATTCCTAAGCCTTCCTAATAGTAAGGAGCCGCACCCATTCACGATATCTTCTGCTTGGGATGAGGGAGCCCCTAAAATAACGTTCACCATAAAGTCATTGGGGCACTATACGCGCAGGATCAGAAATAATATTAACGTAGGTGATGTTATTACAGTAGAAGGCCCTTACGGGCGCTTTAATTTTGCAGATCAAAGCCAGAGGCAGATCTGGGTGGCTGGTGGTATTGGTATAACGCCTTTTTTATCACGGTTGGAATTTTTGTCTAAAAACAAAAACACCCAACCAGTAGATTTGTTTTTCCTTGCACGGGAGGTCGACCCTGAACTTATAGAGCGTATACAGGCCTTGTCAGGCAAAGCGGGGGTAACGTTCCACAATTTTGCCAATGGTGCGGGGGGGCGTTTTGAATGCAACCGATTAAGAAATCTTATTCCTGATTGGAAGGAATCAAGCGTTTGGTTCTGTGGGCCTGTGGGATTGGGCAATATGCTGTATAAGGATATGTCTGGAAATGGTTTGCAAAAAACGAAATTTCACCGTGAGGTTTTTGAAATGCGTTAGAGTGCAGGGAATTTTATAATAAATTGGCAACCGTGACCACCAATACCATCTTCGATGTCGATTTGCCCCTGATAGTATTCGACAATATTTTTTACAATCGATAGCCCAAGTCCGGATCCTGATTTTTTAGTACCGTAACAACGGTAAAAGCGATCAAAAACCCGTTTTTGTTCCTCTTTTTTAATGCCGGGGCCATTATCGGATACCGAAATGATAATGTGCTTTTGTTCGGATGTGAGCTCTATCTCTATCCGTCCTTTTTCTTGGGTGTAGAGAATGGCGTTTTGGATGAGGTTTTCGAACATAGTAGATAGCTGATGCGGTTGGGCATTAATTACGGCATTGTTTGATTTATCAGATAATAAGAATGTTTGCCCTTTGTTGTTTGCTAAGGGCTGCAGGTCGTCAAAGACTGTTTTGATTATAAAGGATAGGTTAACTTCCCCGGAGCCCGTTTCCAGTGCTTCCGGTTCGTGGCGTGCAAGAAGAAGCAAGCTCTCAATTAAATTGGTACTACGGTTAATGGCTGACTTGAGATGGTGTTCGACTTCTTTACGCTCTTCTTCGTTTTCTGCACGCTCTAACAAATCAAGTTGTAGTCTTATCGCCGTGAGGGGAGTGCGTAGTTCATGCGCAGCGTCTGCGGTAAACTGGCGTTGTAATTTAAGGGAATCCTCAAGACGGCGAAGTAACTGGTTCAAAGATTGAATGAGCGGAAAAACTTCATAAGGAATGTTATTAATATCAATCGGAGAGAGGTTATGTGCTCCGCGTTCACGCATCTTGTTTGATATGAGAAGCAAAGGACGCAATCCATGACCAATCACAATATGTATAAGTATAATAATAACCGGTAAGGCGAGAAAAGTGGGGATGATGAATATCTTCATAATGTCATCTTCCATCTCTATTCTTTCGTCGAGAGATTGGGCAACCTGAATCATTCTTTTTCCGGCGGAATATTGATAATAACGTAAGTCTTCTTTCTTCAGCTTATAATTGCCATATCCGTTACCTTTTTGTAGGGGCAAGTTAATCAGCGGGTGAGAGGTGTAAATAAGCTGCGTGTTTTCCCATACTTGTATTAAAAATTCTTCCTCTTCTTCTAAAGATGTCCGTGTGTTTACGCCATAATCGTCCACTTCATAATTATAGGATGAGACGGATACGGCCACTTGTTTTAAACTGCCATCCTGCATTTCTGTGAATTCTTCATGCACATAGTGGAAGACAAATAAATCAATCATGGCGATACTAAAAACCAGAACACCAAAGATTGTGGCAATAAGACGATTACGAATTGAAATCATGTTTATATTCCTATCTGATATCCTACATTACGCGTATTGCGAATGATATTCTTGCCTAATTTCTTGCGAATCTGATGAATGTGCACTTCTACAGAATTACTTTCTACTTCTTCATTCCATCCATAAAGGCTTTCTTCCAATCGTGTTCTTGAAAAAACATTTTTAGGGTGTTCCATTAATAAACGCAGCAATGCAAACTCTTTTGCTGATAGAACATAATGTTTGTTACCGTAAGTAATCTCATGGGTGTTAAGGTTTAATGTTAAATCCTTAACGTTCAATTCATTGGTCTTGGTTCCGGTTCTGCGCCGTAACAGCAGTCGAATTCTGGCCTCTAATTCTTCCAGTGCAAATGGCTTGATCATGTAATCGTCTGCGCCAATGTCTAATCCCGAAACGCGATCAGGAATACTGTCGCGTGCTGTTAAAATAAGGACAGGTATATCGTTTTTTTGCATTCTTAAGCTTTTTAAAACTTCAGTGCCGTCTTTTCCCGGAATACCCAAATCTAAAATAATGAGCGCATATTCTGTTCCTTCAATAGCAGGTTCAACATCAAGTCCGTCTTGCACCCAATCAACAGAATACCCAGACTGCCTGAGGGCTTTTTGCAGCCCTTGCCCAATCATAATATCATCTTCAACCAATAAGATTTTCACGACACATATCCCCTCAGAAATCCTTTCATTCTAGAATGGATAGCTTAAATGAAACTTAAGGATAATAGTATGTAAAGGGTTATTGTATGTTTTACCTGAGATGAAGATAGGGCAGGTATGTGCGATATCGGACGCGATCACAACGTTCCTCAGTAGCGTTGAGTGGTGGCGCTTGCCGTTGTTCTTAATTCTTTTCTGACTGATCCCGAATGTACTTAATGAATCCATACAGGTTCTCAGCATCAACACCGTGGAGCATCAATCTAAAGCCAGCCTCAATCGTCGATAGGGGAACCATAGGGTGCTTATTATTTACCAGCCCCATAATTTCCCCTTTATTAAAGATCGTAGCGGCATAGACAGCGATCGTTTCATCAAGCTGTAGAGAGTTACTGGCGCGTTCGAAGTCCTCGCGAGAGAGTAATAGCGCAAAGAGAGGGGTGTAGAGCTCAATTGCGCTTTGCAAATCAATAAAGTTATGCCACTTGTTCGGCGGAACATCGATGTCACTCTCAAAATCTTGAATAGCAGAAAAGTCAATTTGATCCATGGGGATAGGCTCAATACGCTCTTTCTTCTCCTTGAGGTAAGTATTTAGCTCGATAACAAAATTATAGATATTTAGATCATGTTGAACGAACACATTGTCGCGTAAACCGTCAACTGTCTTGGGTAGAAGTGGGTGTGAATTTAGATTTCCATCAGCAAGATTATCGTTCAAGAATCTAAGAACCTGCGAACCCATATTGAAATGCCGTAAAATTAAATAATTTGCATCACGGCTCACAAAATTTTTCATCCCCCAGCAAATCGTATTGTGTAGCGCTTTTGAAGAGGTCAGTTTTTTGGGAATGAAAATCCTAATGAAACGTACCAGTGCAATGGAAAGCCGTGCCAAAGGTCGGATGATCGGCAAAAACAAGCGGCGTGACCAAGTTGCATTATTGCGTAACAATGCTTCTTTCGCGCTTTGGTCAAAAAAGGTGCTTTGGTCAAGTGCCAGAGCAAGCCATGGATCCGGATCTTCCGGATTATATTGTGCCGGGTCAAACATTGTCTCAGACATTGTCAATTTCCTCCATCTGGAGCTGATAAAGCCGCGCTACAATCTTTGCTGTTTTTATGATGTCCTCACCCATATTCTCAATCTCAAGGATACCTGAATTCAGGGCTTCATCAAATTCTTCCATATGATCATCATCATGTTCGGCATGATAGATCAAGAAACTTACCTGACTATCTTCCAAATCAAGCTGATCGCGAATGGCGTGTCCCCATTCTCCTGCCTTATTCTGTCCAAGGCCCTCAATGATAAACATGGCACCAAGCAAGCTAAGCGGGTTCGGTTGCGATGCGCGATGAAACATGAACGCGTTGAGGGCCTCAGTACCAATATTCTTTTGACCATTTTGAATATCTTCCAGCTTACCCCCAAGTGATACATAGTTTTTTTCTAACATTTTAAAATCACTATGCTCTGTGACGCAATGCTGCATAAACTTGGAGCGCATCTCAAAATATTGATCATCAATACTGGATGCCGCGCGGGCAATCCAACGTCCGCCTTCAACGACTTGCTGTCGGTGGTTCATTAAAAGGGTTTTATAATCCTCTTTACGGAACTTCCCGCGGTTAAGTTTGTCCAGTATCGGCACGGTATCCAATCGCGTTGAGAAATCACTCCAAACTTGAATGAGACCACGCATTACTTCTTCACTATTCATTGTCTTTGTATTGTTCATTTTATACGACCTCCAATAACATTAACCCGTTCATGCTCCGCCCACTTTCTGGGACGTGGCATAGAATCTTTTCGCCTTTTTTCAAATCCTTGGTACGGTAAAGCTCTTCCAGCATAATGAAAATCGAAGCGGCACCAGTGTTGCCTTTACTATAAAGGTTGCTAAACCATTTTTTTTCATCGATCATCGCACCGGCCTTTTCCAGAAAATGAATGGTTTCCTCCCGCAATGAGTGGGACGAATAATGGCTGCACACATGATCTATGTCATCAATGGTGATTTTCCCCTGATCAATCAAATCAAGATAATGAGATACCCAAACAGGGATCATGCGCTTCATCAAATCAAAATCCTGTGTCAGCATCAAAGCACCTGCCTTCATCGCCTCGGCGGGGCTCGAAAACTCGCTCCAATGCCTCAAAACATCCTCTTCCTTTACTGCGCCTGCAATCATACATGTGTCAAACCGATCCGCATATGATCGTATGTCAATCCATTTAATTTTTAGTGAGGGTTGTCTTTCATTTGGCTTGTCTTCCAAGAGGGCTGCGCCTGCACCATCTGATAGGGTAAAACGTAGAAAGTCAGCCCCCAAAGGTACACGCTTGCCATCTCGAATATCGGTAATATCTTCATAAAATCCTGTGCGAAAATAGCGGCTCGCAAACTCACTTCCGCTGATGGCGGCGCAATCATGCTCTCCTGCACCGACTTGGAGCCATGCAGATTTAAAAGCCATGAGAGAGCTTGCGCAGACACTTTGAAAATTTGCCAATTCAATCGGCGGTAATTTGAGTTCTGCATGTATATGAGAGGCCAGACCCGGAACCAGCATATCTCCCAGCGTAGCTGCACTTGCCAAGTAAGTAATATAGTTGGCGCTAACCTCTGATTTTTCAACAGCATCTTGTACAGCCTTAGCTGCCATTTGCGCGCTGCTATGTGTTGGCTTTCCGTCTTTGTTCAACGCATAATGACGTGTTTTAATCTTGTTTTGTCGCAAAACCAACGCACGATGGCGCGATGGTTTATCGTTAATATAACCAAGATAATCTTCCATCTCAGATGAGGGGATTGGCGCGTTCGGAAGATATACTCCAAAGCTATTAACAAATACATCTCTCATCAAGTGGCTCTTATCAATTGTGTTTCAACAATAAACCGGATCTGAGGTATAATCCATCTGTCTTTTAGCAGTGAAAGTTGATTAATCTGCATGCTTAAATTCCCCATGTTTTAGAAAATGTATAATCTGTTTATGAACGGATGGTTTCCATGAAATGAAACTGTGTGTTGCCGATAATGTCACATGATCCTTCATACCTTGCAATTCTGTTTTTTTAAGTGCAACGCGGCCATCGCTATCATCGGGAATAATGTGCGCCGCGATGATATATGGCCATTCCTTATTCCCTGCGATAATGCCTAAATCATAATAAACGTCGGCTTTCATTTTTGTCTGTTGCTCTGTCGTAAGCTCCTGTCCTGCGGGGCCAAATACCCATTGGTAGGGCGGAAACTTTTTTAATAAATCTGCAACTTCACTCCCACCATTCGGAGGGGCAAGCATGACAACTCGCCCAAGGTTTTTGACCTGTATGCCATCTTTATGCTTATTCAAATATGTACGAACAACAAGACCGCCCATAGAATGCGTGGCAAAATGCACTTTTCTGTAAGAACCTTCCCAAACTCCTGCTGTTTTCATTGCTTTTTCAAGAAATGTGGATAGTTCATCAAGGCTTTTCTTCAATGATGGATATCCTACATTCAACGTCTCGTATCCTGCTTTTTGAAGCGCAAATTCTATGCCTGCCATGTTCCATTCTGAGTGACCAATCCCATGTAAGAGAATAACCAGCTCTTTGTCACCATCATCAGCCAATGAGGGCGTGCTAGGGGTGAAAAGGAAAAACACACCACAGATAATCTTGATAAAGCCACGTATTTTTCCTGTCATGTTTTTATAGTCCTATCATATTGTTAACATAGTGTAATTTGTAAAATACGCAATTATTTTGAACATTGTTCAATTCTTATGGTGGCACAATTATGAACGATGTTCAATAAAAACATTGGTCGATGTTCAAAAATGTTGTTATCGGGAAATAAAGGAGTCTAAAATGGCTCATAGAAATGACTTCATCCGTATTGAAGTTTCCCTATGAATTCTCAGTTTACTAGGAATTGGGATGGCCTAAAGGGCAAGAACACTACTAGGGTACGTGCATTGCATTGGCTTGTTCATAGAGGCATCGAACTGCCAAGAATGGCAGTGCTTGTAAGCCTGTAGCGAACCTTTTTCTGGAATATTAAATTTGATTAGAATTTATAAGCCGCCCGTACAAACCCGGCATGCGAGTTGTAGTCTGATTTGGCTTCATACGCATATTGGGCTGAAAACTCCCACGCATCAGATGCCTGGTATGTGGCACCAGTGCCCAAGCTGAATGTTGTTTGTGCAGGGTCTGCGCCCTGGGTATCAAATGCGCTGCCACCCGCGATAAAGCGGTTACTTGCTTCGAATGCATCGCCGATGAAATCATGGCGCACTCCAAGATCGATAGATGGCTCAAAGACTGCGTTGTTTTCTAGTTCATATACCCATGAAACATTTAGACCAAGTTCAGCTTCTAACAGGTTCGTACTTTCTGGCCTGACCTCAAGGTTAGCACCGCCAGCACCTGTTTCTGTATAGCTGTCTGCGCTGTAATGCATGTAGTTTACACCAACACTTGGCGTTAATGTGAAACCGTCATGGCTATACTCACGGTGAAGCGCCACTTTGGCGGAAGCGAGTGAGCTGTTATATTCGCCGTTTGCGCTCAGGCTGCTGAGGCCGCCTGGGTTACGGTGTGTATCATTCTTGGCCCAGATATAACCCAGATGCGCATTGATATAGTTTCGCTTATCAATATCGTAATCGCCATAAAGCGCGATTTGGTAGTTATCGATTTCTGTGTTGGCGTTGCTGATTGATTTTGAATCAACGTCTGTTGCGGCGTAGGACACAGCAAGGCCAAGCGTGAAGTCCTTATCTGGCGCTTGGCGATCAAGGCCAAAGGCAACGCCGTACGTATCTGAATCATAACCAGAAATGCCATTGCGGCGATCTTGGCTGGATGTCTTTCCAAAGCTTTGCGCCCAGACATTATAATTTTCAAGGTAGCCTGCATAGTTTTCAAGGTAGCCTACGCCAGCGGACATCTTGCTTGTATTTGTGCCGGAACGCAGCGCGGCCATACGGATTTCTGCAAGAGAGGCTGTTTGACGGGCAACATCTAGCCCTGCATTCAGTGCGCCTGCGCCAGCCGCTGTATCGGCTGCGGACGCTTCCAGAACATCACTTGTTCCGCTTCGTGTGGCTTGCTGTGCGATTGCGGATTGGAGTTGGTTGATCTGTGTATTTGTAGAACCAACCAGATCGTTCATTAATTTATTTCCGGCGTTTATTTCGGTTTTATTTTCGCCGATGCTTTCTATCGAGTTTTCGATGGAAGAGGTGAGGATTAGGTTGTTGCCGTCGCTGCCGGTAAAATCAAATCCATAGATAAATGAGCTTTCCTGCACAACATAATTGGCACTGTTAATTCCACCATTTACAGAGTTCAAAATTGTGTAGGTTTGTCCGGCGGGAAGGGCGCCGTTAATGGTGGGGTTAACAATGATGCCGCCAGCTGTATCGTTCACGACTGAGCCGGCACCGGCCACATTAATTCTGCTTGTTGTCGCGCCGTTTAAGGACGCATGAAGAATTGAGCCGTTATTCAGCATTAGATCATCATTAACTGTGATGACATCGCCTGCCGTGCTGCTGCCTATGCTGCCAGCTATCGTCAGTGGATTGCCGTCTGTGCCATCGCCGGTGATGGTACCGTTACCTAAGAGGCTTCCGTTGATAGTGGTAAGGCCTGTTGAGATGAATGTTCCGCCATTTAGGTTAAGTGTGCCGTTAATAACGCTAGCCGCATTACCTGCATTCAAATTACCGATAAGGGCGAGTGTTGCCCCGTTGGCAACAGTGACGGCCGAGTTTGTTGTTGTAAGGGTGTTACCGCCTGTGATCGTAAATGTACCTGTATTGAAGTTTACTGTGCCGCCGCCCTCAAGTGTTAGGGCATTGTCCAAAGTCCAGTTTGTGCCGTTGACGTTTAAATTTTCAAAATTGGTGAAGGCGCTGGCGATTGTACCGCTGCCGTTTAGGTTTAAATTATCGGTATCAGTTGCACCTGCATTCGCTCCGCCTGTGACGGTCGTATTATTTAAAGTCAGCGTATCATTACCTGTGCCGAGTGTTATAGCTGCATTTACCGTGCTATTCGTGAGTGTTATCGCATTTGTTCCTGATGTGCCACTAAGATCCAGATTGCCGTTAAAGGTATCACCTGTGGAATTGAACGTTACATCGCCCACGCCATCAATATCGAATCCTGTGGTGAATATTGTGGTGCTTGTGGTGATGTTTTTTGCGCCTGCACCATTTAACGTGATGAGACCTGTAACTGTTGAGCCTGTTGCCTGGAATGTATCCAATACCGCGGATTGCGCATCGACCGTTCCATTGACCGTGGAATTTGTTAATGTCAGCCCTGCGTTATTTCCCGTTGAAAAATCGATGTTTCCATTAATCGTAGTCCTTGTTGCTGTGACAGTATCATCACCAGCACCCAGAGCAATATTACCTGCAACAGTCGTGTCAGTATGAACAATATCAGCTGCCATTGCCTGACTGCCAACAGATATAAATGAAAGAATAGACGTTGATAAAAGAAATTTAGATATACGATATGAAGCAGGAAGCTTAGAAAACATTATTTGACCTTAATGAAAAAAACACGACATACCTTAATAGTAAATAATATGGCTACCGTCAACCTACGGTGGGTGTCTGACGGCACTGATGGATAGGCCTGGGTTTCTGGCATTTTAATTGCGTATATGGTGCGCGAGCAGCTTAAGAAAATGAGTCGTTTCTCTCTCAATGTATGGATTGAGAGACTGAATAGCAGTGTTTTCAGTCTAGTTCTAACTTTCCTCCGCAAGCCTGCTATCAGAGCAGGCTTCCTTAAGTTCCAGGCTGTCAGGATCAATTCCAATAGTTTTCATTCGGTCACGCCAGCGTTGATGAGCAAGCGCTTGCATATCCTCAACTTTGTCTAACTCATCTGTAATCTCTAGACCAATCAATGTTTCCACGACATCTTCTTGTGTAACAAGCCCCTGAATTGTTCCGTATTCGTCAACAATAAGAGCAATGTGTGTTTTTTTATACATCAACTGATCGTATAAATCAGAAGCAACAAGTTTATCTGAGACCACCAAAAAATCGCGTTTAAAATCAATAAGTTTTTTTTGAAAATCATCATTAGCTTGCGCCACCAATAGATCATTTTTCAATACGTAGCCTTTAATATCATTCGCATCTCCTGCATAAATTGGGATGCGCGAGAAAGGTTTTTCAGAATGGTGAGAAAAGAAGTCTTGTACAGTCATATCCTGAGATGCAGCAAAAATAACCGGACGTGGTGTCATAATGTCACGAACAGAAAGCTTATGCAGTTTCATCAGATTGGTAACGATTTTCAATTCCTTTAGATCGAGTAGCCCTTCCTCCTTACCTATTTTGGCCATAGCCGTGATCTCATCGCGGCTAAAGGTAAAAGCACTCACCCCTGAGCGAGATAACAAGCGTGTGAGTTTTTCAGAAAGCCATACGAACGGGAAAAGAATCCTGGAAAGCCACATGATTAAAACACCCATTATAGGTGCCAGTTTTTGCCAGTAAACCGCGCCTAAGGTCTTGGGGATTATTTCCGAGAAAATTAAAATAAGCAATGTCAATATTGCCGATACTATACCGAGATATTCGTTTCCAAACACATAAGTGGCTTGGGCTCCCACGCCAGCGGCCCCTACGGTGTGAGCAATCGTATTTGCCGTCAGAATGGCTGCTAGTGGGCGGTCAAGGTTATCTCGCAAGTCTTTTAAGGTTTTCGCACTTACGCTACCTTCATTTTCAAGAACAGCGACATAAGAAGGTCTTATCGAGAGTAAGACCGCTTCCGCGATAGAGCAGAAGAATGATACACCGATCGCTAAAAATAAATAAAATATCAAAAGGGTCATTTAGAATGTCCTGTACTAATTTAGCTACATTTATAGCTTTCTCCATAGTTATGAGCAAACAAAAAACGGTCTCAAAGGACAAATAAACCGAGGGTCTTATCCACATATCTCAATGAAATCAATAAGCTACAAAACCTCTGCATGCTCATGAAACACTAAGGGCACAATTTAGGCATGAAATTTCAGGCCTCAAATCCATAAATTGCTAACCCGAATGGTTGTGATTTTTTGCTATTTAGTGTACCGCAGGAAAACCATATCGCCGAAAAATCGCAGTGCTCGCAGTCTGTTGCTAACTTTTCTCCAGTATTATGTCATATAATTGCTAATAATATAAATTATGTTATGTATCATCCTTAGGAACTAACGATGCGAGAAAAAACATGAGAGCGCTTACATTAACTAACATAGCACTTACAATCCTATTTTGTTTTGTGACAGAGGCTTCTGCAAACCCATGTAAAACAGATTTACAGATAGATTTGCCTAAAGATTGTGCGAGCATTGAAATATTACACCCTATCGAAGGGTTGCAAAATTTCCGCGCGGTATCGACTCCTGACAACGGCATTAAAGAAAATACGTTATATCGTTCTGATCAATTAGATGAACTTACTGATGCTGATATACAGAAACTGGTAGACCTTGGGTTGGTCACAGTTGTTGATTTGCGTGCTCATGAAGAGCTTGAAAGTCATCCCAATAAACAAATTCCAAGCGTACAATTTACCGTCAATCTGCCTATTGGTTCCGATCCTGCAGATGTCGCAAAAATTATGCCTGTAGAGGTTGCTTCACAAATCCGTCCTTTATGGTTTGAAGGGAAATTTCATGAAATCGACGGCCTTCTTACTGATAACGGTGTTGATTTATACCAAATCCGCATCAATCGCTATAAAGATTTTGCTCGTGATTTTAACCCGCAAATCTCTCGTTACATGCACGCATTAACGAATGAATCTAATTTTCCTTTGTTATTTCACTGCGCAGGTGGAAAAGATAGGACAGGATATGTCGCTGCTGTCACTCTCTTGACGCTTGGATATAATGAAGAAGATGTTGTTCGCGATTATTTGACCACAAACATATTCACATTCAATGAGTTATCAGGGCTATATTCGAAAGGTCCGCAATCCCTGCGTCCTGCTTTTGGTGCTCACATTGAACAAATAGAAGCGTCTCTTCAAGCCATTAAAGAAGATTATGGAGATTTTGAAACATATCGCCGTGATGCTTTAGGTATTAGTGACGAAGAAGCTGAGAAAATAAAAATTAATCTCTTAATACACTCACCTTAGTTATAGTTAGCGAGCTGTAGTAAACGTAAAAGTAATGAATGGTAGTGCTTGCAGGCTATCGCTAACTCTTCTCTTACTGAGCAGGTTTTGATTTAACTGCAAGCACAAATTTATTGGTTATTAAAACGTATTGGAAATACCAAAACCAATATAAGGACTATCATCACCACGGCGACTAGCCCATGATTGGCCAGCTTGAAAACTTAAATTAACGGGTAATAAATCACCTGTTGCAACATAAATCCCAAGACGTTTGTGATCGAAAGATTCACTTCCTAGCGCGGTAACTTGCGGACCAATTTTAAAGCTTCCTAGATCTCTTTCAAGGCGAGCTGTTGCATAATAATTATTGTATGCTGTTGAATAGTTCACGTTTAAATTCAGCTGTGTTAGTGCATCGAAGTTTTTACGTACTTCTACTTGAGCCATAACGCCTGTTTCGCTTCCGTCAACGTCATTACCAGGGTCATTTGGCGATAGATCATGATTATTATAATCAATACCGGCAAATGCGCTCACGAGCATTGTATCAAAATGTTTTTGATATCCGACCATTGCATTTGCGCGAACATTATCGCCATCAACGCCTAAACCAGATACGGCAACTGTATTATATTCATATTCACCGTAGCCGATTCCAACACGGGCTAACCAACCATCTTCTAATAAAGTATCATGGAGTGCATAAGCAACACCAGCATAGCCAAACGTAGAGTCATCGGTGAAATCTATCCCTGCCCAATAAGCAGTTTTATCACCGGCATCTTGCGCCATCGCTGGCACAGTTGAAGCCAGCGCCAAAAAGGCTACACTTGCTCCAATAACAAGATTTTTAATTTTGAATTCAGTCATCGTTTCTTTCCCCTTAACTATGAATTACTAATTGTTTATAGACTGAATGCATAATTGTAAAGTACCTAACTCGTACTATACAAGGACTATGGATACCCAAATAAGCCATATAAAACTAGGCCTTAAGCTGCGCATAAATCACATCAGAAGTTCTTAAGGCCAATGCAGCAATGGTGAGAGAGGGATTGGCAGTTCCTCCTGTTGTAAAAAGCGATGAACCTGCAAAAAAGAGATTAGAGTGAGCATACGAACGCCCATCACTATCTGCAACATAGCGCTTCGCATCATGTCCCATTCGAGTCGTTCCCATTAAATGATGCTGAGAGAACGGCTCACCAATACTCAAAAGTTCCGCATTTATCATTTTAAGGATGTTTTTAAACTGGCCTTTCATCGCTTCTAGTGCTTTTTTCTCATAAGATTTAAAGCCATAATTAAGCTTAATTTTAGGCTGACCCGCTCTATCTTTTTCGTGAAAATCAACAGAAACAGAATTATCAGGATGCGGAAGTTGTTCTGTTGAAATTGTAAATTGTGCAAATCTTTCGGCGTAATCTTTCAACGATTCATTTAATGGTTTTCCGACGTATTCTTTATTGAGTAAATCTGCCGTTAAGTCATGCAAGGGTAAAGCATTATTTGTCGACAGCATCCACCCCGCCTTTTCCGCGCGTTCCTCATGATCTCTATATGTCTCACAGACCACCATATTTTCAGGTCCTCTGCCATTATATACTGGCTCAGGCATTAAAAAGCGGCACAAAAGCCCGGGGTGATCCATAAGGTTTTTACCCACTTGACCCGATCCATTCGCAACACCATTTGGCTCATGATCATCGGCACTCATGAGAAGTAAGCGCGGTGTTTCGATTCCATTCGCCGCAATCACAATCACTTTACCAAAAACTTCAAAAGGTTCCTGCGCCTTATAACGTCCTTTTACAGATGTTATATGGTTATCTTTGTTTTTCACTATACGGTCGACCAGCATGTTGTCGAGAACCTGTGCGCCAAGCTCTTCGGCCTGTTCAATGTGAACAATTGCTGAATATTTTGCACCTGATGGGCATATTGGCGAACATGTCCCAAAGCCTTGGCATTGCACGCGATCCTTATACGGTCTGGAATTTCTCGAAATGGGACGCGGATTAAAACGTAAATTTGATTTACCTTCAATTGCCGCCATTATTTTCTGCTCTGAATACGTGGGCGCTATGGCGGGCATTGGATATTTTGTCGATCGGAAACCAGCGCCTTCTTGCAATGCATTTTGTGTCTGCTGACCTGACACGCCCAATTCCTTTTCAGCTTGAGCATAATAGGACTCAAGATCGTTATAGCTGAGCGGCCAATCATCGGCGATGTTATAAGCTGATTTCATTTTGAAATCTACAGGCAAGAAACGTGGGCATGTACCGCCCCAATGCCAAGTTGTACCACCAACTAACCTCAAATACTCAGTGCGTAGAATATCTGTTCCCGTTTGTTTAAGGTATGTATCTTCACCGCCCCAATCAGGCCGTGGTGCATGATCAGAATTAGGGTATCCGGCTGACAGATCAAGCTTATGTGTAGATTGAAAACCTGAAACAATTTCATGGCGCTTTATTCGCGGTCCTGCATCCAGTGCAATTACTCTCAGACCTTTTTTTGCCAAAGAATAGGCGCACATTGCACCAGCTATACCCGTCCCAACAATTACGACATCAGCATGATATTTTTTCATTGTTCTGAACCTTCGGGCGGGTGAGACCATTCTTCAAAGGGCACAGCACCAATATAAGGGATTGGAATATCAGGTGTTCCGATTTTATACATGAGAGCATGGCCATATGTAATTCTTTGAGTGGAATGATCTTCGTGATAATAAATACCCAAATACCACGTCGTCACAAGGTGAGAAATAAACCAACGCTCCCCCTCATCAAAAAAAGTACTGGATTTTAAAAGCTTTTCAAAATCAAGTGGCTCTGAACCCTTATATATTAGTGGTGCAATCTTATTATAGATTTGGACGATGTGTTCGGGCCCCCATGTTTCATCTTTGAAAACATTAAACATTTTTTCAGCTGTATCACGGTCTAAATCTGCCTGATATGTTATCCAAGACGATAAGGCGTAGAAATGTTTAAGAGACAGGGACGCTTTAGAAATTTTTATATCACTTTCTCCTGCTATCGCTTGCAGGGGAAGAACCAAAGCGGACTGACTTAAGACAGCGAGAGCAGCAATGCCTGTTTTTAAAATAAATTCGCGTCGCGTCATATTTATCGTTTTCCCAAACCTTTATCTACACAGCTCAACATCATAAACGTTTGTTATTTGACGGTTTAGGGTTCTTTCAGGTGTCGAACTATGTGGTTGTTTTTTCTGTATTATCATCTTAATAGATTGATTTTCAGAACTTGTTATTTTTACAGCATGAATTTTATTTTGTTCATCATATTCTGAGAATGTTATTAATTTGTCATTTCCTGATAGAATACCGAATGTATCATTGTTCAATAATACGCTGTGAAAATGACTAGGTTTTTTTAGTTTCGTGCCGAAAAAAGAGCAAACAACATCAGATAAAGTCGCAAAATAAGCATCGCGGGTTATAAATTGTCTTTGCCAGTCTACCGAATAGAGATCGTTGGCTAAACGATCTCTGTCTTCTTGAGGGCCATGGATTATTCTTCCTGCAATTTTGTAAACACCATTTATAGGTTCTATTTTTTCGATATCCACATCGACGGTTAGTAAACCTGAGGGCAAATAAATAGAAACAGTTTGTCGTGAATTTAAAGGTAACTCTTTATCGTAGAAAACGCTTATCCATTCCTCAGACACCCTAAAAGTTTGATAGTATTTTTTCGCATTTCCTATGCTCACCGGGAGAGGCAATTTAAACCTAAAAAAGTTATTGGTCACATTGGCATGCTGCAGTACTTTTCGAATAAAAAAGAGAGCCCTGAAAATATTATATAAGGCCCAAAAACCTGCAACGATTACTAAGTCAGCCGTATACCCTTGAGGCATCGGCGCAAATAGGTTGTCTAAATTAGACAGAGAAGAGCTTGGTGAGATTAAAAATTGAATTAACGGGCCAGTCTGAAAATCAGATGAAAGCTTCCATACTGCAAAGATAATAGCGAGTGAACTGGCCACAAGAACTGATAATTGCGGAATCATTAAACGCCATTCAACTTTGCCCTTCACATTCTTATGCGAAGATCTCCAAGGTATACGAAAACCAAATAAACCTGCTGTTGCTTTTATATGAATTGGCCAACGTGCCATTGAAAAAACTTCATTGGTCCAAAATCGTGCATAGCCGCATCCTATTTCTTGCTGAAGCATGTAACCAACAAATGGGAAGAAAAGAACAATGAAAATATTACCAAGTGATATCTCAAAAGGCGCGAGCCCAAAGAATAAAGATACTAAAGGAACAATAAACAATAAAAGCTGTTGCCATCCTTCCAGATAAATCGTCCCTAAAGACAAATATGATAGGCGCTGTTTTAGGGATAGCCCTTTGCAAAACAATATATTTTCATGGGAAAGGCAATGAAGGTTCCCATTGGCCCACCGATGTCTTGTAATATAGAATTCTTTTAAATCAGATGCGGCGACACCGTATGAGACAGACTCATTTAAGTATGAGATTTGATAACCAGCCTTTTGCAACTTAAGTGATGTATGCATATCTTCTGTAACAGTTGCTTCGGGAATTCCACCAATGTTATCAATCGCGCTTCTACGATAAACTACACCTGTTCCAACGCAGGATGCTCCATTGACTGAGTCACGGCAGGGCTGCGCAATGCTATGAAAAAAGGATTGGTCATGCCACAAAGCGCGCCCGTCATATGCATTCATATATTGAAAGGCATCAACATTGTAAAAGTCTTGAGGCGTTTGGACGAGCGCTACTTTTTCATCTTTGAAAAACCCAAGCATCTTGTCTAATGCGTGTGGCATTGTGATATGATCGGCGTCCAAAACCATGAAAAAATCAGCGTTACTGTGCCGGAGACCAAAATTTAAGTTACCCGCTTTCGCGTTTGTATTTTTCTCTCTACTTAAATACTGAACGCCAAGTTCATCGGCCAAAGTTTTAATTTCTGTCCGCTTACCATCATCCAAAACAAATGTTTTATGAGAATAGTCGATTTTCTGCGCAGAAATAAGTGTTCGCCGAATAATATCAACGGGTTCCTTGTAAACAGGCACCAGTATATCAACAGACAGATCTTTTTTAGCAGGCGGTGGTGTTCGAAAATTATAACGCCAGGTTGTTATAATCATCGTTAAACCCAAAATAAACCCTAAGCACTCAGCAATATAATAGATAATGGATAGCGGTAGAGAGTCCTCATTAATTATAGTGAAACGCCAAATAAGGTACGCAATCAATGAAAGTACATACAAAATTGAGACAAAATGCCTCCAATGTTTTCTACGCTCAAACCTATTGAATATTTGTTCAGCATTAGAATAAGTTTGAGCCAATGAAAATAAGCCTTATAGAAGAGGTGAGTAGCCGTTTATATTTATCTGGATTTTATAAATACGTTATAACAACGTTAAGTGCTATGTAAAAATTAATTCTATGATTTGATTATAATCCATACGTAATAGCAGGTGATAATAGATACAATTCGAACTAATTACACAAAAGAAGCGATCTCAATTTATGATCATGTATCTGATGAATTAATGTCAAAACTACATGATGATTGATTCACCAACACTTGATATCTTTCTCGCAGCATTTGTACTGAATGGCAGTGCTTGCAGTCCAGCGATAACCTTTCTCAGCCCTATATTCACTGTTAATGGCTAAAATACAGCGATTTTTTATAAATTTTTGCCTGTTTTGATAAAAGAACAGTATCAAAGCCACAGATGCCAATGCTTTCTTTTCATCACAAAAAAATAACAGGGAATTATCAGTGAAAATGGTTATAATCCTAATAAACCTCTTAGAAAAGTAATTAAAATCAAGCGCATGCTCAACTTACTCAAAAAAATGTTCTTTCCAAGCCCCACGGATCACAGGGGTTCTTTGGATGATGTATCATTCACGCCTAAGAAAAATAGCTCAGTTGCGGACAACTATTTCTCTTACATGGCGGAGCTGCAGAATGCTATTTCCAAACGTGACTACCAAATTGCAGCATCTTTCGTTCACAAAAGTTTGGACTGCTTACCTGAATTTATTAGACACGAGATTGCAGAATGGGGAGAGCTTCAGATCTGCTCTATTCCTTGCCTTGAACAAGGCGGTACTATTCTTGCACTCTTGAACGATGTATCAGGACTAGAGAAAATGGAAAACGTTGTCGCTTCTATGCCAGAACTAAAATCTTGGGAGGGAGAAGGACACGAACAAGATAGGTGTACCTTCATTGATATCCTGGAAGCTATTTCTGCAAACCCAAACTGTCTACAAACCGAAGTCAAAAAACTGATTGGCGCACAAAGTGGGCGCCGTATTGGAACCCTAATTTCTTATTTGGAGAAATCCAAAAAAATAGTTCGTACAAAAGAAGGCCGTACATATCGGATCTGTATTGCTGATCCTAACAATGTTTCTATGAAGGATGATAAAGCTAAAGTTTCTAGTCATAGAGCAGATAAGCAGTCACCAAAACTGAAAGAGATTGATATTTCTTCTCTTGCCTACACACCGTTACCGAAAGCACCTGCATCTTGGGAAGGAAAACAGCGCCCCAAGAAATCCTATAATATAAAGAATGTATCGGATTTCTTTGAAATACGTGATGCCGACTGGACAATTCAGTCGGTAGAAAAAATCCCCATGAAAGAACGTCCCGATCCCGCATATCGAAAAGCTTATGCTGTTGATAGCGGGCTTCTCATGATAGACGATTTGGGGAATGCAGAAGGCCTTAACAGCATTGAATCCTCTGCAATTAAATATGATCGAAAAGGAAGAATTGAATCTCAATCTGGGTTTCAGCATGGTAGCTACCGCATTGGCGTAAACCCATTGGGAAATGGCTTGATTTTAATGTCAAAAGACTGCGTGGTTCATGCTTATGACGACCAGCTTCAGCCACTTTTCGAAACAGCTCTAGATCAATATCCTGAAATCAAGGCCATGCGAGAACGGTTCTGTTTAGAAGATGAAAATCAATTAAAGAACCACATTCGTTGTGTTGCCCTTTCAAGAGATAATAAACGCTATCTCTTCACCATTGTTGATGAAGCCTGGTGCATGGATGTAGAAGGCAAAGGCCTGTGGGGCGTCAAATTTCCCATCCAAGAGGGATGGAAAGAAGCTATCACAGTTACCAATAATTTTGGTACTAGAGAAGAGATTAACAATGCTCTTGCACTAATGAATTTATCATTGCCAGTTACTCCAAAGGAAATAAATGAGCGCTATCGTGATTTGGCCAAAGAATGGCACCCTGACTTGAATCAAGGAAATATCGATGCCGCCGAACAAATGAAGGCACTAAATACAGCTAAAGAAATCCTAACTGGCGTGGATGGAGACGGCTCCTCTAATGTCGTAACTGACGACATTCAGATTAGTATTCAAATAGGAGGCTCTCCTTCTGCAGACTGGATTTATGCGTCTTGCTTTTCTGCTTCGTCAGATAAATCTTACCTTGCCAGTTATTCTGGGCTTGTTGTGACATTGACTTCGGATGGAGATGCTGTCCGTGTGTATGATATTGGAAGTGTTCCAAAGAAAATTATAGACACAGGCGATTATCTGTATCTCTTAACGGACACTCGTCTTTATGTACTGCAAGATGACAGTTTATACGCTTTAATAGACACCTATGATAGCGGTGAACTGATCATGACACAGACAGGTTTTGGCCTTTTGGAGAAGAAGAGGCTTCAATGGTTTAATGAGGATGGAACATATCTGGGTAGCATACTATCAAAAGACCCAATACGCCGCGTTTACACTACATCTGATGGAGTTGTAATTGAAACACGCCAACGCCGTGCTGTCTTAAAAGGAATACCCACTTGGTGGGAATAAGACCATCTCAAAAGATATTCATAAAAATATTTATTTGTGCCTTAAAATTAAATACGCATCAATCTTGCCTTAATTAAATCAGGCTTATGCGTCACATCACGCGCAGCAAATCGTAAGATCTTTAATTCTCTACTTTCAACATACGCATCGCGGCGCTGATCATGTTTGATCGCTTCGGCAGTAAGGTGAATATCGCCGTCTACTTCGATGTCATAGCGCTCACCAGAGGGGGTATTGAGCAAAAAATCTAAGCGGTATTGCCCGCACTCATATTGGGACGCGTAGCTGAGCTTGAGTTCTTCTAATATTGCGGCCATCGCTTTTTCGGCAGCATTCAAAGGGTGCTGTTGTTGTTTCCGGATACGCTCAGCATAGCTAGCGAGTTGATGAAGAGGGGTATCTGATGAATCTGCCTGACATGCATGCAGGTCGCCAATAATATAAAGTAAGTTTTTCGCGCGAGTAACTGTGACGTTGATAAGGTCTTTTTGTTCAGCTGCAAATTTGATGAGATAATCCGCCATACCATCAGCCACCACAGGGGAATAGATAAGAACATCACACTCACTACCTTGGAAGCTGTGTGCTGTACCGATTGTGAAGCGGCTTTCAACAGAATTATACCAAGAGCACTTTGAAAGCGCTTGGCGCATCTCATCAACTTGCTTGCGGAAAGGTGTAACAACACCATAAGTCACGCTTGTATCAGAGAAGAGCCCTTGCTTAGCCCAGCGCTCTAATACTTCAACGGTCTTTTCAATTTCAGCTGGGTTCCATGCTCCCTTTGGTGCTTTGCGGGCTTGGCCGATAGTGTTGTGCCAAATAAGACCGTTTTCTTCGATCGGTAGGTTATTTTGAAATTGCGAGAGAGCGATTTGCTTTACTAATTTACCATCATAGAAATTGAGGTTTGAAAATTCAATAATATCGGGGTGGCAACGATAATGTTGTTTTAGCAGTGTCGATGATTGCGTAGATGCGGCTGAACGATCAAATGCAGAGCGGCGCTTAAATGACCATTCGCTTACTGTATCTTCGATATCTAGCTCCTGAGCAATAGCGTGTTCAATATCGTCTTTTATAGATGTGATATGTTTGAATTGGTGCGGGTCACCAATAATAACCGCACGCTTTGCTCGGTAAAGGAGAGGAATGATAGAGGGAATATCACACTGACCTGCCTCATCAATGACAACCAGATCAAAAAGAGCTTCTTCCGGTGGCATGACCGCGCTAACAGATTGGTTGGTTGTTATCCAAATAGGGAAGAAACGCTTCAACGCACTCAATGATTTTTTGAGGCGACGATGACGGCCAGCACCATAATCATCTATATCTTTATAGTAACCTTTAAAAGCCTCTGTGGCTTCTTGTGTAGAATTACGAATATTACTTATAACTTGGTGCGTGCGCT
>JBOEGQ010000007.1:0-132606 GCA_050633505.1 Alphaproteobacteria bacterium
GCATACGAGATTCATGAGCGTCTCGTGGGCTCGGAGATGTGTATAAGAGACAGGTTAAAAGAAGGGCACTTAATGATTTCCTTCCGTAATCTGGATCTCTTGATAATGGTCGATCCGGATAAAGAGGAAATCACATGGGCATCTTATGGTCCATGGAAAGGACAGCACGACCCGGAAATACAAAATGACGGCACTGTTATCATGTTTGATAATCAGGGCGGCATTCAAAAAGACACTGGCGCATCACGTATTTTACACATTGATCTCAATACAATGGGCATTATATGGGAATATAACGGAACAAAGGACAACCCGTTATTCAGCGCATATAACTCCTCCATACATGTATTGCCCAATGGTAACATCCTCGCAACAGAAAGTGAGGCCGGACGCATCATTGAAGTCACACGGGATAAACAAATTGTCTGGGAATATTGGAATCCGAACAGAAAGATCATATCGGATAGTAAGTATGGAACAGAGTATGATGGTAAACCACATATTGCCGCCCTATTCTCTGCGGTTCGTTATAGCAAAGATGAGCTTCCATTTCTGAATATTGCCCCATAGAATCGTGATATGAAAAATAATTCTATGTAACCAATCCCCTCCGACAACGAATGACAGTTTATACACACTGCAAGGGAGTATAAAAATGAAAACGGTTGATAAAAAGATAATTGCGATTGCGGTACTTTGCGCGGCAGGCCTTGCGTTTACGCTTGCCTCCCCTTACCCAAGCACAGCCAATAATATGGAAAAAACAACAATGCCCGATAAAGAAAAGAAAGTGAAACAACTCACCGATATGCAAGAATACGTCACACAACATGACGGAACAGAACCTGCGTTTAAGAACGAATATTGGAATAATAAAGAGCCAGGTATTTATGTTGATGTTGTCTCCGGCGAGCCTCTATTCTCATCTACAGATAAGTTCGACTCCGGCACCGGATGGCCAAGTTTCACACAACCGATCGAGAGCGGTTCCTTAACACAACACACAGACAAGAAAATGTGGGTTCCACGCACCGAGGTGCGCTCATCAACCGCAGATTCTCACCTTGGCCACGTTTTTGAAGATGGCCCAAAGGACAAAGGTGGACTGAGATATTGTATAAACTCTGCTTCACTACGCTTTATTCATAAGAATGATCTAGAAAAAGAAGGGTATGGCCAGTACCTTACTTTGTTTCAATAAAATCGGCCTTTTATAGCAATATAATATATTGGAATGTCCCCTATCATCACAATCAAGGGGACATTTTAGTGAAAGGCTTTTATAATCCTCTTACTTTGACCACTCACAACAAGTTTTATTTCTCAAATACGGTAGATGTAGAGTTTCCCTGTCATTTATGACTAGCGATTATAGCTTTAAACGCGTATCCTTGCATCATGTCTGAAAATGTAAAAAAATTTACAGAATATTGTGATGAGCATGATTTGCGCATTACCCCCCCGCGCATATGCGCCTTTGAAATCATTCATAAAACCAACAAGCCCATCACCGCTTATGAAGTGTTAGAAGAAATGGGTAAGACCTTAAAAAGTCCAAAGCCTCCAACAGCATATCGTGCTTTGGATTTTCTGGCAGAGCACGGCTTTATTCACCGTATAGAATCACTAAATGCCTATGTTTCCTGTGACGTAAGCCACAAACATAACGGATCACAATTTATGATCTGCGACACATGTGGGTTGGTTGAGGAAATCCATTTGTGTCACCTGCCTGCAAAATTGGAAGATAAGGTCAGTGCCGAAGGCTTTATCCTATCCCATTGGAATGTAGAAGTTCATGGCGTCTGTGCAAGATGCTCTAATTGAGCATAAGACAAGTCTGCCTTAATTGCTCTATCGTTTTCTCGTTCATACCATGCCCATGCCTTTCAAGCTCAGAGATAACAAAATCCATCTTTTCCTCATCTGAACCAAGCTGGTCATACTTCTTATAAGGGGCAAGAACAGACTTCCTGATAACTTCAGGTGCAAATCGGTATTGGCGATCTATATATTCATTACGCTCTTCAGAAGACATTTCAAACAAATTCACCCCATCCGACCCATGGATTGAGGAATCCAGAGACGTTAAAAATTCAGCGGTTAACGATCCATCTGATGATAACTTACCGCATGGAACCACAATTTTCTGACCGTCTTCTACTTCAAACGAAAACGTCTTTGCATCATCCCCAAGCGGCTCGGCTTGTGCCGCATTCAGTGAAAGTGCCAACGCATATGACGTTAACAAACTCAATTTATTCATTTTTCAAACCCTATATTAAAAATACTTGCTTATTTCGTAATGTTACCTTATAACAGTGTTATATTATAACGTACAAGGTTTTTTTATGGGCGCACATTCATTAGAGCATCTTCGCGATAATCCCTTTGAGTTTCTTGTCATGGGGACAATTGGTTGTATGGTTGGACATGCATTCATGTATCCGATTGGTGGCTTTGAGCTCTCAGGTAGTATTGGTGAAGCCCTAAAGGATACCTTTAACTTTATTGTACCGGGCAGTACAGATGCCTTAAAAGAAGCATTCAGCTTCTCTGTGTTTGATGGCGCAGAAGCTGAACTTGCCAGTAGCGCCACCGGCTTTGAGACAACAGGTATAGAAGATAAGCCCTTTTATACTTTCGGAGAACCCGGCTTTGAAGAATGCGTCACCAACGGCGGAACAACACATCCTCATGGTGCGGATTTGGTGTGTCATCCTTAAAACACCCTATTAAGAATTTAAATACTCCCAACAAAGATCCTCGTATTCCTCTTCAGGGATAGGTAGAAAAGTCAGGGTGATTTTATCATACTGATTTCCTGCTGCATCTTCGGCAATAAAATCGCTAAAGCTCACTTTGCCCTGCTTCATGAAATCTTCGTGAATAGTGATATTGACATCCTCCCCAACCGGATAGACCCGATACATAAACCAATTGAGCGGATAGCGCATCCGTACATGGGTTATATTCGGATCGGGATGTTCAAACCGCGCCATCACAGGATAACATGGAGAGACATCTTGAGACGACGCAAAGGGGTTTTCATTAAGATAA
This sequence comes from Alphaproteobacteria bacterium, assembly GCA_050633505.1. GTDB lineage: Bacteria > Pseudomonadota > Alphaproteobacteria > Micavibrionales > Micavibrionaceae > UBA1672. Next base: position 3,061 of record JBOEGQ010000007.1, read on the forward strand.
ACAGTAAAGGGACGCTGTGCCTCACGCGCCTGGGCTATATTCATTGTCAGGAAGAAGATCACGCAGGCGTTCAGGCTTGCCCCTCCAAATAACATTCTCCGGCGTTGCCCGCATTTCTTTACCATCATATATTTTTTGAACACTCCAGTCCTCCTCACGGCCTTTAAGTAACACCACATCACAATTATTCATGTTTGGAATGCGATCCCAGATATCCAGTTGATGCCAATGAAATTGTTTGGAAACGATGCCTTTATCAACATCACCATGACCATGAACCCAATGAACATTCATGCCTTTTTGCCTTTTTCGTTCAAGCGAAGCACCCCAATGGCGTGCAAACGCGCTCATATCCTTATGTGATTCCCCAAACTCAGGACGAGAAGAATGTGAAACACCATCATAGACGATTTTACTTTCATTCAGATCATCCCGAATACGCTGTTGAGCGACCGGATCATTTTTATATACATCATTAATAAGATGGTGCGCATAGGCCAGCTTTCCAAAATGCCGTTCGGTCAGCATATCATCCCTAAAAATAACCTGATCCAGATCAATAAAATCAGGATCTATTTCATGCAATGTTCTTATCTTTATTTCCAGCCCCTCATTTACACGCTGATAATTTCCTGCCCAACTATGAGGAACCGTATCAATACCGAGGCCTTTACAATACCCATACATAAATTCTGCTTCTGCCTTGGCCTGTCTTTTACCAAGATCAGTAATGCCCAAATCCGGATCATTACGATTATCGCCCGTTGCATTTCCCGTGGATTGCGGGTGGCGATCAATGAAGATGTAAGTAATATCATTTTCCATACTTACGTTTTAACAGCTTCCAAACCATAGGGTCAAAAGATAATTCAGAAAAACTATAATTGCCGCGCACGATCCTGCATTAGAAATGATTAACGAGCTATCCCCGCTATTCACAGGAGAGGTATAAAAAAAGACTCGGAAAATCAGCCCAGCACACTAAACTACAGACCATAGTGAATTTTAAAGGAGTAAGATCATGGGCAATAATACGGCCGCAACAGGTGACATCGCACAATCAAAATCACCCCTCTTAGAAGAGCGTCACGTGTATAAACCTTTCTTATATCCGTGGTGTTATGAAGCATGGCTAACACAGCAACGTATTCATTGGCTACCTGAGGAAGTCCCCATGGCCGAAGACGTTCGCGACTGGAAAAAAACGCTCACACCATCAGAAAAGAACCTGATGACCCAGATTTTTCGTTTCTTCACACAGGCCGATGTGGAAGTGAATAACTGCTATATGAAACATTACTCCCAAATCTTTGGTCCGGTCGAAGTCCAGATGATGCTTTCTGCGTTTTCGAATATTGAGACCGTTCATATTGCCGCATACTCTCACCTTCTTGATACAATCGGTATGCCGGAAACCGAATACTCTGCCTTCCTGAAATATAAGGAAATGAAAGATAAGTTCGACTACATGCAAGATGTTTCCATGGAAAACCGCCGTGACGTTGCAAAAACAATGGCAATGTTCGGTGCGTTTACAGAAGGTTTGGCGCTATTTGCATCCTTTGCGATTTTGATGAACTTCCCACGTTTTAATAAAATGAAGGGAATGGGACAAATTGTCACATGGTCCGTGCGTGATGAAACGCTTCATTGCCTATCAATGATCCGTTTGTTCAATACATTCATTAGTGAAAACCCGGATATCTGGGACGATGAACTAAAACGTGAAATCACGGAATGCTGCAAAATCACAGTTGAACACGAAGATTCATTCATTGACCTTGCCTTTGAAATGGGTGATATCGAGGGCATGAAACCAGAAGACGTGAAACAATATATTCGCTATATCGGGGATCGTCGCCTACAACAGCTTGGACTTGATGCAATTTATGGCGTTGATAAAAATCCTCTCCCGTGGATGGATGAAATGCTTAACGGCGCGGAACACACGAACTTTTTCGAAAACCGTGCAACGGAATACGCAAAGGCATCAACCGAAGGAACATGGGAAGAGGTTTTCTCTGAGGATGTGTTCGCAGGCAATTACGGCAAGAAACCTGACGGAACAGATAGCAGCGAAGCCGCATAAACAGATATAAAATACAAGTGCAAAGCCCCTTATGCTTAAAGCTTAAAGAAGGGGCTTTTTTATATCGGAGTCATTTCATTGTCATCCGGTAAACGCGATGCCCCGATAGTTTCACGAACCTGCGGCGCAATATAGCAAACCTCAGAATTCATAATCCCGACAACACGCCCCAAATGGTTTCCTTCATGCCCATAATAATTAATCAAGGTAGAACAGTGATCAGAAGGCAAGCGCGGCTCTCCATTCAAATCATCAGGCCACCCCTCACCACGAATAATCATGATATCGCCATCTTGCCCCTGATGTCCTGATGTATCGTCATCATAAAAATATTCTTTATGCACGTCCCCCCTATCTTGAGCATCTTTATATAAAGCATACCGTTCAGGGTCGGTTTTCCTGACAATAGTTCCTCCACCGGATAGAGCCGTCGTAACAGTATACCCACCAGGTAAAGGAGAAAATTCCCGTTTATCCGCAGCTTCAATAAATTTAGCTGGCAGATCACGATAGCTACGCCTTTTGAATATACTAAACTCCGAAGCCTCTTTAACGGAATAATTTGAATCAAAATGCATGACAGCAGGTTCACTGGTGCTTTGCCCATCACTTAATGAAACTGACATATATTCAGGAAATACTTGAGCCACAGTGCCAAAAACAGAATGAAAATCTTTTCCTATCTTTGACTTTTTATTCCAGAAGTGAAGCTTTTCTGAATCAAAATCCGGTACATCTAATCCCACCCTATCACGAAAAAGATTACGGGTACTCCACGGATTAGAGGCCACATGAAGGTAAAAATCATCACTATCCGGATTAATAAGAACCGTTCCCTGACGCGCACCCGGCATCGCCATCCCCTCAGGAGACAAGCTTACATCAACGCCAAAAGAGGCTTGGTAGAAACTATTCTTAACGTTTTCCAAGCTTTCATCAAGAGTCTCAGAATCACGAATAACAGTAACAACTTCAAACTGAGGCTCTTGTATAAGTTCCCGTGCACGCTTTAAAGCTTCTGACAGGTTTTCGCGCCCATCAACAACTGCAATGAATCCGTCAATTACGCCATATGATCCATCCTGTGACGCAGACCAATCCGCAGCCTCCATGGTGATCGGACTCACCCGTTTTAAAGCTTCTTCTATTTTCGGATTATCGCCTTTATACCCGGTATCACGTTCTTCCGGTATCGGGACTGCACCCGCCTCGGCAGCATCTGTTTCATTAATCGCTTGCTTAACACCCATAGTCAGTAGCTAACACAATATACAAATTATGTCAAAGCTACACTTCCCTTGTGGCCTGAACGTTAAAGCCCGCCTTTTTAAGAGTATGAACAATATCATCAACATGAAGCCTGTCACGCGCCTCAACCACCACATCTAATTCGGCCTTTTTAAGGGACACAGTCTGCATCATGCGCTGATGTATTACCTCAACAACGTTGGCGCCGGCCTCCCCGATAATACGGGATATATCAGATAATTGTCCCGGCGTATCGTCGATTTCAAATGTCAAACGAGTGATACGCCCATCACGTACCAAACCGCGTAAAATCAAGGTGGACAAGGTGCGTGAGTCAATATTCCCACCACATAAGACCATCCCGACCTTTTTCCCCTTAAATTTATCGGTATTCTTTTTAATCACCGCAAGCCCAGTACCTGCCGCCCCTTCCGCGACCAATTTTTCATCACTTATAATATCAAAGATGGCTTGTTCAATTTCTGGTTCAGTTGCGGAATAAATCTCATCAACCAATTCATCGATAATCTGAATGTCTTTCTCAGATGGTTCCTTAACCGCAATCCCCTCGGCAAGGGTAACCTCCCCCCCCGTGAATGCGCGCCCTTCGCGCTTCGCCAAGACAGCATCAAAATTTTCAGCCTGCGCACCAATAATTTTTACGTTCGGATTTATCCCTTTAATTGCAGTTGCAACGCCTGCAATCAGGCCACCACCACCAATCGGTATCACCACAACATCGAGATCCGGTACTTGTTCCATCATCTCAAGCCCGACAGTCCCCTGCCCGGCAGCAACAGCTTCATCATCAAATGGATGGATGAACGTCATGTCTTTTTCTTCTGCCAGACGAAGAGTTTCACCGACGGATTCATCAAAGCTGTTACCGTATAAAATGATCTGTGCGCCAAAGTCTTCTGTTCTTTTGATTTTATTAAATGGTGTACCTTTAGGCATTACGATTATAGAAGGAATCCCAAGTCTGGTGGCATTATAAGCCACGCCTTGCGCATGGTTCCCTGCACTACAGGCGATCACGCCTTTTTTGCGCTGCTCCTCATTCAAGGTCAAAAGCTTGTTTAACGCACCGCGCGCCTTAAACGCACTGGTATGTTGAAGGTTTTCCAGCTTAAAATAAAGGTCAATGCCAAGATGCAAGGACAAACGTGTTGCCTTAACAGTGGGTGTCAAAATCACCGAATCTTTGATTTTTTCACGTGCATCCAGTACATCCTGAAATGTAATACTCATATCATCACCTTCATTTTATGAAGGCCACACGCTATAGATTTTTAAGAAAAAAAGCAATGACAGGGACGCGTTTATCCTAAAATGGTTGCCAGAATGGGACATCAAGCAAAGTCGGAATTTTTATCTGACATCTTTTATAAACAGGGCGCATGGCATTATATTCATCTGAGTTAAAGAAGCCCGTTACCTCTTGTATTTCTTTGACCAGAGATTCCCCTTCATCAGATTTTATTTTTTCTTCTGTTTTTGCACCCCCCATCGCAACGCCCAAATCCCGATGCCTCTTCCTTAGCTCTCGAACCTTTTCATTCATGCCCTTGATCATACGTTTGTCATTAACGCTACACTGCGATTTCTTGGGCTTTTCCTTCTTCTTTGCCTTTGTATCTGGCTGAGCACTCTCTTTTTCTTGTGCTTCGGGCTTTGAATCTAGCGTTGTGTAATCAACTGCCAATGATGTCTCCATAAACAGGAACATTGTACATATACAAAGACTAGCGAAAAAATAATTGTTTCTCATTTCGGCACCTCTATCGGTTCCAAACCATTATACGCGAAAAAAAACGCTACACATAAAAAATCGTAAAAAAGGTGAATAAATTATTAAGATCACCTGTTTTCTGGTAAAGTGTATATGTGTTGGTTTTAAATTCAATATATTTGCAATTTATAACCGTACAATCTTACAAGATTGGCGAAAAAGGGCTCATTATCTTTGATAGAATGAGCCTTTTCTTTTCTAACCGACACTTTTCCCAAAACATTTTTGTTTTACCCACCTTGAGACAGGAGGCCTTTGCGCATGTCTAAAAAGAACCGTAAATCACGTAACACATCATATGCTAATAAAGAAAACATAATTCATCCGAATAACTTCAAAAATGACGGATGGCATCCACTTGACACGGAAATCGACGGACGCAGGGATCAAAAATTTGTAAAAAATATAAAACCCCGCTCGGAAGGACAAGCCGCTCTTATACAATCCATACAGGATTACAGTCTAACAATGGCAGTCGGCCCAGCAGGTACAGGGAAAACGTATCTTGCGATTTCCTCGGCTGTTGAAGCACTAGAGAAAGGCGAAATCGAACGTATTGTCCTGTCACGGCCAGCCATGGAAGCCGGAGAATCCCTTGGTTTCCTTCCCGGGGATATGCAGGAAAAAATGGCGCCTTATTTACGCCCTTTATATGACTCCTTAGGGGATCGCATGGGCGGAAAGCGTGTACGACAGCTCTTAGAAGACGGTACAATTGAAATCGCTCCTATCGGCTTTATGCGTGGCCGTACCCTGAATAATGCATTCATTGTGATTGACGAGGCACAGAACTGTACATATGGACAGTTAAAGATGATCTTGTCACGCTTAGGATGGCATTCAACTATGGTTATCACCGGAGATCCCGATCAATCGGATCTTCTGGAGGGTGTCTCCGGACTTTCCCAGATCAGCCAGCGCCTTGAAGCCCTCGATAATGTTGCAGTCTGCGAACTAAAGGAAACGGATATTGTGCGCCACCCTCTTGTCGCGGATATGTTGAAGGTTTTGTAATTTCTCCTCACCCATACTGCGTTAAAAAGGGCACCCCTCACCGGGTGCCCTTTGCTTATTCATCATTATAGAGAGAACAACACGCAAATGAGAATGACTCTCATTATTGTTGACAGATACAGCCAACCTGCTACACTGAAACATATTAAGAATCATTATCAACAAAGAGGAATAAGCATGCCAAAGAATGATGCGCCCAAAACCCTATTCGCAACCAGCGTTATGAGTGCAGCAATGCATGGCGCACTAGGGGAAATGGAAGATTACTTTGATGAATCGCAGTATATACAACACTTGCCCAAGGATCATAAGACCCCGAACATGCACTAAGCCAGTAATTTGGCATCGACCAAAATTGTTTTAAACATTTTGACATAGTGCTGATCCAAGTGACCGCTCATTTCTTCGGTCATGATACGAACAGCCTTAGAGGCATCCATCGGGTCTTTATACACCCGACGATCTGTTAGCGCACTAAATACATCCACAATAGCCGCCATACGGGATAGCTCATTAAGTTCCTTACCTTTTAAGCCATGCGGATAGCCCGTACCATCAATTTTCTCATGATGCTGTTCCGCGATGATAAAGACGGCCTTTGGTATGTCGTCAACCTTCTGGAGATAATCCACCGTACCGGTTACATGGCTTTTCATGACCTCAAATTCTTCATCATTCAAACGTCCCGGCTTATTCAATATATGATGTGGGATATTCATCTTGCCGACATCATGTAACAAGCCGCCACTGGATAGAAGAAGTTGGTCATCATTTTTAAAGCCCGCCGCATGCCCCAAAAGCGTGAGCATCGTCGCAACGCGCATACTATGCGCATAGGTATAATCATCATGATCACGCACACCATCCAGAATCGATTTAAAATCATTATTTTCAACCGCGGCCACCAATGGCTGGCAATTATCTTTGACGCTATTGAACGCAATACTTTCACCCGTCATCAAGGCATCTGCAATATTATTAAAGACACCAATACTGTTTTGCAGCGCCTGACGTTGCAGATCCGGCAAATTTTCCCACGCATCTTCAACACCCGCATTAAGCATGGTCGATATTTTGCCGATCAGATCACTACGCCTATATGGCTTTGTCAGGATTTCACACGCCCCTGTTTCCCTTGATTGATCAATCAAACGTAAATTCTTAGAGTGAATAATCTGTAATAGCGGCGTAAACCGCAGCGCAGGAATCGCACGCAGCTCTTTCATAAAGTTAATGCAGTTTGTTGGCTCTACCTCTTCACCAAAAACAATGACCGCAGGCGGCGCGTCCTTTAATGCTTTTTGTGCACTACGTCCGTCACTAAAATCACAAATATCATAGAAAGAAGTCAATGCCGTGTTCAGTTCCGAACGATGACGACGGTTTGAATCAACAACAGCAATTAACCTTCTGTTAGCAGCGTTTCCCATATTCCCCTGTAATTTTTCAGTATGTTTTACGACCTAATCCCTGCCCGCCATAATACTAAAAAATTCTCAATAAAACCATAAGATTTCATAGTCGTATTCAGAACAATTAAACTGCCTGACACAGGTGCGGATAATTTCCTTTACATATTTAAACAAACTACCTTACAGTGTCAGCAGGAACGGACGAATATAGGTTTAGACATGGATATTATCCCCGATGACGGCTTGGACCGTCCCTCAGCGCAACCGGCATTTAGAGCGCCCAACCTGCCATATAGGGCATGGGTTGATGCTTCTTTTCTCAATAAGGATGCACAAAAAGCAGGTACAGGCGCGGTCATCACCAGCACGTATGATGAAACAGATATCCTATTTACCATGGCATTCAATATTACCAAACTTGACCTGAATGATTCAAAGATTGCAGAGCTCTGGGCGGCCACACTGGTTTTAGAACAACTCAGTAAATTCCAAATTAAGCAACTCACATATGATTGCTAATACACGGGCCACAGAATCGATGAAGTACGCAGCAATACCCCATCAACAAAAGAAAAGCACATCAATGCGCGCGCCTCAAATCCAGAGCTATTCGAGCGTCTTGAAACCGCCTTGCACCGTCACCCGAATTTAGAGATAGAACGTGTTGATCGCAAAGAAGAGCATATTCCCCTGGCTGATAAGTTCTCGCGTTATGCTGCGAAAAACAACACCATGAATATCACCAATAAGACAGAGCAAATCGGCGTACCGTGTTTATACTACACCCTTAGTGAAGAAGGAGAAGTAGAGCGCAGCACATTTGTACATGCACCGGATATCGCCGATTGACGATACGCATAAAAATCCGTATTAGAATATATGGTCTTATATAAACATAAAAACGAAAGAATGTGAGCCAAACACATCATGACAACATTTGAAAAACACATGAACTATGGCGACACACGCGCCTATATCCGTATACCTGAAGAGCCAACAGGCCTTGTCTTCATCGCACCGGGTGCACAAGTCGACGTTAATGCACCCCTCATAACCCAAATACAAAAGGCCGCAGAGGATAAAGGGCAAGCCACAGTTATCGCCGCGCTAGGCGGGGCAAAGCTCAACGATACAGACCCGAACAATGTACACGGAAATTTCGTAAACGGATTGCAAGAAGTCATCAACGGATACATGGCTGATAACGCCTATACACCGGATGAATTTGAAATGATCGGACACAGCATGGGCGCAACCGCCGTCCTTGCAATCGCGGCAGAGCACCCGACATCGCGTATCACCGCCATTGACCCCGCACCAATTGATAATGATGCCCTTGCCGATATCCATTGCCCGACAGATATTATCATCTCTAACGTTCGGCAATATCGCGCCGTTGGCAAGCGTATCCATGGCGAGATGCAGAATAACGGACAAAACCCGACCATCAACCAGATAGAGACAAGCCCCGACAAACCCGAAGGGCACTTGTTTTCAGGACAAGAAAGCCAAGTCGCGGCAATCATTCGGGATCAGGAACCGGAACAACCGGATATCGAATTGGGTCGCTCCACGGATAGTGAGCTGTTCAACGCGATTGAGACCGAAGATCACGACGCGCCTGAGGCATAGACCATCAGCCACCCCGCCGAAGATAATCAATAGGCCTAATATCGTTTATATATTAGAGATAGCCGACTTATGAAGCCTCATGACCATTCACATAGTCAGGGTTCAACGCCTGAACAAGACCCGGGTTTTCCGTCAAAAGATGATCAATAAACCCTTCATTCACCTGTGCAGATTGAAATCCTGCCGATCCGGCAAGACGCGCACGCGCCGTATCCGCATCCAGTTCGCTTGTCATATTGATAAAGAAATCTGCGGTATCCCATTTCGTACTATTGGCTGTTAAATACGATAAGAAAGTACCATCTTGATCCAGCGTAGTAAGAAGACTCTCCCGATCCTCTGGCGGGCATCGTTCTGATAATGTGCGCAAAGCGCCCATCATGATGCTCGGGCACTTTCCCGAAACCAACCGTGCATTCTCATTCTCCACCATATATTCTGCAAATTCCAGAACCGCATCAGCAGGCACTTTTCCTACTGCAGAAGACATGAAAGATGCGTACTCACCGGCCGCATCAAGCATGCCATTTCGTGCTAATTCATTATTGGCAAATGCATCGAGAGCCTTAGTGGTTTGCTCTGCCTCTGTGAAGCCCTTAACCATCTCCATAAAATCATCCGCGGGAATATTGTCGAATGTATTATTATACGCAGCCACAAGCTTCTCGCCTTGCTGCATACGATTCATTCTAAAGTCCTGCATTTTAGAAGAACCAGTCGCCCAATTCCATACATCACCTATACTCACGCTCATTTCACCCTCTTTTATGTTATTATTTAGGCTCTTTATACCAATATCATGCAAATGATGCAAACATAAGGTGAAATACACATCTAGATTTCGCCCCAATGATCATAAAAGATCGCCTGAAATTTATGCATCCGTTCGTTGAACTGGGTGATGATCGCAATGAGATCCCCATCCCCCGCACATTTACGCGATAACAGACCCGCCAGAGATTCCATCTCTAACAACTGCACCTCCATCGCCCGTAAGTTATCTATGCTTTGGGTCATCTACCCTCCCTCTAAATAGACTATATAAAGACAGTCTATATATAGACATGTTTTTCTACTGTATTTCAAGCGATTATTTATGAATGAAAAATGATGAGTTTGAAAAAGCGTTAGATCAAATTATTTCTGAGCTTGTGAAAGTCCGAAAAGACAAAGGAATTTCGCATGAAAAACTCACGGAACTCTCTGGCCTTAGCCGCACCGCAATCAGCTATATCGAAGCCCGCAAAAGCACACCAAGTATTATTAGTGTTATGAAATTGTGTAAGGCGTTGGATGTAGAATTATCGGAATTACTAGAAAACACAAAATGAGACTTATAGTCTGTAGAACTATAATCTACATATCCTGCTTAATGCAAGTATGGATATTCGCAAAAAAGTTGGACAGAATTTAGCGCGCATTAGAAAGGAAAAAGGACTTTCACAAGAAGACCTCGCCTTTGAATGCAGGCTGCACCGCACCTATATCAGTGGTATTGAACGCGGTATCCGCAATCCGACGATTATGATTTTGGATAAGATTGCGAAGGTTTTGAAGATTGAAGTTAAGGATTTGATTTAATTTATTTTGGTGCATAATGCCACATCCAAAAATCAAGGGTAATCTGATTGGAAAACAGGTCAAAAAATACCGTAGTCAAAACGGTATGACGCAGGCGCAACTATCTGCCGCATTAAGTGTCGATCATAAAATCGATCTAGCCCCTGATTTAATCTCAAGAATTGAAAGCGGTGAACGCGCCGTAAGAGATAAAGAGCTCGCCGCCCTTTGTAAAATCTTAGACGTCAGCGCCGATCAGATGTTTGGGTGGTAGCATATATTCGCACACATTTCAGACAGAGTAATATAATAACCTGCCCCAACAGAAGAATAAACGTTACAATAGAGATGATAAAACTAAGTGACCATATTACCAGAACCAGATTAGTAAAAGTGATCAACACGGAACATAAGAATACAACCATTTGCAAGACAAATGGATTTCTAATACCCTGCTCTTTCAAGAAGTACTTTTTTCGGAAATCAAAACATTTTTTGACCAAAACGAAACCGCATAAAACAAAAAACATGACATCCAAGATGCGCCACGCAATATCTATGACTGTTTCATATATAGCCTTTTTCCCCCAGTAAGTTTTTGCCTCATTTAACGTACTGTAAGCGGTATAAGTAGCCCTCCTATAAGCGGGAACCCACCTATCCTGGCGCAAGGAACTATAACATTCAACAATATGATGCTGCCTTACTTGATAAACACCACTACGGCCCTGATCCGTGTGACCTATATGGTCGTACAACACTTTTAAGGAAGCAGGGCTGGCTTGTTCGATACGATAACTCACATCGCATGCACGATGCAAATCGACATCAATAAAGACCAAAATCCCAACGGAGCACTCATCAACAGAACACTCACCAATAATGTACCGATGGGAATCCGCGCATGATAATGCATATGCATTCGAAGCGCTAAAGAACAAACAAAAGAAGATCAGAAGAAATCGCAACATGTATCTAATATAACCTAAACCATTTTGAACTTCACTGGTTTAATCAATTACATCAAAAAAAGCAGGGCATATGCCCTGCTCCACCGTTTATATATAGGGAAAGAGGCTATGCCGCTTCTGCAAGTTTTACACTGCATTCACGCCAGCGGCGCATATTACCGCTTGCCTTTAGTGCATTTGCACCAATCAATGCGTAGACACGTTCCGCCACGATTTGAGCCGATTTTTCTGCTTCATCATAGGCGGGATCATCAAATACTTTTGAGATTAGAACGGCAATTTTTTGCCATTCCTTGCTCATCATTGATAGGATAATCGTATCGAGTGTTTCGTTACTAATCCCCATTACGCCGCCTCTTCGCTTTCGCCTTTTTCCTCGCCCGTTGGCTCAGGGTTTGCGGCGACGAAATCACGAACATCTTGCGTGATTTTCATGGAACAGAATTTTGGCCCGCACATGGAACAGAAGGATGCGTGTTTTGCGCCCTCTGCCGGTAGGGTCTCATCATGCATGCTGCGTGCGGTATCGGGGTCTAAACCGATGTTAAACTGATCTTCCCAACGGAATTCAAAACGTGCATTGGACAAGGCATCATCACGATATTGTGATCCGGGGTGTCCCTTTGCCAGATCCGCCGCATGCGCCGCGATCTTATAGGTGATCACCCCTGTTTTCACGTCATCACGATTTGGCAGGCCAAGGTGCTCCTTTGGTGTCACATAACACAACATCGCACAACCGAACCAGCCGATCATCGCCGCGCCGATACCACTGGTGATATGGTCATATCCCGGTGCGATATCAGTTGTCAGCGGCCCAAGCGTATAGAACGGTGCCTCGTGGCATTCTTCCAACTGCTTATCCATGTTTTCCTTCACAAGGTGCATCGGCACGTGGCCGGGTCCCTCAATCATCACCTGAACATCATGTTCCCATGCGATTTTGGTAAGCTCACCCAGTGTTTCAAGCTCCGCAAACTGCGCGGCGTCATTCGCATCGGCAATTGAACCGGGGCGCAAACCATCGCCAAGAGAGAAACTCACATCATAGGCCTTCATGATTTCACAGATTTCCTCAAAATGGGTGTAGAGAAAGCTCTCACGGTGGTGATGCATACACCACTTTGCCATGATCGAACCACCACGTGACACGATACCTGTGACACGATCATTGGTCAGACGGATATATGGCAGGCGCACACCCGCATGAATGGTAAAGTAATCCACGCCTTGTTCGGCTTGTTCAATCAATGTGTCACGGAAGATTTCCCAACTCAAATCTTCTGCAACGCCGTTGACCTTTTCAAGCGCCTGATAGATCGGCACAGTTCCGATTGGAACGGGTGAATTACGTAAGATCCACTCACGCGTATCGTGGATATCCTTACCCGTGGACAGATCCATGATCGTATCTGCGCCCCAACGGATCGCCCAGACCATCTTATCGACCTCTTCCCCGATTGAGCTTGTCACCGCGGAATTTCCGATATTACCGTTGATCTTCACAAGAAAATTACGCCCGATAATCATCGGCTCTAATTCTGTGTGGTTGATATTGGCGGGGATGATTGCGCGCCCTTCGGCGATTTCCTTACGTACAAACTCAGGGGTAATGAAATCAGGCAGGCCTTTCGTGCTTTTATCGCTTTGACCGATTTTAACTGCACCTGCGTCATAATTCCCGTCATAACATCCGTTTTGCGCCATTTTGTGCACTTCCTCGCGGCGTTGGTTTTCACGGATGGCAATATATTCCATTTCAGGCGTGATAATCCCTTTACGCGCATAGTGAAGCTGTGACACGTTTTGCCCTTCTTTTGCACGCAATGGCTTTTCAGGGCTTGCGGGGAATTTTTCATGCACAATCTTGCGGTTTTGGAGCTGCGCTTCATTTTTATAGCCATTATCAATCGGCTGAACCGCACGCCCCTCAACATATTCGACATCACCGCGCTCTAACACCCATTTTTGACGTGTTTTGGGAAGGCCGCGCATAATATCAAGCTGCGCTTCTTCATCTGTATATGGACCGGATGTATCATAGACGGTCAGGCTCTCACCATTTGTCAGGCCAATTTCACGCATCGGCACCTTCAAATCGCCAACGTAAACCTTTTTTGACGCAGGTAGATTTCCGCGTGTCACATGTGTTGTAGACGGGCAGACACCCGCTTGTTCTGTATTTGGTTGATCTTTTGGAGACATATCTTTTTCCTTACATGTAATAGGTATCTTTAACCATATCGCGAACCTCAAGGGTCACAGAGCACCCTTGCGGTGCTGCGGCTTTCATCACTTCATAAAGTACATCGCCATATTGCTTTTTCGTGGCGATATCCCGCCCCTCTAAGAGCAAAAGTGTGGCATGCGCCATCACGCCATCTGCACCTTTATCACCGACAACAACGTGATCTACGGCAATGGCGCGGCTTTTAATACGTGCCTTATCAATACCTTGCGCGGCAAGCCCCTCATGCAGGTCATTCACCAACGCAAGAACATCCGTTTGCGGTTCAAGACTTTTTGAATATTCAACAATAATATGTGGCATATTTATCCTTTCCCTTCGCTGATCCTAATCAACAGGTTATGAGGGTCTGTTCTCAGCACGCCTCACGACATGCACCCCTAAGGTTCATTTATAGTCGGCAGCTTTGCCGTTATAAAACCAATTGTCAAGTGAATAGAGACAGATTATAACTCCATCTCAGATATTATAAAGAATTGGATAGAATCTATGAAAGCACGTTTAATCCGTTGGGCATTTTTATTGGTAATCGGCTTGGGTATCGGCTTGGGTATCAGCTCTACAATCGGCTATTTCCAAGCACAAAAAGAGATGGAAGGTAACGTTATTACCCTATCCCCCCCGGGTGATCGCACAGGACAATCACCTATGTCACGTGATACCGAAGCACAACACACAAAAACGTCAAGCAATGTTGGCGGTGCCTTCGCCCTAATCAATCAAGATGGCGAAGACGTAACACAAGAAACATATGCCAACACATATAAGATCATCTTCTTCGGATTCACTTTCTGTCCTGCAGTTTGCCCGACAGAGCTTCAAAAACTAGCTGTTATTATGGATGAACTTGGCTCTGACGCAAATCAGATCACACCTATCTTCATCTCGGTTGATCCCGAACGAGATACACCGGAAGTGATGAAAGAATATGTTGCACAATTCCACCCGAAATTGGTTGGCCTGACCGGATCGCAAGAACAAATTGATGTTGTAAAAGACTTGCACAAGGTCTATGCCAGCAAAGTTGAGAATGACATGATGGATGGCTATATGGTTGATCATTCCGCCTTTTTATACTTCATGGATAAAGAGAATAAGATGATCACAATGTATCCTTCCAAAGATACTGCCCAAGATATCGCAAAAGACCTGAAAACACGTTTTTAGGTTCTGTTGTTGCTCTGCAATATAGATAATCTTTGAAAAAGCTGGGAATCCTGCACAAATTTTGCCACCATAGCGCGGAGGTAAAGTGTGAAGGAGATCCCCATGTATCATAAAAAGTTTCTTACGTTGTTATCTGGCGCCGCGTTGGTGGCTCTTACCCCGCAGGCTTATGCCGCCGGTTTTTATATTCAGGAGCAATCCGTTTCGGGGCTCGGTAATGCCTATGCCGGACAAGTTGCAAAGTCCAGAGATTCCAGTGTCGTCTATTATAATCCCGCGGGTATGGCACGCCTGAAACAAAATAGCGCAAATGTCGGCGTGCATATTATTGCACCATCTGCAAACATTACGGATACAGGCACGACGAATGCTTTTGGTGCTGTTGGCGGTGGAAGTGGCAATCCATATGACCCAACCCCCGTTCCGAATTTCAATATGTCTTATGAAGCGGTGGAAGACACCCTATGGCTCGGTTTAGCTGTTAGCGCACCATTCGGCCTTGCAAATGACTACGGTAATGAATGGTTCGGGCGCTTTGACTCAACGGCAACAGAACTTACCACCTATGACATACAGCCCAGCATTGCATACAAAATCAATGAAAAACTCTCTATCGGGGGAGGCGTAAATCTACAACATGCCTCCGCAAAGCTGGAAAGTGTTATTAACCAAGGTGCGGGAGACTTAAACAGCATATTAGACGGTAAAGACAATATCAGTTTCGGCTATAACTTCGGAATGATGTACGAACCTATGCCGGGCACTGTACTTGGTGCACATTATCGATCAAGTATCCACCATTCATTAAAAGGTGACGTCACAAGCAGAAACGCCACCACCGGAGCAATCGTCCCCGGGGTAACGTATGATGCGACCGTGCAACTTAACCTTCCTGAGATTGTACAGCTTGGTATTGATCAAAAAATCAATGACAAGCTATCCGTTCAGGCCGGCGCAACATGGTTTGGATGGAATTCATTTAATGAGATCCGTGTCGTAGACAGTAGTGGCGCCCGAGCAGATAATGTCACAACCCAGAACTATCAAACGACATGGGCCTTCTCCGTTGGCGGCGAATATGAGTTGAATGAAGATTGGACATTACGTGCAGGCTATCAATATGATGAAACTCCCACCACGGATGAATTCCGCACCACCCGTACACCAGATGGTGACCGCCATTGGTTTGCAACCGGGGCAACTTACAACATAAATGATGATTTATCTCTCGATATGGCCGCCGTGTATATCAGTGTATCAGAAGAGAATATCAACCTGACACGTAACAGCTTGAACACAGTAAGTGCACAGTCAGAACAAGATATCGGCATCATCTCTGTTGGGCTGAATTACAAGTTTTAAAAGAAATACAGAGAACACCAATAAAGCCCTGACATCAAATCGGGGCTTTTTTAATCTTCGAAAAGAGAGCTTAGCTTCAACGCATAGCCCATTGATCCCTTGACCTTAAGTTTCCCGGTCATAAATGCCATGGTAGGGTCTTGCGTTCCATTAACAATCGACTGAAGCAGGTCCATGGAACACACAAATGTTGTATCCGCCTCTTCATCCGCGTTATGCACAACAGTTGGCATTTGCGTACCATCAATGAATAACAGGCCATCATCACCAAAATCTAATTTGATCTTAGCCCCTAGCTGCGGCGCGTAGGCCAGCTTCTCTTCAAGCATTTTTTTAATAGAATCAACAGTCATGAAAAATAATATACACAATTTTTCCCCAGAAATAAGTACAAAAAAACAGAAAAAATCTTTTTGCATTCTTGAAAAACTGCAACTATATGAATGTAAGAACGAATCACTTCTATTGAGTACACTCGGACTCATTGCTTTTCTGATAAATTAAGGTTTTTAAAATGGCACAAACATTAGTTTCACGATCTATCGCTATTGCTTGTCTCGCGACAACAAGCCTTATCTCGCAAGCTGCATATTCTGCTGATCCCGATGTTTATTTCTACCCCAAGAAAACTTGGACGGTTGAACTAATCGACAACAAGACCAATGCACAGGAACCAGTTTGCGCCATTAGCAACCAACTCAATAATGGATATATTGTTCAAATTGCAGGAACACAAAACGGTTTTACAAACATTAATATCGACTTTCGTCAGGATATTTTTCAGAAAAACCGTAAATATGAAGTTCAATACACCCTTCCCGGACAAGATACACAGCTAATCCCGACAAAAGCATTCGGAGAAAGCCTTTTAGTCGCGGATTTACGCAAGAAAGCTTCTTTTTCCGATCAAATCCCTTCTGCCAGTGTCCTTGACTTACGCATGGGTGGTAATGCGTTTCGTATGTATTTAACCGGCCTAAGTGCAGCAATGAAAAACTACGAAAACTGTACGGCAGTCACGCAAGACACACCGGATCTCATGGCAAAAACCGCACCACCAAAAGAATCGATCCCAATGCAGCCACAAGAGGTAAGCAGTGATGTCGCCCCCATGCCGCCAATGCCTGAAGCGCTGGCCAAAAATGGTGCAAATGAGAATAACACACAGACAGCAAACGATCTTGCAGACCACAAGAAACGCCCAAGCAGAGCCGGAAAGCAGCGCTATACCGACATGATGGCAGAAAGATTAAAAGAAGAAAGCAAGAAATACCAGCCGGAAACACAGAGCGAACAAAAAACTGCAGAAATTGAAATTATTGAACCGGAAGCATCTGTGTCCTCCATAACACCGTCAGCCCCAAAACCGAAACAAGTTGCAAAACAGAGCGCAACACCGACAGAAAAAGCAGAAAAGGTATCCTCTGTAACGCGGGAAACGATCAAATCCCCTAAGGCCGTATACACAATTGAAAAATCGAAAAAGCCACTCGTTGCTGATCTGACCAAGATTAGCAAACAAAAAGAAACGCAAACTGTTGCCTCCTTAGATACAGATAAGATGGCGCAGAACCTCTCTTCAATAGAACCGGCCAGTGGTCAGCCAAACGAAAACCTGATCCACATGCGTGGGAAAATCTCAGAGTTAGAGAAAAAAGTCTCTGTCCTGATGGATGAAAACCAAATGCTTGATGAAGAGCTGAAAACTGCGCTAAAGGATGCGAAATCCGAAAAAATGTCGGTATCATCGGACAACTGGAATTTGGAACGTGCAACAATGCGCTTTAACGAAGCAGAGCGTCAGATCATGCGATTAGGTCGCCAATTACAGACACAACGTGCGCAATGCGACACCGAAAAACAAGATCTGGAAACCATGCTTTTTGATCCGAAGCTGACAAATGAGCAACAAATGGCAAAGCTCGCCTCTTTGGAATCCGAACTTGACCAGACAAAATCAGAATCATACCGACAACAGCGCCTATATGAAGAACGCATCAAGATTTTAGAAGAACAACTCAATGCGATGTAAAGGCGTCATAACGGTAAAAAGTTTCACTGCGTATCTCGGGTAAATTTAACTGCGTTCTACTGTGTACATATAAATATAAAAACTAGTTTTCCTAGATTCTTGAGTACACTATCTACTTTTACTGCGTAAATTAAGGCTGGTTTTCCAGCCTTTTTTTTATGCACTTGAATTCCCCAACCTTCCCTAGGAGATAATCAGGCACCCCCGCATAATCGTTTGATCTTTCAATTCAGGATGTACAAGGCCAATGGCCTGTAATGCACTCAAGTCAGGCTCGCACAAACGAACCTCTCTTTTATCCAATTCATTCAAACTATTCGAATAACCCATAAAACATTTCCCAGACGGCTTATGCCCATTAAATTTTGCAATATTCTTGGCAATAAGGCGAAATACTCGGTCTGTGGTCTGCCCATCGTCTTGCCCACGCAAGCGCGATAACGAAACCACATTAATGCCAGTATCAAAATTCATAAGCGCAAAGACAAAACGATAACCGTCATCATATATATCCGGCTCTATCATATAGAAGACATAACCATCAGCCGACAAAGTATTTTGCGCGCGATGCTGCCGCAGATCCTCTAATAGAATAGAGGCGTTATACTGCCTGCGGAAATACTGGTAAGCAGGACGCAAGTTCATCCCATGCGCCTCATGTACAACTATTTCGACTGTAAAAACCGCCTCAAGCATACATTTTAGCTCATCCAGATACCCAACATCAACGTCAGCATGCGTTACCAAGTGCACCTTAGGCCATGATTGCGCAGGTGTTTTTGCATATACTGAAACACCGTGTACACACGAGATAAAAACCAAAAAAACTACGATTAGAATATCCCGCACCATAAAGCCCTTCGCCGAATTAGAATGCAGCCTCATCCATCTGCATCAACGTATCACCGCCCGCCATAACCATTTTGAAACGGGCATCCGCCTCTGGTAACATGCGTGACATAAAGAATTGCGCCGTCTGTATTTTAGACTGATAAAATTCGGAATCACCATCACCTTGTTCCAGTTTTTGCTGCGCAACGATAACCATTTTACACCACATATATGCCATTGCCACCAATGCAAAATGCCGTAAGTAGTCAACACTTGCTGCGCCTGCTTCATCCGGGTTCTTTAACCCCTTTTGTGCAACCATCGCCGTGGCCTGCTGCAACTTCATAAATGATTTGGCAAGCGGGAATATAAATTCCTGCAAATTAGGGTTACCTTGATTTTCTTCAATAAATTCTTGCACAGGGTGGAAGAATCTACGCAGCAAACGACCAAAGCCTTGCGGCATTTTTCGCCCGACAAGATCGAGTGCCTGAATGCCATTTGTCCCCTCATAAATTTGTGCAATACGCGCATCGCGGACATATTGCTCAACCCCCCATTCATGGATATAGCCATGCCCGCCATAAACCTGAACCATTAAATTAGCAACCTCTGATCCCATATCTGTTTGATATGCCTTTACAATCGGGGTGAGAAGCGCAACAAAATCATCGGCTCTTTGGCGCTCTTTCTCATCCTCATGCTTATTTGCGATATCAAGCTGCATCCCGACCCAATAAGACAATGCACGCGCGCCTTCTGTAAACGCCTTCCCAACCAATAACATCCGCCGCACATCCGGATGCACAATAATCGGGTCTGCGGGTTTATCGGGGGCCTTCACCCCTGTTAAACTACGCATTTGCAGGCGATCCTTTGCATATGCAACCCCATTTTGATAGGCAACTTCGGCAATACCAAGCCCCTGCATGGCAACACCAAGGCGCGCGTCATTCATCATCGCAAACATCGCACGAAGCCCTTTATGCTTATCCCCGACAAGCCAGCCCTTCGCACCGTCAAAGTTCATAACGCATGTCGAATTTGCCTTAATCCCCATCTTGTGTTCCAACGATCCACACGATACCGCATTACGGTCTCCGACATTTCCATCTGCATCCGGTATAAATTTAGGCACAATGAATAAAGATATTCCCTTCACCCCATCAGGGGCATCTGGCAACTTCGCCAGAACGAGGTGCACAATATTTTCTGTCAGATCATGTTCACCGGCAGAAATAAATATCTTTGTCCCTGTAATGTCATATGCCCCATTATTATCGGGAATAGCCTTTGTTTTAATCAATCCCAGATCAGTACCACAATGCGGCTCAGTCAGGCACATTGTACCCGACCACGTTCCCTCCACGATTTTAGGCAAATACAGGTCTTTTAACGCATCTGTCCCGAACTTATGCAAAGCTTCATACGCGCCATGTGATAGCCCCGGATACATACCAAGCGACATATTGGCAGAACTAATCATCTCCTTGAGCACAGTATTCAGCGCACTGGGCATTCCCATCCCGCCATAGTCAGGATCCGCAGCAAAACCACACCACCCATTTTCTGCAAAAATTGTATAGGCCTCTTTAAAACCATCCGGCGTTGTAACCACATCGCCATTAAGACTACAGCCCTGCTCATCTCCACTTTGATTGACAGGAAACAGAACCTCTTCACAGATCTTCCCACCTTCTTCTAACACCTGATCATATAGCTCAGACGAGAAATCCTCATACCCCTTTAGATTTGATAGGCTATCCACCTCCAATACATCGTTCAGAATAAAGCGAATATCTTTTAATGGCGGGGTATAGACAGGCATAGTTTCTCCTCTTTAAACACTTGACTAATTATAGCAGAAAAAAGTAAAGACAGGATAAAATTTCAAGCACAGAATCTATGTTCTACGTGACGCATTTACGCCTGCAACAAATCCACATGTCGTCAAATATAAAACCAGACCATTCAAAATATGCCACATGAAATGTGTACCCATCTCGATACTTTCACATACCGCCATATCAATCGAACGGAACGTTAAAGACACCGTAAACACCAATGCCGCGATAAGCAGTACAGGCCTCTTAGCCTGCATCTGTTTGTAATGCCATACCCCAAACCCCATGATATAAAGAATGGAAGGCGCATAAGATAATGACCCGTTCAAAATGTGTGTCGGTACATTTTCAAATATAACAGTAAGCACAACAAACACCCCAAACAAACCAGCCACCTTCATATAAGAGTAACGCATGACATAAAGGCTATACAGGATAATAAAGGCAATCTGGTATAGTAAAATCGGTATAACATCAGACAACATTGTCAATTTTGTTGCGAATGTATGGAAGAGTGTACTCCCCACGCCAATACAGAATAAAAGAAAAACAAGAAGGCCGCTTTTCCAGTCCAACTCCCCCTGACGATGCGCATATAAACCCGCACAAAACGCAGCAATAATGAATGAAATATTCGTCACCGCATTTAACGGCTCCGCCCATAATCCCGGCTCTAACCTCTCGCAATATATATCAATGTAATCGTTTATGTCTTGCTCCACCAAAAATATAAAAGACCTGCGCTCAAAAACCAGCATAACATACCGATTGAGACCGTATATTCAAAACGCATACGTTCTGATGCAAAGTAGATAATTGCAACATATGCCAAATACGGAATCACCGAATAGATCCCGAATAAGGCGACCTCCTTCACCTGCTCTACGCCCCCTTCCTTATAAGACAAGATATGCGTAAAAAGTGCAAAAGTCGGGAATAAAGGCATTAATCCAGCCAAAATATAGAAATTTGATCGTGCGAACGCAGCAATTAAAACGGCAACGGCTGCCCCTACTATTCCAGATACAATATAATACATAGCGCACCCTTTTACATGCTTATTCACTTTCCAGATTCTGACCGTAAACCATAACCATCGCACCAATCAGGACTAAAGCACCACCACAAAATGTCATCAGGTTTAGGTGCTTAATCCCAAATAACAAGAAACCAAATGCCATCGTGAAAAGTGGATAAGACGTTTCCGCAAGCGCAGTATAAAGCGCAGAAACATTCTTAATTGCGTAAATGGATGCAATCCACCCTATTGTCGGCGCAATTGAGGCAATCATTACCATTGCAAAAACAGGCCAATTCCCCACGATACCGGAAAAGTCTATCCCCTCTCCCTTCAAAAACACAAGAGGCAACACAAAAGCCAAACCTGTTAACATATTCAGCACCATAAAACTCGCAGGATTTATATGAATACCCGCAACCTTTTCAAGCAAAACATAACCAAGCCCATACATCATTGATGCCATAAAAGGCAGCAAAAGAAAGAATGTTGTATGCATCGTAACCCCTTTAGTTCCTAAGCGGTTTACCAGTGCTCAACATATGTTCAATTCGATCAAGCGTACCATCATAGCGCAGCAATTTCATAAACTCTGCCAGTTCCAGCTTCAAGAATTCATCTTCAGACAGGCCTTCCGTATAATCCTTATCACCACCGGAAAGCACCCGCGCCAAATGATCCGACACAACAACATCATGTGGCGTTGCCTTACCGGATTTTCTTAAGTCAGAGACAGCCAGATCAAGAGCCATTTTTGCCCCCGCACCGCCAACATGAATATTTTCACATTTTTCAGGTACGACATATTCATCCACCATATGAAGCGCCCTTTGCTTTGCATCATAAAGCAAACGATCACGATTCATGGTAATACCATCTGTCTCACGCAAATAACCAATATCAACGGCCTCATATGCCGATTTTGCCACAGCTGCCAGCCCAATTGTCTCAAATGCTTTGCGCACCGCACCAACAGGTGTCGTATCGGGAGAGAACCAGATGTTATCTTTACCAATCTTGTTCATGTCTTGTGCAAATTTTACACGCTCACGCTCTTGGAAACGTAGGATCATCTCCTTACACCCGCCCCAACCGGGGATAATACCGACACCAACCTCAACCAGACCGCAATAGGTCTCCGCATGCGCCTGAACGGCGTTAGATGCCAAGAGAATCTCACACCCCCCACCAAGCGCCATACCACTGGGAGCGCTAACAACAGGGAAATCTGAAAACTTCAGATCCATAAACACCTTCTGCCCACGTGCAACGAACCCTTCAACCTGCGGCCACATGGCGAGATTAATCATAAAGACCGCCAAACCCAGATTGGCACCGGCAGAGAAATGAGATGCTTCATTATAAACCACAAGAGCTTTATACTCATCCGATTTCGAAATCAGCTTGTTTGTATTTTCTAAAAGATTGAAAATATCCTCATCAAAAGTATTCATCTTTGATGTTTTTTCAAAACATAAAACACCATCGCCGATATCCCACACATTAGCGGAGCCATTTTTCAGCACAGGCACAGAGGTTCGCTTTACATCGCGCAGCAATAACACACCATCGGGGCGCATAACATCATGATACTGGCCATCTGTCCCGAAATATTGCCTCTTTCCGTTTTCAATACGATAGAAGGTCCCCGCGCCGACCTTTTCAAGGATTGCCGGCACCTCTACCCCCGCCTTTTCCAAAGCAGATTTAAACCATGCAGGACCATTGAGAATATTATCCCCCAGTGCATCAATCATCTCAAACGGGCCAAATTTCCAGTTGTAACCCAGCTTCATCCCTTCATCTATATCGTGAATTGTATCCGCGATTTCCCCGACAAGCTGCGCAGCATAAGAAAGGGTTTGCTTTAATACTTCCCAGGCATAGTGACCACCCGCATCATCCGTTGTCACAACCGCGCGTAAACCTTTGCGCCCTGCATCAACACTCTTCAACTTCGGTTTATTCGCCTTGGCGTACCGGGCTTCTTCAAATTGATCTGCGTTTAAGGATAGAGCCTGCTTTTCCTTCACCCCTTTTGGTGCATCAGGATTAAGGCGATAAAATCCACCTTTACCTTTACGCCCCGTATATCCCGCCCCAATCATGCCATGGACAAATTGGTAATCGACAAAAACATCACGGTAATCATCTTTTTCAGGCAGTGTAGAGAGTAAGCTTTCCGATAATTTTGGCATCAAATCAACACCGACCAAATCAATCAATCCAAAAACACCTGTCTTTGGAATACCACAAGGCCTGCTCATAACCGCATCGGCCACTTCAATAGGAACACCTTGCTTAATGGCTTCGTTCACACCAGCTGTAAGCCAAAACACACCCAAACGGTTCGCAATAAAACCCGGCGTATCGTGACAAACAACAACGCCCTTCCCCAATCGTTCATCACAAAATGCACGCACAACATCAACTGCATCTTGTCTCGTCTGCTCACCAACAACCAATTCCAAAAGACGCATATAACGCGGAGGATTGAAAAAATGTGTAATCATGAAGTCCTGCTTGAAATCATCAGGCTGTCCTTCAACTAATTTATGCAACGGTATGGTCGAGGTATTAGAGGAGATTATTGCCCCCTTTTTCATATGAGCACGAAGCGTTTCGTATGTTTTGTGTTTGATCGAAAGATCCTCCACAACCACCTCAATGATCCAGTCACATGACCCGAGTTCATCAAGGTCATCTTCAAGATTTCCGCAGGTTACAAGCTTTGCATTGCACTTCCTCATAAATGCCGCAGGTTCCGCCTTTAACATCTTTTGAACCGCACCTTCTGCAAATGCATTTCTGTTACCACCAAACTCTTCGGGCTTGGGCGGCACAATATCTAATAATACAACGGGCAGTCCCGCATTCGCAATTTGCGCCGCGATACCACTACCCATTACACCTGCACCAATTACAGCAACTTTATTTATCGTCATTCCCAATACCCTCTTTGTAAAAACATTTCGTATTCAAACGCACAACATTCAAATCACCAAACCTGAAAGTCATATGGTATTTCTTCCGCCTTCAGAACGTCTTGAACTTGAAAAATCATCTTATCCTGCCCCTTAAAAGCAGCATGCATAATGTCCGAAATCACACCATTCGTCAGATCAGATGTTGCAAAATCAAGTGACTTTTGTGCACATACCGCCGTTAAGAAATCTGCGATGTGTTCACGTTTTATAATCACATAATGTTCAAGGTCATCATCGTGCCAAGTCTTCTTAAGAATTTCACCCATCTCAAAATCCGTAATAACAAGTGCGTCAGGCTTAATCTCAAACCCGACCCAATACGTCATGAGGTCGCTCTCTTTCTTATAGAGCCACGTTGTACGCTCAACACATTCAGATCCGCCTTGTCCGACAGTCCCCATATTCTAAATCGCCTCCAGAATTGTCGCCACACCCTGACCGCCACCAATACACATTGTGGCCAAGGCATATTTTTTGCCTTCACGTTTTAGAAGACTTGCCGCCTTCCCCGTAATACGCGCGCCGGACGTTCCCAAAGGATGACCCAAAGCAATCGCACCGCCATCAAGATTAACTTTATTGATATCCGCACCCAACTCCTTCACAACAGATAGGCCTTGCGCGGCGAATGCTTCGTTCAGCTCTATAATATCAATATCATCAAGTTTAAGCCCTGCGCGCTCTAACGCTTTATGGGTTGCCGGAACCGGGCCAATTCCCATTATCTCTGCAGCGCATCCTGCGACAGCCACCGATTTTATACGCGCAATCTTTTCAAGGCCGTTCTTATCAGCATATTCCTCAGAAGCCACAAGAACCGCCGCACTACCATCTGTTAACGGAGAGGAGGTCGCCGCAGTGACTGTTCCATCGCTCAAAAATGCTGGCTTTAATGTTGCAAGTTTCTCAACCGAGCTATCAGGGCGAATTGTGCCATCTGACGTGACCTCACCAATCGGTACGATTTCATCATCAAACTTCCCACCTTGCGCGGCTGCTGCTGCCTTTTTGTGAGAATTTACGGCAAACTCTTCTTGCGAAGAGCGATCAATATCATATTTTTTTGCCAGATTCTCAGCCGTCTCCCCCATCCCTATATAGGCCTGCGGGTATTTATCAAAAATAGCCGGATTAGGCATCGGGTTAAATCCGCCCATAGGAATCCGGCTCATGCTTTCAACACCTGCAGCAATAAACACCTCACCGGCATCCATTTGGATCATGCCTGCGGCTGTATGAATTGTACTCATTGAAGAGCCACAGAAACGATTTAACGTGGCACCCGCTACACTTGCAGGTAAACCGGCATGCCCCGCGACAAGCTTGGCAATGTTAAAGCCCTGCTCCGCCTCAGGGAAAGCACACCCCATCAAAAGATCCTCAATATCCTCAGCGTTCACGCCGCTACTTTCGACCAAAGCCTTCACAACCGTAGCCGCCATATCATCAGGACGAACCTTCGCCAGAAGACCTTTGCCAGCAAAGTGCATTGGTGAACGTTTAAAGCCGCATATAACCACTGATTTTTGCATAATATTCCCCTTTATTTATGACCGGATATGAACCCCTAAGATCCATCGTACAATGAATGTTAATTCAGGTCTATATCCTTCCAGTAAGGGAATATTATAGAAGACAATTCTTATCATCTTCTTTACGATTGACAGAAAGAGAAAAATAATGCAGTTGAAAGGAAATAATAACAACCGGATGGAGTATAATGGTGAGTACAGCATCGAGCCCTATGGGACTTAAAAGAATTTGTACAGGATGTGGCGCACGTTTTTTCGACATGAACAAACGCCCGATTGTATGCCCGACTTGTAATACAGAATTTACAGGCGAAATCAAAATGAAGAGCAGGCGCGGACGCGCTACTGCGGAGGCCCCTCCGAAAAAAGAGGTGAAAGCCGTAGAAACAGTCGAAAGTGACGATGATGTTACCGAAGAAGATACAGGGGTAGAAGTCGTAAGTTTGGACGATGCAGAAGCCGTTGAAAAGGGCGATTCAGAAGCTCCGGCTTTAGAAGAAGATGAAAATCTTGAGAATATTCCTGACTTCGACGATGAACTCGAAGAAGAACTGGATGTTGAAGATGATGTCCTTCTTGATGAAGAAGACACCTAATCCACATAAAAATTTTAATAAGAGGGGCTATGCCATATAGCCCCTTTTTATATTCTGCTAAACGCCGGAAAGGCATAATTTTGCACACCATCCGTTTTCACGTACAAAAAAGCTTACCTGACGACACTGCCTTTTCCTTGGCAGAATCCCTTATTGATGTAGCCATTTCCAGTTCAGCCCTAAGAGAAGACCGCAAACACAACAAACCATGGATATTGGAATGGCTTGTTGAAGACCATATTGAAAAAGAGCATGTAATCTCGCGCATATCTGTTCACATGGCCGCACATAACATCACGGATATTGACGTAACGGCAGAACAAATCGAAATAGAAGAAACCCCGGACGAGAATTGGTTGGAAAAAACCTACCAAGAATTCAAACCCTTTTCCATTGGCCCGTTCTTCATACACGGATCGCATTATGAAGGTGACGTGCCAGAGGGGCAAATCCCCCTGAAGGTTGACGCAGCCACCGCATTCGGATCAGGAGAGCACGAAACGACGAAGGGCTGTATGCAGGCAATGCTTGACCTCAAAGGTAAAGGTGCATGCCCGTGGAATATTCTGGATATGGGAACTGGTTCAGGCATCCTTGCCCTTGCCGCATGGAAACTCTGGAACAGCCCAATTCTTGCCGTTGATAATGACCCTGAAAGCGTTCACGTCGCCGCACGCCATGCCCAAATGAATGATGTAAATTTAAGTGCATCTGCCATGACATGCGATTGTGGTGATGGCTTTAACACCCCCAGCGTTAACAAACAAAAACCTTATGAATTGATCCTTGCCAATATTCTCGCCGGCCCGGTAATTGAGATGGCACCCAGCCTTGTGAAGGTTCTGGATGATAACGGTTATTGCATCCTCTCAGGCATGCTGGTCGAACAAGCTGACCTCGTGGCAAGCGCATATGAAGGGGAAGGTCTGACCCTTAAAAAGCGTTACGATATTGGCGAGTGGTCCACGTTAATCATGCAAAAGCCATAAGCGTCCCCACCTAATCAAGCCCATTTTTTATTTGCACCTGTATCAAGCGGCAAAAGAGACTTTTGAAGCTCTCGCAAGAAGGCTTCTTGCTTTTCAGATCGTTGCTCTTCACACTGCAAAATTTCAAGAATAAGCTCATATGCAGACTCTCTTTGCTCTGCATTAAACTGATTGGCACTTGGTGCCAAAAACTTTTTCAAATTTTCAATAATTTTATCTTCATCATTTTGCATTAAAAAACTACAGGAAGATAACAACTCAGTCGCACGGGAATCTGACAAAGAAAACTCTGACACAAACAAGTTTTGCATCCGCACCTTTTGCTCTCGCGAAATATCGCCTGATGCTCTCGCCATAGTGTACATCAAAAGGGCAGTAGCCTCCATTGGATTGGATATTTTGTATATTGGATCAGCCGCATATTTTTTATTCCAATTACGACGACGCTTCCACGCAAACGGATTAAGCCAACCAAAATCAATACCAGATCGGCTCAGCTTATTCAGATAAAAAAGGATCGTAACAACCGCCCCTAAAATCGCCAACAATACGTGCATTACACTACCCTTTCACTTAAGAGCGAACGTAACATACGATGTGATGCCACACAACCAAAGAATGCGACAACCCTTAACCCACAATCTGCACCAGCTCATCATTGCTCAATGCACGCCATTTGCCCTTTTCCAGATCACCAAGAAGAAGGTTTCCCGTTTGAAAACGGTGTAGTGTCACAACTTCATTCCCAAGCTTATCAAACATACGGCGGATTTGACGATTACGTCCTTCGTGTAAAATCATGACGCCTTCGCGCGCACCTTCCGACGTCCATTGTGCGGGTTTTAGTGGTTTTTCCTCACATGGCAAAGTGAATTCACCTGATGCAAATAAATCACCCTCATCCCCCTTTAAATCATCACGTAACGTTACACGGTAATGTTTGGAGGCGTGGCTTTTCGGATGTGTAATACGGTGAAGCAGATCTCCATCATCGGTCAGGAGCAACTGCCCCGTACTATATTTATCCAAACGCCCAACCATAGAGAGCGGAATCTTGCGCCGTGCGAATTGCTCAGGCAGCAAATCATAGACAATTTCCGCAGGATCTTTGTGCGAACACGTATAACCCGCAGGCTTATTCAACATAATTGTAAAAGGAGTAAGCGGGTCTAGTGCTTTGCCGTCCAAGGTTACACGCCCCTGCCTCACCCAATCCAGATCAACATTTAAGGATGGGTTGGTTACTCGCTCTCCATCGATATCAATCCATTCATTTTTAACGGCCATCGCCATTTCTTTACGACCGCCATACCCCAAATTGGATAGCAAACGATCAAGACGCATTGATTTCGGAAGTGCTTTTTCTTTTCCCATATATCTCTTATCTTTCCTAAATAAGGCTAACCCATTGATGAGGTTTTTCAGTTTATCCTACAATCCAATGGCAAAGTACAGTATAAAGCAACTTTACGTCATTAATCATTAGGGTATATATCATGCGCGGCCTTCACTTTCTTTTCTCTGTATTTATGCTTTTCGGATTTTCTTATCCGGCAATAGCAGCCGATGAAATCACCGATTTTCTTCAGGAGAAAATCGAAGGCGTAGCCCTAAGCATGACCGTACAAGAAGCAAAAACAGAGCTTAAAAAGCGTGGGTATACACCTGTCGGGGAAATTGAAAATCATGAGTATATAAACGGAGCTCAGCATACATATCGGTTCCAAAAGGATGGGAAATATAAGGTCGCCATAACAACTGCTCGCACGTACAAGGATGCATCAGCTCCCTTAACACGCAACCTCTCAGATATATCGTATAAAGAAGATATCCCTAAAATCGTTGACATATATAATCCCCAAACACATTATGTTTGCCCAAAGGTTATTGCGCAATATAAGAGGTTCTGCCCTCAAGCAGGTGAGCAATCCTGTCAGTTTGATTCAAACGTACGAATATATAGCCATAACTACCATATCCGACACCATCCTGATGATAAATTTATGCTTGAGGCCAATGCGCAGGTCAATCAGCGATGCGGTATTATGCTGATGCGTAAATCTCCTTATCGCCCTCAACTATAGTATGAAAAACACAAATACAAAATTCGGCTCCCCTCCTTTATTAACTTGCGAAGAATTTCTTTTCCCATGAATTTTTTATCGTTCTTGCGAGATCGCTGGACTCTGTTCCGGCCTTGCGTCACTTTACCTCTATGAGCGATACAAACACAGATGAATTATTCCTGATCGACGGATCAGGCTTTATTTTCCGCGCCTATTTTGCGATGGCATATTCACGGCAAAGCGGTATGACCAACCCCGAAGGCGTCGAAGTCGGTGCGGTATATGGCTATACCAACATGATTATGAAGATGATCCGTGATTATCACGCCCCCTATATGGCGGTGATTTTTGATACAGCGCGCAAGAATTTTCGCAACGATATTTATGCAGAGTATAAAGCCAATCGCGATGAAACACCGGAAGATCTCATTCCACAATTTCCCCTTATCCGTGAGGCAACACGCGCGTTTGACATTCCCGCGCTAGAAATGGATGGGTATGAAGCCGATGATTTGATTGCGGCCTATGCCAAAAAGGCCAAAGAAGCTGGTAAGAAAGTTGTTATTGTCTCATCCGATAAGGATTTGATGCAGTTGGTTGGAGATGGCGTACGCATGCTTGACCCGATGAAAAGCAAATGGATCGAAGAAGAACAAGTTATCGAGAAATTTGGTGTCCCGCCAAACCGTGTTGTGGATGTGCAATCCCTCGCGGGTGATAGTGTCGATAATGTACCAGGTGTACCCGGTATAGGTATTAAGACCGCCGCGCAGCTTATCAATGAATATGGCTCACTTGATGAACTTTTGGCACGTGCAGAAGAAATTAAACAACCTAAACGCCGCGAGAAGCTGGTCAATCACGCGGAAGATGCGCGCATATCGCGTCAACTTGTGCAGTTGGATGAGGATGCGCCTTTACCTACCCCGCTAGAGGAACTGAAAACGCATGACCCTGATAAACCTGAGCTCATGGCCTTTTTACAAAAACAGGC
Organism: Alphaproteobacteria bacterium; assembly: GCA_050633505.1. GTDB lineage: Bacteria > Pseudomonadota > Alphaproteobacteria > Micavibrionales > Micavibrionaceae > UBA1672. The sequence goes on from JBOEGQ010000007.1 coordinate 34,445, forward strand.
CTTTAACTCAATCATAAAACGCTTGGGTGGTGAGGTGGTCAGTGCGCCAAAGCCAACAATCGAAACAGATAAGAATGCAGCCATTGAAGAAGAAATATTTCCGGCCGCAGCAGAAAATCAATACACGCTTATCAATGATGAAAAAACGCTGCAAGAGTGGTTAAGCACTGCCGAGCAAGAAGGCATGCTTGCCATCGATACGGAAACGACCAGCCTAACCCCCGCAAAGGCCGATTTGGTGGGTATATCAATTGCGTCACAAATTGGTAAGGCGGCCTATATCCCGCTTGGCCATGTGCAAGAGACAGACCTGTTCGGGATGGCAAATGATGACCAAACACCGCAAATGGATAAAGCAAAAGCCATTGCCCTACTCAAACCGGTCTTAGAAGATCCGTCGGTGTTAAAGGTCGGTCATAACATGAAATATGATTGGCAAATTCTGGCAAAAGAAGGTGTTCATATTACGCCATGCGATGACACGATGCTTATCTCTTATGTATTGGATGGGGCGAAACATCGCCACTCTATGGATAGTTTGTCAGAGCTTTACTGCGATCATAGCCCGATCAAATATGAAGAGGTTGCCGGCAAAGGCAAAACGCAAGTGACTTTTGATAAGGTCGCAATTCAAGATGCACTCACCTACGCCGCAGAAGACGCAGAAATTACACTGCGCCTGCACAAAATTCTAAAACCACGTTTGGCGCGTGAAAAAATGGTCAGTGTTTACGAAACGATTGAACGTCCGCTCATTCCTATCATTGCACAAATGGAATTAGACGGCGTCAAAGTTGACCCGAAGAAACTCCACGAAATGAGTGAGGACTTTGGCCAGCAGCTAACCACATTAGAACAAGAAATTTACGATCTGGCAGAGCGTGAGTTCAATATCGCATCCCCTAAACAGGTGGGTGAAGTGCTATTTGATGAAATGGGTTTGCAAGGCGGTAAAAAAACAAAGACAGGAACATACTCAACGTCTGTAGATGTGTTAGAAAAGTTAGCCTTAGAGGGGCACGAAATTGTTCAAAAAATATTGGATTACCGTGGTCTTGCCAAGTTAAAATCAACCTATACAGATGCATTGCAGGGAGAAATAAACCCAAAAACAGGGCGTGTTCATACCTCATACAACATGGTCGGAACAAGCACAGGACGCTTATCATCCTCCAACCCTAACTTGCAGAACATCCCTATACGTACTGAGGAAGGACGCAAAATCCGTGAGGCCTTTATTGCGGACGATGGAAACATCATTGTATCTGTTGACTATTCGCAAGTAGAATTACGCCTTGCCGCAGAAATGGCAGATGTAGAAGCACTCAAAAAAGCATTCCAAGATGGCGTGGATATTCATAGCCTCACCGCATCACGCGTCTTTGATGTCCCCTTAGAAGATGTCAGTCCCGAAATCCGCAGACAGGCAAAGGCTGTTAATTTTGGTATTATCTATGGTATTTCAGGCTTTGGCTTGGCAAAGCAGCTTGGCTGTCCGGTTGGTCAGGCCAGTGATTTTATAAAACGTTATCTCGCGCGTTTTCACGAAATTGAAAGCTATATGGAGACCACAAAAGAAGAGGCAAAGCGCGATGGCTATGTTTCCACTCTGTATGGGCGCAAATGTTTTATTCCCGGAATTCAGGACAAAAACCAGATGCGTGTACGCGGCGCAGAGCGTCAAGCGATCAATGCGCCACTTCAAGGAACAGCCGCAGACATCATGAAAATTGCAATGGCACGTATGCCCGACATTCTAATATCAAACAATTTATCCGCAAAAATGCTTTTACAGGTTCATGATGAGCTTATTTTTGAAGTTCCGGCCTCTGAATTAGACAAAACAATAGAAATCATAAAAGATTCTATGGAAAACTCATTTAAGATCAATGGGATATCCATATCCGTGCCACTTGATGCCGAAGGTGGCTCAGGGAAAAATTGGGCTGAAGCTCATTAAATCACCTCCTAAATACATAAAAAATGCACTTTAATGCAGAAAATACGTATTTTTATGTTGACATAACTTTCCATATTGCGGTATATAATTGTCATACCGTAACGGATTGTTTATCCCCACACACTTAAACAATCATAGCGGATAAAAAAATATTTGAGATCTGAATATCTCCCCACACACATATTCAGATCTCAAATAAGAATAAATACAGTTCCCCACACACGGAAAGTTGAGGCCGTTCTTAGTTTACTAAGGGCGGTCTCGCTGTATGTGCGCATCTGTTATTCATTAAAATAAAGAGATTATTTTTCAAATTTTCCGGCGGCAATAATATAATTATTTTTGCTATCCTGCACTAAAATGGCGAAGCCCTTCGACGTTTCATTCATCTTCGGATAAAAGGACATAACTTTGATTTGCCCACTCCATTTCCCTAAAAAACCGGCCTTGGACACAACGTTATAATAGGTCAGATCTTTCCCTATATTTGCACCATCGGCAATCCTATGCTGTATTGGGGGCTCATACACCAAAAGCCAAATTGTATACTCCCCTGCCGATGCATAGGGTAAAATCACAGAAAACATCCCCTCTTCTTGCTTACGAATACTCACTGGTAAGAAAGGCTTTTGCATTGCCTTGTTCAATGCCAAGGACACTTCCTCTTCATGATAACCTACCGCATCATAACGCCCGTTCATAACCATTTGCGGCGTGTATTTAGGCCCAATATTCAATGAGTGTTCATAGGCAATTTGACGTGTAGAACAAATTGGTAATGATAAGGACCCTTCACGCACATCAAAATAATCAACATGACATGACAAGGCGATAATATTCTCACGCGCGATAAAGTCCTTCATAACTTCATCTGCCTTAGGACAAAATGTACAGGCCTGCGTCGAGAATAGCTCCAGAACAATACCACTTGCGGCATTCTTCATATCAGGAAGTAAGGGCAATACTTCTCTTACTTGAGATTTAGAGGGAACCACACTGTCTTGTGGCGGTTTGATAATATCACGTTTTTTTTGCTGTACCTCTGGTGCAGCAGGCACAGGTAAGGCCTCTATCGCCACCCCCTCCACCGGCACAGCAGGCGGCAAGTCAATCTCAGCCACAGCAGAGAAAGACACAAAAAGACCACAGGCCACCATTAAAAAAAACGTACGAAATTCTTTCATAACATACACAGATATAATATAGCGCATCACACATGAAAACAGATCTTTAATTTTCTCTTGCTTTTACCAGTAGATAATGTGTATAAACTGTGCTGATCTGTATTGATTTACAGATTCTGTGACCTGGCCAAAATCGACTGCCTCGGATCACATATGTTGGAACCCTTTAATTTAAGGAGATAAAAATGTCGAAGATGAAAACGCACTCCAGTGCAAAAAAGCGGTTCAAAGTGACCGCAAAGGGCCGAGTAAAGTCTAAAGCAGCCTTTACAAGCCACATGATGATGAACAAGCCAAAATCTATGAAACGCAAAGCACGTGGCCTTGATGTTATATGTGAAGCGGATGAGCGCATTGTTCTTCGTAACTTTCTACCTTACAGCCGTAAGCGCAAATCAAAGCCTTACGCAAAGAAAACTGAAGGGGAGAAATAGACCATGGCACGTGTAAAAGGTGGCGCAAGAGCGCATGCAAGACACAAAAAAGTTATTAAACAGGCAAAAGGGTATTACGGCCGCCGTAAAAACTGTTTCCGCACCGCGGTTCAAGCAGTTGAAAAAGCCGGTCAATATGCTTACCGTGACCGCCGCGTAAAGAAACGTGAATTCCGCCGTCTGTGGATCCAGCGTATCAACGCAGCCGCGCGTATCCACGGCCTGACATATTCTACATTTATGAATGGTGTAAAGCTAAGTGGTATTGAACTTGACCGTAAGGTTTTGTCTGACATCGCTATCCGTGAGCCTGAGCAATTCGCAGCAATCGTCAAGACAGCTGCCTCCGCTTTAGACAAAGCGAAAAAAGCAGCTTAATTGCTTTTGCGCAAATTATAAGATTTTAAGAGCAGCCACCTGATTATGGGTGGCTTCTTTTCGTTGACACAGAACATAGCCTTTAGAGGAAAGCCAAGATACCCCTGTCCTCATATTCTGGTTATGCTATAAAACATAGGAATGTATGAGAAGGACTATACGTGGATCGCAAACTCGCCATTTTTGACTGGAACGGCACATTAATTGCCGATACGCGCCAAGCATGGATTGCCTCTAATGAATGTCTTAAATTCTATGGCGTAGAGCCCATCAGCTTTCAACATCAACTAGAAACATTCGACTTCCCGATTATCCACTATTTTAAGCGTAACGGCGTATGTGTGGACAGGTTATTAGAAACAAAATCTGAATCGAATGAAATTTTTCAAAGCAATTATGATCGGCTGGCCGCAAATGCACGCACAAGACGCGGCACGAGACAGCTTTTAGACTGGCTTACAGATAATGGCGTAACATGCATGATCTTAAGCAATTATCTCGTTCCCAAAATCGAACACCATTTAGAACGTCTGGGCATTCGTCAGTACTTCTCATACATCTCGGCAAATAATTGCGACGGCACAAGTATCCTTAATTCCACCAGTAAACTGGAAAGGCTGTCAGATTTCATGATTAAGCGTAGCTACCACGCCGGCGATGCTTTCATTATCGGAGATAGCAAGGAAGAACCCGACATTGGTCGTCACATGAACATTACCTCTATCGGCATTACCGGCGGGTGTATTAGCGCCCCACGCCTACGTGCAGCAAAACCAGATCATGTCATCACCGCCCTCCCCCAAGCCATTGATATTTTACGGGAGAAGTGGAGTTTATAGGACTATTGACCAGTCTCGATACGGGTTTCCCACCCATCATAATCACCGCCAAGCTCTGCCGCCTTACGATTGATCGAAACTGTATATGGAGAAACATCCCATAGATGTGCAGCCCCCGTATGAGAGAATTGCACCATATAGCCCTCGCCCTTCTCAACTGCCCCTTGATACGTAATCGTGTAGCCCTCTTCTTTCGCCCAATCGGCAAAACCAACCGATGCATTTTGTACCGTGAAATATGCCCAATGCATAATCTCCCGTTTGGTTTCCGGATTATCACCGTGCTCAGCCAGCGCATCTAATACCTGCATATCTTTAATAACCCGCCAATCATCTTGCGTGGGGTATAGCTCATTCCAATAAAACTGTTTTTCTATATCTTCTTGATACGTATACTCAATTTTATATCCCGCTTTCTGTTCAGCATCCGCGATAACTGGTTTTAGCTGCTCTTCAGTTATATCCAGATAATAATAGAAGTATCGATGACCACGCACCGTGACACGCCCGATATAAACACCATTTAGCTTGGCAATGTTATCTTCTAATAACTCATCCAGCGCCGTAATTTTCGGGAACTCTTCATTGGTTGGCATACCATTTTCGTCGGCCTCCTGAAAGGCCACACCCACACGAAAGATATAGTGCCGCGGATCAGCCTCTGCAACCTCTGCATAACCATTATTAAAGACTATCCATGCCTGATCTTCACCCATTGTCACCGGAAACATGTGCCATGCATCAATCATTCAAATCCTCCTTTTTCCCTACGAGAGCAAACTATCACAGCTTTGCCTGCAAATCCTCTGTATTTGTGCTTTATTTTTCAGGCCATCTCGTGTTAAATCATCCACCATGATGACTGATATACAAAATTTAAAAACTGAGCTTTCTCAGGAAATAGAAGCAACAAGCGATCTTAAAACTCTAGATGATGTGCGTGTCACCGTCCTTGGAAAAAAAGGGCGTATCACTGCACTTATGAAAACCTTGGGTAAAATGGATCCGGAAGAGCGTAAAACAAAGGGACAAGCCTTAAATGTGCTAAAGGATGAAATTGCTGAGTTAATCAAAACACAAGAAAGTGCTTTGAAAAAGCAAGAGATGGATGCACGCCTTGCAACAGAAACCATCGACATTACACTAGATTCACGCCAGCGTAGTACCGGGCACATCCACCCTATTTCCCAAACAATTGAAGAGCTCACGACCATTTTTGCGGATATGGGATTTTCTGTTGCAGAAGGCCCGGATATTGAAGACGATTATTATAACTTCACCGCCCTAAACTTCCCGCCGGGACATCCCGCACGCGAGATGCAAGATACATTCTTCTTACCCGATGATCAGGAAGAACAAGGCGAGCATATAAAGAAGCTATTACGCACCCACACATCCAGCGTACAAATCCGTCACATGCAGAATAATCAACCACCGCATAAAATCATTTGCTTTGGTCGCACATACAGATCTGATTATGATATGACACACACGCCAATGTTCCACCAAATGGAAGGGCTTATGATCGATAAAGCCACCCATATGGGGCACTTGAAGGGCTGTTTACAGGACTTTGTTCGCGCCTTCTTTGAAATCGATGACTTACGCGTTCAGTTCCGCCCAAGCTTTTTCCCCTTTGTTGAACCGGGCGCAGAGATGGACATTGCATGTTCCCGTAAAGATGGTGGACTAAAAATTGGTGCGAATAAAGACGGCTCAGTAGAGAGTTGGATGGAAATTCTAGGATGCGGTATGGTACACCCGAATGTCCTCAAGAATTGCGGCCTTGATCCGCAAGAATATCAGGGGTTTGCCTTCGGTATGGGGATTGAGCGTATGGCCATGTTAAAATACGGTATTCCTGATTTACGAACATTCTATGAGAGTGACGTGCGCTGGCTTGAACATTACGGATTTGACCCACTTGAACGTCCAAACAGTGCCACAGGTGTGAAGACATAGGAATCTTGTACAATGTATCGGTGGACAGTATGTGACCCCTTAAAAGAGCACATCATAGAAAAGGGAGATATTGACAGATCGGACATCATGGAAACATTCCAAACATTTCCATGGGAAGACATGCTCAAAAAGGCAGACAACGCACAAAAAAATGAGATATATTACAATCCCTCACTAGAATTTGAAAATACACGCAACAAAAGCGGCATTGTTATCAGCGCAATTGAAATGGGTGAGAACCTCAGTAGCAATGATTCTATTTTTTATGTATTTCATAAAAAACCACACCAACCTGATGACCTGTCTTATGACCTTGTAGATCAATCTTTTGATAATGCACGTGAAATATTACAGGATTTTGTGAATGAAAAATATGACATTCTGGAAAGAAGGTTTAGTGATGAAAGACACACTGCAAAACATCGAAAATCAGGTACGCCTGATAATTACGTGACATTGTTTGGGTCTGAGCATGGCCCCATCATACTGATTGTTATCTTTTTAATCCTATTTTTTCTCTTTGGCCTTATATCATGAACCGTTTAATTATCAGACCATTAAAAGAGGACGACTATGAAAAGTGGCTACCTCTTTGGGATGGCAATAATTTAGGCCAACGTGACGATGCCGTCACCGCCAGCACTTGGGCACGGCTCTGCAATCCTGATAATCACATGGTGAATGGGCTATGTGCAGAAATGGGTGATGATTTCTGTGGTATCACACATTACATCCTGCACAACACCACCGGACAATTAAATCCGGTTTGCTATATGCAAGATGTATATGTCGATCCACCGCACAGAAGACGTGGTATAGGCCGCCGTCTTGTAAACAGGATCACGGAAATCGGCAAGGAAGAAGAATGGGCGCGACTATACTGGCTTACACAAGAAGGTAATCTTGAAGCAAAAGCCATGTACGAGAATTTTGGTATAAAACTGGATTTTACGTTTTACGTCCTGCCCATCACGCAGAGCTAGGCAACGCCTAGTCCCTTTAGCCCAACTGTCGGACTTTGATTGTCCAGAACCTGCGCTTCTTCAGAGGCATCACTGCTCAGATCATCACCACCGGCAAAGTTCCATCCAGCAGCAGCCAATTCATTTGCCTCCGGATCATCACCTTCTTGACCTTCGGCAAGCAATGTTTCGCTTTCATTTTCAGGCTGACGCCCTTCAGGCATCTCCACCTCAGGATCTTCACTGCGCCCACCTGCAGGAGAAGGGTCACCTTGTTCCGGGCCATCTTGCTCAGGCTCGTTCTGCGCAACATCTTGCCCTTCTTTGACTTCCTCTGTAATGCGCGACATCATGCCCATAATACCTGAAGGACCATCCATCCCCTTTTCACCAGAAAACAGCATCTGTATGATCGCGATCAGAATCTGTATTCCACTATTATCTGTAATCCCTTGCTTAAGCTGCTCTTCCGCAGTTTGCCTACTCAAGGCGTCTTTACTACGTGTTTCTGCATCTTCATTTTGTGCAGCCGCCCCTTGCGCAGCCGCAACTGCTGCAGCGCCAGGATTCACAACACCCTGACTTACCGAAGCATCTGCATTTTGCACAGAATCAATAAGCATTTGATTGATTTCTTTAAACCCTTGCTCTCTGAGCTGCCCATCTTCAACAACAGTAACCCACGCATCACTTTCCGGCGCGTCTGTAATTTGATCTCCCGTCATAACATCTTGGAATTGTGCCACACTTCCATCCGGTGACGTTACACGTGCATCACCACTTGCAGCATTAATTTCAACTGTTTTACCATCAATGTTTCCTAGCTCCTGAGCTATACGCTCCATAAACTCCTGACGCGCTGCTTCCATTTCCGCAGTATTGTTGGCACCTTCTGGCTGGCTCATCATTTTCCCCTTAAAAATACGACTAGAAATCTAGTTTTTTATAAATTTACCATATAGATGAAGACTAGCATATACAGCATCCATAATGCAAATATTGAATGCAGCCACAAAGGAAAGAAAAGCCTTGGAAAACTATGCGTTTTGGGGTTAGATAGCCAAGCAAAAATCTAACAGTATGCAAATAAAGAAAAGATAAGACGATACAATGAAGTTTACGATTAACTGGCTCAAAAAACACCTTGAAACTGACGCAAGTGATACAGAAATTTGCGAGATATTGACAAATATCGGATTGGAACTGGAAGAATTCGAAGATATTGCCGCAAAATTTGCACCTTTTAAGGTCGCATATGTTGAAAGCGCCGAAAAACACCCGGATGCTGATAAATTACAGGTCTGCAACGTCAAAACAGAAGACGGAACTGTTCAGGTTGTTTGTGGGGCGCCAAATGCGCGCGCCGGAATGAAGGCCATTTTTGCACCATCAGGCACATATGTCCCCGGACTTGATGTTACATTGAAGAAAAGCAAAATCCGAGGCATTGAATCAAATGGTATGCTGGTCTCTGAAAAGGAGATGTGCCTGTCTGATGAACATGCAGGAATTATAGAGGTTGATGATAAATATGAGGTTGGAACACAAATGGCCGATATTTACGGCCTGAATGAAAAGCTAATCGAAATTGGCCTGACGCCAAACCGCGCAGATTGCGCCGGTGTTTACGGTATCGCACGCGACCTTGCCGCCGCAGGTTTGGGAACATTGACAGAAACAAATACAACACCTGTTGAAGGCAATTTCGCCTCACCTGTAAATGTACATATCGAAGATGACGGATGCCGTGTTTTTTATGGTCGCACGATCAAAAACATTAAAAACGGCCCATCACCACAATGGCTTCAGGATATGTTAACCCATGTTGGACTGCGCCCGATATCTGCGCTTGTTGATATCACAAACTTGATGACAATGGATTATGCACGCCCACTACACGTCTATGATGCTGACAAGCTCAATGGAGATATCGTTGTTCGAGCCACAAAAGAAGGGGAAGAGATTAATGCCCTTAATGACAAGTCATACAAAACGGTTAAAGGCGCAATTGGCATCACAGATGAAAATGGCCTCATCGGATTGGGTGGCATTGTCGGTGGAACGTCAACCGCTTGCGATGAGAACACAATAAATGTCTTTGTTGAAAGTGCCTATTTCGACCCCATGCGCACCGCACGTGCCGGACGGGATATGAATGTCTCCAGTGATGCACGTTATCGTTTTGACCGTGGCGTTGACCCGGAATTCACACGCACCGGCCTTGAAATCGCAACACGCCTCATTCAAGAACTTTGTGGAGGTGAAGAAACCCAAATCAGTAATGTCGTCAAAGCCGGTTCTGAACCCGAATGGAAACGTAATATCGCATTCGATCCGGAATTCACGGAAAAACTGTGTGGTGTCAAAGTTACACATGATGAGCAAATCAATATCCTGCAAAATTTAGGTTTCATCGTCGATGGTAACCAAGTTACGCCGCCATCATGGCGCGGTGATGTAGAAGGCGCAGCTGATCTGGTTGAAGAAATTGTTCGCATTCACGGGTTTGATAAGATTGAGCCAATCTCCGTACGTGGCGACAGCGACGTTATACACCCCGCCGAGACGCTTAAGCTAAACCGAACACGTAAAGCACGCGCGGCCATGACATCCATCGGCCTTGATGAATGTGTAACATGGTCTTTCATGTCTCAAGATCTGGCCAAACATTTCGGGTCTAACGATAATGCGGCGCTAACCCTTTCCAATCCGATCAGTACAGAGCTGGCGCAAATGCGTCCGTCAATCTTGCCTAACCTTATCGAAGCGGCAAGCCGAAACGCAGATAAAGGATATGCTAATGCTGCACTCTGTGAAGTCGGGCCGGTTTTCCAATCTCAAAAAGCAAACGGCCAAGATTACAGTGCCGCAGGTATTCGTACAGGTGATAAATTCACACGTAACTGGCACAAAGACACAGCGCCACGCGCCGTTGATTTTTATGACGTAAAGGCCGACGCTCTGGCCGTATTAGAGGCATGTGGCGCGCCTGCAGCCAACGCACAAATATCCCGAGATGCGCCATCCCATTACCACCCGGGGCGATCTGGAGTGCTTCGATTGGGTAAAAACATCATTGCACAATTCGGAGAAATACATCCCGCAATTTTAGAAGAAATGGGCATTAAAGTCCCTGTAGCCGGATTTGAGATTTTCTTAGAAAACATCCCGACACCGCGCAAAAAGGGAACAACAAAACCCCTATTAAAACTTGCAACACTTCAACCCGTCTCTAAAGACTTTGCCTTTATTGTTAAAGATGATGTAAGCGGCGACAACATCATACGCGCCGCAAAGTCGGCAGATAAGAAGCTCATCACGGATGCGCAGATTTTCGATGTGTATGATGGCAAGGGCATTGAAGACGGACATAAATCTCTGGCACTGAACATCACGATCCAACCCATTGATGCAACCTTGACCGATGAACAGATCGAAGAGATCATGAACAATGTCATTGATGCGGTATCAGGCAAGTGTGGTGGTGTTTTACGCGGATAGCCACAGTAAATGCCGACAATAGAAAAAGAAGAGTAAAATGCCCAACTATACTTTTAAGCTTATAGAATCAAGCGACGATGAAACATCTAGATTCAGAAATCAGTTTGTAAACATGGCCAGACAACTGGATTCTGGACATGGTATAGATATGGAGAATAATCTGCACGATATTAATATCCCGCATATTGAGAATATTCCCGAATTTATTACACAACATTTTGGTTCTTCTATTACCCCATTGGATGAAGAACCCTTTATAAATCCTGATGGAGGCCGCCAATCCGTCATGATCACAGTGCAACCTACGTCGAATTCTGAATGTGGTCTTTAATCTTTAATTACCCCTGCTCCTCCGCCAGAACATCCTTACGACTTAACTTACCGATCATGGTTTTTGGTAAAGGTTCATTGCGGAATTCGATGCGCTTGGGAATTTCCATCGGCGATATTTTATCCTTCAAGAACGCTTTCAAATCTTCAGTTGTCAGCTCCCGCCCGTCTTTTAATTTAATCCACGCCTTAACGATCTCACCACGATTCTCATCAGGAAGTCCGGCAACAATACATTCTTCAACATTTGGATGCTTATAGATGGCCTCTTCAACATTACGCGGATAAACATTATATCCGTTCGTGATAATCATATCTTTCAATCGATCAACGATATAGACATACCCTCTCTCATCCATAATGGCGATATCCCCGGTATGTAGGCGCACCCCCCCATCATCTGTCGGACGCAAAACCTCGGCGGTTGCCTCTGGATTATTCCAATACCCCATCATGACCTGAGGCCCACGGATACAAAGCTCACCACGTTCACCAATCAATTTTGGCGTTGTTTTATCTTCTTTATCAATGATTTCGATAATCGTTTGTGGAAGAGGTAATCCAATAGAACCTGCTTTATTCTCACCCTCCACAGGATTTGCACATGCAACGGGGGAACTCTCGCTCAATCCATACCCCTCAATCACAACACACCCGGTTTCTTTTTCAAATTTCTTCTTTACCTGTACCGGCAGAGGTGCACCGCCTGATAAGCAGGCCTTTAATGACGATACATCATATTTTTTCCGCAAAGGAGAGTTATTAATCGCACTGTAAATCGCAGGAACAGCAGGAAACAAACTTGGCTTTTGCTTATGAATAATTTTAAGCGCACCTTCCAACTCGAAACGTGGCATTGCAATAATTTCAAATGCATTTACAACACTGAAATTCATAACAGCTGTCATCGCGAAAACATGAAAGAACGGCAAAACACCAAGCATTTTATGCTGCCCTTCTTCCAGTTGATGGAACCATATTTTGGCTTGTGTTGCATTGGCATAGACATTTTGATGGCTTAACATCGCGCCTTTCGGCACGCCTGTCGTCCCGCCCGTATACTGTAAGACGGCCAAATCATGGATCGGGTCAATTTCCACAGGATCAAATGCGCCATCATTTTGGATGACATCAGAGAACATAATCAAACGTCGATGCGGCTTTATCTTGACCAGCTCTTTACCCTTAAACAACGGAAATAAGATATTCTTTGGAAATGGCAAAACATCCGTAAAAGAGCATACTATGATATGCTCCAATCGGGTTGAGTGAAGCATTTTATCCATCTTCCCGTACAGCATCTCCAGATCCAGGGTAACCACCATATTCAGTGTGCTATCTTCAATAAGGTGTACCAGTTCCTCTTCTGCATATAACGGATTAAGATTTACAACCACCGCACCAGTCATAAGAACGGCATAGTAGGACACAATATAATATGGACAATTCGGCAGAAACAGACCTATTTTATCACCCTTCTTAACACCACGCTCCTGCAAACCTTTTGCCATTTTACATGCCAAATCATACAATTCCTGCCATGTATATTTTTTTCCCAGAAAATCAAAAGCATTCTTTTGCGGGTATTTTTGTGCAGTATCCTGCAACATCGAGAATACTGGCTTTTGCTCTATTTCCGCATACCAGCTAATCTCGGACGGATAATCAGACAACCACAAATATGTTTCTTTATTCACGAAATTCACCTTCTTGTGCACATATATTAGCTTATCACAACATCTTACAACAGATAGAGAAAAACATATGCTGCACAGCAAAAACTAGATAAGAGGATAAACTGCACAACATCGTATCGCATGTCAGTCACAAAAATATGCTGGATTTCAGAAAAAAAATCGGGCATTATGTCTATGTTGATTTTATTCAACACCCTCTCGAGTATTCCTTACTTCTGCATACACTACACATTCTAAAGGCGTTCCATGTTGCACTCTAGCGTTCAAAACCCTCCCGAAGAGAAAATATCTACGGTAAAAATGCACTTAAAATGGTTTAATGGTACCAAGGGGTTTGGGTTTCTAGTCCCCGAAGAAGGCAATTACGATGCCTTCTTGCATATTACAACACTCCAACAGGCAGGTCTGCACTCCATCGGCGAAGGAGCAATACTGATGTGCAAGGTCTTTGAAGGCGACAAAGGCAGGCAAGTCCGTGAAGTTCTTGAGGTTCTGGACAAAGGCGCGATGAGCACAATCCCAGAAGTAGATGAAGAAACCGGCACAATCACGATGGGTGGATTAGTTAAATGGTATAAGCCGGAAAAAGGATTTGGGTTTATTATCCCTGATGACGGTATGAAGGATGTTTTTATTCATAAAACGTTACTTGATAAGCTTGAACTTGATCAATTAGAAGCAGGTCAACGCGTACGTGTTACACTTAAAATTGTTGATAAAGGGCGTGAAGCCGTCGATATTCAAGTGATCGAATAGACTATAAGCGATTGAAATATAACAAAAATCCTATCCCATCCCCGATACACAAAATATTCATAAAATTTTAAACAAAGCCATGCTATTCTATCAAATAGTGTATAAGTGGACTGGGACAGTGTGACAAATGTTTAGTTGTGTAAAATCTATTAGCCGAGACATATATAAGAACGAAGATGGCTTAACCTTGATGGAAGTATCTCTTGGTTTACTCGTGGTTAGTATACTCGCACTCCCCCTATTACAGGCTTATAACGTCGAAATTCGTCAACGAACAATTTCAAACACACAAGGGGCCCTCGCCCAAATCGAAGATTCCATGAACCATTACTTCCTAAGTGGTAATGGTGAATACCCTTGCCCGGCAAGTGTTAGCCTTGGTGAGGATGATCCCGGATTTGGAGAAGAAGGTGACTGTACCTTGGCAAATATCAGGCTGTGTACAGATCCATTATGGTCAAGCACAGAAGGCATTTGCAAAACAGAAGACGCACCAACCGCGGTCATTATCGGCTCAGTTCCTTTTGCCGAATTGAAAATGCAACAAGAACAAACACTGGATTACTGGGGCAACAAAATCCTTTATGCTGTTAGCTTCCCACAAACAAATCAGGCAGTATATACAATCGGTGGCGGGACAATCACGGTAAATACTGTTGATGACCCCGTTGATGTGGCAAATGGCAGTGCAGACGGGATACCTGATGCGCTTACCAACCCCTATGATATTTTTATGTTTTCAACTGGCGCAACCGGATTGGGCGGATATTCAAGAAATGGAGAAAGTTTAGGTGATTGCGCAGACCCGGCAGACAGCTATGACCATGAAAATTGCGACTTTGATAATGTTTTCTTTTATGACGTAAATCCGGGTAATAAAAGTGCCGCCGCATTTGCAGAGCAAGTCGGCCCACAGTTCTACGATGATATGACACGTGGACAACAATCTGTTCCGGAATCAACATGGTTTCAACACCCTGATAATGCGGCATATACAGACGAAGATTTTGCAATGACCTTTGCCACACGTATTGGCATAGGCACACATAGACCGGGTGAGGACACAACACCAGACGAAATGCTGCATGTTGCCGGAAATATCCGTGTAGAAACAGGCACTGGAGGTAACGGTCGCCTAAAAACAGATTCCATCTGCGATGAAGATGAAGATTGTTTTGATCCGTCTTATATAACCGAAGAAGTAGATGAGATGCAATGCGATCCTGATGATGACCTATACGGAGAACAAGTCATTAGAACCATAGGCGATAATCAAGTTCGTTGCAATGTCACCGATGGCGCAAGTGGTGGTTCAGAATTACAAATTGACACATCTGTGGTAAATGGAAGCTGTAATTTAGGAGAAAGAGCCGTGGGCTTTAATCCGAGTGGAGGAATACTATGTCTATAACAGTTAAAAACAACCAGTCCGGTTTTACATTGGTTGAAGCTGCCCTTGCACTTGCAATTGTCGGGATTTTAGCCGCAGCCGTGATATCCCTTTATCATCAATATCGTGTTGAAAAAGACTGGGATAACACAGAAGTCCATATTGAACTTGCCCTCAATGAAATCGGTAACTTCCGTTCTGTATTTGGTCGCTACCCCTGCCCGGCTCCCCGTACGGCAGTTCCCGGGGATCTTGATTACGGTCTGGAAGATTGTACAGTTGGCGCTTCTGGTGCGTGCGCAAATGGAATTTGTACATATAACAGCATCATTGGTGGCGAAACCATCACACTTGGGACTCTCCCCTTTAAGACCCTAAACTTACAGGAATCAGAGGCACAAGATGGATATCTTGGTCGACTAACATATGCCGTGACCAGCAGCCTGACATCAAATACAACATTCGATATGACCGGAGGCGGCATCGGGATTGTTGGCAAAGACGGCACATCCATTATTACACCAGAAAATCGCGGTCATTTTATTGTCATTTCCCACGGCCCAAATCATGTCGGTGCATATACAAAATCTGGCATAGAAGCCAGACCATGTGCAGACGGCTCACCAACAGAACAAGAAAATTGTGATGGTAATGCAACATTCGTATCCGGTGATACCGAAACAACCCATGATGACCGCGTTGCGTTCTTTAGTTCGGTTCGTGCAACAGAATGGCAAACAACAGAAGACGACCGTACAGATATACACCTCAAAAGCTTTACCAACAGCGTAGCCGTTGGCGCAAATGTTACAGATGACCTTGACGGTGCAGACGAAATAACAGTGCGCAATATCGCTGGTATTCCAGACTCAGGAACTGTAAAATCAAACAACGATTTTCAGGTTGATACCCTTTGTGAAGAAGATGCAAACAGTGATGTCGACTGCTTCCAACCAAGATTGCTTTCTGGAAGCTTAGCGATTATTCCGTCAGGTGATCCTGTATATAGCAGCATCGACGGCTCCGATGACTTATACGAAGAAGGCGGCGATGGCGGCCTGAGTTGCTTAACCTCTGGGGGTAATGCACAATTCATGGTCGGGATCGGCAATAAAACCAAACGATGTGTCAATGAGATATTCCTGTCATGTCCTAATGGCGGATTTATCAACTCAATCAGCGCAGACGGCGATGTTGTCTGTGATAACCCGCCTGAGCCAGAATGTCCGGATGAAGATGTTGTGACCTATTGTGGTACAAATGAACGCCTTGAGAATTCAGATGGATCCGGCTCCACCCCTAGCGGTGCTTATTTCTCCGTTTACTCAGGTACATGTAACATGGCACCAGTATATAATGGGGCATATTTTGAGACTGCTGTCGCTGGCTTAGATGAAGACGGTATTAGAGCACTGGTCGACACGATAAATGCTGAAGGTACAACCGCAGAAGCCTGTGGCCCAACACAGGGACACTCACTTGTGCGCGATTCATACCAATGTGAATCAGGGATTTGGGATCACCATCGCACACACGAGATTCGCTGGCGTAGTACATTTAGCGGTTTGAGCGTAAATGCCAGTGGTAGCTGGAACGCAGAAAGCTCTGACTGTTCCTGTACAGAAAGATACGATGTTGTTGAAGACGACTGCCCGAACGGTCAGGCCGGAACACAATATATTATCCGCAAATATCGTTGCCCGTATACGAGTAGCAATTGGACAACAGTTCACAACGACTATCAAAGCTGTGGATGTGACCCAAGTCCTATTCCAAATGAGATAAGCTGTAACAATTATTACGATGAGGTTAATGATACAACCGGAACATCCGGTCTAGAAGGTACAGTCTACCGAACATATGACGTGACATGTGTTGATGATGTTGCCGTCACAAATGCAACCCCGACCACTGTTGATACCGACGAATGTGCCTGTAGCACCGAGCCGGATGATATAAGCCGCGTTCAGTGCGATACAGGCTTGACGAATAGCTGGACATGGTCAGGTGGTACAGAAACAGGTGTCGCAGAACTGGACGTCTACGAATGGGTCTGCCCACCTACAACGCCTGGTGAATTACCTGATCCAGGGGATCACGAGGAAACACCATCACAAAGCTATACGCATGCTTGCACCTGTGATCACGACTTAGATGAGGAAGTCAAAGTCGATTGCCCCTCTGATCAGGATGGTCAACTAATCTATCTAAAAGAGTGGGATTGCGGCCTCGACGACTGGGAAGATGAAAGTGAATGGGAGCTAATCGGCGGAGCATGCAATAGTTGTTCCTGGCAGGCATCATCCGGCGGATCAACTTTAGAGAAATACGCCTATGGTGAACCAGTTGGTGGAAAATGTGACTGTGGAACACCGCCTGTTGAATACTGCCATGACTATCATAGTGAAGACTTCTATGAAGTATGGACAAGTTGTCAGTGCGCAGTCCAAATTGATTAAGAGGGTTATAAGCCAATGCAATTCTTTAGAACACGATCACAAAACGGAGAGAAAGGTTTCACCCTACTTGAACTTGCACTTGTGATGTTTATTTCCGCAGGTACTATTTTAATGTTCACACGGTTTATCAAGCTTTATACAACTAACGCCCAATATGAAACCACCGTTGATAATCTACGCCTTGCTCAAGATGCGTTAGATGAGTATTACGGATTGGAAGGAGTCTACCCCTGCCCGGCAGACCCGACCCTGGGCCCGGGTGACGAAGATTATGGCGTAGCACAATGTCGCGCAACGCCGGATGACACAGCAGGGGCAAATAATTGCGATGACACTCCGGACGGCTTGATCTGTACCAACCAATTCAGCCGAGACGGCGATGGCGATGGCGATAACGACATTGTTATGCAAGGCGTTCTACCATTCAGAACGTTAGGAGACCGCGTTGTGGACACGCCATTTACAGAGGCATACAAAAAAGATGGCTACGGCGCTCTATTATCTTATGCTGTGACTGAACATATGACCAACAGGAACGAAAGCAGCATCACCGATCCGGCCAACCCGCATACGGGTGCAATTCGGATTATTGATGAGAACCGGGTCAATTTAACCGATCCAGAGGATTCTGCACATATGGTGGTGTTCTCTCATGGTGATAATAGTCGAGGTGGCTATACACCAACCGGAGATCAAATTGATAACTGTATGGTTACACTGATAGAAGGTGATCCACCGGAAGATGCCGCGCCCGGCCCGTTTACCGCAGGTATGGAAGTCGAAACCGAAAACTGTGATAGCAACGATGCGATTTTTGCAAAGGGCATTAGATCCCTTGCTGATGGAGACACGTATAATGATGATCTTCTATTTTACAATGTTGCTGGTTTTGTTCCAATCTGGAGACGCGCATTGAATAGCCCGGATGGAGAATCCTATATATTCAACACAAATACCGGCCATGTCGGCGTCGGAACAGATACCCCCGGAGAAAGATTACACGTCATCGGTGATATGAGTGCAGAACAGAGCGCAATTGCTGACAATTACTGTGATGGCAATACAGGTGATTGCCTTGACCCGGACTTTATAGCAAGCTCTGGGCACCAATGTGGCCCAGGAGAAGTTGCATACGGCATTCAGGAGAATCGACTAGCCTGCCGTCCTGTGGAGTGGGTGCCACCAAATAAAAGCTGCCCTGCTACAGGTGGCGGTGAACAAAGATATATTAAAGCCATTTCCAACTTAGGTAATTTAAGATGCTGTACCTATGATGAAGCAGATTGTTGCACCTTTGATGGCGGGACATGCACGCCGTAAACAGAGAACGACAGATATAAACACAAAAAGCGCGCTTGGATTTGCGCGCTTTTCCCTTATTTTAGCAAAGCCTATTAACCGGCGACTGCCTTTCTCTTCTCATCCGCATTAGAAACAGCCTGAGACGCAGCAACTTTATCCGAACTAAAGATACGGTTACGTGTTGCCGCTTGATACGCCATTTTTGCATGTTCTTCACAATATGGAAGACCCGGCATTGTTTTACATCCGCAAAAGCCAAACCCTTCCTCTTTCGGGTCACCTGACGGCCAACGGCACATTCTGGGCTGTAAGTCCATGAGACTATATAAATCACCTGCACGTATCGGCTTTTCTTCAACAATAGAAGAAGGTGCAGATTTACGCGCCACAGCTTGCTGCACGGAAGATGTCTGTGCCTTTGCTTTCTCAGTTTGAACCTTACGTTCAACACTCTTATTAGAGTTTGCAGGTTTCTTATTTTGTTGTATTGGAGAAACACGGTTAGACAGTTTCAAACGGTGCGCCTTCCCAATAACAGCATTACGTGTCACACCACCTAGCTGCTTTGCGATTTCGGCTGCTGTATGCCCTTCTCCCCAGAGTTTTTTCAAAATAGATACGCGTTCTTCAGTCCAACTCATTATACATATTCCTCCAAATTTTGACAAAGAAAGGGCACTGGCAAAAGACCTAAAGGTCTGTTGTCAAACGTTTTTTCTTACTTTTAAGTTGATGGAGGTAATCTATCAGGAACTTTATTTTTTCGCTATTGAAGAAAAATAAAAAAAGACTTTATCCACATCATGACATTTTTCTAATTTTCGAAACATGCCCCTATTGACGCTTAAGAACGTGGCAGATCAAGACCGAACATTTCATAGTTTTCAACGCGCTCCGCCCAGTTTTCCTGCACGCGCACAAAGATTTTTAAATGCACACGCCTTTCTAACATTTCTTCCAGCTCTTCACGGGCTTCTTGCCCTATGCGTTTTATTTTTACTCCGCCCTTGCCCAGAACAATACCTTTTTGGCTCTCTTTTTGTACATAAACGACCTGAGATATTTTGATGCTTCCATTATCAAAATTCTCCCAATTCTCTGTCTCAATAAAAATAGAATACGGTATTTCCTGATGCAGTTGATCGAACACTTTTTCCCGTGTAATTTCCGCAGCCACCAAACGCATTGGCATATCACTAACTTGGTCTTCTGGATACATCCAAATACCCTTTGGAAGATACGCAGAGATATACTCCGCCAGATCATTCACCCCTTTACCCTCCAGCGCACTAATCATAAAGGTCGCCTTGTACGGGAAATTATCATTCATATCCTGTGCAACTTTTAATAACGCCGGCTTTGCCAGATGATCGATCTTATTCAGAACCAAAATAATGTTATCCTGTTGTCCCAGCGCCTTTGTAATCATCTGGTTGGACTCTACAGGATTTTTCGCCGCAGCATCAACAATATGAAAAACGTAATCAGCCTCTTCCAAACTTGATAACGCCGCCGTTACCATTGCCTTTTCCAATGTCTTTTTAGGCTTAAAAATACCTGGGGTATCAATCAAGATCATTTGCGTCTGTTTATGTAAGGCAATACCCAAAACGCGTGTGCGTGTTGTTTGTATTTTGCGAGACACAATGGAGACCTTCGAACCGACCATCTCATTAATCAACGTTGATTTCCCGGCATTAGGCAAACCTATAACACTCACAAACCCGCAACGTCTCTCATCCGGGTCGACATCATGATCCGTCATGATCTACACCTTCCATAAACTGATGTGCGGCTTCTTTTTCAGCTTCTGCGCGTGAACGTCCAGTCGCACGTATTGGATCATGGCCTTTTACTGTTAACTCTATCTCAAAGACAGGGGCATGATCCGGCCCTGTTTGCGAAATCACTTCATATGCAGGTAAAGATAAACCCTGCCCCTGCGCCCATTCCTGTATTGCTGTCTTAGGATGCTGGGGCGGCTTTTTCATTGTAAAGAGGACATCCTGCCAATTGGTCTCGATTAATACACGGCATGGTTCAAAACCACCATCAAGATAAATTGCCCCGATGACAGCCTCAAAAACATCGGCAAGAATATGTTCATTTTCTGCCCCGCCTGCGGCTGCTTCAGATTCAGAAAACACAATAAAATCACCAAGGTTGATTTGACCGGATAATTCCGCCAAAGTTTGCCCCTGTACAAGAGATGCTAGCCTTTTGGCCATATCACCTTCTTTTTCATCGGGAAACTTATTAAAAAGCAAAGAGGCAATCACCAACCCAAGAACACGATCACCCAGAAATTCCAAACGTTCATAGTTCTTATCTTTTCCGGTACTGGAATGTGTAAGTGCCGTTTCAAGAAGTTCAATATCCTTAAATTGGTACCCTATTTTATCTTGTAATTTTTCGAGAGGTTCCGCCATTTTCGGATAAGCCTTTTCTCTATTGCCAATTATTTATCGGCGCCCTTACCATCTGTCACACGAACAGGGTCAATATCCATAAATAACCTGCCAAAACGTATTGCCCAAGGCCATTTCCAAAATTCAAATAAATAGGCAGACCCATTTGAAGAAAAGAACAAAAAGTCTGCACGCCCGACAATGTTTTCAAACGGCACAGGCCCTACAACACTAGCCACTCTGCTATCTTGTGAGTTATCACGATTATCACCCATCACAAAATAATGCATCTCCGGCACTGTAAATAAATCGGTGTGATCCAGATCGTCATAATCATTTTCTTCGTATATTCTATGCACCGCGCCACCAGGCAGAACTTCTATGTACTCTTTAAAGGTCTGCAGTTGCCCACTATCTTTTGCAATTTCAACTTCACGGACAAATTCACGCGGTACGATCTTATCGTTAATATATAAACGACCACGTGAAACCTTAATACGGTCGCCGGGCAACCCGATAATGCGCTTAATATAATTAACACCAGTTTCAGTAGGTAGCGCAAACACGATAACATCACCGCGCTGTGGCTCCTTCGCCCAAATGCGTTGTTCAATCGGTGCAATACCAAACGGGAAAGAATAACGGCTATACCCGTAGGCAGGCTTATTCACAAATAAATAGTCCCCTACCAGCAATGTCGGTTTCATAGAACTGGATGGAATATTAAACGGTTCAAATAAGATAGAACGGATAAGAAGAGCAACAAATACAGCCACCAGAGCCGTTTTTACAAACTCGCTCAATTCCCCTTTATCAACCAAAGCCGGCTGATGTTCATCACCGTTGTCCGCCGCGCCCTGCTCTGCTTTTTTGATATTTTCCGACATAGTCAAAGGATGTACAGGAAAAACCAGAAGAAAGCCAGTGAAGAATAAGCCCTGCCTCAGGTTTTCCTGTTTTTTGTTTTTACGTTTTTCGGGGCAGAGCCTCTATAACAACAAAAGCCTGCGCGTATGGTGGATCATCGCTTAAAGATAAGTGAACAACACTTTGCATTTCCGGTGGTGTTATCGCCTGAAGCCGTGCAAGAGCACCATCTTGTAACTCTAAAAACGGACGACCATCTTCATTCTCAATAACCCCGATATCTTTCATATGCACACCATAAGAAAACCCGGTTCCAAGCGCCTTCGCACATGCCTCTTTTGCGGCAAAACGTTTTGCAAGAACACTCACAGCGCCATCTTTCGTACCACCACGCCGCGCGGCTTTCTTACGCTCATGCTCTGTAAAGCAACGTGTTTCAAAACGCACACCATGACGATCCCACACTTGTGCGATGCGCCTAATATCCACCAAATCATTTCCAATACCAATAATCATGATGTTACGTTTCTTGAGTAAAAGTCTGCGTTCTTGCCCTTGCCTTTTTTGCACCTTCAACCAAATAGAAATATACAAAATAGCTAAGTGGCATCGACAGCGCCGCCAGAACATACCCCCCCATCATCCACGGTAGGAATAGCGTCAATGGCTGCGTCATTAAGATATCCCACAACGCCTCAAGCTCCAAACCATCGGGGAAATCGGCCGCACCCTCAATGCCAAATATAGAAAAAAGAAATTTACCGAAACTGAATCCGGCCCACCAGAAAAACGGAAATGTCCATGGATTTCCGACAAACGTTCCGATCACGGCAGAAAAAATATTACCACGGAATAAAAGCGCCAGAATTCCGGCTTGAATAAAATGCGTTCCCAATAAAGGTGTAAAGGAAACCCCAAATCCAATTGAAAGCCCCAGAGCAACCTTATGCGATGAATCCGCAACTCTAAGCAATCTATGTTTAATATAGACAATGGACCTTTTCCACCCCATTGAAGGCCAGAAAAACTGCTTCCCCGTTTCCCAAGGAGTTAAAGGTTTACGCCTCTTAAACATCTTTGATACACTGACCCTGCCTTTTAATTCACCACGGACACCCTATAGAGGAAGATGAAAAGTGCAAAGAAAAAGTTGATTTTTTTTGCTGCCCTCTTCATACAAATAGTATTAGTTACGCAAAGCAGAAAGATCAAACATTATGGATTTACTTGAACATATCGATGTCGTCCCCAATTTCCCCAAACAAGGCATTAATTTTTACGATGTTCAATCCCTTCTCAAGAAACCCGACATATGGGGAGAGATTACAGAAACCTTATGTCATCAGGTAAAGCAGGCAAATGCCGATATTATTCTGGGCATTGAGTCCAGAGGGTTCTTAACAGGCCTGCCGGTTGCACAAGCCCTTGGCCTACCCTTTGGTATGGTGCGTAAGAAAGGCAAACTACCGGGTAACGTTATTGGGCAAACATATGATCTGGAATACGGAACAGATACGGTTGAAATTCAAGAAAGCCTGATACGCCCCGGACAGCGCATCGCCATCATGGATGACCTTCTGGCAACCGGCGGCACAATGAAAGCAACCGGTGATTTGGTGAGAAAAGCAGGTGGCGTAATCGTATTATCCAGCTGTATTGTTGAGCTACCAGAATTAAGCGGACGTGAGAAACTGGATTTCCCATTTGAAACACTTTTAGAAGCGCCACTTGATCCGTTTGCACAGGCAAAAACGGCCTGATTTTTATCTTCCGCGGGCACGATCGACGGACACAATACAAGGCGTCGCCCGCAGGGCGGCGATAATGTTGTTCAAGTGCTTTGTATCTGTAACGAAAATATCTAACAGCATCTCCCAAAAATCGAGAGAACGACTGGTAATTTTCAAGTTTGTAATATTCCCGCCATTACGGCCAATCACAGTTGACACTGTCCCCAAAGACCCTGCTTCATTGGAAATCGTCAACTCCAAACGCCCGACTTGAGATTCCGGTGCCTCACCGGTATCGCCCCATGCAACATCCAGCCACCTTTCAGGCGTATCTGCAAATGTTTCAAGCGTATCACAATCAATCGTATGAATTGTAACCCCCTTCCCCGTCGTCACAATCCCGACAATACGATCCCCCGGAAGCGGATGACAACACCGTGCAAAATGCATTGCCATACCCGGAATAAGCCCCTTAATCGGCATCGGACGATCAGAGTCACTGCCACGTGGCACCATAACGGCTTGATCCATATGTTCAGACGGGCGCTTTGCAATTTCCGCCTGATGACTGGGGAATATCGCCTTGAATACATCGCGCGCAACCAGAACACCTGACCCGATTTTCGCATAAATATCTTCATTATCTTCCGCGCGGAATTGCTCAACAATTCCGGTAATCGCCTTTTCGGTAAACTCATATCCTTCTTGCTTAAAAACCTTTTGGATCATCGCCTTACCAAGTGTTACAAACTCATCGCGCTGCTGATTACGGATAAATTTACGAATGTGTGAGCGGGCCTTTCCGGTCACAACAAAACGTTCCCATGTCGGTGATGGCTTTTGCGTCTTCGCCGTAATTACATCAACCTGATCCCCATTTACCAATCGCGAATTTAGGGGAGCAATCCGCCCGTTAATTTTGGCGCCCACACATTTATCACCAATATCAGAATGAATGGCATATGCGAAATCAATCGGTGTTGCACCGCTCGGCAGCTCAATAAGATCTCCTTTAGGGGTAAAAACAAAGACTTGATCCTGAAACAGCTCCAGCTTTGTGCTTTCCCAAAAATCTTCAGGTTTTTGTTCTTGTTCAAGAATATCCAACAGCTCTCGTAACCAACGATATTTGGTCACATCCCTTTCTGTTGGTTGATTTCCGCCCTTATATGCCCAATGTGCGGCCACCCCAAGTTCTGCCTCGCTATGCATTTCATTGGTACGGATTTGCACCTCAATTCTTTGTCGCCTTGGCCCCATAATTGTCGTATGGATCGAACGATATCCATTCGGCTTTGGCGTAGAAATATAATCTTTGAAACGTCCTGGAACACTTGGGTATTTACCATGGATAATACCGAGAGAAACATAACAGTTTTCCGGATTATCAACCATAATTCTAAAGGCCATAATGTCTGATAACTGTTCAAATGCAACATTTTTGCGCTGCATCTTTTTCCAAATTGAATACCGTGTTTTTTCGCGGCCTGTAATATCTGCCTTAATGTCGGATTGTTCCAACAGCTTCCCAAGCTCATCAATAATCGACTCCACCAGATCACTGCCTTCTGCACGCAGATAGGACAAGCGATTGGTTATGCTTTCACGCGCCTCATTATTGATTTGCTCAAAACAAAGATCTTCAAGCTCCTCTTTAATGCGGTGCACCCCGATACGTTCTGCTAGCGGGGCGTATATTTCCAGCGTCTCTAAAGAAATACGGCGGCGTTTTTCAGGTTTTTTAATCCCACCCATTGTCCGCATATTATGCAAACGATCGGAAAGCTTAACCAAAAGAACGCGGATATCCTCAGACATCGCAAGAAGCAGCTTGCGAAAGTTCTCGGCTTGCTTTCCTTCTGTTGTCTGGCTTTCAATCCGTGTTAGCTTACTAACACCGTTCACCAAATCTGCTACGGTTTTGCTAAATTCGCGTTCAAGATCTTCTAAAGTCGCGTCGGTATCCTCAACTGTGTCATGCAAAATCGCAGTCACAATCGTGATCACATCCATATTCATGCCCGCAAGAATCTGCGCGACCTCAACCGGATGGGTATAATATGGCTCTCCTGAAGAACGAAATTGCCCCTCATGCATAGTCTTGGCATATTCATATGCCTTAATAACAATATCTTTATCGAACTCAGGATCATATGATCCTATTGTTTCCAGAAGTGTCTCAAGCTGATCCATTGATGTGCGTTTACCCGATTAGTCCCATTATTTCATCATGCGTTCTTTTTTAAACGCTATCATGAATACGACAAACATTACAGTGACAAGGCTTTATTTTTCTTTAAAATGAATAAACAAAAAATAAAGCCGAGATATTAATCCCGGCTCTTATAAAAATAAATAGTTAGTGCGAACGTCGTTGCCTATACTCCGGCGATATCACCGAGAGATGGCTCACCATCATCACCCTCAGTTTGTGCCTCAGCATCAGACGGTGCAGACGCACCAATTTCTTCGTCCGCATACATACCGGATGGCGCAGGTGTGCCCTCAGACATATCGCCCCACTCTTTTTCACCATCCATAAGATCGATTTCCTCTTCTTCGGAATCCTGAGGTAAAAATCTCTGATAGCCTGTAACCATCTCTTCTTTAAGATCTTCAACGTTTACAGTTTCGCCTGCGATTTCCCGCAAAGAAATAACCGTCTTCTTATCATTGTCTTTTTCAACCGTTAGCGCAGCACCGGTTCCAATTTTACGTGCGCGTTGCGCCGCAACCATAACCAGTTCAAAACGGTTAGGAAGCTTATCAATACAATCCTCAACAGTAACGCGTGCCATAGTTCATGCCTTCTTTTCTATTCTGGTCAGTCAATATCCGGTGCTGTTATAGAATGTCCGTTTATGAAATGCAAGCAGATAAAAATTTCGCCATAAGAAGTCACAAGGGCAGATCTGTAAAAACTTGCATTTAGAGATTGACCTTAATTCCCTACTCAATTATATAACGCAAACCTAATATAAAAGAGGACATTCTACATTAAAGGGTAGAAGTTCTTCACATGCTTTGGTATGTATATTAGCAAAACAAATAATAAGAACGGGTAGAGTAACATGTCACTAAATAATGTTGAAATGATCCAGAATACGCCATTTTACAGTGAAGAAAAAATGGCAATGTTCATTGATGGATCAAACCTATACTCTGCTGCACGCGCCCTTGATTTTGACATTGACTACAGGCTGTTGCTTGAGTGCATGGCATCATACAGCCAACTAACTCGCGCGTTTTACTATACCGCTCTCATTGAAGATCAAGAATACTCACCTTTGCGCCCGCTTGTCGATTGGTTGGATTATAACGGCTACACCATGGTGACAAAGCCAACCAAAGAATTCACGGATTCACAAGGCCGTAAAAAAATCAAAGGCAACATGGATATTGAGCTCGCCATTGATATGATGGAAATGG
This sequence comes from Alphaproteobacteria bacterium, assembly GCA_050633505.1. Classification (GTDB taxonomy): domain Bacteria; phylum Pseudomonadota; class Alphaproteobacteria; order Micavibrionales; family Micavibrionaceae; genus UBA1672. The sequence continues at coordinate 62,033 of JBOEGQ010000007.1, forward strand.
CAGATAAGGTTGATCATATGGTTCTGTTTTCCGGAGATGGTGATTTCCGCCGCCTTGTCGAGACAGTGCAACGTAAAGGCACGCGCGTAACCGTTGTCAGCACATTACAATCTGCACCACCCATGGTTTCTGACGATTTAAGACGTCAAGCCGATCACTTCTTAGACCTTAAGTCACTTGCCCCACATATCCAGCGTCAAAATACGACAATTGATAAGGATTATGATGACGCGCCCCAATTTGACGAAGCCATTTAAACAACGACCTTGACGTTACGATCATTATAATGGTCAATAGAGCCATGTTTGAATTACTGCCTGATAAAGAATGCGGCCTATGCCCGCGGTTGAAGAGCTTCATTGACGACAATCGCGAAAAATTCCCTGATAAATACAATGCCCCTGTCCCGTCATTCGGGCCACAAAATGCTGCACTCCTTGTTGTTGGACTTGCTCCGGGATTAAAAGGGGCAAACTTTTCAGGCCGCCCTTTTACAGGTGATTATGCCGGCGATCTCCTCTATGCCACATTACTGAAATTCGGGTATGCAACAGGGGAATATAAAGCGCATAAGGACGATGGATTAGAACTCGTCAATGCGCGCATTACCAACGCCGTGAAATGCGTTCCACCACAAAATAAGGTAACAGGAGATGAAATTAACACCTGCCTGCAATTTCTGAAAACTGAAATGGCAACAATGCCAAATTTGAAGGTCATATTGAGCCTTGGCCTTGTCTCTCATAATGCCGTATTAAAGGCCACAGGGCATAAACAATCTGCCTTTAAATTTGCACATAATGCCTGCCATGATTTAGGAAATAACCTAATATTGATTGATAGCTATCACTGCTCTCGCTACAACACGAACACAGGCCGCCTGACAACTGAAATGTTTGAAGATGTGTTCAAAAATATCACAGAAAAACTATAGATATAAGAGAATGAAGCGCACAAAACGCCCCACCCTTACGATACCTATACCGCAACATCACCAGTTTGCGGGTTAAATGTATCACGCTTTGCAAGTAACTTATTAAGTGCATGAACATAAGCACGTGCACTCGCGACCAGCGTATCCGCATCCGCGCCTGATCCGTTAATGGTTTTACCATTTTCTTCCAAACGTACAGTAACCTCTGCCTGTGCATCTGTTCCACCTGTCACCGCATGCACTTGATATAGCTGCAGCGAAGCCTCAGGGTGTGGCTTAATTTCGCGGATCGCCTTGAAAATTGCATCGACAGGGCCATTCCCCTCTACCTTTGCACATTTTTCTTCGCCATCAAGACTTAAGCAAAGCTCCGCAGTTTGCGGGCCTGATGTCCCCGCCTGCACCTGTAATGATACGAATTGGATACTGTCATTCTCACTGACAATTTCGTCTTCCACCAAGGCAATCAAGTCATCTTCATAGACCTCTTTCTTTCGGTCTGCCAAATTCTTAAAACGCGCAAACGCATCATTCAACGCATTATCGCCCAGCTCAAAACCAAGCTCTTTCAATTTCTCACGAAATGCGTGGCGACCGGAATGCTTGCTCATAACCAGTTTACTTTCGGTTAAACCGACACTTTCAGGCGTCATAATTTCATATGTGTTTGCGTTCTTCAGCATGCCATCTTGGTGAATACCGCTGGCATGTGCAAAGGCATTTGCACCGACAATCGCCTTGTTTGGCTGTACAGAAAACCCTGTAATCCCGGATAAAGTACGCGATGCCTTCGTAATATTCGTCGTTACAATATTGTTTGTATATGGCATCAAATCCGCACGCGTGCGCAATGCCATGATAACCTCTTCAAGCGCCGCATTACCCGCGCGCTCTCCAATTCCGTTAACCGTACATTCAATTTGTCGTGCGCCTGCCGCAACACCCGCCAAAGAATTTGCCACGGCCACACCAAGATCATTGTGACAATGTGTCGAGATAATCGCCTGATCAATATTTGGCACACGCTCTATCATCATGGCAATCTTTGCTGCGAACTCCTCAGGCAGCGCATAACCAACAGTATCAGGGAAATTAATGGTTCGCGCGCCCGCATCAATAGCCGCCTCAACGCACTGACATAAAAAATCATCTTCTGTACGAGAGCCGTCTTCCGCGCTCCACTCCACATCATCGGTGAAATTACGCGCAAATGTCACACTTTCCTTCACCGCCTCAAGCACCGCCTCAGGCGTCATTTGAAGCTTATACTTCATATGTAATGGTGATGTTGAGATAAAGGTGTGAATACGTTTAGAATCCGCGGGCTTAATCGCCTCACCTGATGCCTCGATATCCCCCTTTTTCGCGCGTGACAAACCACAAACCGTTGCATTTTTAACCAGTTTTGCAATCTCATTGACCGCCTCAAAATCACCGGGAGAGGCAACAGGAAAGCCCGCCTCAATCACATCAACACCAAGTTCATCCAGAATAGAAGCCATCTTTAGCTTTTGCTCCAAATTCATGGCGCAGCCCGGGGATTGTTCACCATCTCTAAGAGTCGTATCAAAAATGATAACGCGGTTTGGATCGTTCTTTACAATGTCATAGGCTCTACTCATGGCCAAATTTCCTTATTTATTCGCTCAAGCGCATCGCTTTTCTAACGCGCTTTGTGTTCTTTTTCAATATTTTGGATTATTAAATCAAATCCCCTGTAGCGCAGGCATATAAAAATGCCTCATACACCGCTCAGGGGCGTATAAGGAGGAGATTAAGAAGCAGCAATGTATTATGCGTTGTCTTCATAAGGTTACTCTTAGCGCGTTTTACGCATCAACGTCAAGTGTTGAAGGCGGCGGCGGGTCAAGCTTACCATCTGCGCTATACAAAGGATCATGCGTCTCACTTTGCTTGCGCTCTGAGAATTCCCGTTCTTCACGCGAAGGATTATCAGATCCCGGCTTACCTTCCGCATCCTTCGTATCGGATACTTCCGGTGTTAACGGCGTCTTCTTGTTTACCGCAGGCACCCAAGCCGTTTCACCAATACCAACATTCTTGACACTCATCTAATCAAGCTCCCGCGCTTCGTCAACCAGCATAACCGGAATACCATCACGGATCGGATAAGCGCGTCCGGCTTGCTCGGAAATAAGTTCCTGCGCCTTCCGATCATACGTCAACGGCCCCTTAGTTACAGGGCAAACAAGAATTTCCAATAGCTTTGGATCGACTTCAACACTCACATCCGGCTCCATTCATTTTGACGGCACAATTTCACAAGCTGTATCATGTTAACAACATAATAGCCAGAAGCGGTTCGAATTTTCAAATATTACAGGCTTTTCATTTTAACAGCTTTTAAAGGAACAAGTTCCTCACAAATCATGTCAATTTCCAAGGCCGCCATACGTTCTCTCATCCTGTCATTAGAGACAGGAAGATCGATCAGCCAAAGGTCTTTTTTAGTTTCTTCACGAACAGACATAAAATACCCCACATACTTTAGTTCATGTTTATATCGGGCACCCTATACCAATTAACATAATATTTCAAGAAAATTATATCTTTATCGTTAAGAGCCATAAACAAAGTACATCTTTTAGTATAAGATTACGCCTCATACACAACTGAAGGCGAAAAAGAAAAATAAGGATCATGCACCAAGCATCGGTAAAATTTGACAGAGGTGCAGCACAATCGGAAACATGCCTAAAGTTCTTATTAAAACCTGAAACAGGCAATATGCTGCGCAGCATATTATGAGTGCACAATAAGAAAAACCACCAATCAAATCATGATGAATGCGACAGCAGCCAAGAGTATTACACAAGTCATAGGAAATGCTGCACCATATAAACCACGATAAAACAGGATATGAATATTGCGCATGAGCGGTTGCCCCATTCCGGTAAATGAATGTGGGAACAGAACAGGGCAACCATAAAAATGCATACGGATATTCCCACACGATCCGATATGTTGGCCGATATACCGGCTTCATCACCTTTGACAGGATAGGCAATGAAAAAGCCACCAAGATTACTCTTGGCAGCCGGGAGTTAGTAACTGTGATACAAAGAAAACAGCGCGATGCTTTTAGCTTACGCCTGAACATAACACCGCCTCCCGGCCATAAGACCGAGAAACGGCATCCATGATGCGTCAAAATTCATTACATGAAAAGAGAACACATCAATGACGGTTGATGCCAACCGCTTTGTATCTGAGGTTACTAAGCCCCGAACACACGTTATTACGTGTGTCTGAAATGAATGTGCCGTAAACACCCATGCATTGCAAGAGGTTTTTTCATTTTTTATGATTGCACGTTGATTGCGGTCTTAAGTTAGGGCTTTATGCGGAGGGAGATACAAACATCACACTTTGCATCTATTCATTACTAACCGTAAGGAATCTCTTACACTCTTCTTCAGGAAAGTAATCCTGCAACCCCATTGAAGATGCTGTGCCACGGTATTTTTTAAGTTGCCTATCAGAAATTTTTGCGCGATACAAAAAATCTCTCATCATACCGGGTAAATCATAAGCCCCTGTAGAAGCCCATTGAGTTTTTCTATCATGGTTACGATCCAACTCTTTTTTCTCACATGAGTCCTGCCCTGCCAAATATTGTCTACAGGCCTCCAACGTATACTCCATCTTCTTAAGGACTTTATAGAAAGACTTTGCATTCGTTATAGATAGCTTATCTTTTCGTGCATTCAAATACTGACTAATTTCTAACACTCTTTCCGCGCTCAGGTCTTGCCCTTTATCCCATGCATTCCTCATCTCATACGAAATACCTTGATATCTACTAATACCTAGTCGACAGGAAATTTCATAAACCCCCTTTAAAGTTTCTTGATAATTTCCTGCAATTTTAGCCTGCCTTCTATTTGATACTGCCCCATTCAAAGCCCTATCTGGAACAACATCATCTACAGTGCTTCCGTCTACCTTTGTTCTGTCAAAAACCCCTGAAATTCTAACATTCAAATTCGCTGCATGATTTCGTGCACACTCCGGCCCCAATGGCTTCAATTCCGTCCCATATTGAGTTCTTTCAAATCCAATATAGGCAGTATCACTACTCAATGGTTGAGGACAATTCGAACACTTTGTGTTTGGGTTCACGTAATCGCGATTCAAGAAACCGTCTACTTTAGTTCTTAATTTTTCACCCACAGTACCTCTCCTTTTGGTTAAGCACTTTACAGCATTTAAGGCAAGAGATACAAACCCTACGCCTGATCAAGTGCCTGATTGATATCGGCGATGATGTCATCGATATTTTCAATACCCACAGAGATCCTGATCAAATCTGTGCTAACCCCTGCTTTGCTTAACTCTTCTTCATTAAGCTGCCTATGCGTGGTGGAGGCAGGATGACATGCCAATGACTTTGCATCGCCAATATTAACCAGTCGTAAAACCATATTAAGCGCATCAATAAATTTCGCGCCGGCTTCAATACCGCCTTTGATGCCAAAGCTCAAAATACCGGATGCTTTGCCGGATGTGGTTTTCTGGCACACATCACGAAACGGACTATCAGGCAATGTGGCATAATTCACCCAATTGACTTTTGAATGTTGTTGCAGGAATTCGGCAAGCTGCTCAGCATTACTGCAATGGCGCTCCATCCGTAAGCCCAGCGTCTCTAAACCTTGCAAAATCAAAAATGCACTATGCGGCGCAAGTGCCGCCCCCATATTACGCAAAGGTACGACCCGACATCTGCCGATAAATGCTGCGGCTTCGAATGCCTCGGTATAGACAACACCGTGATAAGACGGGTCGGGCTCATTCATCATGGGGAAGCGCGCTTTATTACCGACCCAATCAAATTTACCTGAATCCACAATTATGCCGCCTATGCTGGTACCATGACCGCCAATATACTTGGTAAGGGAGTGCACAACAATATGCGCGCCAAGTTCAATCGGACGGCATAAGAACGGCGTTGCAACCGTATTATCCACGATCAACGGAATGCCATGTTTATTGGCGATCTCGGCCAGCGCGGCAATATCAACAATATTCCCTGCCGGATTGCCGATGGATTCACAAAATATGGCGCGTGTATTTTCATCAATCGCCTTTTCAAATCCCGCAAAATCATCTGCAGAAACCATCCTTGCCTCAATACCCTGCTTAGGGAAGGTATGCGCAAGAAGATTATACGTACCGCCGTAAAGCTGGCTTGTGCTAACGATATTTGTACCGACATCACAAATACATTGAAGGGCATAGGTAATCGCCGCCATACCCGATGCCACAGCCAAAGCCCCAATTCCGCCTTCCATTGCGGCCACACGTTGTTCTAGGACATCCGTCGTGGGATTCATGATGCGGGTATAGATGTTACCCGGAACCTTTAAATCAAATAAATCCGCTCCGTGCTGTGTGTTATCAAAGGTAAACGACGTTGTCTGGTAAATCGGCACTGCTGCCGCTTTTGTCGTATCTTCAGAGGTATAACCATGATGCAATGCTAAGGATTCGAGCTTCATATTTGTTTGTCCTTTAGTTCATAAAACTTTTGAAATATGTATCTGTAATATGTCTTTCTACCACAATAAATACGCAGGAAAAGGATATAATACCCTACATGGCTATATCTCATGGTGCATTGTAATATCCCTTTATCTTTTTCTCTCCTCTCAAACGAAAAAAGCAGGTGAACCACCTGCTTGTTAAAAGTCAGGATCTAACGCTGGTATCAACCTTTGATCATGTTTTGTGATGCTATAACGTAAGTTTTGATCTTTGGCCACAACGTCCCATGATGGTGATGTTTTTAGCATGGTTAAAGCTGTTTCAACCTCGGCATCTTTAAACGTGTTCACAAAAAAGTTTGCTACAGCATCACCATCTGTCCTTATATTCTCCATCAAGTCAGGTAAGAAATTATCTTGTTCCAAATACGTTAGTATTTTTAGCCGATCTTCCGCTGCCGCATTTTTCATCATAGATGATAACGACCATATAGAACTACTGGCTCCTGTAATTATTGTAGTCTTTGCTTCTGGATTAGTTGTTATAAAATCAACGACATCAAAGGCCTCTTTCGGAGAGATATTTCCAGCCACGCTATCAAATGCGTGAACAGCCAATTCACTATGCCATAACTTTCCAGAGTTAAACCTTTCTGTTAACCTCTCACGCGCTTCCAGCATGATGGGATCTTGCAAGATTTCTTTAAATTTACCTAATAGGAAACCTGGTTGTTGGCATGCCTTGTAATTTTCCATACATTTTTCACTAACATCTGAAGTCGAAAATCCCGATTCCTTACTATGAATTTCCGACTCTACCTTACGCAAATCATCAGTAATACTTTTTAATCCTTCAACTTTAGCATATATTTCTTCACCGCTATTAGTGTACCAACCGCCATGCCTTACATTCTTCAATAAGCCCTTAATATCGACCATAACTCACTCCCTAATTTTTATAAGCTACTGTACCTACTACGCACAACCAATGTTTGCAAGTTTGTAAAACAATTCAGCAGGCGTTCATTATTCAATAACGTATTAAAGTTTTCACCCACGGCCATTCGCGGACATTCTCTCTTTTACAACAAATGAATGAGGAAAATTATGAAATGGTGGAGCTGAAAAGTGAGTTTTCGAACAGTATTTTCAATACCTTAGAGGATTGGGAAGTCATTTTGAAAGGTACTTCTCTAGACGAACCACCAGAGCCTAATTAGGGGGTAATCCCCTACCCCATACCACGTAAAAGCGGTGTTTTAGGACATCGCTTTTTCTTTGTCTGTTTAAAAATTAATCAATTTGAGCATATGCCCTGTTTCCCAGATGGAACGGGGTGTTTTCGTATGCTCTGAAAGCATAAGGAGATGCTTGCCATGAAAAACACCAAAAGGTCGAAACGATCCCCGCTCACCCTGCGTCTGAGTGATGACGAATGGGCGTTATTGGATCTGTATGCCGGAGGCACACCGCTTAGTGCCTATGTCCGCACAGCCCTGTTTGGTGAAAAAGCGACCAAACGCCGTAAATCCAAACGTCCGGCCAAGGACTATCAGCCCCTCATTCAGGCCATGGGTACCTTTGCTCGCTCTCAAGCCCCCAACAACCTGAACCAGATTGCCAAGGCCATTCATACGGGTACGCTTAGTCTCACCCCAGAAATCGAGATCTCCTTGGTTGAAGCCTGTGCCGACATCAGTGAGATACGCCGATTGCTCATAACAACTCTAAGAACGGAGGCATAGATGGCTTGGGGTTGGTGCGATGCTTTCTACAAATTCGGCTTTCAGGATGGTGAGGGTGAGATACATACCCCACATGTTGCCGCTGTCCTAACGGAGGCAGGATACTTTGTGCAATACACCAAATTGGGCGCGCACAATGTTGTGATCTTCATGCTGCGTAAAGGGGGAGAATGCTATCTCCCTACTCGTTCTGCCTATGAAAATCCACGTGACTAACATGCTTTAACTCTTCAGCAAGGATGCGCTCTAAAGACATTTTTTGATCATTTCCATTTTCATCAATATATTCATCTCCTTGAAAAGCATCTTTTTCAATTAATATCTCTGCTTTTCCAGCTTGAGGATCATAAGATGTTCTGGAACCATCACCACCAGGTATATCGTCAACTATTTTTATGTCGACGTTTCCTCCATCGTCATAAATATCTCCAATTAAATCATCAAAATCTGGCGATGAATTTGCTAGATTAAGAAATGCATTTCTAAGTGAGTCGTCCATTGATATCTCCTTGACAGATCGTACTATTTTTCCAAACAACTTGTGTTTCTAATCAAACTTAATGAAGCCTCATATTTGTCCATCCCCGGATTTATAGAAGGGCAATACAATATGGAGAGAATCTTCAAGTCAAACTCACTCGGAACTAATAGCGGAGAATCATATAGAGAAAACTTTTCTTCTAATTCCAAAAGCCATTTCTCACGCATACTTTCTCGATGAACGCCCCCATCCAAAACAGTCTCTGCCGAAACAACATCGAATTTATTGTTCCAGTTAGATAAAATTCCATTATTATTTTTAGTAACCTCTGGCACCCCCAACGCACGCGCAAGACACTCTGAAAGAAATGCTTTAGACCAGTTTTCTGGAACGACAGATGGTTTCAAGTAACAGGTGGCAGCCTGTATTTCGTTGTTTTCATTAGGTATGAAGAAACCTTCTACTTGAGACCTCTGGCGCGGCGTAAACCTAACTGCCGAACTGTAAGCCTGCTCATAGTCGGTTTCATCAGCATAACTTCCACCCCTTTGGTTCTTAAAAGCATTTAGTATGTGAGATTCCGCATCCAATACTATAAATACATTCGCAGCGCTTCGATCAGGAAATTGTTCTGATACATAGGATATATTCAGATCAGTAGCCCTAGAGTAAATAGGAATAATACCTTTTAAATGATTGACTAGGTAATCAAATTTTTCCTCGTCGAAGCTATTACCTAAAACCTTGAATGTTATCTTAACAGGCTCTTCCCATTTATTAATGGTGTTGTGCTTAGGGGTGGAAATTATTTTTTCATTCTTGCGTTTCAGCAAGAGCATTGCCCTTGTTCCACTATTAACTCCTTCATACCAAAGAAAATCAGAAAAAGAAGCATCTAAAAATATATCAGCCATATGACTTGGGAGGTATCTCTTACCATCCAGAACTAAAGCTTTTGGCATAGTAAATGGCTTTTCAGGCATGTACGGCAAGGTACTCACGTTTTCATGCATAATCCACTTTGCACCCTCTTCAATCTGTCGCTTTTCTTCTTCGCTTTGATTTTTTTGATCAGGTGCTTTGGTTTTTTCCTGCCTAAGTACCTCCATCATTTCCGATAAGTTTATTTCGTTTTTAGCCTCAGCTAACAAAGACAAGCTTAAACAGGCTACAACAACAACTACAAAGATTATTCTCTTCACTTTAATGCCGCTCTTCTTTCATAATGTGTGATCGCTAACTTAATGATTGATAGTACGCACTTCATTTACCATTCAAAATCCATAGCATGACTCACCCCACCACACAATCTTAAGTACACAATTAAATCAGGTTTTTCTTATCTTCTTCCCCCGTAACTTTCATCTAAAAGCTGAGATAACCCATCCACAGCTAATGAATACGGGGATATGCCAAGGACACACACCCAGAAAAACCCGTATTTCAAAAATTCCAGACTCACTATTGAAGAAACTGAACTGCTGGTGTTGATGTATTTTAGGCAAACTAAGAATTTTGACTATGGAAGAAAGTTAATACATGGTTCATATTTTGCCGCGTTGAAACGTGGTGAGTACAAAGTTAAAAATGTGGTTGGTGGTGCAGGCGATACCGTACCCACGCCTCTGTTATACCCAGAGCAAAAGGAAGCCATGGAGAACGGAATGAGTTTTGTTTCCACTCTGGGATTGGCCTTTAGTCCAATTTGTTCTCAATAGGCTTAAATGTGAATGATTCAATTCTCTATGATTGTTCAGGAGCAGAGTCTACCGTTGATTGGTTATCTTCCTGATCCCAGCCATTGTTGCGCCCAATGGCTTCAACGATATCGGTATAGTAATTTGTCTTGGAGAAAGCCTCGTAGAATCGGCGTTCATCACCGCCATTATTAGGATGATCTAATAACTCGTTCGCCAACTGCCGCCTTGTTATTCCACGTTCAATGCATTCTGAATCATATTCATCAATGACTTTAGCGTCTGCGCCGTGCAGGGTCACATCGCGGAAAGTTCCTTTCCTTTGATAGCCTGACGGAGCCTTTCCATCTGGCGTTGACTTATATTGAAATTCTTCCTTCATCCATGACCTGCCTTTCACGATCATGGATAGCAGGAAAGAGTTAAGAAATTCAATAAAAAACGAGTGAGAGGAATTTATTCCTTGACTCATTTTTCAGAAAACAATATCCATAAAGAGTAAAGGCCATTCGTGCATCTAACGCACGGGCGCTTTACCCCTTCTCTGTTTCCCGCCGAATGGATTGGCGGTTGATTAAATACTTCTACCTTTAACAAAACCAAAACGCCCATGTTTTTCATCGGGCGCGTTTGGTCATGGAAAGATATTGTTATGACGTTAGATATTGAAGAATACATTCCCTACCTTGAAGGCCTTGCCATGTCGCGTGCAAATAAGGAACAAATGATCCGCATCGTGTGGGGATTCATGGAAAGCCATATTGATCAGGCCTTTGGTTTGCATCCAGTTCAACAGGCACAAAATTGTAAAAGAAAAAGCATTCACATCCGCTCTGCTATCTCTGAGGCAGGCGGCATTCTGAAAAGCCCCTCCATTGAGTTTGGAGAAGACTCTGACAGTCGGCTGGTGGAGCATTTACTCGCCTCAGTAGCCGCACACCAGCGGGAGAAGAATGCCGAGCAGGTTAAAAACCGCATGAGGGCGCGTGTTCTAAACGGCTATTGCGTGACTGCACCAGTGATTGGCTATCGCTATGAGAAGGTTGAGGGGCATGGCAAATTACTGGTGCGGGATGAGCCAGTGGCCTCCATCATTCAGGAGGTGTTGGAAGGGTTTGCGCATGGGCGCTTTGGTTCTCAGGCGGAGGTGAAACGGTTTTTAGAAGGCCATGCGGCCTATCCGAAAGGCAGCGATGGCGAAGTGCATTGGCAGCGCGTAACAGAGATGTTCAGGCGCGTGGTTTATGCGGGTCGCCTGTCTATGCCCGACTGGGGCATTCACAATCACCCAGCGCAACATGAAGCGCTGGTGAGTTATGAGACTTGGCAGAAAATTCAAGGCAGACTGAATAAGCCCAAGAGAGCGCCCATACGCAAAGATATCAATGCCGACTTCCCGTTACGGGGGTTTGTGACGTGTGGCTGTTGCGGCCATCCGATGACCTCGTGCTGGTCAAAGGGGAGTAAGGCAAGTTACGCCTATTACCTTTGTTTCAAGAAAGGCTGTGAGCACTATAAGAAATCTATTCCACGGGATAAGTTGGAAGGTGAATTTGCTGCGCTTATCTCCGACTTTACCCCGCCGAGGCAATTATTCGTGATGGCGGTGGAAATGCTGCACAAGCTATGGGATGACCGTTCGGACAAGCGCAAAGAGGAAGAGGCACATCTTGAGGTGGCTTTAGATAAGACGGAGCGACAGATCGGGCAATTGCTGGATCGGATTGTGGACGCGCAGAACGCGAGTGTGGTTACGGCCTATGAAACGCGCATTCAAGCCTTGGAAGATGAGAAGATCGTTTTGCGGGAAAAAATCGAGAAATGCGGGTGTGCGTTGCCTGACTTTAGCGGGACTTTTCGAACAGCTTTAAAATTCCTCGCAAACCCGCATGAATTATAGTCTTCGGATGATCTTACCGATAAGCGTAAGGCGTTGAAGATGATGTTTACGGAAGTTTTACCGTATGAGCGAAACGGAGGTTTTCGAACACCCCCAATCGCCCAGCCTATAAGGCTTTTGAGCGACTTGCTGGGGGGTAAGGATGTTATGGTGGAGGGGGCAGGATTCGAACCTGCGTAGACTAACGTCGTCGGAGTTACAATCCGATGCCTTTAACCACTCGACCACCCCTCCATCAAAAAAAACAGAATTGTCGAGAAACAGACCAAAAAATCTGTTAGGAGAAGAAAAGGCATTTTGCTTTTAATGTCAAGTGTGCTTTTGTGACAAAAAGGAAAAATAATGAAATTTAAGAAAAATAATCAAAATAAACCGCGATTATATGGCATGCATGCCGTCCGTGAAGCATGGCTAAACCCTGAACGCACGATTTATAGCCTGTATTTAACAGAGCAAGCACATAAATCATTTGAAGAAGTATTTCTGCTTGCCCGTAAAAAAGGCCTACGCCGGAATGATCCGATTATTGTGGATAAAGCCAAGCTTGAAAAGATGCTGCCACGCGGAGCAGTCCACCAAGGTATCGCATTGGCGTGCTCTACCCTTGAAGAGAGCGATATACAAGATTTCATCATTCGCGCAACAACCCAGCCAAAAACTGTGCTGGCTATACTCGATCAAGTTACCGACCCCCACAATGTCGGCGCGATATTGCGTAGCGCCAGTGCATTCGGCCTTGATGGTGTATTAATGCAGAAAAAGCATGCACCGTCTTTAGATGGCGTTCTGGCAAAGACAGCATGCGGTGCAGTCGACCATATAGATGTTGCACCCGTGACAAATTTATCCCGCACAATCAGAGAACTTCAAGGTGAAGGATTCTTCGTTATCGGACTGGATGAACGCGGGCAATACGATATCGGAAAGATTAAAACGATGAGAGCACATCACGAAAGCACCAAGATTGCCGTTGTCCTTGGATCAGAAGGTGACGGGATAAGGCGTCTGGTAAAAGAAGCCTGTGATGATCTGGTTCGCCTACCTACAGAAGGGGCCATCGCAAGCCTGAATGTATCCAATGCGGCTGCCGTCTCATTTTATGCCTTATCAAATGAATAATATAGGCGATATGTGCTATAAAAAAACAACTCAAAAAAATAAAATGAAAATGACAGCGATTTTTTTTGACAGGAACATGGAAGGCCTGCTACTATTAGAAAAATAACGAGAATAAACCTTACTTAAGGGAAAAAAATTACATTGGGTATTTTGTTGACATCAAGCTGCATATTCGCTATTTACATAGCGTTACGTGTGATGGAAACAAAGCGGAAACGCGAAAAAATAAGAATTCAACCCCGAGCGCACAAAAACAAAAATAAGCTCGGAAGGTGACAACGGTTCAACCCGCTGCTGACGATACTATCTGGTAGTTCGTCAGCTTATCACCCCAAACTCAAAGGCCCCGAAATTCGTTTCCGGGGCTTCTTTTTTTGTTCTGTTGACCCCTGAAAAACAGTGCTTTACGATCCATCTCATGAAAATTCAATTTCGAGAGATAGAATCCTTTGTGAAGTCGCCCAATAAAGTGGCGCGCGCCATTCTGGTGTACGGACCGGATAGTGGCCTTGTTAGAGAACGATGCGCAACAATCGGGAAAACTGTTGTCGAAGATCTGAATGACCCATTTAACGCAGTTACATTAAGTGTCGATATTCTGACCGATGACCCGGCCCGCCTAAATGATGAAGCCGGTGCCATATCGATGATGGGCGGAGACCGCCTGATTCGCATTGAAGGCGCGAGCGACAAGCTCAGCGTGCTTTTAAAAGAATACCTCGCAAGCCCGAGCGAATCTGCGCTTATCCTTTTACAAGCTGGTGAACTAGGCCCCAGATCCTCATTAAGGAAGCTTTGCGAAACAGCAAAGAACGCGGCCGCCCTTCCTTGCTATGTTGAAGATGAACGGGATGTGTCCCGCCTTATACGAGAAACATTACAAGCGCAAAACCTACGTGGTGACGCAGATGCAATCGGCTGGCTTGCCACCAATATTGCCGGAGATCGTGGCCGCGTACGTTCGGAGTTGGATAAGCTGATAACCTATAAGGGCGACGAATCCTCCCCCATATCCATGAAAGATGTTCAGGCCGCATGTGGTGCAACAGCCGAACAAGGATTTGATGATTTGGTTTACAATGTCGGTGGACGCCGCTCTGCCGCCGCACTAAAAGCATATCGTACATTAATCGCAGAAGACGTTGCCTTCATCGCCATTTTACGAAGTCTACAAAATCATTTCCGCCGCCTTCATATGGTAAAATCCTATATGCATGATGGCATGGATCTTGACGGTGCGATGAAAAAACTGTCCCCCCCCGTGTTTTTTAAACAAGCCCCACTTTTCAAAAGTCAGGCACATAATTGGTCGCTCACCGCATTGAATCAGGTCTTGGCCAAACTCACCCAACTGGAAGCACAATGCAAGAGAACCGGCATGCCAGTTGAAACACTCTGCTCTCAAGCCATTCTAGCAATCAGTAAAAGCCGCGCCGCATAATATATATGCTTTAAATTTGACAAATCTTCGATTTGCTTAAATGATATAGGGGTAATGTGAATTTCAGATCATCTGGAGGAACCAAAATGTCTTTTATAAGAATCCTGTTTATCTGCACTTTTCTGATATATGGATCACTTCCTGCACACGCAGGACGACCAAGCAATTGCGGCGACATCGATCGAACCGACATAAAAGATCTGTATCAAGAAGCAGAAGACGTACGATATATTTTTGATGTACGCGAAGATATTGAAAACTCATGCGCCGTTTTTGAAAAAGCAGAAGGATGGCTTGAAAGACATGAGGATGAACTTCCCGAAGAAGACGTAGATAAACTTCGGACACTTTTAGATCGCGGGTATAGCGAACTCCCCGGAATGGAGGATCCCCTAAAAACTCTTGGTGCATGGCAAAGCGTTTCCGCAGACACCCCAACACAAAGAGCACAACGAAAAGACGGGCTATCCGGTGCCAAGTCAAGATTACGCAAACTGCAGGACAGCTTGGACTTCATCACGGATGATATTACTGCATTCATAAAAGCGCGCTAAAGATCATAATCAGGCTTTAAACGGAATTTATTTGCATCGCTTCAAAAAGTCCTCGACTTCCTTAGGCGGTGTTGTGCTTACACCCTCAATATGTTCTCTCCCCCATGACATAAGTTCTAGAATCATCGGCTGCAGGCTTTTCCCTGCATCTGTAAGAGAATACGCATAGCGCGTGGGTTTTTCCTGATAAGCTTGTTTTTCAATAATGCCAAATTTTTCAAGCTTCTTTAAACGGTCTGTCAGAATATTCGTCGATATACTTTCTGATGCATTAATGAAATCATTAAAACATTTTGATTCAAAAAACAGCATGTCTCGAATAATCAGCAACGTCCACTTATCACCGATAATATCAAGGGTCGCCGTAATCGGGCACGCCGAACGACAACAATCATGATCAATTTTTGTACACTTATCAGTCATATATCACATCATACAATAAAACATTGATTTTTCAATTAAGATCCATGCCCTGCTTATGTTTGCTCACTTTTTAAATCTTTGATTGCCTTAATCAACCCATTAAGATGCGGCAACATGGCATCTTTATATTTTTCTTTCTTCTCGGCATTGAGCCCCTGAACAAGTCCGTGAACAAGTGCAAGAGCCGTATCATCTATCTCCGAACGCTTCAATGCCTTTTCCGTTTCACGATTCGCATAGTATGTTAGCTTGTGAACGATATGATCCAGAATTGTTCCGATTGTCTGATCGGCTTTGCTCAAACGTTTTTGGAAATCTGCTCTGGTTATTGTAACAACCGTAACACTGCTTAATGCCCGATAACTAACCTTGGCCGGCTCATCAATTAGCAGGCAAATTTCATCAATAATTGTGCCCGGTCCATGGCGCGCAATTTCGACTTCTTGCTCTCCATCTGTGATAAAGGCACTTACCTCACCATTTTGGATCATATAAGCGCGCGCATTTTCTTGCCCTTCTTTGATGAACACCTTGCCCTCTGCCAGGACACTTCTTTCCAATACTGCTGCACCACTCATAGCCCCTCCCCCGTTCACTTCATTCATTTTACAGAGAATGCATGCCGCACTAAGACTAGCAGATTTTTCATACAAGTGCAGCCACAATCAGTATAAAGACCATTATTTATCAATCGCTTAACAAAAATACGTGCTTAATATTTGTGACAAAACGAAAAAAGCGCTATAATCCACGCCATATATGACAAAACAGTGAGAGGAGGTATGCCATGACAACGGCATATGCATGTGGTTCTGGTGGGGTAATGTTTGTTCCAAAAGAGATTGAGCGGACAATGCCAAGGATCGTTATTCGTCGTTCAAACGATAACCAAGAGCCGGAATCCGGAAAATAAGCCCCAAATTTACAAAAAATACTTGCCGACAGCTTATGGGATTTGTATGACTTTCTAGTCTGGTTAAAGCTAAACTTTTTAAGAAAGAAAAATTATGGATCTGTCTAAAATTTCTGTCGGCGAAGATGCCCCGAACAACGTCCATGTCGTGATTGAAAACACACAGGGCGGCACACCTGTAAAATACGAGATTGATAAAGAGTCTGGCGCTTTATTTGTTGATCGTTTTGTACACACACCGATGTTCTATCCGGCAAATTACGGCTTTATTCCGCAAACACTTGGTGGAGATGGCGACCCTGTTGACGTACTTGTTTACGCCCAACACGCAATCGTTCCTGGCGCTGTTATATGTGCCCGCCCCGTTGGTGTTCTGGTTATGGAAGACGACGGTGGTCAAGATGAAAAAATTCTGGCAGTTCCCGTTGATAAAACGCACCCTATGTTTTCCGATGTAACCGAATATAGTGACTTACCGAAGATACTATTGGATGAGATTGAGCATTTCTTTACACACTACAAAGATCTTGAAAAAGGTAAGTGGGTGAAAATGCAAGGCTGGGAAGGATCAGAAAAGGCAAAAGCATTGATCCTCGAAGGTATCGAAAATGAAAAAGGCGCGAAAGCAGCCTAGATAAAGACCTCTAATCAGAACACGGGTATCGCGTGTTCTTTTTAAAGAGATTATTTGTCAAGTCAGGATTTGCGCGTTATATTATAACTTTCGAAATGCAAGTTAGGTATTTTTATGTCTGAAGTAAATCCGGATGATCAAAGTATAATCGACCACATAGATGATGTGGTCGATCTTTATAAAGGGGTTGGGCGTGACAACGCCAAATCCGGCCTGGAAGTTGAACTTTCCTTCTTTGATCCAAATACCGATACACTGGATGCCATGAGTTTGGCTCAAAACCGTGTATTGAAACATTGCGCCATGGGCGCCCTGCCTGATCACGACTGGGTTCACAACGAGCCGACAAGTGAATTGCTAGAGGTCGCAACCACGGCCGCGTCATTTGATCAAATGCAAACTGTCCTTGACGATGCCAATACAAAAATTAAAATCTTACATGAAAAGGCACAGGGTCTGGGACTAAAACGTTCATATTTCCAAGAGCTTCCCGATAAGACAGCCGATGACCTGTTAAGCCGCATTGTTGAGGTAGACCGCTATCAGATTATGTATGCACCATACCGCGAGGATATGTATAAATGCGTCCAATATTTTGCCGTTTGCAAATCCAATCAGGTATCAGTCAGCCCCTACACAACAGATCATATGTTGGAAAATGTGCGACGACTTTATACTCTGGCCCCCTTCTTGTTCCTGCTCACAGATAATAGCTCAGCCTTTAGCGAGGGAAAACCATTCAACGGCCATATTGGTATGGCCTTACGCCATCAGGGCCTATTAGAGGGGCGCGGCGGCGTTCCTCCATATGTCTTTACGGCAAAGACAGGAGAGGAGTTCATACGTGATCATATTAACCACGCGATGAACAATCCCTTATTCATGTATTATGATCTTGATGGCACCTTAAATAAGGTTCCCTCAGGCGACTGGAGCGTCACCTTTAACACTTTACGTGAACGTGGCCTGAATACAGCCAGTAACTATAACCTCGGGCAAAGTATATTATGGCCGGATGTTAAGATTGCCGCACTCAGAGATGAACACGGTAAAACATATGCACATAGATACGAAGCACGCATGTTTGGCGTTGGCATACATCAACATCAAACCGGATATATCATCACATCGGCCTTGGCATTTAATGATAAATTTGCGCAAGATGTTGACGATTTATTGGCAAGATACGGATTCTCATCTGAGAACCTGGAAGAGAGCTATCAGCTACTCCTAAAATCTTACGCAGCAGCACGTAACCATAACGGCGCGTTCTTCGACATTCAGTACGGAAACGGATCAATGGCCGAATTTGCAAAAGAATTTGCAGATCTTTTAGAGAATGTAACAGATGAAGCCGGTGTTTTAGATGCCGCCCAGCCCGCCTTACATATCTGCCGTACAGGGTGCACAGACGGGAAAGTAAATCGCCTTCTGTTCAAGACCTTAGATGATATCAAGACCTTTCAAAGAACATATGATATGGAGGTCTTTGATAACCCGAATATGTGTGCGCGTATGGCCTTTGAACAAAATATGGCAACATCACCGGCAAGCCTCTTTGACGCACATTGCACGTAAAAATTTACGCTCTATATAAAACCCTACACACCACATAAAAAAATACCCGGGCAACATATGCCCGGATAAATTCGTATAAGTAAGTAAGAATTTCTACTGTCTTATGATTTCATATCAGCAACGAATTCATTAACGGCAACCGTCAGGTTCTCTGATAACTGTGCGACTTCCTGCGCCGCAGATAGAACAGCATCTGCGGAATCTCCAGTTTCTTGAGATCCTTGTTTTACATCCACAATTGTGTTTGAAACCTCCTGCGTTCCCTGAGAGGCCTGCGTTACACTTCTTGTGATTTCAGATGTCGTTGCGTTTTGCTCATCAATTGCGGCGGAAACACCCGTTACAGAGATATCAATATCACCAATATTCTCTGTAATCTTCTGCATCGCGACCACAGATTCGCGGGTTGCGTCCTGAATTTCAGAGATCTGGTTATTGATTTCTTCGGTCTTGGTACTTGTTTCAGTTGCAAGTTTCTTAACCTCATCCGCAACAACGGCAAAGCCTTTACCGGCATCCCCTGCACGTGCAGCCTCAATTGTTGCATTCAGCGCAAGAAGGTTTGTTTGCTCTGCAATGCCTTGGATTGCCTCAACAACTTCACCAATATTCTCGGCAAGCTCATTAAGGTTTGAAACAGTCTCATTTGCCGATTCCGCATTATCTGCCATATCGTTAGACTTAACCTTCACAATGTTAACCTGTGAGGCAATTTCGCCGGCACTGGCCACCATTTCTTCCATCGCAGAAGCAACCGTATTCACATTCATACTTGCCTGTTCAGAGGATGACGCAACAGTTTCACTAGACTGGCTGTTTTTATCTGCCAGATCCTTCATAACACGCGCGGTTGATTCCAGCTCAGTCGAAGCAGCAGCAAGAGATCCGATTGTATTACCAAATTGCGTATCAAACTGCGCGGCCATTTCCATTCTTTGCTGGCGTTGCTTTTCTTGCGCAATTTTTTCTTGCTGTGCATTTTTTTCTCTTAAGGCGCGCGCTTCTCTCGCCCCTTCTTTAAAGACATCAAGCGCCTTAACCATGTTTGCAATTTCATCTTTGCTTTTTAGTTCAGGTCTTGATGCATCAAGATTTTCTTTGGAAAGCTCTTCTGCATAGACCTGCGTCGCATTTAACGGCTTAATAATACTGCGCATAATGCCGTAGGCAAGAACAACAAAAATAATCGTTCCGATAATAGACGCAATCGTAAGCTTTTCCTGCACGTCTTTTTCAATTTTCTCGGCACGTTTTGTAGCCTCTTGCGTGAAGCCTTCAAGCTCAAACAAAAGATCGGTTAACGCCTTATCAAGCTTATCTTCCTCTTCTTCAATTTTATGAGCTAATTTTAAAGCATCCTGTAATCGTTTATTTTCTAACAGGTGAAAAGCTTCCTTTACATACTTATCAAATAAAGTATGCTCATGCTCAATCTCTTTTAAAAGTTCTAGAACATGTGAAAATTCATCATAGATGGCCTTGTTGTCCTTCTCGATTTCCAAGATATGCGCAACTTTCTCTTCCACTTCTTGAAGCTCATGATCGACCTTCTTGCCCAATTTTAAAAACTTTGTTTTTGCTTTATTATAATGCGTATACGCCTTATCAGAATGCCCAAACAACTCCGCATAACGCACAGCACGTTCAAAATAAATCGCCTGTTCAAGTTGATGAACAGTGATCTCTGTTACACCATTTGTAATTGGGATATCTTCTGCCGCAATTTGGTGGATTTGCTTACCTATTTTCGAAAGGCTGCTAATCGCAACGACAGAAATGGAAACACTAAGTAGTAAACCGAAGATAGCAAGAAAGTAGATTTTTTGCTTGATTGTCACGTTGCGAAACATTCTGTTCCTCCTAATTTGCGCAATTTATGAAGAACACTATAGCACTAAATCATACCTGATTACCATGAGAGATTGTTTTACTGCATACAAAGTGAGGAACTTTGAATAAACTATTGCCATTATTTTAAAAAAACAAATATAAGGAATTATTAATATTTAAGGGCTATACTGGTCTCCGACTATAATTTTGTGGGGCTAATAGAACAATGGATCGAGACGCTTTATGCGCGAAATTGGAACAAAATGCAGATATTCCAACATTCGACCAACAAGATATTATGAATATGATTGACGGCACCGGCATGGATGGCGCGTCATTATCCAGTGATCCATCAGCCACGCCTATTCTGGATCAATGCAATATCACATTAACCGAAATGGGGGAAAGCGCACCTGAAACGATGCAATACACCCCTCCAACACAAGGTCTGGATCTATAAAATGAATGTAGAACTTGGTGTCTTACATGACGGTGGTATAATGCTGGTAAGTGATACGCCGTTACCGGATATGGTTTGCCGCGTCGAATATTATCGGGAACAACGCCTTTTTATGTTGGTCTATGATGAGGAAGACGGCGAGGATCTCATGCAATATGAAGTCCCCCAACGTCTGGTTCGCCCAGTAGAAAACTCACCCAATATCATTATCTATTCCCTCTTTCCTGAACAAGAACCTCTTGGCTATAAAGTGCCGTTGGTTCAGGTTGGGAATCGCTTTTAATTTTTTTGAAGTTTTCTACTTGCATTTCCATTCGAAATATATATATTGCCCTTCACCGAGTTAACAGCATGCGAGTGTAGCTCAGGGGTAGAGCACAACCTTGCCAAGGTTGGGGCCGAGAGTTCGAATCTCTTCACTCGCTCCATTTTTTTCAATGACTTAGCTGAAAAAAAGTTTGCTATCAGGGGTTCAATTGAACCCCGCCTAAAAAACCTCCAAAGATTCTGCTGCACTTCTGAGGTATTCTGGTGAATACCGGGCATAAACCTTTTCTGTTATTGCCGTACTCTTATGCCCCAAATATTGCGAAATCTCACTCATCGGAACCCTGTTTTCTGCCATCCAAACAGCCGCCGTATGTCTTAAAACATGAGGCGTAACATCTTCAAGACCAGCGCGTTTAACCGCAGCCGTAAATCCTCTTTTGACATCCTTAATCGGCTTTGATCCGTATTCGATTACATACTCACACGTTCTGGCTTCATAGTATTCCTTTAAAGCCTTTCCCAGCGTCGTGTTTATCGGCACTTGTGCTTTTCCTTTATATTTATTGGAATTGCCAAAATTAATAATGCCGCGTTTAAAATCTATCTGTTCCCACTTTAATTGAAGGATTGCCGTTTTTCTGGCCGCAGTACAAAGCCCCATAATAATAAAGAGCTTAATATGGGGTTCAACTGAACCCGCCATAAGCTTCTTAAATTCCTGTTTTGTTAAGTACCGCTCCTTATAAGCTGGTGCAGGCGGTATATAAAAACGTGCAGGCGTTTCTTTATCATGAAATCTCATTGCCGCTCTTAGCGCTCCGATTTCTCTTATGATTGTCCAATCGCCGACTTTGTCTTTCTCACGCCTTTTCTGAACATACTGCTTGCACTTATCTCTCGTAATTTGTTCGGGCGTATAATCTTTGAAAAATTGCAACGGTATCCATAGATACCCGAGTGACCCGTGTTCATTTTCTTTTTCCTTTCTATAAACATTGAATATCTCTTCAACAGTGTTGCTCGGTGTGAGCTGCTGTTTCAGAAAATCTTCGAACCGCCTTTTCGCTACAGGTTCGTCGGAGGTACGTAAAGATCGCCTGATAGAGTCTCCGTCGACTTTGCTATAAGCGTAGTACTTTCCTCTATAGAGTTTAAGCTGCCACATGATTCAATCCTTTCTACTTCCCAAGCCGGTATCCTCACATGCCGACCTATTTTGAAACTGTTTTGAATGTCACCGCGCTGAATGAGATTATGAATATGTTGCGGAGATACATTCCACCTTTCAGCTAATGTTGTGCATGAAAACGGTCTGTCCATAGTGCTCTCCTTTCGTCTCGTGTTGTCCCCTTCATTTTCAAAGTAACACTGACACACGAGCTTTCCGGGTGAGCAGGCTTAGCCCCCTTCGTCATAATCCTCGACGGCGGTTAAAAGCTGATTGTGAAAATCCTTACAAAACGTATCTGCCAGTATAGGCTTTATCCATTTGTCACGCGGTTCAAAACCGTCAACATGAACGATTAGAGAAATCAAATCAGTTGTGTTGTTTTTAAGATCAGTAAGCAACCTACATTCTACGTCTGCCCAAAATTCCACAACGTCATGATCATTATTTTCGGCAGCAGTCTTCTTTCTCGAAGCGGCATAATTGAGTGCCTCTTCTTCGGTTTGAAAATGTCTGCGCAGAAAGCTTTCCTCTAAAGCAGCAAGATCATAGCCTGCGGCCATTGCCAGAAATGGATTTGAAAAGTGCTTATTCATGGTCATTGTGTCCCCTTCATTGGTTTAAAAATGAAAACGACTTCCGGAAATTAATCTGGAAGTCGGGGAGTTAGTAACCGCAACACATGGAAACGGCGCGACGTATTCACGCAAGCGCTGTTATATTTCGCCGCCTCCCCGACCATAAGATCAAGAAGCGGCATCGTTTAGTGCATTTTCAAAGGAAATGCACCAATGTCGACTGATGCCAGCCGCCATGTGTTTAGAGGTTACTACGCCCCACCACGTTCCTTTTTCGAACACAGCTCTATGAGGATAGGTTACTTAGTGAAAGAGCGCCAGTGGAAAGTTAGCTATTTTTTTGCAAAGTGAGCATTTTGCAGCAGAAAAGGTAAGCACTCCATAAGAACAGCGTTTGAGAACTCCATAGCTTGTTCATGAGATAAAGGGCTTTCATCTTCGACATTGCATTTTTCTTTTGCGGTTTTGAATGCTTCTTCAAATATTTTATCACTTTGTTCTAAAAAGTGTTGTTTGTGTATGACTTGTATCATTGTTGATAGAGACTTTTCTAAATCACCATCGGATATTTTCTTGTTACTGTATATATCGTCTATTTCTGATTTAGATATAGGTATACAAATATCTAAATCCAGTTCTTTGCCTTGTGTTGGATCTATTGAGTATGATGCGTGGATGTCTGGCCCATTATATGCGTCTGAAAGACATGCCACAATTCTCCACGCGCTGAAAATTTCAAAGTAACCTAATAAGATGTGTTTTTCGCTTTTATTACTGATGCATAGGCTGTGAAATATATGGCCTTGCGGGCGATTTAAAATAAGATCTTTTTCATAGTAATAACCAAAGCATGGTTCTGAAGATATATTTTTTAAATACTGTTTTGCAGTTGAACAATGCTGAGGTGGAATACCCTGCTGTTTTGCGAATGCGACTAATGACTTTACGATGGACCGACCTCCATCAGGACCACCTACTTGCGTACTAAACATTAAGGGATCATTACTGTAAAATTTTTGGAAGTTAGCTTGTTCTATATTTCCTTCTATATGTTTGTTTGGGTGCTTTTTCTTATAGCTATCAATGACTTGTTTAAGTTGTTTTTTGGAATTGGCTTGGATGTGTATATTGGTTGCGTTTTCTTTTTTCGTTTTTCTTATTGTTGGCTTTACATACGTCATGTCTCCGTTGGGTAGAAGCCTTACCAGTTGTCCTTTAGATGTTTTGAAAACTTGTGCAGGAGGCTTCCCTCTTTGCCTTTTTACTCTCGTATATAGACTTATGGGATCGAGTTGCTTTGCTAATGCCGCATCCCAAGTTGCTCCGCAATGATTATTGCAATCTGTACATATAAATTCTGCAACGGTCTGCCTTCCACCAATAGCATTGATTATAATGTGTTCTGAAGAATCGTTTGCTTCTGTAATTTTGTGATCACATATAAAGCAATGATTATGTTGTGTTTTTGAAGTCATAAATATTATTTAGCACATTTCTGCTATATAATCACGGCATAAATGTTCACTTTTTGTTCTTGACTCTTTCCAGCTTCTGAAGCATCCTGAAAAAAATAAAAAAGCAGGAGGAAGGAAGTATGGACACACAAGATGTTGCCAACCATTTAACGAATGTATTGCGGGAGGTTTGCCCCGGAATACAACATGATTACCCGCTTGTGTTTATTGAGTATACGTTGTGCAGGGAACTGGATGCGATTATTGAAGAGGCTGGACAAAGCGCCAATGATAATCAACCGGATTTATTCAGATAAGGATATTGCGAAACACGAAGATTAATCGTCTTCGTGTTTTGTTTGTTCGGAGGTAAGCCATTGTTGTATATCGTTGCAAACATCTTCTATCGGGCGTTTATTTTTACCCCTCAAATCACATTCCCAGACAGTCATGTGACGAATACCGATTTCGCCCAGGGCTTGTCTTACTTCGATATCTCTTTGCTTGTTTCGATTTAGCTTTTCTTCCCAAAATTCAGAGTTTGTTTCAGGAATATTTACACGAGGACAATCATGCATATGCCAAAAACATCCATTAATGAACAAAGCTGCATTATATTTTCGAAAATACAAATCGGGCTTTCCGGGAATTTTTTTATTATGCAGAGAGTATCTGAAACCACGTTTATGCAATTCCTTTCGAATTTGCATTTCAGGCTTCGTATTCTTGTTCTTCACCGCCGCCATGTTTCTGCTTCTGGTCTCTTTGGTGTGTATATCTACCATTTTTTCCCTGCCCAATGTGGAACAACTTCTGTATTTAACTTAATAATAGTGTACTTAGTAAAATTCAACGTTAGGGATTCACATGACTGTGAAATTCATTGACCTCTTTGCAGGTATTGGAGGTTTTCACTTAGCTTTTCATGATTTAGGGGCAAAATGTGTCTTTGCTTCTGAAGTTAATCCGCACGCCAGAAAAACATATCAAACTAATATAGAGAAATTTGCGCCCGAGCTTTTCGAAAACGAAAATTTTAATGACGATATCCTAAAGATCCTTAACCCCGCGGCTCAAATTCCTGACTTCGATATTCTATGTGCCGGTTTTCCGTGCCAACCATTTAGCCAAGCCGGATATAAAAGAGGATTCTCTGAAAATAAAGACTCCAGAGGGAATATGTTTTTCCAAATTCGCGATATTATTAAAGCGAAAAGGCCAAAAGCATTCTTTTTAGAAAATGTCAGGCATCTTATTAAACATGATAACGGCCGAACTTTCGCAATCATCAAGAAAACACTCGAAGATGATTTAGGCTATACATTCAAATACAAAGTCGTAAAAGCCTCTGATCATGGTCTCCCTCAGCACAGACCTCGTGTTTTCATCGTTGGCTTCAATAAAGACTACGGTGATGATCTGCCTGAGTTTATATTCCCGGAAGCAACCCCTTTGAAAAAGACAATGTCTGATATTTGGGGCGGTGAGTGCAGCCGTGAAATCGGTTATACCCTTCGCGTGGGCGGCCGTGGTTCAGGCATTCACGACAGGAGAAATTGGGATGCATATTGGGTTGACGGTAAAGAACGTCGCTTAACTTCTAAAGAAGGTAAAGAAATGATGGGCTTCCCAAGCAGTTACGAATTCCCTGTTTCTGAAGTTCAAGCGTTGAAGCAACTCGGTAACAGCGTCGCAGTTGATGCCGTCGAAGCCACTGCAGATAAAATTTTGGACTACATCAAAGAGAATTTGTCTTCTGAAGATCAGAAACAAATCATAAAAATGGCTGGTTAATATGCTGACAGGAAACAAAGGTGAGTGGACAGAGGCATATGTATTTTTAAGATTACTGGCTGAAGGGAAGTTATCAGCGGATCATCAGTTAGAAGACATACCAACGGCCGCATTCCCCATCATAAAAATAATACGTGAAGAAACAGCAGGTGCACGTGATTACGCCATCATAGATGGAGACGTACATATCGTAGATGCTGTAACTCAAGAAAATATTCTAAAAGTGCCAAAGTCTGTCTTTGCAAAAGAAGCCGATGATTTGCTTGGTCGTATCAAGAAGGCAAAAGGTCGTTCCAACAGCTTTCCTGAAAGCGAAGATTTTCTCAAAAGTGTAGATGTAAATTCCCTCTCAGCCCCCAGTACAGATAAATCTGATATTCACCTAATGGTCCATGATTATAAAACGGGACAAAACCCCACATTAGGTTTTAGCATAAAGTCAACAATCGGCCAGCAAGCAACACTTTTAAACCCCGGCGCAGGTACAAACTTTATATACAAAATCACTCCTCCTTCAGATATTGATATCAAGAAAATTAATACTGAAACCTATATCAAATCTTCTGCAAACAGGTCTCTTTCAAAGATTACATTAAGAATACAAGAGCTCTTAAAGCTGGGCTGCACCATTGATTTTGTAAAAGTTCAATCTGATATGTTTAACTTAAACCTATCTCTAATTGAATCAGACCTCCCTAAACTTATCAGTTATATGTTGTTATATCGCTACCGCGATCAAACCTCGTATACTCGTGACTTAGTAAGTATTTTGACCGACGAAAATCCTTTATCTTATGACCTTAGTAGAGGCCATCAATTTTACCACTATAAGATCAAGAAATTTTTGACCGATGCTGCACTGGGCATGACGCCCGAAACAATGTGGACGGGTATCCATGACGCTACAGGCGGATTCATCATAGCTCGTCCAAGCGGTGAGATTGGCTGCTACCATATTTATAACAAAAACGACTTTGAGACCTACCTCATTACCAGCACCAAGCTAGAGCAACCATCAACGGGTGAAGACGAACAAAATCCAGGATTCCCTCAAGCAAAACCAAAAAAACCCTATTTGTTTGGCTGGATATATGAAGAAGATGGAAAGTACTTCATCAAGTTTAATCTTCAGATCAGATTTTTGTAGAGTTTTTATTTTCTGAGACAATTGAAAAAAGCGTCACCGAAACAGCGACGCTTTAAATCTTAGGTATAGACATATTTAACATGTGTGTCCTATAGCTCTGAACGGTTGCGGATTTATGATTTTCGCAGCAGCATCCAAAACCTCAAGACGCGGAATGATCGTTGTATAATGCGCCGGACTCTCCCCTGTTTCATCTGCTCGCGTAAACCCTCCAAACCATCGCCTTGAATCATCCTCTGTGAAGACATCGTCAAATTCAGGTAAATGATAAGCTTCCTTTTCATGGGTTAGAAGCCTGACGCAGCATGCATCACGAAATATATTCAGGACTTCATCGGCAAGCTCACGCCGTGATAATTGCAGGTTTACAAATGTGTACCATATCAGAATGTAATAGCCTTGGCTCAGCAAGCATTCCGCAGGCGCGATTATAATTGTCATCGTTGTTTTACAGCCGAAATGGCAATAGTGTTCAGTGTGTCTCATAGTGCTTTCCTTTGCTCGTTAGGAAAGCTGCGCAGCCTTAGGTTAATTAAGTTTCAGTTGTGTTCACGGTTTCATAGTAACCCTTAAAATTGTTTTTATGTGTTTTGGTTACCGCCCTTTTGCTCTAAGATTGTTTCCTCAAGGGGAAACTTTGCGGAAACGCATTACGACAATACGAGGGGGCAATGATCGGAAATCATAAAAAAATTGCACTATTGAGAAAAGCTGCAGATATCTGCAAAAGTAAATCTCACCCTCAATTTACCCAAGCCGAGATCATCAGGAACGCTCATAAGGCGGGACACCCCGATAACCAAACGACCAAAGGCACGCTTTCAAAATATCTGTCCCATCCCGAAACCTCATACGAAAATGTCCCACTCATTTTTTACGATGTAATTTTGGATATGCTCAAAGAACAAGATATTGAATTTTCATTCTCAAACGAAGATCAGCGATTAAGCGCAAACGACCTACCCCATGTTTTGAGCATGTTTATGGATGTATCAGAGCGCGATGATAAACTGGCAAGGCAAAGCCTTCCCGGAGATTATTGGGGCTATATCCCATCCGTTGAAAAGCCCGGATGTATTGTGAAATTTGTTTTAAGGCTTAGAGAAAACCGCGAAGGTGTCATTACCGCCGAGGAGCTTTTCTACTATCCTAAGGACGGATTTTCAGACATCTTAAAACAGCGCAGCCATGGTTATGTGCTGAGCAAGAACGGCCATAACTTTATCATTTTGGATGATCCCTCGTCCTATCTGCCGAAAGTTTACGTCATGCGTATGGAGCTTTCACCCAGCCAGAAATGTTTGGGCTTTGATGGCGGTACGATCACGGTAAGCTCAAATCATCATGGTATTAGCACCGCACAACGTAAAATCCGATGCACACGCTCTAAAGACCCGATCTCCCAAAACAAAGAGGTTTTAATAAAAGAGTATGGCGTCGGGCTTCATACACCGGATACTGACGACAGTGTTATTCGTCAGCTCTTTGATAAGCTGATGGCATAGATTGAATAAGACCTGATATGGACAATGAAGAAGCTACTCAGCACTAAAAATAAGAGATTTCACTGTACAAGCTGCATAGCCAATACGACTAAGGCAAATCCTGCGATTGCATAAGTTACTATGTGCTCCATTATTGTTACGACAGTCAACCCAACTCCTGCTTTAGATAAATTCTTTTTGTAGAATTTAACTGCTCTGTATACGTCTATAGCATCATGTTTAGGACGCCCCATAGACGATCTAAAATCAAAATATAGATCACTGAAGTCATCAATATTGTTGCGCTCCATGGCCCCATCTATAGTTTTAACAGGTTGAACTAAGCTTTTTAAATCATTGTTAATGTGGTTGATCTTGGCTTTTCTAACTGAGCCGTCAATTCGCCTAGAAAACTCATAGAATATTCCGCTAATAACGATGGACAAAAGAATAAAAATTATGAATTTATCGGGAGATCCATTGGCCACTTTCAGACCAAACAAACTTAAATCGGTGTAGTCAATACCGATCCACGCTGCCGCTGCAACAAGAATAGATGTGGAAACGAAAACTCTTTTCACGGTTAACGTTTTTTTAGTATGCCAATCACTGAAAAGTTCAAATAGATCTTCTGTTTTAAGGTTAGACTTATCCAGCTTATTGATAGCCTCATAAATAATGGTTTCATCTTCTCCATGAATCTCTAACTCCCTCTTCGGCTCAGTAGGGTCGTAAATTCTGGGAATGCTTGGCATTGTGAAGCCTGTTAAATTGTCTAAATTCATAATTACTTGTTATCTACCTTTTCTGAGAAAATTGAATAACTAACAGCCCCTAAAACGTCTGCATGTTCTGGAACCAAATAGACCATGTCAAATTTCAATAAAAAAAGTTTATCACTCGAATTACAGCTGATCAATCGGCACAAAGTGAGTATTTGTTATTTCATAGAATCAATGAACATTCGTTCGCTTGAAATGAAATCACGCCGAAAAAACAATAAAACGCTCAACCAAAAAATTTGTTATCTTTGGTTGAAATGAGTATACTCAGGCAAAAATAAAAAGGGTGATGACTTTGGCGAGTCCTACAGCAATTTTAGATCCGCAAATTACGTTACACTCCGTTGAGGGTGATAACGTCATTTTGCATGCCTCACCTGAATGGAAAAAGAAACTTATCGCCTTCCTGAAATATGCACAAAACACGGATGATGTGACGGTTGACTGTCATGTTCCCCTTGATGCACTGAACGAGGCGCAACATTCTATCAGCAAGCAATCACAAACACCGGATATGCTCAAAATACATAAGCTGCAATTCCTGGATTTGTGCTCTGCAGTAGCCGCATTCACTGATTTCCCATCCTGTAGTTTTTATGATTACGACCACGATGACTTCAACCGTCTACATGATGATATTCTTGATATTGAAAGCACCGTTTTTAAACAACAGTCACGTTTGCCCAGACGCATAAAAACAGGGTTGCATGGGGAGTTCGATGGATAACTCTCAACCTGCGTTAACTTTAGACTCATACGTTGAATGTCTTGCACGAGGACATGCGTTCAACAAACATGTTTTGGGGTATGACCACAAACAAGGAATGATCGGAATTAATGCTTTTCGCGCCGAAGAAACAAAAGCTTTTTATGATACAGGTGAACAAAAATTTGTGCCCCCTAAGCCCCTCGGGAAAGACCTCTTCATCGAAACGCCTGATGATCTGGCGCACTACATCAAGAGCAACTTTTTAACATCGGATCAAACACATGGTTATGTTGATCCTCGCGATAACAGTGTAAATCTATACAACCCCAGAGATAACGTAGCCTTGCACTTTTCATGGAAGAATTCAGAAGGTGATTTAGGTACAATTTACCGTTACGAGAAAACAGCACAGAATTTTGACTTTGCCCAAAAGCGTGCAAAAAAAGCGGCAACTCTCATGGGCGTAGAGCTACAAACGGTTCATAACGCGCAAGACCCACAAGCTTCTATAGATGCCGTTCAGGATTTAATAGCTGACATCAATGCAAACCCTCAAAATTATTTGTTTAAGGCCAATAACCCTGAGAGCACAATCCAAAATCGCGTTTTAGATAATGCTGCGCGTCCAGGCAGAGATTGGGAAAGTGATGAGGTAATACGCCCCTCCAACAATATCAAAGGGCACAGCAAAATTTACTCAGAAAAAAATAAACTTGATGTTGCACCGTCCGATTATGTTTGCAGCAAACAAGCAAACGCCGACGAGCTTAATATTGGCCGAATACTTAAATCTTTACGCTCAGGACGCGTTGTACGTTCCATTCAAAATTATGGGCTTGATAGCACTCCTGAACCAGAGCCGGAATTGGTTTAGTTCCATAGTTGTGTGCAAGTTCACCTGTTGTATATTTTTAATTAGCTGAAAAAACATGCAAAACACTGGTAATAAAATATTAGAAGTAAATCGTGGTTCTGCCTTCAAATGGTCCAGAATTGTAATTTATGTGTGTTTTATAGTTCTTATGTTACTTACTCTATTACTCTCGAGTATTAATTTGTACATACAGTTAATCATCACACTCTGCATATGTCTGTTTATTTACTCATTAATTATTGAGCTACAATTAGACAGATCAAAAACAGTAGTCACTGTTTTTGAAGATGGCATAGAGAGCGAATTTCTTAAATATTCAGGCTCATGTTACATCCCGTGGACAGATATTAAAGAAATCGAACTGGTTAAAGGCTGGTTCCATTATAGACGGTGCTATTATCTATGGCTTAAACCTCATGATACAATAAAATATAACTATAAGATCCCTTGGACAGTTGCAGTGTTCTACGATAGAAAGCATGAATTAGGTTTTAATGCTTTATCCCTGAACATATCATTTGGACTAAATATAGATCCCCATTCTTTTCATACCGCATGTGAAGATGCCTTTAAAAAATCAATAAACGGACATTCATTCGAAGGGAATGAAATCACGCCATCAAAGCCGATATAGGTGCAAGACATGATATTCGGGTAACTTGGACTGCCGTAATACTGATACTCCCAGAGCATATGCGGTGTTCCGTTTTCGAACATATAAAGCCCCGCATAAATTATGGGTGTGAGTATCAAACTTAGGCGCAGGAAAATCAGCACCAAAAATGGTAGTAAGCTTGTGCGTTTATACACGCGACGCTTTTTCGGTTTTCTGCAATATATGACTTTTGCTTGCCTCATGAATATCTCAAAACGATCTTTGTTTTGCCCTTAAATTTCTTGCCGTACATCGGATCGACATCCGCCCATCGGCTCCACGGTTTTACTTCATGATATCCAACCTTGAGCGCGTGAATGGGCGGCTGACCACGCAGTAAAATGATGCAATCTTCAAACTGCCGCACCTCATCAGGCGTGAGGAGCGCACGCGCATGCTCCCCCACGCTATGCATGACGGGATCATGAATAATATGGCCAAGATTAAAGTTGTCACCCTTCACCGTCATATTGCCCAAAGTACGAGAAATCAGCTCCGCCGTTTTATAAGATTGAATACCGAAAAATTGCTGACACTCGCATTGCTCTAGCAATGTTTGTAAATCATCGCGCCCGTAGGTTTTCGCGAAAGCATCCAAGGACTGGAGCGCAAACCATACGCGGCAGCCATAGCTCCGTAATTCCGTAAGCTTAGCCGTGAGGCCTTCAATCCTGAAATTTGCGGCTTCATCGAAGAGGAACAAAACCTGCTCTTTACTTTGGCAGCGTGTGAGCTCCGTTAGAGCGCACCAGCCAAGTAACCCAAGCCAAGGCGCATAAACACGCATGCGCGTGGGATCGGCAATCAGGTAAACTGTTGCCTTTTGCTTTTTCAAATCAGCAAAACGAAAATCACATGTGCTTGTACTTTCGGCGAGCCAGCCGCTTGCGCTGAACGCTGAGAATGCCTGCACCGCACCTTCACGGAATGACTCCCATTGTCGTTTATCATTTTGCTCAACCTTGGCCAGTAAATCATTCGCCATGTCGGCCAAATCGCCTTTTAGCAAGTCAGAGCATGACGCAACATAGAGCGCTTCTTTCAAATCTGTTTCATTTCGAAGCATCTTTAAAATATCGCTAAGCGTTGGTGTTTTATCCTGATCTTTTGTCACCAGATACAGCATACAAAACACGGTGATCATACGACTACCGTTGCGAAAGAATGTGTTCTCTCCTCCCTGTGGCGGTTCGGGCATGAGCTGAAACGCGATAGCCTGCGCATCGGTAATAAGGTCTGATAAATTTTGCGCAGCCCAGCTATCAGACAAAATCTGCAGCGGATTATAACGCGCCGCCTTGCCAAGCTTATCTTCGAAAAGCTGCGCAGGATTAACACAGTATATTTTATGCTTATGCCGCTTTGCTCTAGTGCGTTTGGTGATGCATGCCAGTGTGCCTTTTAAATCTGGAACAATCATCGGCATGTCACTATGCAGCAAAGCGGGGATAAAGAAATTCACAGTCTTACCACCACCTGCTGGTGATAACGTCAGACCATGCGTTTCACCGTTGAAAAACAACGGACGCCCGCTCTTGGCCGAAGCACCGAGGAATAATCCTTGGGTTTTAAAACGCCCCGCGCGTTTATGGTCTTTGTCAGTTGCCCAACGCGCAGAGCCGTAATTAAGTGATGGTTTTCGCGCATACCAACGCAGCAATAAATTGCGCAATACACTTAGAACTTCATTGGCTAACTTGAACGCACTAAGCGCGATAACCAGATAACAAAACATCTCAAGCCAATACAGCTCTTCACTTGTCGGCTCTATGTAGGATGCAGCAATACTGAAAATTGTGATGGCGAAGATTTGCTGCATCATGGAAGGTTCTTGTCCGCGTCTTGCCATCTGGTTGCCCTTTCTAAAAAAATGGCCTGCCTGTTACGGCAGGCCTTGAGTGGTGAGGAGAAAGTGAATTTATAAGCCCAAAATTTTCTTCGGTTGGATAACGATCCAATTATCATTAGCCGCTTTACTTGCGCTCAAAACGCTATCGCGTTCCAACGCTGCATTACCGTTTTCACCTTTAATATGAAACGGAAGGCCATAGGTCTTATCACCAATCGCAAGACGGATTTCACCGCTGACGCCGCTATGAGAGTGACCGCCATACCAGTTGATCGCGATGAAGGTATCGCGCAGATCAACGGCATGTTTAAATGTGACGGTCTCATA
The DNA here is from genome assembly GCA_050633505.1 of Alphaproteobacteria bacterium. Classification (GTDB taxonomy): domain Bacteria; phylum Pseudomonadota; class Alphaproteobacteria; order Micavibrionales; family Micavibrionaceae; genus UBA1672. The sequence continues at coordinate 96,340 of JBOEGQ010000007.1, forward strand.
ACCCTTCACGGCCTGCGGTGAATTCACAAAGTCCTTGTGATAAAGGCCTTCTGCGGTTTTTGTGTTGCCGAAATACAGAACATCGGCCACATGGTTCGGGCGAACATAGATATCCAAATCACACACATCACATGTCCAGCTAATGCCGATTTCGACCTCATCAGCGATATTCATCGCGCTTTTAGAGGGTAGTGTCGTGCTCAGTTCACGCTCATGAATGGATGTGCGTTTTCTTTGCTCAGGAGCCATTTCAAATGTCTCCAGCTTGTCCGTATATTCACGTTTGAAGGTATGCGGCAAAGCTCCGGCACTGTTACGAACACGCATCCGGAATGTTGAGACATCATCGGTAAAGCTCGAAAGCTCCCCGCCTTGTGCTTCGATATAGAGCGTCCACATTCTTGTGATGTAGTGACGATAGCTATCGCTGATTTCCCATTCTTTGCTTGGATACAGAATATGAATTCTCGCCCCTTGCAAAAAGGTCTCTTTGCCAACGGTTGAGAATACGCTTTTATCAGCTTGCGCACTAAAATGCCCGTCGCCAGCAAATTTACCGCCGCGCATATCCCATGAAGGCGTTTGCAAATCCATGTATATCGGGCTGCCTAAGATGACGATATCCGTATCCGTTAAAGGCGCATAATTCTGAGCCAAGAACGTCAGAAATTGCGGGATTTTAACGGAAGCCTTGATACCGCTCGCAAGATCAGGATGATCGGCACGGTACATGGATTTCAAATTCGCTGCGACGCGTCGGTTATATTGCAGCAGCGCCTTAGGGCTTGCATAGTTTTTATTTGCAGGCTTTGAAAACGAGCCGACAAAACGTCTGTTTTCCGCATCAAAGATATTAGCATGCTCTCCAACTTCCAGATTTTCAGAGAGATAGCGCAGGACTTGTATCATTTGTCTCCGGCCGTCTTCTGCACTCAAAACAGGTGACATACCTATGACAAGGTTTTTAGCTTCTGCCTTTGGCGATGCCCCAAGGCAAAGCATAGATAGTGTGGCTAGTGTTAGTAATTTTTTCATACCTGATTTCTCCTTTTTCTGTTTGTTGAGCGCGGAGCTGTGATCCCCATGCAGTCTTGCCGCTTGACGTTGGTAATGCAGGATTTGGGAATTGATGTAAGCTTTACGGGCAGCCATAAGCATGCTGAGACGTGCTGTGTTTTGCGTATATGTCTTACGCAATTCATCATGATCGCCGCGCAAAAGCTCAAGGTTTCTTTTACGCTCTGCATAGGCGGGGTTTGCGATCATGGTGGTTGGTGCATATGTTGACCAGATATCACCCGCCACCTGAAACAGCGTTGCACCGACCAGCATTTCAGTGAGCAGTTGAACAACAGTGAATGTCGCGTCTTTGTCTGTGTTATCTTCACCCAGACTATCCCAATCAAAGCCGGACGCCGCAGAACCGAAAGTCATTCCGAACAGGACAATCCATGCAATGAGCGAAACAGCCGCCGCGCCATAGAGCGCCGTGGTGTAACGTTTCTTGAACTTATCGCTTTGGATTGTGGCACTGAAAAACTTCAATGCGATGCTCCCAATCGGAAGTAACCCTGAGAGCATCATGGCGAGGCGCGGGTCATCCAAAAATACAGGCGTTCCCGATGCCATGATAATCGAATAGACATTGCTCGCACCCATCAAAACGACAATTAAGCCGCAGATCAGACAGCTTAATCCGATTGTGAAATCCTTTGACCAGATCAAAAATTGAAACAGTGACTTGCTCTGCGTGCTTTCATTTCTGATATGCGCCGCTTTAATTGTCGGGCTCGTGGCAAAGAGAACCTTTTCTTGTTCGTCTATAGCTTGCCTTGAGCGTTTGACCGAGCTTTCCTGATTGTCGATCTCGGCTTCCAGAAAAGCGATTTCCTCACCGCGTATCATATCAAAGGCCAATCCTGCCTGTTCTTCGATAAGCTTGGTTGAATGACTTTGATCTTCAAGAGCAAGAGCCGCGCCGATGGTTCCATTAATATCGGGTATGGAGTTGACGATCTCTTGCGTGTTTGTCTTCACAATTTGGTTCATGACGGTCTCCTTTCATGTGCGTTCTTAAGCTCATGATAGGACGACCGACCCTTTGATCCGGGCGCATGCGCAAAGAAAGGTTGGATGTGTCACGGATATTTAGGGAGGATTTTTAAGGAACGGAGGGATTGTCTAAGATGAAACTGAGAAGTGATGAAGGATATGAGTTGGATAAACTTAGATTTAAGAAAACCGTATGCTTCCTGAGCAACGCAAGATGTGTATGTACTACAAATCTTCGATTTGCCTTCATACATCTTGGCAAGGGAGACGCTGCGCTCTCCCGTTGCATCCCTCTGGCCGGATGGCATGTTTTCGGGAACAATAATCCGTTCCATACTTAACCCATACCATCAAAACGTATCGCCGTTTTACCACTCGGAATGTGAGCTTTCGCGCTCCCCTTACAACCCCATCGACAAAAGGAGAAGTTGCTCTCCCTTGGAACCCATCAAGCAGGACTTGGGAGATATGCCTCTCCCACCTGCACCATAAACCCATACATAAACAGATGGCCGTTTAATCACCATTCAGGGTAACGTTCCTGCTGCCCCTAAAAATCCCATGATGATTTCATCAAGACCAACCGTGCGGAGATTAAATACCGTAAGCGCCCGCATAACCAGAACTAAAGACGTACTTAGATACGTTAAAATAAAAAGCGAGTACGAAAAAAACTTTACAAATACAGCTTATGGTTAATAATTAGTTCTATTATTTAGATATCCTCTTACAACTCTAAGTGACAATAGGTTTCCAATAGGAAAATATAGAACTAGACCGTTGACATATAAACAAAGAAATATTTTAAGCAGATGAATAAAAAAACCGTCAACGCCTTATTGTCTAGAGGTGTGAGTAGTCAGAAAGCTGAAACTCTGTCAAAAAAAGGGTATACTATTTCCTCATTAAAACAAAAAACCGAGAAAGATCTTACTTCTCTTGGTCTATCGTTAGAACAGGCAGAATCCCTTCTCAAAGAAAACAGACCCCCAATTCCAGAAGAAACCTTACTAAAAGTTCTCTATAAAAGTCGCAGAACATGTTGTATCTGCAGAAATCCCAACAAGCCTATCGTTGTTCACCATATTGACGAATGGGCAAAATCCAGAAGCCACGACGAAGAAAACTTGATAGTCCTTTGTCTCGATCATCACGATCTTGCGCACACAAAAAAGGAACTCTCTCAAGGTTTATCAAGAAAAGAGCTAAAATCTTCTAAGCAAAAATGGGAAGAGCATGTAGAGCATCTAGACGCAAAGGCCATACTCAAGCTTAAAAACAGTAGAGATTACTCAAGGTGGGATTGGATTAATTTGCAAAGAACCTTTGAGTTAGTTCTCAAAAAATCGATTTCTCCCAGTGATAAGAGGTTATCTACCTACATGCTTGAAAATGGGTTTATTGATAAGCATGGCGTTCTAAAACCTCAGGACAAATGGCCTGCTTCAAATGAAAATGGCTACTGGTTCTTGGATTTTGGAGAAGGCATATATGTATCAGCCTATTTATCAGATATTATTGAACAGATCCTTCTAGAAACTCCTGTTACCGATATAACCCCTCTAATAAAATCAAAAAAAGAGTTAAGATCTGTGGTTTCAGAGGGTGACTATATTGTTGCTCAACTTCCATTTTATTTTTCAGATATAGATAAATTTGAAAATGGAGAAAAACAACTAAGAAACTCTTATTACAGAGGACACGGTATCAGGATAAGTTATGTTTTTGATGCTTGGCATTGTCTAAGCTCATCGGCTCGTTTTGATGCTATGACTGGAAGGAAAGTGAAAACAATATTCGCACTTGTAAGGAGCATAGTAGAAGAGGACGGAGAACTTCAAATATCAATATCATGTTTAGCCGCAGGAACAGCATTTGAAGTACACGAGGCAAGACGATAATTGTTCGCACCGTAATGTCCGCTTAGTAGCTAAACCAGCTATAATTCCCTATTCATATAATGACCATGCTGGCCTATAATAATCTCAAACTTTGCATCAGGCTGTTTTTCTTTCATCTCCATATATTGTCCAATATCTTTTCTCAACTGAAGAATAACGTCATTGCGTTCTTCCCTCAGGTTTTGAATTTTATCCTGCAGCTTTTGCCTTTCGTGAAACTGCTTCTCAACCAGTTTTTGTTTTTCACACTGGTCTCGCAAACGGCACGACATAGTCTCTTGCTCGTTTTGGTTTCTAATCTTTTTGTAACGTCCCGTTATGCGTAACAGAATGCTTTTCAATCCTCTGGGCACACGCTTCATACGATGTGTTTCTTCTTCACGCCAGCGTTCATTTTGGTTGTGCTCTAACGTATCACGTTCATGCCTGTGTTTATTACGCATCGTCATCGCAGCATTTTTAATAGGTTGAAACCTTTTCTGAGTATCACGCCGAACAGTTTGAATATGAGCATCCAACGCATCTGTCATTTTACTAGCGATAGCATGTTTAGCTTCTTCAACAGATTGCAAAAATTTAGGATTACCCAAACGCTCCGTTAAGTCCTTCGTTTTTTGCCCGCTCCACCGGGATAAAGAATAAACCTCTCCCTTGTAATCAACAGCAACAAAACCTCTACGGTCACCTTTGGCAAGCATAAAGCCATATGACTGCAACGCTTGCATGAATGATTGGGCGTTATCAGAACGCTCCCAGGCTTGCCAGAACATTGCCTTAAGCATTCGAGGATCTTGTTCAGTGCGCTTGGCTTGTTGCCATTCCTGCAATGAAAATGAAGCTGGATCTCGAAAGCTTCGATCTATATACCCCTTGGGTAGTTCCCACTCATGCTGCAAAAACAAATCTTTCGAAAGTTCATTAAGTTTATTTTTATAATGAGGAAGATTAATTGCTTTCATTTCGTCCGCATCAATGCGTGACCAAACACAATGTGCGTGCCTTCGCCCTTCTTTTTCATGAAAGACAATCACACGCGGCTGGTTATCAAGGCTTAGTTTATTTTCAATGGCATTGATCGCATTTTGAAAATCTTCGATAGAGGCCGTTTCTTTTTGTGGCGGGTTAAGAGAAACAGAAAACAAATACTGCCTGCATTTTGTGGCATTACTTACGGATTCAATTTCATAGAAAGCATCTTTCAGGGTCTCAGATGAAAGATTCCTGATTTCATGAATTTCAACATGTTCATTGTCTTCTGTCTTCAGAAGATGAAGGGCGAGCTCACCACCGTTACCGCGTTGTGATCCTTTTAAAATCATGAGACCTCTCTTGCTCTGATTTTAAAAGAATGATGATTTAATATTGGGCGGCTATTTCGGAGGACGTAAGCCCAAAGCTTTCATCAATGCATTACGCATGAAAGTAATATCTGCGCACGCCTGAAGAAGCGCTTCATAGGTCTCCGTGTTCGCAGGTAAAGAACCGCTATTCATTGCTTTTGCTAATTGATTGAGATTATTGGATAGCCTTGAAGAACCAAGCATCGCTTGCACTTTTGCGAGCTCCTGCCTCTCTTTGATCAACTTTCTGGGTTTTCGGTATGCTTTACGTGGCGCTTCTTCGTTCAAGATTTTAGAACGAATATACGCCCCCAAAGGCATATTCCCTGACACCTTATCTAAATACAGACGCTCTTCCTCAGATAATCTAAGGGAAAATGGAGTTGGTTTTTTCTTAAATTCATTCATAAAGCAATGATACACAGAAAAAATAAGGTCTATGGGTGAGGCCCTTATTTTTTTAATAACAATAGGATTGTGACTTGATTTCACAAATATACTCAATGAATAGGCTTTTAAATAATGCAAATCATCTTATAGTAGTGATATTAAGACAAAAAACTTAAAACTGACAAAGAGAAACATAATGACCAGACAAAATAGAATTGTCTTGTTCTTATTTTTTATATCGGGAATTTTAGGACTTTCCTATCTAATTTCTGGAAATATAATTCCTGTAGGACAAACTGACACCATACTTTTTTCATGTCTTATGATGCTGGCATTCAGCATATTGTTCGTAGAACATTTTTTCACAAAGCCCGCTGATGTACTAGCTTCAAGCATAGCTATATTACTTATGATATCGCCTTTGAACGATCATTTAGATAAAATGGGAGTTTGGTATACTCTTTTTTATTCTTACAACCTAGTGCTTCTTTTTTCTTCTTTTACCGCTTTGTTTTTATTAGACGCGGACAAAAGTGAAAAATCTTTAGAAAATACACTGTCTTATAATTTGAAAAAGTTTGCAGTGCATTTTGGTAATGCTAAGGTTCTATACGGTGGTTTGTTCATACTTACAATGCTCTTCTATGTGGATTCGCAATCAATCGAATTCTTGCTTCTTTTCTTATTTTCTTCCGTAATTTTGTTTTGCGATCCTAAGAAGTTTATAGATGAAATAAGCATTAAAAAACCCAAATCTGGCAATGACATAGGAGAAATCATCGGCGTACAATCAGGAAACATATTTCTTACAAAACTTTTTACAAAGCGGGTGCCTGTAAAACGGTTTGATTTTGTTCAGTTTAGATATGCTATGGGCTCTGAAAAAACACTTCATAGAGGCATGATTGTAGATAATTATTTTCTAAACCAAGAACAGTGGGTAAAGGTCCTCTCTAATAATGACATAAGACAAGCCTTTGCAGAATATTCCGAGGATGAAATAAAAAAAGACAATATTCTTTACAAGCTCAAACAAGATGAAGAAAAACCAGAATTTCTTGATAGATTTGTTGGAGTAGTTATTGATGGATCAACAATACAAAAGCTTCGTTTTGAATATGGTCAATACGCTAAGATGGGCACAATCTCTGAAGGAGCACTTCTTACTGTAACCATTCGCAATACCCATGTTCTGTATCAAGTTGTACAAGGCATCACAGAAGTTGAAACGCTAGAATCGAAAAATGAAAGTGGCTTTATTGTGGGTGAAGCTGTGCAGCTAGGTGTTTGGAATGCAAAAAAAACAACCTTTGAAAAATTTGGTTGGGTTCCTGAAATAAACTCCCCTGTGTACGTAGCTCCTTCCATTAACGCAATTAATGCTGGAGAGGATGAGACAGTTGTGGGCTCTATTCCTGATACAAATTACCCTGCAATTCTTTGCATGGATGAAGCTGTGACACACCATACCGCTATTTTGGGTGTTACTGGGGTTGGCAAGTCTGTTTTCTCTAGAAAACTCATTAAAGACATTGTTGAAAATGATACAAAAGCAATCATCGTCGACTTCACTGGCGAGCACAAAGATAAGCTTGAGCATGATTTGGCACCTAAACTAATAATTCCTTCTGGAACTACATTATCTGATTATAAGTCAAGAATAAGAGCTTTTTTAGATTCAGATGAGAAAGCAGCTATTTTTGAAATACCTGATATGGCTGATAGTGCAGGCATGTTTAGAGCTATAGATGCTTTTTTCAATAACATTTTCCTAATAGCAAAGGAAAACAAGGCAAATGAAAATATGCAAAAGATTTGTATTGTTTTAGAAGAAGCTCATACAGTTATTCCCGAATGGAATTTCATATCTGAAAGAGAATACCAAAACATTGTAAATCGGATTGCGCAAATAGCTTTACAAGGTCGAAAGTACGAAGTTGGTTTTATCGTTATTGCACAAAGAACAGCAAATGTGTCTAAGACTATTCTGACTCAATGTAATACGATTATTGCCTTTAGACAATTTGATAATACAAGCAGCGAATTTCTTGCTAATTATCTCGGTCCAGACATGATTAAATCTTTACCAAGCCTCGAAGATCAAACTGCAATTGCCGTAGGTAAGGCATTCAAGGCCAATATACCCATGATTTTTCGAGTCCCGTATATAAAGGAAAAAGAAGATTAAAAGAGGATCTGATGGATTTTGTACGTAAATTAAACATAAGGAAGAGTACACTTTTTGATAGAATTAAAGCTATTCCGGGAACAGATAATAAACAAATATTTTGTTTGAAGGCTGTGTTCATACATAATGGCGACCAGTGGAAATATTTGGTTGGAACTTGCTCTATAAATGATGACAAACAATCCGCCTATGAGGAAAAGTATAAAGGCTTTTATTTTGTATCGAAGGTTATAGAAGGAACTCTATTAGAGATTATAGAACATTTATATGCTGGTTATTCCTTACACAAGGACATGCCGGATATAAAATTCTCAGAAGATACAAATTGGGAAGAAGAGCTTATTCCAAGCCATGCTTCAAAAACACAATACCCTATTAGGGTTTATACATCCAAGGTCTACAACGTCAACAACTTTAACGATACCAAGCTAATTGGCTATCAAGCTAAATTCCATGCTTCTGCTAAAAAATATATTAGAGATTTTCTAGATTTGTTGGGACCATTAGATCGAAAGGATTCTAAAGAAGGCGGTTTTCTAATAGGGCTAGAAGATACAAGGAATAGAATATCGATAGAAAATAATTTTCTATCGATTGAAGTGAAAGACAAAGAGTCTTCCCTAGTTGGCGAAGTAAACCAGCGAGATATAAAAACGTTTACACCACAAGAAAGCATTTCCATCGATGACATAGAAACAGTTGAGCTGTGGTTACTTAATAGACAGGAAGAAGTTCTGGATTACATGTCCTCTTCTGAATGGCCTCATGTTTATCTTTCATCTAAAGATATAAGAGAGATAATCGGAAATAGCGATTACGGGCCAATGATTCAGGAAGGCGAAGGAAGTCGATGTGAATTCAAACCATATATAGCGCTCCGAGCAAATCAAAATTCTAAATTTGATCAAGTAATTAGGACTGTGTGTGCTTTTTCTAATACCCAAGGAGGGCACTTATTTATAGGGATAAATGATAATGCTGAAATCGTAGATATTACGGCTACTTTGTGCAAAGAATATAAGTGCGAAACCGACCAAGCAATAGATAGTTACATTGCGGATATAAAAAAGAGACTTAAAGAAAATATAACGAAAGATGACTGTTTTACAGTGTATTGTGAACCAGTTTTTTCGAAACCAGTCGTTATTATTTCTGTAGAGCCTGTAGACGACATAAATACTGTCAGAGGCGAGCGAACAGCATATGTTCGTAAAGGATCCTCTTCAATGAAGATGCTTCCAGAAGAAATACAAAACAGAAGCAAAAAGGTGCTATTTTAAATATAAGGTAATTGGCAAAGTGTAGTTTCATGAAACAATACGAAAGCAACACAAAATTTGGCGAGTTTACACTCCCTTCTTACTCAGATCCACTAGTTGGCCAATTAAGCTTAGATGGTCACAAAACAAACCTAGAGCTATATTCAAAAGACTTTTATAATCTACGAGATACGAATGGTAAGACCATATATGGCGTTCTAAAGGATAAAGAAAAGATCTCTTTAATAAACTGTATAACGTCGGAGGTTCCCGGAAGCGGATCTCGTGCAGGTGAAAGATATTTTTTCTCTGATATATTTCCTCATTACATAATCTTCGGAAATGATCACCTAAATCCAGATCAAGAAGTCATAACAGCTCTTAGCTTTCTGATAGAAGACGCATCCTGTCTTTTTTACGATTTTGATGCCTTTGGAACGATATTACAGGACGACTGTGACATAAAAGCCCTTTTAGAACAAATTTCAGAAAAACAAGAACAAGCTTTCCAAGTAGGAGAATATCCTGAAGTTTTTTACTACACAGGAAAAGAGGGAATTTTCAATTCCAGAACATGCTGGGGGAAGGTTTCAGCTTCTCATTGTCCATCGTGGACCATGCCCTCTCCCGACGGTATAAGCATGAAAAATCGTATTCCTGTGCGCATAGAATTTGAAAGCCCGCACAAATTTGATGGTGCAATAAATAAATTTTACGTTTTGCTAGGTTTTTTAGAAACCGTCTTAGGGCACGCGCAAAATGTAACCAGCCTACGTTTAGAAACAAAAGGGGGTAAAGAGCAGCATAACATTTTGGATGTTTATTGGTGTATGTACCCAGAATATAAACAGAATTTGAAAAAACGCAAACCACATCCATCTGATGTTTTGATTAATGGGGGCATGTCCCCTGATATTTTTTCTTTAGTTTTAAAGAATTGGTTAGAGAGTCAGCAAGATAGACAAGAAGCACGTGCTCGTTTCGTTCAATCTTTTAGAAACCAGAATAATTATACGATTGACCGACTGGTAGGGGCCGCCAACATGTTTGATATTCTACCTGATAATGCTGTCGGTTCTCCTAAATCTCTGTGCCCAGAATTGAGTAAAGCAATCGAAGCATGCAAGAAAGTTTTAAGCGCCATACCGCGCACTCAAGAAAGAGACGGCATACTCGGAGCATTAGGTAGAGCTGGTAACCACAATCTTAAAACTAAAGTAAAGCACAGAGCCAGATTAATAACAGATCAAATCGATAAGCTCCCCGAACTCGATCTCGTTATAGATCAAACAATAAATTGTCGTAACTTTTATGTTCATGGTGCCTCTAAGAAAGAAAAGCTTACAGCAAAAGATCGCTTACACTTCAGCATCTTTTTCACAGACACATTGGAGTTTATCTTTGCAACTTCGGAATTAATTGAAGCTGGTTGGGACATTAAAGAATGGGTATCCAAAGGCTCTTGTTTGTCTCATCCTTTTTCCCGGTATATTCATGGCTACCCTGCTAATTCGAAGCAATTGTTCGACAAGATAATGGGGGAAGCAAAATAAGTCTTATTTAGGAAAGTTGTTGAAGTTTTCAGGCCTGCGGTACCCGGAGAGATCAAATAGCTCTTCAAAAAAATCTAGAAGGAATTGCTGAATTTCAGCTTCGCTTGCTTCTTCTATAACTCTTCTGAAAATCAGTTCATTCTCATGGATAGGTCCACGCAAGCCATCGTCATAATCTTTTGGTATCCCTAAATACGCCTGATTAAGACCTATAGCTCCCGCTTCAACTGTATAAGGTGGCTCTACCCCCATGCTTCTGGCAAAATTAATATAATTGGGTAAACTCTTAATATAGATGTCCTCCAATAATTTTGTTCTCACCACAACTTTACCCTCATGATTGATAATATGCGTTACGTTTATTGCCCATATTTCTCCATTACGAAAAGCTTGAGCCGAATTTTTTAGTGTATTTTCACCGTCATTTCTAATGTCAAAAGCAATACTTCCATATTTATTTCTACTGTAAAAAAAATGAGCGCCAGATTGAAATGGAAATAACTTTCCTGATCCAACAGCTTCAAATAAAGAAGTAACGGGAAGTGGCTTTTCTTGTTTCTGGCTGGGAATTAAGCGTAAGTAAAATGCCTTTTCTTCTGTGTAAGCACAATCAGTATTATCGTCTAAATCGGGATCGCCAACCTGACCCAATGCCTCTTCTTCTTCGAAATAGAAGCACTTAAGTTTCGTCGAAGGTGTTTCACGAAAGTCGGTGACAGGTTGTTTATTTTTTAGCTCTGGATTTTGTGCATCACTAACATTGAGTTTGTCAATAATTCGTGCCGCCAGTTCTTTTGGTTCCATGTTTGCAATAGGCAGATAGCCTGTAGTAGGCCGTATTCCTGGTATTTCAGTGTCATCAAACCTGGCAGGTAAGACATAAGATTCGCTATCTTCAAAAGCCCTTGCTTGTGCACTTTCACGCTCATGATTGGTCCATAACTTTTCAGCATAATGTTTGGATAGGAACATTACACAATAGCGCGCCTTTTTTCTATAAACCTCATCTAAGTGAACGTACAGATCTTTTCCCCATAGGCCGACCTCCTCAAATTTATCGTAAAAAACTTTTACTTCAGATGCTTTTAGCTGTCCTGCTACTTCTTCAACATATTCTCTGTCTTCACCAGCGAACGAAAGGGCTACGTCATACTCATACTCTTGATCTGTTTTACTCATGGTTTTTGTCACTTCTATTCGTTTTTCTTTGCTATTGTTATTGAAAATGGTTAAGTCAGAAGCTAGCTCATTAGCAGTAGGAAGGGTTAATGGCATATCAGTTAACCATTGAATAAACTCTCTAGGCTTAACCTTGCATGAAAAAAAAGCTTCCTCTCTTTTCTTATCGATATCCGTTTGATCAGCGTCTATTAGATGCTCATCGTATTCGAATAGCTTCAAGTCTCCCGTTTTCTTTGCGTCTTCAACATAACCCATTATGTTTTTCACGTTCTCTTTATATCGAAGAAAGCCAACCTTTTTCTCCTTACTCAGTTTACTCTTGTAGCCCAGCGCATAAAGTAATGCATCAGTCATAGACCACAACGGTTCGTAAAGACGTTTCTTGATTTCTTCTACTTCAACTTTAGGGAAATTTCTTTTTGTTTGCTCACGTGAAAATTTCTCTTGGTAGTAATACTGAATTTTATCCTGATTATCAGACATAACATATTCAGGTATGATAACGCCTTGTTCTTCAGCCCATACCAAAAAGCTAACTGTATAGACTTTAGATATTCCCTGTGTACCATGTCCCCATATATCTGTGTCGAAATCTTTGTCGAAAATCTCTATTACACCACTTTCTGTCGCTTTAATGGCCTTTTCGTAGCATTCATAAGTTTTTTCATCAGACTTTAAAGTCTCATTTAACATCTGCATATATTCTGCATCACGATAATGATAAAAAAGATCATTGACCACTTTTACTCTGTTTTCTTCGCTATTAGACTCATAAAAAAGATATAAGACGAGGCAAACTAAGGGAGCTTGGTCAGGAATTGTTGGGATTGCCTTTGTTTGTAAATCCAGCAAATTTTTGAGCACATCTGACATGAGTTAACGCGTTTTTCTTTCACCTATTGGTTGTTCTTTAACAAGTAAAATATCCTGCTGGACATATCCATAAAAAAATCTAAGAATTGTTATAGATACATGAAACTCAAATTAATTAAATGAGGACGCATTTAATATGCCGCAAAGTTTAATAGATAAAAAAGTAGTTAGAGCCAGTTATGAGAGTTGCCTGGATGCCACGGCCAGATTGTCAGCTTATGCTACCTCCAGGCCTTTTGCAGGAGCAGCAGATGTAAATGAGCGTCAAGATACCCTTGCAACAAATGATTTGATTTCGTTCTGCATCCATGCTCGTCGGCTTGTTGAAAATATGGGCTTAATAGAACTTCTAAATAAGACTACTATGGAAACAAGCGATCGATCAACTATATCGCTTTGGAAAATTATTGGCTGTTTAATTCATCATGATCTGTTGATGATTTTTAGATGTGAAACCCGATTTAAAATGCTACAAGCAAGCCTTAGCGGTGCACAAGGTGAAGAATTTTTAAAAATGGTAGAAACTCAAATTAAAACTCCAGCTTATTCTGAACCGATCACACCTCATATTTTGTTTAAATCGGATAGAATTCACTACACACTTATAAACCTTGCACGATTTATACAACTTTTTTCACAAGACATCCTACCAACAGTAGTAGACAAGGCACTAGATCAAGGCCTATGTCTACAAGATGATCCACTTCAAGATATGACAGAAGAAGAACGCGGAAGAATTTTATCTAGAGCAGCCAATTTAAAAAGTTAAAACTCTCAATCACCAACTGACTTAGTAATTGAGGTTGCGGCCTGGGGTTCAATTGAACCCCTTTTTTTCTATGTTCATGGATTGTTCATGCCAGAATTGATGAAAACAGAAAAATTTTTATAGGGTTTCTGCGGTTTTGCGAAAAGGTAAGAAATTTGCCAAGGTTGGGGCCGAGAGTTCGAATCTCTTCACTCGCTCCATTTTCTCATTTCCACGAAAATAGAATAAAGTATTAGCCCACATTAGGGGGCTATGACTTTGTGTTCCTCCGACCAAGCCCCCATGAACAGCCTAACTATTCCACCGTCACACTTTTCGCAAGGTTACGGGGTTGATCCACATCGGTCCCCTTTATAACCGCAACGTGATAGGATAGGAGCTGCACGGGGATTGAATAAAGGATAGGCGCAACAAATGGATGCACCGCCCCCATCGCAACGCTCCACGTTGATTGCTCTTTCAACGCTTGCGCACCTTTTTCATCAGAAATAAGGAACACCTTACCACCACGCGCAACTGTTTCCTGAATATTGGAGACATTCTTTTCAAACATCGGATCATTTTCCGGCGCGACCACCACCACTGGCACCGTTTCATCAATTAAGGCAATAGGCCCGTGCTTCATCTCACCTGAAGCATACCCTTCTGCATGAATATAAGAGATTTCTTTGAGCTTCAACGCACCTTCAAGCGCGATCGGATAGAGGCTTCCCCGTCCGAGATACAAAACATCACGCGCCTCTGCAACATCCTTGGAGATCGTACGAATGGCCTCATCATGTTGTAATATATCCGCCGCGATAGTCGGAACATGACGGAGTGCCTCTGCCATTTCCTGTTCCTGCTGGGCATTGATGGCGCCTTTTTCCTTTGCCGTTGCCAAAACCATACACGCCAATGTCGTCAATTGCGTTGTAAAGGCCTTGGTTGAGGCGACACCAATTTCAGGGCCAGCCAATGTATGCAAAACAAAATCAGACTCACGTTCAATTGTGCTCTCAATCGTATTAACAATTGATATAATTTTCTGGTTTTGGGTTTTACAATAGCGCAACGCCTCAAGCGTATCGAGTGTTTCCCCTGATTGCGAAATAAAGAGCGCAACCCCACCTTCAGGCATCGGAGCCTCACGGTATCTGAATTCACTGGCCACATCAATTTCACATGGAATGCGCGCAATTTGTTCAAACCAATATTTTGCCACCATACATGCATAATACGCCGTACCACAGGCAATAAGGGTTAGACGCGGCGCAGATGAAATCGCGTCTAGCACGTTATCAGGTAGCGTAATCTTCCCACATCCGGCATTCACAAAGGAATTAAGCGTTTGCCCGATGACGGCTGGCTGCTCATATATTTCTTTGAGCATGAAATGCCTATATTCCCCTTTTCCGGTAATGGCACCGGATTGCTCTGTAATACGAATGCTGCGTTCTATTGGTGTTTTGGCTGCATCATAAATTTCAACCGCATCACGTTTAACCGTCAGGCGATCACCATCTTCTAAAAAACAAATCTTACGGGTTAAGGGTGCCAAAGCATAAGAATCAGAGGCCACAAACATTTCACCTTCTCCATACCCGATTGCAAGCGGCGTTCCCTGACGGCACCCAACCATCAGGTCGTGATGCCCTGCAAAGATCATAACAAGGGCATATGCCCCCTCCAGACGATCCATCGCCCTATTGGCCGCCGTTACCGGATCATCCCCCTGCTCCATATAATAGGTCACAAGATGAACCACAACTTCTGTATCTGTTTCAGTTTGAAAAACCGCTCCATTCCCTTGAAGCTCTGCCTTTAATCCGGCGTAATTCTCAATAATACCGTTATGAACAACCGCAACTTTATCTGTCGCATGAGGGTGTGCATTACGCTCATTCGGCAAACCATGCGTGGCCCAGCGCGTATGACCTATCCCGACTGTACCATCTAGCGGCTGTTCTTCAATCTTACGCGTTAGGTTCACCAGCTTACCTTCCGCGCGACGACGATCAATATGCCCGTTTGATAATGATGCAATGCCCGAAGAATCATAACCGCGATATTCCAGACGCTTTAACCCTTCCAGAAGCAAAGGAGCTACTTTTTTTTCACCGATAATGCCAAAAATACCACACATAGAAATATCCTGTATTGCGCTAAAATTATTCTTATATATGCCAAAATTCTAATGCGCACCCCTTAAAACACAAATCACGAAGTCTTACGGAATGTTTCAATGCATAATGATTATGACAGGATGGAATAATGACTAAGCCTTAGTCATTTTGTGATTTACGTTTTCTGTATAAAGCAGCCCAGCCCGTGCGCACCTTTGCCTCACCTCTTTCCACAGATAAAGAATCCGCAGGCACATCTTTTGTAATCGTTGACCCAGCAGCAATAAAAGCCCCATCATCCAATGTAACAGGCGCGACCAAATTTACGTTACTACCGACCATCACACCTTTACCAATAACCGTTTGATGCTTTTCAAAACCATCATAATTGACCGTAATCGCACCACAACTAAAGTTAACATCAGTCTCCATAATACAGTCACCAACATAACCAAGGTGTGAGATTTTACAACGATCTCCAATCTGGGATTTCTTAACCTCAACAAAGTTTCCAATACGCACCTCTTGCCCCACATCAGAACCCGGACGCAACCGTGCAAAGGGGCCAATCGTTGTGCTGTTTCCGATCACTGCGCCTTCAAAATGGCAAAACGCCTTAATATGTACATCCTCACCAACCTCTACCTTGGGTCCGAAATACACATTTGGCTCAACCAATGTACCGTGACCGATAACCGTATCATGGTGTAAATAGACACTGGCAGGATCTTGCATCACAACACCATTTTCAATGAAATATTCACGCATTTTTTGCTGCGCTATTTGTTCAAGATTGTTCAAATCAAGGCGCGTATTACACCCCTTCACTTCCCGGGCATCCTGTACCAAAGTCACACGCGTGGAGATATCATCACGCGCAGCAATTTCCGGCAAATCCGTAATGTAATACTCACCTTGCGCATTATTATTATCCAACGCACCAAGCCAGCGGTCCAAACGCTTTGCGTCAAGGCAAAATGCACCTGTATTGACAATATTGACCTTCTTTTCCTTTGCATTCGCATCCTTTTCTTCACGAATAGCATTGAGCGTCCCATCCTTATTCATCAATAAGCGCCCGTACCCTGTCGGATCATCCATCTCCGCGCCCAAAACAGCAATACCGGTCACCGCATCAAGGTTACGTGCCTCGATCAAGGCCTGCATCGTACCTGTTGAAATCAACGGCGTATCCCCCAGTAATACCAACACATCACCATCAAAGCCCTTTAACAACGGCAACGCACAACGCAACGCACTTCCCGTACCATCTTGAGAAAGTTGCACCACGGTTTTATGCGGTTGCACTGCAAGATCCAGATCATCCATATCTTCACCAACCACGGCAATAATCCGATCCGGTGAAAGGCGTTCCGCGGCACTTATGACCCAATTAACCATCGGCAAGCCAAGTAAGTTATGCATAACTTTTGGCTTATCCGATTTCATACGGGTTCCCTTACCCGCAGCAAGAATAACAACTGCTAAAGGTTTCTTTTTCACCATTCCGTTTTCTTTCTTCACACGTTTGTTTATATTCAGATTAATATCTGAGGAATACTACTTCAC
Organism: Alphaproteobacteria bacterium; assembly: GCA_050633505.1. Lineage (GTDB taxonomy): Bacteria > Pseudomonadota > Alphaproteobacteria > Micavibrionales > Micavibrionaceae > UBA1672. Next base: position 113,521 of record JBOEGQ010000007.1, read on the forward strand.
CTTCAGAAGTGTCTTACCACTCTCATAACGGGTCATATGCATAAATAATGTGCCATAGGTCGTTTTAACCCGAACACGCACCGGCACAACAACGGCATTCTTTTTCACCTGGGCAAACCAGATTGTCGGCATTGTGCCAAGGTCGCGCCCTTGCTCTTGAATAGAAAGCCAGCCACGCGGCTTTTTATACCATGCACCTGCAATTGGAACGACTTCTGCCGTACATTCCGCAGCAGGCCCCTTATAGGCGTTATATTTACTTTTATCCAGCATCACGAAACGGCTATGTCTGAAAATAAGCTTATAACGGCGCTTTCCGTCGAAGACTTCTGCCTCTCCCGCACAATCGCCACCATCTGATACATGTTCCATCACCAATAATGTTGCGGTCAATGCATCTGTTGTGCCTTTGGTTAACTCTTCGTCAGGGATCTTGGTTTTCGGTTTCTTACCTTCATAAGATGTCACAAGATCCTGAAACCCGCCATCTTTTGTGTAGTTATAGCTCTTAACCTCGTGTTCATCACGCCATGCAGCCACAGACTCATGGAGTTCCGGCACACGTTTCCCACCGCGCAGCGCCCAACCCTGCGATTTAAAGCTGCCTTTCCATGGTGCAAGAGATCCTAAAAGCCCACGCGTTTCTGCAGAAAACTCCATCAGATAGCGCCCCTTTTCACGAAAGTCGAGCTTCATATCCGCCTTTACCGCGTGAATGCCCCCTGCATAAACATCATAATTCATTTTCTGAAAATGATAGGCATCAGGTGCCTCTTCCTGTTTTTTCTTTTCCGCATATGCAGGCAAAGAAACAGCAGCAGATAACACACAGATACTAAGAATAAAAACCAGGTGTTTCATATAGAAACCCTCCCATACCTTCTTTAAAGACTTTAACTCCCTTGGCACTTTCATCGTTAACGCCGCCCAGATCAAATGCATCTATGTTCCTCTCTTTTAATTCAGACAGTGCCTTCCACAACAATATATAATGGGCACGTTTTTGCCGTCCGACATCAGATGAATAGCCAATCTGATATGTTGCTGCTCTACCATGGTTTAACAATAATATAGAGGCAATCGGTGCACCATCCAACAACGCAGTACCAATTAACATGTTTTTCCCACGCGAAAATTCACGTGACAAGGCAATTATGGTTTTGATAGAGGCACCCCCATAATTCTTTTTCACACGATCTTCTGTATGATTATTAATAAGCCATGCAAAATGCGCTCCTTCATCACTCCACACAATTTCGAGACTTTCTTCTTCTGCTTTTTGTAACTGTTTCGCCCAATACTTACTTAAATTATTGCGCAGAGTTTGCAAATCAAGCCCCAAATCAAGCCAATATGTCTGATATGTCTGCACACCCTTTTTATTAAATCTATATTGCTTCAGAAACTGGCGCATATCCGGCGTATCCTCTATTTCGGGGATGAAACGGATACGACGACCAAGACGCTTTGGGAATTTTCGACAAAATGCATCCAGAAAGCACCTCATATCCCCGATATCACCACGGCCATCAAACCAAAGAGGCCCGCGATCGATAATCAAGCCATGTACCATATTGCCCAACAATCCCGCTTCCAGAACCTGAACAACTCCCGCCTCTTGCCCATCAATAAGGATAAGCCCATGACGCAGTTTCTGCTGGTTCAATTGCGCCATAACACACCCGTATGGAACACTCTGCAATAAATTGGAATATTTGACCTTATTAAAGTGCGTCTGCCATTGCTCATACGGAATTTCATTCCATACGATCTCGCATGCTTGATGATTTTTTCGTGCTTTTATGTTCATAGCGACTTGATTTTGGACGCGCTTCATGCTGAATTGCAAACGAATTTATAAATTATTTTTTTAAAGCGAGATCAGAGATGAGTGAAACATACGCGCAATTACAACAGACAATTGAGAATGCATGGGAAGGCAGAACAGAGATCAGCACAGCCACGCAAGGTGAAGCCCGTGACGCAGTAACGCAAGCTTTATCTCTATTAGATAACGGAACATTACGCGTTGCATCACCGTCGGATAATGGATGGGTCGTTAATCAATGGCTGAAAAAAGCAGTGCTTCTTTCATTCCGCCTTAATGAGAATCAAATCATTTCAGGTGGCCCGGGTGGCGCAAACTGGTTCGATAAAGTAGATAGCAAATTCTTCGGATGGGATGAGGCACGTTACAAGCAAGCCGGTTTCCGCGCAGTGCCTGACTCTATTGTGCGTCACTCTTCTTATGTTGCACCAAATGCCGTTTTGATGCCTTGTTTCATTAACGTCGGCGCTTATGTCGGCGAAGGCACAATGATTGACACATGGTCAACCGTCGGTTCGTGCGCACAAGTTGGTGCAAATTGTCACATCTCTGGCGGCGTTGGCATTGGTGGTGTTCTTGAACCATTGCAAGCAGAGCCTGTGATTATCGAAGACAATGTATTTATCGGTGCAAGATCAGAAGTTGCGGAAGGCGTTGTTGTTGAAGAAGGCGCCGTTGTCTCAATGGGGGTTTTCCTTGGTGCATCAACAAAGATCATAGACCGTGAAACCGGTGAAACTTTCCGCGGACGCGTTCCGGCCTATTCCGTTGTTGTTCCCGGAACATTACCAGGTAAACCACTTGCAGATGGAACACCGGGGCCAAATCTGGCATGCGCCGTGATTGTTAAACGCGTTGATGCACAAACACGCAGCAAAACCGGTGTGAATGAGCTATTACGTGATTAGGCTTTAGCCACGCTGTATAAGCACCCTCTAAATTTACATATTTTTTGCATTTTTTCCGATGATGTTTTATAACCAGCGTCATCGGGAAAATAAATTCGAGCACAGCTCATGATATCGTTGTTTAACAAACGCACAAACCAGAACGGATTCAAAGGCGAAAAATCCTTTTGCGACCACCTGATCAAAACAGGTTTATATGACACCGAAACAGATGTTAACCAGAATTTCGATCAACTTGTTGATGAACTGAAAGACTGGCTGCATCAGAAGGGGTTTGAACGGGAAATCTCTGTCCTTGATTTTATGCTAGAGAAAAAAGACGGGCAATTCCGTAAAGACGGAGAAACACCTGCCGCCCTGCATGAAGTGACGCAAGCCATCTATCTGGTCAGTTGTCTGGAAGATGGCCTTCATATCACAGATCCCGCCGGTGTTCTTGCCGTTATTTTCAGTCACGATCTAGGAGAGGATTTCAATATCCGGCCGCAACAAATGGCAGATCGTCTCTTTATTGACGGGCATAAGCACGATGATAGCATGGCACATTTCTTATATGAATTTGATCAAATTTCCATGCATTATGGCGGTGAAGCAAAACCTGAATACAAAACACCGCATGATTACTCCGTTGCTTTAAGGAAAACACAAAACGCCGGTCTCGCAAAATTATTTGATAATTTGCAAAATGCCGCAACGATTATTGGGGGCCTTTCCGATGAAAGGGCGAGCGAATATAATGTCAAAATTCATATGCTTTTAGATCGTTATATTTCTCAGTCATGTGAGAATTACCCCGAACAGGCAGAAATATACAAAACCCTTCAAAAAGCAATTGGTACAGTTGGCAATTATAATCGTCACGATAAACATGGTGAAGCCCTTGGCAAACCACTCAAAATCGAAGAAGACCACCTCACGGCCAAGGGGCTAAAACTACCGTTAGGGCTTGATCCCTATATGATATCTGCCACGCGGATATGGGAACGTCACCCGACTTTGAAAGAGCACGACGCGATACCGGACGTCTATCAGACACGCATACACAACTCTGATAGTGACAACCCCGGATTTTCAGAATACACTCCCGCCTCATGACATATGACGTTATTGAACTAACCCAGAAATTAATCGCCTGCCCATCTGTTACACCAAAAGATGAAGGGGCACTGATTTACCTAGCTGAAAAACTGGAAGCTCTAGGGTTTGAATGCCATCACCTTCCTTTTGGAAATGGAGAAGACCACGTTCCAAACCTGTTTGCGCGACTTGGTACAGGATCCCCGCATATTTGTTATGCCGGACATACTGATGTTGTCCCCCCTGGCCCAGAAGATTTATGGACATACGGCCCGTTTAACCCGCATATCGAAGATGGAATTTTATACGGGCGGGGCGCCAGCGATATGAAGGGATCTGTTGCCGCATTTACCGCCGCCGTATCTCAATACTTATCACAAAGCACCCCCACCGGATCGATTAGCCTTCTCATCACTGGAGATGAAGAAGGCCCGGCCATCAATGGCACAATCAAGGTTTTGGAATGGATGGAAAAAAACGGCCATATTCCGGATATGGCACTGGTCGGTGAACCTACCAACCCATCTTCGCTAGGTGAAGAAATCAAAATCGGACGACGCGGTTCATTAACTGGAACATTAAAGATAACCGGAAAGCAGGGGCACGTTGCATACCAACACTTAGCCGACAATCCTTTACCAAAACTTGTCAGGGTTTTGGACACCCTTTCAAATCATGTCTTTGATACAGGATCAGAATTCTTTCCGCCAACCAATCTGGAAATTACAACGATTGATGTTGGTAATACCGCAGATAATGTAATTGCAGAAAGCGGAAAAGCAAAATTCAATATTCGCTTTAACGATATCTGGAACAGCCAAAGCCTGTCCGATAAGATTCATGAGCTCATTAAAGCATGCGGATATGAATATGATCTGGATCTGGTTTGTGGCGCAGAGAGTTTTATCACAAAACCGAGTGAATGGTCTGACATCGTAAAGAAGGCCGTTGTTGAGATCTGCGGACAAACACCTGCATTTACAACGAATGGCGGTACATCCGATGCACGGTTCGTTTCACGTTATTGCCCCGTTGTAGAATTTGGTGGCATTAACGCAACCATTCATCAGATCAATGAGAACGCATCCGTTCAAGATTTAAAAGATCTTACCCAGATATTCGTCAAGGTTTTAGACAAAACTTTCACGTAACGGGGCGCTCCAATAAATACTATTTCTCTGCCGCGTAATTCAGAACAACAGCTGACAAATCCTGTGGCAAATGCACAGCTAAACGAGCCCCCGTATAATCAAGAGAGACCTTGGAAAAGGGAACGGCAACACCTTGATCTCTGGTCGTCTTGTAATTGACATTAATATATAATGCCTTGGCAGTGCGTGCAGTATCATCAAATAAAATATCAGATACTTGTCCAATTTTACGCCCCTTTGCATTGATGACTTTTTGCCCAATAACAGAGGACAGACTAAAAACATCACTCTGCCCTGATGCCGTTTCAATATTCGCAAGAAATTCAGGATAAAGCGCCGCAACTTGCTCATCATCAAAAGACAGGCGATAACCATTCGAAACACTTTCAATATCCAGTGCACCATAATTCAAATAAACACTTTGGCGTAAATGTAAGCGATCAAAAACAACATGTAAGGATGAAACATGCCCCTTCGCATCCACCAAAATATCATCGACTTCACCAATGACTTTATTATGGCTATCGATCACTTTGCGCTTTAACACCTTTTCAAAGCGAATATAACGTGGATTTTGCAAGGGTTTCAGACGGTTCATATCATGCACATTTTTTTGCAGCACAAAATCATCCGCAGCAAAAACAGAAATTGGCATCATAAACACCACAACCAAAAACAATAAAATAATACGCATAGACTCCCCCTATCCCTATAGATGAGAACAGGGTAACCAAAAATCTAACAAGACGCAAAGCGCGATCGCCCTCTACCATCTATACGTATGTATTGAAACGAAATTAATAATCCACGCGCATCAGATATAACCCGTCCGCCGGAGCCGTCGGCCCGCCCTTTGTGCGGTCTTTGGCTTCTAATGCGGTTTTCATATCTTTCGGCTTCCACTTCCCCAATCCAACAAGACTAAGAGTTCCGACCATATTACGCACCTGATGATGCAAGAATGACTTCCCCTCTGTTTCAAGAACGATTTCCCGACCACCACATAAATCATAATCACGCACCGTGATATCCAATCGATCCAATGTCTTTATTGGTGACCTTGCCTGACATTCAGAATCACGGAAAGTTGTAAAATCATGATTCCCCAGCAAATATTGTGTCGCCTCACACATGGCCTCTATATCCAGTTGGCGTTGAATATGCCAGACCTGTCCGTTTTCAACGGTTAAAAAGGCATGACGATTCACAATTTTATATTGATATAGCTTATTCACCGCGGAAAAACGGGCATGAAAATCATCATTAATCGGCTCAACGTTTAAAATACTGATCGGTTGCGGACGTAGATGAGCATTAATCGCCTTCATAATCGCAAACCCGTCCATTGGCTTTTTAAAAGGCGCAAGATCAACATGCGCAACCTGACCACGCGCATGCACCCCTGCATCTGTGCGTCCGGCAACTGTAACAGTTACGTTTTGCGCGCAAAATTTATATATCGCATTTTCGATTTCCTGTTGAATAGAGGGAACATCCGGTTGGCGCTGCCATCCGTAATAATCACGTCCCATATATTCTATCGTCAACTTATAACGTTGCATCACTTAAAATCCACATCGATATATCCGCCATTTAAGGCCGATTGAAAGTCCATGGCTTTTTTTCCTTCAGGCTGCAGCATTTTAATTTTTAGAACTGTTTTTACACCGCACAGCATCAAACCATCCTTGTTCAGAACTGCCCCCGGTTTCAATCCTTCATCACACAAAGCACCAGCATAATTCGGGTAATCCACATCCGCCAGAGACACATCACGAATTTTAAACCGCTGCCCCTGTATTTCCGCCCACACGCCCGGCCATGCGTCAAGAGCGCGAACCTGCCTGTCAATCTCAACTGCCGTACTATTCCAGTCAATCAAGCCATCTGACTTTTTCAGAAGATGCGCATATGTTGCCTGCTCATCATTCTGCTTTTGTGCAGCAACATTGCCGGCTTCTGATAAGTTATCAAGCACATCCAATGATAATTGTGCACCCATTTTTGCAAGATCATCATGCAGCATAGAAGATGTCATTTTCGGTAAAATAGAGATTTCTGATTTGGCAATCATATCACCTGTATCCAGCCCCTCATCCATCTGCATAATGGTAATACCCGATTTTTCATCACCTGCCCAAATTGCTCGCTGTATTGGTGAAGCCCCACGCCAGCGTGGTAATAAAGAGCCATGAATATTCAAGCACCCGTATTTAGGCCCATCCAAAACGGCCTTGGGCAGAATCAATCCATATGCAGCAACAACCGCAACATCGATATCATGGCCAAGAAATTCTTGCTGTGCTTCTGCTGTTTTTAAAGTTTTAGGTGTAAAGACAGGGATATCATGTTTCTCAGCCAATGCATGAACGGCGGAAAGCTGTACCTTATGCCCTCTTCCCTTTGGACGGGGAGGCTGCGAGTACACACAGACGACTTCGTGCTCGCTCTCTATCAATGCCTGTAAAGATACAGCGGCAAAATCAGGTGTCCCCATAAAGGCAATACGTAGAGGTGTGCCCATAATGCTTTCCTATAACAGATTTTGTTTCTTAAGTTTCTGAACTTTTTTCAGAATCATATTCCGTTTCAGACTTGATAAATAATCAATAAAGAGCACACCATTCAGATGGTCAATCTCATGCTGCACACAATGAGATAAGAGCCCATCCGCCTTAAGCTCTGCTTCTTTACCGTTATAATCCAAATACTTCACCCGCACGATTGCAGGACGTTCAACATTTGCATATTGTTTTGGAATGGATAAGCACCCTTCTTGCATGACGCTCATCTCTTCAGATTCATAAATCACCTCGGGATTGGCCATAAAGATCGGGGCAGCCTCTTCATTCTCTTCACGATCAGATAAGTCCATCACCAAAACACGGTTAAGCAAATCCACCTGATTGGCGGCCAAGCCAATACCCGGCGCATCATACATGGCCTGAAGCATACCATCCATCTGCGTGCGCACTGCATCATCAACCTTATCGATAGGCTGTGCCTCTTGTTTTAGTGTCGGATGCGGAACTGTAATAATATCATATGTTTTCATGGGTCATAGTGATAGTGGGTTTCGCAAATGAGATCAAGCACGTTTCTTTTCCTGCTCATCTTCCGGCGTGAGGGAAATCGTCCGTGGCGGCGTCTCAATGGCCTGAAATTCAGGCACATCACTCATCCCCACCTTTGCCCCTTGTAAGTCCTTAAACTTACGTGCAGCAGGTAAAATTTGACGTTCTAAGGAACCAACCGCCGCGTCATATCCGTTCATCGCTTTATGAATATGCCCTCCTACTTTTTCAAAATGGTCGGTAAATTTTAAAAAGCGCTTATACAAATCATACCCGAGGTCAGATATTTCCTTTGCATTCTGCGCCAGTTCCACTTGACGCCAACTCAACCCAACAACACGGAGTAAGCTCATCAACAATGTTGGTGAGGCAATAATAATATTTTGCCCTGCTGCGAACTCCACCAAATTCGGATCTGCGCGCAACGCAACCGAATAGAGATGCTCAGACGGTAAAAACAGCACCGTAAAATCCGGACTTTCGACATTTTCCCAATAGTTTTTTCCACCTAATTTCTTAACATGATCACGAACCTGCGCCGCAAGCTTCGCCATAATATCTTGATGATCTTCTTCACTGAGCTCTTCTGATAGACGCTGCGTAAATTCATTAATCGGTGCCTTGGAATCAATAATAATATTAAAACCATCCTGCATTTCAATGATCGCGTCAGGTCTTTGACGACCATCCGGCGTTTCGAAACTCACCTGTGTTTTATAATGAACCCCTTTTATTAAGCCAGACTTTTCAAGCAATCCCTCAAGAATAAATTCACCCCATGCACCTTGTGCAGACGGATCACGAAGTGCGCCGACAAGGCGTGCCGTTTCACGGTTCAAATTCTGAACCTGCTCACGCAAGGACTGATCCGTTCCTTTGACCTGCTCCAATGCAGAAGCCATGGATTTCAAGTGTTCTTGTACGGGTTGCACCATGTTATCGATAGCTTTTTGGCGTTTATCCAAATCATGCATGGCATCATTCTGAACCCCCGCCATTCTCTCTTGTGCAAGCTGAAGAAACTGTTCGTTGCTTTTTTGCAGGGCCTCTTGAGCCGTTGCCTTAAACCGATTATCGAGTTCCGATCCGGCGCGTTTAAGAGCATCTCTTTCCGCATCAACCTGTGCCGATAATTCTGCATTACGGCGTTCCAACTCCATCATCCTTTTGGATTGAATAAAGTATATGATGGCCGCTCCGACCAATCCCCCTGCGAACAAAGCCGCTCCGATATAAAGACTTGCGCTTAACATGATTCCTGATAGCCTAAAAAATTAATGTACCCGACCTATGATAAGGGAATATCACGCCTTCCGAAACAAAAAGAGAACAAAATCATGATAAAAGCTCTGCATAACGAAGGCCAACGGGGTAACGCCTTGATCTATGTCCTGATTGCGATTGTTCTATTTGCCGCACTTGGGTTCACATTATCTCGTCAAACACAAAATAGCAGTACAACAGAGATTGATAAAGCCAAGGCGGAGATTTACGCAGCACAACTGGTTACCTATGCGATGCAAAGTAAATCTGTCTTAGATCAAATGATTTTTAGCGGGTCTAGTATTGACGATCTGGATTTAACCCTTCCTAATGATACCGGTTTTTCTACAGCACCCCACATCCATAAGGTTTACCATCCGCAGGGCGGAGGGTTAACCCCTGCTAATCTGTCTGAAAAAGCCATAGACCAGATTTCATCCTCACCACCAGCCGGCTGGTACCTTGGACATTTCAGCAATATTGAATGGAGCAAAAGCACAAGAACAGATGTAATACTGACCGCTTATCAGATTGCCAGACCCGTTTGTGAAGCAATTAATCTAAAGATTACAGGATCGAACACAATCCCGTCCCTTGCCGGAAATATGAGTGAATTTCTAATCGATCACACGACCAACTCAGATCTAAATATTGCAGATTGTGGTGGATGCGAAGGGTATATGTCCCTTTGTGTCAGTAATAATTCAAACAGTGCGTATAGCTTCTACAGCGTTGTTGCAGACCGCTAATCCTGCCTGCCATAGCGTAGCATGATAGAACGAAGTTCAGAAATACCGCCGCTCTTCAAACTGCTTGTTTGTGAAATCACAGGATGCGCCGCGCCATGTTTCTTTAAAGTGTCAGAGACCTTATCAGTCACCTTTTTCAACTCTTGGCTCTTTACCTTGTCCGTCTTGGTCAAGACGATACGATAAGACACCGCGGCACTATCAAGCATTTTCATCAGATCTATATCCGTGGTTTTCAGCCCATGCCTTGAATCAATCAAAATAAAAACGCAGCGTAGCGTCGATCGACCCTTTAGATAAGAGAAGATCAGCTCTGTCCATGCTTCAATTTTAGTTTTCGAAACCTTGGCATACCCATATCCGGGCATATCAACCAGATAAAGGCGTTCTCCCAGATTAAAATAGTTTAGCTCCTGCGTACGGCCAGGCGTGTTGGATGTACGCGCCAGATTATTTCGCCCTGTCAACGCATTCATCAACGATGATTTGCCAACATTCGATCGTCCGGCAAAGGCCACTTCAGGAACCTCCGCATCCGGCAACTGATGCAGTCCGGCAACGCCAAGCATAAAGTCACATGGCCCTGCAAAAATCTTGCGTGCCTGCTCCATCTCGGCAGCAGAAATTTCCTCTTCATCAATCACACTATTTCTTCTTTTTACGTTTGGATTGCGTTTTTTTCTTCGGCTTGGGTGGCGTAATATCCTTAATCGGCTGTGGTTCTGGTGTATCAGCGTCCTGATCTCCGAAGAGTGCCTTTTCCGCCTCTTCTTCCGCCATGCCGATAAGGGGATGAACATCCGGCCCATCTTTTAGATCTTCTTCAAGCTGCTCTTCAAACTTATCTTTTTCAAAGATGTAAATCGGCACACCCAAAGAGCGCATAATATACATCTGTTGCAACATTGATAAGAATGCACTAAACGCCCAGTAGATTACCAAACCAGACGCAAATCCGGCCATAATGAACGTGATAAAGAACGGGAAAATATTCATCATATCACGCTGCATTTTATCTTGAGGCGGCGGGTTCAAACGCTTTTGCAACAGCATCGCCACAAGCATCAAACAAGGCCAGGCACCAATCATCAAAACTGCCGGTGGATTCCATGGAATTAGACCAAACAAGTTGAAAACCGTTGTTGGATCAGCAACAGACAAATCTTCAATCCAGCCAAAAAACGGCGCATGACGGATCTCAATCGTCATAAGTAAGATTTTATAGAATGCAAAGAAAATAGGAATCTGAACCAAAATAGGCAAACATCCAGACATCGGGTTAACACCCTCACGTTGATACAACTCAACGATCTCCGCCTGTAGTTTTTCTTTATCGTCACCGTGTTGCTTTTTAATTTCTGCAATTTGCGGTGCAACCACCTTCATTTTTGCAAAAGAGCGATACGAAATACTGGTCAAAGGAAACACAGCCATACGGATTACAATAGTCAGAAGAATAATGGCAACACCCATATTACCAACCAACAATCCGACATAATGTAGCGCCAAGAAGAACGGATAGGTAAAGAACCAGAACCATCCGAAATCAACGGCCAAATCAAGGTTATCTACGTTAAGCTGACTTTGGTACTTTTCCAGCATCAAAACCTTCTTCGCCCCTGCATAAAGGTGATAGTTATTTTCGATACTGCCGCCGTCTTTTAACAACTGCGCCTGCCCGGTAAAGTCGGTTTGATAACGGTCACGATCCGATGTCACAGGATCTTTCGTGAACTTAAAACTAAATTTCGTATGGGTATCTTGTTGCGGCACCAAAGAAGTTAACCAATATTTATCTGAAACACCAATCCAACCACGTGACGCTTCGACGACATAGCTTGGCTCATCCGACATAGAGCCATATGTCATTTGTTCTAACGCGCCATTAATAAAGCCCATCGGCCCTTCATGTGAAACCCACATATAGCGATAATCATCCGGGATATCTGTTTGTGAAATCAAACCATAAGGATGCAAAGATACATCCTTGCCAGAATTGTTACGTACAACCTGCTTGATAGAAAAAACATAATTTTCATCAAGTGATATATAGCGCTCAAAACGTAAGCCCTGCCCGTTATCCCAAATCAATGTCACAGGATTTTTCGAGGATAATACCCGATTTCCCTGCACACGCCATAAGCTTGCAGCATTCGGTAATGCCATGGTTTTATCTGCTGAAACCCACCCATAATCCACAAAACGTGCCTTACGGGTGCGTGCCGGTGAGAACAAGGAAACATGTTCTTTTTTCTCTAAAGTCTCGAAATAACCTTTCAAACTCAGATCATCAATCAATCCGCCGCGTAAAGAAATACTGCCGTAAACCGCCTCATTATCGAATGTAACTCGTCCACCTTGCGCAATGGCTTCGTCTCTTGGTAGGAACTCAACCGGCTCTAAAAGCTGGGGGTTATGCTCAATAATTTCTGCACGCGCCTTCTTCGCGTCATGCAACGCCTTAGTTTGCGGCTGTAGAATAAAAGCATCATAAAGCAACCATATACCGATAGACAGAATTGCAAACGTAATAAGGTTACGCAGGTCTTCCGGATGCATCTGGTCTTTATTGTTCTTCATATTTTATACTCTTTTCTTAATTCTCAAATACCCGTTTATCGGTCTTCTGAATGCGTATGTCTTTTACAGCACAGGCGTTTATACCCCAAGACGTCTTTCCACGCAAACTGCTTTGGCACCGGATCATTATGTTTCTTTTTGCTATAAGGATGACATGATAAAATCCTTCGCCAGCCAAGGAATAATCCCTTTAAAACGCCATGCTGATCCAATGCTTCGCACATATAGGAAGAACATGTCGGAGAATAGCGACAATTTTTCCCTAAAAAAGGTGAAACAAGCCAGCTATACCCCCTAATCAACCATTGGAAAAAACGTACCATGCTATTTCTGTATCTTATTTTCGTTCTTTTCGTAATAACCTGTTTTTTTCAGGCACCATTTCAGATCGTTACACACATCACGATAAGGGCGTGTAGCCGTCATTTTCCGGCCAACCAAGACGTAATCAACACCAGGCTTTGCATATTGGGAAAGAATATCGGCAGCCACAGAGCGCAAACGCCTTTTGATACGGTTACGTTTAACCGCAGATTTATCCACTTTCTTACTGACAGTAAAGCCCGTGCGAATGACCTCTGAGTCATCGTGATCACGCACCTGTAAAATCAGGCCATGGGAAACCCATTTTTGACCCTTTTTTTGTACAGTAATAAAATCAGAACGAGCCGTCAGCATTTCAAATGCGGACAGCTCTGATTTCTTTATATGCATAATGTTATAAAGCGTAAAAAGGCTTTTAAGCGCTCAAACGCTTACGTCCTTTAGCGCGACGACGTGCCAATACCGCGCGACCGTTTTTATCGGCCATGCGAGAACGAAAACCGTGGCGGCGTGCGCGAACAAGACGGCTTGGCTGGAATGTACGTTTCTGATGCATTGTCTTACCTCTTTTTTATAAAGCGATCTTGCCTAAAAGCAAAAACGCGAGAATTCCTATATCTTTAAAAGATGGAGGTTTATACCCCCTTTAAACAGCCCTGTCAAATTAAACTTACTCCCCCATTGCACGGCGCATAAAAAATTGTTTTGCATGGGAAAGACGTGCAACCGCTTTTAACCCCGTACGACGTAAAATTTTAACAGGAAGAAGATTATTCGAAAAAAGACGTACCATTGCATCGGTAAAGGCAATCATCGCCATATTATCCGGGCGGCGCTTTCGTTGATACGCCTCTAACAAGGAAACGCTTCCGATATCCTGCCCCGCCTCAACAGCTTGTTCAATGAGAGTGGCCAGCACCCCTAAATCACGGAACCCAAGGTTTAGCCCTTGCCCCGCGATCGGGTGGATACCATGGGCGGCATCGGCAACCAATACCATACGCGGCGCGATATACTCTGATGCATGAACCAATGATAATGGAAATGCCATACGTTTATTATCCAAAATTTCTACCGTGCCATAGCTTTCAGGAAATCCTTGTTCAACTTTTTGAGAAAATTCTTCATCATTCAGATCCATAAGACTCTGCTTTTTACGCTTTTCATGTTCAGTAAAAACAAGAGAAGAGATATGTCGTCCATCATCTAAGTTCGGCATTGGTAAAATGGCAAACGGGCCAGATGGCCAGAAATGCTCAACCGCCTTATTATCATGCGGATTTTCATGGATCACAAAACACACGACTGCACGCTGATTATAGCTCCATTTACGCACAGGAACATCCATAAAATCACGCACCCCCGACATACGACCATCAGCGCCAATCACCAATCGTGCACTAATTTTGCGCCCATTATCCAGAATTACGCTTGCCTGATCATCCGTTACGTCAAAATCACGCACACAAGCGGGCGCGATATGATCGACATTCGGCAGTTCCCCCATTGCATTCATCAGCGATTTACGGATATGGCGATTAGATATAATCCAGCCAAACGCCTTCCCCTCAACTTCCGAGCTTAAAAACTGGAGAAGAAGCGGGCTATCGCCATCAAGAATTTCAATATTCTCAATCGGGCATCCCGCCGAAACGATATCATCCCACACACCTGCGCGCTGTAATACCTGACTGGATCCATAAGAAATTGCAGTTGTACGCTCATCAGAGCGCAACTGATCCTCCGGCGCATCACGATCAAGGCACGCGACCTTCAGACCATCAAACTTTCCTAATAAACAAGAAAGAGACAACCCCGCAAGACCACCACCGACAATAATAACGTCATAATCGTAATGAATATCTGACATATTCCACCTTTTCTTTCAAAAGCCTTTTCCGCTTTATCTGCCTACGGTGTTTCAAACTGTTCCTGTGCATTGGTAAGAAACTCTTCGGCAGATTGCAAGTGTATATGACTAAAATCACCGACGCGCAATTGGGATGGAAATTCCGGTGATGCATTATACCCCAGAGTAGAAACCATCAAGATTCCCGGAATAAACACCCCGATCATCAGGGTCAAAACCATCGTTTTCCGTACAAATCGTCCATCATGCACATAAGACAGGAATGCCCCACCACATAGACTTAAGACAAGTATGATGGTCGACGTGGCAAAGAGTTCAACCTTCTGATCAGGCATCCAAAAATAGATCATAGGGGAAAGTAGCCATTCAAACCCGACCATAAGAATAACAAAAATAGACCATAGGCTGATCTCTCGTGCAAAATTCGGCTTCCGATGACTGATGACCTGACTTAACGCACCCCCCAAAGCCAAGATAAGGATAAGAACCGCAACACCTGCAGGCTGCTGATAGATTTCTTCATCCATAAATTTTTTACTGTCTGCCTTGATCCATTCATATGTCGTACCGAAACAAATTGATGTCAAAAACAGAAAAATGGAAAACAGGGCATGATCAAAAAATGCCTGTAATTTTGTGCCGAAATTTAAGTGCCTTGTCGGTTCAATTTGATGTTGCCCCGAAAAAATACGAAGTCGTGTTTTCCCGATCTTACAATTCTGACCGGAGGTAAATGGAACCTCCGCACCATTTAAACGAGATTTACGTATAACCGTACCATTATCTGATTCCAGATCGGTAATCAGAAAGTCTTTCCCATGGGCATCTAATTCGATTTTGACATGCTCAGGCGAAACGAAGCCATCCTCCAAGATCACATCACAATCATATGAACGACCAACAGTAATGCTACCCTTTTCAAAAACATGCAAACGTGACTTTTGCGTGTTTGGTGGGAATGCTTCTACAATGATTTTCTTATTGATCGACATAGCCTAAAAACCTCTTGTAAAATTGCATCGCGTTATCCTGTGTTACGCCCTGCAAATCAACCTCTATGATATAACCAATTTTCTCATCACTCAAACGTGCCATTGCCATATATGTGTCGTGTAGAGACGGCATGTTCTTATAGCTACGCGTACAAAATGCAATTTTCCATGGCTGTTCAGACAATCTGACAAAACGGTTCTTACAGGTAAATTCAGGGGCATCATTCTCTTCCCGATACCCGCCATATAGGCTTGGGTTACCGAAACGCTCTGTATAATATTCGGCGAACCCTCTTTGTCCTAAACGTGTACTTTCAAACGTCTCAACATAGTAACTAACCCGACCCGTATAAAACGACGATGAAAGATAGATTGTGTCTTCGCTCTCACATGTGATCCAGCTATGGCTATGATGGCGATCATTATCTTCTGCATGACCATCACCCCAACATTTTAAAGCCGAAGAAATATTTTTGGGAAAAGCCACATCACCTAAAGTTTGCGCATCCCACTCAGCATTAAAAATCCCGTCAAAAATACGCTTTTGATTGGCCTGCAGCTGCTCTTCAATAATTCTGTTCCAATCATCCTCAGATGGAATTTCCACGGCAGTCGAAGCGGACACCAAATCAGATATAAACTTGGCCGGAACCAAATACCCGATATCATCCCCTTTCTTGGCAACGTTTACACCAATTACGTGACCTTTTTCATTTAAAGACGGTCCGCCGCTCATCCCGGGATTAAGCGTTCCCGAAAACAAAATCTTTTCATAAAATGTATTTTCAAAAAATCCGTTAAAAACACCTTCGATAATCATCATGCCCAAATCATGTGGGTTTCCCATTGAAAAAACATGCGTTCCTTTTTGCACTTCTCTGTTTTCAGAAATGGTGAGGTGGAACGATATATCTTCATCTCCTTGCAATAAGGCAAGATCATTTACAACATCTATGGCCAAAATACGTAACGCCCCAGAACGTCCATCTTCATGAAGATACTCAATTTTATAACGCTCTGGCGTTTTGATAACTTTGGATACCACATGATAATTTGTAATGAATTTACGATCCGCAGAAATAGAAAAACCAGACCCGATTGTGCTTTTCTCTCCGGAGCTTTTATCAATAACGCGTATTTGGAAAACGGCCTTTTCCAGCCTTTCATAGAGTTGTGCAGATTGCACAGAACGGCCACTCTCTTGCTGTGCTGCAAATGAGATAGTCGCCAAAGAAAAACAGGTTAATAAAAGGAAAGAAAAAACAACTAAACTTCTCATCAGGTTCCTGCTCACTGTGAATATGCGTTTAAAAAAGGCCGTAAAAACAGCCTTTTCTAAAATCGTAATTAAGAAAAATAAGCACCTTATGCAATGGGCTTATCAACTTTCGAGCTCAAGTCACCGGCAATCGGCTCATCATTCAGCATTTCAATCATACCGCTTGTCTGAACCGCAAAATTGGCAATAAACAAAGCATTCGAATAATACACAACACCATCACATAAAAGGTGCCCTTGTTCATTCATGCCCTCATAGCTCGCCGGACGAATAGTCCCCTCAATAACCGAACGCGTCGTTGCATCCATATCATCAGGAAGGTTCGCATCTGACATATCTTCTGCAATATAGAACGGCCCCTCATCACCACGAACGAAGAAACAGAAAAACCGAAGATACTCCATAACATTTTCTTCTGTTACTTTAATCGGCGCTTTACTGTTCACCTCATGAATTGGTGGAGATGTACCATTCAGACGGAAAAGATTCCCCTGATCCGTCAAATAATAAATACACATCTTCTTGTTAACCCAATTTGGGTCCTGCACACGAATTAATGCAACACTATCGTAAAATGGCAATGTACGCCACGCCACCTGTGTGCTGCTTGGGCTTGTGCGATATTTACCGTCGATTGGATTAATCTGATCCAAGAAGCCCGCAAGCTCATCACCCTCTACTTCGTTCCAGTTATCGTCATGATACATAGTTATGAAATCCCAGTTCGCTATACTTATATAAATCAACCTTATTTTGACAGAAAATCATCGAAGTGCAACCCCCTGTCAAATAAAAAGAAAATTAAACAAAAACAAAGCTCCAGCCTGTGTGAACCAGAGCTTTGTCTATAACTATCCTAAAATATTTAACGAAGCATTAAAGCCCAGCTGTTGAACAGGCAGATGCTGCTGCGATACTATCTTCAAAAGAGCCACCAAAGTTATATGTCACTGGGCCACTACCGATTGAGCTAAGCGCATCTTCAACACATGTAACCTCTGACCCTGGCTGACCTTCACCCGCCTCAGGGTTAATGTTTGCAAACTGCTCACCCTCACCTTCACCGGCTGCAGGTGCGATATTATTCAAACCCAAAGGACCGCCGGTACCATTGATAAATGGCAATCCATTGATTGTCAGGCTTGCGCTGTTTGTTGTCTGATTTGAAAAAGCTCTCTCAGGTAAGAAGTCTTCAAAATTTGTCGGACCACCATCATCTTCTTCCGGTGGATCACCAACAAAGATCTGACCTCGTCCGTCAATATCCTCATCATCGGCATCAAACAAACGCTCTTCAATGAACTCTAATGTCGCTACCGGAAGAACCTCACCCGGGAATGTCCCTGGAATGATGTCATCAAATGAAGCATCCGTGCCATCAATAACAACTGGCTCGCCACCATCATCTAATAATGTACCATCCTCAATACGAACATAAAAGCTGCCTTCAGGTGTGAAACCATCGAATATTGTGCTTCCCAAAGTGTTGCCAACAATGCTTATACCTCGACCTTCTTCGGCTTCATCAAACTGAAGACCAACCGCAGGTAAGCCTGTTGTATTGATAATCGTATTCGGGTTATCCAAATCGCTCATATCAATTGCACCACTTTCAAATCGTGCACCGGCAGAACCGCTCAAATGTCCATTATCGATCAGCGTATTACCTTGGAAAACAACAGATCCGGTATTACCACCTGCAACGTAAACTCCATTTTCAAAGCTGTTGCTCACTGTGTTACCAATAATATCAATATCAAGGGCATTACGTACCTCAATACCGTCACCACCAGAATTATCTACGGTGTTCCCGACAAGAGTAACACTGCTCTCTGCTCTCGGATTGCTTACAATATAGATACCATTATCACCGGATTGATCGACAGTATTACCGCTAACGATAATATTCTCGGAATCAGAAGTCACTAATCTTTCTGAGCTCCCTTCTGATCGTTGTGGTGATAAGCGGCGTCTGCCTGTTACCTCAATTC
>JBOEGQ010000008.1:0-10821 GCA_050633505.1 Alphaproteobacteria bacterium
AGATGTGTATAAGAGACAGCTACTTATCATTGTATGCATTAATTCTAATTTGGGGTAGATAAATGAAATTTTCCAGAATATTGGCTTTAAGTTCTATGATTATGTTGATGGCGATGGGATCGGCACAGGCGGAGCGCGAGGCTTTGACCAAGACCAAGACGCAGTATTGTACTTATTCTAATCCTCAGTTCCATTACATCAATCCCGTTATTGCAGGCGTTAAACGCGTCGTTGTTGCCGTTGATCAAGCGGGACTTAGTCAAGAGTTTAGAAATGAAGATTTGCCGGAGCCTCTGCAAAAGGAAAATTTAGAAAAACTTTTGCAGGAGCTGTATGAAAATCGGTTCTCAAGCCGTAAGGGTACGCTCTTATCAACGGAATCACGTGGTTGTCATGATCGTAATGATCAACCCGTTACAATTATCGACCTTAAGGCAAAGGCTGGGATAATATCGAAGAGTGGGCAAGAGCGCTTTGAGGCCGCGACAAAAGAAAAAGACACGTTATCGATACTTCTTAAAGTGGGATTGATTGAAAGTGATTCCAGATATATGGATACAGATTCTCATACAGTTGTTTTTTATATGGATCAACTCAGACCGGGCGTTCCTGAATATAACAAGACACAACATGGTTTTCCATATTCAATGTCGGTATCTGTAGATGAAGAAACAATTGGAAAAACCTTGAAATATTTCATTAGAAGTCAAATTAATTAAGGGGTGAGATAATGGCCACATTAAATTTCAATAATTTCATTTACTCCTATATTAATGGCACATATGACCATCATAAAAACGTGGGAGCAATCTGGGATCACCTGTTGACTTCCTGATTTCGCCTCTCTACTTATCATTGTATGCATTAATTCTAATTTGGGGATGGTAAATGAGTGATCAAGATAATACATCAGAAAATTCAGAGAAGAAACCCAAGCGTAAAACGTGGAAATGGGTTGTATTCGCCATCATTGCATTACCCATTGCGTGGTGGGTGTTCTTTGGTGGGGGAGCGACAACAAAAATGATCATTATGCATAAGTATTTCGGAGTTGAGCCTCCAGGCGATGGAACGCATCATCTTTGGAAAGGGAGAGATGAGTTCAAGGAAATGATAGAGCAGGAAACAATAAATGATTAATTACAGTGATTTTAAGAAGCTATTGTTTCCAGGCAACTATATTGGTGCTCAGGATGGCTTGGATGAAACGTATGGCATTCCCAATGATCAAACAGTTCATCAGGAAGATGGTAAGTATATTATCACATATTCGTTTTTCAGATCGTATAGTGATATTACGTTTTCATCCTACTATGCGGCGAATAGCGCAGAAGCCCAGAACTTTATTGATGGTGATGAATATAAGCAAAGTATAGAAGATATATTTCAGAACCGTATTTTTGCAGCCAGTGTCGATAATCCCCAATATGTCTGGTTTCAAGAGGTTGCAAATATCAAATTTTCAAAAACGGAAATTGGCACAAATGATTTGAACGGTAACGGCGCCATTGACCAGCCGGATGAGTACACCACAGGGCATATTGCCATTGGTCAACTATCTGAAAGCTATTCACATTTTAATGACGGAGCTGTAACGGCTGCAGTTTTACCGTATGATACTGACTTGTTCCCTGACAATACAGGATTAAAACACGGGGATATATTCTTTAATACAGAACATGATTTATGGAATGGAGCCATTGATTATAAGGACCAGAGTTTCAAAGTTGTATTAGAAGAAACACTACATTCATTAGGGGTGGATAGCAGGACAGAAGATGCAGTTGGCACAATCTATAACAATCAAAAATATTCTGTTGCTGCATATCAAGATTCGCATGCACCGGGAATGTTTAATTTCTTCAGTGGGACGATAGTGGCTCCCCATACATTACAAATTATGGATATTGCGGCGCTTCAAGAAATTTATGGCCGTAATTATGGCAGCTTTGCTTGGAATACGGATTATACGCTTTCTGTGATGAATCCAGATGGCGATGATTCAGCATTTCTCTATACGATATGGGATGGTGGAGGGGTTGATCAAATTAATGTTTCGAACTCAACTGTATCAGCAGAAATTGACCTACGTCAGGGGCGTTTTAGTTCAATTGGTAAAACGGCGTATGGCGAGACGTTTTTTACAGATAAGGATGCAACATCGAACGATCCTGATCCGGGGAATGTTGCGATTGCGTTTCATACAGTCATAGAAAATGCGGTTGGTTCAAGTAAGAATGATGTTCTCATTGGGAATGATTGGATAAACCACCTACAAGGTGGGAAGGGCAATGACTACCTTTACGGTGATGGGGCATCTTATGATGGTGATGCGGGATATAGTGAAATTGACGCAGATGATCCGAATGATCCTAACCGTAATCGTCCTACGGATGATAATGATATTCTAGACGGTGGTGAGGGGCGTGACACGGTAAGTTATATGGCGGATACGGGTTCGCTTGGCATTGATGTTGTTATGAATGGCACGAATGGTACGGTTACGCGTGGGTCGGAGACCGATACCCTTATCTCTATTGAAGTTGTTGAAGGGACAAGTGGCGAAGATAGTTTCCGCGGCGGCGATGCCAAGGTTCTGTTTGTTGGTGGCGCGGGTGGCGATAGTTATTACCTGTCCGAGGATAGCCCGATTTACCTCCTTGAAAAACAAGAGGATAGCGGTACCGATGTTTTGATTGTGAATGGTGCAACCACAGGCGAGACACATGGTATTACGGGCGCGCGTGGGACGTTGGTAATGGGGGATGATGATGGGGAGGGGTTTTCCGGTGTGTTCTTTATTCCGAACGAAATTGAGGCGGTTAATTCGGGAAGTGTGGTCTCATTAAGGAAGAATTATACAGATACATATGGTCCTGTGGATGCTAAGCAAACGGTTGATGGTGCGTATCAGCTGTTTCTCAATTCACAGGAAGATAATCATTACAATAATTCTCCGCTTGTCCTCGATCTGGATGGGGATGGCATTACACTTGCGCCTATTTATGGTGATGGCTCTGTCTATTTCGATTTGGATAATGACGGGTTGGCCGAGGCGACGGGATGGATCGCGGGGAATGATGGTTTATTGGTTATTGATAAAGATGGCAATGGCACGATTGATAACAGGGATGAGCTGTTTGGGAATGAATATGATATTGCGGGCTTAACCCCGCGACAGACAAGCAATTACACGAATGGTTTTAAGACGCTTTCTGATTATGACACGAATAATGATGCACGTATTTCGGAAACAGATACGCAGTTTTCCGATTTAATGGTGTGGACGGATGTGAATTCAGACGGGATTAGTCAGGCAGGTGAACTGCATAGCTTATCTTCTTTGGGTATTACAGAAATCGGTACCGGATATACGCTTGTGGATGAGGAAGTAGAAGGTAATCCCATCTATCAAAAAGGAAGCTTTGTCATTAACGGCAATACGCAGGAAATATCCGATGTTTGGTTTACGTATGATAATGTAAACAGTCAGTATCGCGGTGACACATCTGTGGATTTAGATGTTGCGCTGTTGCCTGATATTCGCGGATATGGCCAACTTCTGGACTGGCATATCACCATGTCACAGAATGAGGACTTTAAAGGCCTTGTCTCAGATTACATGTCACAAAGTTTTGCGCCGGAAGATATCGGAAGTGCGGAGCAGGTTAGTGCCTTAGAACAAATATTGTATGAATGGGCCGGGGTTCGTGGCGAAGATTATTCCCACCGTCTTGCTTTTGGTGAGCATGAGACCACCGGAAATGATGTTGTTTTTACAGAGAAGTATTTTGACCGTCTATATGATGGAGGCGGCAGTGTTTACAATTCGGGTGTGATTGCGATCTCTCAGGCGCTTAATAACATAATGGATGATATCTCGGCGCAGGTTTTCTTTCAATCGCAGGACTCCGATTATCTGTTCACACAAAAGCCGATTTATAACAGCGTAACACATGATTTTAGCGGTGGTTTTACGTTCGATTCCGCTGCGTTTACTACAGAAATACAAACATTTGCATCAGATGATATTACGCGGCTTAAATATGCGTCAAATGTGTTGACCATGTTTAAAGATGCCCTTGGTTTTGATGGCTTGTCTGTGACAGAAATAAATGAGCTCGAAACAATAGTCGAAAATCACTTATCTCATTGGGGGGTAACTTTAGAGCACGTATCAAATGTGTCTATTTTTGCAGGAAACCACGATGTGTATGAAGAGGTTTCTCAGGCAGATAATCTGTTCATTGGTCGTGAAAATGAAAAAGACACAATTAATGGCTATGGCGGCGATGATGTTATCTTAGGCCTTGGTGGTGATGATAGTTTGAGTGCGGGTGATGGTAATGATCGATTGGATGGTGGCGCGGGTGATGACGTTTTATCTGGCGGTGATGGCGATGATACCTACGTGTTCAGCAGCGGAAATGATGTGGTAAGTGATACGGGTGGTTTTGATACTTTGGTATTGGGTGATGGGATTGTTTTTGCCGATCTAAGTATTCAGAAGACGGATCAGGGTTCTTATTTTGGTACAACAAACAACCTTGTTATATCTGATGCTGATGGAAACAGTATTCAATTTGGTCGTCAGTTTGATTATTCATCGCCTTTGCTCGATGCTCTACAGTTTTCAGATGGTACAACGGTTTTACTATCTGAGATCGAGATTGATAGCCATGGCACAGAGGGTAACGATTCACTAAGTGGTATTGAAACAGGTGATCTGAGCACCAATGACGTTATGTTCGGGTATGGCGGTAATGATACGTTATCTGGTTTGAGTGGTGATGATATCCTGCATGGTGGGAATGGTAATGACCAGCTAATTGGTGGTGCGGGTAATGATACTGCATATGGGGAAGAGGGTAATGATACGGTAAGAGGTGGTCAGGGCTCTGACACATTATATGGTAATGAAGGGGATGATTTTATCTATGGCCAAGAGGGGGATGATACTCTCTTTGGTGGCGATGGTGATGATACGTTGTATGGCGATGATACTTACAGTTCATACGCAGGAGATGATACGTATTACGCGGGTTCAGGGGATGATACCATACATGATCGTTATGGTGATGATGTCTATTATTATACAGCAGGTCTGGATACCATTAACGATGGTGATGGCAATGATACAATCATATTGGCAGATGGCGTTCTTTCCGGTGACATTCAAATTTTTAATGCGGGAAGCAATGATTTATTAATCACGATTAACTCTACCGTCTCACAAGGGGCAATTTACCTTTATAATCAAAGGTTGGCCGGTGAAGGGATTGAGGCTCTTACACTATTTGATGGTACATCCGTTGCTCTCGTTGGGGCGAATGCCATCAATGAAATTTATGGTACGTTTAGTTCTGACGCCAATCTTTCTGGTGATCTTTCGGGTGTTCAAGATGATCATATCTACGGCTTATCTGGTGACGATCGATTATTTGGTTTATCCGGTAATGATACATATTACTATACTGCGGGTCTGGATGAAATCTGGGATACCGATGGGGTGTCGGATACGATTGTTCTGCCGGAGGGTGTGAATGTTGATGACGTTATTATCACGAGAATTGATAGTAATGATATTAAAATAAATCTTATCGGAGATACGAAAGGCACAATAATCGTTCATGATTATTATAGCGCGGCAGACACCGTTGAATATGTTCGTTTTCACGATAATACCCAGATCAGTTTGGTTGAAACAGCGCATAGCGGTATATATGGCACAGTAAAAGATGATGTTTTGTCGGGTGATCTTCAGGGTGTTTCTCATGATATTCTGCATGGGCTATCGGGTGACGACCAATTGGATGGTGGGGATGGCGATGATAGCTATATCTGGTCAGTTGGAGATGGTGATGACACAATTACAGATACAAATGGTACAGACACACTTGTTTTACACGAGGTTAGCGCATCGGATCTGACGTTTATAAGTGGTGCGGGTAATGCCCTTATCATTAGGGTGAATGACGAGACGATTACCATTAATAATCAGCTCCGTTCAGATTCACAGCAGAACTCTGCGTATGACTACCATCAAATAGAAAGGCTATTGCTTGATGACGGTTCAGAAATTGATCTCACCAATATTGTAACATTTACCGGAACGTCTGAGGGTGAAACAATTGACGGAACACATCTTGGTGATGATATTTTGGAGGGGCTTGCCGGTGATGACCATATGCGAGGTTATGAGGGGGATGATACATATGTTTGGTCAGTTGGGGATGGTAACGATGCAATTACCGAGGCTGGCGGTATCGATCAGCTGATCCTTCATGGTGTGTCAGAGAATGATTTACGTTTTGAATACAATAAAAGCCCGTCGAATCTAAAAATCTATATTGGGGATGAGGTTATTACAATTAATAGCCAGTATAGTGCGGAGACATATCAGATAGAGACAGTTCTACTGGATGATGGAACGGAAATTAATTTATTAGAAAATATGACATTCACGGGCACGAATTCTAATGATTATGTGTATGGAATAACGGGGAGTGATAACACCCTGAATGGTCTTGAGGGTGATGACCGCCTTTATGGCAGTGATACCGGTAATGACATCATCAATGGTGGTGGTGGTAGTGATATTCTGTATGGTTATGGTGGTAATGATACCTTCACCGGTGGGGCCGGCGATGATATCGTCTGGGCGGCAGATGGTATTGATCAGGCTATCTTCTCCGGGGCGTTTGAAGATTACACAATTGTTGTATCAGAGTATCAAGGTGACTCATATGGCAGATTGACTGTAACAGATAATGTCGGGAATGATGGTACCGATACCCTTTATTCTGTAGAGCAGCTTCTCTTTGTAAATGGAATATATGAGAATGGTGTATCGCCCATTGCACAGGATGATGCTTTTTCAGGGTATCAGGGGATTAATATCACAGGGAATGTTCTGGAAGATAATGGGAGTGGCGTGGATGTGGGGCCTGCTGGCGAAACTCTTACCGTTCTTGCCGGTACGTTTATTACCGGGAACGGCGTGGTTACTCTATCTGCGACAGGAGACTTTACGTATAGTCCGAATACGGATCAGGTCACATCGGATAGCTTTAGCTATATCATCAGTGCAGAGAATGGAAAGCAGGATACAGGTGTCATTAGTTGGACCCTTAACCCTGTTCCTCAAGACACAATCAATGGAACATCAGGTAATGATACGTTAATTGGTGATAAAAACAGTGTCTCCAATGATACTATAAACGGTAATGCCGGTAACGATACGGTATACGGCATCAGTGGCCATGACCTGATTTTTGGTGGCGCTGGCAATGATGGCTTGAACGGTGGCGCTGGCAACGATCTCATTGACGGTGGTGATGGTGGTGATACTTTATCGGGCTCTACTGGTAATGACACCTTAATCGGTGGTGTGGATTTTGACCGTGCTTCGGGCGGAGAAGGTGATGATACATATATATTCCGCGTAGGGGATAGTAGCTCTCAGGCATCTGGTTCTTCTTACACCGAAGAATATATAGATGAGGATGCCGGGGAAGGTATTGATACGATCAAGTTTGAAGGTGTGGATGCTTCTGATGTTAGGATTTGGACGAATTCATCTGGAGACTATCAGATACAATACAGTTCTACTGATTTCATAGATTTAGATAGTTCGGTATCAGATAGAAGTATTGCCTCCACATTTGAATTTATTGAGTTTGATGATGGAACCGTTTGGGATCTTAGAGATGCTTTATATGTCATAGATACAGATGATGATCGTCCCTATAGTGGTCGTGGACATATAAGTGGCGCCGCGACTAATGACTATATGGATGGACGTGGTGGTAATGATGAAATTCATGGACAGGGTGGCGATGATCATATTTTAGGTGGTGATGGTGATGATCGGCTTTACGGTGAAGGAAGGAATTCTGATGGTACGGCCGGATATGGAATTGCTGGTAATGATATTTTAGAGGGTGGTGCTGGATCTGATGTATTGTACGGAAATCTTGGTAATGATACTCTCATCGGTGGTGCAGATGATGATTGGATGAATGGTGGTGGCGGATTCGACCAGGCAATATTTACCGGGAATTATGAAGATTACACTGTTTCTCAAATATTCAATTCTATTTTTGGATATTTTCAGGGTGGATATAGGGTCACATCGTTATCAGGTGATGAAGGCGTAGATTCTGTTTATGATGTTGAAGAACTCGTTTTTGCAAACGGGCGTTATGTTCATGGCACGTTTATCTTGAATGGTGAGCATGAAGATAATACCGGGCCGATAGCGCAAAATGATACTTTTTCAGGGGTGGAAAATACCACCTTAGTTGGCAACCTTTTTTCTGATAATGGTTTTGGAGTTGATTTTGATCCTGATGGTGATGCATTTTCTGCGCTTGCCCTGACAACGCGTTCAGATAATGATGCCGAAGTTGTTATTCAGGCAAATGGTGATTTTGAATATATCGCAAACACAAACTTCAATGGCACAGATAGCTTTACATACATCATTTATGATCAAAAAGGCGGCCAATCAACGGCAACCGTATCAATCACAATTTCTGAGGTCAATAATCCTCCACTTGCGTATGATGATCGTTTCATTGGCAGTCAGAATACCGATCTCTTTGGTAATGTTATTAATGGTTTGGGAAATACGAACATAATTGGTAACTATTTGAGCGATCAAAATAATGTGTATGATCGAGACCCTGACGGTGATGCCTTGTCGGTAACAGCAGGGATATATGCCACATCAAACGGAAGTGTTACATTATTCGAAAGTGGAGACTTCACCTACACACCTAATGTTGGCTTTACTGGTTCAGACAGCTTTGTTTACACACTGAATGATGATGCCGGAAATTCGAGTAATGCGAACGTTAATATTGATGTATATCAGGATGTACAGATTGATGATATTGCCGGAGAGGATTTCTTTTCTGGCGATCAAAACGGTATATCAAATGATACCATTTTAGGGCGTGGTGGAAATGATTTCGTTTTGGCCGGATATGGTAATGACCGATTATTTGGGCATGACGGTAATGACACTTTATATGGTTCATATGACAATGACTATATAGAAGGCGGTGGTGGAAATGATAATCTTTATGGCTCATCAGGTAACGATGTTTACTTCTACGGTCTAGGTGATGGACATGACACTCTATCTGAATCCTATCTCTCTGATGAAGATTATGATGCGGGCGCGAAAAATGGTGGTTATGACATTATACAGTTTGGCGCCGGAATTAGTTATTGGGACATTCAGCAAACTACAACAGGTTTTCAAAACGGAGATCTGGAGTTAAATGTTAAAAACCAAGGCAGTATTACAATAGAAAATCAGAATAATGGTGGGGCTCTTGTTAAAGTAGAGCAATTGTTATTTGAAGATGGCTCTAAGATGTCTTTGGTGAATTATACGGGGCATTTCCTACATGTTCAGGATCATGGAGGTGCAGGCTCTTATACCTTTGGTACATCTTATGATGATGTGTTCGTTATGAACAATACCGTCGGTATTAACATTAGTAGCGGCGCCGGAAACGATGAGGTCCGATATAACAGCATATTTAGTGATTACAACGTGGTTCTTAATGCGAATAACATGGAGGTCGTGTCAGATACGCATACGGATATTTTGTGGAATGTAGAGAGCATTGTATTTGCTGACGGGATTTTTGAAAATGGCGCTTTTGTGTCGATTAACTCTGTGCCTGTCGCAAAAGATGATGATTTCACGGTCAATCAAAACACGCCAGTCATCGGCAACCTTTTGGTTGATAATGGTAATGGTGTTGATAGTGACCTTGATGGCGATGTATTGAGTGTTGTTGCGGGTACGATAGTAACAGCCAATGGCTCTGTTATTATTTCTACGAATGGTGATTTCACCTATACGCCGAATTTAGATTACTGGGGCGCAGATAGTTTTGTTTATACGGTTATGGATAGCTTGGGGCAAAGTGATGTGGCGACAGCGCGGATCGTTGTTGAGCAAGTCATTGTAAATACGGATCCCGTTGCTGCTGATGATGTTGTAGTCGTGAATGAAGACGAGTCTGTTATTGTTGATGTTCTTGCAAATGATGGTGACCTTGATGGTGATACACTTACAGTATCTATTGCGAGTGGTTCTGCGAATGGTTCTTTGACGGTTAACGGTGACAATACGATCACCTATACCCCAAATGTAGGGTATTATGGCATCGATAACTTTACATACATGGTTGATGATGGGCAGGGAGGCCAAGATACAGCCACAGTAACGGTTACGATCAACTCAATAGATGACACCCTCATTGGCACATCGGTTGTTGAGATTTTTGATGGTGGCATTGGTATAGATACGGTTGATTACAGTGCGTCTGTATTGGCGGTGGATATTGATTTGAGCGCCGGTACAGCCAGTGGCGGTGATGCGGCTGGTGATACGTTAATTTCGATTGAGAATATCATCGGTTCTGATGCTTCGGGCGCTACGCAGCGCGATAATCTGGTCGGTAATGATGTTGTCAACCATCTTCAAGGTTTGGGCGGCAATGATTATCTTGAGGGGCTTGGTGGCGCGGATATTATTGACGGCGGTTCCGGCTGGGATATTGCGCGTTATACGAATTCGGATGCGGGTGTAGAGGTTAATCTACTGACCGGCGTACACACTGGCGGTCATGCAGAAGGTGACACGTTAATTGATATAGAGGCCGTTGTGGGCTCATTATTTGGGGATACATTGATTGGCGGCGCATCCAATGACTATCTAAGTGGGCATGGCGGTAACGACGATATAGAAGGCGGCGCAGGCGCGGATACGATTAATGGCGGTTCCGGCTGGGATAT
>JBOEGQ010000008.1:10871-11420 GCA_050633505.1 Alphaproteobacteria bacterium
ATATTGCGCGTTATACGAATTCAGATGCAGGTGTAGAGGTTAATCTACTGACTGGCGTGAATAGTGGCGGTCACGCAGAAGGTGATACGTTAATTGATATAGAGGCCGTTGTCGGTTCATCTTACGATGATGTGCTAATAGGTGGTGCATCAAATGACTATCTCTCTGGTGGCGCTGGCAATGATATTCTCTATGGCGGCAGTGGTAATGATGTCCTTTATGGTGGGGATGGCGCTGATAGCTTTATCTTTGAATCTGTTTCTGCGTTTGGTGGAAGTAATGAGATTAGAGATTTTAATCTGGCAGAGAGTGACGCCCTCGATGTTGCAGATCTTCTGGTTGGTTATGACCCGTTATCTGATGCGATCTCAGACTTTATCCAGATTACGGATAATGGATCAGACAGTATTGTATCTGTTGATGCCAATGGCGGCGCGGATAACTTTGTCCAGATTGCAACATTGCAAAATGTTACCGGTCTTACAGATGAAGACTCACTGCTCTCATCCGGCAACCTGATCGCGGCTTAATTTAGAAAGTGGATGTACG
>JBOEGQ010000009.1:0-142780 GCA_050633505.1 Alphaproteobacteria bacterium
AGCTGGAAATCCTGCGCCATAACAAGCCCGAGATCACGCGAGAATTCAGGTAACTCAAGAGAGCGCATAAACTTAATTGACGATAATTTGACAACATCCTCATTCACCATCAATTTGGCGGCCTCCGGATCAGTTCCGCCATGGCAAATTGCATCAAAATAATCGGCAACGACTACCCTTGGCACACCGTTAATTGATTCCACCTGCTCATTATCAAGAAGCGCGGGAAGCTCCACTTGTAAAAACACACGATTAGCTTTCGCATTCGGAGTTACAGTCACCACGGCCCCTCTGGCATTTTCTGCATAACCGCGTGATATATCATCCCATATACCCGGCTCACGCACACCATTCGCCATAAACCCATGCTCCACATCATCAATATCAAGATGAGAACCTGTTATTTCCAGTGTTCGCATAAGTTGACGTCTAAACGGAGACATCTCATCATCAGATCCGAGATACTGCGCCGCTTGCGTATCCCCGATTGTCACAAGGCCATACCCGTTTTCTGCCAATTGTCTCGTATATTTCTTATATCGAACACCTGTATCCTGATTGATGCGACCACTTGCAAAAATACAGCCATTCACCCCCTCTATCTCCGGGATAGATGTCGACATGCTACGAACGGATTCCTGCAAAACCTCAATCGGAAAATATTGATTGGAAAATAAGGATTTCAAAGCATGGTTCGCCTGAACGATGCTACCGCTATTCAAGGCATCAATATAAGCTTGGGGGGCTGGTTCCATGTCGGTATAATCAGTCATCATACCACTCATCCGTCAGCGCATTTTCAGAAAAGCCAACCTTAACCGTCCCGACACGGGTGCGGCTATAATATTCGCCATACGCATCCAATGCCTCTTTTATAACTTGAAAAACAACGTCCTGCGACTCAGGGAAGTCTTGCGGAATAAAGACCGAAAGAATGTTCCAGTCGTAATTAAACCGCCATTTTCCTTCTTCATTCTGATACCGGTCTTTCTCACGTTCACCGGAAAACTTTACATCTGTTCCATGCCAATGCAGATAAAACGGATAAACAGGTTCCGGCCCGGATCCACGACGCGTCAGGGTAATATCACGATCACGATCTATCGTGATGAGATGACATGGCTCTATTTCTTCATTAATGAATGGCATAAAACACCCTTTTACCGCACCGCTTTATTGTTTTTATAAGCTTTTGGGGGATTATGCCTTGTTTTTCATCTAAAAAGCAAGTTTCACATGCCCTTTTCTACGCATATCTCCTGCATTGCATTTTGAGACTTCTGTTGAGCAATATCCAAGAGGAAAGCCGTTTGCTTTCCTTCTCTCTCTCCATTCCCCACAATACGCATACCATCATGCGAAAGACCGACAATTCCACCGATATCCCAATCATTGGCACCAGAGCCTAAAAAGGCATGCATATTTTCTTTTACCCACCCCGTAGAACGCCGAAGAATATAAACACCATCCCGTATTTTCTTTTCGCCCTTTACATCGAATAAATTAATAACCAGCGTATTTCCATCGCCTGATATCTGCACATTCCCAAAGCGACCGGAGGCAGGCCACCTTTTCATTACGCCATTTTCAAATAGGAATGCCCCGCTTTCCTTCGTTTTGGTATTAAAATATTTCCCGGCCGTCACCGCCCCATCATATGAAACACCCTTAGGTACAACCTGTTCAGAGATGCCTGCCTTTATTTCTGTAAAATTATTATTGGAATAGATAAAAGGTCGGCTCTGAAAACTACCTTGTTTTTGATACGTCCCGACAAAAGATGCCCCATCGCCTGACACATCCGATACATATATAAAACGATAATTCGGCAGGTCATCGGTATTCAACCGCTCTTCCCCCCAGTTGAGCAAAACAGTCTTCTTCTGCTTCTCCGCAACAATTAAAGCCACCTGAGCGTCATATGAAATACTTTGCGCATAACTATAGGCATAAGAACGTTTGTGATACTCCTCTAACACACCGTGGTTCCATTTAACGGCAAAGGTGTCTTTATCTGAATTTTGGATATACCCAACGATAACCTCACCATCTTCAGAAGAATCGATGACTTTGGCCTGCGGCGCGCCCTCTTTTGGCAAGAAATGAATAGCGCCAGCGCGCCAATAGAAAGGCGCCGTTATTGTGTTTTTATCTGCAAACAGCGTGCCTTGCATTGCGCCGATAACAGTGCGGCCATCACCTGAAATATTTTGCACCACACAAAAAGGCAAGGAGGCATTACCTGCAGCCACAGTTGGGTTAGATAACGTTGTGAGCATCAGAAGTAATGCTGCCACAAAGAAAGAAATATATCGTCTCAATGCTCTTCTCCCAAATTCGAATATGACCGCATCATATTCGGCATTGGTTAAGATAAGACCAACGCCTCTTCAGCTGGTATATTCATATTATCCAAAGCGGATTGCGCATCTGGGTGTTCTTGTGCCACGGCCTTTTCCAACCAGTGACGTGCAAGATTTTCACTATCCACTTCATCTTTCCATGATGTTGTATACAAAATCCCGAGGCCATATTGCGCATCTGCGTCACCTGCATTGGCATTTTGCATGATTGCCGTTGCAGATTTAGAAAGACTTTTATCCATGATTTAACCTTTTCCGTGATTGGCTTTTTACAGCGGCGGAACTTAACAAAGGTCAAAAACAACGTCAAATGTATTATGTACTGCGCCGCACCAAAGGAAACAGGGCGGCAATACAGGGTAATTACGCATCCAGAGGATAGGAAATTTCAAGGATTTCTATCTCCTCTACCCCCGTATCGGTTTTAACGCGCACAACATCCCCTTCTTCGGCCTTAAGGAGCGCCTTACCAACCGGGGATTTCCAATTGATCTTTCCGCGTTCGAAATCGGCTTCATCAACATCAACCAGATGTACGGTTACCTCACTATCATCCTCGCGGGCGTAAACCACACATGCACCAAAATAAACCTTATCCAAATTTTGCTGATCCTTCGGATCGACAATCTTGGTGTTTTCCAACTTCTTTTTTAGATACCGTAAACGGCGGTCAATTTCCCGCAGACGTTTTTTGTTATAGATATAATCTCCGTTCTCGGATCGGTCACCATTACCGGCCGCCCAAGATACAATCTCACAGACCTTTGGACGCTCTTTATGAATGAGGTGATCCTGCTCATCCGACAAGGCCCTATACCCACGTGGTGTCATGTAATGAACCAACGCCTGCACCGGTTGTTTTGGGCTGTTATTTAACTTTCTGCTCATACAAAAAATATACTAAAAATCAAAATCTTTATCATGATCAAAATTCCAGATACGCAAATCATCACGTCGCGCAATACGTAAAGAACTGGAACCAATGTTTGCGATATTAAACTCGAATAATCTGGACTCGCACACACCATCTTTATAACGTTGATCGAAACCTTCACTATCATTACGCAAGATAAAGCTTAAATTCGCAGCTGCTTCTGTTTTGACAGAAGGCCGCCAGATATCCGACAAGCGTGGTAAAGATTCTTCACCAACTTCACGCCGAACAACACGCATCTCAGTACCCCGAACAGTATTCAGGAATAGAAAATCCATATGTACATCCGGCTTTTCTTTGGGATCCACAACCGACTCTGAAAAACCAAATGACTTTTCATTGCAGTTGCGCAACAACACATTTTTCTTCCCACCATACAACATAGAAAGCTGGAATCGATCTCCATTATAAAAGCCACTACTCGTATTATATTTTGATGCCAATGACGGGTGGTTTCCTTGATCAAAATAACTTTGCGATTTTAACTGTTTCGACGGGTTGTCAACATCGAACATATCCATCGTTCTGCCATAGACCTCATCTGCACGTACATTTTCAAATTCAATGACAGCCGTCGCTGCGCTCATAATTTTCATTTTCTGCATATCTCTATTCCTTCAATTAAACCTTACGGCGCCGTAGAACCTCACCATGCGTGGGGAATCCTTCATAATCGGTCATCGTACATACAGGGGCTTTAAGTGCTTCAAACCCTTGTCTATCACAACGGGAGATAGATGTCCGCTTTAAAAAATCCCAAACACTAGTGCAGGAGTAGGTATGCGCCCATCCCCCTGTCGGCAAAACGTGGTTCACACCAATCCCGTAATTACCAAGGGATGACGGTGTATATTCACCAATTAAGATCTCACCTGCATGACGCAGTTGGGGCAGATAATCCTCCCCATTTTGTACTTTCAGGTGCAAGTGCTCCGGCGCATAATCATTGGTAAAGGCAATTGACTCTTCAAGGCTGGCTGTCAGAACAATACCGCCATAACTATCTTGCGCATCACCCATCACATGGGCACAAATATCACGATGTGGCTGTGGTAAGCTATCAATCACAGAAAGCATATTCTCCTGAACATAGCGCGCTAGTTTTTCATCATGCGTAACTAAAAGTGCACCACTATCTCTACCGTGCTCCCCTTCATTAAGAATATCCAATATCGTATTATCCGGGTCTGCCGATCCATCTGCCAGAACAATCGATTCAGAAGGTCCTGCGGGCATGCCAGGGTCCATGATATCAGACAGAACGCGCTTTGCCGCCGCAACATAAGGTGATCCCGGCCCCAGAACCTTTTTCACCTGAGGGACACTTTGCGTTCCATATCCAAGGGCAGCAATACCTTGCGCACCACCACATTTATAGACATTCTCAACACCACAAAGACGCGCAGTATAAAGTGTCGCATCATCAATCGAACCATTGGATGTTGGCGGGGTAACAATCGCAATTTCACGCACACCTGCAATTGCCGCCGGAATAGCCAGCATATAAAGCGCAGAAGGAAATGCGCCTTTTCCACGCGGCACATACAAGCCAACAGATTCAATCGCATTCACCTGTTCACCCGCAAAAACGCCGGGCTGTATCTCAACCATCCATGGCTTTTCAACACGTTTCATTTGTTCTTCATGGAATTTCTGTACATTCGCCGCACAATGGCGAATTGCAGATTTCAAATCCTCATCCAGCGCATTTTCCGCGGCATCAAATTCCTGCGCGGTTGCCTTAATATCCTGTACATCCGCACCTTCAAACTTTTTGGCATAACGACGTAGCGCATCATCCCCGTTCTCACGAACATCTGTGATAATTGGCGAGACAGTCTCAATCACGGAATCTATATCGGCCTGTGCACGACGCATGATCCGGTTTTTTGTTTCCTGATCTGTTTCATTCCAACGATAAAAAGCAATACTCATTTTATTCCTTCCGTATAAACTCTGATCGGCACGCTAATATAGTCGCATTATCATTTCAAGAATAAGTTATCTGCTAACTTGCCGAGAATAAAGCGTATTCGAGATTGCATCTGCACGAAATAATCGTATAAGAGTAACCATGACAAAAGAAAATATACTCATCATTGATTATGGATCGGGCAATTTACGCTCTGCGGCAAAATCATTTGAACACGCAGGTAAAAACGAAACACATAGCATAAATGTGATCGTCAGCAATAAACCCGAGGATGTCATCAAGGCAGACCGTATTGTTCTACCCGGTCAGGGCGCGTTTAAAGATTGCAAAAATAATCTTGAATCTCTCGATGGCATGATTGACGCCCTTGAAGAAGCCGTCTTGAAAAAGGCAAAACCGTTTCTGGGCATTTGCGTTGGAATGCAACTTATGGCTTCACGTGGAATGGAGCATGGCGTCACTGCCGGATTAGGCTGGATCGAGGGGGAGGTCATACCGATTAAGCCCGAAGACCCAACGTTAAAAATCCCACATATGGGCTGGAATGAACTGCATTATTTATCCGCCAACCACGCGCAAGACAACCATCATTTTGTGCTACGCAGCACAGAAAGTTCAAAAAATTTCTACTTTGTTCATTCTTTTATGTTTCAATGTACATATAATTATCATTGCCTTGCTATGACAGATTACGGTGGGATGATCCCCGCTGTCGTTGGTCGTGATAATATGATTGGCATGCAATTTCACCCGGAAAAAAGTGCGGATGCGGGTTTAGAATTGCTTTCTAATTTTCTAAATTGGAAACCTTAAGGGAGACCTGAAAACCGGCTAGTGGATAAAGCTTTATTTACCTCGCCGGAGTGTAAGGAGTGTGAAATGACTGACAGCACCAAACCAAAGCCATTAGACCCCGCCCCAACTGTTGAACGTTTGATGGAACTTCATATCGGTGACCTCCATGATTTATGTGACGCAACCGACTCCGCAATCGAAGGTGGTGGCGGATTCGGGTGGGTAAAATTACCTGCACGCGATATCTTAGAGCGTTATTGGCAAGGGGTTCTGGCAATGCCATCGCGTGAATTATTTGTCGCGCGTCTGGATGGCGTTATTTGCGGTACATGCCAGCTGGTTCTGCCTCCTGCAAATAACGAAGCACAAAGCTTTGCCGTGACGTTAACGACCAATTTCGTTGCACCATGGGCACGCGGACACGGTCTGGCCGAACGCCTTATCGAAACCGCAGAAAATTATGCCATTCATTGTGGTTATGAGGTTATTAACCTTGATATCCGTGAAACACTGGAAAGTGCTATAAAACTGTACGAGAAACTTGGCTATACAAGAATCGGGGAACACCCCTATTATGCGAAGGTCGATGATAAGATCCTGAAAGGGTATTATTACACCAAGGAAATCCAGCAGAACCAGAATTCAACGCTATAAACAAAATCCTAAATATGAAGAGGTGAAAAGCCTATTGGTTCATTGAGGAGAAGAATTCCTCATTGCTCTTTGTCGATTTCATCTTACCCAGAAGGAATTCAACCGCATCGACAGTACCCATTGGGTTAAGAATACGACGCAAGACCCACATTTTCTGTAATGTATCACGATCAACAAGCAACTCTTCCTTACGTGTACCGGATTTTTGTATATCAATCGCAGGGAAGACACGTTTATCGGCAAGCTTACGATCAAGAACCAGTTCAGAGTTACCTGTACCCTTAAATTCTTCGAAGATCACCTCATCCATACGCGATCCTGTATCAATCAAGGCCGTTGCGATAATTGTCAATGAACCGCCTTGTTCAATATTACGCGCCGCACCAAAGAAACGCTTTGGACGTTGAAGGGCGTTCGCATCAACACCACCGGTCAGAACTTTACCGGATGATGGAACAACTGTGTTATATGCACGTGCAAGACGTGTAATGGAGTCAAGCAAGATGACAACATCGCGCTTATGCTCAACCAGACGTTTTGCCTTTTCCATGACCATTTCGGCGACCTGTACGTGACGGGATGCCGGCTCATCAAATGTTGAGGAAACAACCTCTCCACGAACAGAACGCGCCATATCCGTTACCTCTTCCGGACGTTCATCAATAAGAAGAACAATCAGATAGGCATCAGGATGATTTGCCGATATAGAACTTGCGATATTCTGCATCATAACCGTCTTACCGGTTCTTGGAGGTGCCACAATCAAGGCACGCTGACCAAATCCGATAGGCGCGGTTAATTCGATAACACGCTGCACTTTTGAATCTTTTGTCGGATCATCAAATTCTAAACTCACCTTGCGATCCGGATAAAGCGGCGTCAGGTTATCAAAATTAATACGGTGACGCAGTTTTTCGGGAAGCTCATTATTAATTGAACCAACCTTTAAAAGTGCGAAATAGCGTTCTGAATCCTTTGGCGCACGAATTTCGCCCTCAACAATATCCCCTGTACGCAAACCAAAACGGCGCACCTGTGAAGGAGACACATAAATATCATCAGGACCAGGTAAATAATTTTCTTCAGGAGAGCGCAAAAAGCCGAAGCCATCTTGCAAGACTTCTAACACACCAACACCGGAAATCGGAACGCCTTCTTTGGCCAATTGTTTTAGAATTGCAAACATCATATCCTGCTTACGCATTGTGTTGCAATTTTCGATCTCCAGCTCTTCTGCAAACGCCAATAACTCGGCCGGAGAGCGTGTTTTTAATTCCTGTAAATTCATGAAAAGCTCTTATTTTGTCTTTGATATAGTAACTGTAGGAACTCGTAATTCTTGCACTTAAAAAGCGCACATTGTTAAACTTCTTTATTTTCCCGCGCCGAAACCTTTTCGGCAAAAATATACCCAATAATGTTATGGATTTTTTCTAAGACACTGAATTTATAGCGAGAGTTTTCCACAGAGTCAAGCGATTATATAGAACCGCGAATCACCATAGGAAAAAGACGGCCAAGCAGTAAAAAATTAAAGACGTTTCCAAACAAAATCAGAAGGTTAAAACGGTTCTACAACCGCGAGAACCACTATTATGATCATGAGTATAGTCGGCACTTCGTTAAGAATTCGGAAAAATTTTGTGGTTTTTTCATTCCGATCATCACGGAACGCCTTGAAATATTTCAAATAGACGTGATGTACGCCTGTCATTAACACAATAAATGTCAATTTCGCATGCATCCAGCCCGACATCATAAACAGATCCCAGCGCGCATAAAGCATAAGACACCCAAACAACCACGCCATAATCATTGCCGGATTCATAATGATACGCAAAAGGCGTCGTTCCATGGTCTTAAAGGTTTCGGACATTTGCGAACCGACAGGAGCATCGACATGGTAAATAAATAAACGCGGTAGATACAACATACCGGCCATCCACGCCATCACAGAAATAATGTGGCCTGCCCGTATCCAGTCATAATGCGTATTTAAAATATCTTGCATGAGATGGTTATAGCCCCAACATCACCGAAAAAGAAAGAGAGAATTTTCAAGACATGAAATAAGCAGGAAAAACTTATCAAAATCACAAATCGAGAATATCTTTCGGACTAACCCCAAGTGCATCCGCAATCTTGATAAGCGTCAGAACAGAGGGGTTCTTATGCCCATTTTCGATTTCAGAGAGATAACTACGGTCAATGCCAGCCGCTCCGCATAAGTCCTCTTGTGAAAGATTCCTAATTTTGCGAAGGTTTGCAATATTTTGTCCAATGGCTTTCAGATTGTCCATACCCTATTGTTGCAATCTTAAGAAAAAACATACCATAGGATATAGCCTACAAAAACGATATCAAAAAATTTATTTGTTGGCATGCGCCTACGGCATTGCCCCCCATACTCTGGCATGATCGCACTCCACACACGGCATTCCCGCCTTTTTTAACAATTGGCGGGGGTGCTTTTTTTTATATATTAATTTTTTTAAAGTTCGATATTAAATTTCTCTAAAATCCAAATCATGGCAAAATACAAGATCATCGTGAGTACGCATGACAACGCAAGTGCGATGTAAAACTGTACGCCTGTACGAAGTAACATCGGGAAAACCAGAAACATCGGTAAGGATGGCAAGACAAACCAGAAGGTTGCTTCGGAATGGCTGGCGATTTTTTCAACATCTTTTGTCTCCTGCCAAAGCCAAACCATTGCCATAACTGATACAATTGGTAAGGAAGCAACCAACGCACCAAATGCCGGACTACGTCGTGAGACCTCTGAAATTGTTGCGACAAGAATGCCCGATATCGCCGCTTTTATTGCTGCATAAAGCATGACAATCCCCTACATTTATGATGATAGACGCGCCCATCATAAGGCGTACCTGTTCATTGGCAACCCAAAAATGATGGATTAAAAGACGTACATCCACCATATCACGGTTAAATATGAAGCCGGTATATCCTTTGGATTAGGCCTTATCACAACAAACCGCACGCCACCCCCGACTATAGCCTTTGGGATAGTGTGAAATGATGGTTACGTTTCTGTCACAAGATCAAGGAAAGTGGCGTTCAAACATTGCGCAATTGTCACCAGAGTTTTAACAGAAACATTCGCCCGACCATTTTCAAGATTAGAAATAAACCCGCGATCAATCTCTGCCATGCCTGAAAGATCCTCTTGGGTAAGCTGCTGCTCTACCCGAAGTCGCGATATGTTATTGCCGATGATCTCTAATTCCTTCATACAACAATTATGTTGTATATATTCGACAAACACCGTAGAGTATACTCTACATTGGTATAAATGAACGCGTTATATGGACTAATGTTAAACGGGCACCCCCGCCTGTTCCCACACAACCTCGCGGGGGTGTCTACTTATGAGAATTCTTAATTTTCTTTTGAAGAGCCAAAAATGCATCAAATGCACTGTGTCCATTAATTGCTCTTAATGCGCCCATCATACTCTGTAATGATTGTTTTTTCCACGTGACCTCATCTTGACGACCTCTAGCATAATCAAACAACCCTATTGCAACACAATACAATTTTACAGAGTCATATAAACGATCTGTATCATTCCTGTTAGCTGCAGAGTCATTCAAAAAACTATTCAACCGTGCGTTATGTACTTGATAAAAAGAAAGCAATTCAAACAAATATTCTGCTGAATCATTATCAATCCATTCTATTGCATTTTTTAAGTGTTGCACGGCATCATCACATCTGGCAGGAGGTTTATTATCAGTGACACCATCGCCATACTGCCGCACAAAAACAAAGCAGGCTTGTGCATATGCACAAATATTATCTACAGCATCGGGCAAATGGCCACGCGCCCAAAATCTCTTTCTTTTCAAACCATTGTAATATTTCATCCATGTAAAAACAATAGAAGACGCAGCTAGTAAACCAGATAAAAGAGTTTGATATTCATAAAGCCATCCTCCTGCTCCTTCAGGTAAGGTAAACCCGCCTGAAGCGGCAATTGTGATAATCAGTACTATGAATAGCCCTCCACCAATCGCTATGAAAATAGAGGTGTTGAATGATTTTTTATTCATGAATGCCTATGCTTTCTTAGTATTGTGCATGCAAACACAATACAACCTTTGATCGCTTCATCCAAACATAAAAAAAACGCCGAAGAATCGGCGCTTTTGGTAACTTTAAAATAATTATCCCTATTCCCACTCAATCGTGCCGGGGGGTTTGGAGGTGATATCATAGACCACGCGGTTGATGCCGTGTACTTCGTTAATGATACGGGTTGAGGTGCGCCCCAAGAACTCATGCTCAAACGGGTAATAATCGGCGGTCATACCATCTGTTGATGTCACGGCGCGCAAGGCACAGACATAATCATAGGTACGTGCATCGCCCATCACACCAACGGTTTTAACGGGAAGAAGAACCGTAAATGCCTGCCAGATTTCATCATAAAGGCCTGCCTTTTTAATCTCATCAAGATAGACCACATCGGCCTTACGCAAGATATCAATCTTGTCCTGCGTGATCTCACCGGGAATGCGGATCGCAAGGCCGGGGCCGGGAAAAGGGTGACGTGCGATAAAGTCATTCGGCATGCCAAGCTCACGGCCAAGCGCGCGGACTTCATCCTTAAACAGTTCGCGCATAGGCTCAACCAATTGTAGATCCATGTCATCGGGCAAACCACCAACATTATGGTGTGATTTAATCGTTACAGACGGCCCGCCTGTGAAGCTTACGCTTTCAATGACATCAGGGTATAGCGTCCCCTGCGCAAGGAATTTTGCAGGTTTGCCGCCCTCTGCAACACGGGCAGAACATTCATCAAACACATCAATAAATAATCCGCCAATCACCTTACGTTTGATTTCAGGGTCACTGATCCCTTCCAATCCGCCAAGGAAACGATCACTCGCATCTTCATGGATAAGGGGAATGTTGTAATGGTTACGGAACAGGTCAACGACTTGTTCACTTTCACCTGCGCGCATAAGACCCGTGTCAACGTAGATACACGTCAATTGGTCGCCGATTGCCTCATGAATAAGAACCGCGGTGACAGAACTGTCTACGCCGCCGGAAAGGCCACAAATGACCTTCTCATCACCAACCTGTGCGCGGATCTTTTCGATTTGCTCGGCGCGGAAAGATGCCATTGTCCAGTCGCCCTTACATCCGCAAACATTATGGGTAAAGTTTTTAAGTAAATCCTTACCATGCGGTGTATGCACGACCTCAGGGTGGAATTGCACACCGTAAAAATTGCGCGCTGTATCGGCGATAAAGGCATATGGTGCACCATCTGATTTTGCAACCACTTCAAATCCTGCCGGTAATTCGGCAACATGATCGCCGTGGCTCATCCAAACTTGTTCATGCGCGCCCTTATCCCAAACGTTTGTTGTAATTTCAGAATGCGAAACCACGTCAACATGTGCGCGACCGAATTCGCGCGATTGTTCTGCCTCAACCTTACCGCCAAGCTGCTTGACCATGGTTTGCTGACCATAGCAAATCCCGAAGACAGGAACGCCCATTTCAAAAACAATATCAGGCGCCGCAGGTGCATCTTCATCCAGAACACTACATGGGCCGCCAGCCAGAATAATCCCCTTTGGATTATACGCCTTAATACGATCATCATCAGCCTGATTAAACGGCCAGATCTCACAATAAACGCCACTTTCACGAAGGCGACGTGCAATCAGTTGGGTAACTTGTGATCCAAAATCCAAAATAAGGATATGCTCGTGATCTGTATTTGGCGTCGTCGCCAGTTTTTCTTGTGCCTGTGTCATGGTCGTCTTTCTAATTTTAGTTCATGTGAACGCCCCGCTTTTTTACCCGTGAATGCGACGCAGTGCAAAGGTTTTTTGCTATATCGGGCGCGAGAACTTAATCAGCAGCAATCCGGCCAGAGTAATAACCGCTCCGCCCACGATTGTATAAACATCAGGCATTTCACTAAACAACAGTGCCGAAAGTAAAACACCCCATATGATCTGAACATAATGAATAGGCGCAATCACCTGTGTTGGTGCCACGGAAAATGCCTTTGCCACTAAAATAGAGCCACTAATCGCGGCCAGACTGATCACTAAAAACGCCATGTAGTCATAGGCAGATAATACGATTTCCATACTTTGATATTCCCAATATGCGGGAATTGCCGTTGCGCATGACACGAACAAATATTGGAAGAACGCCATAGAAAGCAACGTCTGGTTCTTATCTTCAATATAGCGCGACATCACGTAACCCAGCGCAAAAAACAGCGCAAGGATCAAGGCCGCCGCCGTACCCGTATTAATCGGGATCATCCCCGGCCTTATCACAATCAAAACACCGACAAAGCCAAGCAACGTAATCGCCCATGATCGGGGACGGATATTCTCACCCGTAATAAAAACTGATAAGATTTTCGCCAAAAGCGGCGCCACAAAAATAATTGCATAGGCCGTCGCCAAATCAAGATTGGCAAAAACGTAGAACGAACACACACCCGACCCGGATAACAGCACTCCACGCAACAAACGTAACTTTAATTGCGGGCGGGTTAATGTCTCACGAAATCCGCCCAAATACCGCGCAAATAAACACAACAAGATCACCGAAATACATGATCCGATACACGCAACAAAAATCGTCGGGTAATCCTTTAGATACCGCACAGCCGCATCACTAACCGTCCACAGGCTGAACCCTGTAAAGGCCATAAGCATTTCTTTTAAATGTGTTGTTTTATGTTCCATGGCCGTCTTATCTACACGAGAATTACCCTATTGTCACCGTCTTAAAAGGATGCTCTAATGCGCGTCATTAAATATAAAATAGGGTACATTATATCGTGAGCAAGCCGACATTTTCTTTTGAATTCTTTCCGCCGAAAACCGAGAAGGCCGCCGATGCATTATGGCGCGCTGTACCTGATCTTGTCGCACAAGGCCCCAAATTTATGACCGTTACTTATGGCGCGGGCGGATCTACAAAAGACGGTACGATTGATACCATCAAGAAGAAAATGAACATGACCGATGTTCCGATCGGATCACACCTTACGTTCCTCAATACAACAAAGGATGAGCTATACGCCTATGTTGATGGATTGTGGGAAAAAGGGGTAAAGCATATTGTTGCCTTGCGTGGTGATATGCCATCAGACCTTCAATGGCCATTGAATACAGATGGTAATTATTTTCAGTATACTTCCGATTTTGTTGAAGGATTACTTGCAAGACACCCATTTGAAATTTCAGTTGGCGCATATCCGGAAAAGCATCCGGATTCAGAAAACCTTGA
Source organism: Alphaproteobacteria bacterium (assembly GCA_050633505.1). Lineage (GTDB taxonomy): Bacteria > Pseudomonadota > Alphaproteobacteria > Micavibrionales > Micavibrionaceae > UBA1672. Next base: position 13,982 of record JBOEGQ010000009.1, read on the forward strand.
GGCAGATATTTACGCACTAAAAATGAAGTGTGAGGCAGGTGCACATCGCGCACTAACACAGTTCTTCTTTGATAATGAGATCTTCTATAACTTCAGAGATAAATGTGACAAGGCCGGCATTAAAACCCAGATGAGCCCGGGCATTCTTCCCATTCATGATTTCACATCTATGTGTAAATTTGCAAAACGATGTGAGGCAAATGTACCAAATTGGATCCATGAGAAATTTGAAGGTCTGGAAGACAAACCGGAAGAAGCGCGTAAAGTTGCGATTGATCTTCTTGTATCTCAAAGTGAAGATCTGGCAAAGAACGGGGTGGAGCATATTCACTATTACACCCTGAATAAATCTGACATTACGAAACAAGCTGTCGAAGCCATTTCATAGTCGCACTATAAGCGAAAAAGGAAGTCTTCAACGAAATCTGATACTTTTTCGGGGGAAGGCCCCATGAAGGTGCGGGCGCTTGTTTCAAATTCTGCATCCGGCGCATGTGATGCCTTGTAAAAGGCCGCCGAAGATAAAACGGAAACAATAAATCCGCTTTCATTCACCACAGGCGCGCCAGAATGCCCTAATCGTACTTGTTTATTCGGGCAATCAAAAACAATATGACCTTCTGGAACACTATCTTTTAACCCGCCAAGATCATGTATCGGTGCAACGCGCATTTCTACCGCCCTTTGCCCCGTGGCATGTAACGCAAATAAACGCCCAACACCATCATCCGGTAATAAGTTGTTATTAATCGGGCGTGTATAGAGATCCTCACCAATCGGCTGATCCAATTCAACAATGGCCAAGTCAGATGAGGTAGAACGTATCTTAAGCCCCCCCTCTTTCATCCGCGCGTGATCCCCGTGACAATTGGTAAATGCCAATTCATTCTTCACGATACCGCTTAAATTATGCCATGCCGTTAAAATATGGGAAGGCGATATAAAAGTAGAATTCGCATAGCTACCATACGACTCGTCACTTTTACGCATTATTCCCGTAATTTCACAAATGGATTCAAAATGGCTCACAACAAGTCCCGGTTATAATCGTTTGCAGGTATGTTTAATGCATTATGTTAAAACTCTCAAGAAAAATGATCAAAGCGCTTTATTGCTTCTCATCCTGATGGTCTTGAGCCCACGCAGAAAAGATCGGATCAACAAGTTCAGAATGATGGATTTTAAATCCTTTTGCCAATTTGAAGACTGTATCAAAGCGCGGCTCTCTCAAACCGCCTTCAATATCCTGAATGGTGCGATAGGGAATATCAGACCGAAAGGCCAACTCCTCTTGCGTGATCTTTTGCTTTTTTCTGTAGCTTTTAACGAGGCGCGCAGCCTCATTCTTTATCGTCATTGTTAATTCCACACAACATTAACTTAAGTTTGCTTTCCTATAAAATGATTGTATAGTGCATCATTGAGAACACGGTTAACCGTGTTATATTCTCAGGCGGCAAGGCCTCTTGTTCCCACACAATGTTCGGGTCTTGTCGCTTTCTTTCTATAATCACAGATTTTTCATGTGTATTTTAACGTCTTATCCATTGCTCAGCTTGGCTTTTCGCAATATCACCTTTTTTAAATTTGGGGGTGTTTTTACTTGCCTTTTATGTTTAAGTGTTCTACCCAATTGGGCATAAGCGAATTATTTTTTAATCTGAAGATGGAGGAACATATGGTTCTCGCAACAAATTTAGGCTTCCCGCGTATCGGTGATATGCGCCAGCTAAAGAAAGCCGTAGAGAGTTACTGGAAAGGTAAAAGCACGAAAGAAGAGCTTTTGGCCGTTGGTAAAGAGCTTCGCGCGCATAACTGGAAATTACAAAAAGATGCTGGTCTTAATCACATCCCATCGAATGACTTTGCATTCTATGACCAAGTTCTAGATATGATCACAACATTGGGTATCATTCCATCACGTTATAACTGGGATGGCGGATCTGTTGATCTTGACACATACTTCGCAATGGCACGTGGTGCACAAAAAGACGGTATCGACGTTACTGCGATGGAAATGACAAAGTGGTTCGACACAAACTACCACTATATTGTTCCTGAATTCGAAGAAGGTTTCGCACCTAAGCTATCAAGTACAAAGATCTTTGATCAGTATCAAGAAGCAAAAGACCAAGGCATTGAAACACGCCCTGTTCTTGTTGGTCCGGCAACATTCACATTCATCGGTAAAGCACAATATGACGGCTTTAACCATGAAGAAACAGTGAAAAAGCTTATCCCTGTTTATAATGAAATTCTTGAGAAATTGGCTGCACAAGGCGCACAGTGGGTTCAAATTGATGAGCCTGTGTTTGCACTTGATCTTTGTGAAATCGGTCAGGCTGTTGTGAAAGCAGCTTACGAAGGTATCAAGAAGCCAGAAGGCCTTAAGATCATTGTAACATCATACTTCGACACATTACGCGGCAATGCTGACCAGTTCTTTGGTTTGCCTGTTGATGCACTTCACGTTGATCTATGTCGTGGCCCGAACCAGGCAAACACTGCGGCAAATAACGCAGAAAGCGCATTGGACGAAGCATTGGCAAAAATCGGTGACAAGACATTGTCTGTTGGTATTGTTGATGGTCGTAACATCTGGAAAAACGATATTGCCAAATCTCTTGGCTTTGTTGAAAAGGCTGTGGCGAAACTTGGTGCGGATAAAGTATTCGTTGCCGGTTCATCTTCATTACTTCATACACCTGTTGATCTACGCAACGAAACACAGCTTGATGATAAAATCAAAAGCTGGATGGCGTATGCAACACAGAAGCTTGACGAAATCTCAACAATCGCAAAAGGCGCAAATGAAGGCCGTGATGCGATTTCTTCTGAAATTGCGGCAAGTGATGCTGTTCAGGAAGACCGTCGTACTTCAGTACGTATCCACGATGATGCGGTTAAGGCACGTGTAAGCAACATCACACCGGAAATTACAAATCGTAAATCTCCGTTTGAGACACGCCAAAAAGTGCAGCACGCTGCATTGAACTTGCCTTTGTATCCGACAACAACAATCGGTTCTTTCCCGCAAACGCCTGAAATTCGTAAGGCACGCTCATCCTTCAAAAAAGGTACAATCAGCGAAGCGGAATACAAAGAAGCAATGGAAGCGGAAATCCGCACAGTTGTTGATTACCAGCACAAAGCCGACATTGATGTTCTTGTTCATGGTGAGCCAGAGCGTAATGACATGGTTGAGTATTTTGGTGAGCAACTTGCAGGTTTTGCGTTCTCAAAATTCGGTTGGGTTCAGTCCTACGGTTCACGTTGCGTGAAACCACCAATCATTTACGGTGATGTTTCTCGTCCGACACCAATGACTGTTGAATGGTCAAAATATGCACAAGCGCAAACTGACAAAATTATGAAAGGGATGCTTACAGGCCCGATCACAATTCTTCAGTGGTCTTTCGTTCGTGATGACCAACCACGCAGTCAGACATCAAAGCAAATCGCATTTGCGATCCGTGATGAAGTTGCCGATCTTGAGGCAGCAGGCATCAAAATGATCCAAATCGATGAAGCAGCATTCCGTGAAGGTTTACCTCTACGTAAATCAGACTGGAAAGCGTATCTTGATAATGCGGTTGAAGATTTCCGCATCACTGCATGTTGTGTGGAAGACGAAACACAGATCCATACACACATGTGTTACTCTGAGTTCAACGACGTCATTGATTCAATTGGCGCGATGGATGCAGATGTTATCTCGATTGAGTGTTCACGCTCTCAAATGGAATTGCTTGAGTCATTTATTGACTATAAGTATCCGAATGAGATCGGCCCTGGCGTTTATGATATCCATTCACCACGTGTTCCAAAGACAGAGGAAATGGTTATCTTGCTTGAAAAAGCAAAGCAAAATCTTGATGAGCGTCAAATCTGGGTTAATCCCGATTGTGGTCTTAAGACACGCGGTTGGCCGGAAGTTGAAGATGCCTTGAAAAACATGGTTGAAGCGGCCAAAGACCTGCGCGCAAAATCAAGCGCAAGCCAAGCTGCTTAATCCTCAGCATATATAAAAAATTAAAAACCCCCGCCCTTCCTATGAAGAGCGGGGGTTTTCTTTATTCTGAATAGAGCCTAGTACTCCGCTTCCAAACTAACGATATGATCACCTTCGGGGGCATAGCCACTATCTAGTGTCGCCATAACATCCGGGCTATCACTCTCATGAAACACGATACCTTCGTGATAACCACGTGCCTGCAGGCTATGTGCTGCTTCTTTAAGTGGATTGGTTGCACCGCTGAAATCACCATCAACGTCGATTAATGTAAAACCATTTTCTGCGCCATGTTCAGGAACGCGTGCTTTATAAGACATTGTACTCTCCGTAATATTATTATCTGTATTTATATATAGGAGGAATGAAATACCAATTTTTAGAAAAAATTCAACATAATATTATGTTGCACTGCCGTATAAACCATAAGTCAGAACCAAACATATTTGTCTTTTCAAAGTATATATTGTATAAATATAATATACATAATGAATGGACTAAGTAGAAACCACGGATATGGTTCACATTTACTCAGAAAATACTCCGTATCAACATAGCACGGCAATCTCGTGCGTGTTTCTTGATAATGATGATGTCTTGTATAAGGCCCCAAAGGATCAGCAGGACTATCACGATGCCGCTGCCACTCAGGCTGTACGCGATCAATTGCCCGATCTTAGTGAGTATGAAGTCAAACGATTGATGGATATGAGCAAAGAACAAGGCGGATCTTTGGATGTTTTCACCCATATGTTCAACGCAGATGCACGCCAGTTACGCGGTGATCATTACAAACACCTCATTGAAAATACAAAAGATTCTGATTTCTTTGAACATGAAGAAGGCATTTACGGCAATATCGGAAAATTACGCATTGCCGGTGTTGATGTACACATTATAACCCATGGCAGTCCACAATGGACGGAACATACAAATGCGCAAGGTGAACGCCCTCTGGCGCCGTTCTTTACAAATCAGGGACGCTCTTACACCTGTAAAGATGATATGCCCGATCATAGTGGCAAAACAAAGCCATATATCTATCGCCATGCACGGCATAAAATGGAAGACAGACGTTTGATTGCGGCAGAGGCAACACCGCAAGGGCAGTCATATGCCATGGTCGATGATACGATGGCCAATCTGAAAAAAGCAAAACAGGATGGCATGATGACGATCCTTGTAAGCCGTGATGGCAAATATAGCGACAATGAGATTGCCGATTACGTCGACCTTGTTGTTCCCGACACCACATCCGCCCTTTATTCTGTCATACAAAATAATGCCTTACATGAAGTCATGGATAGGAATGCAGAACAAAATCCTGATGATCAGGCGTTATCCCTTTAAGAAAAACAAAAAGAGTTAGTGCGTATTCGGGATCGTTTCATTATCCCCTGCACCATCTTCACGTGTTTCAACAACCAACCAACGTGGATCTTTGGTTTTCAAATCACGCATAAATGTCCAAACATCGCGCATTTCCGTTGACTTATCAGGGTGCCCGTGAATAATTCCACCTGTTTCATCCTTCGTCACAGATGTTTCCTGCGCCCAGAAACGAACAGTAATATAGGCCTTCTTATTATCAAGACGCGATTCTATGATTTCGGATTTTTGAATAGATTGAATTTCGCTTAACATTGTTTCACCCGCCTTTTCACGGGCATCAATTGCACCATTAAACGCACCGAAAACCTCAGGGCTTAACAGGTCTTCTAATGTTTCACGATCGCCTTCTGCAAAGGATTCAACAATATAAACAAATGCATCCTGCGCCGCGTTTAAAAAGGCATAAACATCGAAATCACGATCAATTTTCACAATATCATGCAGTCCGTCTTGCGCAGAATCCGCAAGAGACATATTGCCTTTTTCATTACCGGCAAGCTCATTAATCAATATACCTTTATCACTTTCCGGGCTATCCAGATTAACGACTTTACCCTCGGAATCTAGTTCAAGGCGCTGTGCAGGGCGTACAGGATCGTCTTCCGATCGTGTTCCCAAGATACTCCGCAACCAAAAAACCAAACCAGCGGCAATTACAGCATACACAATTAATTCTGCAGTCACTTTTGACCCCTTACATATTTTATTCAACACCAATTCATACAGGCAATAAATAGATTTTACCACAGTTTTCGATATGGTACAGATAAGATGTTAAACTTTATCATGATCTAATTTAAGGGATGTATTGTGCCGTTTTTTGTTCTTTTCGTTATCATTCCACTGTCCGAAATCTTTGTCTTTATGAAGGTTAGTGGACAAATCGGACTTGGCACTGCATTGCTTATGGCACTTGGCACCGCAATCCTTGGCGGCGCTTTGGTTAGATATCAAGGTATTCAAACCCTTCTCAATGCACAAGAATCGATGCAAAAGGGCACAATACCGTCTAAAGAACTGTTTGATGGCCTGTGTATCGTTGCCGCCGGTGCGACGCTGATTACACCGGGATTTATTACAGATGTGCTTGGTTTTGCCCTTTTGGTGCCGGCCATTCGCGGAGTTTTGCGTGATAAACTATCAAAAAACACAAAATTCCATACAACGGGCTTCAACAATGACTACTCTGAATTCAGCCACAACAAACAACATCACCGTCCTGATTCCCCGGATGTGATTGATGTTGAATTTGAAACAATCGACAAGAATGAGAAGTCTTGAGATTCCCTTGGGTTCATGCTAACTAAGAGCAGGTTTTATTAAGAATTTTGAAGAAAGTATAGCTCATGGCTGAACAACCAGAAGAAACACTACAAGTTGCCAACCTGCCCGTTAATATTCAGGCACAATATATCCGGGATTTATCTTTTGAAAACCCAGAAGCGCCCCACTCTCTACGCGCTGGTGAAACTTTACCGGATATGGAAGTTAATATCGGTATGGATGCACGCTCCATTGAAGGGGAAGACACCAAAAACCTTTATGAAGTTGCACTCAGTGTGACCGCAACTGCAAAGCGCGGTGACAAAACAATTTTCATTGCCGAGCTTGTTTACGGGGTAACCGTTATCATTGGTGACTCTGTACCGGAAGAGCAGCACCACCCGATTTTATTGATCGAAATTCCACGCTACGCTTTCCCGTTTGCACGTCAGATTTTGGCAACTGCGACATCACAAGGTGGTTTCCCGCCTCTTCTACTAAACCCTGTTGATTTTCAGGCTCTTTATATGGAACGTTTCAAAGATGACATCGCAAAGGCAGAGTCAGAGGCACGCGCCGCATTGGAAAAAGAAGCTGCTGAAAGCTAAGAACTTATAGTATCCGGTCGATAAGAAACATCATATGGCACGCAAATCAAAACTACGCAAATTTACGATCCATCTTGTTTCCGATGCGACCGGTACAACTCTTTTAGGGCTCTCCCGCGCCGTTCTGGCGCAATTTGAAGGTGTTGATCCGCACCAGAAATTCTGGCCTTTGGTACGGACAGAACGACAATTGGAACGCGTTATTAAACGCATTTCCGATAATCCGGGCCCCGTTATTTTCACATTCGTAAATGAAAAAATGCGCGCACGCCTTCGGGAACATTGCGAGTCATTAAACGTTCCCTGTGTTGCTGTCCTTGATCCGATCATACATAGCTTGTCTTCTTATCTCGGTATTCATGCAAAAGGGGTTCCGGGTCTGCAACATGCAATGGATGATGCTTATTTCAAACGGGTATCCGCCGTTGATTTCGCCATGCATTTTGATGACGGAAAATCACTGGCAGGTCTGAAAGAGGCCGATGTTGTGCTGGTTGGTGTATCACGTACATCTAAAACCCCGACCAGTATTTTTCTCGCCCGACGTGGGATTAAGGCCGCCAATATTCCCCTTGTCCCCGGTGTCGATGTGCCGGATGAATATTTCAGGCACAAACGACCACTCTATGTCGGTTTAACAGCCGCACCCAAAAGATTGCAGGCCTTAAGGCAAACACGATTAAAGGCAGATAAAAACGATGCTGCGGCCTTTGCAGAAAACACCTATCTTGATGAGATGAAAATCGAAGAAGAAGTACGCAAAGCACGCCGCCTTTATACCGATCACGGTTGGCCGGTGATTGATGTAACCAAACGTTCTATCGAGGAAACCGCCGCCGAGATCATGGCCTTATTACAGAATAAAAAAGACAAAGAGGTTGCCCCGTAATGAGCACCTTAAAAGCACCGCCTGTTATCCTTGCCTCGGCCAGCGCAGCGCGCAAAGAGATGTTAAGCGCGGCAGGATTGGTGTTTGAAGCCGAACCGGCAAAAGTCGACGAAGCCGCCATTATAAAAAAATGTGAACGTACGCACGACATCAAACGCCTGACCTCAAAATTGGCACAGGCAAAGGCCCTGTCCGTTTCACAAAAACATCCCGATGCTCTTGTGATCGGGTCAGATCAAACATTGGAATTTGAAGGGAAGCTTCTCACCAAGGCAAAAGACCTTGCCGATGCAGAAGAAAAATTGAAATCCTTACGTGGGAAAACGCATATTTTACGCTCTGCCGTATGTGTAGCACATAGTGAAACCATCCTCTTTTCGATTAGTGATAGTGCCCACCTGACCATGCATAATTTTGATGATGATTTTTTGGTCGATTATATGCAACGCGATCCCGATGCCCTAACCTCTTGTGTTGGCGGATATAAAATTGAAGGGGCAGGTGCGTGGCTATTCTCCGATATAAAAGGTGATAATTTCACAATTATGGGCATGCCGCTTTTACCGCTTTTGGGATTTTTACGTAGTGAGTATGGAATAAAGCCATGAGTGTACCCTTCATTAAAACCGCCGTGATCGGGCATCCGATTAAACATAGCAAATCCCCATTGATCCATAATCACTGGATAAATGAACATGGCCTATCAGGTGAATACACCGCGATTGATATTGCACCGGAAAATTTAAAAGAGGGCGTACAGAACTTAATCGATCAAGGATTTACAGGCTTTAACGTTACCGTCCCGCATAAAATTGCGATCATGGATCTATGCGCGGAAATCACCCCACTGGCCAAGGAAATCGGGGCTGTAAATACCGTCACAATTAAGGACGGAACGCTATACGGCACCAATACAGATGCGTATGGCTTTATCCAGAATGTGAAGGAAAACGTACAGGATAAGTGGAGCGTTACAGGACAAAACGCACTGGTTCTTGGGGCAGGGGGCGCGGCAAATGCGATTGTGTACGCATTGTTAAATGAAAACGTACAGAGCATCACCATCACAAACCGTACCTGTGAAAAGGCCGAAAATCTGCGCAGCTTTTCACCTGATAAAATCACAGTTATTGACTGGAATGATCGCAACGATGCCTGTCGGAATGCCGGACTGATTGTGAATACAACTGCCCTTGGAATGGACGGAAAACCACCATTGGAAATTGACCTCTCAAATGCACCAAAAGAAACATTGGTCACCGATATTGTCTATACGCCGCTTTATACTGATTTGTTAACACAGGCACGTACACTAAACCTACAAACCGTCACAGGAATTGGCATGTTATTACATCAAGCGCGCCCGGGATTTGAAACATGGAATGGTATTATGCCCAATGTTACACAAGACCTTGAAAGCCTAATTCTAGGATAAAGATAAGACGAACACCGCCTCGCTCAATTTTTCAATAAAAAGAAACTTTATAAGGCTTATTCAAGTTCAATATCCCAGACTTTACGGACTTCTGCCTCTGAAATTTGTCGTTCGGTTCCGATATGGCCTTTTAATCTTTGTACGTGGCGCAGATGTAAAAACCTATCTTCTGACGGGACATCTTTCTTTTCCAGTGCCTCAATACCCTCGGCAATTGGGTTATATTTTTGTGTTATAACCTCGTCTGCAATATAGGTTTGGAAAAACTTTTCAGTTTCTTGCCGAAATGTTTCATTTGCCTGTTCAAGGCCAACATCGTCAACCATATCAAAAGCTCTTTCAACTTGCCTCAGCATTTCTTTTACCAACGCCGATCCATTTTGCTTATAGGCATTTCTATAAACGTCCAGATCTTGTTCCGAAATGGCATGAAAGCCGAAAGAGTCTCCAACTTTCACATCCGATCCTGTTTTACTGAAGCTAAAGAATGGCATAATCGCCAGCTTTTCGCCTGAGTGCTGAGAGATTGACACACTTCGTACTTGGTTGAGCTCATTAAACCCTTTTTTCAAAGCCCATGAAAACTTATCAACGCCCATTTTAAAACCCGTTTTTTAAATTTACGTCACCACACAAGTATTAAAATAGCATCAATAATGCGGTGGTTTTGCCTGACGTGCCAGTTCGATGGAAGACGGATTTTTACCGTCCTCTTCTTTATTATCAAATTCAATTTGATCAATCTTATCAATGGCGCGTTCAAGTGCACGCTTTAACGCATCAATTTCTTTCCACTGATCGGTAATCACCTCATTCAGTTCATCAATTTTTTGTTCATGATGGGCGAGGGTGGTTTCAATATCTATAATTTTATCTGTCATGCGCAGAGCTTTACCATATCAGACATAAAAAAGCACCCTTTTTACAAAGAGTGCTTTTCATAGATATTTAAAGAAAGTGTTTATTGCGCTCTGGCAGATTTTGCAAGACGTACAAGCTGTATAAACTCGCTACGGTATCCAAATTCATCGGCACCTTTTCCCTGCTGTGCCATCGCAATTACATCATCATAACTGTATGATCCGGTGTACGTACCACCTTTCAAAATTTGTCCGAACGCCGCAACTGCAGTGGCAAAATCTGTATCCGTATTCATCGGCGGAGCCAAACATGCCGCATGTGGCGGACAATCATATGAGCCCAAAGCATTCGAAATTGTTACAGGTGTTGTGATTAGCTTGCTTTTACTTTCCTTTGGCAATTTGTAACGAATCTTAAGATATGCGTACTCCTCACTTGGGCCTGCAGGTCTTTCCTCTAACAACGTTTTGTCCCCATAGCGAAGCGGGTCAACAGATGTCTGGCCACCTTTTGGCGTAAACTCATAGATCGCCGTGACAGTATGCCCTGCACCAATATCACCTGCATCAACCTTATCATTGTTAAAGTCTTCGCGTTTCAGGCTTCGTGTTTCGTAGCCGATCAAACGGTATTCCGCCACAGCCGCCGGATTAAACTCAATCTGGAATTTAACATCCTTGGCAATCGGGAACAGAGAAGACGTTGCCTCTTGTACCAGAACTTTACGTGCCTCATTCAAGTTATCGATATAAGCCGCAACACCATTTCCGTTTTGTGCCAATGTCTGCATCATGTGGTCATTGTAATTCCCCTGACCAAAGCCGAATACGGATAAGAAAACACCACTTTCACGTTTACGCTCAACAAAGTCTTTCAACTCTTCCTGACTGGTAATACCAACATTAAAGTCACCGTCTGTTGCAAGAATAACGCGGTTGATTGCCTCATCATCGAAATTCTCTTGCGCCAATTCATAGGCAAGACGGATACCGGCCGCACCCGCAGTCGATCCACCGGCGCTTAAACGATCAAGAGCAGAGATAATCTTATGCTTTTCACGTACACTTGTTGGCTCAAGGACTGTACCGGCCGCACCGGCATAAACTGCAATCGCAACCGTATCATCCGGCCCCAGCGTATCCAACAATAGCTTAAGCGAGTTTTTCAAAAGCGGTAATTTATCATGACTGTTCATTGAGCCAGACACATCCAAAAGGAAGACAAGGTTACTACGGGGCTTTTCACCTGTAATCTCATAGCCCTTAATCCCGACATGCATCAGTTTTTTACCCTTTGCCCACGGGCTGTCTACGATATTAACAGTCGGGCGGAATGGCTGTGACTTGTCATCCGGTACGGCGTAATCGTAATCAAAGTAATTGATCAGTTCTTCAACACGTACGGCGTCTTTTTGTGGCAATACGCCATTATTCAATGTCTTACGCATAAAGCTATAGCTAGCCGTATCAACATCGGATGAAAACGTCGAGACAGGCTCTTCCGCAACAAGTTTAAATGGGTTTTCTTTAAAATCTTCAAACTTGTCACGCCCGACATCTTTATATCCCGACGGCGCAATAATATCGTCCGCAACAATTGGCGCAATTGATTTCGCAACCTTGGCACGCTCAGCTTTACCAACAGGCTCTGAAAGTTTTCTCCAGCGTGTGAGAGTTTCCTGAGGCTTTTTCGCTTTCACCTCTGCAAATTTTTCCAAAGATGGTGAAGCAGGGATGGGGGCGTTAAACGATTCCGGCACAGCCGCATCAGCCAGCTCCATTGACACTTCTTCGTCTGCAATCGCCCTGTTTTTTGTTTGCGCCACCGAAGAGACAGCATCCACTTCCTGTCTTTGTGGTACTTGTGCAATATTCTCACGCATTTCAGTTGGTTTGTTCAATCGCCCATCTTGTTTCGCAGGCGCAGGACGAGATCTTTGAACACTTGCAAAATTCGTTTCGTTTTGTTGTTCAATGGCCTCAACATAAGCGGGGCTAACATCATCACCTAAGCGCGCATCTTCTTTTGACGCTACTTGTATTGCTATACTCCCGAAATTCTGATTTCCAGAATCATTAGAAGAGGTTTTTACAGATGCCCCGGCACCCTCACCGATTGTTTCATACATGCCTTCCATTGCAACGGGAATTACAAATAAACAAACCCCCGCGGTTAACATCGCACTGCCTGCCAAAAGTTTCTTATAGCTTTTACGTTTTAGTTTCTCTTCCATGGTTTCATTCCTTGTCTTGGTATTGGTTATACCGATAAGACTTCTAAGGAGTGAAAATCCTTGGGAATTTTTTTTATTTTTTTTCTGATCTTCTTCAAACGCAGCCATAGCAAGGTTTACAGCGCGTTTTTTTGCGTTATCATCTGCCGAAGGAACAGGTTGATTTTTCAGGATATCTTGTAGCTTCTTATCATCCATAATGCGCCTCCTGTTCCTTATCTTTATCCGTAAACTTCGCCGCCAGCTTCTTACGTGCCTCATGAATGCGCCATGATATCGTGCTTTCCTTCACACCGAGTAGCTTGGCTGCCTCTTTATGGTTTAGCCCCTCTTGCATTACGAGCAATAGCGCGTCCTTTTCCCCTTCGGGCAGGTTATGAACAAAATCCAGAACCTGACGTGCGTACTGCTCTTCTTCCTGATGTTCTTGTTGCGATGCGGTTTCTAATGCAGCCTGTTCAACCGCAACAGGTTGGCGGTTATGCTTTTTATAGAAATCTTTGGCCGTGTTCATCACAAGAACATAAAGCCAACTGGAAAATTTTGATTTGAATTTGAAAGAACGAATGCTACGCGCCAGTTTCATTGCCGCGTCTTGGGCAATATCTTCGGCATCTTGCGTATTGCCGGTATATGTATGGGCATATCTGAACATGGTGTCATATTGCACATCAATCAAGCGTGCAAAGGCGCTTCTATCGCCTTTTTGCGCTTTCTTGATCAGCTCTCTTTCCTCTATATCGTCCATTGGCACTTTCATGCATTTATCTATATGACGATGGAAAGTTTAGTTTCCTTGGGCAGAAATACAATTTCTTTTTTTAATCAGATTGAATTAAATCAAATCAATAAAAAACCGATGCATGGGTGAGGGATGTTGCAACGTTAATTCAGGGTGAAAGCTACTGGCGATTTTATTGCCCTGCTTTACCCAGACAGGTTTGTTTTCATGCTCTGCCAAGACTTCAATGCTCCCATCCACATCGGTGAAAACAGGTGCGCGGATGAAGGATACTTCGAACCCTTCAATAACGGCATGATGGCTGTCTAACTGGCGGCCATAGCCATTACGCTCCACGGTCATTGGCAAAATACCAAATGATTTTTGCGTCGGGTTTGTAACCGTTTCCGCCATAAGAATAGAACCGGCGCATATACCCCAGACAGGTTTTTTCGCAAATTGCTCAACCAGGCTATCCCATAAGCCAAAGCGATTAATAAGCTTTAGCATCGTTGTACTTTCACCACCCGGCAGAATAAAGGCATCAACCTGTTCAAAATCTGCCTGTGTTTTTACCGCAACAAATTCTGCACCGCAGGCCTCAATATGAGGTCTATGCAGGTCAACAGCTCCCTGAAGGGCAAGAACACCAATTTTTTTCTTTACGTCTGACATAGCCGCTTAAGTAATGATTTCTGCCCTGAAAGTCAATCTCTGAATATTACAATACTTAACGTAACAACTTACCATCTTAAGAAAGCTTTAATATATTAGCATTTACCATAATAGTACATAAGCGCGTTCATATTCTTATCGAAGCTTCTTGGACGAGCCACCATAAAAAATAAAAATAAGGAAATAAAAATGGCGTACCTGCACATTACACAGGCATGGGATCTTTCCGTGCACTCTAATATATTTACGAACAAAAATGAGGCCTCAGAACTGTTCGAGCATAGCTTTAATGTCGTTCCCGTTATGAAACCCGAAGATATGGAAGAGGTTTATAAGCTCCGCTATCAGGTTTATTGTATTGAACGGAACTTTGAAAACCCCGAACATTATAAAACACAGCAAGAAATCGATCCGTTTGATAAACGATCCGCCTATATCCTATTACAAGATCAGAAAAGCGGTGAATATATCGGAACCGCCCGTCTGGTTTTGGCAGATCAGCATAATCTACATACACCCGGTTACAAGCATTTCCCGATTCAGACACTAACCGATCAGGATTTTGTAGATGAGGCATCACTTGATCTGAATAAAACCGCGGAGATATCCAGGATTTGCTTCTCACAATATAAAGCCCAAAATTTGGGATTAAACAGTGATCAAAAGCGCCTCATCCTGCCCGGGTTATTACAAGGCATTTATCTTTTACGTGACTTGCACGATATTGATAACTTCACCGCAATTTTAGAAAACAGGCTTATCAAACGTGCAGATCAGCTTGGCTTTGCCCCCAATGAGGTGGGGGATCCCGTTCATCATAAAGGAACGCGTTATCCGGTTTATTATGATTGCTATCAAACCATGTCCAATATACGGCAACACAATAAAACAATATGGGATATCGTAACGGCAAAAGGAAAATATTGTCCCAATGGCAGTGCAATGACAGTTGAGGCGATGACGCCACAATGGGATATCAATGACAGGGCGCAAGCCTGAAAAATCACGCACTTAGTGTGTTAAAGATCAAGCTTTTCTTCGGATTCCCGAACTTGTTCCAACGCATCTTTTACCCTTTGATAGGTGAATATATCTTCATTTAAAAATTGGGTACGCCCATCACAGGCCTCTTGTAAAGCAGACATGGATTCATCAAGTTGTCGTTCAAACGCATCAATGGCGGCAGGTATATCATCAGGTAAATCTTTATGGGGCTGATCTATATTACGTTTTTGTAAATCCATTACAAAATCAAATATCGCAAAATTGACTTGACCAAATTTATCACGAAGCGTCTCCAACTCTGCTTCAGGAACAGGCTGCGCCTTAGATTCAGGCACTTTAAACCTCCCTAAGATAGGCTGGATTTGATTTTGTACGGCATCATATTGATCTCGCCACCGCATGGTATAAAATGGGGAGTCACGCAATGTGTTATTGAGGCTGTTATAACGCTCTGTCATCAGGTGTTCTGCTTCATCCAATTCCCGAATAAATTGCGGATTTGTAAGCTTTTCATTTATGCCCGGCTGTTCCATAAGCGTTATTAACACATTCGAAGCATCCTGAAATTCCTGCTCTTTTACATGGAGAAGATCATGTGCCGCCCATCGCGTCTGAATGGTGTTATAGCGCGTCTTCGGGGCCGATATATCCATACTCACCCGACCATAGGACGCCTGTACTGCATTATACGTTGCATCAAGAGCCCCCGCATTCTTTTCAAGGATCTTATACTGCGCCTGTGTTAAAGAAATATCATCATGGCGAATATTATCCGCCTCATCCAACGCAGATTGAAATCCATCATAGATACGATCAAAGGCCACATCAGCGGCCTTTGGAAATAAAATCGGAGTACCGTTAGGTGCGCGTACCATTGTTACCAGCCGCGATTGGCCATCAACATTGGCTCATCAATTTCACTGATTTCGGTGCCACGCATTGCAACACCGCCAAGCTCTTTCGATGCCTCAAGAACAACCGCAGGATCATTATAATGCGCCGTTGCCTTAACGATTGCCTTTGCGAATTTCTCTGGATTATCAGATTTGAAAATACCTGATCCAACAAACACACTTTCCGCGCCAAGTTGCATACAAATCGCCGCATCCGCAGGTGTTGCAATACCACCAGCCGCAAAATTAGGAACCGGAAGTTTTCCTTCCTTACGCACGATTTTAAGAAGCTCAAACGGCGCGCCCATATCACGTGCCGCGGTCATAAGCTCACTCTCATCCATGTTAGAAACCCATTTGATTTCTGCATTAATTTGACGCATGTGGCGAACGGCCTCAACAATATTACCTGTACCCGGCTCACCTTTTGTACGCATCAATGCCGCACCTTCGCCAATACGACGTAATGCTTCACCAAGATTTTTTGCACCACAAACAAATGGCACATCAAAATCATGTTTATTAATATGATATTCTTCATCAGCAGGTGTCAAAACCTCTGACTCATCGATGTAATCAACACCAATTTGTTGCAATAGCTGTGCTTCTGCAAAATGCCCGATACGACATTTCGCCATAACAGGGATAGAAGAAACCTGCATAATTTCCTCGATCAACTCAGGTGGGCTCATCCGCGCAACACCACCGGCCTTACGGATATCAGAAGGAACACGTTCCAGTGCCATAACAGCAACTGCGCCTGCATCTTCTGCGACTTTCGCTTGTTCGGCTGTAACAACATCCATAATCACGCCGCCTTTAAGCATTTCGGCAAGACCTGTTTTGATGTTAATGACATTGTCTGAGGATGAATTTCCGCTCATATCTCTAATTCCTTGATAAAATTGTCCTGTAAGGCGGGTATTTATACATATAAAAACAGGAAATGCAAAGGAAACAGTGCAAAGCGCTTGAACGAGTATAGTACACGTTTTATAACGCATATATTCTAGTCCATATATTTTGCACATCATGAAACATATCAAACCACAATATTACATACCGCATATCGATGGATTGCGCGGTATAGCCGTCCTGTCTGTTCTGATTTTTCACCTTGATAAAAATATATTACAAGGTGGATTTATCGGTGTTGATATCTTCTTTGTGATTTCAGGTTTTTTGATTACGCAAATTATTCTTCGCGATCTGGAAACAGATTCTTTTTCTTTCACCACATTTTATGCACGTCGTGTACGGCGTATTTTTCCCGCTCTATTTGTAATGTTGATTGCATCATTCGCAGCCGCCATTATTTTCCTTGCGCCGGAACAATACACGTATCACTTCCAATCGATGCGCATGGCGGCGGGACAAATCTCCAACTTCTTCTTTATGGCAGAGCTGGATTATTTTGCCTCGGAAAATAACAGCCCCGCATTACTGCATACATGGTCGCTGGGGGTGGAGGAGCAATTTTATCTGGTCTGGCCCCTACTTTTATTGGCGTGTTACAAATTTTTAAAACCCGATACACGCTATATTCCACTTATCCTTATCGGTTTTATAAGCCTGATTATAAGCGAGTATCTATTATCCTTTGATCAAATGCAGGCCTTTTACATGCTGCATTCACGTGCATGGGAACTTGCCATTGGCGGTCTGATCGCCTTTAAAATCCTGCCGGAGATCAAAAATAAAAACCAAACAAACCTTCTTTCATCTCTTGGCTTATTCCTGATTATTGGTTCTGTTTCATTCATTAAGGAAGACCATTTTCCGGGGCTGTACGCCCTTATGCCCTGCCTGGGAACCGCACTTATCATCTATAGCGGTAAAAACGTACAGGGCATCGTGCATAAAATACTCTCAGCCAACGTTCTTGTTTTTATCGGATTGATTTCATATTCCCTATATTTGTGGCACTGGCCGGTTATCATATTCTATCAAAGCTATTTCGGGGACGATTTAGACGTCATTACAAAATGTGGGCTTGCACTGACATCGCTTATTTTCGGATATCTCTCATACAAATTTATCGAAACACCGTTCAGGACAATGAAATCTTCACCTGTTAAGGTTCTGATTGGTGGTGTTCTTATGATTGCCCTTCTCATTGTTATATCTAATGTCTTTAAAAAGTTTAGTAAGGCATCATGGCGGATTACCGCCCCCATAGAGGAAAAGGTCACACGTCCGAATTCATGGGTTAAAACATGCTCTGCAGAAGATAGTGCCTATGACCCCATCTGTACAATCGGCCCCAATAAGGAAAAATATGAAGTTTTACTGGTTGGGGATTCACATGCATCGCATTTTATTCCCGTGGTTTTGAACTGGGCAAAGGAAAAGGGATTAACGGTGCGATTATTCATGCGCGGCGCATGTAAGACATGGCATGATAATAAAGAAACGCGCCTTAAAAACGGAAAAATCGATCATTACTGTATGAAGCTCTCACAGGATTTTTTCACACTTTTAGAAACTGAGAATTCGATAGAGTATATTTTCCTCGCCCAGCGAAAAACAATGGGTAATGAAGTGGAGAAGCACTCCCTCAAAAAAATACAATCCTATCAAAAGCTTGTTTACTTTCTCGGCGCGGTTCCTGAATTCGAAAAAGATCCGAATAATTGTTATATCAGGCAACACTTACTGATTAGCTCCTTGGTCAAAAATCAAAGCACAGAACATAAATGCAGAGAATTTGATAAGGATTACGTTGATAAAAAGCTATCACAAACCAATACTCTCTTTGTTCCGTATCTAAAACAAATCGGTATTCCGTATTTTGATCCATATGACTATATGGCCGTTCCGACAGATAAAGATGGTAACTTCCTTTATATGGATGATAATCATATAAATGTTTATGGTGCCAAACACCTAACACCGCATTTTATAAAATTTATGGAAGAACACAGTCACAGTGAATAAATTCGATGTCATCATTGTCGGAGCAGGCGCCGCAGGATTAATGTGCGGCTGGCAGGCTGCTATGCGCGGGCGAAAGGTCTGTATTATTGAGCACACAAGAAAAGTCGGTGAAAAAATTCGAATTTCGGGCGGCGGACGTTCTAACTTTACTAACCTATATTGTAGCCCTGAAAATTTCCTATCTCAAAACCCCCATTTTTGTAAGTCGGCTCTATCACGTTTTGATCAGCATGATTTCATCGCATATGTCGAAGATCACGATATAGATTATCATGAAAAACCATATGATGAGAATGCCGCACTCAATTCACGCGGACAGCTTTTCTGTGATAATTCGGCAACCGATATTATCGACATGTTACGCTTTGGTTTTGAAAATCATGAAGGCACGTTCTTCATGGATACCAAAGTTAAACATACCGAAAAAACAGATGAACATTTCATTTTGAAAACCAGTAAAGGTAATTTTCAATGTGATAATCTTGTCATCGCCAGTGGCGGATTATCGATTCCAAAAATCGGTGCCAGTAATTTTGGATACGAATTGGCAAAGCAATTTGATCTGAAAATTATACCACCAAGAGCCGCCCTTGTTCCGTTAACTTTTGAAAATGATTTACTGGAAAAGACCAAGGATTTATCCGGCATTTCCGTTGATGCAAATGTCTCTTGCGATGGTGCGGGCGGATCGAAGAATTTCCGTGAAGGATTACTGTTCACCCATCGTGGATTATCCGGGCCATCGATCTTGCAGATCTCTTCATACTGGCGTGAAGGTGAAGATATCACCGTCGATCTTGCCCCTGATTTGAATTTTTTCGACTACCTTAAAGAAAAACGAAATACCCATCCAAAACAAAAAATTTCGACTGTTTTATCCGAAGTTCTTCCTGCACGCTTTGTCGCGCTCACCCTTAATTTAAATGAAATAGAAGGGCGAATTGCCGATATTTCTGATAAAAAGTTACGGGTCGTTTCGGATTTTGTGAATTCGTGGAAAGTTACACCCAACGGATCAGAAGGATATCGCACAGCCGAGGTCACACTTGGCGGTATCGATACAAATGAGATTTCATCTAAAACATTCGAAGCCAAAAAAGCAGAGAGATTGTTTTTTATCGGCGAAGTCCTCGACGTTACAGGACATCTTGGCGGCCATAATTTTCAATGGGCATGGTCATCCGGATGGTGCGCAGGCCAAGTGGTTTAACCTTACGATTTTTGTGCTTCAACCTCTTGCGCATAATCAGTAATAATACCGTAATGCGGGTCTTCAATAAGGTTAATTTCAACCATGTCTTTGGCCTTATTCAACAGCAATTTACAATCTGAACTTAGGTGAACAAGGTGAAGTGTAATCCCTGCCTCTTCATATTTCGTTGCCAATGCATCAATTGCTTCTAACGCGGAATGATCCCAAACGCGGGAATTTGAAAAATCGATAACAACATGTTTTTCACCAACATCATTTTTAGGATTCAACATATTTTTAAAGCTGGAGATCGATCCAAAAAACAAAGATCCGTGAAGACTGTAAACTTTGCTTCCTTTATCAGAGCGCCCTGTAACGACCCACATATGGCTTGCCGATTTCCATGCATAAACAAGGGCAGAAACAATCACACCAACGATAACGGCAAACGCCAAATCATGTGCCACCGTTATACCGGTCACAAGCAAAATAACAAAGGCATCTTCCTTTGGTATTTTATGCATAATACGTACAGATGCCCATGCAAATGTTCCGATAACCACCATCATCATCAGACCTGTTAATGCGGCCAGTGGAATCATCTCAATATACTGAGACGTAAACAGGATAAAGAATAATAATGCAACAGCCGCAGTAATCCCAGATAAACGCCCACGTCCACCTGATTGAATATTAATCATGGATTGCCCGATCATCGCACACCCACCCATTGCGCCAAAAAATCCGCATGTTACGTTGGCCATACCTTGCCCGACACATTCTTGTGACGTACGTCCACGCGTTTCGGTAATTTCATCAATAAGGGTTAAGGTTAGCAAACTCTCAATCAAGCCAATTGCCGCTAATGTAAATGCAATCGGTAAAATAATGAAAAGTGTTTCAAACGTATAAGGAATAGACGGAATATGAAATGTTGGCAAACCACCGGCGACAGAGGCCAGATCACCGACTGTACGTGTATCAAGATCAAGGCCAATAACCAGACCGGAGACAATTAGAATAGAGGCCAACGGGGCAGGGATAAGCTTTCCGATTTTTGGTAATTTCGGAACAATATAAATCAAAGCCATAGTCAGGAATGTCAAACCAACCATCAAATACATTTCTGTACCATGCATCCAACCACCATTAAAGAGAACATCAATGGCACTATGTGGTGCTTCACCGGTTGTATCATGAGACGTTTCAACCGTCTCCTTCGCGGCCTTAAACTGTCCCATCTGGGCAAGGAAAATAACAATCGCCAAACCATTCACAAAACCAAGCATCACAGGATGCGGGACAAGGCGGATAAATTTACCCAATTGAAAAATACCCGCCAAAATTTGAATAATTCCTGTTAAAACAACAGCGGCAAAAAGATATTCCACACCATAAATCGCAACCAAACCAACCATAGCCACGGCCATAGCACCCGTTGCACCGGAGATCATACCGCTTCGTCCACCAAAAACGGCGGTAATCAAACCAACAAAAAATGCCGCATAAAGTCCGACCAATGGATCTACCCCTGCGACAAAGGCAAAGGCGATTGCCTCAGGCACCAAGGCAAGAGCAACCGTCAGACCAGATAAAATATCTGTTTTCGGGTTTTCAGTCAGATGAAATTTACGAACAAGGCGGATCATAGTCCTGAACTTTCTAAATATAGAGATAAATTGAAATTATACGTATGTTATAAGGCAAGCATAATAAAGACGGTTAAAACAACTTAACAACACCCGCAACCACCCGATGGATTTGTATGATCTTCCTCACACTCATCATCGTCATGATGATGTGCATGATCGTGGTCATGGTGTTCATGCCCGCAACAAGATCCGTCCTCGGCATGGTGATGCGTATGAGAAGGTTGATGTGCAGAACCCATCATCCATGGTGAAGCCTCACCACCTGATCCTGCAGGTAATGTTGTTGACATGGATAGTTGTTTCTTTATTGCTTTAAAATTACTCATAAGGACAGTCTCTTACAGTATTTATAGAAAATGTACACGGTTTATTTGCTCTTCTCAGTATTACGTGTTTTCAACTGTGCCTCTTTTAAACGATTTTCAAGAATGATTTTACCTTCTTCAAAATTGTCTGCAGGCATATCGCGATAACTGGAAATTGAAAATTCAGTTTTTAAAACCTTCCAAATTTCTCCATGTGATACCACATACCCTTTTTCAATCTCGGCATCAACAATATCGGAAACAAGGGATTTAAGTTCCTTTTCCTGCACACTGTTAATTGTTCCTTGCGCGGGGAATACAGTTATTTTTCCGCTTCCCAATATGATAAACACCATAGAGAATAAAAGGAAAACGACCGTGACACTAAGAAACATTATTCTTTTACGCGGATAGGCATTTTTTATAATATGTTTTAATTCACTTTGAACCTGAGTTAAATCTTCCGCACCCTCATCTTCCTCATCAACCATCATGGTTAAAAAGTTTTGATAGATAAGAGGATTATCACTGTCTTCATTTTCAAAAATACGCGCCAATTTCGCCGCCGCCTTATCACGTGCGGCAGATGGTAAATACAATCGTTCACGCATAAGCCATTTATCAAGCCGCTTACGCGCGTTTTTGATTGGTGCATCAATATCGAAAAGATCTTCGGTTTTCATCAGATCATAATTAAAAGGTTATTGTGCCAAAGATTGATCAAGAACCGGGATATCCTCAATCAGAATTTCATGATCGGCCATTGTCACACGACCGCTTGGTTCAACATAAACATCAACCTTAAACATTGCATCTTTCAACATCATATATGCCTGAATGATGTAAACACCATCTTTACGCTTTTCTTTAAGCTCAAGCGGTTTCAATGTTTGGTTTAACGCCTTTTTGATATCTGCCGGCGGTTCATCTTTCCAATTTACGTTATCGGTGCTTTCACACACAATGAAACGTCCGTGACGTCCCCTAACATAGGAAAAGTAAAACCGGACATATTCAAAAACATTCTCATCTGTCAGTGCAATCGGCGCGTCCTGATTAATCTGATAGATTGTTTTGAAGTCCCAATCCATAATTACAAATTCTCTGCTATCCTTTTTTTGCAAGACAAAACGTTGCAAAGGCGGGTTTGTTGCGTGATCTGCAACATTTAAAAAACGATAGGACGGATAAAACGGAACATCAATTGCAAGAATTGTTGTTTCCAGTGCATCAAAGATACTACCATCAACATACTGGTTGATTTCATCGACCAATACGGCAACATCATCTAATTCTAATTTTGTGAAAGCTTCATCAAACATATTTATTCTTCTACGATTCGCGAAATAAAGTAACCAGTTCAGATAATGAGGCTTTTATGTCTAAAAATCAAGCAAAGAGGTCGGGAAAACTTTGTGAACAAATATCAGATAAGTCACTGTATAAAAAAAGGGATAAAGTTACCCAGATTCTATCCCATTTGCACAATGGGTGCTTGTCCACTTGTGTAAAAGTCGAAATGTGAAAAAGAATAAAATTTTCTGGACTCGTATCGACTCGAAACAAACTGTAAGAAAAAACGAAAATGATGCCTGTGTATGAATAAGGGGGTAAATTTAATCCCCGATTCTCACAGCCCCTACTATCTAATAAAACCTTATATAAAATAATATTTATTTTTTAATTCTTCCTTGTATGCCTGACCAAATTTTGAATAATGGCTCCATAATTAATTGGAATGAAAAATATGGGTAATCAAAAAAAGAATTTTCTGGAAACTCTGAAGGGGCATAAAACAGATCGGGTGCCTTTTTGGTTTATGCGCCAGGCAGGCAGATACTTACCGGAGTATCGTGAATTGCGTGCAAAGGCAGGTGGGTTTTTGGATATGGCGTATAACCCGCAATTGGCATGTGAAATCACAATGCAGCCTATTCGAAGATTTGAAATGGATGCAGCGATTATTTTTTCAGATATTCTGGTTATTCCACATGCACTTGGTCAGGATCTCCAATTTGTTGCAGGAGAGGGGCCGAAACTTCCCCCCTTACGCACTGGATCTGATATTGCAAAATTGAATTTTAATGCATTTCAAACAACGCTTAATCCCGTTTACGAGGCAATCGAAGCAACACGGAATGCTTTGCAGGAAGAAGAATATCACAATACCGCGCTTATCGGGTTTTGTGGCGCGCCATGGACAGTTGCGTGCTATATGGTGGAAGGGCAAGGCAGCAAAGATTACATGAATGTGAAAAAGCTGGCCTATTCGGATCCGGTTGGGTTTGATGCGTTGATTGATCTTTTGGTAGAATCTTCTGCCGCTTATCTGATTAATCAAATCAATGCAGGGGCGCAAAGTGTTCAAATTTTTGACAGTTGGGCAGGGGTTCTTGATGCACAAATGTTCAGAAAACTTGTTATTCAACCAACCAGACAGATTGTTGATCTTGTAAAAGACGTACATCCCAATGTTCCGATTATTGGCTTCCCAAGATGCGCAGGCCAAAATTATATATCCTATATCCAAGATACCGGTGTTACTGCGGTTGGACTAGACCCAAGTGTTGATACAAAATGGGCGGCGCGCAGTCTTCAACCACTTGTCCCTGTGCAGGGGAATTTAGATCCTGCTTGCTTGTATGCAGGTGGAGACTCCCTCATCCTTGCGGCGGAAAAAATAATCGGCGATTTGTCGGGCGGGAATTTTGTCTTTAACCTTGGCCATGGTATTCACAAAGATACCCCGGTAGAGCATGTTGAGATGCTTGTTAAATTTATCAAGGATGTCCGTTTATCATGAGCAAAAAAGTCGCAGTAATTTTGTTTAATCTTGGCGGACCGGATTCCAAAGAATCTATCAAGCCGTTCCTCATGAATTTTTTCATGGACAAGAATATTATTTCTGCGACTTTGCCTATTCGTTTCTTTGTTGCAAAAATGATTAGCATCCGTCGTTCAAAACGTGAAGCCGGTGAATCGTATGGTGAGTTAGGTGATAAATCGCCACTTTTGGAAAATTCACAAAAACAGGCTGACGCGCTTGAGAAATTTTTGAACGAGAAGGGCGATGGTAACACGTATAAATCCTTTGTGACTATGCGGTACTGGCATCCGATGGCGCCTGAAATTGTGAAAAAGGTACAGGCATTCGGCGCGGATAAAGTTATCCTTTTGCCTCTCTACCCGCAATTTTCAACAACAACGACTTGGTCTTCCTTGGGAGAGTGGAAAAAGGCCTTATCCAAGGCGAAGTATAAACCTGAAACATCGATGGTGTGTTGCTATCCCGAAAATGATGGATTTGTCGAAGCCGCGGCACAAAACATTGCAAAACAGCATAAAACCGCGATTAATGACGGGATAGAAAATCCGCGGATTTTATTTTCTGCACATGGCTTGCCTGAAAAGGTTATTGAGGGCGGCGACCCTTATCAAGATCAGTGTGAGAAAACCGCCGAAAAAATTGCCCTGCGCCTTAAGGAGATCACAGGCGTACAAAACCTTGATTGGCAAAGCTGTTATCAAAGCCGTGTCGGCCCCCTTAAATGGATTGGCCCGTCTTTGGATGAGGCACTGGAAAAGGCCGCGCAGGATAAAAAGTCGGTTATTATTTTCCCCCATGCCTTTACGCAAGAACATGTCGAAACCTTGGTTGAGCTGGATATTGAATATAAAGAAATTGCCGAAAATCTTGGTATTCACGGATATTATCGTGCGCATACCGTTGGCACACATACGGCCTTTATCAATGGTTTATCGCAATTGGTAACCGATCATATGGATAAAACCGAAATCGCGGCGGAAGGTGGTGCGTGTATTTGCCCTGACACGTACGGTAAGTGTTGTATGCGCGTGGGCAGTTTATAAAGACAATGGCTTAAGGCTCTACAATCGGAGTTTGTTGCTCATAGATCTCTGACGGGCGTAGGGTAAAGTCTTTATCACTGAAATCTGTTCCCTCAACTCCGAGATAGAGCGCACCTGCCATTAATGGTGGCGCGATGAAGCCCTTAACAAATTCTGTGACATTCTCCCCCCGTACATCACGTGCACAGGCAAGGGATTGATACGCCGAAAATAATGATACCGTGGCCAAGGCCGCAGGAATTTCGGGGGTATCTTGATATCTTTCAATTGCGGGCTGTACCATATCGGCGAAAATCCCACACCCAACCAAATAGATGTTAGAGGTAAATCCCGCCATTTGCGTATTGGAATTTTTCTGATCCAAGATTTTCTTAAACGACTTTTCCGCCTCTTGCGTTAAGGCGCGATCGGCCGCGTACATATCGTCTTGATTTGAAATATCCATGGTTATCACTCCGTCCCCGTTTTCTTGGCAGGGTATAGCATAACATATATATTATGTCAAAGATATCAAGAGAGATTTCATCCCTGCGCCCTACCCCTAAATCCGATATTTATGGCGCAGCGCAAGACCAAATAAGAACAGTAAAAGGATTGAAATGCCGCTTTGTGAGAAAGTAAGGAGATAAATCCATGTGGGAATTTCGGAACCAAATAAATCATTATCTATTTGAATGGCGTTTTTGGCGGAAGGGATAAAGGCAAACATATTCGCCGCAGAGAATGCGAGTGCTTTCTGCCACTCGATTTTTTCTGCATGTTCGAGCAAGGATGCTATTAAATAAAACTCTGCCCAGATAATCCATATATAAAACAATCCATGTACAGGCCGTGTTACTGATCTGCCATAGTTACTGAGTTTTTCAAACCAGAATTCTGAATTTAACCAGTATGTCCTTGTATGTGTCCGCTTGGCTTGCATTTCTAAAACGTGGAAATCTTGGGCGGCCTGATGGTTTTTATTATCCTCGGCCAGTTCCTTTAATCGGCGGGCGCGGGCAATGTCGTCGGCATTGCCTATATTCCTTTTATCAATCCAGTCCTCTACGTTATAAAAAAATTGGTACGCCAACCAATCAAAAAATTGTGATATGTAAGACTTTTGATCGGTTGATTTATCTCCCCGTGGTAAGGCACATTTTACCCCCGATAGGGAAACATGATGTGATGTTTTGGTGTTGGTTAAATCAATCAGGCAGGGAAAGACTTCGCGCTTCGTTTTGTCTTTATCTATATATGCCGCAGAAATTTCCAATGGGCCGTCAAATGTAGAATGTTTGAATGAAAATTTTTTTAAATTTTGTACATTGATTAAATCAGTGAAAAGAGCAATTCCACCAAATTTTACATTGTAGAAAGATATATCTCCTTTTCCGAAGTTGGCATTGTTGAAAGATACCTCTCCGTCTCCGAAAGTGGTATGAGAGAAATATACATTTCCGTCTCCGAAGTTGGCCTTGTAGAAAGATACATCTCCCTTTCCGAAAGTGGCACCGGAGAAATATACATCTCCCTTTCCGAAAGTGGCACCGGAGAAATATACATCTCCCTTTCCTAAAGTGGCCTTGTAGAAAGATACATCTCCCTCCCCGAAAGTGGCATTGGAGAAAGATACCTGTCCCTCTCCGAAAGTGGCCTCGGAGAAAGATACATTTCCGTCTCCGAAAGTAGCACGGGAGAAAAATACATTTCCGTCTCCAAAAGTGGCGTTGGAGAAATCTACATCTCCATCTCCGAAAGTGGCATAGGAGAAATCTACATCTCCATTTGGAAAATTGAATCCGGAAAAATTGACAATACCGTAGTCAGAGAAATCAACTTTTTCAAAATCAATATTATAATCAAGATTGTTTGCGACCCAGTTATTCCATGCGTCACGGCCTTCTTCCCATAGGGCGAGGGCATCGTCCCTTTTCAATGTCTCCAAACCGTTGTTAAATCTCCAAGACATCAATCACCTCAACACTCTATCTGAATACAAATTATTATAGTTGTAAAATTATGATTTGGCGAGGGGTGTGTGGAGATGGGTTGTTTTGGTGGTTTTTAGGCGTTATTCAACAATGCTTATTGTATCGAACTCACACACCAGATCCATGCTATGAGGTTGGCGTTTTTTCTCGATTACCCTAACATTATTCAATTGTACTTTTTTGCCGGAAAATGATTCATAATATGCCTCAATTTCTTCTGGTATTTCATCCTTGGCATGAACTTTAACATAGTCAGTACATCCCATTGTTTCATCCGTAATATCCGATAATTTTATTGCATATAACGGCCATCCAATGACTGTTGGCCAGAGCATACTCGGATTATAAAGTCCTTCAGAAACACCTTGAACATTTGCGGCATATGCCGGTTTTCCTGCACTGGCTGCTATCAAACACACGCCCATCACCAATAGTTTTTTAATCATAAAAAATTTTCCTGTTATTTTAGAGATGTTATTCTATCTACGAATTTCTCTGAAAGCAAATACGTAAAAAAGTGATCGGAAATGCAACTAACCTGTCATTTATCTATGAATTTCCAACCATTAAGCCAATAGAACTATAGTTGTAAAATTGTGATTTGGCGAGGGGGGTGTGGAGATGGGTTGTTTTGGAAATTCTTTCCTGATATGACTGTGTTTGGTCAAGTGTGTACGTGGGATTGGCTGGGGCTTCAAAACCCATACTAAAGCGGCATGATACAGCCGAAAACGTATCACCCTCAGCTATGGCTGGGTGGTGATGTTATGTCCAGGGCGTGCCTAAAAGCATCGCGCCGTTCTTTAGTACGGTTTTGAACACCCAGCCACCAGAGGATTGGTTCCTTTGGTGGTTTTTTCGATGTTTAACCAATGGGGAAGATCATGGACACTAACACCACAGATACGCAAGATATACGTATACTTAAGGCCTGTTTGGCCGAACTCTACCGCAGTCATAACGCCGCATTACGCGCAACGATGATTTTGAATGCCTATATTAAGGAAAAAGAAAAAGAGACGCAGTCGTAAGCTATCTATAAAAAAGACGTACATTTTGGTGTACGTCTTTCTCTTTATCCTGTTTTTCCATGGGGTCTGTTATGGATATGTTAGAGGATAAACTTGCTAAGATCTGTGGATTTAACAAGTTCCTCGACACTGTCACGCACATAATCGGCGGTGATTGTAATGGTTTCACCACCACGGTCAGACGCGGTGAAGCTGATCTCTTCTAATAGTTTTTCCATCACCGTATGTAAACGACGTGCGCCGATGTTTTCGATGCTTTCATTCACCTCAAATGACAGGCGTGCAATTTCGTCTATGGCTTCATCTTCGAATGTTAACGTTACACCCTCTGTTCCGATTAATGCCTCATATTGTTTAATCAGGCTGGCTTCTGTTTCCTTCAGGATCTTTTTGAAATCTTCAACCGTTAGTGCGCGAAGCTCTACCCGAATTGGAAGACGGCCTTGTAATTCTGCCAACAGGTCGGATGGTTTTGCGTAATGGAATGCCCCACTTGCGATAAACAGCATATGATCGGTTTTTACGGGGCCGTGTTTTGTGGTCACGGTTGTGCCTTCGATTAATGGCAGAAGGTCGCGCTGTACGCCTTCGCGGGAAACATCACCGCCACGTACGTCTTGGCGCGCGGCAATTTTATCAATCTCGTCAATAAAGACGATCCCGCTTTGTTGTACCATCTCAAGGGCGTTGGTTGTGATTTTATCCTCATCAAGCAACTTATCGGATTCTTCGGCGATTAAGACCTCATAGCTGTCTTCGACAGTCATTTTCTTGCGCTTTTTACGTTCGCCAAATCCTTTACCAAGCATATCACCGATATTTACCATGCCCATTGATGATCCCGGCATGCCCGGAATATCCATCATGCCGCCCATCGGGTTTGAGTTATCAGTGATCTCAATTTCGATTTCACGGTTGTTTAATTCGCCCTCACGCAGTTTTTTGCGGAAATTTGAACGGGTGCCCTCGCCCGCCGTATCACCGACCAAGGCGTCCAATACGCGTTCTTCGGCGTATATTTCGGCCTGTGCCTGTACGGTTTTGCGCATATCTTCCTGTGTCATGCGAATGGCGGCTTCGGTCAGGTCGCGGATGATTGATTCAACATCCTTTCCGACATAACCAACTTCTGTGAATTTTGTGGCTTCGACCTTGATGAATGGTGCGTTTGCAAGTTTTGCCAGACGGCGGGCAATTTCGGTTTTACCAACACCGGTCGGCCCGATCATCAGGATATTTTTCGGATAGACTTCTTCTTGAAGATCAGGGTCCAGTTTGGAACGTCTCCAACGATTTCTAAGTGCAATCGCAACCGCGCGTTTTGCATCGTTTTGACCGATAATGTGACGGTCTAATTCACTGACGGTTTCACGGGGGGAAAAGGATACAACGCTCATTTCTTCGGTCTCTTCTATAATTTTCTTTACATATAACGTAATAATGTTTTAATTTTACGTCCATTGAAATAAGTTCTATGCGCTAAAATGGCAAGAGATATTTAACGCAATAAGCAAGATTGGTGATAACAGATGGTTGAAAATAACAAGAATATCGCAGGAACAGTGACGCTGGATCAGTTTAATACGGTGGTGATCCCACAGCTTGGTCATTTAAATGTGATGGCTGATGGTAAAAACCATGCAATGGATCCTGAGAATACCGATTTGGTAAATATAACAAAATCACAGAATGGTATGATTGAATTCCAAAGCGGGTTAAAGGCAGAAGGAGGGAACGGTTTTCCTTTTGATGTACGTGAGCCCGGTGCGTTTCTTGAAAGAGAAGGCGAAAATGGTGGTATGACCTATACCAAGGTTCCGTATTTTAGAGCGTATGCAGCCGAAGAAGATAACAAATTGCTTATCACGTATGAGAATCCGGAAGGTACATATGAAGATCTTCAGGAAACAGATAATATTGTGTTCGTAAAACCGGTTGAAGGCAATATGGATAGTGCGTTTTTAGAATTTTGTGAAAATCGTGATTGTACGCTTCGTTCTTTTGATGATGATACGTATGAAATTGAGCTTATGGGACAAGGGGTTGTACCTGTAAATATTGAAAGACGTTCTTTTTCGGAAATGTTTAAATCAGAGCCTATGGCAGAGCTTGGCGATTTTGAAGACCCCTACGTGGCACCATAGGCGTTTTACACTGGTTTTATTAGGTTTCTCATGTTACAAAATAACCGAACGCGTCTTTCGCGTAACTGCCATTAAAATAGGGCTTAATTCGTAATGGAAACCACTGACTGGCTGATTTTTGCCGCTCTTGTTCCTTTTCTCCTTTATATTGATCTAAAGCTTTTCAACAAAGGTTCTGACAATGTGATCGGCTTTCGTAAAAGTCTGATCTTAAGTGGCTGGTACATTGCGGCGGGACTTGCTTTTGGTTTGATTGTCTGGTGGCATTTAGGCCCTGATAAGGCGATGAATTATTACACCGCCTATGTGATTGAGAAGAGCTTATCCCTTGATAATCTGTTTGTGATGTCGGTTATTTTCTCTGCCTTTGCCATTCCGCGGCAATTTCAACATCGTGTACTTGTCTGGGGAATTATCGGTGTTGTTGTTTTGCGCGGTATTATGATTGGTGCAGGTGCGGCACTCGTACATAATTTTGATTGGGTTCTGTACGTTTTTGCGGCGATTCTTATTTTTACAGGTATCAAGATGTTGTTTATCGATGATGATGATGACGTTGATAATTTTCAGAAAAAACCATTGGTTCTTTTCTTGAAAAAGCATTTTGCCTTCACCCCTAAAATCCATGGTAATAAATTTTGGGTTCGTCGGGATGAACTTCAAGATGATGAGAAAAAGGGCAGTAAATCTGCCTTTATCGCGACGCCGTTACTTTTGGCATTGGTCGTTATCGAAATCAGTGATGTGATTTTTGCGGTTGATAGTATTCCCGCCGCTCTCTCTGTCACGACGGATATCTTCATTGTCTTTACCAGCAATATTTTCGCTGTTTTGGGGCTGCGTGCACTGTTTTTTGCGGTTGAAAATATTATCGATCGCTTTGAGTTGATGAAGTACTCCCTGTCTTTTGTTCTGGTCTTTATTGGGGGGAAAGTATTCTATAACGGGTTCTTTGGCCATGTTAGTCCGGCGGTGTCGCTTTCGGTGACTGTGGGCGCATTGGCGGCCGGTTTTATCTTCTCCATGATGATTTCAAAAGACAAAGAAACGCAAGAAGAGCAATAGGTGTTATCCTATAGCCCTTCAAAATTCGCTATACCTGTCAGAATTTAATGCGCTAGTGCAACGATGGTTGCAGGCTCTTCTGTCGTTGTTTCCGGTGTTGAGAATTCACCGGCTTCGTTGACCATGACGCCAAACTTATCGGGTTCTGCTTTTACTTCTTCAAGGAAGTCTTTTGCCTTATTAACTGAATAGCCACTATCCATCCCAAATTTTGCAAGGATACCGATTTTTACATCCAGAGTATTCAAATTTTCGGGTGTAACGGCAGTTTCACCTTTTTGCTCTATCTCGGCCATGATATTTCCGATAACCGCAGATGGGCTTAACTCTTTTTTGGTGGTTTGGCCGGGCTCAATAACTTCAGAGCCTCTTTTATTGAGATCATCCGTAAGCTGGTTACTGGCAAAGCGGTCTTTATTACGCTCTGCGAACGGTGCGCATGCTTCTTCTGTGTTTGCTGTCATACAATCAACAACTTGTTGAGGGTCATCGCCTGCAACGAAATTATAATTAGCCATCTTACATCACCTAGTTTTTTATCTAAAATATATCGTTACAACTATTATAGATAAATTCCAGAGTATAATTCCATAAAAAAATAATGATATTTCTTTTTCTTAAGGAAATACTTAAATAATGAGAAAAAATCCGAAGTTACTATTGTTAACGGGTGAGTTTATTCAACGTTGGGAGAAGGTCGTAATACAGGCTATGTTTTGGTTTATGGCCTGTTGAATCAATACGCAGAATAAAATTCTCATCGATTAACTGAAATCCCGGAATCATTTTAAAGCTATGATGGTTACGAATGTCATAGGGGCTGATGCTGACATAATGGTTGTTTCGTTTTGATAGCTGGAAATGTTCTGCCCATGCGCGGGCATCTTCCTTACTTGGAGCTTGCATGTTCATGTCATAGAGGAGCAGTTGCACAAACACAATGTGAGGATTTGCGTCTTTATTTTGTGGGATATAGTTTCGAAAAATATCGTGGAACGAAGAAACACCTTTTTGAACGGAGTTACCTTTAAAGGGGCCGTATTTTTTTGCACCTGAGAAGGCCTGACATGCGGGGCAATTCATACCGACAGGCTCAATAATAATGATTTTACCTTTGAATTTTGAAAGCTTAAAAAGCTGTCCATCCTGATCATATAAGGTCATATCAGGGTATTTTTGTTCCAGAACAGGAGGCCAATTTTTAATGGTGCGGACGTCCTGTGCCTGTATTTCTTGCGCAGGTGTAAAGAAACCTGCGGCATTTAAAATCCAGAATACAGGCAGAATAAGCGCAAAGAAAAGCGTTGTGAACGTTGATAAAATGACCTTTGGTCGCGAGATTGTCTTGTCCTCTTTTATATTTTCCATATTTATTAGTATTTTAAGCGATACATCAATAAAACTTCCATAAAAATTATTATAAATATAACGCGTATTTATTTGAAAAGTAAGGGAAATTCGAAACGATAGTGTTTGTCATAACCATTGTTTTATGGTGTGATGAAAGTATAAGGGTATGCAGTTTAATGTATACCGAAAATAAAATGCACAATGGTGGTTTAATGGTTTTTCAAGTTCTACAACAACGTATAGATTCTTTAAAATCGTCTTCTTCGATTTTTCTACGTTCGCCCATTATGTCTGTTTGTGTTGGCCTTGCTGTTTTCTCTTGCTCTCTGGGAACCGCTTGGTCATATGATACTCTCTATAATCATGATGTTTCACGTGAAACATCGAATAGCTTATTATCTCCCTCCTCTGCTGTGGCGGATCTGTGTATACCCCTGCTCAAATCCAACCTCAACTCCCCTCAATCTGCTACAGATAGAAACCAACGCTCGGTTGGTAAAATTACTGCACTTGGTATGATTTTAGGGGCTCGTTTTGCTCTCGAGCCAAAAAGTCAGGTTAACGAAGACTCTGTGTCGTATGAAACACGTATTCTAAAGCATATTGCCAATGATAGAAAGCCGCAACGCTCCGCTCAAGCGATTGCAGCTTACCGGCAATGTCAGAAGGAACAGGTGTTGGTACAGCTTGTCTTGCGTTGAACATTTGCAGAAAAGATGTATATCCCTCACATCGCTGGTCGCTCTACTACTTTGTAGTGGGGCGGCCTTTTTCTTGTTAATTGAAAATTGATGTGTACCATAAAACCGGATTAACTCCGGCTTGTCTTGCAATTTCAAGTGTCACCAAACAAATAACAAAGTTTAAGCCGGCATAAGTGTATGCCATTTGCCCAAGTTTTGGCGTGGCCAGCTTTTCAGTTTTTTTCGGCATGATTTGATCCATCGCACGTCTAATTGCCGATTGAGCCGTCCACTGAATAGCGGTAACCCCGAGATAGAATATAAGTCCAATGGCAAGTGCATCAATCACCATATCAACGGAAAGCTTTGGCGAATGTGCAATCAGAGTATCTCGTATAGGTGAAAGGAGATAGGCAGGTATCAAAATAAGACTAAGGGCAGACGCAATCCCGAAACCGTTTAAGCGTGGTTTCTTTGTAATCAGTTTTAATGAGGTATCGGCGGTTTCAACCAAATCGTTTATGGCGGATGGAGATAGACCCAGTGTGTTGGTTTTTTTCAAAAGGGCTTTTGCCTTATTTAAGGAGTACGTCGCGGTATAGAATATGGCTTCCTTTACCGTTCTGTATTCTGCTGCGGCTTTTAAGTTGCCAATGACATCTCCGCGTTCTTCCGCTGCATCGTGTAATTTACGCATTCCGTTTTTGATCAGGGTATCTAAAAATGGTGAGACATGTTCAAGCTTTCCCTTGGTTCCAAATAAGAAGGTATAATAGATATGTCCATTGATATCGTATTCTACATGTCCATAGGGGAGCTCTACATTATAAATAATAGGAATCCTGTAATCTCTTCTTTTGTCGGCTTCCTCTTGTTGTCGCATTTTCTCATCATCATCTATGTTGACGATACTGACTGGGCTTTCCGATATGGTTATATCTGCATCTTCCTTTAATTTTGCACCTTGACGTTCTATAGCCTCGACCACTTTTTCGGGGAGCTTATTTTTGGGGTAATCAAAGGCCGTACGTGCTTCGAGGTCTACAACGAAAATATGGCTGTTCCACGCGTTTCCATTACAGTTCGGGCAGGGGGTTATGCCTTTGCTTTTACATGTTGCGCATCTGACCTGGCCGCTTTGGTTGCATGACGTACAGGAGGATCTGCCACTGCCATGGCATACAGGACATTGTGTCTTTTGGTTATTTTGTCCCATTACCATTTGTGCACCGTGGCAATGCTTGCAGTGGTCCATGCCGGATCCATTACACCGCGGACACCTGTCTAGTCCCTTCCCATCGCAGGGTAAGCATTTGACGCTTCCGGTTGTACGGCATGTATGGCAAGGTTCAAACACAACGAACTCTTTATGCCAAAATGGTAGGGGGATTATATTGTTATCTACGGCAAACCCCTGATCATCCCGATTTAAGACAACTTCACGAATTTTGCGCTCTGTATCTTTATCATCCTCTAATGTGAGATAGGCCTTGTTTATAGACTCTAATGCGGCCTGTTCATTTTCTACTTTTACCGGGCCTTGTACACGTCCGGCTACTTTCTTTTGTGTTACCTTTTTCAAGACTGTAAGCATGTTTTCCGCTTGGAATTGTAACAGTGCTCCTTCGAATTTTTCCAGTTTTACATTCTGCGGATCATATTTATTGCCCTTAACGGCTTTACGTACTTGCTTCAGTGCGATGTCTTTATATTCATCACTAATCTTAACTTCGTGTATGACAGTGTCCTGAATGATGTTTTCTTGTTCGTTATCTTCATTCTGCTCGGTCATTGTCTTGGTATCACCTGTAAAAAAATGTATAAAGTAGGGTAGCTAGGTCATAAAGATACACGAAATCAAGGAAAACGCATAATGAAATTCAATTTTGATATTGAGTGCACCCCAGAGGAAGCACGTGCTTTTATCGGTTTACCGAATATAGCGCCCATGCAAGAAAAAATGTTGAAAGAGCTGGAAGATCGCATGTTGGAAAACATCCGCAATCTTTCACCTGAAGAGATGGTGAAAACATGGATGCCCGCAACAATGCAGGGTATCGGTGAGATGCAAAAGATCTTCTGGTCGCAGATGGGCGTAAAAATGCCGGAAGAAACAGAAAAAAATGACTGACACAATTTATGCTTTGGCAAGTGCGCGCGGGGTTGCAGGGGTCGCGGTTGTTCGTGTTTCCGGTAATCGTGCGTTGGAAGGTTTAAAATCTATTTCAGATCGTTCGGCATTTCCGTATCGAAAGGCAATATTATGTAAGCTAAAGAATAAGAATCTGAAACGTCATGTTTCACGTGAAACATCAAATGATCAGGATCAAATTCTTGATCATGCACTGGTGTTGGCTTTTGAATCCCCGCATAGCTATACCGGTGAGGATGTTGTTGAATATCACCTTCATGGCGGTATTGCGGTTGTTCAGGGTGTTCTTGATGCTTTATCGCGTTGCGATGGGCACCGTATGGCAGAGCCGGGTGAATTTACGCGTCGTGCGTTTGAGAATGGAAAAATGGATTTGACCGAAGCCGAGGCTGTGGCAGACCTTATTCATGCGGAAACACAACTACAAAAAGAACAAGCCTTGGGGCAGATGGAGGGCGCGCTACGTCATCTTTATGATGATATTAGAGAGCGTATCACAAAAATTCTTGCCTATGTTGAGGCAGAGCTTGAGTTCCCGGATGAAGATCTGCCCGTCGATGTTTTAGAGACAATAGGGCCGCAAATTCAAAAGCTTCTAACAGATATAGGGCAACATTTGAATGATAACCGTAGGGGAGAACGTCTACGCCATGGTATTCGTGTTGCCGTGATTGGTGCGCCGAATGCGGGAAAGTCCAGTTTGGTAAACGCCTTGACGCAACGTGATATTGCGATTGTGTCTGATATTGCGGGAACAACGCGTGATGTAATTGAAGCGCATCTTGATATTGCCGGGTATCCGGTAATTTTATCGGATACTGCGGGATTGCGCCCGGATCAAATTGGAGAAGAGGGACAAGACTCAATTGAATCCGAAGGAATTAAGCGAGCTCTTAAAATAGCTCACGATGCGGATATACGCGTTATTCTTTATGATGGCATGTCTGATCATCTTGACCCATATAGTTTAGAGTTGGAACAACAGGCGCACACAATTCCGGTAATGAATAAGGTAGATACATCTATTCAACTAAAGCATCCTAAGAATCCGATATGTATTTCTGTTCATGAAAACAAGGGGATAAAAGAATTTATCGATCTTTTAACTGAAGAGATAAAAACCTTGATCGGAACGAATGAGGTGCCCGCCTTGACTCGGCAGAGGCATAGGGATGCCTTAACAGAGGCATGTGATGCGTTAGAGCGTTGTTTAAAAGCACCATTGCCTGAGTTAACAGCAGAGGATTTACGTTTGGCAATTCGCTATATCGGGCGCATTACCGGTAAAGTGGATATTGAAGATCTTCTTGATGTTGTATTTCGAGATTTTTGTATCGGGAAATAGAGTGTCGACATAACAATAGGTTATGCAACTTCGCTGCGTGCGATATGTGCGTCATTGTCATCATTTGTATTTGTAATTACCGCTATATTTGGCGGGATATCACGGATTTCTTTGAGGTATCGTCTGCAAATGTCCTGTAAACGGGATTGAGAGGGAATCGGAACTTCAATATCTTCCTGTTGTTTTTGATCTATGGCGATATGTTGGACATCTGATGCGAATTGTTCATATGTATTGTGCAAGAATTCATGATTCTGACTGTTATCTAATGCGCGAGCCATTGCGTAAAACTTAACAGGCGTCGCATAGAACTTTTGTCCCTGATGCTCCTCTGCTTCTTCACCATTTAAGGCTTGAGATTGGGATAGTTTTTCCAGAATTTCCAATCCTTCATTACCGTATTTCTCCGTAAAGTCATGGAGCATACGCACCTGTTTTAAGAAGGGACGGCAGATATTCTGTAGATCCCGTCGTTCAGGTATAGAAACGCCGATATATTCCTTATCCAGATCCCGGGCAAGATATTTGACATCTGATTTAAATTGTTTATATGCATTTTTTAGAAATTCGGAGTCTTTATTCGGATCTAAAGCCCGATCCATTGCGTAGAATGTAATGGGAATGGCGTATTTTAATCCCTTATAGCCTTCTTCTGACTTCCCACCGTTCAGGGTATGTGATTGTGCCAGTCTACCGAGCACTTCAAAGCCTTCCTGACCATATTTCTTAATAAAATCATTTTGCAATTGTATAACATCGTCATGTTCGGTGAGGGAGGCTCGTTTTGGTGCGCCAAGGTCGGCAAATGCAAGAACGGCATTATTAAATCCGGTTGCCAGTTCTACGGTATTTTTATAGAGTCTTTTTTGAATAGCGGTATTAAATTCTGCCAGTTCAGACCATGCTTTTGTCAGCATAGTTTCTGCTTTATTATTGTCTTCGCCGTTTTCCATTTATCACACCCTTCGCGATCGGTGAAGGATATTAAATCTTTTGTGGAAAAGATTGCAAGAAAAATGTATAAGAACCGCCATGAGCAAAGATAATATAGATTTTGATGTGATTATTGTCGGTGGAGGCCATGCAGGCTGTGAGGCTGCTGCTGCTGCTGCGCGTAGTGGTGCGCGGGCTGCGCTATTGACGCATAAGCTGGAAACTATTGGTGTGATGTCCTGCAATCCCGCGATTGGTGGTCTTGGTAAAGGGCACCTGGTGCGTGAGATTGATGCACTTGATGGTGTGATGGCAAAGGTCATTGATCGTTCCGGTATTCAATTTCGTATGCTTAATGCATCAAAGGGGCCTGCGGTACGCGGGCCAAGGGCGCAAGCGGATAGAAAGCTATACCGTGAGGCCATGCAAGATATTCTAGGTAACTATCCGAACTTAAGCTTGGTTGAGGGTGGTGCAGATGATTTAATTTTAGACGAGCAAGGCGCGATTTGCGGATTAAAGACCCTTGATGGTCAGGAATATAGTTGTCGTGCGGTTGTACTAACGACAGGCACATTTTTGCGTGGGCTTATTCACCGTGGTGAGGAGACATCACCTGCGGGACGTGTCGGTGAGGCGCCAACAATCGGTTTGGCAGAAACTCTGGAGCGTTTAGACTTCCCTCTTGGCAGGTTGAAGACAGGCACGCCTGCACGTTTGGATGGACGGACGATAGACTGGGATATACTTGATGAGCAAAAAGGCGATGCGCAGCCTCTTCCTTTTTCCTATATGAATGATGAAATTAATGTGCCGCAAATTCCCTGCTATATCACGCATACGAATGAGGAAACACATCGTATTATCGCGGAAAACTTAACGCGCTCTCCGATGTATTCGGGGAAAATTAAGTCAACGGGGCCGCGTTATTGTCCGGCTATTGAAGATAAAATTAGTCGCTTTACTGATAAGCCGCGCCATCAGATTTTTCTGGAGCCTGAAGGCCTCGATGATCATACGGTCTATCCAAACGGAATTTCGACATCATTACCGATTGAGGTACAAGATGCGTTTATTCACTCCATCAAGGGACTTGAAAAGGTTGAGGTGATTGAGTGGGGTTATGCGATTGAATATGATTATGTTGATCCGCGGGATTTGACGAAAACGCTTGAGTCCAAAAGATTACCGGGATTATTCCTTGCAGGACAGATTAACGGGACAACCGGTTACGAAGAAGCCGCCGCGCAGGGGCTTATGGCCGGTGTGAATGCGGCAAAGCAGGCGCAGGCAGTTAATGATAATGTTTCACGTGAAACCTCTGACACCTTTCTTCTTGACCGTGCGGATGCCTATATTGGTGTACTTATTGACGATTTGACGACAAGAGGTGCGCCTGAGCCATACCGTATGTTTACATCTCGCGCAGAATATCGTTTGCGTCTGCGTGCGGATAATGCGGATCAGCGCCTGACACAAAAAGGCATTGATGCGGGCTGTGTTGGTGAAGAGCGCAAGAGACTTTGGCATGAAAAAGCGCAGAAACTGGAGGATGCACGCATTCTTGTGCAGTCTTTACAGGCCACGCCGAATGAGCTTGAGAATAAGGGTGTACGTGTGAATAAGGATGGCGTACGTCGTTCTGCCGCGGCATTGTTATCGTATCCTGATATTACGTGGGATGGTTTATGCAAACTTTGGCCTGAACTTACAGATATTACATCTGGCATTCGTGAACAAATTGAAATTGATTCCCTTTATGCCGGTTATATGCAACGCCATGAGGCAGATATTGCGGCTTTTCGTAAGGATGAGAACTTAATACTGCCTGAGGGGCTAGACTATGCGCAGGTCGGTAGCCTGTCGAACGAAGTACGACATAAGCTTGAGCAGGTCGGGCCGAAAACATTAGGTGAGGCATCACGTATTCCCGGGGTAACACCTGCGGCGATTGTGGCGCTGTTGCGTCATGTTAAAAAAGGTGGGCATCACGGCTCAAAATCTACGAATACCAGTGTGGCATAAATCATGACAGAGACATTTTATCAGAAAGAAGATTTCCGCCGTTTAATTGATGTATCTGACACGGTGTTTGAAAATATCGTCTCGTATCATGCGTTGTTGCAAAAATGGAATAAGGCAATCAACATTGTTTCACCGAAAACACTTAATCAGGCATGGCACCGACATTTAATTGATAGTGCGCAAGTCGCGCAATATGTGCCGGATGACACAAATGTTTATGCAGACCTTGGGTGTGGAGGGGGATTTCCGGGATTACTTATCGCAATGATGCGCCCTGCATTAGAAACACATCTGGTTGAGTCTGATGAACGAAAATGCCAATTCATGCGCAGTGTGGTACGCGAAACATCCCTTAAAAATGTAACAATACACACAAAGCGCATTGAAGATGCGTATGAGGATCTTACACCGGATTTTGTAACGGCCCGCGCCCTTGCAAGTCTGGAGCAGCTCTTTGATTATTGTTTGCCATGGGTGCAGAAAAACCCTGCATTGGGGTTTGGTTTTATGAAGGGGATGCGCTCAAGCGAAGAAGTGGAAATTGCAAAAGCGCGGTATAATTTCACACTGCAAAGCCATGACAGTATCACGGATTCGACTGCGCAGATTTTGATCGTTGAGAAATTACAGACGATTGTTTAAACTTATGCGCATGTCTGGGCGCACATATACAGAATTTCAAATTTCAGAAAAATCCATGGATGTTGGTGGGGTCAATATCGCCTACACGGATACGGGGCCGCAAGATGGTCGTGTATTGCTGTGTGTGCATGGGCTCTTATCCAATGGGCGTGACTATGACTTTCTGGCGCGGCATATGGCAAGCCGTGGTTATCGGGTTTTATCTGTGGATTTACCCGGACGCGGGAGGAGTGATCAGCTTTCTTCTTCTGATCTATATATCTTGCCTACTTATATTCCCTATATCTTATCTGTTATTGCAGCAGAAATCGGGACAAAGCCGTTTGATTGGCTTGGCGTATCATTGGGTGGTATGATTGCAATGGCATGCCATGCGATGGATGGGATAAATCTGGAGCGCATAATTCTTGT
The DNA here is from genome assembly GCA_050633505.1 of Alphaproteobacteria bacterium. Taxonomy (GTDB): domain Bacteria; phylum Pseudomonadota; class Alphaproteobacteria; order Micavibrionales; family Micavibrionaceae; genus UBA1672. Next base: position 55,679 of record JBOEGQ010000009.1, read on the forward strand.
CGATATTGGCGCCGAAATTTCGGCACAGGCCTTAGACCGTATTGCAAAATTTGCGAAACTGCCGATCGAATTCACAAACAAAGAAGATGCCGTTGCTTTTTTGAAAATGCGTTGTGCATCATGGGGCATTACAGATGAAGCAATCTGGGATCATCTCATCACATATAATCTGGTGGAACGGTATGACGGGCGTTATTGCCTGCATTATGATTCCGCCATTGGGGTGGCGATTAATGATACAAACGAGACGGTTGTGCTTTGGGATTCATGGGGACAAATAAAGCAGCATGTTTTACTAATTCGTGGTGAAGAATCAGATTTGCTGCCGACAGTAGTCGCACAAAAAATGATTGAGTCTTATCAAGGTAAATCAATCAAAGAAATTGTGTTTGAAGGATGCGGGCACGTTCCTAATTTGATGCAAACAGATCATATTGAGGTCGTGGCCGCATGGCTTTGTGATGGATAGGGGCTTATTATTCAACTGGTAGGAATCTACTTGTCTCTCTGTCTAATGCGTAAAGCTGTGCTTCTCTGATGTCGAAATACGCACCGTGAAGTTGGAGATTTCCATTCTTGATCGCTTGCACAACAAAGGGGAAGCTCTTTAAGTTTTCCAATGAAACTTTAATGGCGGCGCGCTCTACCCGATGCGCGATATCTTCTTTTGCGATATTGGGTGTTTCATGCATGATACGTGCGGCGCAACTTCCCAGAATCGAAGTCCATTTTGGAATGAATTCTCCGGCAACATTTTTGCCGTCCACTTGATCGCAACATGCCTTGACGCCTCCGCAATAGCTATGCCCAAGTATTACGATATGTTCAACATGCAGGCCTGTCACCGCAAATTCAAGGGCGGCGCTTGTACTGTGATGTTGGTCATCCGGTTCATAAGGCGGAACAAGGTTCGCAACATTACGCACAACAAAAAGATCCCCCGGTTTTGTGTTGAAAATCAGATCCGGATTTACACGTGAATCACAACATCCAATCACCATAATTTTTGGGCTTTGCCCATGTTCGGCAAGGTTGCGAAAGTGCTCTTGTTCTATGGGAAGATCGTTTTGTAGAAAGGATTTATAGCCGCTTACCAGATTTTGAAGATTTCGCATTTTTATTATACTCCATTTTATATAGTGCCCCCGATGATAAAAGGTTTAGAATGACCTGTCATTTATTTCCGAGAATATTTTTCAAAGATGCCCGTTGGCGGTCTTTCTATTTGTGTGGTAATAAAGGGAAAGAATCATCATGAAAAACAGGAAAGAGCAATGAGCGTGGAAGAAGAAACAGGCGGTCTTGGTTTGGGATTAAATGCATTATTCGGTGAGGATGATGACAATCCGATTGCGGAACTTGAACGACAAATTCAAGAGGAAATCGCCGAAGAAGACGCGCAGGAAGATGCCGTTAACTTTTCCGCACTTATGGATGAAGACATTGATTCTTCGAACGATGATGTTGCGGCAGACGCGCCCGCACCTGTTGTTTCGGATGATGGTGGTAATAAGGTGGGGCGCACGCGTCATATGATTCCGATTGAACGTTTATACCCAAGTAAGTTTCAGCCGCGCCGTATCTTCTCTGAAGACAGTATTAATGAACTTGCCGGTTCCATTGCGCAATATGGTGTTTTGCAACCTCTTTTGGTGCGGGAAGACCCGACCAATCCCGATCATTATGAGATTATCGCGGGGGAGAGACGCTGGCGCGCATCCCAGAAGGCACAAATCCATGAACTGCCCGTGGTCTTGTTGGAGTTGGAAGAGCTGGAAGCGTTTAAAATCGCGCTTATCGAAAACCTACAACGTGAAGATCTTGACCCGATTGATGAGGCATGGGGTTATAAGAAATTATTGGAGGAATACGACCAAACGCAGGAACAATTGGCCTCTGCTGTTGGGAAAAGCCGTCCGCATATTACAAATATGATCCGCCTTTTGGGCTTGCCTGAAGATGTACAGGCACATCTGGGAACAGGTGATTTGTCAATGGGGCATGCACGTGCATTAATCAATGCGAAGGACCCTTCCGTTCTTGCCACACAGGTGGTGAAAAAGGGATTGAGTGTCCGTCAAACTGAAAGTCTTGTGAAAAAGGAAAAAACCGGTAAGTCCGGTTCGTCTAAACCAAAAGGCGCAAGTCAAAGTACGACCCCTGCGAAAAGTGCAGATACGATTGCATTGGAAAATGATATTAGTAATGCGCTTGGCATGAATGTGACGATTGACAGCACAGATGGTAAAACCGGTAAATTGAGTGTCGAATTCAAATCGTTGGATCAACTGGATGAAGTTTTGCATCGTCTTGCACATTATCCCGGTGCACGTTTGAACGGTTAACCTTGCGCTTATGTCTTTGCGGTGCATTTGTTACTTTTCCGGCCGTAGCGGATGAGCGTGAACCTGATTTTCCTTTACTTCCTTTTTTCAAATGTGATACCACTCCCCTCAACTGGAAAATAAAAGGACAATTTGTCATGGCAAAGGATAAGACAACAAAAGTTATTGTCGGTGATTTTGAAGGTGCAACGGTTGCGGTTGGTAATTGGGTTGGTACATCTGTAGATCTGAATGACATGACAGATGGCATGCATGAGCTCAAATATCGTGGTGATACATACCAGTTTGTGGATGCGAAAACACTGTCACCTGAGACGATAGAGGATCTTAGTCAGAATCCGGACACGTTTGTCTTTGGTGGCGATCTTCACAATGTCTTGATTGAAGTGACAAGCGGCGGTATCCGCGCGGAGCATATTCCCGCACTTGAATCCTAAGCTGTATTATTTTCGGCGGCTGGCTTTTTCATCATGGCCCGATGTACCAAAACGGCCTTCGAGAATCTCAAAAACATCACCGGGGGGGACATCATGGTGCGATAACATCACCATGATATGGAACAGTAAGTCTGCCGCTTCACTACGGATATTTTTTTGCGTGTTTTCATCGGCGCGGTCATGGTGAATGTGGAAGGCTTCATCGATAAATTCTTGCGCCTCTTCCAAGATTTTTTCCGCGATCTTGGGGGAACCTTTCTCATACAGGCTGGCCACATATGACGTCTCGCCATCTGTGTTTTTGCGTGCTTGCAGGATATCGTAGAGCTTATTCAGGATATGTTCTTGTGTCATTTGCAATTTTTTAATATTGGTTCTGGTAAAATATAAGTTCTTCATCAATGAACTTTGATTGAATAGTAGTATGAGTCTCTTAAAAATCAATAAAAAAGCGGTGAATAATGCGGATGGGCTTATGCTTTTCCAGCATAGCCAAGCCTTGCAAGAGCCGTTAGGTACGCCGACAGTTTTTGTTCGTGATGAGAATATCCCTAAAGAGGCATCTTCACTTTTCGGGTTGTTTAAGCGCAGATCTATGCGCAGGCATTCCAAACAATTTTTGGAAACTTCTGTACGGCTCCGTTACGGGCAGGAATATAGTATGGAGGTGTTGCCACAGATTAGAAATGCGGTGGTGAATGGCAGCCATACTTTTTTAGGACTTAATCTGAAAGAGCTCAACCCGTGTGCCTATCCGGTACAACATGTAGAAGAGGATGCGCCTTATGCATCTGATTCCGATCCGGGGCATTATAAACCGCCTTTGTTTAATTTAATTTATGCACCGTCTGAGGAGAAATCAGGTGCTTTGATTTTTGAAAAGTCATTTGAAAATAAAAGCAATAGCTTCCCTGGCTCTGCAAGCCAATGGCATATGTTCTTGCTATGGCATGAGATTGGTCATGGCACAGGTGCGGGAGAACCGCAATCTGATGCAATATCGGCGACGATTTGCCGTCAGGCATTTGATCAAACGACCTTCTTACGTTCAATGGCAGATTATCGTGCGGCAAAAATATTTAACGGTTTATTACGTTATGATGGTCTATATGCGGAAATAATGCAGGCAGAGGATCGTTATGGTCTGCCGACGGTTGAGGCGCTGGACTATATTAATAACCTGCCACAGCGCCTGATTGATGCGTTAGATGAAGAGACAATTCGGAATATAAGTTTTCAGAAATTCGATCATTGCAATACTGTGCCGTTGACGGTGGCGCGTGCCTTGTATCAACAGCAGATAAAAAGTGGGCGAAGCAGACCTTATATGGATGAGGGGAACATAACGGATCAGGTCTTGTTGAACTATGTGAAAAGCGCGCAAGAGCTTCTCACAGAAGGTGGATTGAAAGATAGTCAGGAACGATTGTTACGGCGTGCAGGGTTGGCTTTTACGCGGATCGCGCATGGTGAAAACGCATATAATGAGGATGATGCAGATATTCTGATCCCCGAAGAATTCCAAGAGGCCGAACAGCAAGATCCTTTAAGCTTTAATAAAGGGGAATTCCTACCTGATTAATTTATAGGCGTACCGGAATTCCTGATTTTTTCATTTCATCTTTGGCTTGTTGAATTGTGTATTCACCAAAGTGGAAGATCGATGCGGCCAGAACGGCGCTTGCGTGGCCTTCGGTAACGCCGTCAACAAGGTGTTGCAAATTACCGACACCGCCTGAGGCAATGACAGGTATTTTAACCGCATCTGAAACCGCGCGTGTTAAGGGTAGGTTAAACCCTTGTTTTGTGCCGTCACGATCCATAGAGGTAAGAAGAATTTCACCTGCGCCGTACTCTGCCATTTTAATGGCCCACTCAACGGCATCTATGCCTGTGCCCTTACGTCCGCCATGGGTGAAGATTTCCCAGCCCTCTGATCCGTCTTCCTTGGCTTTTGCATCGATGGCAACGACGATGCATTGACTGCCGCATTTGTCAGAGGCCTCTTTAACAAAGTCAGGATTTTTGACAGCGGCCGAATTGATAGATACTTTATCCGTTCCTGCATTTAGAAGATTACGAATGTGTGAAATGTCGCTTATCCCGCCGCCAACTGTTAGGGGGATGAAGACCTCTTCTGCGACCTTTTCAACCATATGAATGATGGTGTCGCGTCCCTGATGTGTGGCTGTGATGTCAAGAAAGCATAACTCATCCGCGCCTTGGTCATTATAAACTTTGGCTTGTTCAACAGGATCACCCGCATCAACGATATCAACGAAATTTACGCCTTTGACCACACGGCCATTATCAACATCAAGGCAGGGAATAATTCTGGTTTTTAACATTTTGCTCTAAACTTGCTTTTTGTCATTATGGTATTATATAAAGGGGCAAAAGAGTAAGGTAAAGCGGGAAATGCCTGAACAGAGTGATCTTGAAGAAAAATTGAAGCGGTGGTTTCCGTTAGTGAATGGGAATCGAATAATGCTTCCTGTTCAAGCCGCGGCTGTAGCTTTGTCATTGAAGGCACTTGTTTCAGATATAGAGTCTGATGGTGAAGGTATAAGAGAAGATGCTCTTGTAAATTTAGATTTGCTTTGTACCGATTTATATCAATTATCAGTGTGGGATAAACAAGGTATTGTCGATATAGGTTTATCCAAGAAACAATTTTCTTTTGTTTCCAAATTCCCGCCTGAGGAAGTGAAGCAGCAAGATGATGATACGATTTTGTCATGGGCGCAGAGCTTTAATAACATCACATCAAAGGGTAAAGGTAACTTTTTACGGGCTGCTGGGAGGTTGTTAAAAGCAACAGAGGGTAATTTCAAAAATTTATCTTATAGTCTGGATTATGTTTTAAAGAAAAATGGTTACCCTGAGGATATAAAAAAGAACGTTGAGTCACGTATTAAGACTATAATGCTTCAGCTTGACCACATGAACCCCCCCTTTCTTGATGCAGAAACAAAAGATGACCTTGTTTTACAAGATGGCCCTAAAAGCAGTAGCGATTTTCTGATGTGTTGCGCGGCTTATATTATGTGTCGCGGATATTACAGTGCGGATGCTGATGATTTAGAAACTATGCCTAGCGCGCCTAGTATAATGAAAGGGCAAGCCGTTATGGATTTGGTAGATCACTTATATCGTATTAATGATGATATAAAGTTTGAGGATGCTGCGGATGAGTTGATCAGGCGTGTCAGCAATATAGATGAATTGTTTGTAAACCGGATTCATGGGGAGAGTCTGAATATGCTTGGTCACTATTATTTACAACATAATCAGGAAAAACTTAGGGCTTCTGATTATGCATCAATTACGAGCAGTTTAGATCAAATGCTTTTAGCTGACGTGATGCAAGATAATAGTTCGTATGATCCAAATTTAGAACAATGGAATAGTTTGTCTGTGGTTAAGTCCAAGTTGTATCCGGACTACCCAAAACCCTCCCCTGATGAAGTATTTGATAACACGATGGCTGCGATTGAGGCTTATTATGATGATGTTGGTAGGCCGGATTTGGCGCAAGAAAAACAAGAGCGTTTTGAGAGAATGATTTCGGAGACACCTGAAGGTATGGAAGATGTCGTTCTTTTACATTATCAGGAAAATGAAGAAATCCGCAAAATTAGAAAAGGAGCATTTCGCACCCAGAAGGAAAAATTCTTAAAAGATTTGGCAGTGAAGTATGTTGATGAGTTGATTGATGCCGGTTTTTCTGATGATGATATTACGCGTATGCGTGAGAAAGGCAGACTTCCTTCCAGTTCAGATTGGACGGTTGAACATATCGTTGATCGTGATCATGGTGGTACAAATCATTGGTATAATTTCTCTCTTATGTCTGATGAAATTAACACTCAAAAGGATACGTTGAAAAAGATACAGACATATGTGCAACCAGATGCAGGTCAGGGATGTTGGATCAGGTCATGGGCGCCTAAGAAATTGCCAGATGGCACATATCCGAAAATTGTTACAAAAGGGCCTTCCCAAGATGTTTCCTTGGATGTGTCCTTATCTCTTTAAGACGAAGGCCATTGAGCATTATTTGTTGCCAGGGTAGAGAGAACAAAATCAAAAGAAGAATATTGTTATCAAACTAGCATTGGTTTAAAGAAGCAATGATTGGTCTGGTATTTTTGTGTAGGTAGAGGGTTTAACGCGATGATGCAGCTTGAACAACGAGATGAAATTATTAATTCTATTCCTGATGAAGGGGCGCTGTCTTATACCTCTTCTCTTTCAAAGCGCGCGTTTGATTTCTCAGAAGAAGACGCGCAACGCATTGTAGAGGGGTTTTTTCAGGGAAAAATCCATCCTGATGAAGGCGATCAAAAAACTGCGAGAATTCTTCTTGGTGCGCCCGGATCTGGGAAAAGCTATAACGCGCGTAAGGATTATAACGCCTTAGGCGAAGAAGAACGTAATAAGACAATTTTCGTCTCGTATGATGAGTTGGGTGCGATCTTTGCGATTGATGATTACGTGCAGGGACTTAAAGATCATGTACCTGACTATACGGATGAGCATGCACCTGTTGATGATACGACGCTGGGTATCAGGACGGAGCTTTGGGATGATTATAGACTGTTTTCCCAGCGCGCACGTAATATGATTTTAAAACGTGCCCTGTCTGATGGCTATAACGTGATGATTGATACGACAAGCTCTAGCATGGGATCGGTGAAACTCATTGAAAACGTATTAAAGCCCTTAGGATATCGTATCCATACCAAAGGGACATTTGCACCTTTTCACGTGGGTGTTGATCGTTTGCATACGCGGGTGCGTCCCGCCAGTAATGAAGAAGCGGTAACAAAGCGCGTTGGTGATCCTGATAAGAATTCAGGCGCGCTGAACATGATTTTACCCATGATTAAGGCCAGTGACGATTTTGAATATGACTACAACCCATCAAATGAAGAGGCACCCCGCCTGGCCTTTGCGTATCAGGATGGCATGCTGGATTATTGTGATGAAGCCGTTATTGATCAGATGATTGATGACCTTGATCATGAGGTAGATCAAGTGATCGCGTTTATTAATCAGAACAATATTGACCCCGCGTATAAGCAATATGTGTCTGATACGAATGATGAATTTGCGCGTTTTTTGGATATTAATTCATCTGCGCTACAGCTAAACTATAACCCTGATGGGCCGGATGTGGTGTAAATTTGATTATAGGGGCTGCCCATGGAAAAGATCGGCATTGTTACAAATACGTCTATAAACCGGAGTGAATGTGAGGCGCTGAGTGCGTTTGTCCAGCAATATGATCCGGAGTTTAAATACAATGAAGTCTCACATTGGCATAGTGATAAGTTCCGCGTTGTTGTGGCGGACATTAATGCAGAAGATGTTGTTAATCTTGTCAAAGAATTAGAAGGCTTGGATTATTGTGATGGGGTATTTAAGGCGTTAGATCCGGATCATCCGTTAGACCCTCTTACAAGAGAAGATCTTTTCGGTCGTGAGGGTACATTTTTCGGATGGAGCGCAAGCGTTGATTCTGATGAGCCGGATCTTGATGAACCGTCCTTCTAGATTACTGGCCTACTACGATTTTAAGGGCATCTTCCGGTTTTACACGTCCGTCATAGAGTGCCTTACCAACAACGACACCTTGTACACCATATGTATGGGCATCCCGTACCAGCTCCAAATCTTTGATAGAGCCAACACCGCCTGATGCAATAACAGGGATTGAGGTATTTTGTGCCAATGCGATTGTTGAAACAACATTGACCCCCTCACCCGTTCCGTCACGGTCAATATCCGTGTAAATAATGGCAGATACGCCGACATCTTCGAAAACGCGGGCAAGTTCGATAACATCCATGTCGGATTCTTCGACCCAGCCCTCTACGGCTACTTTACCACCACGGGCATCAATACCAACGGCAATCTGTCCGGGGAATTCTGCACAAGCTTTCTTAACAAGGTCAGGGTCCCGTACAGCGATTGTGCCGAGAATTACGCGGCTAACCCCTTCATGAAGCCATTTTTCAATCTGGGTCAGGTTTCTGATACCACCACCAAGCTGAACCGGAATATCAACGGTTTGAATAATTTTACGCACGGCAGAATGATTTGCCGGTGCCCCTGATACCGCACCATCCAGATCAACAACGTGAATCCATGAAAAGCCGCTTTGTACCCATTCAAGAGCTTGCGCGGCCGGATCATCATTATATACGGTGTCTTTATTCATATCCCCTTTATACAGGCGAACACATTTTCCGCCTTTCAGGTCAATTGCAGGGTAAATAATCATGATATTTCTCTTTTCTCTGGCGGGGGTAGAACACCATTTGGTTTTTAATTGTTACTGATTGCGTTGCAGGTATAAACCGATTTGTAATTCGATTTGTTGTGCGAGTTCATTCAATGCATTTTCGCGTGTATTGCGTTCTGAAATACGGGTGGCGAATTCACTGGACAGTTCGTTGAAACTGGATGTTGCGTTGAGTTTTCGTTGTAAGACAACTTTACCTGTTTGGGTGTCGGTCAGCGCCATTGATGTTTTCAATAATAATTGAGAGCGCGTTGTATCCGATGTTTTGGTGATATCGAGATCACTAATGCGTTCATTAATTTTTGCAACAGACAGGCTATAACGTGCATTAACGGGGCGGCCATCACGGTAGAAACGATCAATCAACGCATTACGCAGGAACTGCCCCTCTCGATCGGGGATGTTGCCGATGTCTACTTGCGCCAGATGCTCACTTACATCCAGTGCGGTTTCGCTTTCCTGAAAGGCGGTTCCATACATCGGGGTGAAACCACACCCACCAAGTAATGCAACGCAACAGACACTCATTAAAATTTGCTTTTTCATGTGCAGCAGTCCTTACCTTTTCGATTATTTATCCCACAACGACGTTTACAATACGCCCCGGGACATAGATAAATTTACGCAATGTCTTACCGTCCATGGCACGTTGTACCTTTTCCTCTGCCAAGGCGATGTCTTGTGCCTGATCTTGATTGGCGTTGGCAGGTAAGGTAATTGTCGCGCGTACCTTACCATTGACCTGCACGCCGATTGAAATCGTATCGGCAACAAGCAGTCCCTTATCATAAGCAGGCCATGGCTGTTCAATCAATGTGTTTTCTTTACCAATGACAGACCAGAGTTCTTCCGTTAGGTGTGGGCACATCGGATTCATCATAATGATGAAATTTTCGACGGCTTCATTCAGGGCAAAATGATCGCCAGCATCTTGTGGTTTGAAGGCAGTGAAGCCATTGTAGAATTCACGAAGCAGCGCAACGGCTTTGTTCATTGCGAATGCTTCTATTGCTTCGCCGACACCTTTGATTGTTTTATGTGTAAGACGGCGAAGATCCTTGGCCTTATCTCCACATGCACTTTCTTCACCATTTTGAAGATCAAGTGTTGTGATAACACCGTGGGCACGATTGATAAAACGCCATGCACCCTCAATACCGCTTTCTGTCCATTCTAGGTCACGTTCCGGTGGTGAGTCTGACAGGATAAATAAGCGCGCCGCGTCTGCGCCATAGGTGTCCAGAATTTCTTCCGGATCAATGACGTTTTTCTTCGACTTTGACATTTTGATTGAGGCACCGATGGTGACGGGCTCTCCGGTTTCGGTATGAACCCATTCCCCTGCATCATTCTTCATGGCATCCGTTGGGAATATCCATTTGCCGTTTGCATCTTTAAAGGTCTCATGCGTGACCATGCCTTGTGTGAACAGGCCACTGAATGGTTCCTTACAATCGACAAAGCCACATGTGCGCATGGCCTTGGTAAAGAAACGTGCATAAAGCAAGTGAAGAACTGCGTGTTCTACCCCACCGATATATTGATCTACCCCGCCATTTTCAGGCAACCAGTATGCGGCTTTTGCCTTGTCAGTTGGTAGTGTTTCGTTCTTTGAATCACAATAACGGAATTGGTACCAGCTGCTTTCAAAGAATGTATCAAATGTATCCGTCTCACGGGTGGCGTCCTTGCCACAGGATGGACAAGCACAGTTTTTCCAGCTTGGGTGATGATCCAATGGGTTGCCCGGTTTGTCGAATGTGACATCTTTTGGCAGGGTGACCGGCAATTGTTCATCCGGCACAGGAACCGCGCCGCAATCCTCACAATATACAATCGGAATAGGACAGCCCCAGTATCGCTGGCGGCTGATACCCCAATCGCGCAGACGGTATTGAGTTGTGCCAAAGCCTGTGCCGTTTTCTTCACATTTTTCAATCACGGCCTTTTTGGCATCGTCGATAGACAGGCCATTTAGGAAGTCTGAATTGGCAAGCAGTCCCTCCCCTGTATAGGCTTCTTTTTCAATTTTGAAGTCTTGCGCATCCTGATCTTGTGGGATAACGACAGGCTGGATCGGAAGGTCATATTTATTGGCGAAATCACAGTCGCGTTGATCATGGGCAGGTACGCCGAATACCGCGCCTGTTCCGTAATCCATCAGGATAAAATTCGCAATATAGACGGGTACTTCACGTCCCAATATTGGATGAGTTGCGGTATGTCCGGTGTCAAAGCCAATCTTTTCTGCCTTTTCAATTGCCGCTTCGGATGTGCCTTGCGCCTGGCATGCCTTGATAAAGTCATCAAATCCATCCTTGCCGCCGGCCAGCTTTGCTGTCATTGGGTGATCGGGAGCCAGTGCAATAAAAGATGCGCCGAATAATGTATCTGGGCGGGTTGTGAAAACCTCGATCTTGTCATCTGATCCTACGACATCCCATTTGAACTGTAGCCCGACAGATTTACCGATCCAGTTTTCCTGCATGATGCGCACTTTTTCAGGCCAACGTTCAAGACCGTTCAGGTCTTCAAGAAGTTCTTCCGCGTAATCTGTGATTTTCAAAGACCACTGGTTCAGCTTTTTACGCTCAACCGGTACGCCTGTACGCCACCCACATCCGTCGATGACTTGTTCATTGGCAAGAACCGTATTATCAACCGGATCCCAATTGACGATAGATTCTTTACGGTATGCGATGCCCTCTTCCAAAAACTTCAGGAACATGCGTTGTTCATGGGCATAATATTCAGGATCACAAGTGGCGAATTCACGGCTCCAATCAATAGACAGTCCCATTGATTGCAGCTGCTCTTTCATCACTGCGATATTTTCGTGCGTCCATTTTGCCGGATGTGCGCCGCGCTCTATTGCCGCGTTTTCGGCAGGCAGGCCAAAAGCATCCCACCCCATCGGGTGTAAGACGTTAAAGCCTTGCGCCGTCTTATATCGTGCCACAACATCGCCAAGCGTATAATTACGAACATGTCCGACATGAATACGCCCGGAAGGATACGGAAACATCTCCAGCACATAATATTTAGGCTTGTCTGTTTCTTCCGATACACTAAATGCATCCATGGACGCCCATTTGGTACGCCATTTTTTTTCGGTTTCTTTTATGTTGTAACGCTCTGACATGGCGATTTTTTACCTGATTATTTACTTAAGTTTTTGTTATTGGTTTTCCAAATGAGCGATACGAAGCTGACGTGCGCGGGTCAGGATTGTATCTTCAAGCTGGCGCGCAGTATCTTCGGATACATCGGCATCAATCCATGAACCGCCGCGTAGAACCTGACGGAATGTTCGCACACGGATACCATCGGCCTTTAATTCACGGTTCAGGATGAATGCATTCACCTTTACGCGCTCATTCGACGCAGATGGATCTGTATACCAGTCGGTCAGAATAACGCCGCCAAACGGATCTGCGCTTGATATCGGCATAAAGGATAGGGTGTCTAATGTTGCACGCCATAGGAAGCTGTTCACGCCGATGGTGCTGCCTTCTTCTTTGTCTTTCCCGCCAAAGATCTTAAAGCCATCATCGCCAAGAATGCTTTCCCGTTCACCATAGACATTGTCACCGGTTTGTGTGCGATCCAACCCCGTTGGGTACTTTGCTTCGGTTTCGATACCGCTGCATCCGCTTAAAGTCAGGGCAAGGCCACTTAAAAGAACACCATATGTAAGAAAATGACGGTGACGTATCTTCATAATTATTTCCATCCTTATTTATATGTAACATGTTCCTTTAGCACGCGCTCCGGTCTGTCTCAAGCCCTGCCGTTCGGAAAGAGCGACGTTTCAACAAAATAAACTGCTTTTAGGATGGTTTTGGGTGTGTTGCAAAAATGCAACGAAGATCAAAAATGTTGCTTAAAAAACACAAATTCACGTTGACGGGGCGACTCATGCATGGCGTAATGGCGGCAATTCTTTGTGATGCGTAGTAATTTCACGGATGACATAGAATAAATTTTACAACACATTGTCTGAAAAACAGACAATTTTTGGAGGAAACTAAAAATGAAAAAACTTTTGCTTGCAAGCGTTGCAATGACAGGTTTGGCTTTTGCTGCTCCGGCACATGCTGATGTTGAACTTGAAGTTGGCGGTTATTTTAAAGGTTATGGTGTATTTCTTGACTCAGACACATCTTCTGACAAAGATTTCGACTTTATCCGTGACACAGAAATCCACATCGGTGGCGAAACAACTTTAGACAATGGTCTAACAGTTGGTGCGCATTTCGAAGTTGAAGTTGATGGTGATGATGATTCTGCTATCAATGAGTCATATGTTTACTTCTCAGGTAACTGGGGTCGCGTAAACTTTGGTAAAGAAGACGGCGCGTCTTACCTTCTACAGGTTGCTGCTCCTTCTGCGGACTCAAACATCGACGGTATCCGTCAGTATGTTTCACCTTTCGCATCTGAGCTTGACTATGATGCAGACATCACAGGTAAATCAGATCGTTTGACATACCTTTCACCTGTATTCTCTGGCTTCCAGGTTGGTGCTTCTTTCGCGCCTGATTCTGGTTCTGCTGATGACTTTGGTGTTGGTTCAGACGGTACTTCTGCTGAAGAAGCATACGATGTTGCTGCACGTTATGAAGGTCAGTTCCAAAATGTTGGTGTAATCGCAGGTGCTGGTTACTCTACAGTAATCAACGACACTGCAACTGGTGATGATGCAGACTCATTCAACGTTGGTCTAGACCTAGACATCGCAGCGTTCGGTATTGGTGCAATTTACCTTTCTGAAACAGACACAGCTGACGTAGACACAGACACATTTGTTATTGGTCTTGACTACACAACTGGTCCATTCAAATTGGGTGCATCTTACCTTAACCAAGACATTGACGATGCTGCTGACACAGAAACAGATCGTTACACAGCTGGTGTTGTATACAACTACGGCCCAGGTATGTCTTTCCGCGGTTCTGTTCAGTTTGTTGATGAAGAAACAACAACAACAGACACAGATGCAACTGCTGTTACTCTAGGTACACAAATCAACTTCTAATCAGAAGTCAGATTGTATAAAGAATTTGGAAGGGTGCCCATTGGGCGCCTTTCTTTTTGTCTTGATCACAACGCATAATCTTTCTAATCTCTTGCGCATGTCTATTGAGAATAATTTACAAAATATTGAAAACCTTATTGGTAAGGCGTCGTCGTTATGGGATCGTAATCGTGATGATGTTCACCTGATCGCGGTCAGTAAACGCCAATCTGATGAGAAGATACAAGAGGCGCTGGATACGGGGCATCGAATATTTGGCGAAAACCGCGTGCAGGAGGCCTTTGATCATTGGCAGGTACATAAGACCGCCTACCCTGATTTATCCCTTCATCTGATCGGGCCATTGCAAACGAACAAGGTTAAAGATGCGGTTGGTCTGTTTGACGTTATCCATACGGTTGACCGAGAAAAACTTGCGCGCAAGCTTGGTAATGAAATGAAGGAACAGGGGCGTAATCTATCTTGCTTTATTCAGGTTAATATTGGTGAGGAAGATCAAAAGTCAGGCATCCTACCGGAGGAGTTACCGGATTTTCTTGCGTTTTGCAGGGATGAATGCGCCCTTTCAATAACGGGGTTGATGTGTATCCCGCCCGTTAATGAGCCGGCGGCGCTTTATTTTGCTTTGTTAAAAAAAATGGCAGACCAACATGACCTGCCAGATCTCAGTATGGGTATGAGCAGCGACTACGAAAAGGCTGTTGCGCTCGGCGCGACCTATATCCGTGTTGGAACAGGGATATTTGGTGCGCGTGATGGGTATGAGTGATTTTAAAAAAGAATACCTTTTTGATACGTGCCCTGACTTCATCATATAGAGCTAGCTCTTCTTAGGTTTCTATCCTTTTTGATGTCTATGATTTGACAGTGGCCGGCCGCAATTCCTAATAGTTGTTCATTGCCCTTCTTTTTCGGTGAGGGATTATTGGTACTTTTTACGAGACAGTACCCACGCCAATATCGTTGCAAGTTGCAGAGGAAAAAACGCAAGAAAGAAAAATTGTGATTCTAAAAAATATTTTAACAACTTTATTTTTTCTTTTGCCAAGGTTTGGCTTTGTATGCGTTTCCAATTTCTTTTCCTATCTCATTTACATTTTCACGACCAGTAAAATTCCATATGGATCCAATTTTTTCAGGTGTAGGGTTATCGATTCTATCGCCAATTCGTTTGAGTAAAATAACACCAGCCTCAATATTTTTTTCATCATTATTGAGTTTTTTTCCTTTTTTATCAACCAAACTGCTCCATATTCGACCATCTATATTCATTGGAGCTTGCGTTTTTGATAAGTTAATATCATCAAGGAAATCATTGGTTCCAAAATAATGACCTCTAGCGTTTTCTGTCCACATTACAGACTTTACCAAATCTGGCTCAACGCCATGTTTATGCGCCATTTTTTCAATCGTTTGTTCATGTCTTTGGACTACTTTGTTACCAAGGTCCTTATCTTTGATAAATATTTGTTTGAACCTGTCGTTAAGCGTGAGCTGATTAAGGTTAGGGTTTTCTTTAATATCAAATTTTGCTGGTGTATTGTTTTTCAAAGATTGAATACGACTTTCTTCTAAATTAACCGTAGGGGCTTTGTGAATATCAAAGGACGTGTTAAATCGTTCGGGTTTAACAGGCTTTCTTTTTGGTCGCGGTACAAATGTTCCGCTGACATTTCCGCCAAAGCCAACAGTTCCCAGATCGTTTTGCGACAGAAGGAATGCATCATTTGCACTTTGCCCTGTCAGGCGTTCATATAACGTGCGTTCAGTCTCACCGTTGGGCTTCATAATGCCATCAACTTTAAGATTATTGTCTGTCTGAAATTATTTGATGCCGTTATCCATTCTACGTGTAAGGAAAATATTGTTTGTATTTTCTTTATCATCAGCAGGAAAATACCCTGCTTTTTGAAGGTTGTTTTTTGTCGTGCGGATATCTGCGGGATTGTTTGTTTGGTTATTGCCAATGGCATTGCCAAGCATCCCCGAAAAGGGTGCGAAAAAGTTCATAAATTTCTCCTGATTTTAATGGGGTATAAAAAAACACCGCAGGCGGAGCTGTGGTGTTTATGGTTATGAATATATTCTTAATTTAAGGGGTTTGTCAAGTTCTAAAGATATGGCTTTTGGCTGTAAGACTTCGCAGCATGCGCAGTGTATGATTGAGCTTAAAACCTGACAAACGGTATTAGTGATGCTCCATATGCTGGACTGTATCTTGTCCGTTATGTGAGAGGTTTTGTTCGGGGGCATCAAGACCTAAATTCTCACTAAAGAACTCTACCAGTTGGTCATGCACTTTTTCGTGAGAGCCAAAGGCATTTTGTTTATCCAAAACAGTTTTATTATCACCGTCAATTACATAGACAAAGGATTTATGTGATTGGTAATTCCCGCCAACCAGCGCACGTGCAGATGTCTTCACGGTGTTTAGCTGTGCCTCTTGTTGCTCGGTTACGGCCGTTATACCTTCGAATATATCACCGAAATTATTGATCCACTCATCCATGGCCTTTGGCGTATCACGATCGGGGTCAACAGACAGCATGTAAAACTTATGATTTTCAATTGCCGTGTTAAAGGCTTCATCACCGTTTTCTGCTTTTATTTCTCGTAAGGCGGCATGGATATTTGCCATATCAACGGGGCAGATATGCGGGCAATTGGTAAAGCCAAAAAACCAGAATTGTTTCTTATCGTCATATTCATTGGCTTTCAGGGTTGTATTATCCTCTTTTTGCAGGCCTGCAATATCAAAGGATATGCTTTGTGTTGTTGTATTTTGTTGTGGGGTGGCATGCCCTTCATGTCCGTCGTGGTCTGCGCCGTGTGCATAGGCATTGGCACCAGCCACGATCATGCCGGATACAAAAAGGTTTTTAAGTGAGTTTTTGATGTTCATGTTTTTATCTTTCAATATTTAAATATGGTTTTGATTATTGTGGTGTCGCAGAAATCGGATCGACCGGACAAATTGAGAGCAAGTAGTCCTCAAACTCCATGCCTGTCTCAACGGCCTCTTCCATCATGAAGATGCGCTCTTGTGCATCTAAACCCCAATACCAGTCTCTTGCGGCACTGAGATGGGGGTCAATACCAGCCGCCAGAGCTTCTGTCGCTGAGATATCCATGATCGATCCGTCGGGCATGAGGTGTGTGTCGCCAAACATATTGTGATCTGTCATTGAATGCATGGTGCCCGCATCCCATGTTGACGGCGTAATGTTGCCCTCCCACATGTTATTCCACACCGACTCCAGAACAGGGCCGGTATGTTCGAATGCGTTACTTGCCATTTCAATGACGCCATGACCGAATTGTACGGCAATATCCATGGCCGTTGCACCACCAAGAGGGGCGGCGGTTGCGACCATTGGAAGTGTCATACCCAAGACCATCAGGCCGACATGCCCCCAATGAAGGCGATGTACCCAGTTACTGGAACGGTGATTGAAATCCTCCGACAATGTGTCGGGTGAGGATGTTTGAGGCACGGTTTGCGCCATTGTCTTTCTCCTGAAACACTTTTAGAAAATGAAGCCACAAATGTGGCAACGTGTTGGTTTTCTAAGACAGTGCAGGAGGTGCGCGGGCGATATAAAAGGATGTTATATAGGAAAGCTCTGAAGCGTTCTTAAAGGTGAAGGGGCTTTTGAGAGCTTTTACGGTGCTAAATGCACGTATAGAAGTGGCTGCGACAGATTTTTCATGGCTTTGTGCAAAACAAAAGGCACAATCTGTTTGGATTTTTTGATGCTGTTGTGAATCTTTTGACTCTGTTTCACTGGATGATTGCGCCTCAACAAAGCGCAGGCCATCTGCTGTACAGATTTCAATCAGGTCGGCTTTACCGGATATAAATGCGCAAGCCGGCGATACATTCGCCAGCGCAATTGCCGTTATAACCAATAAATATAAAAAACGTGTCATTGCTTTTTCAAATCCCGCTGAAAGCAATATTATTTTCTTTCCATATTGGCTTGTACCCTATTTGCCTCATACTGGCAAGGCAAAAGGGATTAACTATTGTAATAGGGTTGCCGTGGTATTTCGGTGTTTTCTGAGGTGGTTAAGGGCTTTTGTGCGAAGGATAGCAATGAGACAGGCAGGTCATTATATGCGTTGATTTCTAAATTATAGTTTTCCGGTTTGTCTTGCTTATTCGAAAAGGCCAGAGCGGATATATTGCCCAGAACATCCTCACCTGTTTCGTTCTTTGCAATGGCGTTAACGACGCCGATTGCTGCGCCTGCCGGACCGCCATATACTGCGCCGCCTATGATATTGCTGACAGGTTTGATTTCATCACCGGTAATTGCGCGGTAAATTGTTCCTATAACCGGGATGTGGTGTAGAGGGTTTAGCATATCAATGAGATCGAAAAAGCCGAAATTGTTATTTTCTGTGGCTTTTTGTCCCGTTTGTTCAGGAAGGTGTGATGTTTGAACGGAAGATATGTCCATATTGCTTTTCCTTTTCTGTTCTCCTTTTGAATTAAGCAAATTTTATGCCATGATAGAAAAAAGGAAAAATTATGGGCGCATCACACCTTATCGAAATTCATGCCGATGATACATATTGCAAGATATTACAGGATTATTTCGATGCATATGACGGGCAAGAGGATTGTCAAACTGTGCCGGATAATGAACAGGATGGCATTTGTGTCTCTTATAATGGAAAGAAGACGGTTTTTGAGGCGCCTGTACGTCTTGGTGATCTGATGGACAGGGTGGCCTTTCTGCGGAAAAATACGTACGAAGATGATCGTATATCTTTTGGTAATGGCGCCGTTTTAGATGTGTATTCCGGCCATTTCCACCATGGTAATGTGCAAGCGTCTCTAACGGAAAAAGAGGTTGCTGTTCTTGTTTATTTAAATCAGCATAAAGGTAGATGTATCACACGTGATGAGCTGCTACAGGTTGTTTGGCAATATGCCGAAGGCGTTGAAACACATACATTAGAGACACATATTTATCGGTTACGGCAAAAAATAGAAGATGATCCGTCTGGCCCGTTGATCCTTATCACAGATGGTAACGGTTATAGATTGGGTGTTTGATCCTGTTTGACCAAGTCGACGGCGTTAAATATACCCTCCAGAAATGATGGGCTATTTTCGATCTTAAGGGTTTTTCGCCCCTGCTCTTGCAATAATTTTAAATCTTGTAACAGCATATAAATTTTATCCTCGCCGGACTTTTGTTCTCCCCGTTTATTTGATGATGGCAATCTGTTTATTTCCGCGGCGTGTTGGTAGGCGTTTGTGGCTTTCTTTGTTTCTGCTGTTTGGGTGTTATTGTTGCTGTATGCGGTGCGCATCCACGGGGCGAGGTACGACTCTTTTCTCAGTTCTGCCGATTTTTGATCTATTTCTTTGTCATGACCATTTAAATGGTTTTCAAGAAATAAGATGAGGGCACTGATAGATAAAGATGTTTTCTCTTCTTGCTGTGTGTGTTTTTGAAATTTGCGCGCGCCTCGGCGTTGTTCCTCTTGGAATTTGTCATGGGGCTTCTTCTCCATGCGTGCGTCGGATGACCGCACCTCATAGGGTTTGTACGCAGAACCGATGTTTTGAACAAAGTCTGACATGCCCAAAAAGTCCGATAAAATTAAAACGTGTATAAGTGGAACATATCAAAATTCTGAATTTTGCGCAACTTTATATCAGAACTTGGGCGTAACGCCTTGATTTTTAGTCTTTGAAAAGATCGTAAGGGTGCGGATATTTCTCTTCGTCAGGCATTGTGGCGAGCCTGAGTTCATCTTCGTACCATGGCGCAACATAGTCCCATAAATCGGCATCTTTTTGTCCGAAAAATGAATTGACGGTACATTTTATATAGGCGATTTCACCGACCATAACCCATTGTGTATTACCGTTTCTTTTGCGGATAGATCGGGCAAAGTCAACATATCTCACGCGTATACGTAAATCGATGACAGCATCAAAATAATCATTTTGGTATGGAATTCTTTCTTTAATGACGGTGTCTTGTGCCTCTTTTAATTTCAAATTGGAAAAATGAGCAAGGTTGTTAACAATTAAAGAAATGGAATCGGTGCCATAGGGGTAATCGAAGGTTGGGATATATTGCTCATCCGCATTGAAAAAATCAAAAATCAAGCGGGGGGAAGGGCTGTCTTCATTTCCCGGGATATATTTGGAAATAATACTGGCCTGAATGTTTAAAATATCTCGTTCATTATCATACAGGCTGTAACCTCGTCCCAGGCGCAACATTTCATCAATCAGGTATCGTTCTTGTTTTGCTTCCGGTAGAGCGTTATACGTGCCCTGTGACTGAATCCAGAAATCGTAATCAGGCGGAATGTTTGCAGCTCTGAAATAGGCGAAAACTGCCTTTTCCTTTTCGGTGACGTCAACCTCTGACCAATCTGTGGCGTTTACATATTTTGGGCATATGGATATAAGGGTGCAAAGAGCAGTCAGGCAAAAAATTTGCCTTATTTTCTTCGCTATATTGTTTTTTTCAGCCATAGTCATAAAATACGTACAAATAAA
The DNA here is from genome assembly GCA_050633505.1 of Alphaproteobacteria bacterium. Taxonomy (GTDB): domain Bacteria; phylum Pseudomonadota; class Alphaproteobacteria; order Micavibrionales; family Micavibrionaceae; genus UBA1672. The sequence goes on from JBOEGQ010000009.1 coordinate 76,341, forward strand.
CTACTCTTAGTGTACACCATGTCAGATGAAAATGATCAAAATTCTTCGAACAGATTCTTAAGCGATCAAGATGCGAAACTCTGGGAAGCTGTAACCAAAGATGTTAAGCCCCTTCGTAAAACTGTACCAAAAACAGTACAAAGACAAGTGAAAAACGATAATCCAAAGCAACACAATTCTACGCTTAAAAGCTCTATTAATCAATATGAGCCACGGGTAAGTGAAGAAAACCATGGGTCGATTAAACAAGACGTACAAGTTGATAAGCGTACAGCCGAGCGATTACGTCGTGGGAAGATTCCAATTGAGGGGCGTTTGGATTTACACGGTCTCTCGCAAAGTCAGGCATATGAGGCATTATTGTCTTTTGTCCGCACCGCATATCATGGCGGAAAAAGATGTGTCATTGTTGTTACCGGAAAGGGTATGGCAAGGCATGGGGATGTTCCCATCTATAAACAGACAATTGGTGTGTTAAAACAAAAAACACCGATATGGTTGTCTGAGAATGTTTTTCGGCAATATGTTCTTAAGGTCGAACAAGCCCGCCCCGAACATGGTGGTGGTGGTGCGTTGTATGTTCTTATTCGCCGGAAAAGGTGATTATATTCATTGTGTCATTTCAATCAGGAATATTTTTTCCTCTGAAGCTGATGGTGAGGCATCTGTACGTGTGATTACAACATGTCCCTTATATTGACCGGGGATCAACTGTACGTGTCCTATTTTCCGTCCGATGTAGTAATATTGACGTGCTCTTGTTCTTTCGACGGTTTCTTTACGCTCTGTGAATAGTTTTCCATTTGGATCAGTAATGGTCAATGTCACCTGATCCCCTTCTTCTACATTATAGAGTCCGATCCAAAAGACCAATGCGGCGCTATGTATGGGTAAGGTTTTGGGATTATCTTGTCCGCGCTTTATTCGTTCAAAGTCTGGGGCTGTATTGCGAAACCCTCCATCGAAAATTGCCACAGGATTATAGGTGATGTTTAGGGTTTCATGCCATAGCGGTGTATCAATCGTTCCGCATTCTTTTGTGTTGGATAAGCCGGTATAGGGATCAAGAATATGATCGTCGCGGATGACACCAAAATGAAGATGCGGGAATTCTGCAAGTCCGGATTGTCCGACTTGTGCAATTTTTTCACCAACCTTGATGGGTTGTTCAGGTTTAACAACGATAGAATCTTTTTTAAGGTGGCAATAGATCGTTTGTAAACCGTTACCGTGATCAATCAATATACCGTTGCCGCATTCCTTTTTCCGGCTTTTCAAGTCATCCAGTTCTTCAGATGTTTTCAGGTGATCGCTTTCACCATCGCGAACGCGCAATACTGTTCCACTTGCTGCGGCTAAGACATCAACGCCGCTGCGCATTTGTGTAATTGAGCCCAGCGCAAAGTCTGTACCTTTATGCCCGTCATAACTTTTCTTATTACATCTGAAGTCTTTGGCGTGTTTGGATGCGTCAACATCGACATAATTCACAGCCCAGCAATCCTTTGTATACGTACAGGCAAGGGGGAAGATAAATTTTGTATCCTGTGCCTGTGCGACAGGGGCAAGTATAGAAAATAGAAAAATCAAAATTAGAAAAGCATATTTATTTGACATAGTATATATTTTCTCCATATTCTATTATGACTTACTTGGCGTAATATTAGAGGAAAACGTGCCTAAAAAACAAGCCGCCCCTGTTGAAGATTTAAATACAGCAATAGATGAGGTGCGCTCTATTGTTCTTAAATTGCCTTCAAACTGTCAGTCTTTGAAAAAATTGTTTGATGATCAAGAGATCAAAACCAAGGAGGCACGTATGACGCCGTTAAAAAGATGGGCGCGGCCCCCCTATCAAGACGGTAAGAAATACGGGGAAATCACAACACAAAGCATACAGGATTTTCAGGATAAGCTTGATAAAATAGAAACAGCGGGTAAAGCGGATTTTCTGAAAATCGAATATGCGGGATATATTTTGAATTACAGTGCGTCTCTTTTGCGAAATGCGCAGGCACAGATGGTTGAAAACTTTAACAATCAGGCCGGTGGTGATGTGCTGTATGACGGGCCTGATAAGGCGATTGGTTTTCCGCGCCTTGAATATGATAAGGAAAACGGACTTCGTGTTGTTGTGCCTTATATTGATAAGGACGAACCGGATACCCTGAAGTTAAAAGAGATGGAATATAAACCGTTAGAAGGACATAACGGCGATGCGGCACCTGAGATGCCCGATGCATATCTTGATAACAAAATGCATGCGGCAGGAGATCACCTTGCCTTATAAGAAAACAAGCTGATTACAGGGTTTCAATTGTAATATTCTCATTTGTATAAACGCAAATATCTGCAGCAATCTGAAGAGATTTTCTGGCAATTTCTTCGGCACTTAGATCCTGATCATATAATGCACGTGCGGCGGCCAAGGCGTAATTACCACCTGATCCGATACCGATAATGCCATGTTGTGGGTCGACCACATCTCCATTACCGGTCAGGATAAGGGATGTTTCCTTATCCGCAACGGCCATGAGAGCCTCTAGCTTACGCAGGTACTTGTCCGTACGCCAATCTTTTGCCAATTCCACACAGGCGCGGGTTAATTGCCCGGGATGCGCCTCCAGCTTTGCTTCCAGACGTTCAAACAGGGTAAAGGCATCGGCCGTAGATCCGGCGAATCCGGCGATAATGTCATTATCGCGCCCCAAACGCCGTACTTTACGTGCGTTACCCTTTAAAACGGTGTGTCCCATAGAAACCTGCCCGTCTCCGGCAATAACAACGTCGTCCCCTTTGCGCACCGATATGATTGTCGTACCGCGCCATTTTTGTGCATCTGCATAATCGTGAATATCATAAGTCATGCCTACAGATATGGGCGATTTGTACGTTGGTGTCAAGATTGAAGAACAGGCTTTCACGTATCGCATTCATTTCTTCTGGACAGATGAGTTTAGATTGATTAAGTTAAGTGACTTGCAAAATGCAACTTATATAAATCAGGAGAATAAAATCATGGAAATTATCGGATCTGTGCGTAGTCCTTTCGTACGTATTGTACGTGCTACGGCGCGTGAGTTGTCATTGGATTATACGTTTCATCAGACGAATTCTGCTCTTTCCTTAACGGAAGAAGAGACCAATCTGGTTAATTCCGGTAATCCCCTTATGAAGATACCGATTTTAAAGGATGGTGACCGTAGTGTTGTTGATTCACGCGTTATTGTTAACTATCTCGCACGTAAGGCACAGGAACAAGGCACGAAAAGTGACCTTAAGACGGTGCTAAACGATGATGATGAGTATGCCCTGACCCTTATATACGGGATATCTGATTCTATACTTTTGCGTTACATCTTTGGGAAAACGACGGATTTAAATCTTGAGGAAGGGTATTTGGCGCGGTGCTTGGAACGGGTTAAGCGTACACTTACGGAGCTGGATAATCAAAAGCAGATCGGTGAAGAATTCGGTTTGGTTGAAATTGCCTTGGTCTGTATCTTGGGTTTTGCGAAATCAATGCAGGTTTGCGATATGTCAGATTATAAGCATCTGAATTCTGTGTATGATCGATATGTCGTGCGCCCCTCCTTTGCGGAGGTCGGATTATCTGAATAAGGTACTGAAAATAAAACGGTAAAAGTTTTTCGTTGTTTGTGATAATATTCTGGTAACCTTTACAAGGTAAGATTTTCACGTCATAACACATCCTGTGTAATGTAGATAACCGGATTATTTGAAGAAAGACGCGATATGAGTGAACGCACCGCGAAGATCAGCCGTAAAACCAATGAGACTTCTGTTGAAGTGTCTCTTAACCTTGATGGTAGTGGGAAATCCGATATCTCAACAGGGATCGGGTTTTTCGATCACATGTTAGAGCAATTATCAAAACACTCTCTGATTGATATGAATATTCAGGTCAATGGTGATTTACACATTGACGGACACCATACTGCGGAAGATACGGGAATTACGCTGGGGCAGGCGCTGAAAGAGGCGATTGGCGATAAAAAAGGTATTCGTCGTTACGGTCATTTTGACCTTGTGATGGATGAGGCACGCTCTAGCGTGGCACTGGATTTCTCAAACCGTCCTTTTTTGGTTTGGGATGTGGACTTTACCGTTGATCGCCTTGGTGAAATGGATACTGAACTCTTTCAGGAATTCTTTCAGGCCATGGCAGGTGGGGCAGGCTTAACATTGCACGCGACAAAGTTGGCGGGTTCTAATAACCACCACATTATAGAAAGCGTTTATAAGGCCTGTGCGAAGGCATTGCGCATGGCGGTTGAGACAGATCCTCGCGCGGCAAATCAACTGCCAAGCACAAAGGGTGCGTTATAGAGATCAAAATGCGTATTGTCCTAATGGGCGGGTATAAGTCAGGGTGGCTAAGTGCGTCCAAATTCACGAAGAATATCGTCTTTTATATTCTGGGGTATATTTACCCAATTAATATTTGTGCCTAATTTAAGTTTAACGTCTAAACCCATATCAACAACGCTCACAATATGTGCGAACCACTCCGTGTAAGACCAGCCTTTTGGTTCTTCGTTAGAGTGGAACCCTTTTCTTTCTTGATCCCAATATACTCCGGCGGCTGCGCGATAAATATGCTCATATTCACTGTGGCCGCCACTTTCCAAAATAAGCAATAGCTTTCCCGAACCCATAATTTCGACTGTATTGATTATTTCTTGGTTCATAATGTATCTGCCAACCCCTCTAATCAGGGTTAGTCTTCGCGCTTTAACGACCATTTAACGGAGATGTTCAGGTCTTTCATGTGTGATCCGATCACGATTTGCTTGGTTTTCTTGATATCTATGCCCTGCCCTACATACAGGCTGTCTTCAAGCTTGATACCATGATGCTTTGTACTGAAACGCCAGCCAACCCCGCCAGGCATTCTAAGTAAGATGTCCTGTCCGTCTTGTGTGACAGATGCCATGACATTGGGGTGGATATGAAAACGTACGGCAACTTCAACCGGATTGGTTAAATGATCGGATGCTGAGGTAAAGCCGTCTTCACCATGTAGGCTGTGTCCTTGGTCGGTCAGGCATAATGTACGTGTGTGTGTAATACCATTTAACGGAACATATCCGTCATGAGATGCGCTGAGTAATATGCTGTTATGTGTTTCTTCACGGCGTGCATTGCATTTTACAGTTTTACGTCCGAAATGCTTATCCTTTTTGATCTCACAGGCATTTCTGTGATCCAGACATGCCGTATTATGCGCGGCGGTAAAGCGTAAGGCCTCTTTCCAATCCGGTGAAATCGGGTGTGATCCGCATGAAACGAGCAATCGTTCCTTCCCGTATCCGAATTCAAAAGCCAGAGGTGAAGCATGCGCATCCTTATCATATGGATAGTCAGGTGCACGACCTGTATCCATGATAAGAAGGCTACGGCCAAGGTCAAGACGTTCAAATCCGGTTTTCTCCAGACTGCTTAAAGTCTTTTTTCTTGTCCCGGCCTGTGCAAGAACGGAATCAATATGATCTATACTGCCTTCCTGTGTACCGTGGAAAAGCGCAAGCTTACGATCACTGTGGCGCAGGCTTCTTAATGCGGCGCTTAATTGCTCAATCGTGTCCTTGATAAATCCGGGCGTGGTATAGGCACCAGCCTTAAAAGCAGACCTGATATCAACCAGAATTTGTAGGACATTCAACATCACATCAGGAGAGCGTGAAATATGGCCACCATCGGCTAAGATCTGGACAGATAAGGTTTTTTCAAGGGCATTTATCGCCTGATTGATCCATTTATCATGATCTTCCAATGCGATACCGACGTATAAAAGCCCCTTAATTGTTTCCAATAAAGCCGGTGTATGGGTTGCACCAAGGATATTACTTAAATGCTTTGCTTGCTTAGACAGGCTGGCGAGGACTTTTTCTTCGAAATGGTCCCCCTGCCCCGCGCAGAAATAATCATAGTGGCTGATCCACATGGCAAGGCGTCGTCCAATCAAATCAGATCGCCAGCTATTCTTATCCCAATGGTCATAGCGTTCGATCCAGCTTGAGAGCATAACGCGTCCTTGCTCTTTCGCCAATGCACCGCCAAGGGTGCGTAAATCTCTTAGCCAGCCAAAGCTGTGCATGTGTGTGTGCCATATATCATCGGCCTCTTCAGGCTCCCACCACTCCTTATACCAAAGTGCGCCTGTTCGCTCACCGATACCTGCCGCATTTAGCAGCTCTCTTGCCTTATCGGCGTTACCGGGCCAGGGGTCTACCGGTTTGACAATGAGGCGGTCAGGGGCCTTATCATTCAAACACCAACTATAAAGCGGCGTGCTGTAGGTGATGTGCCCTGCTGTTTTCTTTATATTCTCAATCAACTGAAAAGGCATGATGACCCCTCTTTTCCTGATTTATGGGCGAAGAGCCCGGATGTTTTCGGCGTATTTCTCACTGCCGTCTTTGAATACTGCGGTTCCGGCGACCAAAACATTTGCACCGGCATCTATAACTTGTTTTGCGGTTTGCGGGTTTACGCCACCATCAACTTCAAGATCGATATGACGTCCTGTTTCACTGATCATACGGCGTGCTTCGGATATCTTATCAAGAACGGGGATAAAGCTTTGTCCGCCAAATCCCGGGTTTACCGTCATAATCAGGATTAAGTCCACCATATCCATCACATGTTTGATTGATTCAATTGGTGTATGCGGGTTAAGGGAAACACCTGCCTTTACGCCCTTTGCCTTGATATGTTGTAAGGTACGGTGCAAATGCGGGCCTGCTTCAACATGTGCGGTGATAATATCCGAACCTGCGGTAACAAAATCATCGATCAGATAATCGACAGGTGAAATCATCAAATGAACATCGAATGTTTTAGTCGTTGATTTACGAATTGCCTTCACAACAGGTGCGCCGAATGTCAAATTGGGTACAAAATGTCCGTCCATAACATCAATATGGATGTAATCTGCGCCTGCTTTATCAATGGCGGCGACTTCTTCACCCAGTTTAGAAAAATCGGCAGAAAGGATAGAGGGGGCAATCAGGACTTCGGACATGAATATTGGTACTCTTTAGATATAAATAAAAACGAAAAATATTGTTTCACAACGATGTGTGAAAAGGGAGGCGTAATCTATAACGACTACACATTAAATCTACCAGATTTTTTATACGATATCCACAAGGGATTTTAAAGCGCAGAATTCTTAGGGGTAGGGGGGATAAAATATGAAAAACTATCCGATCTTAACCAATCTTGAGACGAAGAATCCGTCAATTCCACCCGCGGCACTTAACATAAATGGAAGGATGCGCAAATCACCCTTATCATTAATCAGTTCGTCATACTGTCCCACTTCCTCAGGGGTGATGGGATTACGTTCGAAATTCGGATGCATTTTTAAAAACTGATCTATTTGCTCTTCTCCTTCTGCTTTTTGTAGAGAGCAGGTGCAGTAAATAATCATCCCACCGATAGATAATATATTGGCACTGTGGTTGAGGAGGCGTTCTTGAATCGTTTGCAGCCCCGTAATATCTGTTTCCGATTTTAGATATCCTGTATCCGGGTGGCGGCGCATCGTTCCGGTGGCAGAACATGGCGCATCAAGTAGAATATATTTGACGGGTTCTTTGGATGACCAGCTTGCCCCATCGGCCGTTTCAATGTGTACGTGTTCTTCTAAATCAAGACGTACAAGGTTTTCTTTTAACTTTTTCAGTCTTTTAGAAGATCTGTCAATGGCCGTGACATGTGCCCCCATTGCGGCAAGCTGAAGGGTTTTTCCCCCTGGTGCGGCGCACATATCGATGATTTTTTTATCTTTTGCATCGCCAAATAACGTTGCGGGCAGGGCGGCGGCGGCATCTTGTACCCACCATTTTCCGTCTTCAAATCCTTCCAAGTCACGAATGTTGCCACCTTGCAGACGTCTTAATGTGCCTGTTGAAAGTTCCGATGCGGTTAATGCGTTACCGAAAAATGCACGTTCTGCCTTATCTTTAACGGTGATATCAAGGGCGGCTTCGCTCATATTGGCAAGGGCAATTTGTCCGGCAGTTTGCAGGCCATAATCATTGATCCAGATTTTAAGAAGCCAATCCGGTGTATTCAGACGTGATGCATCCTGTTTTGCGATGCGGTCATGTCCTTCACGGCTTAATCGTCTTAAGACCGCATTTACAAATCCTTTTTGTTTGCTAAATCCGCTGTCTTCGGTAAGGCGTACACATGTGTCGACACTTGCATGGTCGGGGACATTCATGAAAAACATCTGCGTTACACCAAGGCGTAAAATATGGTGTAGAGCAGGAGTCTTTAAGGTATTCGGACGGTCTTGTGCGAAGGTGATCAAATCATCAATCTGTCCCAGACGTCGTAATGTTGTGGTAATCAACATGCGCGTGAAGGCGCGATCACGTTGCGGTAAATCGGCGAATTCCTGACTTCTTTCGAGTACAACATCAAGGGCGTTTTTTCGGTCTAAAATTTCCCTAAGCATATCCAGAGCGATTTTTCGGGAAACGAGGTCTGCTGCGTTTTCTGTTTTATTGTTTTTTTCTGCTGAATTCATTTGATTGGCCTGACCTTTTTATTTTACTATGGAGTATGACTGATAAAAAACCAACCCCGCACGATACAAAGAATCCAAAAACGCCCCTTTATGAAGAAAAAGAGCGAGAAATTGGTGGTTTTGAGAATAGACCGGAGCCAACCCGTTTTGGTGATTGGGATGTGAATGGGCGTTGTTCTGACTTTTAAATATAATGAGTGATAGAGTGAAAAAGGAAAAAGATATGAAGATAAGATGGCTTATTGCTCTTTTTTTGGTTTCTATGTCCCTTGGTACGTCAGTTGTTCATGCGAAAAAGCCCGCCATTATTGAGTTTTTCAGTCAGTATGATTGTGTTCGTGAAGGCCGGACGCATGAGGCGCTCTACGATATTTTAAAAAATGAACAAGACGTCATTGTCGTTAGCTGTATTGAATATCATGAGGGGTTACAGGATTACGTTGATGGTTGGATGCATGAGTTTTGTAAAAACCGCCGCTCTAGCTATAAACGATTGCTTGGTATGGGGCTTGGCTCTTCGTCCCTTATTGTAAATGGAAGATGGTATGCAAGTCACGCAAATGTGAAACCGGCGTTGGATATGGCACGCCATGATCAGATTGCCGATATTCATGTACGTCATTCCGGTGATACCTTAGATGTTGAAATTCCCGCGGTTAAAGGTGCGGATTATGGGGAGTTGATCTTGTACGTCTATATGCCGACCCGAGCGGATATGAAGGTGTATGTTGATGCCGATGTTGAATTTACAGATTCCATACGTAACAAAATTAAAAATAATCAGAGTGTCCCTTTTGTAACAAAGGCGAGGTCTGCTCCTCTTTTGGTGCGTCCGGTGTTTGAAATGATTCATTTGGGAAAATGGTATGGCGATGCGGTTAATTTTTCTTATCCGTTGGGGCGCATTCATACAGAGGCCGGCCCGCTTTATAATGCGTTGAGTTATGCGGTTGTACTGCATCAGGGCGCGGAATTGGGGCCTGTTCTTGCCATCGGGGAAGAGCGTTCAAGCAGTGAGCTTAGCAGCCTCTTACCGAAAAGTAAGCCGCTTGAAATTGAATTTTCTTCTTTACCGTTTAATCCGCAAGATTTAGGTCAATAAGGACAGGTGCGTGGTCGCTTGGCTTTTCCCAGTCACGTGCATGGCTCATGATGTTGTAATCTGCCAGTTTGTCTTTAAGGGGCTGCGTCACCCAGATGTGATCCAAACGTCTGCCACGGTTTGACTTTTTCCAGTCGCGATTTCGATATGACCACCAGCTATAGCATTTTTCATCTGCAGGTACGAAGTGACGTACGGCATCTACCCATCCTAATGCGTTTTGAATGGTGGTAAGTTTCTCAACCTCAATAGGGGTGTGAGAGACGACTTTTAAAAGCTGTTTATGAGACCATACGTCATGTTCTAGGGGGGCGATGTTAAAATCACCAACGGCGATGAGGGGATCTTTTTCTGTGTAATTTTCGGTAAAGAAATTTTGCATTTCCTCAAGGAAGTCCAGCTTGTGACCGAATTTTTCATTGATTTCTCGATCCGGCTCATCCCCTCCAGCCGGGATATAGAAATTATGAATTTCAAAATCAGGAAAGCGTACGGAAATATGGCGGCAATCATCACGATTAACACGATTATATATTTTAGGGTTTGTGAAGGGTGTACGTGAGAGGATCGCAACGCCGTTATATCCCTTCATTCCATTGAAATGGATATGCTCATACCCGGATTTTTTGATGGCATCAATGGGGAAATGCTCATCAGGTGTCTTGGTCTCTTGGAGGCAGATAACATCCGGTTTTTCGTCATCCATCAGATCTTGGAGTAAGCCAATCCTAAGACGTACAGAGTTAATGTTCCATGTTGCAATGCGCATATCTACTCCCCTGCCTCTTGTTATCAGAGGCATGCATATTCCGTGATGTTCTGTGTTGTTTTCCTAGAACGGAAGACCGCCACCGGCTTTATCTGCCATTTCCTCAGGGAAGCCAAGGCTTTTCATCATGGCCTTTGTTTCTTCCTTGATGCGTACGTCTTTTACCTCGTTTGCGGTATTCAATGCCGCAACGAGAAGGTCTTCCAATGTTTCTTTATCAGAGTCGAGCAAGCTGTCGTCGATATCAAGGCCAGTTGCCTTACCGTCACAGGTCATACGAATTTTGATGAGGCCGCCACCGGATTCAACTTCGATTTCAATGTCTTTAAGCTTTTCTTGCACTTCTTGTAATTTGAACTGCATTTCTTGGGCTTGTTTCATCATTTTTTGGAAATTCATCATTATTCTTGGTCCTCTTTATTATCCTGATCGTTATCATCTGTTTCCGGTATATGTTTTAAAATTTCCGTGAGCTGTGCTTCCGGGAAAATACTTAAAATATCTGCAACGACGGGCATTTTAGACACGTCTTCGAGTTCTTGCAATCGCTTTGCTTCGCTTTGTTCATATAATGTAGCGGCGCCGCGTTCTTTGGTAACCACAATCATCCAATGGTGGTTGGTAATGTTTTTAAGGGCAATCGTCAATTCAGAGACCAGCTTAGGCAGGGCTTCCGGTTCAAGACGCAGTTCAAAATGTCCGTTGGCTTTATCGCCGTAAGGCACGTGTTTCAGTGACACAAGATGCGCAAATTGAAAAAGCTGGCTCGCAATAAGGAACTCTTCATTTCGTTCTAGTAGCGCGACCATATCCTCTAGTGTTTTTATCTGCGTTAATGGCTCTATGGTTGGTACGACAGATAATTGTGGTGCATGCATTGTTTCGGCGCCACCACCGCCTGTTGGTGCGCCTTGAAATGTTGGTGGTGCGCTGAAATCCTGTGCGTGGACTGTTCCGCTTGCCGGTGCGCCGCCTGTTTGCACTGTTGCTTGTGGAGGTGCTGACGTGCCGCTTTCTTTAAGCTTTTTAATCAGATCTGACGGGTCAGGCAGATTGGCGGCATATGCCAAACGTATGATAACCATTTCGGCGGCATTTTGCGGATTAGGCGCGATGTTTACCTCATCCAGACCTTTTAACAGGATTTGCCATGTTTTACTTAAAGAAGGCATCGAGATTTTACCGGATAACTCCTTCGCGCGCGCGATTTGATCGCTTGATATGCTTTGGTTGGTATCCTCTAAATCGGGTACAGCGCGTAACTTAGTCAATAAATGCGTTAAATCCAGAAGGTCTTGTATAACAACGGCAGGTGCACCGCCATTTTTATAGATCGTATCCATAATGGATAATGCACCTTTCATATCACCACATAGCGCCTGTTCCAGCAGGTCAAGGTTTTGTGCGCGATCGGCCAGACCCAACATTTCTTGCACTTGGGCGGCGGTTATTTTTCCCTCTGACAGGGCGATTGCCTGATCAAGCAAGCTTAAACCATCACGGACAGAGCCATCTGCGGCGCGGGCAATCATGGATAGCCCCTCATCTTCTGCGCTGACGTTTTCCTGATCACAGATCGATTTGAAGTGCGGGATTAATTCATCCATACCAACACGTTGTAGGTCAAATCGTTGGCATCGTGATAGGACGGTAATGGGGACTTTACGAATTTCGGTGGTTGCAAAGATAAACTTCACATGTTCCGGTGGCTCTTCCAATGTTTTGAGAAGGGCATTAAATGCGTTCTTAGACAGCATATGCACCTCATCAATGACATAGATTTTGTATCGCGCCTCTGACGGGGCATAACGTACACCATCAAGGATTTCGCGAATGTCATCTACGCCTGTACGACTGGCGGCATCCATTTCAATAACATCGGGATGACGGTCTTCTGATATTGCCTGACAGAGCGGACAATCAATGGTGTCTTCCGTTGTGGGGCCAGCTGTTCCGTCTGCACCTTTATAGTTAAGAGCTTTTGCAATGATACGGGCGGTGGTCGTTTTTCCAACTCCGCGTACACCGGTTAGCATAAATGCATGGGCAATACGCCCTGATGTTATTGCATTTTTTAATGTACGTACAAGTGCATCCTGACCGATGAGTTGGTCAAAATTTTGCGGACGATATTTTCGCGCAAGAACGCGGTACGGTTTGTCACTCTCAGCCATGCTTTATTTGTAGAGCGAATTGCCAATCTGTGCAAGGGAAAGCCGATATTATTCGGTGCTTTCCTGTTTTGTCTTATTGTCCTGAAATGGTGTTACATAAAGGGCGATATATTCCTTCGCGGTAGATTCCAGTTCTTCGGCACTTAAGAGTTCTTTTTGCTCTGGTTTTCTTTTCTCCATGCCTTCTTGCATGGCAGTGAAAATTTTCGATGCGGCTTGATTATTTTGGGCATTTGCCGCGGCGAACCAGCCATAAGCCTCTTTTGCGGCTTGTGCCATTTCCTGTTTCGTCTTGTCATCGTTAACTTTAGATATACGCAGATATCCTGCAATATATTGCGCATCGGCGTGTCCTTGCTTGGCTGCCATATCGAACCATTTCAAACTTTCAAAGACGCGCTCTTTTTTTGATACAAATTCGCTTAGTTTAACGCCGTCCAATATGTGTTTTCCAAATGCAAATTGTGCGTCCGCATCACCGGCGATCGCCTTTTCCTTTATCTGTTGGTGTTCGGCGGATAGCTCCTGTGCGTATGATGCAGGGGCAAATGCGAAGAGTGCAAAGAGTGTAAGGGTTAGGAATAGAATGCGCATAGGATGTCCTTAAAATGTGTGTTGTGTTTTATGGTGCTTATTTTTTATCACAATAAGCGACTTGTAGTTTCATAAGCAAGCTGCCGCCTGTTTTGAATTCAAATTCAGCATATTCTTCTTTTGACACGTCACCTTTTTTGTATTTTTCAATGAATTCACAGGCTTCAATCATTTCTGCTTCGTCCTTGAACTTACCGGGGCCGGTTAAGGCTTTAACCGTGCTGGATTCGGTGTTATCGGGTGTTGAAGATGTCGATGATTTTGCGGGGTGTTTCTTTTTACAATCCCGATCTTTCAGATATTCTGTATTAATATAGTTATATTCGCCGCGATCTAGTTCATCTTGGTATTGCGTTCCTGAAACCAGAGGGTTTGCACAGTAATTTAACTGAAGATAAGTCATTAAATGACTGTCTTTTTCCAGTCCCAACTGTTCTATTTCTTCTTTCGATGCTTCGCCCTTCTTCTGCTTTTCTAAAATATCACAGGCTTTTCTTAATTCGGTTTCATTTTTAAATTTTCCAGAGTCAAAAAGTGGCTTAAGAATAAGAGCGTTTGTAAATTTTTGTTTTTCTATGTGCTTCTCTAAGGATACTTTACTTGCCTTGGTTTGTTTACTTACATTGATCATATTACACTGGCATAGTTCAATCGAATGGCCTTGGCTTTGGCAAAATGTCATGTACTGATCTTTATGAACACGTTTGGGGTCAAACTCTTTTGTTTCTTCTGCGCTGCATGATACGGATATCATTGCCGTTCCGATCAAAAGCATAAATCCGAAAAATCTGGTTGTCTGTTTCATTTTATGAATTCCTCAATGTGCATTTTATGGATGATTTGTATTATTCGGCGCTTTCCTGCTTGTTGTTGTTTTGAAACGGTGTGACATAAAGTTCGATATACTCATCTGCCAAAGAAGTAAATTCTTCGGGATTCATAATCTTTAGATCTTCTTCTGTTGCGTTTTTCATGTTCTCTTGCAGTTGGGAAACTATTTTTGTTGCGGGTTTGTGTTTTTGTGTGCTTGCCGCAAAGAGCCATGCATAGCCTATTTTGGCAGCTTCCTTTTTCTCTGCATCAGTTTTTAGTTCGTGACTGGATAGCATACGTAGAAACCCGGCTGTAAATTGGGCGTTGGCATCACCTTGTTTTGCGGCCATTTCAAGCCATTCTATGCCTTCAGATACAGATTCTTTGAGGTCACCTGTGCCTGTAACAAAGGCTTCCCCAAGTTGCATTTGTGCCTTGATATCACCGGCCAGTGCCTTTTCCTTCATCTCCTGAAACGGAACAGGCAGATCTTCTGCGTGTGACGCGGGGATAAGTGTGAATACAGCCAATAATGTAAAGGTCAGAAAAAATGCGCGCATAATGGTTATCCTTTAAAATAATCTAGAAAGCCACATAGCCCTACCATAGATGCCTGAACTGTAAAAGATTTTAAAATTAAGGGGCTAGTCGTTTATTTGCATAATTTGAATTGTGTACGTATACTCCTGCAATAATATATTGGGTTGATATTATGAAGAAATTTCAAAAAGTAAAAAGCAGTATACAAAATGTATTTCTGGCTGCTGGTCTTGCGTATATGGGGCTTATACCGCAAGAAACACCATATGATCCTGAGCAGGAGGTGACCGCCAATGAAACGCAGCTTAAATTACTGGAAAAAGTGAGAGAAAACTACGATTTTGTGGTGATGGGGGATACTGATCATGAATCGCCTTATGTGACATTATATACATTACAACCAGATGTGCTTAATGCCTTAAAAAAAGATGATGAGGCAAATATATCGACTGAATACGGTATTCATCACAACACATTACTTTGGAGTGGTACCAAAGATCCTGATTTCGAAGAAAAGTGTAAAAATCAATTGATTGGCAGTTGGTTACAGAATGATGAAGCCGAGAGCGAGATTTGTAAGTCTTTTGGTACTGCAATAGATGATCCGCAGTTACAATTTTTTGCGGTCGACCAACGTTTCGCAGGTGATAGTCGTCCCTTTGGTCGCGGGCAAATTATTATCAGTAAATTATTTGAGGCGCAGGAATATCTGTTTGGTAAAACAGATGGGGGCGCACCGACCATGATGCTGGCGACGACGGGGTTGTATTTTTTAAATGATGAACCGCTTGTTAATGATGTTCGTACGGTAGATGCAATTACAGACTATGGCAGTGGTGGTAAAGATAGTGGTGTCATTATTTATGGTGCGAAGCACTTCCAGTATAAAGAAGATGACAACGGGCAGCCTATGGACATGAAATCGCTTCTGGAAGAAAAGGGGTATTCTGTCTGTGTGGTAAATATCCATGAAAGTGAGAAAACCAGAAAAGTTCTTAATGAATATGTTCTGGATGAAGATAATCCGGCTGATATTGACATTGTTGTTTTACCTTCAGATGATCATCCAGTCGGAATCCATGTTATGAATCCCGAATTGGATGAGTTGTATACAGAGGCTCTGGATCTGGAAGTAGCAGAGCCGCCGAATAATGATCTAAGTGTTTAATGCTTGAGATCAGGCATATTCGATTTCCGGTGCGGTTTGCTTTTGATCTTTATCCTGATCGGGGGTAGCGGATGGTTGAACGATCTGTCCGTTCATTTCAACACGCACCTTTCCGTTTTGATCAAGTGTGACACGAGCCAGCTCCCGTTCGCTTGGTAGCCGGTATTGTTCCTCACGTTTCTCACGATCGAGATATCCGGTTACATCGTCTTTATAATAGTCGATTTCTTGATGTGTGGTTTTAAGGAAAGATCCGAATTGTTTGTGGTGTTGATCCGTCAGTGTTTGTTCATTTGCGGCTTGTTTATAATCCAAATCATTGCGTTTTTCGCGCCAGTCGACTAATTCAAAATCGCCTTGTGAATTATACGCGCAAAATGTCGTATTGCCGTCAATCCAGCTTCCCGCATCGGTTAGTTTGATCGGGCGAGGATTTGTTTTTTGTTCTTCTGTCTTGTCGTTATAATATGACGGGCGCAGACCCTTGATGTTTATTTTGTCCAGCAGGTCTGTATTTGGTTTTGAGTCGATAAGATTCATCAATTCCGTTGGTTTTTGATATCCCATATCTTTTAAAACCAGCGCCGCACTTCGGACGGTTTTATTGACATGTTTTTGTGACAAACCGTCTACGATTTTTTTCCCATGTGCCATAAGAAATTGAAGAGTTAGCTTTCTGGCGGTATTGCCGACAGAATCCCCAAAAGTATCAGCGAGGCGCTTTCCAATATCAGATATAGACTCATCAGATGTACCGGTGATTTTATTTTTAAGAGAGTTATACGCGGTTCTTAGTGCGCCATGCGGGCTGATGATTTTATCTTCCGGTAAATGGCGGTGGCCGATAACCACACGATCAACACCATATTTATGTCCTGCATAGGCATAGGATTTGTCGTATCCCAAGGCAGAGAGCAGCGTTTTGGTTGTTTTCTTCGTTTGTGATGCCATATCGGTATCACGTTTTGCACCATCACGTGACAGGCGTCTGTATTCGTCATCTGCGGCCTCTAAAATGTCTTGTTGGACGATTTGGGAGTCGAATTGGTGACCATGTACGATGATTGCTTTTTCCTTTGGGGTTTCAATGAATACACCGGGGGCAATTTGCATGCCAATATCAGATCCCTTTTGCGCAATACCTTCTTCCATTTGTCTGTCATTATGATTGCCTTCGGTATCAATAACGATTGTGCCGTGTTTTTCTTTCATACGGTTCATAATATCGATGACGCATTTTTGCATTTCGGTGAATTCTTTGCCTTCACCTTCCCATCCGTCAAACCAGTCGCCATTGCGGACAATGACATCCGCGCCACCTGATTGGTGAACATGGTGCAACATCTCATAAAGGTGCGCGGCGTCTGATTGTTTTAGTGGGAAGTGCACATCCGAAAAATTGATAATCGAATATTGCTTATCAGACCCTTGTGTTTCAGGGGCGTTTGTATTCGCAACAAAGTTAAGATGTGCTTGTCTGAATGCAGGCGTGTGTGCGCCATAAAGAGGCGTCACGCCTCCCTGATCGAGGCTTGTACTCATTTAAAACCGTCCATATTTCCGTGTGTTATGTCTATGAAGATTCGTGACGTCTTGCATACACATATATGTCTAAACCAAGGTCACAATGACGGAAATTTTATTGCGGTGCAAGAAAATATTTAACGTATTGTTATTGCTTATATTTCTATGAAGTTATTAAATTTGAAGTCTCCGTATTTTTTATGTATAGTGGATAAAAGCGGAAATTTGGCAAAAACATAAAAAACAATCATGCCGAATAAGGTGATCGATGTGACAGAAAACAATGACACTCCAAATCGTACGGAATCCGTCGACCTTGGCCTAGTTGATAGCTACAAGGTCGGGTTTTCTGATGCGTTGCGTATGGGGGTGACATGGGCAGATAAAACGTTGCTTGGTGATACCAATCATGGGGCATATGCAAAGATATTAGGTGCATTGGTTGAACCGGAAGCGCAAACCGCAATGGCTGAAGGTGGGGCGACCCATGTGTTTCTTGAGTATCCGCAAGGGATACAGCCATTGGTCAATCAGTTTCAGCGCCATGCGGCCAAAACAGATCAATCAGAAAACTTTGGTATCTTTACCAAAAAATTTATGGATTACAGAGTTAGCATGAAGGGTGATACGTGGAAGCATCCGGCAGATAAAGATGGAACACCGACAGAGGGTGCGTCTGAAGACTTTCTTGAAAATTATATGGCGCCTTTTATACAAAACGCAACGCATGTTGGGATTAAGGTGCACTTGTTAGATGACCTCGATGGTCTTTTTGAGCAAGGCGCTGTTGATTTTGAGCGTCAGAAATTAAATAGATATTCAGATGAAATTAAAGAAATCAAAGAAAAAATGGGTGAAGATGACCCACGTGCAGCGCGCAAAATAGAGCGTTTGCAAGGTAAGATTGACAAGAGGCTACCAGGGTATGTTGAAGATTATCAGAAGTTTCTTTTGAAAAGGAATGATGATGAAGATACGGCGCAAACGGTGAATAAGGCCGCCAATGGTGAAAAGGCCGTCATTTTATATGGTGGTGTCCATGGGGCGCGGCACGATGATTTTGAAGAGCATCTGGATGGTAAATCTTTAAAAATTGATATTGCGGTTAGCCGTGCAGAATATGAAGGATTCTACGCTGGGGCGATGGATAAATTTAATCGTTTCTTGGGTGGTGGTGGTAAGGCCGACGCGGTTGAAACGCCTTCGCGTTTTGGTGAAGATCCGGCTGATCTTGTTTATTTCCTTGATGAAGGTGTTTTAAGTACCACGGTAAATACACCGCCTGAATTGGTGCAGAAACTCAATGAAATGGCGGCCCCTTTACCGTCATCGGAACCTCTGCCGGAGGAAAGCGCCAATGATGAAATATACGATGTTTCCGGTACATCAAACGCAACAATTCCCGGCGCAAATCGTTAGGCCGTTTCCAAAAATAATCCAAAAATATGAGAGATGAAAAGGTGGAAGATCGGATACGACCCGAAAAAATTCGTTGGTGGCTGCTTCCTTTCGGACCTGACCGGAGTACAAGCGAGATTTCGCCCGCACCAATCTTCCGGTTGCCTTTATAAGGGGGCTATGATCGCTTTGCAAGTTTTTTTGGTTGTGGTGATATTTGAATCCTTATTTTAATCCGATTCACTATCTTTCATCGGTTATTCTTGACAGTAGTCATAAAAACTGCTTTAAGTGCTCTTAGTTTGAAATACACGGTACGACGAGACGAATTTATAAGAGACCGCTATCATTTTTGTTAAGAAGATAATAGCGACGGAAGCAAAACTCCTCCTTTTACAAAGTCTGTTTGAGCGACGTTATTGTTCACCCTTTTTTAAAAAGGTAGGACTGGTCAAACATTATGGCTTACATGCGCGGTGCATGAAGCTTAACCGAATTGCTAGAAGGAAAAAATATCATGGCAACAGGAACAGTAAAATGGTTTAACCCAACTAAAGGTTTTGGCTTTATCGAGCCTGACGATGGTGGAAAAGATGTGTTTGTACACATTTCATCTGTTGAGAGAGCTGGTATCAGTTCACTAAACGAAGGTGACAAAGTTGAGTATGAAATTCAGAGTGAGCGCGGTAAAGAATCTGCGCACAATCTAAAGAAAGCTGCTTAATTACATATCTCTTTAGATATAAAAGCAGAAATAATTTTGAAACGGGGGGCCAAGTGCCTCCCGTTTTTTTGTGATAGTGGTTGAGGCTTGCTTTTGATTATGTGTCGCTGTATGAATGATCTTGATAATCATTTTCATTTGAAAGGTCATACCGATGAACAAATTTTTGATAATTGCAGGTGTGTCTGCTTTTGCTCTGGCTATGCCAATATATGCGATGGCGGAAGATGCACATAAAGATGAAGTACATCATACGCAGGAACACGGTCATGACCACGACCATGATCATGGAGACGAAGCAGAGCACTATGAGGCCATTGATGTTCAGACCTCAGAACAGGCATTCTCTTTATTGGATGAAAAAACAGCGGTCATTGCGGATGTTCTAAAAAAGGAAGAAGCGCTTGAGTTTCTTGAGCTGGAATCCATTCATGAGGTGACATATACATTGGAAGCGGCCGTTGATAAAATCCGCGCCGATAATGCCGCAGATAGCGCGAAAATTGATACATTGGATGAGGCCGTACAGGCCATCCATTATGCATCTGAAAATCAGGAAGAAGCCAAGGTTCGTACGTGGTTTGTAAAATTACAGGCTTCTGTTTCGGCGATTAAGCAAAAGTCGGAAGATGTAAAGCCTGAGAAGAAAGCGTTCTATGAAATTGTGATTAAGGATCATAAATTCTCACCCGAGGAAATAACCGTTCCGGCAGGGGAGAAGATTAAGCTTATTATTGATAATCAGGATCCAACCCCTGAGGAATTTGAAAGCCATGATATGAACCGTGAAAAAATCATTGGTGGAAATAAAAAGGCAATTATCTTTGTTGGCCCGCTTAAGCCGGGTAAATACCATTTCTTTGGTGAGTTTAACATGAAGACTGCCAATGGTTATGTTATTGCGAAATAAGGCAAATTAAACGATCACAAGATAGGTTGATACTATGTTTCCAACGGCGACAATCGTGTTTAGAGAAATCCTTGAGATTGCTTTGGTTCTTGGGATTGTCATGGCGGCCACAAAGGGGCTGCCGAAACGTGGTTTTCTCGCCGTTCTTGGCTTGTTAATCGGTATTGCCGGATCTGTTGTTATTGCGTTTTTCACAGATACAATTTCTGATGCGGTTGAAGGCATGGGGCAGGAAATTTTCAATGCCACAATCATGTTTATCGCCGTTGGTTTTTTAAGCTGGACCGTAATCTGGATGAAAACACATGGGCGGGAACTTGCCAAGCATTTGAATGAGGTTGGCGCCGATGTCGTGCAGGGGCGTAAATCTCTTTATGTTTTGGTAGGGGTTATTGCACTGGCCACATTCCGCGAAGGTGCGGAGATTGTCTTATTTACCTATGGTATGACCGCATCGGGTGCTTATCCGATTACCGAAATTATAACGGGTGGTGTGATTGGTGCAATTGGTGGCGCGATTGTCGGGTTTATGCTTTATTTTGGTTTACTCAAAACGGTGAAGCGACATCTCTTTACGGTGACAAGTTGGATGTTGATTATCCTTACCGCAGGTATGGCGGCGCAGGGGGCAAATTTCTTGATTGCAGCCGGTGTGTTGCCGGAATTATATAGTCAGGTGTGGGATACATCTGCAATCCTTCCCGGGCATGGATTTATCGGCGAAACGTTAAGTGTTCTCATTGGTTATACGCCGCGTCCAACGGGGATGGAGCTTGTCTTTTACGTTGGTGTTCTGCTCACCGTTGGTTTGGCTTATAATCTGGTGGGGCGTTCCCATAAACCCGCACCGACTTCGGCGGAATAGCACCTGTCTTCCCCTATTTATCCTTGTGATCGTATAACAATCCGTGATATCGCTTTTTCTTGGTGTATATCGTCATGATCGTAAAATCTGGTAAAGGGGACATAATGTATTTCTGGAATATTAAGGCGTTAAAACGTGATCTTCACGCAGATTTATTGGGTGAGAGAGCGAAATTTATTTATATGTTCGTTACCATGATGTTTTATGTGGTGATTAATGAAGTTTCGATGAACACCCCTTCCAATGACATGGGTTATGATTTGCCATGGCACTGGGGTTATAGCGTTGGCGCAATTACAATCAGTATTATGGGATTGATTGCCGCGTTTCGTGCAAATGGCGGGGCGCATGGTGTTGATTTTCTGGGCAA
Organism: Alphaproteobacteria bacterium; assembly: GCA_050633505.1. Taxonomy (GTDB): domain Bacteria; phylum Pseudomonadota; class Alphaproteobacteria; order Micavibrionales; family Micavibrionaceae; genus UBA1672. Next base: position 97,858 of record JBOEGQ010000009.1, read on the forward strand.
GTATTTCAGTATCGCCTTTGTGGTTGGGATGCGCCTTCTACCGATCAGCTTTGTTATTATGTTTTTGAGTGTTGTTATCTCCGAAGTGATGGAGGAGGAGCAGGTTGCTTCCGTTGTCGTCGGCGGTTCTTATATCTCTATTTTCCTTTTGTTTTATTGGCGGATTTGTAAGCATATCGGAGATATTCGGGTAGATAACGTTCCCCAATATGACACCCCGCAAAAAAGCAGTTTTATGTTCTGGGTTTTCTCGGCGTTGGTTTTTGTACCGTTCTTAGGGCTGGTAACTTTGGGTACGTATTACGGTGATTCAATCCCTGAGACCTATGTTGTGACGGGTGAGGAAATCGGAGAAGGTCAACTGGCGGAATTACACGAGGCGAAGATTATTGATGAGGGGGAGGAAATTCTTCTGTTTGGTTCTTCCGGTATATTTTCCGTTCTGGAAGAGGGTAACATTCTGACGGAAAGCCGCGCGGTATCGTACTATGAAGATGGCGGCGAATTGATTGTTGATTCCATTGAATATGGCGATATCAAAGAAATGTATCTATCCCATGACGGGGAAGGGTGGCTTGAGGATACCGATATTGATATCTATGGCGCGGATGAGGAATATATCCTGACCCTGATGATCTCTGCCGAAGGTGATGGGGATGAGCGCTTCATCGAAGTATTGAAAAATAAAACCGGTCTTGAAATCATTGAAGAAGATGATGATGACGATTTCGAAGAAGATAAAGAAACGGAATCCGAAACAGAATAATACGCAGTCCCACGAACACCTGCGTGATTATAGTCGGTCTTATCGGGCGCGTTGGATGAGGTATGAAATATCGACATCCAATGCCGCCGCGATTGGCACAAGATGAGACAGGCAGAGCTCATATTTCCCAATCTCATATCCATCCAGTTTTTTGCACGGGATGTTTGTCTTTCTTGAGAGTTTCTCCAATGTGATTTTCTTACTTCGTCGCACCGTATGAATATTACGGCCGATGGTTTGGCGTAATGCGCGTAAGGGCTTGGTATGTTGGTTTTTCATGATACATCCTTTCTCTTTTGGTATCGGGAGCTTAACAGCACGCATAAACACGTGTGGATGTATTTCCCCAAAGGGGTGTTGTATTCCACCCACTCCCGACCTGAAAAAGGCGATATTGTGCGACCTGATTTTATCAAGGCACAAAAAAGCCACCCTAACGGGAGTGGAAACCGATTTATGAACGCTGTTAAACGTTGGGGACATCATAACCGAGGCCTACAGATAAATCAATTAACACAAGAAATCATGGTTCAGCTTTGCTATGCTCATCTGATCTGGAAAATGAAGAGGTGTTGTTATGCGTTGTTTATTGCCTGTGGTGGCTTTGGGATTTGGTGTTATGTGCGCGGTGCCTGCTGCGCCGTCATATGCGTTTGATTGGGGTGATGTCGCGAAAAGCATTTTCGACGTCGATATACAAAAACGCGATAATACGATTTCACCTTATGTCAGTGAGTTTGACATGGAGGCGGGATTGCGTGAGGCACTTCGTATTTCTTCGGAACGTGTGGTTGGGCAATTGGGTGTACGTGACGGATTTAATCTGGATAAGAAGATACATATCCCCTTACCCAAAACCTTGGGGAAGGTGGACTCGGCGCTTTCCGCAATCGGGATGAGTGGCCTGACAGATGATCTGGAACTGCGCCTTAACCGTGCGGCGGAACAGGCCACGCCAAAGGCCAAGGCGCTGTTTATTGAGGCGATTAAGGAAATGACCATTAAGGACGCACGCGATATCCTGACAGGGGACGATGATGAGGCGACAAAATATCTCCGCCGTACGATGGGTCGGGGGCTTGAAAAAGAAATGCAGCCAATTGTCTCAAACGCATTATCTCAGGCGGGCGCGGTGCAGGCCTATGATTCCATGATGGGGCAATATCGTGATATTCCCTTTATGCCGAATGTTCGTGCGGATCTACAGGATTACGTGGTGGAAAAGGCCATGGATGGTATTTTTTACTATATCGCGAAAGAGGAAAAAGCAATTCGCGAGAACCCTGCGAAACGCACGACGGAGCTGTTGAAAAAAGTTTTTGCGGATTAGGAACGTTTTTTCTGCATGGTGCGCCGCCTGTTAAAGAGTTGTTAATCCGATTATATTAAAACGATAAGGTCACTATATTGGACATACTGCGTTTTCGTTTTTTATTGGAATTTTTGGATACAAACTTTGATTGTGCCGAATGGCTATTTTGAAAATCTGCTTATCTTTCTGTTGATTTTCGGTCATAATATGCGTGGGTAATCAGAGTTTTTTGAAAAGGGTATAACGTTGAATAACCAAATTGAAGAAGAAAACCCCCAATCGAATTCTATGGCGGCATTCAGCCCGCAAATGAAAGAATTCGGCAATGCGCTGGATATGCTTTATATCCGCAATAATGCCAGTGGCCGTAATAAATTTAAGGAAAAATGGCCTGATGCCGCGCAATATCTTTTTGGCGCGCAATTGATACAATATGATTATGAGGGTGCGAAAGACCTTGATCATCGTGCGCAGTTGGAGGAGGAGGCGATAGATCGCCGTATTCTTTTAAAAGATACCCTTGCAGAGTTGGTTGATAAAAGCGTCGATGCCGGAACATTGCAATTTGATTATGTCGGGCAGATTATTGATACATTCGGGCCGTTGCTTTCGGTATTTTTATACGCGGAAGATATCATTGAACGTGTGCGTCCGGGGCTTTTGACCAAGGCAAAGGATGCGCAAAAAGATGTATCCGAAGAGGATACGGCAGAAGGTGATATTGCTTCTGTGGGGGCATCTAATGTCTCTGATGATTATGCGGGACTTGATGATCGTTCGTTGCTTGAAGCAGAAAAAGAAATCCTAAGCAGTGCGTCCGGTGATGATCTTGACGATATTAAACCGATTGATGTTTCCGAGGGGAACACAGGTGACGAGATGATGGCAGAGGCCGCGGCGGCGGAGGTCGCATCTATATCTCCGCAGGCGGGTGATGAGGCATCTGGTGATGCCGAAGTGAGAACTGCCGATGCGATTGAAGAAAATGTTGCCGATGTTTCTGCGGAAATTGCAGAAGCCATGCAAATTAAAAAAGAGGCCGTTGGTATTGCAACATTTGAAGATGCGCCACCTACGCCTGAGGCGATGTCCGATCCGTTGGATGATGTGAAGCCGATTGAAACGCCTGTACCTGATGCGGTATCTACGGATAATGTTGATGCCACGCCAAGTGAAGCGAAAGCAGCAGAGCTTCCGCCTTCTATACCATCTGCGCCAGAGATTAATGATCTTGACGATGTTAGGCCGATTGAGACATCACCACCACCTCCTCCTCCTGTTTCTGAGGACGTGCCGAAGGCAGAAGACGTTGTCGCGCCTGAGGTGCCTGAATCCCCGCCTGTTGAGCCGGAATCTGCGCCAGAGACACCGCCATTACCTCCAGCTGTGGATGTTGTGGCAGAAGAAAAACCTGACGTTCCCGATGTGGTGCCCGCGGAAGTGGAAACCAAGCCGGAAGAACAAGCTAAAATTGAAGATGATGCGGTTAAAGATGCAACATCTCAGCCGGAGGAGGCGGTCCAACCACCAGAAGAGGCGCCTTCCGAAGAGCCTGTAAAGGTTGAATCAGGTGTGTATAAGGCTTTGTTTAATTCGGTTGCGAAAGCGGTTTAAATTTCACGGCGTGTAAACATATAATCAGCAAACTTAAAAGAATTACGGCGCCTGCCTGGTGGGTTACGGCAACGTGTAAGTGTACGTTTGTGAATAATGTCGCAATCCCCAATCCAACTTGTAAAAAGACAAATACGCCCAAGGCGGGAAAGGCGATTTCCTGCCTCTTTTTTATGCCTGCATGGATGACAAAGCTTAAAATTGCGATGGCTGTTATTATGGCGAGCCAGCGATGCGCGAATTGTACGCCTGCGTGATTTTCGAACAGGGTAACCCAATGCGGTGTATAAAACCAAACCTCTTCAGGGATCCAATTATCACCCATTTTGGGGAATGTATCATTGTAAACCAGTCCCGCATCCAGTCCGGCGGTATACGCGCCCCAGAATATCGTCAGGATCAGCATCCCTAAAACAGCCCAGCCATGTGCGTAAAGAGCGGGGTTTTGCTTATCTTCACGATGCTTTGCCGTTTTTCGAAAGGTTAAACCAATCCATAGCATCAGCACATAGATAAGCAGGGCAAGGGATAAATGTGCCGCCAAACGGTAATGGGATACAGCGGGGATATCGACAAGGCCGCTTTTCACCATGTACCAGCCCATAAAGCCTTGTGCGCCGCCAAGAATGAAAAGACCGAATAATTTCAGCTTATACCCGCTGGGGATTTGTTTGGTGATTAGGAAGAATAAGAACGGCACGGCGTAAATAACACCGATCATGCGTCCTAAAAGACGGTGGAACCATTCCCAGAAAAAGATGGACTTAAAATCGGAAATCTCCATCCAGAAGTTTTTTTTCTGATATTCAGGGGATTCCTTATAGAGATCAAAAACGCGGTTCCATTCTTCCTCGTTCAAGGGGGGGATCGCCCCCATAAGGGGTTTCCATTCAACCATGGACAGGCCGGACCCGCTCAATCTTGTTATGGCACCCACGATGATCATGCAAAAGACACTTGCACAACAAAGAAACAACCAGTGGGCGACAACATTTAATTTTGTATTCATTTTCGCCACTATAATCATTTTCTTTCTTTTGTATATCACGTTTATTTTCTTGTCCTCATAGGGTTTAATCCGTCATCATATATATGATACGCTGCCCCGTGGCAGAGAATGTTAGAAGGAACGAATGGGTAATTTTGATTTTATAGAGGCCTCTGTAAAGGGGTATGAGTTTGTCTGGACTCAGCGTTCTTATTTGATGCGCGTTGTCGTTCCTGTCCTGTTTGTTAAGGTCGCGTGTCTTTTAGGTGTTTTTGTTCTTCATTTACAACATGACTATCTCTTGCAGGGGTTGGTTATGTTGCCTGCTTATGTTGTTGAGGCTTTATTTTGTGTCGGATTGATCCGTTACATGCTGTATGGAGAGCCGATTTTTATATGGGGAAAGGCTGTATCTGTGCCGGAAAGTGGTGTGGAAGCCGTGCCCTATAGCGGGTATTACTCCAGATTGCAATGTTACCAAGGCGGCATTGCAATGTTTTTATTGATTAAGGTTATGCTTGTTCTGTGTCTTGCTTTGATGAGTGTACCTGCCTCCGAGCCTGTAGAGATAAGCGGCGAACCACCGGAATATCCGGCAGGTGTTTATGTTTTGAACGCTTTCATTATGTTTGGGTTTATATCGGCGCTTTTATGGAGTGTCCGTTTGCTCTGGCTTTATGTTCCTCTTGTGATTGGGGTGCCGTTAAAATCATTTTTTAAAATCACAAAAGGGATGAGTTTTTCTTTTTCCGTTGTGCTGGCGTGTTTGATTTGCGCTTTACCGCTTATGACCGTGTTTGGTGTTTTATTTCTGATCTCTGTTGAAGTGTTACAGGAAAGTTCTGCAAACGGTATTATTGTCAAATATGTCATATTTGCAATTGCAGATCTGGTTATGATTGCGATACAAACTGTGGCGATGGTACATGGTATCCGTCAAATTGTATCAGGAACTGTAAAGAACGATTGATGAAGATATACGTAACGGACCAAGATGGGGTTGAACATGCGCTGGATGCTGTTGAAGGTTGGCGTGTTATGGAGATTATCCGCGATCATGGATTACCGATTAAGGCAGAATGTGGCGGGAGCTGCGCTTGTGCGACGTGCCATGTTTATGTAGACCCCAAATGGAAAAATCAATTACCTGACATGCGTGATGATGAGGAAGAAATGCTGGATGAGGCATTTGACGTATCGGAGGCATCGCGTTTGTCATGTCAACTCATCATGGATGATCGTCTTGACGGTTTGCGCCTTACACTTGCCTCCTATGACGATTAAACCATAAATTCTAATGGTTATGTTTGCACATTTGTGTGATTGTGTCTAAAATAAGACAAAACTAATGGAGTGGTCGACATGAATACGCAAGCGGTATCAAGGTTCTGGTCTTACGAAACGGCATGGTTGTCAGGCCCCAGATTTGATCTGACATTTATTGTTGGTGTGCTTGTCTTGGCGTTATTTTCCGGTTTTATCGTTTGGAATGACCCAAGCCTTTTTAAGCCTGTTGTTCTGCTTGACCTCTGGTTTTTAGGGTATCATCATGTGATTGCAACTTTTACGAAGTTAGGTGGTACACCGGGGGATCGTGCCGAAAATAAGTTTCTGATTTACCACTTGCCTTTTATCGTGATTGGCGCTGTTGCTGTCCTTGGTTTTACCTTTGGAATATGGATTCTTTTTACCATTTATTTCTTTTGGCAATGGTATCATTATACACGCCAATCTTATGGGATCAGCATCTTCTACCGCCGTAAATCGGCAACACCGATTGAAGAAAACCATACCGTATTCCTGCTTACATTATGGTCTATTCCGGTATGGGGTGTTTTGAACAGATGCCATCAGGGGTGGGATTCTTTCTTGTTTAATCCTGTCTGGATGCCGCAGGTACCGACAATTGTGGTGGCTTTGGCGGCAACGGCATCTATTCTCCTGTTGGCTTATTGGTGTGTGCTTCGTCTTATCGCATTCCGTAATGGTAATTTGCCTTTGGGTCAAACGTTGTTCATGTTATCTCATTTTGCGGCATTTTATGTCGGATATATTTTGATCCCTGATATTAATATTGGATGGTTGGTCGCGAATATCTGGCATAATGCGCAATATATTTTGTTTGTTTGGCTGTATAATACAAAGCGTTTTGAGCGTGAAAGTGAAGATCAAAAGACATTGGTCGGTTGGGCATCACAAACGCAGCCGGTACGGATTATGATGTATTTCACAGGGTGTTTGGTCTTAACAACACTTATTTACAGTACGATCTCAAATGGATTGGATATTTTCGCAGGGCATAACCCCGCATTGTTAACGACGTTATATGTGGTTGTTTTCCAGACATTGAATTTTCATCACTACATTGTTGATAGTGTGATTTGGAAAGCGCGTAAGAAGCAGCATCAAAAAGTGATGAATCTTAAAGATGTCCAATAATAAAATCAGTGGATCTATTCGGGTTTTATAAAATCATTGGCGGGTTAAGATCCGTTTGAATAAACGGATCTTACGCATTGTCCGTGCATATTTATAATCAACATGTGCGGTGGCGGTTTTCTATGGTTGGAAAGCCGTTTTCTGTACCGGATTTTTTCTGTTATATAGCTTGTATCCGGTGACTTTATAGCTTTGGTTTTCTGTGTAAAATACCGCTATGGCTCAGCTGCGTTTTCATTGCTTGAAGCAGGCTGTTCTATTGCAGGGGCCTCATCGGGGCTGTGTTCCTGAATAAAGTTCATCATTTTGTTTGCGTTCCCTTGTTTACGCAGGTCTTCCAGTCCCAAGACACCAAAGACAGGCTTTGCATCGCTTGATACGTTATTCTCAAATTCTTTAACAGCAAGTGGCGCAAGCATCATGCGACCACTTAAGGCAAGAACAGGGATTCCGTGTTCGCTTAACTTCTCTGCGGCGTATAGAGCGCTTAAGCCACTATCGGCTGCTAATAAAACACCATCAATTTGTGATTTAAACTGATCAGAACGAAGCAGCTTTTTATTATCCGATTGTAAAACACCATCTGCGATTTCAATGATGTTTACATCTGTACCGCGTAGGCTTAAATTTGTTGTTATGCCCTGTAGGACGTTAATAAGGTCGTCTGTTTCGACTTTATATGTTGATGGGTATCCCATGTCTACGAAGTCACATACCGCGATCGCACCGGCATCTTGTGGCTTATGAATGTCTGAAGATAGACCCGTTCCTGTCATTTTACCAAAGCCGACTTTATGGCCAGCGCGTTCCATTCCCTTTACCAATGCAGATGCAGACGTTGTTTTTCCGGCGTCCATTCCTGTGCCCAGAACGGCGATTGTTGTCGGGCGGGACTTGGCATCAATTTCCAATGGGCGCATAGCGCTATGTTTGATATTCATGACTCTGTCATTTTCATCGGCAAGCAGGCCAATCGGTTTAATGACGGTGGGTGATTTCATAACGTCGTTTGTTTCTTCGATTAACGCAGCCACGCCACCACTGGAAACAAGATGGCATTCTGTCAATTTTTCAGGAACCATTGCCTTGTATTCTTCAACCGCATAACGGTTACCGTAGGCAACCAGAATTTTATCACCTTCATGTAATTCTACGTTACGTCCATCGGGGCTCTGTAATGTGTCTTTATCACCGACTGATGTCACCTTTGCCAGTAAGACATCACCGACTTCAGGGGCTTTATTTTGCACTAAGCCCGCGATTTGCGTTCTGTCAACATGGCGCAAGACAGTTGCCACTTTTGCAGAAACGCCTTCGAACTGTGAGTTTAACCCAGACAAGTCTATGCTTGGCTTTTTCATTATTATTCTCCTAAAAATTCTCCGTGTGTCCCCCTCGTATACACTTTCGTAAAATAGTGCAAGAAAAATATACGGAAAACATCAATCTTGGGTTGTTACATCCGCGAGAGGCCGCCATATTTTTTACGGACGTAATAGATTGATCGTAAGGATACAAGGAAGAAAAACGCGCCTATGCCAAAGATCATAAGAGAATCCGTTGATGAGCTTGAGAGCTCACCATTGGTCATTTGATCCCAAAAGGCACCGAAATCATTTTGAATGAGTTGTTGTGTTTTTTCGGGGAGATCAAGATATCCGGCATACATAATGCCCGCACCTGCGAACATGGTTCCAAAGGCAATGACGTTTCCCCAAAATCCATGAGATGAAACGGTTTTGATATAATCTGCTTTTGTTTCGATAAGAACGGAGTCTTCCTTGGGTTTCCATTCTTCTTCTTGTGAGATGATGTTTCCCCCTTGGAAATTGAGCATCATGTTAGAGAGGGTATAGCCAATTCCCACAAATGTTGATGCGACAATAAGGGTTGTGATCCATGATCCGCCAACGCCGATAATATAGACGCCTAAAGCGCCTAAGCCCATTAATGCGAAGATTGAACTGATTCCAATGTCCATGGAATCTTCGACTTTTGCCTGTACTTGCTTTCCATCTTCGGAAATATTGAGCATAACCGTCACGGCTTGTTTAAGCTTGTGACGGATTTCATTCATGCTTGCACCGGTTGTGGTGCGTGTTTCGTCATTATATTGGTATTCAACAATGGGCCTGTAATAAGTTTGTGCTCTGTTATGCCCACCCTCTCTCTGATAGGAGGTATAGCGCTCAATGGCTTTAACGATGCCTTTTACGCGTTTGCTACGTGCGCGAAATTTGTAAAAATGTATGACTGAGTTGGCACCAAGAGATAAAAAGACAGATCCGACAATTAACGGAACTTGTGGTGCGATAGTATCAAGAAAGAACATAGTAGCGTAACCCGTGTGTTAAAGACGATAACAGGGAAATACTATTCAATTATTATGTTTATTGCAATGTTCCTTGCCAGTCGGCGAAACGATAATCACCGGGGGTGATCAGTTTTTGCCGTGCGACATAGACGGAATGCAGGGCACCTTCTATTTCGTCAATCCAAAAATCTAAGAATCCCCGCAGAGTTGGATACTCGGGGGCTACATCATATTCTTGCCATATGAACTCTTGTAAAATTTCTTGATGATCGGGTAGGTGGTAAATAATTTGTGCAGTTGTCAGGCGGTAATCGCCCATTTGTTTTTCCAGATCTGCCATTATGCTCAATAACCTCCTGTTATGTTTGACACATATCCCCTCTATTCTATCAAAAATGGCTCTATTCTTCAAATTCGCCGGATTCTTTGTGGTATTTTATTTGTAAAGTTGGGCTGAACTCAGGTAAAATTGCCATTATAAAGATACAGATTAGGGGAAATCGGTTATGAGTGAAGGCGTGAAAACACCGGAAGACGTTGTTCAAAATGTACAAAGCTACATTATTGAGAAAGAGCAACAAGATGGTCAGCTGCGCGACAGTGTAAATATCCAATACGTAACGCCTGAATCCAATCCCCAATTATTTGAAACGGTTAAAGGCGTGCTTAATGATGTTAATGGCGCGATGAAATCCGATATTAATATGCCGCATATTCTGATTGTTGAGGATTCCCCACATTCTCCGGCGGCTTATTCCCATCGCAATGATTGTATCATTATTGATAAGGATGCTTTGGACCCTAATAGCCATAGTTTTGAACCGGAACAACAGATAAAAGCAATAATTGCGCATGAATTGGGGCATAAGCTTGGCCATGAGAGAGGGGTTGCTAATCATTCTCCTGAAGAGAAAAATCAAATGGCGCGTGATGTTTGGGATACTGTGAAAGATAATTGCAGCGCGGAGCATGCGGACAAAATTTTAAACCGATTTAGGGAGGCTGGTTTTGATCCCGGTGCGATTGGTACAACGCGTGATGTTGCCGAAATGAATCTTACAGAGCAGGGGACGTCGGCGAATTGTGCGTCCGAGGTTGCAGATTCGATGCAGCGATTTTCGGATGGCTCTAAGGCGGCAGAGCTTTATGGTGATTATGTTGCAATTAAATCCGGACATGGTGACGGGGTTATTGCGGATATAGAGAGCAACCTTATTCCCGGTTATTCGGATGGCCTTGACCGTTTGAATAATCATTTGGAAACAGAAGATCGTTTAGATCATGCGCGTGAGTTGAATGATGCACAAAAGGCGCAAGCCGCACCCGTTATAGAAGGGGATTTTTCACCCGCGAATGGTGGTGAATCGGCAGGTGGATTTGATATCATTGACTCTGTTCTTGATTTTATGGGGATTGAAGATAAGCCGGATACGCAAGTTCCGCTTGCCCCTGACGCGCCGGAAACACCTGACACAACGTTGCCGTTATCCTCTCCGAAGGCTTAATTCTTCGATTATCTTCCTTTTAGGTCAAAATCGCTTGAAATTTTCTATGCATGGCGCTATGACTCCACTTGCATAAGGTGTTCTTATGCGTTGGGAGGGGTCTTTCGCTCTGGCTCTATAGAAGAGAAGACGCAAGGCCTGCTTGTTAAACCATAAACTTTAAGGAGACACGAAAATGAAATTTCGTCCTTTACATGATCGCGTATTAGTCCGTCGCGCGGAAGCTGAAACAAAAACAGCAGGCGGTATTATTATTCCAGGTACAGCAGAAGAAAAGCCATCAGAAGGCGAAATCGTTGCAACAGGCAGTGGTTACGTTAATGACAATGGTGAAACACGCGCGCTTGACGTGCAGACAGGTGACAAGGTCATCTTTTCGAAGTGGGCCGGCACAGAAGTAACAATTGATGGTGAAGACCTGATGGTTATGAAAGAGTCAGACATTATCGGCGTTATTGCTGCTTAAACTTACAGATTAAATTTATTATTTATTTTTCTTAAAGGAGAAAAATTATGGGTGCTAAAGAAGTACTTTTCCAAGAAGAGGCTCGTGATGAGCTATTGAAGGGTGTTGACCTTATTGCAAACGCTGTGAAGGTAACATTGGGGCCAAAAGGCCGTAACGTTGTGATCGAAAAATCATTTGGTGCACCACGCACAACAAAAGATGGTGTTTCTGTTGCGAAGGAAATCGAACTTAAAGATAAGCAGCAAAACATCGGCGCACAGTTGATCCGTGAAGTTGCATCTAAGGCAAATGATCACTCTGGTGATGGTACAACAACAGCAACAGTTCTTGCACAAGCGATCGTTCGCGAAGGTGTTAAGGCGGTTTCTGCTGGTCGTAATCCAATGGATCTAAAGCGCGGTATCGATAAAGCGGTTATCGCAGTTGTTGAAGACATTGCATCACGTGCAAAGAATGTAAAAAGCAACGAAGAGATCAAACAGGTTGGTACAATCTCTGCAAACGGTGAAACTGAAATCGGTGAAATGCTTGCAGAAGCAATGGACAAAGTTGGTAACGAAGGTGTTATCACAGTTGANNGAAGCAAAATCTTTGAACAACGAACTAGAAGTTGTTGAAGGTATGCAGTTTGACCGTGGTTATCTTTCACCATACTTCATCACAGATGCAGACAAAATGATCTGTGATCTTGAAAACCCATATATCTTGCTTCACGAAGCAAAACTTTCAAACCTTCAAGCAATGCTTCCTGTTCTTGAAGCTGTTGTTCAGTCCGGTCGTCCGCTATTGATCGTGGCAGAAGATGTTGAAGGTGAAGCATTGGCAACATTGGTTGTTAACAAGCTTCGCGGTGGTTTGAAAATTGCTGCTGTTAAGGCGCCTGGTTTTGGTGATCGTCGTAAGGCGATGCTTGAAGACATGGCAATCCTAACAGGTGGTCAGGTTGTTTCTGAAGATCTTGGTATCAAGCTTGAGAACGTAACACTTGATATGCTTGGAACTGCGAAGAAAGTTGCAATCACAAAAGACGACTCAACAGTTGTTGATGGTGCAGGCGATAAAGCAGAAATCGAAGCGCGTTGTTCACAAATCCGTCGTCAAGTTGAAGAAACATCTTCTGACTATGACAAAGAGAAATTGCAAGAGCGTCTGGCGAAACTTTCAGGCGGTGTTGCTGTTCTTCGTGTTGGCGGAATTACAGAAGTTGAAGTGAAAGAACGCAAAGATCGCGTTGATGATGCACTTCACGCGACACGCGCTGCTGTTGAAGAAGGTATTGTTGCCGGTGGTGGTACTGCACTTCTTTATGCTGGTAAAGCATTGGTAGGCCTTAAAGGTGAAAACGAAGACCAGACAGTTGGTATCGAAATCATCTCACGTGCGTTGCAGGCTCCGATTCGTCAGATCTGCGCAAATGCAGGTGAAGAAGGTTCAGTAATCGTTGGTAAGTTGAGTGAGCAAGACGACACAAATCATGGATTTGATGCACAAAAAGGTGAATATACTGACCTTGTTAAGGCTGGTATCATCGATCCTGCGAAAGTTGTTCGTACTGCACTTCAGGATGCTGCATCAGTTGCAGGTCTTTTGATCACAACAGAAGCTGTTATCACAGACTCACCTGATGAAGGTGGTGACGCAGCAGGCGCAGCCGCAATGGGCGGCATGGGTGGAATGGGCGGAATGCCCGGCATGATGTAAAATTGCTTTGTTTGTTTGGGCTTGGCGTTGTCAGGTTTCAGCTCACTTAGTTTTATCTAAGTTTCGCTTTACCTTTCTAGACAAGTCTCAAACACTCTTTGCAATTACGCCTGTAAATTAGTAACGAATATATGAACCTCCGTAGAAATACGGGGGTTTTTATGAAAAATGGCCTGTCGTTTGTTTGTGGGGTGTAAACTTCGCTTCATCTTCCTAACCTCACAAAATGCTCTGTGTGATATAGTCACTGTAAAATTAGAATTTAAAAAGCCCCGTTATTGAGCGGGGCTTTTGTTGTTATGATAGTTGGGGAGGGTTACTTCCGAGGGCTGGGAATTTATCTCTTATCAGCTCCTCATATTCCGGATGGTAGAGGCTTATATATTCGTCGATGTTATCATTCATATGCCGTGCAATTTGAAATGATTCTGTGTGTTTGAGTAGGTTAATGGCTTCTTCATCAGGGAGAGAGGTTGCTACAGATTTTATGTATATTTGTGTTCCATGCATGCCACTTAAATATTCTGTTTGTGCAATATGTTTCATGTGTCCTGTTGTTTCAAATGCCTCGAGGAGCATGGCTCGGTCTTCGGGCGGGCAGCGTGTGAACATCCCTGATAAAACTTCATCGAGCGTTGTGATGGGAAATTGATGAATTGCTCGACTGAAAACATTATTGGTACTCATGTATCTGGCCATCTCAACGATTTGGTCTTCCTGTATGCTGTTTTTGGCTATTTTGAAGCTTTCGAGTAATCCTTCTCCAGCATTTTTAGGGTTTTCGGATGCCTTTATAACATTGGGTTCTAGATTATATTCTCGGAGTTTTGCTAATACGTTTTCGGGCGTTAGGGAGGTTTTGAACTCGTGTATGTTTTGGGTGTAGTCGCCAAATACTTTGTTGATCCCTTCTGCAATTTTTTTGACCCAATCCATGTTATTCCCTTTCCTAGAATAAGTAAGAATTTCTGTTTATATTGTGCATAGGGGTGTGTCAACATTTTCGTGATTATTTAAGATTGTGTTGTTGTTACTGTGGAGGGGTTTGAGCGGCGTGTTTCCATGCTATGTCATACAGAACTCTAAAGCCTTCAGTGAACTGCGCGTGTTTTAATATCATTATACATACGCCATTTTCCTGAAAGTTTAAGAATGCAAGATATTCGCCATATGAGTATATTGTTTGATCGTTCCACATGCTTGTGGGAAACCATCTACACCATATAATGTTCGAATTTCACCTGTTTTTTTCTTTACCCCGTCGCCTTCGAGGAACTCAATCCCCGCATTTTCAAGGGCAACGGTAATTTTATCAAGGGTACGGCGTGTCGGGGTGGATTGCCTTGTTTCGAACAGGCAAATTGTTTGTACATGCAGACCGCAGCGCGTTGCAAGATCGTTCTGATCCCATTTTAATAAAACGCGGGCGCATTGGCATTGAGTAGGGCTGATTGTATGCATTTTTCTATCTTTTCGAATTCAATTCGATTCTGTTCGAATTCAGTATAATATTAAACCATTGAAACACAAGCATAAAATAGGATATTATTTTGTCGTTAGGTGAATTTAATATGGTTCGTTTTAGGAGGAAGGCATGTATGTAGGGAGTGAAACAATATGTGCCTTGATGGAAGATCAGGAAGAGATATTTCGTGACGAACTGAATACCTTGGTAAAGGTGCGGCTTATTGATGGGGACATCAAGCGTGAGCTAGAGTTCTTTGCGCGTTGTCATATTCGTCGGATCGTAAAAACGATGGAAGATGAATATAAAGAAAAATATCAAGTGCCTAAATTGCCCGATATGATGGGGGAACTCATGTATACGCGCGCTTATTTAAATTACGTCAGGCATTGTGCTTGTTTAATGAAGGATCTGAAGTTGGCCGCTTTTGACCCTGAGAAGAGAATTTAATATTTTAACTCTGTCAGGTGTTTTACCGACACCTGTCCCCACCTCTTCCCTCCGTATCCCACATACGGGGGGGATTTTTTATCCATCTGATGAGGGAGGAGTTTGGGTCGCGTGCTTCCATGCAATATTAAAAAGTACTTCGAAAGAATTTTTGAATTCTTCACTGTTCATGATTACAATATGGATTGTGTCATTTGAGAAATCTAAGAAGGCTAATTTTTTCCCATATGTGTAAACAATCTTTTCTTTCCATGCTATGCCTGATAGCCATCTGTGTTCGGCAATAGGAAGGATGAAGCCAGTTTCTCCTTCTTGAACGGCGATTCTAACGTGTATTTTCTTGCCGAGCTGTGCCATGCGTGCTGCATGAATGTCGTACCATTCTTTTCCTAAGTGTTTTATCCATAGGCTAGGTTTTGAATTGAATAAGCATATATTGCCGCCATAAATTTTGGCTGATTTGTAGACATCTTCCATAAATGTACGGAAACCATCTACACCATATAATGTTCGAATTTCACCTGTTTTTTTCTTTACCCCGTCGCCTTCGAGGAACTCAATTCCCGCATTTTCAAAGGCGATGGTAATTTTATCAAGGGTACGGCGTGTCGGGGTGGATTGCCTTGTTTCGAACAGGCAAATTGTTTGTACATGTAAGTCGCAACGTCTTGCCAAATCGTTCTGATCCCATTCCAGTAAAACGCGGGCGCATTGGCATTGAATGGGCGTAATAATATGCATAATTCCTCCGTTTTTGAATGAAGTTTCAGTATACTATTAAATATCATGAATGTTCGTATTGTTCACTATCAAGAGGTGGGTGTGTGACATAGTATCGGGTGGCAATATTGTTTACGGTAGCGTTTCTGTTGTAGGCTTCAATGGATGATAAAATGACGGCATCCAAAGCCATTGCGTGCTGTGTATGATTTTCGGGGTCGCTAAACATATTTACGTAACGTTCTCTAATGTTATTGATATCATAGAGTTTAACGGGAGGATTCAATGCTTCTAGGCTTTCGAAGTCTTGTTCTGTGGGAAAGCTGAAATAGCGAGCCTTTGAATGGTCTTGTGGTATTGGTGGGCGTGGCGTGTTTTTGACAATGAATTTAATATTATCCATTATCATATCTGCCCCTTTGTTAACCATATCATAATAGGCATCTAATATTGTTGTATCTTCTTCTAGAAATGTCGTGCGTGAATCTATGATAGGTCCTGTATCAATATGTGTGTCAATTTCGTGAAGACTCCAGCCATATTCTAGCTCATTCTCTTGTCTGACTCTGACAGGGATGAAGACTCCTCTGTATTTTGGTAATTCTCCCGTATGCATGTTCCATAGAAATTGTTCGGCACCTTTGAGTACGTCGATAGTTTCTGGTGAGAATAGTTGATAATTTTTGAGGGAAATGTAGCCTTCTATTGCTTTATCTGTTGCCAGTGCTTTTATAAATTGCGGATCGTTCAGGTCGTCAATTTCTGTGATTTGACAATTGTGTATATCAGCCAGTTGATTTGGGGAATAAAACCTGCTCTTTTGCGCTTTACTTTTTTTATCTTGTAGCTGATATGAGTTCTCTAGAAAGTCATATATATTTTCTAAGATTCCTGTTTCAAAGAAGCTAAAATCTGCAATTTTTTGTAATTGTGCTTTGGGGGAGTCTGTCCCTTTGGTTAAATACACAACAGGTTCTAGGCCTGTAGAGCGTATCTCAGGTAGTAGTTTATTCAGTAATGCGTGACCTGTTCCATTATTGCCAGCAAACAGAACTATTTTTGGTGTATCGTTTGCTAGTTTGGTGCTGTGTGCAGATTGTTCTGTAGATTTTGCGTTGAAGTCTACAGAAGCTACCGTTCCAGCAACGATTGCATTGTTTGTTGCAGTTTTTTTACTCATTTTATTGTATTTACTTAGTTCTATGGTTTCACTGACACATATTTCCAGGCGATGCTGAATAATGCTCTGAAACCATCTGCGAAGTCTTTATTTTCCAAAATTGTTATTACCACGTTATTATCACTAAAATTTAGAAATGCCAACTTATTTCCATAAGCATAAAAAGATTGTTCGTTAAATAACTCTTCTGGAAACCACCTATATTCCACAAAATCTTGTCCTATAAACAGATCTTCACCTTCATTGACGCTAACGATAAATTCAAAACCATTTTTTATTTCTTTCATTCTTTCTGAATGTGCTTGGTACCATTCTTGTCCTAGCCATCTATGCCAATTTTCAGGTTTTGCATTGTAGAGACAAATTTGTCCACCTTGTGTTTTTGCCGTTTCATACACATCGTCCATGAATACTCTAAAGCCATTCGTCCCTTTTAATGTGCGTACTTCGCCAACTCTTTTCTTAACACCCGTATTACCAATGAATTCAACATCGGCTTGGTCGAAGGCGTTTTTGATCTTTTCTAATGTCTGGGAGTTTGGTTGGTTTGTGCCATTTTCAATGCGCGCAATGCCTGTCTGTGAAAGGCTTGCTTGCTCGGCCAGTTCGCCTTGGCTCCACCCAATCAGGGCGCGGGCTGCACGTATTTGTTCCATCGTGGGCATGGCTTTATCCTGCTAATTATTTATCTCCGGTACGCCGAGGTTATATGTGTAATTCTCGATTATGTCTATATATATCATGCTTACTTTGTGAGATATAGGCAGAAAACGCATAAATCATGTAAAAAAGTATTGATATTATGACAACAATGTGTATTATGGTTGTATAAGCAGGGTTGTATAGTTTTGAACTAAGACGTGATTCTCCCCCACACACGTTACTACTGCGTAGGAAAGTTGGTTGGCACTTTGTGCTGCCAGCTTTTTTGTTGCGTGATTTTAGGCCGTTTGCTGGCTGGTATTGTGATGTAACGCTAGTTTTCGTCCGTGGCCTAATGCGAACATTGCGTTAAATATTGCGGCAGGCCAAGCCAGTGCCATGATACTTGACGTTGTTATTAATAGTCCTGTAGTTCCTGCGTACATTCTGAACTTGAAGATGCATGTAGATAATTTAGAAGTAACAGTCAGGCAAAATGCTGTAATGGCAATAAGATCAATAATGGTTCCTTTGGATACGCAGAGCAGGCATATAACACCCAAGGGATAAAGCAGGGGAAGTTTTGTGCGGATATATGGGTTGTCCTGTGCCCAAAGAGCGGAGATTGATACCGTGATGATGAGGATGTTCATAACCAGTAATGAGTATTGCATCATTAAGAACCACTGAATGCAAAGTAAACCACAGGCGAATGCCTCGACTTTTATAATTTTTTGTTGTGATTCCAAATGTGGTGCGCTGATATAGAAAAAATATCCGACTGCGCCAATTAGTTGCGCTATAATATAAGTGCTCATATACTCTAGACCTGCGGTTTTTGTGTTTGTATACTTTTTTATAGCAAATAGAAGTTAATATTTAATGAAATCAAAGACTTAGATGTGAATAATATAGGCATTAAAGTACATTTATTATAGCGTGTTGGCATAAAAAACGGCGTTAGGTGCAAAATGAAAGATAAATTATTAAAAAATGATAACCGGGTCTTAACGGGCGATGATAAAACGCAAGGGGCCGTATTTCTGGCGATTGCATTTGCCGCTCTTGTGTCGGTTGCTATTCTTTTATATGTGCGATTTAACCATTTTGGTGAAGGTTCCGGTGATGCCGATTCGGCAATCACTATTGAGAGCGAGGTACATATACCGACGCAAGAAAGAATCAAGAGAGATATTGAGGCCAAGCTACCTGGCTCACAACAGGATATGGTGCATCCCACACTTGCAGAAATAAATGGGAAGTGGTTCGCCACATTTAAAGAACATTCCATCGCCGAGATTACGATTGAAGACGGTCAATTTGAATTGATTTATACGCAAGACCCTCAGGGGCGCGCACGCAGATATTCCCGTGGTAAGATCAAATATACTGAGAAGACCGGTTATATTCGTTTATACCCGTCTAAAGAAGCAGGTGCGCCCAAGCCGATTCGCGGGGTGACGTATAAGCCTTTGACGATGCGTTACTATGATATACAGCTGTTTAAAAAGGCTGGTGAATCTGACTTGTACTTTATCGCCCCGCAATATCAGGTGTTAACAAAGCGATTCCACCCTCTGTTTCTTTATGCAGATTTTTCCGGTGCGCCTGTTTTACAATTTTCTCCTGTTCAGTTGGGACAATAATGCCTGAATTACCCGAAGTCGAAACCGTTATGCGCGGTCTTGAAAAGTCTGCCCTGAATCATGTTGTCTCGCATGTAAAGGTTAACCGTTATGATTTGCGGGTGCCTGTACCGGCAGATTTGGGGCAATCTGTAACGGGGGGGCGTATTACGAAATTCCAGCGGCGTGGGAAATATATCCTTGTGCATTTTGATCGTGATGTATCGCTTATCATACATTTGGGGATGTCCGGACGTATGCGGATCTTCGCAAGTGCGGCGCAATATGAACCACGCAAACACGATCACATTATTATGACGATGGATAATGATGTTTGTATTGCATTCGAAGATCCCAGACGTTTTGGTATGTTTTATTATGTCGGCCAAGATCAATGGTCGAGGCAATCACCATTTGATCGTATGGGGCCGGAACCTCTGGATAATTGGAATGCAGATCAGTTACATGCCGCGTTGGATAGGCGTAAATCTCCGATCAAGAACGCATTATTGGATCAGCGCATTGTTGCAGGGCTTGGCAATATATATGTGTGTGAAGCACTGCATCGTGCGCGAATCTCTCCGTTTTGCCTTGCCAGTGATATATCGCATCATCAGGCGGAAGGCCTTATTCCCATTATTTGTGATATTTTAAAAGACGCGATTAAATCAGGGGGGAGCACCTTGAAGGATTATCAGCACACTGATGGTTCATTGGGATATTTCCAGCATAGCTTTCGTGTTTATGATCGAGAGGGAGAGCCATGCACCCATAAAGAATGCGCCGGGGTTGTAGAGCGCGCCGTTCAATCCGGCCGATCGACATTTTATTGTTCAACATGCCAAAAATAACTTATGCTTTATCTATGATCAATTATATAAAACACCTTGTTCTTTTCATACTGTTTGTATGCTCTTTGATGCCTGTTGCGATTTACGCACAAGACAATATATCAGAAGCACCAAAGTTTTTTTCCGCATTGCCTGACATTCCATTGATGGAGGGAATGGGAGAACTGGAAGAGCGTGTGGTTATATATGATAAACCGGAAGGGCGCATTATTGAGGCGGTTGCCGTTTTAAATGAATTGAGCCGTGATGAGGTTTTACAGTTTTATCGCATGACTTTGCCGCAATTCGGGTGGGGCGTTATTAAGGATACCCGATTTTTCCGTCGTAATGAGTTTCTCGATATTTCTTTTGAAGATGTGCAAGGCAAAGATGCCATCAGAATTTTGATTCGTCCGACTCGGTGATGGCAGAGCAATATGATTCGCAAAAAATGTATGATTTACTTGACAAGTACCCGTAAGCTGGCGTACTACTCTGGCTCAATCTCATATGAGGTTTGAAGGATTTAACGGTTTTACTGAATAAAATCGTACCCACATACAAAATAAGGAATA
Source organism: Alphaproteobacteria bacterium (assembly GCA_050633505.1). Taxonomy (GTDB): domain Bacteria; phylum Pseudomonadota; class Alphaproteobacteria; order Micavibrionales; family Micavibrionaceae; genus UBA1672. The sequence goes on from JBOEGQ010000009.1 coordinate 118,453, forward strand.
TTATCCTGTGGAATGTTTTGGGTATAAGTAATGTATAAAGAAGTGTAATTTAAAGGTTTGAAAAGGTTTAAAAATGGCTAATCACGCATCTGCAAAAAAACGTGTTCGTCGTAATGAGAGACGCGCTGAAATTAATACTACACGTCGTAGTCGTATTCGTACCTTCCTGAAAAAGGTTGAAACAGAAATTTCTTCCGGGAATGCTGACGCAGCGAAGGCGGCTTTAAAGGACGCTCAGCCAGAGTTGTACAAGGGTGTTGCAAAGGGAATTTTCCACAAGAACACGGTTGCAAGAAAGATGTCTCGTCTGACTGCACGCATCAAAGACTTGTCATAAATTTATAAAGAGGGTTGTCTGACAACCTTCCTTTAACATATTGATTTTGTTATGTAATTCGCCTCTCTTTTGTTTGGCGAATTATTTTTTTGTGGATAAAAGAAATTTTGAACGAATATTTCTTTTTTGAAAATTCACGATTTGTTCTTATTGCTTGTTAGTAAAAATTTGTTGTAGTCTATTTTCATCGCCGAGACAAAAAGAATACGAGAACGGATGTCTCGGACGTCGATACAGATTCAATGTTGTGGGGGTAGAAATCTACCATTTACAAAATCGGGTCTACATCTATATCGGGCTGGGTACCGATAAGTAATATATAGGAGAAAGCCACAGGGATTCGACTCCATTCCGGAGTGCGCAAATCTTTATTTGGTTTTCGTATAAAAAAGTAAAAAACAGAAAATAAACAGGTTTATGCAAGCATGAAAGCGTTTGCATAGAGGGGTTTTTGCGGCCTTTTTTTAAAAAGCTGTAAACCGGGTTGTTGCAATGTCCTTGCCGAGAATAGGCGGGGGCGATGATTGAGTATTGAGTTTTGTTAACCTTATAGTAACTTGGAAAATGTGGAGAGAAGAAATGTCTGGAATCGCGAGTAAAACATCAGCGAACGTAAAACAAAATAATGCAAGCTTGGAAGACACTCCATTGGAGCCGACGCCTGAGATTCAGAAACTATGGAATGATGTCCATACGGAAATGCGTCAGGAATTCGGAGAAGCCATTTTCCGCAGTTGGTTAAAGCCTTTGACATTGCGTGCATATTATCACGGAACAATGGAAGTTTCCGTTCCAACGCGTTTTATGCGTGACTGGATTCAGACACATTATGCAGAACGCATCTCCACTATGTGCACAGAGAAGAATCAAGAAGTTAAACGTGTGCAGATTGTCGTGGTGCAAAATGCAATTCTTCAGGACAGACCACAGACAGTCCAAGATGCAACATCAGAAGATCTTGAGCGTTCCAAGACAGATCTTCAAACATCAATCGAAGAAGTTTCTTCGCCGTTAGATGCGCGTTTTACATTCGACAGCTTTATTGTTGGTAAGCCAAATGCCCTTGCGCATGCTGCGGCGCGCCGTGTTGTGGAAAGTGCAAATGTACCGTTCAATCCTTTGTTCCTTTATGGTGGTGTTGGTCTTGGTAAAACGCACCTAATGCATGCAATTGCCCATGCGATGAACGAAAATTTCCCTGAAAAAACAGTGATGTACCTGTCAGCAGAGAAATTTATGTATCAGTTTGTAAAGGCGTTACGTGCGAATGATACGATGAATTTTAAAGATATGTTCCGCTCTGTTGATGTTCTTATGATCGATGATATTCAGTTTATTGCAGGCAAGGAATCAACACAGGAAGAGTTCTTCCATACGTTTAATGCGCTTGTTGATCAAAACAAGCAGATCATTATCTCGGCAGATAAGGCGCCGGGTGACCTACAAGGTCTGGATGAGCGTTTGCGTTCTCGCTTGGCATGGGGATTGGTTGCGGATATTCATCCATCAACATATGAACTGCGCCTTGGTATATTACAGTCAAAGCGTGAAAAACTTGGCGCAACTGTACCGGATAGTGTTCTTGAATTCCTTGCATTGAAAGTTACATCCAATATTAGAGAGCTTGAAGGTGCGCTTAATCGTATTGTTGCGCATGCGGATGTGTCAAAGCAGGAAATCACACTATCTTCAACACAAGATGTTTTACAGGATCTGTTACGTGCACATGATCGTCGTATTACAATTGATGAGATCCAACGTAAAGTGGCAGAGCATTATAACCTGCGTATTACAGACATGCATTCTGCGCGTCGTGCCCGTCAGGTTGCCCGTCCGCGTCAGGTTGCGATGTATTTGTCAAAGATTTTAACTGCGCGCTCTTTGCCGGAGATTGGCCGTAAATTCGGTGGTCGTGACCATACAACAGTGATGCACGCGATCCGCAAGGTTGAAGAACTTATGGGTGATGACGCACAAATCGCACAGGATGTAGAAGTTGTACGTCGCGCATTGACTGGCTGATATCAGTGGCAGTTTTTAAGGATAGAAAAAGGAGGCCTCTTGCGAAGCCTCCTTCTTTGTTGTCGGATAGGTGCAAAGAGGAAGAAATTTTGCACTATCCTTTCGGGTTTTATGCGGCCTTTTCTGTTTGATTCACAAAATAGGAATCCTTATCTGCCAGATATGCGCAGGTTTTTTCATACAGGTCTGATGGTGCGGATGTGGTGATGTAATCTTTTCCTTCATCCGTTAGGGTGTTGTACCATTCCAGAAGATTCGGGGCTTGTTCTTGCGCTTGCTTGATAAAGGCATCATCCAATCCGAATTTCTTCATGCGAACAAAAAGAGGTGCGATAGACGAATCGACCAATGATAGTGATTCACCAAGGAAGTATGGCGCTTTTGCGGCTTTCTTCATTTTCATGAGGCCGTCAATCAGGGCTTCAATTTTTTCGTCAAAGCTCTCTTGGTCTTGTGCCAGCACAGCCTGATAAAAATGCGTGAGTAATCCGCCGCTATATTCGATCCATGCACGGGCCTTCGCCTTTTCAACAGGATCCGAAGGCAATAAATCGCCACCGGATATTTCATCTGCAAATTCATTGATAACAGCAGATTCGAACAACGTTGTTTTATCGTCAACGACCATAACCGGTACTTTGCCCAGAGGTGAAATTTCCAAAAACCAGTCAGGTTTGTTTTTCAAATCGATATATTCAATATCAAACGGGATGTTCTTGTATTTCAGGGTAATGACAGAGCGTTGTACATAAGGGCAAATGTCGAAGCTAATCAGTTTTAGTTTCATGGTTAGAGCCTTTCTTGCCTATTGAATTAAAATAAGGTTATCACCATCACTTGCATTATGCAAGTCATAAGTTTCTATAGGATATATAAGGTAAAAAAATCCCTCTGAAAAATCCAGAGGGACAAAGTTCTTCAAGTCATGCCGAATTTTGAATTCTAATGATGCTTTTCGTGATGTTCTTTATGCTTCTCTTTCACATTTTTGTGATGTTCTTTATGCTTCTCTTTCACATTTTTGTGATGTTCTTTATGCTTCTCTTTCACATTTTTGTGATGTTCTTTATGCTTCTCTTTCACATTTTTGTGATGTTCTTTGTGCTTCTCTTTCACATTTTTATGATGTTCTTTATGTTGTTTTACATGTGAGCCGTCATGTGCATATCCGTTATTAATCGGTAATGCAAAGGCCAGTACACCAGCCAGAATGGTTGTGACAAATAATTTTTTCATCTGTGATCTCCTTCATCTCATCATATGAATTGGGGCTTGTATATGATCTATACGTATGAGAGAGGGGAAACCCTTCGTTTTATATTGGGGTGATTGTATTTTGGTCTTCAGGTTGTGATCGAATCTGTTCTATCAATGTATCAAATTCATGATTGAGAAAATGTTTTATACTTGGGTGGAACGCATCATATCCATCTATAGGCGGTTTTTGTGGTTTCCATTGTGCATCAATATCTGATTGCAGGCGGTGTTGTACTTCGTCTCGTGACAGCCATTCCGCCTTGTCATGTTCATGATTTAATGTTGGGTGCATATCACCGTCAATAAAGCGAATAAAGACGGTAAAGTTTAGATCAAGCGTTTTGGGTGTGTGGTCGTAATTGGCCCAAGGTATTAAGTCAGGCGGATTGAGGCCTATTTCTTCCATGGCTTCACGTTTTGCCGCTTCATCAACGGTTTCCCCCGGTTCGGCAAAGCCACCGGGTAAATCCCAACATAGTGGAAAGTAAGAATCGGCAGAGCGCCTTAAAAACAGGAAACGTTCTTTGTCTCGATCAATCATTAGAATAAAGGCTGCTGACTGGTGTGGTTGTTCCACGGTTGTTTCTAGCTGTTCTGTAAGAGATTCTTCGTGTTGCGGGTTGGCGGCAGACAGGAATAACGATGTGGTGGAATCATGCATAAAGCGGGTTATGCCAAATATGTAAATTTATGTCAATAAAATAGCCCTGTAATCGGGCTTTTGGTTTTGACAAATGCCTTGCAACGTTCTAGGTTTCAGACATTATGAATTTAGAAGATGTAAGAAAACTTTATCACCGCCCGTTGCTGGACCTTGTTTACGAGGCGGCTGGGGTACACCGTGAACACCACACGGCGAATGAAATGCAAATGTGTACGTTGCTGTCTATCAAGACAGGTGGATGTACAGAGGATTGTGGCTATTGCTCACAAAGCCTGCATAACGAGGCAGAGCTTGAGAAAGAAGTCTTGATGAAGACGGATGATGTGCTTGAACAGGCACGTAAGGCAAAAGACGCCGGATCTACCCGTTTTTGTATGGGAGCCGCATGGCCAAAGGTATTGGACGGACGCGCATTTGATCGTGTTTGTGACATGGTTGAGGGCGTATCCGGTATGGGAATGGAGGCGTGCGTTACATTAGGTATGCTGACAGAGAGTCAAGCGCAGCGTCTCGCGGATGCGGGGCTTACGGCTTATAACCACAATCTGGATACATCACGTGAATTCTATGACAAGGTGATTACAACACGTAATTATGACGACCGTCTGGATACGTTGAAGAATGTTGCCAAGGCAGGGATAAATGCCTGTTGTGGTGGTATTTTGGGACTAGGTGAGACGGAAGAAGACCGCGTCTCCTTGCTTCACACATTATGTAACCTTGATCCACAGCCGGAAAGTGTACCGATTAATATGTTGGTTCCTGTAGAGGGAACACCGATGGCAAATAATGAGTTGCTCGATATTTTTGAGTGGATCAGAGCGATCGCGGTTGCACGTATTTTGATGCCAAAGGCGATGGTACGGTTATCTGCTGGGCGTTTAACAATTTCCAAAGAGGCGCAGGCTATGGCCTTTATGGCGGGGGCGAATGCGATCTTTACAGGGGAAAAGCTGCTGACAACGCCGAACCCGGAAAAAGACGCGGATTATGAGCTTCTTGATGAGCTGGGGATTAAGCCGAGGGCGCCTTTTAAAGAAGGCGAGAAAGAACAACAGGAAAAAGCGGCTTAAAGTCGCTTTTTTTATATCTGGAGAGGAATGTTATGCGATTTTTTATTTTATTGGTTTGTTTGCTGGTTAGCGTGCAAGTGCAGGCAGGTGATAGTGATGTGAAAAAGAAATTTATGCGTTCCAGATCTGTAGATTATAAGGAACTCTCCCTTTATTGTACGCAATCCATATATCAGTACAAAAAACATTTTCAGGCGGTTTCTAAGGTGCTCAATAAAACAGATGCGGATGAGCGGGCACAGGAAATGGAGATATTGAAAAAAATGGCTGTGTATTGGCATGAGCAGGCTGTTTTACGATATGGCGGCGTGAAAGGTGCAGATGATAATTCACCCGAAGTGAGCGTGCTTTACATAAACAGAATGAAGCGTGCTGTTGAAGATACGCCAGCAATGACGCCCGAAAATGCACGATATAGCAGTGTTTATCTGGAGGCGCGGCAATGCTATTTGATTTATTTGCAGTCAATATTGGCACAGAAAGACTATACGTTAGCCTCCAAGAACTACACTTTGATGTTGATGGATATTAGACAGCATAAGCCGGCGGTTAATATATGGGATGCTGTGCCCTCGGAAATTCCAAAAATTACGATGAGTACGAACCCCGATGCGCCGAAGCTTGATATTATATTGGCATCGGCATGTCCACCATGTCGTAAGAGTCTGAAAGCCAACCATGAACGGTTAAAAACTCTTGTGCGTGAGGGAAAGATTACATTAAGTGTCTTTGATTATCCAACGGTGCGTACGGATCTTTTCAGGAATGTTGCGGAGCTGAACCAGTGTATTTATCGTAAGAAGGGAGCAGAGGCCTTTTTGGACAGTACGGCATCTTTGGCTGATGTTATCTATGCGGTGAGCGGCGTGGAATCGGATGAATTCTCCTCTAATCATATCGTGAAATATGGTGATATGATATTAAAGCGTTTGGAAAAGAATGCAGGCGTGGCGTTATCTGAATGTGGTAATCAAGAATTCCGTGATAAATTATGGGGGCAATATCAGAAGGCGGCCATTGAGCTTGCCAAGGTCTACCCCGATGAGGATCGCGTTCCCAAATATTTCTGGCGTGGCTTATCCTATGTTGGTGATTTTTCGAAAATTCCTGATTTACCCTGATATATGATGGAGGGGCTATTTCTTCTTCATAATGGATAAATGCTTTTCCCCTTCGAAATAGGGTTTCCAGAACAATATCGTAACCGGAACGGCAATGTTCATGAAGAACGCCGTGGCCATCAGGGTAAAGAATAGCTCTGTCGTGAGCAAACCTGTTTGGATATAGGCAATATCCAAGACAACAAAGCATAACTCTGCCCGTCCTAACATACCAAAACCGATGAGCATGCTTTCCTGGAACGTAAAACCACCAGTGTAACGTGCGGATAACGCGGCAGAGGAAACCTGCACCAATAATAATCCGGATGTCAGGATAACAATTTGCGGGATAACGGATATCAGGACATCCACATCAAACGGAATTTGGGTGCCCAAGACAACAAAAAAGACAGGGCCAATCCAGATGAAGGCCACGTTGTCGATGATCCGTTTTGTTTTGTCAAAATGTTCCTGACCGAATTCTGTATCAAAATGGAAATACTCTTCTTGCAGGATCAGACCGGCCATATATGCGCCAATGGCAGGATGAAATCCGAAATAATGGGCGAGAATCCCACCTAAAACAGCCATTAGAATCACGGCGAGAACAGTGTATTCCCCCTCACCAAAGGCAAAAACATCCTTTGCCCCTTTACTAAGCAGGGGGATCTTCGCGTATCTTTCGGGCATTTTATGCGGGAAAATAATAATGCCGATTATAATGACGGCGATAAAGAACAACACGGCCTTTCCGGCAATGAGGCCGATACTTGCCAATGTTGGCTCAGAGGTACTGGTTGCGATCGGGATAAGAATGGCGACAAGAACAAGGGAGGCAATATCATCTAAAATGGCAGATGTCATTATACCTGTTGCGGCCTTGGTTTTATGTAGGCCGACACTGCGTAAAACAACCATGGTGAGGGATACCGCGGTTGCGGTCATGGCCAAGCCTGAAATAACGGCCATATTGGTATCGTTCCAGAAATAATCCGCAACCAGATAGGCGAATGTAAAGGGCGCAAGTGCCCCGAAAAAGGCAATACCCCAACTGCGCTTTATGCTTTGGACAAAATTGCGCGTGCTTTCTTCAAAGCCAAGGGCAAACATAATTAAGATGATGCCAAATTCGGCGAAATCCCGGATAAATTCCAAAGGCTCATGCGGTAATATGTGAAAATTTGCAAGCACCGTCCCCATTGCCAAATAGTATAAAACCGGGGTTAGTTTCGTTTTCTTTGCCAGAAAGATCGCTGCGTAGACGCTACACCAGATAATGGCAAGATGCATAAGAGCGTGCATTGGAACGATCCTTTATTATTTTGTATTAAATATCATTAAGTGTCGCATCTGTTTATAGTTGCGTAAGTTGTTTTTAACGCAATGTTGTAATCTGATCAAGTGCGTGGTGTTTCTGTATTTTGACAAGTTTGATAACAAAATGTTAGCTTCACCCGCCGATAAAGAAATAATATGATAAACAAGGTGTGTTGATGAAGCGTCTGAAGGCGATTTTAAGCAAATTTAATTTATGTTCTGTCGATGATGAAGATGAGCTGGACAAGTCCTCTCAATTGGATCAGCTTTTAGAACATATTGATGGTGCGCATCATGACATAGAGCAACTCCCCAGAGCGTTTGATATGCTTTTGGATCTTCAGGCTGACCTGTGCAATCCGCATTGTGTAGAGTATGTAAAGGGTTTAATCAGTCGCAATGATATGCATGATCGGGCGATGATTGCCTTGGATCGCGTTCGTGGACATGATGGTGTGGTGGCGCGTGCGACATTGGGACATGTTATCCAGAATGTTGAATCTTGTATTCCTGAGGCCGTCGATGTGATGGTTGAAACGTTGGGGGGGCAAGAAACAGGCTCAAATTTTAATATGGTTTGTACGGATCTTGCAGAAAAGCTCACACGGAGTATTGCAATTGCGCAGGTTGACCAGTGGCAAAATTTACATGATATCTCACCGTTTGATGAAAAAATCGGAACGGTTCTTAATCTGGATGAATATCGGTATGATATGGAGATTAGCCATGCAAATGGCGGGTATAATTTCCCCTATGATCGGGAAGGTCAGTATAAGCTTTTACTGGGGCTGGAATACTTTCAACAATCCGGTCTTATTGCCGATGATCACCAAACTATTCTGGGGGCATCTATTAAGGCGTTACGGGTGTCTGTTGCTTTAGGTGGGTGCGATGGGGAAATTGGTTCTGCTCTTGTAAATGATTTGTAATTTATGATGCTTTTCCTCTCGTTGCTTTGCATTTTTTTTGATGCATGATATAGACTTTCCTATGGCACAAGATCTTTTTAAAACTGCGTTATCCTCCCTGAAAGAGTGTAGCCGTTATCGCGCATTATCTCTGCCTTCGGGTGTTGATTTAACATCTAATGATTATTTGGGTATGGCAGTGCACCCCGTATTGCGTAAGGATGCAATTCAGGCCTTAGACGGGGGAATGGATATTGGCGCGGCGGGATCGCGCCTTTTACGGGGACATACAGATTCACATGCACAGCTTGAAGAATTTGCGGCGGCACATTTTAACGCCGGTAAAACGTTATATTTTTCAAGTGGGTTTCAGGCCAATTATGCACTCCTAACGACATTGCCGCAACGTGGGGATATTGTTCTGTATGATGCATTGGTGCATGCCAGTATGCGTGAGGGGTTATCTGCGGCAAATGCAAAAAGTTTCAAATTCGCGCATAATGATTTGCAGGCCTTGGAAGATGCTCTTAAAAAACATGGCCAGAACGCCAAAACCTTATGGATCGCGATTGAATCTGTTTATTCGATGGATGGTGATATTGCTCCGCTTAACGAAATATATGCACTTGTGCAGGCATATGATGCGCATATTATTATTGATGAGGCGCATGGGACGGGCGTATTTGGTGAAGGTGGGCGCGGATATGCATGGGATCTGATTAAGGCGCATGGTTATGCGCAGATTACCACCTTACATACATGTGGTAAGGCAGTTGGCGTGGCCGGTGGTTTGGTTTGTGGGTCTTCTGATGTCATCGACTACCTGATCAATAAGGCGCGTCCCTTTATTTATTCGACGGCACCGATGCCGTTACAGGCATTTTTGGTTGAGAAGTCTCTTGCGATTCTGGCATCGGAAGAGGGTGATATCCGTCGCGCAAAGTTACGAAGTTTATGTGATAAAGCATGTGATCTTTTTGGTGGGAGTGGCACCCAGGTCGTACCGATTATCCTTGGTAGTGATGAGAAGGCGCTGGGCGTTGCGCGGGCGCTACAAGATCGGGGTTATGATATACGGGCCATTCGCCCGCCAACCGTACCGGAGGGGACGTCACGTTTGCGTCTGTCCTTAAGTTCCGAGTTATCGCAAGATATTTTACAAGGCTTCGCCGATGCGTTAAAAGAGATCACATGACACAGGAAAGATTAATTATTGCAGGAACGGACACGGATATCGGTAAAACGGTGTTTAGTGCGGCGCTTATGCTTGGGCTTGAAACGGCGGGGCATAATCCGCATTACTGGAAACCTATCCAATCGGGTATTGAGGATAGTGTCGACACACGCACTGTGCAAAAGTTGTCTTGTTTACCGAATGAGAGATTTCTATCTGAACGCTATATCCTGAGTGAGCCATTATCACCACATCTATCTGCGGAAATTGACGATGTGCATATTGATGTTGATGATTTAAGTGATCCGTCAAATATACCAACATGTGATGGTACATTGATTATTGAAATGGCGGGTGGACTTATGGTGCCGTTAACCCGTGAGAATTTACAAATCAACTTGATACAAAAATGGAACGTGCCGGTGATTTTATGTGCACGCACCGGTTTGGGAACGATTAATCATACTTTACTTTCATTAGAGGCGCTTTGGGCGCGGAATATACCGGTTAAGGGGCTTGTCTTTATCGGGGAAGAAAATATGGATAATATTCGTACGATTTCGGAATTTTCCAAGGTAAAGATTTTGGGACATTTGTCGCAGATGGATTATATCGATGATACATCTTTACGCCTTAATTTTGGGAACAGTTTTAATGCACGGGATTTTGTAAATGAACAATAAAACGTCACCGATTTGGCATCCGTTTACCCAACATGCAATTGCACCCAGTCCGATGCATATAGATCGCGCGGCAGGGGCATATTTATTTGCGCGGGATGAGAAAAATCAAGAGCCGCGCCGTATTATCGATGCGATTTCCAGTTGGTGGGTGATTACCCATGGGCATTGCCATCCTGAAATTGTTAAGGCCGTTCAAAATCAAGCCGCCGCGTTAGAGCAGGTGATTTTTGCCGGATTTACACATGATCCGGCAGAGGATTTGGCGGATCGCTTGATTGGTATTGCAGGTGATGGTCTGGATCATGTCTTTTATTCTGACAGTGGATCTACCGCCGTTGAAGTGGCGTTGAAAATGGCCATTGGATATTGGGAGCATAACGGAAAACCACGTCAGAAGATTATTGCGCTGGAAGGTGGGTATCACGGTGATACATTCGGAACAATGTCTGCCGGTGCGCGGAGTTTGTATAATAAATTGTATGAGCCGTTCCTATTTGATGTGGAGCATATTCCCGTGCCTGTTCCGGGCGCAGAAGCCGAGAGTTTTGAAAGGCTGGAAGAGATCCTTAAACGTAATAAGGATGACGTTGCCGCCTTTATTTTTGAACCCCTCGTTCTTGGTGCGGCAGGGATGCAGGTTTATTCGGCGAATGCGCTTAAGACGCTTGCTGATATGTGTCGTGCGCATGATATTTTGTTGATTGCCGATGAAGTCATGACAGGGTTTGGTCGTACCGGATCAATGTTTGCGTGTGAGCAGGCCTCATTTGTCCCTGACCTTATGTGTTTGTCAAAGGGGCTGACCGGTGGTTTTTTACCAATGGGCGCAACATTATGCAGCAGTGACATCTATCAGGCATTCTATCATAAGGATAAAGCCAAGACTTTTTTCCATTCTTCGTCTTTCTCTGGTAACCCACTGGCATGTGCGGCGGCCAATGCCTCTTTTGGTATTTGGGAGAATGAACCGGTGACAGAGCGTATTGATGACATTGCCGAGAGCCATGCGGCGGCAGCGGTGGAATTCTCTGCGCGTGACGATGTCGCGATGGTGCGCCAAAAGGGCTCTATTCTGGCGTTGGATGTGAAGGTTGAGCGTGCGGATGGGTATTTATCTGATGTTCAGCCAAAGATTTATAATCACTCCTTATCTCAAAATGTTTTATTACGTCCGATCGGGAATATTATTTATGTCCTTCCCCCTTATTGTGTCAGTGAAGAAGATCTGGGAGAGATTTATGCTGCCATTCATGGGGCGTTGGATGTGGCATTCGAGCAGGGCTAGATTCCTGTTTTTGCGTAGAAATGTTTGGCATATGCAGTGAAGGCTATGGTATGTTAGCGAGCAAATGCTTTTGATGTAAAAATTATTTGCGTATGTGGCTTGAAAAGGGAGGGCACTATGCAGGACTTAAAAACGATACGTAAGGCACTTTCCGGTTATTTTCGTGATAACGTGACCGTCGCAAAATTACAAGATGCGGCAGGCAGTAAAACAGTTCGCCATGCGAAGGCGGTTGGTGTCTATGTGGCACGTAAAGAGGGCCACGAATATGATGATATTGCCAAGGCGTTTGGCTATGATAATCCCAAATCTGTTTCACGGGTTTTTGCAAAAGTTGGTAAAGATATTGATTTTGATGGGATGCTTCAACGTGATGTGAATGCTGTTGCAGAAGATCTGGGAATTGATCTGGAATAAATCCTTGTCTACAACTTGTATTCTTGCGCATTTAAGGCTTTCTCCGTGTAAAACCCTGTGCTAGTGTTTACTCATCTCAAAATGTAATTTTTTAAAAATGGATGGATGACCATGAAACTGAGTATTGATCGTGCCGCTCTTTTAAGATCTTTAAGCCATGTGCAGAGCGTTGTTGAGCGCCGAAATACTATTCCTATCCTGTCTAATGTCCTGATGAAGGCGGAAGATGGCGTATTGTCATTATCTTCTACCGATATGGAATTGGAAATGAATGAGGCCGTGGCCGCCAATGTTGTGATGGCAGGTGCAACCACCGCTCCTGCGCATACTTTCCATGATATCGTGCGTAAATTTCCCGATGGTTCTGAGGTTGAGATTGAGTTAAACGCGGAAGGCACGCAAATGACTGTGCGCGCGGGGCGTTCACAGTTTAAGTTGAGCTGTTTGCCGGTTGCCGATTTTCCTGAGATTTCGATTGCGGATCTACCAAATGGTTTTTCTGTTCCGGCTTCTGATTTGCGTGCATTGATTGATCGTACCAAATTCGCGATGAGCACAGAAGAAACCCGTTATTATTTGAATGGGATTTATGTTCATGCCGCAGATAATGATGGTGTAAATGTGTTGCGCGCTGTTTCTACAGACGGCCACCGTCTTGCGCGTTTTGAGATGCCATTGCCTGAGGGGGCATCGGATATGCCGTCGGTTATTATACCGCGAAAGGCCGTTTTAGAGGTTCGTAAGTTGATCGAAGATGCGGCTGATTTGATCTCTATCACATTATCTGACAATAAAATCCGCTTTGCCTTTGATCATATTGTCGTAACATCCAAATTGATCGATGGAACATTTCCTGACTATCAACGTGTTATTCCGCAAGGTAATGATAAGATTGTTGAAGTTGATCCGTCTGTCTTTACGCGCGCAATTGATCGTGTTTCAACGATTTCAGATGGAAAATCACGCGCCCTTAAGATTGCGTTGGATGGTAAGCAGATGACTCTTTCTGCCAGTTCCCCTGAGGCGGGAAGTGCGACAGAGGAGATGGAAGTCAACGGTGATTCCAGTATGGAAATCGGATTTAATGCCAAGTATCTTTTGGATATTACCTCACAGATTGAAGGGGAGGGATGCCGTTTAACACTGGCAGATTCCGCATCTCCGACAATCATTCAGGATAATAGTGATCCATCGGCACTTTATGTTTTAATGCCTTTACGTGTTTGAGGTGATGTAAAGAGGGAAGGACGTATTACATGAAAAATGTAGTTGTTTTTATCGCTCTTGTTTTTGCTATCATTGGCGGTGTTTTGCTCTTAAAAGATGGTGAAACGACGGTTTCTCCTGTTGTGCAGGATGCCGGGCGTACCGGAACATTTTATGTTGAAAATGACCGGGCTGATCAAGCTGGTGCTCCTTATATCATATCGGCGCAGTTATTAACGGAAACATCTGAGAAGTTGATTTTTGAGGTTGTCTATTTTATGCCGGATAACATATCCGGTTCTTACAGTTTGTCTGTGCACCCCGATATGTCCCATTGGTATCAAAGTATGAATTCGTTGCGACCGGGTACGAATACAGAGCTGGTGTCGATAGGGCTTAATGTTAAGGTCGGAGACCCTGCGCGTGTTGAATCGCATCTTATGAATCTCTATATTAACCATTATGAAGATCGGTCTTATGTCGGCAAGGTGTTTGATCGTAAGATTCCGTTTCAAAAAATTTGGGAGAAGCAATAATGCCAAAATTTCTTGCTTTAGGGCTTGGTGCTGTTTTGATTATTTGTATTTTCATTTTCCTTATCAAAACGTCTGTCATGCAAGACTTAAGCCCGACTGCATATCGGGCAGAGCAAGTTGGGTATAATGAGATTGCCTTTACTGGTAATGATCGCGCACATGAGGAAAGGCGTCCGTATCTTTTGGAGGCAACCGTTGTCTCAAGAGCCGGGCAGGAAATGACTGTTGACGTTATGTATGTTGTTCCGGTCAAGACGTCACAGCCTTATAGCCTGTCTGTTGTGCCGAATGCTGGTGGGTTTTACAATAATAATAATACGTTGAAATATGGGCGCCATATACAACGTATCCGTATTCATTACAGTCCTGATTCTATTTTTAAGCGGGGCATTAAAACAACAGAATTGCACTTTTACATCCGCAATAAGACTGACAATATCCAAGAGAGCGAAGAATACGTCGATAAAATTTATGAAAGAAAAGTTGAATTCGTGAAATTCTGGCGTAAACCAAAACCCAGCCCACTTACAATCCGGCCGGCCGGATTTGTTCTGGATGGTGAGAATAAGCTGTAAACGCCAGTGTGAGGTATATTTTAGTCAGCTGTTGGTGTATTTAGATCGAACCTTGCGACTTCTTTTCCTTCGTGATGACACGTAACATGTGAGGGCATGTCTGCGTTCATGCTTTGCGCCATTTTCAGGATGCGATCCATCCGTTTACTTCCCTCGCTGAAGCTTTCCTGTATTTTTTGACTGAAATCCTGACAGTCTTCAACGGTGGCAATGGTTGGGTTTCCGGCATCTCTTCTGAATGCCATGTATGGGAATTCTTGGCCTGCGATTGTTATCTTGATATTGTCAATTGGCTGGGAAGCGTCTCTTTTTGTTGTTTGCGCTGCGCTTTTTGGTGCTAGCTTTTGTGTTGCTTCTTCTGTGTTTTTTTCATCATCTGATCCACCACATGCGGCGATGAGTGCACTGAACGTTGCTGCGATTGCTATCTTTGGAATTCCCATATTATCACCTGATTTTTAGCATTTTCAATTTATAGTCGGCAGATAGTATATGGAAAACGATTTCCTGTCAAATTTATCTGTTTTATGTTTTGTTTACGTATTTATTGCGTTAGAACAAGTGTATGAGTGTCTTAACCAGTTTAAAACTCCACCATTTCCGATGTTATGAGCAAGCGGCCTTAAGTGATTTATCAGCCGGACTTATTGTATTATCGGGCGCCAATGGTGCAGGAAAAACAAATATATTAGAGGCCGTTTCTCTTCTTTCTCCCGGACGTGGTTTGCGTGGGGCAAAGGTCATGGAAATTCAAAAGAATGATGGTCAAACACCGTGGGCAGTAGCGGGTGTTTTACAAATGAAGTATGAGGATGTGCGTTTAGGCACGGGGCTTGACCCGAATAGTCGTCCGGGCGCAGAAAAGCGTACAGTACGTATTAATGGGCAAGCTGTTAAAAGTCAGGCGGCTTTGGCGGAATATTTATCTTGTGTGTGGCTGACTCCGCAAATGGATCGGTTATTTATGGATTCATCGCGAGAGCGCAGGAAATTTTTGGATCGGCTTGTTTTTGCGTTTGATCCCGGGCATTCGGGGCGGGTGACGCGCTATGAAAATGCATTGTCACAGCGTTCCAAACTTTTGCGTGAAGGGGGGCAAGATGATTCCTGGCTTTCCGGGTTGGAGCAGCAAATGGCGGAGACAGGCATTGCAATTGCGGCTGCGCGTCTTGATTTTGCACAACGGCTTCAGGCGGCGTGCGATGCGGCAGATCATGCGCATTTCCCATTGGCACGCTTTACGGTGAAGGGCACGGTGGAAGAGCTTTTATCGAGGGCGCCGGCATTAGAGGTTGAGGAGGCCTTTTTGTATCAGCTTATCCAAAGTCGGCCAAAAGATGCGTTGACGGGTGGTGCGGCTACGGGGCCGCATAAATCTGACTTGTCGGTTATTTATGCGGCGAAGAATATGGCGGCGGATCAATGTTCAACGGGAGAGCAAAAAGCATTGTTAATAGGTCTTATTCTGGCGCATGCAAGATTAATTAAGGCGGAACGCGGCACTCCTCCGTTGTTGCTGTTGGATGAGGTGGCGGCACATCTGGATGATGGACGGCGTAGCGCTTTGTACGAAATATTACATGATTTGGGTGCGCAAGGCTGGTTAACAGGTACGGATAGAAGCCTGTTTAAAGCCATTGAAGGTAAGGCGCAATTCTTTGATGTGCAGGATGGAATGCTGGGAATCTGTAACGATTCTATAGGTGGTGGCGAATGACCTTTTAAGAGAAGGGAATAGCGACGATGACAGATTCAGAGGATTCAAACGACATAACGTCAAATGAAAAGGTGCAATGTGCGGCAGGTGATAAAGGTACGGCAAGCCTGTTAATTGGCGCAGGATTTGGTGCTTATGGGACAACAATTGTCGCTGCGTCAGGTGTTGTTTGTCCGGTATGTGTGATTGCAGCGCCACTTTTTCTTGGTCTTGGCGCCGTACAGCGTATCAATTACACGAAGAAGAATAAAAAAGAAGGTGTGTCTTCTTCCTCAATGCCTCAAGATGAAACGATCTAGGGCTGCTCAATTACTTACTCTCAAACTGCTTGAGTAATTCCAGAACCATATTGTTTTCTTCAACCGTACCGATTGAAAGGCGTAGGCAGTTTTTTGTGTCTGCTTTGGATGAAAAGTCTCTGATGATGACATTATTCTGAGCGGCAAAATCACAAAATGCCTTCGCATCATTCATCTCGATTAACAAGAAATTGGCATCCGATGGATAAACTGTTTTTATGGCGCTGCATTTTGGGAGCTCTTGCTCCATACGGCGGCGTTCTTCCAAGATTTTTTTGATATTGTCTTGTGCGATTTCTTTTACGTCCGGTGACAGGACGTGAAATGCGGCCTCAATGCTTAGTCGTGGGAGGGGGTATGCATCCAAAATCTTTGTTTTAATCAAGGAGATAAAATCTGTGTCCGCGCAAAGTATGCACCCCATACGCATTCCGGCAAAGGAATAGCTTTTCGATAATGTGCGCAGGATGATTAGATTTGGTGTGCTTTCTAAATCTTCAACCATACTGCCTTGTTCGGAAAACTCTGCATATGTCTCATCCAGTATAACAACCGCGTGGCCTTCTAATGCATCGCAAATTTCTGCGATATCATCGTGGGATACGCTGTCTCCTGTCGGGTTGTTGGGGGAGCATAAAAAGACCAGCTTTACATTCTGATCCGGCGCACTGGCTTGTTTTATAATTTCGTCCTTGTTCAGGGCAAATGTACCGTTTTGTTTTACCAAAGGGGCACTGATGACATCTGATGGCATAGATAGCGCGTCTACCGCATACATACCAAAAGTAGGGGGATTGATCAGCACCTTGTCTTTGTGTGGCTCGCAAAACGTATTCGTAAGCGCGACAAGCGCCTCATCCGCGCCGCGTGTCATGGCAACTTGAGTATTCTCAACGCCATAATTTTGGGCATAGGCCTCTAAAAGGGGGAGGGGTTGTGGCTCAGGATAGCGATTAAGCCCTTCCAACCCCGGAAGCTCATACGGGTTTTCATTGGCATTGAGATAGATTTTATCTGCCGATTTTCCATTTTCCATTCCGGCGGAAGTGTAGCCTTCCATCGTTTTAAAATGTTCACGTATGTGTCTAAAAATTGCATCATTCATGCGTAAGAGTAAAGACAGAAAGATGTGTGAAAATCAAATCAAAAATATCTTTATTTTCCAGTTACTTATCTTGTTGAAAAAATGATTGAAAAAGCACGGCTTTCGCTGTTTTTCTTTTTCTTGCTGTGCTATAAAAAATGATCGGATAATCGACTGTAAAAGATATAAAAAACGCCGTTTCTAAAGGTGTACTGAAGGATAAATTTTTATGAGTGAAGCAACCGCACAACCGGATAACGCCCCAGTAGGTGATAATGATGAATATGGTGCAGATTCGATTAAGGTCTTACGCGGCCTCGAAGCCGTGCGTAAGCGTCCGGGAATGTATATTGGTGACACGGATGATGGTACGGGTCTACACCATATGGTGTATGAGGTTGTCGATAATGCGATTGATGAATCTTTGGCGGGTTATTGTGATCGCATAGACATTATTTTGAATGCTGACGGCTCTTTGACTGTGAAGGATAATGGTCGTGGTATTCCTGTTGGTGAACACTCGGAAGAGAAGGTTTCTGCAGCTCAGGTGATTATGACGCAACTACATGCCGGTGGTAAGTTTGATGATAATTCCTATAAGGTTTCCGGTGGTTTGCACGGTGTTGGTGTGTCCGTTGTTAACGCGTTGTCTGATTATCTTGACCTGCGGATCAAGCGTGATGGCGGCGAATGGTATATGCGTTTTCGCGGCGGAGAAGCCGAGAACGGAAAGGATCTGGAAAAGGTACGGGATCTCGATGCGGGAGAGCGCACGGGAACGCAGGTTACATTCCTGCCTTCGCCTGAGACATTCGCGATTATCGAATTTGATTTTAAAACACTTGAAGATCGTTTGAGAGAGCTTGCATTCCTGAACTCAGGTGTGAACATTTATCTTTCCGATAAACGTCCGGAAAATGAAGATGACTGGCAGGTTTCCCATCTGCATTTTGAGGGTGGAATCAAAAGTTTTGTTGAATATCTTGATCGCACCAAAAAGCCGATCATTAGCGAAACGGTTAATTTAAGTGCTTTTGATGAAGTCAATGGTGTGACTGTTGATGCGGCGCTTGAATGGACAGATGCTTATCATGAGACGATGCTCTGTTTTACCAATAACATTCCACAGCGTGACGGTGGAACGCACTTGGCCGGATTTCGCGCTGCGTTGACACGTATCCTTGGTAAGTATGCCGAAGAAAAGGGGCTTCTTAAAAAGGAAAAGGTTAAGCTAACCGGTGATGATATGCGTGAAGGGATGACATGCGTCCTTTCCGTGAAAGTGCCTGATCCGAAATTCTCATCTCAAACAAAAGACAAACTTGTTTCTTCCGAAGTGCGTCCACTTGTTGAAAGTGCGATTACAGAGCACCTTGGTACATGGCTTGAAGAAAATCCGGCAGAGGCCAAAACGATCGTTGGTAAAATAGTTGAGGCCGCCAGTGCCCGCGAGGCGGCACGTAAGGCGCGTGAATTAACACGCCGTAAAGGGGTGATGGATATTTCTTCCTTGCCCGGTAAGCTTGCCGATTGCCAATCAAAAGACCCTGCCGTCTCTGAAATATTTATTGTTGAGGGAGATTCTGCGGGTGGTTCTGCAAAACAGGCACGTGATCGCCATAATCAGGCGATCCTTCCTCTACGTGGTAAGATTTTGAATGTTGAGCGTTCGCGTTTTGATCGTATGCTGGGGTCAGAGCAAATCGGAACATTGATTACGGCGCTTGGTACATCAATCGGACCGGAAGAATTTAATATTGAAAAGTCCCGATATCACAAAATCGTAATTATGACGGATGCGGACGTTGACGGTGCGCATATTCGTACGCTTCTCTTGACGTTCTTTTTCCGCCATATGCCTGAAATTATTGAACGTGGCTATCTTTATATTGCGCAGCCACCGCTTTATAAGGTTAAAAAAGGTAAGGCGAGTGAGCTTTATTTGAAAGATGACCGTGGGTTAGAGGATTATTTGATCGACTTGGCAATTAACGATATCGTGATTGTTGATAGTGAAGGCCATACGCGCAGCGGTAATGATTTGCGCGATTTATTGGTGAAGTCGCGATCTTTGAGAAATTCGATCAATGCCTTATCTGCACGTGCAGGTAATCGCCGTGTTGTGGAACAGGCTGCAATTGCAGGTGCATTTGATGAAGGTGTTGTTCGCGATGAAGAGCTTGGCCAGAAATATGCGGATACGACGGCAAAGCGCCTTGATGAGATTGAACACGAAAATGAAAAAGGGTGGCAAGGGTCTTTCCGTGTTGACCAGGGGTATACTTTCTGGAAAGTAACGCGTGGTATTACGGAACGTGTGCGTTTGAAGATTGATCGCGTGCGTTCACCGGACGCAGTGCGTTTGAATGGTGCAAAAGATTGGCTGAAGGAGATTTTCCTTGGCCCGGTAAAAATCAACAATGATGACAAAGAGTTGGCAGTTGTGAATGGACCTGCGGCATTTTATGATCGTATTCAAGAGGCTGGCCGTAAGGGTTTGCAGATTTCACGTTATAAGGGTCTTGGTGAAATGAACCCCGAACAACTGTGGGAAACAACGCTTGATCCGAATGTACGTACATTGCTACAGGTGGAAGTCGCTGATGCGATTAAGGCGGATGAGATCTTCTCGACCCTAATGGGTGATGTTGTTGAGCCACGCCGTGAATTTATTCAGGACAATGCGTTAAAATCAAATATTGATGCCTAAGTGCCATGGTGCCATTACGAAAAACGACAAAAAATCGTTACGAACAACGTGTTCGTGAGGCACTTGATTATATTCATGAGAATTTAGAAAACCCGATTGATCTGAAAGATGTCGCGAAAGCCGGCAGTTTTTCACAGTACCATTTTCATCGTATTTTTAGTGCATTAGTTGGCGAAACCCTGAATGAATATATCAGGCGTAAACGTATGGAAATGGCGGTTGTTCTTCTGGTCTGTTCAAAAGAAAAGTCTATTACAGATATTGCGTATCAGTGCGGATTTTCTTCCTCTTCTAATTTTTCAAAGGCATTCAGTGCCTATTTTTCATGTAGTCCAAAAGAGGTTAAACATCCCGAGCAGTTTAAAGAAAATAGCAAGATTGGAGAACTTAAACGCAAGTATGGAAAAGATTTCGATCCACGCAAACTCTATCCTGAATTTATTAAACCAATACAGGAGACAAGAATGAATATTGAAATTATAGAAATAAAAGAAAAGCGTGTTTGCGTTTTGGAATCTGCAGAAGGCTATGATGAGAAATCAATCTTTGAAACGTGGGATAAGTTATGTGAATGGGCCGCGAATAATAGATTGGTGGGATCTGATTTTTTTGGTGTGTGTTACGATGACCCAAACATTACGCCAACCAAAAAATGTCGGTATGAGGCCGCGGTTACTGTTAAAGAAGATACTGTAATTGTGCATCCATTTCAGGAATCTAAAATGCCGTCAGGTAAGTATGCGATGGCATATTATCGTGGGCCTGAAGATCCAAATGGGTCGTTACACACACGGATTTACCGTGAGTGGTTTCCCCAATCAGGGTTTGAACCGGATGATTTCCCATTAATTGAGCGTTACCTTAATGATAGCCGTGAAGATGGTTTTGTAGAAATGCAGATCTTGATTAAGATTAAGTCGTAATCTTTTTTAGGCCATGGCCCAGAATATATTTGGAGGAACCCCTTGTGAAGGGTTTTCTCTTTTATCTTCTTGAGATACATACCATCGTTGAAAAATCCTCTGTTCAACTCATTGGGGATCGTGTATCCATGTTCCGATATATAAAGGGATAGATTATGGCTTCTTTATCAGAAAAATTAACAGCTTTATTTGAGCAAGCGTTTAATGCGTTGTCTTTACCGGTTGAGCACGCGCGTGTTTCCGTCTCCGCGCAGGTGCAAGGTGGACAATTCCAGTGTAACGGTGCAATGCCTTGCGCAAAAGTTGCAAAGAAAAATCCGCGCGAAATTGCACAGGATATTGTTGATTATTTGAAGAATGATATTAAGACTGCGGATAATGTTTTCGAAGATATCACAATCGGTGGTCCGGGTTTCATTAACGTTACAGTGACAGATAATTATATTTCCGCGCATTTGTTGGAAATGTGTGGCTCTGTTCGATCTGGCATTGATGAAATTGGCGCAGGACAAAATGTGGTACTGGATTATGGTGGTCCGAATATTGCTAAAGCCATGCATGTTGGCCATCTGCGCAGTTCGATTATTGGTGATGCTTTGCGGCGTATTTATTCTTATGCAGGGTATAACGCGATTGGCGATGTGCATATGGGGGATTGGGGAACGCCAATGGGAATGATCTTGTCTGAGCTGGATCTTATTTCCTTTGATGGTGAAATAACGATGGAAATGTTGGCAGATATTTATCCGAAGGCTTCGGCGGCGTGTAAGGAAGACGAAACGCGCATGGCTTTGGCACGTGAAGCCACGCGAAAGCTACAAGATGGTAATGAGACGTACACACGTACATGGCAAAAATTCATTGATATTTCGATTGAAGGTATGAAAAAGAATTTTGATGCGCTTGGTGTTCACTTTGATGAATGGAAAGGGGAAAGCGATGCACACCCCTTTATCGCGCCAATGATTAATGATCTGAAAGAGAAAAAGTATGCCGTGGAGAGTGACGGTGCACTCATATTCCCGGTTGAAAAAAATGATGATAAGAAAGAGGTTCCTCCGCTTATTCTTTTGAAATCTGACGGCGCGGTTTTATATGGTACAACAGATCTTGCCACCATTGTTGAACGTATGGAAAGTTATCAGCCCGTCAAAATTATCTACTGCGTTGATCAGCGCCAGTCTCTTCATTTTGAACAGGTATTTCGCGCTGCTCGGCGTAGTGGTATCGCACAAGATGATGTTGTGGAACTGGCACATGCGGGCTTTGGAACGATGAATGGCACAGATGGTAAGCCGTTCAAAACGCGTGCAGGTGGTGTGATGCGTTTGGAAGATCTGATTTCTATGTCGGTTGATAAGGCACATGCCCGTCTTGATGAAGCAGAGCTTGCAAAAGATATGGATGGGGCAGAGCGTGAAGATGTTGCGCATAAGGTCGGAATTGCCGCGGTTAAATTTGCGGATCTGCAAAATAACCGTATTGCAGATTATGTGTTTGATATTGATCGTATGACTTCTTTTGAAGGGAAAACAGGCCCGTATCTTTTGTATCAGGCCGTTCGTATCCAATCTTTGCTCAGAAAGGCAGGTATTGAAGGCGGTGTTTCTTGTGATGATTTTGTATTGGAAGATGCAGATCGTTCGCTTGCCTTGTTGTTGACGCAGTTGCCTGACTTTTTCGATGGTGCGCTTCATAACAATACCCCGCATCTTTTGTGTGACTATGCATATCGTCTTGCCCAGGAATTCAGTTCATTCTACGGTAATTGCCATATCCTTTCAGAGGAAAATGAACAGGTTAAGGCGAGCCGTCTGGCATTGTGTCAACAAACGCATAAGCAATTATCCCTTATTCTGGAATTGCTGGGTATTGAAATTCCATCTCGTATGTAGAAATTTTTTTCTGTGATTGATCTTATGCTCTGCCGTGGCTATAGTTGGCCATCATGTTAGGATTGCAAAACGTTATTATTTCACAAAAGATGATGAAGCTTGTCGGCGAGATCGATGAGTTCAAGGGCGCGTGGGGTGCGATGGAAAATCACACAACCTCGCTACAGCTTTTGGGGGATGTGTCCAGTTTTGGCCGAAATTTCAAAGAGATTGCAAGTAGTTGGCAGGATCAGCCATTAGATGTTGATTTGTTATGTCGTTTACATGCGGCGTTCACAGGGGCAAAACAGGTTAGCATATTCAAGGAAAGCAGTATCTCTTTACAGGTTATGAAGGGTGATTCTTTGGTTGGGGCATTAGATGTCGCCTCACCTGCAGAAGTGCGTAGCCTTATGCCCCGTTTGATGAGTTGGACAGAGAAAGCTTTAGATGAAAAAGAATTTCATCCGCTTTTTGTTATTGCTATCTTTACGGCGGTCTATTTGCAATTTTGTCCCTTTGATAAGGGAAACCAGAAATTGGCGCGTCTTTTAGTTATTCTTTTGATGTTTAAAGCGGGCTATAGCTATGCTCCGTATAGTACGTTAGATGACTTGTTACAAGATAACGCAGAAGATTATTACAAGGCGTTGGCACATACGCAAAAGACCCTTGCAACTGGTAAGATCGACTGGGATGTTTGGTTAGAATTTTTCTTTGAAATTCTTAAGCAGCAAAAGGATAAACTGCAATCTCGTATTGAAAAGGGCAGTTCTGAAATTGCAAATATGCCTGGATTGTCGACTAAAGTTCTTAAGTTGTTTGACAAGCATGATCGCTTAAGCATGAAAGAGATAGAGAGATACACTCGTGGTAAGCGCTCTACCTTGAAATTACGACTGGGTGAGTTGGTAGAGGGCGGTTACCTTGTAAGACATGGTAAGGCGCGGGCAACTTGGTATAGTCGCGTATAAATCACTTATAAATAGAGATATTATATTTAATAGAGGCGCCTAGTTAATCAGGGCGTCTCTATTCTTTATTATCATCATTATTTTCAGATGTATCAGATTTAGGTGCACCAAATATTGCTGGTTTAGCAGGCTTTTTGTCTGCTTCTTCTTCCTTCGCCGGTTCTGCTTGTACAGGTGGCGTTGCAGGTGTCTC
>JBOEGQ010000010.1:0-256666 GCA_050633505.1 Alphaproteobacteria bacterium
ATACAATGATAAGTAGAGAGGCTAAATCAGGAAGTCAACAGGTGATGCAGCACTAGAAGTGGAACTATAAAACCTTAGATACATCTCACCACGATCGAAAATACCAGAATCCTCATCTTCAAGTATAAGTGCACTTTGCAAGTCCAATAGTTCTTGTAGTGTAGTCATAGTCTATTTCCCTTGTGATGAGGTAACAAATTTAGAAACAGTGTTTTGAATTGCAGTATCTATTTCTTGGTAACGACTAAGGAACTGATGATTAAACCCATATTTGATCATCACACGATCCGTTAACTTACTTCTACTAGTACACCCTAGCCTAACATTAGGTTTTGTGTGAGCACCAGATCTAGTGCACCTAATAAACAAGCTCTCTCTAAAATTTTGATCTTTAGGAATTAAAAAATCTCGGATATTCAGGAGGTCAAACGGATCGTTAGAATTCACAGACCTAAATAAATCAAATTGCTCTTCTTCACCTGCAATCATATACGGGTAATTATTGTGCCTTGTCTGCAGAACCTTATCAAAGTTGTGATCCATAATGCTAACACGCATAAATCCCTTTTTACTATCCTTCACCTTCTCACAGTTCGGTCTACCATCATTGCGGTGCATTTCTACAACTATCAAATCTACGTACTCGTCGTCCTTACCCGTTCCAAAATCAAGACCAAACCGATCGCTTATATATGCCTCTGGAATAGTGAATTCAGTACCATTTTTAAATTTAAATGTTTTATATTTGGGATTACCACACACGAGCTCGCCAAGGGTTATGCCTTCATTTGCAAAAACATAAAACCCCGCACCAGTGAATGAAAATAAAATAACGACAATCAGAAAAAATGCTCTCACGTTGCACTCCCAAATTAGAATTAATGCATACAATGATAAGTAGAGAGGCTAAATCAGGACGTCAACAGGTGATCCCAGATTGCTCCCACGTTTTTATGATGGTCATAAATTAGGTGGAGAATGTAATATCACTATACGATCTGAAAAACGAATATGTGATAATATACTTACCATCTTCCTGATGAACTGTTTGATCGTTAGGAGTTGCGTTCGTTTCAATTAAGCCATCAGAATCACCAACAAAATTATATGGAAACAATAATTTTTTAAAATCATCATAATTAATCATTTTGAATTATTCCTAATATTATCTTCTTTCTGCTGCTTCATACTTTCTGGCGTATTACCCCCGAGTATCTCATCGGTGTAAATTGGCGCCCCCATCAAAACTTTTACTGACTTTATGCCCTCCCCCAAGAACACCCACCACGCAATGGGTAATGCAATGATGGCGAATACAATCCATTTCCACGTTTTACGCTTGGGTCTCTTCTCTGAATTTTCTGATGTATTATCTTGATCGCCCATTTAATCGCCTTCCCTAATTTTCTGCAAGTCTTCTGCAGTATAGAACTTGCCTGTTTTTTCATCATAAACTCCACCATTGCCAGATGATGGAGATAATGGAGGAGTATTCAACACAGCGTTCATCCGCCAGACGATAATTAAAACGATGATGACACCCAACGTAATCCATATTTTCTTTTTTCTGCTCATTTTCATCTCACTAAATTAGGAGTATACAGTCACGAATGAACTCTTGGACCAATAAAGTCCATTAGGAAGCACTAAAAGGATTAAAAGGAAAGTATTGAAGAGGCTGATTCTAAATGAATGTTCATGGCGGACACGGAGGGATTCGAACGAGTTATACAAAATTTAAAAAGTTATTTTATATCAGTGTGTTAATCGTTTTCGAAAATTCACTGTATTCTAAATGTGTATCAATAAATGTATCACTGTGTGTATCAGTCACTTATCTTTTCTATAACTGATAATGCCCTTTGTAAAGCCTCTTTTGATTTTTTTCTTTTCCTATATTCAGATTCAAGTCGTTCAAAAATAGGCAGATATTTTTCACCATAAAGTGATACTATTTTTGCGGATATTAGATAGGCTTTTTTCAATTCTTCTGTGGAAATATCTCTACTCATTAGAAACCTCGCTGCCTTGAATATCAAAGCACTTATTTCACCCAATAAGTAAATCTCTCGGAATTTCATGTAGTAATACTACTGGTTAGTATTACAGCGTATTTTGATTAATAATTTATTAATTAGTCAGGATTGTAGTGCTCTTCAAGAATATCAAGAAACCCTTCCGATTTTTTCTTTTATCACCCCCTCAATATGCTTCTTATTTTCTATTAACCTGTTGAAATATCGGATCATTTTGTCATGATTAAGTCGTGATCATGAATTAGTTGGCGAAAAGCCATATTCCAAAACGTCTAATAGGGTTAAGGATCAGCTTTATGAATGAAATGGATACAGCAAACCTGTCTTTTATCATGGGATACGATGAAGCCAAATCGTTTACCTCTGGCCTTTTTTCAACGCACTCTAAAGATGCATACCTCGCCGAAGTTAATAGATCGCTGAGCGGTGTCCTAGGCTATATATACAATACATCGAGATTTAGTGATCGCAATCAAGAAGCCAATGATAAATTACAGATTAAACTCGACATAAAAGAGGATTTAGTCGCCAACTGTGAATGCTATCTCCCTGAAGACAATGATCATGAGCTTACGATTTCGATAACGACTGGTATTCTTCATGCTTTGAATGATCTCACTGCCCGTGCTCTATCATCTGGTAATTTTATGAATGAGCGCCTTTTTAGCAATACTAATCGAGAAACCTCTAGGTGGAACGGATGCGAGTGTTTTGCTGCTGTGCCCCTACACCCACCGAGACATAGATATTTCGATTATAGTCAAGAAAATACGGCCAGTATTGAGGCCAGAGCCTTCTATTATGATGTGGAGCGAGACATTGGAATTCCACCGGGATCATTAAAGCCATCTTATATCGGCACATTTTACAAGAAAGTACCGAACGATAATGACAGGATGGATTTAGGCCTTCTTCTAATTGATGTCGCATTATTTTGGATTTTTATGCACGAAGAAGCACATTATAGAGAGGGGCATATGTTCTATCAGGAAGATATGCCTTTTAATGGTATGTCAGCAACCGTCAATAAGGTACTGGAAGCCCAAGCTGATGCAATTGCTACAGAAGAAGCCTTTAAGCGCTTTTTCAAACCAGACATTATTCAGGACTTCAACTCGTCATGGATACAAGGTCATAACGGTCTTTTTCGTATTGTTGCAGGCGGAATTTCTCTAGCCATATCTATTTTGGACAGGAAAAATCGAATTATTGGCAAAGATAATAATTACCCCAATCCAAGAACACGCTTTGCATTAGCTCTTAAAAAAATCATGAGCGAGGGAGCCAAGAAAGTAGATAAAGGCCATTCTGTAGATATAAAAAACAATCTCATATTCGTAACGCCGTCACCAGAATTTCAAGAAATCTGTGCGGAATGGCTTCACGGTGCATTTAATGATTTTTATACAATCTCTGAAATTATTGCCGAGGAAGAAGATGTTAATCCATCGTTTGATATGGAATTATTGGTAGAAGATATCGAGTGCGTGGTTCATGTTTCTTTCATTGAATTTATGTTTAGCCATCCTGACATGAGGAAAATTAAGGATGAGGAATACCTTAATTTCAATAGGGAATTATCTTTAAGTGAAAAGCAAAAATATCATATGGATAGAGTAATATCCGAATTTGGTAACTGGGATGAGCTACATGAAATCATCCATGCTCATAATAAAGTCTATGCAGATGAAGCCAGACGTTACCAAACAGAAACCCTTGGGTCACTAAGAAATGTAGTAGAAGATTAACTCAAACAACCTCTATTGAAAAAACATCATCCAAATTAAGCCCTCTGGCCTTTGCCTGCTCCTCTGTCTTAACGCGGAGTTCATCAGTTAAGTCAATATCAGAGCATTTAGTGTATGCCACGTCGTAAGCTGTCTGATCTCGATTATCTTTGAGCAAATAGTCACATTTTCCCGAGTTCATAAGTGACTCGGCAAAATCTGTTTGTGAGCATCGAACCGCATCATGAAGGGCAGTGCAATTTCTGCGAGGATGCTGAAAGTTAATCGGAAACCCCTCATCAATATAAGCATCAGCTACCTCTTTATCATTCCACGAAGCGGCTTCAATTAAAATCAGACCAAGGTTAACTATGTCACGCTCGCGTTGAGAATTCGCTCCTGAAACAGACATTACCTTGGGCTGATCAATAACCGCCTCATACATATCAATGCCATCCGTAACCGATTTTAGATTTGTGATCATCCGGTCTATTTCAGCGGCTTTTTCGAAGTCTTCCATGACCCTATCTTTCTTTTTATCATCCCTAATTTCCTGCAACTCTTCCAAGAGTTTATCGACAATATGCTTGACTTCGTTTACATCAGCATTCTGAGAAAGTCCAAACCCTCTTTTTCTTTTGTTCGAGAATTTTGATTGGAATGTTAACTCAAGCGCAGATATTCGCTTTCCTGACAACACCTTCTCAACATGTACTAACCAGTCTTTATCGCCCATTTTCAGTACCATATAATTTCAATAAAGCTCAAGAAAAATCATCTACACGTTCAAATTTAAGTATCCTTCCCTCGTCCCTATACAACCACTGCCCAGCAATTTCTTTAGAGGTTCTGCTATTTTCCAGTTGAGTATAAATAGGATCGACTGGTTGATTTAAAAATGTAAGCTGCCTTGCCTTCCTGCGGAGGCCAACATCCTCATCAATAGATATCGGAAATATCATATGATTGGTTGAAAGTGTTTCATTCTGAAACAAGCCAAATAAGCCATCGCTAGGATCTATTAAAACCCAGCCAGAATATTCAATAAGTTTAGGGTCGAGAGATTTTTTAGATTTACTGGGTTTAACAAGTTCATTAATTTTTGCCGTTAGAATGTGAGGATTATGTTCTTCGCTTAAATGTAGATTTACCTCTACACCATCAATCTGACATTGATAATACCCTGATAGCTGAGATGATTTTATAAACGGCTCATAGTCTGTATTACTATGAAGAAACTCTGTCAGTAGTGAGGCGATTTTTGGAAGTGCAGGCTTATTGTTTAGATGTTCCTTTGTCAGCGTTGAATATCCGTTTTCTGTTTCACTTAAGTAAATATCCAACGCCATTAATTTTATACTAGGGCGCATCGTACTATTTTCCCCAGTCGCAAACTTCCGGAAATTATCCGTTTGAAAATCAACGTCTAATATGTCTGCTATAGCATCTCTTGAAAATTGCCCTCTACGACGCTCATAGATTTTTGACCAAGCTTCATGAGTTATATTTTTGAGCTGGGATTCGATCATATCTCCGAGCTTTAACCACGACATTTCTTCATCGCCATATTCTGATACGGCCTTCTCATAAACCTTATTTAGTTCAATGCGAAGAATATCAACTTGCCGCTTTTGATATTTGTATGGCATTCAATCAAATCCCTTTCTTTATCTCTGCTTCTGCTACGAGGCAGTAGCGAGGTAGAGGTTCCGCAACTATCCCGCATTATCTCCCCAAGGCCAAAAGGCAGATGACAGTTCTTCCTCTCGGCCTTCTCTAATAGCCTTTTAAATCGTGGAGATACATTATGAACACCCCAAAGAGGCGCGGTAGTGCCTGCACTGAGGGGGAGCCTTTGAGAAACAAGGTTCTGCCCGATCCCAATCATACCCCAGAAGCCAGCGATGAGGACATGTTGCGCTGCGACATCTGGGTTACCTGTGAGAATCCCTATTGTTTTCAATCGGGATGCCTTCGAAATCTGGTACGCAACGCCAAAAACCAACATAAAAGAGGTAAATCGTCATGAAAATGGACAAACCTTCATTCCTCGACAGTGGCGCTATGCCATCAATCAGCTTTTCAGGTGCGCTGACCATTATCTTTTGCTGCGCCCTAGAGGGCGGACTATTCCTTCTTTTTTTTAGTACGTACACCTCAGTATTGGGCTTATTGGATCATACGCTATTAAGCGAACTCCCCATTATCGGCGGGGTGTTCATGCGCGTAGATCAGGAAGCAAACGGCTCGCACGTCCTGAGCTTCCTGCTTTCGATTTTCTCGATAGCTGTCCCGCTGATGATCTGGGCAGAGATACTGCGTCAGAAGATCATGGAAGATCCGCAGGACTGGTTTCAGCATCGGCAAAATCAAGTCATAGCCTTTGTTGCTCTCACCATATTGTCACTCGTAATCACTCTTGAATGCGTTTCACTTTACACGCTAATCGCCAGAGAGAGCGCACCGGGTGGCTTTGGTATAGCAGAAGATCAAAGCGCGATTATGTCCTTCCTATCCCAAAACAAAGCCATGGGTATTGGCGTGTCAATCGTCATAGCCGTTATCAATCTAGCAATTAGTTGGATGACAGCCCGCGCCTTCCACTCCCTTAAATCCGAGGTATAAGTCATGAGAACTCTAATCATAGCTCTATTATCTGTAAGTTTGATGGCCTGTGGCGGGGGAGAAGCCCCTGCTCCCAAGGCTCCCAAGAAAACCGAGAGTATCTTTGTGCTGGTGGAAAATGGCGGCACGATCAGTGAAGTCGACCAGCCGGAAGCTCTTAATACGACAATCAATCTATTCCATCAACTCACCACATTGTCACGCTATCGCGCAACGCGAGACACACAGATTCACATAGTATTGAGCGCCATGCCAAACCGTATTGCATGGTCTGGTACAGCTTCTCAGCTCTCCGCACAAGCGGCAGATGTGAAAGAGCTGCTGGTGTTTAAAAATACCTTTTCAGATCTGGTGATGGCTTTTGAGCAGATTGAAACCACCGTGAAGCTCAATCAGCCGGACACCATTCGTCTCTATTGGATCGGCTCAACAATCCATGTGCCATTTCAGTCGAGTGAAAAGCCGGTGGAGGTTGAGGTGCCGCAGGAGATCCCCGACAACCTCGCTCTTGCAAGTATTGCGGATAAGCTAAACACCCTTAAATTCATGCGGGTTCATGCCGATCAGGATCAGGTATTGCAAGCCTATCTTGCATCCCTCGGCATCTTGAAGCGCGCACGACAGGGTGATATCGACTTTGCCCTGCTGGGGGAAGCACAAACCAAGTCCCGCTTGAATTCATTGCTATAAGGAGGGCGGGCATATGAGACTTAAATCACTCACAGCCGCAATCACTTGTATTGCCACACTTGGAGCGCCCCTATTCGCAGGGGCGGAAATTACCATCCAAAGCCGCAGTGCGGCGCAGGATGCTGGCATTACCTTAAAAGCGCGTAGCGATCAAACAGCGCCGATGATAGTTGTGCGCAGCATCTACGATTTTGAGAAAGCCATATCTCTCAAGATGAAGACCGATCCGGCGCTTGGCGTTCCGCCAGCCCTGATCAAGACCATCTCCAAAATGGGGATGGTCGATGGCAAGGGTGTTGTTATTACTTCGGGCTTTGATGTCGATATGGCGAATGATCTGGTGGTGGCGTTTTCCGGCGGCACATCCGAGATTATCAAATCCGCGAACTTCCCCTATGGCATCGAAGTCATTGCCAGCTTCAAAGATGCCAATGGCAATTTTATATCCCCGCCAAAGGACAGCTTGGCAATCTATTCCCTCACCGGAGAAAAGCTGTGCTTTACCTATAAAACCATCAGGCAAGCTCCGCCCAAGATGGCCTTTGCGCTGCTGTTAGATAAAAGCTTTTCCATGAATGATGTGTTTGGCGATGTGAAGCAAACAGCCAAGGATTTCTTGCGGATACTTCCAAAATCCGCAATCTGTGTGGTGGGCAGCTTTGATACTGGCTATGAATTTACAAGAAAGACCTATCAGAGCTGTGGTAAGCGGAATTTTGGTATCGATTCCATAGCAATAGGTGGTGGCACTGATATTTATCTCCCTTTAAAAGATACATATCAGAATTTTTCTTCCCCTGCTTTCAATGGATACCAAAAAGCAACCATCATCATCACCGATGGATACACATTATCCGATCCGGTGCGTAAAGCGGAGCTTATGAAGCTCAAAGGCGATGCTCTGACCTTTGTGTACTTTATTGGCGGCAGTAAGAAGGATGATCTTGAAGGGATAACGGATAGCTTCATCGCGCAGGGTCATGATGTTAAGCAATCGCTCTCTCAGTATTTCTCAGCTATCGGTCAAGCCTATAAATCCCAGAAAGTTCTAACCGCTTTTCAGTGTCCTAAAGGGGGTAAGCCATGAAAGAGCTTTCCTTGTTTTCCGGCGCGGGTGGCGGTTTGCTGGCCTCAAAGCTTCTGGGATGGACAACAATCGGATATGTGGAGTGGAATGAATACTGCCAACAAGTCATTGCCCAACGAATTGAAGACGGAATCCTCGATACAGCCCCCATCTTTACAGATGTGCGTGAGTTTGTTCTCTCCGGTGCAGCCAAGCAGTACAGAGGCTTTGTTGATGTACTTACAGCAGGCTTTCCCTGTCAGCCATTCAGCCTCGGCGGATTACAAAAAGGCGAAGCCGATCCCCGAAACATGTGGCCGTCCACACGCGATGCCATTGATGCAGTGCGACCACGATACTGCTATCTGGAGAACGTCTCAGGCTTGCTTGTTCACCGATACATTCACCGAATATTCGCAGACTTGGCCGCGTTGGGGCTTGATGCAAGATGGGGAGTGCTGGGAGGTCACGACACAGGGGCGATCTGTGACGGCAAAAGAATATGGATTGTCGCTGCTGCGCCCGACCGCCAATTGCGCCAGAGCATGGTCGTTCAAAAACCTGTCCTCACTGGTCAGGAAGGATCATTCCGACGGGGGTATTCACGAGCAATCGGCGCGATGCTTTCACAAGATGATTACACCGCACTCAAACGAGATCCTGATGCGGTGGCCTGCGGGATGGAGCGACTTAAAGCCATTGGAAACGGGCAAGATCCGATTGTGGCAGCAACAGCATGGCAACTGTTAACAAACGGGAGACCAAATCATGCAGCCCCCTAACGGAATGCCGCAGCGCATCTACCGCCGTGATCCGTATGTTCACGGCTCGGCAGAATGGGCAACGGCGCAGCATTTAAAGGAGCGCCATTATGGAGAAGATGGCCGACTACCGCTTGGCTATCTTCCAGCCGAACATATCAAGACAAAGCAGACCTTGATTGCTACCTCGATTAAAGCCCATATATTACAAATTGGCGCGACACGTAGCGGAAAAGGTATTTCGGGTTCCGTTCCTATTTGTTTGACGCATATGGGGTCTATGGTTTGCGCTGCACCAAAAGATGGAGAACAGGCAGAAATAGCCGCAGTATACAGGCGGGATGTTCTTGGTCATTTAACCTGTCTGATTGATCCTGAAGACCGCGTTGCTTCACGACGTGGCTTTAATTGTTCCGGGTTTAATCCTCTCATTCATCTTGATCCTAAAAGCCCTGACTTTTTCGATGATGCCATGCTCATTGGTGAAGCCATTGTCGAAACCAATGATAAAGATAAGTTCTGGAGCAATGAAGCCAAGGCGCTTATTGCCGGACTATGCATGCATATCCGTACCTGTCCGCAAAGCTTGCTTCCTAATCCGAGAGGCGCGCGTGATTTGGGGCAAGTACGCGATTGCCTCAATTTGCCTCCGAAGCAGTTCAAAGAACTAATCAGCGGTGCATTTTCAAAAGAGGAAGAGGATGGCAAGGAGAAGATCATCCTTGTTACACCCGGTATGGCGCAGAGCCGTAATCGTTTTGTACGTGCCGCAGCCGGACGTATCCAAAACAAGGCAGCAAAGGAGCTATCTGGTGTTATCTCTACCGCACAAGTTAATACGCATTTTCTGGAAAGCCCGAGAAACCGTACCGTTCTCTCTAAAAATGATTACCACCCCGATATGCTGGCCAATGGTAATACATCTGTCTTTCTCATTATCAGCACAGCAAAGATTTCAACCGACAACAGGCTTGTACGCCTGTTTGTAAGTTGGTCATTGCGCTGCGTATCACGTTTTGAGACTAAACCTAATCCCCCTGTGTTATTCCAGTTAGAAGAGATGGGAACCTCTCTTGGCTACTTGAGAGAAGTAGAAATCGCAGTAGGTCTGATGGCAGGATATGGCCTTGTCCTGCACATGATTATTCAAGATTTAAGTCAGCTTAAATCTCTGTATCCGAGCTGGGAAACCTTTATTGCCAATTGCGGTGTTATTCAGGTTTCCGGTGTGAATGACCTGTTCACTGCGGAATACCTATCCAAACTCTGCGGCACGACCACGATAGAGAGCTTAAGTGAAGTCAGTGCCGCAATGCGGGCGGGGCTATTCACCGATCCCGAATATACCTCTTCACTGGATCACTATGTCTCACGACCTTTGATAACGCCTGACGAATTTAGATCACTGCACCCCGCAGTGCAGGTGTTAATCCTCGCCAATGCCAATCCTGTGATTTGCTACAAGAGTTGTTACTTCCTTGATGCGCTATATCGAGACAGAAAAGGAAAACCGCTCTACAGCATTCACCCTCACTATGCTGACCAGCCAGTTTATAAGGGTGTGGATTTCACTAAGCCGGGTCTGAACATTGAAAAGCTGTTAGAGCCGGTATTCTTTGGAACGTGAGTATGAACCCAATTGCTTACACGATTATTCTCATCAGCAGCGCCTATGTTTCATTGATCATTACCTTCTGGCCGCATGAAATTGCATGGCAGGCCAGAACCTCTTTATGGATGTTCATGCTTTATTATTGTTGTCCGCCGCTTCTGTTGTTTCTGTCGTTCAAGGGATGGGTTACATCCCGCGCATGGCGAAGGATGATGGCACAGCGTTATCTTGCGCAGCAAAGCTTAAGTCGCGTGAAAAACCGCAGGCCGCTCAACCCTGAAAAGCGCAGCATTCTCGAATATGCCTGCATTGCCTTTGCAGTGCTTTCCCTCTTCGCACTTTATGAACTCTATACCGGAGCAAATATCTGGGGGTATTGGTTATGAGCCGTCATGAACTTAACGCATTTCAAGATGAGTATTCCATCCATGTCGGTTGGGATAACGAACATGGTATGTATTACCTCGAAGCGCAGGTGAATGAGATGCCGGGGGAATATGTGCTGGAAGCGGATGTCGATCAAATTTCGATGCAGGCCGAACGCTACGCCGAAATTGAAGAGAGCTTAAAAGAACAGCTTTTGCAAGATGAATTGGATAGTTTGCGCGAACATGGATACGGACAAGTTATGCCCGATGATCTCGATCTTGGGGCTTATGCCATAGAAGCTGGCATTGATGATCTGGAGCATGAAAGTGTTTGGCTTGAAACCAGCGAATATGACTTTGGCGAAGATATGGATTTAGAAGATGAGATGGAGATTTAGGTCATGTCACTTTTAAATCAAAATGCACTTCAAAACCATGAAATCCGCGACTTTTGGCTAGGTTATTTACCATTTATTAAGGGTTTACCCTATACCATAGATTGTATGAGAGCTGGTCAGAATAGTACGCTATTCGACGCAGCTCTTTTTTATGCGCTATTTGATTTTCTGCATGGCAGTCTCTCACCCAGACCGCCCATATTCAGCTCTCGAAATGTGGGAAATCAAACTGCGCACCATGACAGCGGGGGCGTGAGCGCATACCCCGCTGTTTTGTGTTTTGGTGCTTGCCTATGAGCCGATCAAAGCACAGTGACATTATATTAAACATTGATGGCCTGAATCAGTCAGAGAATCATTTGAAGACTCCCTTCGAGTCGAGTCATAATCAAATGCAAGCCATAGATACAGCCCTAAAGCTGATCGTTCAAAGATTGGCGCAAGAAGCCGCAGACATAGATTTCAAAGCTATATACGAAGCGCGGCAAGCCCATCAATCAGACAATAAAGGTGGTACTTAACAATGACAGCTCGCGCCTGCATATATGCCCGCTACAGCTCTGACCTTCAATCTGATGCCTCAATTGAGGATCAGATCCGTCTGTGCAGCGAAAAAGCCAAGGCTGAGGGCTGGGATATTGTTGAAATCTACAGTGATGCAGGTATGTCGGGTGCATCCTTGATGCGCCCCGGTATCCAATCCCTTATTGCGGCATCCATGAATGGGGCATTTGATATCGTATTGTGTGAGGCGCTGGATCGCCTGTCTCGCGCATTGCCTGATATCTCCGGCCTCTATCAACGCATGAACTTTGCAGGAACCAAGATCATCACACTATCCGAGGGTGAGATCAGCACCATGCATATCGGGCTGAAAGGCACGATGAATGAGCTATTCCTGCAAGATCTGGCTGCAAAGACCAAGCGTGGTTTACGCGGACGTGTAGAGAATGGCAAGTCGGGCGGCGGTATCTCCTATGGCTATCGCGTGGTTAAGAAATTCGATGCCAATGGCGAGGCCATCAGGGGAGATCGTGAGATTGCCCCCGATCAGGCCGAGGTAATCCGCCGGATCTTCTGTGAATACGCCAATGATAATAAGTCCCCTAAGGCCATAGCCTCTGATTTGAATAGTGAGAATATTCCTTGCCCGTCAGGGAAAGCTTGGGGGCAATCCACCATTAACGGCAATCGTAAACGCGGTACAGGTATTCTCAATAACCACCTCTATATCGGCGAACTGGTCTGGAACCGCCAGCGCTTCATCAAAGATCCGTCATCGGGCAAGCGCGTGGCGCGTCCCAACCCTGAAAGTGAGTGGATCAGACAGGATGTCCCCGATCTTCGCATCGTAGACCAAGAGCTATGGGATGCGGTCAAAGCACGCCAGAAGGAACTTGATAAGAAAAGCGGTCATTTGGGGGCGCGCAAACGCCCGCAATATCTGCTTTCCGGCCTGCTGGAGTGTGGATCATGCGGCGGCGGCTTTGCCAAGGTTAATAGTGAGCGTTATGGCTGCTCTGCTGCCCGTAATAAGGGTGAGAGCGTCTGCACAAATAAGATCACCATCAAGCGTGAGAATCTGGAGGGTGTGGTGCTATCAGCCCTACAAACCCATTTGATGCGTCCTGAGCTGGTGGAACTGTTTTGCGCCGAATACACCAAACATATGAATGTCCTGATCGCCGCCCAGCATCAGGACTTAAAGCGGTTAAAATCTGAGCAGTCCAAGATCGAACGTGAAAAGGCCAATATCATCGATGCGATCAAGCGCGGCATTGACCCTGATATGGTTAAGGATGAGCTGGATGCCATCAAACAGCGCCAGATCGAGATTGAAGCCAAGATGAAGGTTTCAGGTCATGAGCCACAGCCCTTTGTGCATCCGGCAATGGCCAGCCGTTATCACGCAGAAGTAAACGCCTTAATCCGCGCGCTCCAAGATCAGGAGGCCGGAGGATCGGCGCAGCATATCAGAGGGTTAATCGAGAAAATTATTCTAACGCCCAAGATCGGCGGGGGTGAGTTACAAATCGACCTGCATGGAGATCTGGCAGGGATATTGAAAATCGCAACTGAGGATCAATCAATGAAAGGCAGAAATGAAAAACGGCCTGTAGATGGTATCGCTAAAAGCAATGCTATCTACAGACCGTCTGTTCAATTGGTAGCGGGGGCTGGATACCAACTGTACAGACCGCTCTTCACAGCCCTTGATATCGCCCGACAGCCACCCACTGCAAGCACATTACTATCCACAATTTCATCTATCGTAGAGGGAGCCTGCGCCTTCAAGGGCGCGGATTATAGCAATACACTCCATTTAGAAGTAATGGCAGGGGGTGAAAATGGCTAAAAAACGCCTAAACGCTCCTAAAACACCGCCTACTCCGCCATTTTCTCTGCGTTTAAGTCAAGAAGAACGCTCTGAGCTGGAAAGTCTGGCCGAAGGCAGGCCACTTGGTCAGTTCATTAAAGACTGCATCTTTTCTAAAGGCTTACGGCCTGCCGCACCCCGTAAAGTGCCAATCCATGACCGTAAAGCTCTGGCCGAGGTACTGGCGGCATTGGGAACTTCGCGCATCTCCCAGAATATCAATCAACTTGCCAAGGCCGTTAATACCGGATCACTGCCAGTCATTCAGGATACAGAAGATGCCTTGAATGAGGCGTGTGAGGCCATATTTTGGATACGAGATGCCCTTATAAAAGCCATGGGTTTAAAGCCGCAGCGGGAAACTGACAAGGAAAATGGCAATGATCCTTGAAGGCAATCAACGCGGCGGTGGTCGGCAAATGGCTCTGCATCTGCTCAATGCCAAAGATAACGAGCATGTTGAGGTTTATGAGGTCTCTGGTTTTGTGGCAGAGGATGTTCTTGGCGCATTCAATGAAATCCATGCCATATCCAAGGGAACAAAGTGCAAGCAGTATATGTACTCCCTGTCCCTCAACCCTCCCCAAGAGGCCGATGCCTCAACCGCCGACTTTGAAAAAGCCTTAGAAACCGTCGAGAAAGACCTGAAACTGGAAGGCCAGCCCCGCGTGGTTGTCTTCCATGAAAAGCATGGTCGCCGCCATGCCCACTGCGTCTGGAGCCGTATTGACGCAAGCAGCATGACGGCGGTGAACATGTCCCATGATCACTACAAGCTCAAGGATATATCCAAATCCCTGTACTTGGAGCATGACTGGCGTTTACCGGATGGATTCTTGGATAAGAACAATACCAACCCTCTTAACTTCACCCGCGCTGAAATGAAGCAGGCCGAACGAACCGGACGTAGCGCAGCCGAGATTAAAGAAGATCTACAGGTGGCTTGGAACCTGTCTGACAGCAAAGCGAGCTTCGAGGCAGCACTGGGAGAAAGTGGCTATTACTTGGCCAAGGGAGATCGGCGCGGGTTTGTCGTGGTCGATGTGTACGGCGAAGTCCATCCACTCAATCAGCGGAAACTTAATAAAAAGAAGGAAGAGCTGGAAGGCCGCTTAGGTGATCCGGCCAAGCTGCTCTCAGTCGCCGAGGTCAACAATAGGATCAATCGCGAAATCGGCATGGCGCTCAAAAAACATACAGAGCACTTAAAAGCCCAACAGATCAAGCAAACCAAGCCCTTGATTGATGCCAAATCACGTATGACCAATACGCATCAAGAGGCACGGCGGGGGTTGGATGATTTTCAAGCAGAACGCTGGATTAAGGAAGAAAATGACCGCGCTGCCCGTATCCGCAAAGGCTTTAAAGGGGTGCTAGACAAACTTAACGGCAAATACTGGAAAACCCGTAAATCCAATGAGGCCGAGGCATGGAAGAACCATGTGCGTGATCAGAAACAACGTGAGGATCTGATTGCAGCACAACTCAAAGAGCGTCAGCCCTTGCAATCAAAGCTCAATACCCTCGAAGCACAGTATAAGGAAGAGCGCCGCGAACTCGTGCGTGATCTTGCCTATCTCGGTGATCTTGAACATGCCCCTGCCCGTGATTGGGAGGCAGAACTTGAAACCGATTATGAGCGTGAAGATTGGGATTATGAACAAGACTACGACAATGAACCGGAACTGTAGAAAAGGAGAACAATAATGACCATAAGAAATGAATTCTACGAAATGTCCAAGCCGGACATGCAAAACCTTCTCGCTCTACATCAAATGGAGGAATGGGAAGGATTAATGGCACAACAAGAACAAGCAAGGCTCGACCTTGAAAATCAACTGACGCAGAAATATGGCTGGCTCTCTCTCAAAAATATGACGGAGAAGAATGAGATGCGCTCCCTCCTTGCAAGCTGGCATGATAGTGACCGCGTTGGTATCAATTTTAAACACCTCTATCAAACTCGTAGCTTAAGACTGAGTGACCAGCCACAACAAACCCTCACAGAACTGTTAACCCAAGATGAAATCGAGGCGGACGACTTATGAGACGCAAACCCGGACTAACCAGTTTAGATCAATGGGAATTTATTGGCCTTGAATCACTGGCGATGCAAAACGCCGTAAAGATCCTGAATAAACACCAAAAAGCTGAGAGAGAAGATCTTCTTGAAAAGCACAACTCCGCAAGAGGCGATCTAGAGAAAAACCTTAAGAGCAAGTACGGTAAATATGGTCATAAGGAGAAAAAGGAGAAACATCGCCTGACATTAAATGGCCGGGAAAAATCATCTCGGCTTGCGATGGATAAACGCCATGTTGATCAGCACCGTGAATTAGAGAATAGCCAAGATCCTGTTACAAAAGCCTATGCAATCATCAAAGGCGAAAATCTCAATAACGCCAAAACTGATTATTTACGGGCTGAACTCATGCTGGATCAGCATCACCGCGATCAAACTAAAACACTGCATGACCAAGAGCAGATACAAATTAAAGAATTATCAAAGATGCATAAAGATGGTGTGATATCCAATCAGAGCTTTCACTATAGTCTGGGTAAATTGATGGAAGCCAGCAGAGATCAGACCGACATTTTCACGAAAGATCATGAGCAAAATGTAGAAAACGTATATAAATCATCCCAGCCAATCCATACCGCCAATGAAATTACAAACCCTATAGATGACAGGTTTGAGCGCGTATCGGAGAATTTTAAAGACCTTGAAAACTATATCTCCGCCCTAAGTCGTAAAGATAGCGCTTCCACACTCTCTGATGAATATGAAAACGCGCCGGATGAACTGGGGATTGCAGAAATTCATCATACCGAATTGGGCGCGGTTGTTGCTATGCCATCGCAGGATCTTGATGATTTCCCTGAGCGTAAAAGTATTCTCAAGGCACAGTTTGAAAATTCCACCATCATGTCAAAATCCACCTCTCAAGGCATGGAGCGCTGAGATAAAGAAACCCCGCATAGTGTGTATATGCGGGGTTCTCGCGGCTTAGTTTGTGTGGTTTTCTTGGGGAAAGGTTAAGCCGCGATCAGGTTGCCGGATGAAAGCAGTGAGTCCTCATCTGTAAGACCGGTAACATTTTGCAACGTAGCAATCTGGACAAAGTTATCTGCACCGCCATTGGCATCAACAGATACAATACTGTCTGATCCATTGTCAGTGATCTGAATAAAATCTGAGATCGCATCAGTTATCGCATCATAACCAACCAGAAGATCTGCAACATCAAGGGCGTCACTCTCTGCCAGATTAAAATCTCTAATCTCATTGCTTCCACCAAACGCTGAAACAGATTCAAAGATAAAGCTATCAGCGCCATCCCCACCATAAAGGACATCATTGCCACTGCCGCCATAAAGGGTATCATCGCCAGCGCCACCGGAGAGATAGTCATTTGATGCACCACCTGTTAGCACATCATCGTAAGATGAACCGACAACAGCCTCTATATCAATTAACGTGTCACCTTCTGCGTGACCGCCACTATTCACACCAGTCAGTAGATTAACCTCTACACCTGCATCTGAATTCGTATAACGCGCGATATCCCAGCCGGAACCGCCATTAATCGTATCCGCGCCTGCTCCACCTTCTATATCGTCGTTACCGCCATGCCCACTTAGATAGTCATTGGATGCGCCGCCAATAAGGGTATCTCCAAATAATGAACCCACAACGGCTTCTATATCAATTAACGTGTCACCTTCTGCATGACCGCCACCATTCACGCCAGTCAATAGATTAACCTCTACGCCTGCATCCGAATTCGTATAACGCGCGATATCCCAGCCGGAACCGCCATTAATCGTATCCGCGCCTGCTCCACCTTCTATATCGTCGTTACCGCCATGCCCACTCAGATAGTCATTGGATGCGCCGCCAATCAATGTATCTCCAAATAATGAACCGACAACGGCCTCTATATCAATTAACATGTCACCTTCTGCATGGCCGCCACTATTCACACCGGTCAGTAGATTAACCTCTACACCCGCATCCGAATTCGTATAACGCGCAATATCCCAGCCGGAACCACCGTCAATAATATCCGCGCCACCAAGCCCCTCCAAATAATCATTGCCGCCCAAACCTTGAAGATGATTGACAACATCATTACCGACCAGATTATCGCGCTGCGTAGCGCCCGAAGCATCAGAACCGATGATATTCTCAATCGAAATTAACGTATCACCAGCCGCATCACCGCCACTGGCTGTACCGGCGCTCAAATCAATATCGATCGCTGACAAAGAATTACGGTAATCAGCAGTGTCTATACCATCGTCTCCATAAAGTTGATCTGCCCCCGTACCACCACTGAGTACATCATCGCCCAAGCCACCATAGAGCCAGTCACTACCCTCATCTCCATACAGAAGATCATCGCCACCATAACCACGTATTGTATCGTTACCACCACGCCCATGGATCTCATCACCAAAGGCAGAACCATAGATCACTTGGTTAGCATCGGAATCGCTTAGATAAAGCCCCTGGGTTAAATCCAGCTCACCACCACCATCGAAAATAATTTTCTCGAAACGTGTTCCGATGTCTGTTTCCGTCCCACCTTCTGCAAGTATTTCAACTTTATCGCCTGTAGCAATATGCTCAATATGCAGGTCTTCACTTGAATCCGTCCAGATAGCAACATCCGCCAACGTTATACCATCTGTGAAATACAGCGTATCGTAACCTTCACCAACTTCTTCGCTAATTATGTCGGAACCAAATCCATTACCAAAAACATACACATCATCGCCCAAGCCACCATAGAGCGTATCATTGCCAATATCGCCATGTAGGATGTCATCACCACCATAACCGCGAATTGTGTCGTTACCGCCCCGATTGTATATTTCATCGCCAAAAGCAGAGCCATAAATCAAGTGATTATCATCGGAATCATTTAGATAAAGCCCCTGGGTTAAATCCAGCTCACCACCATCATCAAAAAGAATACGCTCAACCCGTGTTCCAACGTCTGTTTCTGTCCCACCTGCCGCAAGTACTTCAACTTTATCGCCTGTAGCAATATGTTCAACATGCATATCATTACCGGAATCTACCCAGATAGCGACATCTGCCAACGTTATACCACCCGTAAAATACAGCGTATCGTAACCTCTACCGACATCTTCTGTAATTGTGTCAGAACCGGGAGAAAAGATATAGTTGTCGTCGTCAAAGCCTCCATAAAGACTATCGTTCCCTGCACCACCATCCAGAGTATCGTTACCCCTATAAGTTCGAAGTGTGTCATTACCACCCAAACCGCTCATTACATCATTATCATTCGTACCATGAATAGTTTCACCACTCTCAGTACCATTAATAATCTGTGTAGTGGTTTCAATCACCAGTGAAACTGAAGCTATACCGCTTCCACCTTGCCCATCCTGAAGGGTATAACTAAAACTATCTGTACCCACATAACCAGTGTTTGGTGTGTAGGCAAAGTCACCATTTACCGTAATCGTGACAGAACCATTTGTTGTCACAAAGGTGCCTGCGACAACACTTAGAAGATCACCATCAACATCACCATCTTTTCCCGCACCATTATCGGCAAGAACATTACCAATTACATTGGTAT
This sequence comes from Alphaproteobacteria bacterium, assembly GCA_050633505.1. GTDB lineage: Bacteria > Pseudomonadota > Alphaproteobacteria > Micavibrionales > Micavibrionaceae > UBA1672. The sequence continues at coordinate 19,276 of JBOEGQ010000010.1, forward strand.
CTTGCTTACCAACAAACGCATCCTCATTAGCCACCGGATCATCATTAACTGCATTAACTGTAATATCAACTGTTGCAGATGAGGTCGCACCGTAAATATCCTGAATAGTGTAAGTAAAACGATCAGTGCCGTTGAAGTCAGTATCGGGCATATAGGTGATTGTATCATCTGCATTTAAAATGATAGATCCACCAACAAGGCCAGAACTGTAAGCAATAACATTTCTTAAATCACCATTTGGAATCGTGTCATTAGCTAAGACATCAATCACAATATTTGTATCTTCATCAAGCGTAATGACATCATCACTTGCCGCAAACGCAGTGCTTCCACCAAGAAGATCATAGCTCGTACCGTCAGAGAAGCTAATTTTTTCAAGCGCATTTTCACCGCCTGCCGCATAAAAATCAGAAACAGTAATTACGCCGCCGAAATTAAGAGCAATTTGAAGATCATTGCCATTTTGCGAGAGCGATAAATCGCTTGATGTAATGCCATCTCCTAAAGAAAGGACATCATAGCCGGATGTATCATTGATGGTATCGTTCCCATCGCCCAGCTCGTAGTAATAAACATCGTCACCACTTCCGCCGTTTAGCGTATCGTCATCCGCTCCACCTGCCAGAAAGTCATCGCCACTCAGACCATCAATTGTATCCTCTCCGGCTTGAGAAAAAGCAAAGTCTCGGCCATCTGTGCCAATCATGCTATCAGCAACATTCAACCCAATAGTCGGAATTTCAAGAATGTCAGTTACAGCAATCGTGATATCATTAAACTTCAAATGTTCAACATCACTTAACGTATCTGTTCCATCACTTCCGATATTAGCTTGAACAAAGATTTTTCCGTCATTTCCAGATGAAATCGTATAGTTCTGGAAATTCCCGGCAAATAAAACAGTATCAACCCCATCATCTGCCCAATTCGTAGACCCTCCATAGATTTCATCATCCCCCGCGCCGCCTGAGAGGATATCATCTCCATGTCCACCGCGAAGAATATCATTGCCGCTACTTCCATATAGAGAATCGTTACCTATTCCACCAACCAGGCCATCATCTCCGCTATTCCCCAAAAGAAGGTCATCACCATCATCACCCGAAGCACCGCCACCTGTTGCGGCAAGGATGATTCGATCATCACCGTCACCGCCCCATAAGTTATCAAATCTCTCATTCCCTATGATAATATCATTACCTGAATAAGCTTCTATCCGATTATGCTCTTCTGGATAAGCATAAGTAATTGTTGCCGCATCAATGATATCATCGCCAACCGTTCCTTCATGTTCATATGCATAATAGGAATCTTCGAGCATCTTAAGCTCTTCATTTTCATCGTAGTATCGACCGTCTTCAAAATAGATATTTGGAATGGTTGAATAAGTCAGATCACCAGTATTGATATCAATAGTCTTGATCACGTCAACAATCGTTAATGTCCCATGTCCCTGAACAATAACTTCCAAATCAAAAATATATTTCTTTGAATGACCACCTATGGTTCCTTGTTGCTCTTTAACATTCAAATGGTTAAAATTAACATCCTCAACAGATATTGACCGATCCATCCTTACCGTATCGAAATGACGATGGTCATTGGTATAAACCAGATCATCTCCTCCTCGGTAAGTAAGTGCTTGTCCATTCACATTCGACGCAAATTTATGTAATGTGACTGTGTCATCACCTAATCCCAATGTGATTGCGCCTTTCATCCATGTAAAGGTATCTCCGTGATTAGTTCCTATGATCCCGGAAATATCTTCTATTGTGTCTGTGTTTATGCCATCTGTAACTTGTGAATTAGCATCAACATCGAACGTCAATGCCTGATTGATCGCTGAGTAATCAAAGATACCAGCGCCTTTAAAGGTGTGGCCAATAGAATATATTTTAGTCACAGCAGTATGATCTACTTCAAAAGATTCAAAATTAAGAAGGGTCGATCTTCCTGCAAGCGTGGCATACCCCTCATAAACGGAAAGGTGATCAGTTACTATCGCAGTATCCCCGGTATTATCCTCATCTCCTGCATCAATGACTATCCCTCGATATAAGATATGATTATTAAGATAAAAAACATCATCATGCGAGCTTCCGATATAATGTTGAATATCCCGAACTGAATCTGTGCCACCTAAACCATCTGTGATGGTGCCAGGATGCATGTAAATCCCTTGCGAGGACGACGCATAAGTAATCGTATTAAAACCTGCACCACCTCTAATTATGTCGTCTCCAGCCCCACCTAAAATCGTATCATCTCCCAAACCAACATTGATATGATCGCCTAAGCTACCACCGATAAACACGTTTTGAGTATGATCAGAAAATACGAATCTGTCGATTGAATAAAACTCGTCAATAGCACCGCCTGTTGACGAGTTTACGCTATCAAATGATGTGATTTTTTGCGCCGTACCATAGCCAAGAATATCGTTATAGATGATCTTAAGACCGTAATCTATGCCTTCATAGCTAAGCGTATCCCAACCATCTGTCGTACCTCGACTGTTCTGATCACCGCCATAAATCTTATCTCCGTCAAGACCATTTTCATCACCATGACCATAGATATAATCACTACCATAATTACCGTAAATCAAGTCAACACCGCTGCCTCCGGCAATTTCATCATGACCAGAACCACCTTGAATAATATCGGTTCCACTACCTGTTACAACGTGAATACCACTCTGATTTAAAGATGCATTTACAGTGTTTTGACCGTTACCAAGGAACAGCTTGTCATCTGAGCCTGCTGCCGTGTAGACGATTTCTTCATTGTCATCTGTTCCGAACCAGATTAGAGCCTCATCAGTCTCGGCATGATTTAGCGAATATTTCTTATAGTCAGGATCAGTATTTTCATCCTGCAATTCGTAATAATACGCAGAGTTCACGACACCGCTATATTGACCGCCAATCTCACCATCATCGGAATCTATGCCGTAATAAGCATCAATATCTCCAATAAGACCGGAAAACACATGTGCAAAATGGCCAAGGTTATTCAATAGTGCATCAGTCACTTGCCCAAAATGCGCTTCAATATTAGTTAGGAGCGTTTCGCTTATGTTGTCTGTGAAATCAAGGGTATCAGCATCAATCGTTCCATCGTTGATTTCCCGTGCAGTCTGATTTGGGTTTTCTGTAAAGGCTGACGTAAAGACATTATTCGCCAGACTCTGAATGGTGGCCGTTTCCTCAATAACCTCTACAAGACGATTGAATTCGGCGTTTTCCACACCGCCTTGCCTTGTCCATTCATAGGTAACAAGCTCACTAATCTTGTCAAAGCCATAGCCAAGCGGATTGTTAATCATATTAGCAATCTGCGCGACTGAGTAGATTGCAGTCGATACCTCACTGACATTACCAAGAATGGTATCAAGAAGACTGTCTGAAAACTCACCGTCCAACTGCGTATTAATAAAGCTATCGACCATTAAGGATGTATGGATCGTCTGGAAAAGCTGGATATCTTCCGATGTAATAGAACCATCGGATAACTTAGAGGCGATTTCATTAACGATCCCAGCAACCGTATAGCCGATAAAATCTGAATTCCCGGTAGAGCCTCCAGCCCAGCCAGAAAATATATCCGAAAGAAGATCATCAAGAGAAAAGCTTTTATTCGCGATTTCCTTAGTCACACCTTCGGCAAATATTTCTACAACATCAGCCACACTCTTGGCTAGAAAACCTGTGCTTGCAGAAGCTAAACCAATAAAAGCAACAAACGTATCACCAACGATGTTATTAATTTCAATAACCGAGTCATTATCATTGGTAAATCGGCCAATCATGTCCATGAAAAGATCTTGTGCGGATAAATCATATGTTTGTGCGCCGACAGATAAGCTCTTTGTATTGCCACCGACAACCGCATCACGGGTAAGATGGGTAATCGCGCCGAAATATTCTTCCGTTGAGGCCGTGTTATAATTCAGACCTGTCAAAGCAGTCGGAAATGCCTCCGGTGCCCATGTACCACTACCGACGAATTCCTCAAAGAATGTACCGAACCACGCATCAGGTGAAAGCCCTTCGTTAGCCAATGCCTGATAATACGTTTCAGCAATTTGGTTGGCCGTTGGCACCTCGACAGGACTGTCTACGATTGATTCCCGCAAAGCGGCATCACGCGATCCAATATCAATAATCAAGGCATCGTAGAAATCATTAAACTCATCTTCAAATTCAGGGGCTTGCGGATCTGCCCCCTTTTGCACAACATATTCGCGATAGAGATATGACCTGAATATATCACCATCCAAATTTAGCGCGGCCTCTCCGCCATTATCCTCGGTTGAGATCAGGCTTTGCGCATAGATTCCATATTTGGTTCCTGTTCCTTTGTTAACTTCATCAGATTCAATATATTTAAAATACTCAACCGCCGCGCTCTTTTGGATGTCACGTATAAACTCATCATTATTTCGAAAATCATTCGGATCAACTTGGCTTGTCACTGTCCCTGTTACACCGGAATGGACTTGCACCTGAATAATCGGGCGATCCAGCCCATTCACATTCACGGACTGATCAACGAACAATCTATTAAACTCGGTGTCGTCAGAGTTCGTAACCGTGCCAAAAATATCTCTCCACCAAACATATCTTGCCTCATCATCACTGCCAAAATCAGGAATATTGAATTTTATATTGATATTCCCTGCACTGGAAAAATCTGAATGCACCGCAAATGTGGTGCTTTCCTGATAGATATAAATGACTTCTGACATATCCTTGTCTCCTATTAAAATTGGCTATTCGATTGGAATGATGAATGATTGGATTTTTGCTCTGACCGCATCGCGGATCTCGCGATGTTTCAAATAGAGATGGCGGGGAAAACTGTAGTTAAATGCGACCTTATCTAAGATCATGACGTGCGAAGTACATATTCCTTTGATTTTTCCACCTTCCTTGACGATTGGGTATTGTCTGCATGTAAACCAATAATCAGGAAACAGATAATTCCCTTCATAAAATAAAGCTCTACTTCCATTATAAACACTCATCATTTGCAGCTCTTCATTGAACAAATGTTCGTCTTTAGGTTCCCTTTTTCCTGTCCATGCAGAAAGGTAGTTGTATCCCGGCATTCCTCTCTTTTCTTTAACCTTTGAAGAACTGTTTACAAAGCTCCGCGTTACATAGTTTGATGTACAAAATTCCTTCCCTTCAACGCCGATGCAAGGGCGAGTGACCGGAAAGTCAAAATCTAACGTTCCACCAATATTTGTTTTTAACTCGGCGAAGTCAGGGTACTGAGACGGTTGTGCAGTCATATCAGGATAGAAGAATTGGAGATTCAAACTAATAGCGTGACCATCTTTCTTTCGGCTACCGAACCAGATGTACTTCCGTGGAATGGCGAAGGCCGTTCCCTCCATTACAATATCGTAGTTCTCTGCACCCGTATCCTTGACCTGGCTTGCCCAAAACTTCCAAAGATCTTCACGCGCTTTGATGTCTTTCTCTCTTTTTTCGCGATACCACTTCTTGTCGTAATCCACGATTAGTCGCATCTTTTCAATGCAATCATCTGTCCCCTGAACTTTCTCTCGTAATATCTCAATCTCTTTAACCTGCTCATCACTTTCAATTTGATGAAACATATCGCGATAGAGAACTTTGCCTGTTTCAACATGGATTATGCTCGGGATAGTATCTTTGCACGACAACCTCCTTACTCGTTCAATCAATTCAGGAGAAAGATCTGAGTCCATAGTACCTGCTATAAATTTCTCCATGGTTTTCATTGAGCCGCTAGTTCCCTTTGACGAAAGCGCAAGGTCTTTGGCGTATGTGTCATGCGGGATGAAAGTGAAAACGATTAGCAATATCGGAAGTATTTTAAATAAATTTGGCATTCATATCCCTTTATAGAATCAGTCATATCATTCCATAGCATGATTCAACCGAAGCCTTCAAAGGAATAAAGGTCATCAATCAGAGATATTTTTTTGCCCTTTGGGGTTCATCTTTTATGTAAAAGATGGAATAATGTATCCACAGCTTTTGAATACAGTGATATGCACTACAGACAAGAGGAGTAACGCCCCTATTCTTTCAGTCACAACATAGCGGTAAATGGCGGTTTTACTGGCTTATCCAACTAATACATAGAAGTTGGCACTGCCCGTAATCGTCTAAACAATCGCCCCCCATTGGAACAATTTTCAACGATGGGAAGGATGTGTTTTGTCTGGGAAAAAGTGCTTGGCAGAGATGCGCCGAAAAATGCAAAAAAAGAACCATCCGCAGCAAGGATCGAGCATCAAAGTCGATCCGATACGTGACAGGAATACAATCATGGCGATCAAGGATTTACTGAAAGATAAGCCCAGAGATTTATGCCTGTTTACCCTCGGCATAAACACGGCTTTCCGCGCCAATGAGTTGTTATCGCTCAAGGTTGGGGATGTTGCACACCTCCAGATCGGCGACTTCATTGAACTCAAGCAAATGAAGAATAAAAAGTACCGATCAGCTACCTTAAACCGGGTGAGCTATGAGGCGATCCAGCGCTGGCTCTACCTACACCCAGATCCACGCCCTCACATACCGCTTTTCCTCTCACGCCAAGGCGGGGCGATTACGGTGAATTACCTTTGGAAGTTGCTTAAAGGGTGGTGCAAGGCGGTTGGGCTAGAGGGCAATTTCGGAACTCATACGTTGCGAAAGACTTGGGGCTATCACCAGCGTACTTCTAATCCTGAGAATGCCAGTGTGTCTTTGCTTATGCGCGCATACGGCCATACCAGCGAGGCGCAGACCTTGGAATATCTCGGCATCCAGCCCAAGGAAATTAACAGCCTTTATCTGGATCTGGAGCTTTGAAGAAGAACACCTCCCTTTTTGGAGGTATATCGGCCGCCCGTAATTCCTACAATCACGGGCATTTTAAACTTAAATCTATAGGAGTAACGCAGTTGTGGTACAGATTAAGATCTTACGGATTTTGGCACTTGGTTCATCTTTAACTCTTGCCGCGTGTGGCGGAGGTGGTAGCTCATCGAGCAGTAGTGATGGCGGGGACAATGGTGGCGGTGATGGAAGTGGTGCGCCATACACTATCGGCGGGTCTCTCATTGGTCATAACGATGCTGTAACGCTATCCCTCAATGGTACGCAGCAAGAATTCAATACGTCCTCATTTACCTTTACTGACACTCTGGATGAGGGGGAGAGCTATAGCGTGGAGGTAATCATTTCGCCTGCTGGCCAAACCTGCTCAGTGGCCAATGGATCAGGCGCTGCAACAGCCAATATCACCAATATAGATATCACCTGTATTGATGATGGTGTGGTGAGCGACTATCTCTGCCGCGATCATGTCACCACGCAGCATAATGTCATTGGTAACAATGTATATGAGTTCATTGCCAGTGATGGAGAATGCTTTGGCACGACTGAGGATCATGGACTTACCAAACAGGAAATCCCCGTCACCCTCGATCCGAGAAGCACCAACACTTCTGAATATTCAGTATCAGCCAATGCGAAAGTTACCATTGAAGGAACACATAACTTTCACCTTGTATTTGATATCACCAACACCTCATCACAGCTCGTCTGCCCCTTGGCAGAAGATATTCTCCTTCAAAATAGCGCAAATGAGGAAATAGCTGATCTGGGCGCAGGTGTTACTTTAGGCGATATTTATTACGGCATCACCATACGTAACCCGGAATACGATAATCGATGTATTCCTGTCGGTGAAACACGGACTGTCTGGATTCATTCGCGGCAAAGCCCAAGCAGAGTAACAGCCGAGCAGCTTGCCACTCTCGATCATATTGCTGTCAATATAGAAGGTCGAATCCCCGATCCTTTCCTGAATGAAAGAACCCCTGTCCCGATCAGTGCATCACAAGCAATATGGGACAGCGAAGGTGCAAGCGGCCAATATGGATACACCATTACAAATACCTTCCTGAACATGACCGCCAATCAGGTGTATTTCAGGCGTGATAATGTAACCGTGCTTTATTTCGATGAAGATGGCTATCTGGTCTTTAACCATATTTCAGAAATATCCGAATTTCTTGATATCGGTGATGACGATTTAACCGATAGTGACTATCTGCTCACCGCATCAGGTGGGACATTAAGCGTCAGAGAGCATTACTCCCCAATAGTACCCGCGCAAGGCGCAACAAACATCGTTGGCCGTGCTTCGAAGGTCGTTCTTCACCTTGAGACCTGCGATGTGGAAAGCTCACAAAGCCTTTGTGATGCTGCGTACTAATCATCATATCTATGGGGCGCTCATAGCGCCCTTATTCCTTTCCAACAGGGCATATCTATGAACATAATCCGGTATTCGCTGATAACTATCAGCGCGACATTGCTCCTCAGTGCCAATTTCTCCCACGCAGGTCTTTTTGACGATCTTAAGGAAGCCGTAGGTGATGTCGAGAATATCGCCAAGACTGTTAAAGACACAACCTTTGAAAGCACGGAAGCTTCTGCCTCTACCCAGCAGAGCAATAAAAAAACCGCAGTTAACGATCAGGGCTATGATGTTGTTGCTCAATTCCATGGTGATAAGAACAAGGTTTACTACATACAGATCCAAAGCATCAAAAATGCACCGGAAAATAAAACCTTTCTTAACTCACTAAGCAGAGAGCAAGGCCATTGGATAAAAGCCCAAAGATGTAAAGTTGCATCACAATCGGGGCGCTCGAATACAAGCTATAAGCCACAAAAATTCGAAAATGTCTGGGTAAATAATTTCCGAATGGAAGGAAATAGATGTTATTTCGATGATTTCAGGGCGTATCAGAATAATGTCAAAAAAGAGATAGTGGTAATTCTTGCCGATGATCCAAGTATCGCCAAAGACAAATATAATGTTGAAGCAAGGTTCATGGATAAGGCCGGAGATACATACCAATTTTATATCAGAGGTTGGATTTTGCGTAAGATTATCGCTCATACCGGAGGCGGCGATACACTCTGCAACAAAATGCAAGCCAAACTTCATCCGAAAACAGGGGTTTCTTCGCTTACCTATACGCCAAAGAAAAGCAAGAAAGAAGAAATTATGTTTATCGGTTTTCGCTCTGAAACATCGGGCGGTAAGGCGCAGTGCTACTTCGATGATATCTACAAGTCTTCAAAACGCCAACATGATGATGCCAAGCCAATAGCTGTACAGTCTTCGCCTGTAATCCAACAACCAACTGCCCAAACAAAACCGAAACCACAAGCGAAGGAAAACCCCCTATTCTCAAACGATATATTCCGAGCGCAAGAAGCCGAGGCCAAAGCTGTTCTTGATCGGTGCAACACATTTGGTCGAGACCGTATCAATTGGGATTGCGCCTGTCGGGCGGAACGCTTTTTAGAAGAAGTCAGGAAAGAAGATACAAGCCTTGGCAAAGAACAGGATATCCAAAAAAATCCTGAACTTGTCCAAATTCGGCAAGATGTCATTCTTACCCGGATAAAGTTTGAATGTCCGAACTTGGATGCCAAACACGAAGAAAAATACAAATTTTGTCAGAAGTATCGCGGCTTTGCACAAAAAATGGGAAAACCTATGGCTGCCGACAAAGTTGATAGCTATTGCGCCTGTTATGCGGATAAATTTATTCAACTCTATAAACAAGATCCAAGACGCGAAAAGCATTATGAGAAAAAATCCAGAGATGCTTGCTTATAAAATCAATTCATGAATTGATTAAAGCGCCTGCATTGACGCAGGCGCTCCGATTTTAGGTGTATTGTTATCCATCATCTCTCAGCAAGGCCATAATCCGCATGGCGGTATCAACGGGTAAATCAGATAACCTCAAATCACAGTGCAGAGCGCCATAAGAGCTAACCTCCAACTCTCCTGTTCGGTACTTCGCCCCATTGGTTTTGAAGTGGTAACGCCTGCTGGCACTGTATCGATTATCGCAATAATCTGACAGGTCGGGCATGACTTTACGGAACGCATATTCAATATTATTCAAAACCTCCCGCTTTTCTTTATAGATGGTTATGGCATTCTTGGCCTGCGCCAGTGATTGGCGATAATCAGGCATTAAACGCCGCGAAATATCGGCGGCAATGCTTTGCGGTTTACGTGTCCATGACACATTAATACCTGTTCGTTGATATGGAAGTCCAGCGGATCGGCGCTCCTGATAACTCAAACCAAAATCCGGGAATTCACCGGATATGCGGATCATACCGGGTTTACGCATTCGCGCGGCATCTTGCAAACGAATACACATATGTTCATCTCCTAAAATGCACACGCCTAAATAGCGGCGATCTTCATCAATCGGGCGGCGATCAAGCCGCCACGATCCGGGCAAGTAATGGGCAACATGCGCCGCTATAATTGATAAGTCTTTATCCATGATGCAGCCCCTTACGCTTTAGCTTTTAGATATTGCTTTTTGGGGCTACGAGGTTTTGCACTGCCGTATTTATCACGGATATAATCCATGCTGTATGAGCCACGGCTAAAACTGCTCCAATCTTCGGGGCGGAAATACCAGCTTTTCTTTTTAGAGGCGAATTTGAAGCCTGCTTCTTTTAAGATGGCCTTATGTGTATATGTTTCTCCTGAAACCCACACCCATGCGCCGCAAACTTCGATTTCCAGACCATCCAAATTAATAATCTTGTTCAGAGCCTCATTTACGCTTTCAGAATAATTTTCTGTACTTGTTTCGCCGTCATTGTCGTTGGCCGGAATTTCGCCTGTATAGTCTTTCAATACGTCATAGGCTGCATTAATGATTTTCATCATCTCCGCGCCTGCCGGGTTACGATCCGGGTGATAGGCCATGGCTGCCTTGCGGTAGGCTTGCTTGACCTCTTTAGGGGTCGTCTCACCACTGAGGTTTAAAATCTTGGCGGCATCTTTAATATTCATTGCTTTGCTCCTGTTCTTAAAATTCACATTCCCCCGCAGGGGTTGAAAAACCCCTGAGAAGAAGCGAGCAAAGCGAGCGCTAAACACTGCAAAGTAAGCGGAATCAAGACAAGGGGGATCACCCGATCTGCACAAATGCAATGCGGAAGATCGGGGAATGTCTTGATGGAGTGCTTTCGGTGTTAATCTCCCCACGTCCCTGCGGGGGAAATCCCTAAAAAAACAACCGCTTTGGCAAAGCCCAAAGCGACAACATTTAATTCCAGACCAAGACTGATTGATTAAAAGGCCGTCTCCGGCCTGCTGCGATACGTCCGCTATCAAATCATGACAAATACATGCAAACACGCGCGGGGTAGAGCAGCGCGCGTATTTTTCCTCTGCGTTCCAGCCAAGGGCGCAAGCATTTGACGATTTGAAGACATGACCTCATCAGGCCGCGATATGCGGCCACCACAAATAAGGAGGTCGAAATGAAACTGATTAGCCGCTTTGAACTTGCAACTAAAACAGAATATGAACTTTATGGAATTTTACGAGAATGTTTTAACGCACTTGCCAAAAGCAATCCCGATACACACCAACGCCGCATTGCTCTGGCATCTATCGAGAATATCAAGCGGGAGATAAATTCTAGAGAACCCTAACCGCCATAATCAGATGTTCAAATTTATGCATTTAACCTCGCAAATAAAGGACGTGGTAGTGCACCTAGTAGACACCACTTCTTGACCGTATTATTGGCTATGATAAATAGAAAACTGATTTTTTATTTCTTTTGCCTGATACTCCATTTCTGGAAACAAGGTTGCTTCTCTGATACCTACATACTCCAGCTCTTTAAGAAGAGTTGATTTATCTTTAGCCAACACTTTAATTTTTAGCAAAGAATCTCCTGCATAGTGATCCTGCTCCATATCTTCAACTTTAATAAACTCTTCTCCATCAATGAACATGCCCCCATGAAAAGTAAATAAGCCATGCTGTTGACGTATCCTTGGGTTTAAATGCGGCGCTCTAAAAGGAACTATATTTGAGAAAGCCCTGATAATATCTTGTTCTACATAAGACACAGGATTGCCATTATGATCATTAACATTAACGAGCCTCTGCTGGATAGTTAAGCTAGAAAAATCAGCCATACTGCCAGTTGAAAGCCCAAAGAATTGTACTTGAACCGTGATATCTTCTTTTATATCACCGACTCGAACATCATTTATTCGAGACTCATCATTTATAATATCGGGCAGTCGATGCACAAGCCTATTAAAAAAGTCTGCTCTAGTTTTTTCCTGAACCTGCATTTCCAATAATTCATTAAATCGATAGTCTCTCTCCATATATGTAGGGTCGAAGACATACAGGGCACCATCACAATTCTCTTCTGAAATACAACAAAAGTACAATGCAACAAGAAGATTGCTAGACCAATCAAGTAGCCTCGTCGGAAGGCCGTAATGCTGCATCAAGGTTAACCATTCATAGGTTGTTTTATGGTTAGATGACTGGTCGGGATATCTACGCTTAAATTCATTGAGCATTCTTTGCTCATTTAAGCTAACGCCAAAATTATTCCCCTGCCTAAAGATGCTTGGTAGCAGCTTATGGGAATAGCTTGGCTGCCCTCTAAACCAAGTTGCTTTAAAGCCACTTGCTGCATTATCGAGATGTGAGGTAATGGAACTAATTGTTCCTTTTGTAGTTATTTCTTTCATCGACTATTTCCATTTACCGAATATTTATCAGAGCGCATCGAACTAGAGCTACAAAACAATTAGCTCAGTAATTTTTCGAAAGTTGGCGCACCTATTCTCGTGTAATTTAATTCCGCTTTTGATCGTTATAACACGTTAATTTTTATCAACCAACGGCCAAAAACGGACATTGAGGGAGCAAACCACTTTAGCCGGTGATGGCTCATGTCCTGCATATTTTTTTGAAATCCTGCGTAGACATGACCATATTTATTCCTAAGCCTGATTCTTCTCTGTTCATTGTCATTAGGATTCTATGTGCTTTCTGAATTTCGTTGCTTATGTTCTGACCGCCACGAACTTGCTCAATATAAAGCCTGGTAAATCCTGCCAATATATCAGCAACTTGTATCCCGATAGATTCATGGGAGGCTTTAAAGAAGAGGTCTGCATTCTTTTCAAATTTGTAGTTAGCGCTATCTGATACAAACCCGAATCTATCAAAAGGCATATTTTCTACGTCATGCTTCGCAGCCTCAATAACTTGCTCGTATTGCAATTGCTCATCATGATAGATTTTTACGTTCGACAAATCTCCACCCAAAAACATGTTTATTCTAGCGTAGATGTTAGTAAAACTTGATAGATTTGGCAGCATCCAGACTAATTTCCCACGCTTGCCAGCATCTGGAATGGGCAGAAATTCGCTTATATCACCTGCCTTTCCAAGGATATTTTCTTCTACATCATTCCTCGTCATTGAAAGACTATGAGCAATTGCACAAGAAACCTCGTTTGTGTTTTCTTGCATCACACAAATAAACTGATTAATAAGCGATATTAGTCCTTCTGGCGATGGGGTTTCGCAGAGATTAAGAAAGCTGGTATAGATGCTATCAGGCAAACAATCATATAGATATTCAGCAAAAACGTTGCGAATATAGTTTATTTTTCTTGTTTCACTCTCAAAACAATATCCTGGAAAAATAAGGGTGTTAACAAGATTGGCCGTTAGCATAAACTTTTTATCGACAGCTTCTATAAATATCGGCCAGCCTTGATCTCTTATATAAGAGAGTAACTCCACAATAAATAGAGATTTTTTCTTATATATACGTGACGATTTTAGCTCTTTAGAATTGATATTAAACTGCTTAAGCAATGAAGCGACTTTGGCATTTGCCTCCGCTTCGTCAGAGACACCTATGGCTGAAAGTGTAAATATATTTTGCCCGCCATAAGATGACAGAAAAGCCTTCTTTGAAATACCACCAGTATTGCCGCTTTCATCCAAATAAAATTCCATACAAGCTTACTACCTTTTATTTGGCCTCATGCCAACGGCCATAAGCGGACATTCAAATGTAGGCTGTCTCTGATCTGGCGAAGTCCAACTATGAGCCTTAATAAAGGCAAACATTGAGCTTCATTCCTCAGCACCATCGTCAATATCATCAAAAATGCTTCTCGAACCATGTTTTTCTTCAGTGACATTTACGGTTCCGAGAGTTCGCGGACTTAGTTTTGGCTCTGGAGGCTCTGTTTCAGCAATCCAATCATTAACGAAATCTATCTCTCGATCTATGGTCAATATCACGTCTTTATTATCAGTGAATTTTTTCTTTAGCGTACTGAATGTGTCGAGGAGGTCCTGCATGTGCTCATCCGGTGGCTCAGAAGAGTCATGATTGTTCTCCACATTCCTACGCACATTATCCAGATTAGGGATCAGGTTTATGTGTACTGCCTCCACAAGATCATCAAACTCACTATCAGTAAAAATACCACGCACCTCAGCATCGTCCAAAGCAAATACGTCATCACCCTCTATGGCATAATTTCGAACAGTCTCAACAAATTTTAGACGGTTCTCTTCAGGAAGGAGGGCAAGTTCGTGTAGGCGCACTATGAGATCAACTTCGGGAGAAAAGCTGAGACTAAGACCTGGCTCAGATATAACATTCAATATTCCCTGATCCTGTTCAATATACAATGTTAGAAATTCTTTCGAACAGCGATTTGCAAGGAACCGATAGAGCGATCTCTTGGCCCCCCATAACGACAACCATTGCACTTTATACTTATCGCTCTCCGAAAAATCGCGCAATCGCGAGATTATTGTTGGAAATAGTGACTTAGGAACGACGACTGCCTTTTCAATGCCAACATTGCCGCATGTTACTTGGGACATCAAGTTTTCTGTGGAGCTGCCACTTAAAAAGATTCCAAGCAAATCAGTGCTGAATGCTAAGGTCGTCGCATAGGCGTCGCTTATAGTTGGATGCTTAACCCCCCAAACTGCTTGGTCATCAATATGTAATTGAGTTACTAGGCTACCGTTAAGCGCAGATAAAGCCGTAATACACTCCCCTAATGTACTACCCAGTCTCTCAAGTGCCTGAGTTTCAAAACTATGAAGCTCTACAGGGCTTTCAAGATGGCCTTTCCTCATATATATCAAGCCAAGCGCAGCTTTACTGTTTACATCCAAGCTCTGAATCACTTCAAGCAGGAGTTGCTCACGCTTCTCTACAAATTGACCTATTTGGTATTCGCCCAAATATAGGTCCTTGGTAAACACTGGGTCAGCGATGCGCCGCGCTGTCTCTGGAATAAAGCGCTGGTGTGCAGATATAAACTCCAGATGAGGCTTGATTGAAGAGAGAAAATCCAGAGGCTGTTTACCGAGCTTCAGATGGTTATAGAGAATCTGTTGCCTTTCGAGACTGGTTAGGTCATGAACATCGATCACGACTTGGCTTTCGCTCAAGAGTGGGAAGGCACTTTCTTTGAGATCGTTGCGAGCACGGTTATAAATATAGTCCCTTGAAGTCATTACGATCTTCACGCCTCGGCGCAGCATCGTCCTAATCTGAGCTAGAGAGTGGTTCCACCCATGTACCAACGGTGACTCATACTGTGTCACGCCGAATGCATCATCCACCCAGAAAAACTGTGTTGGTTCATCAACATTCCAATGTTCGACGACCTTTCCTGGATCATCTAATTTAAGCACAGATGACTTCCATTTGTCGGCAGCAGCCATTGCCAGCATCGATGCAATAGTAGTCTTTCCCGCTGCGGGTTCACCAATGAGAAGCACAAAGCCATGTTCATCGAGGGCATTAACAGCCTTGCGGTATGATTCCGTAATGACGACCTTGGCTAAATCTTCCCGCAAAGATTCAAGGACAGCACGAGCCTGTGCGTAAGCGCGCTCATCCAGAATCTGACTCAAATCTCCCAAGCCATACACGCGAGGCACGAGCATTCGCAGTCGTGTATTCTCTTTAATCTGATCCTCAATCCAAGTGGCTCCGTATATCAAAACATGTTTGGCACCTGCATTGATTAACTCAGATAGAATGTTTGCTTCTTGCTTAGCAGATACTCCCGCATTCGTCATCAAGACATAGACATCGCAAAGACCGTCGGCCACAAGCTTACGCACCTTGGGGATTTCGTCCGCAATATCTGACTTAACGAGGTTATAATTAGCCTTGCTCGAAAACTTGCATTGAATAACAAATTTTCCGCTGAGGTGCTCACTTGATACTGGTTTCCAAATACCAGAAAAAGCACCATCTCGTCCGGCGTCATTTGAGTCTAGAAAGGACTGCACTGTCTGACCAAGGACTTCACGTGCGATGGTTAGGCAAAGCTGCTGAAAACTGTTCCATCCAAGACGGTGTAAGTCGTACATATTAAAGCCCGTTTATTGCCCCACTCAACTTAATTTCCAGCCTCTTGAAGAATTTTGTCGCACTCCAAAATGGCGTATTCAGGGATGGTGTCAAATTTGGCAGGATCGAGCTGACAAATGAATTCATTCTCGATGTGATATGTTTCATTGACGAATTTTTGAATTACAGAATTCCCAGAATCCAGCCCCAACATTCGAAATACCTGCAGCTTTTCATAGCCGTTCTGACAGTCCTGATATAATGCCTTCAAACCTTCTGTATTCGAAATGACCGCCAATAGAGAAGCGTAATTAAAACCCTCAATATAACCTGTAATTTCTTGCTCCCCACTGGCAGCTTTTCCTGAATCCATCTCTGGATATTCGCCGCCTTCATTTCTTGGCTCCCGCGTATCAATAGGTGTTTCCCGCTTGTGAAGCAGGTTTGATAAAATCTGATAAGCATCACCCCTGTCATCCAGAATTTCGTAATGACGGCGTAGATAAATCAGCTTCAAAATAATGTCACATTCAGAAGCAGTGGCACGCTGGCAAATCTGTGCAAATGTCTTTATATCGTCTTCAAGAACATCCAACTCATCTATCTGCCCCTTACTTAATTTCAGAAATGATGCGGAAACCTGATTGTTAAATTGTTTTCTAACTGATTTTAGGGTGTCGATAATTGGCTCAACATCATGAGTTAGCATTAGTACCGTTTTTCCTTTCAGGCACTCCTCTGCATCGCGCCTGAAGAGCATTTTTAGCATTGCAAACTTCTTGTTTTTATCGAAGGACGATATCGGATCATCCAGAATAATCAAATCCGGGTTTTTGGAAAGGCATTCATACATGAACAACACGATTGAAAAAGCATTTCGTTCACCGAAACTAAGGTGTTGATTTCCTCCACTGAGGTGCTCACTGTGATCAATATGTCGTAGCTTTAGCTGGGACTTATCACCTTCACCGACTATCTGCACCATATATCTATAGCCAGCATCTGAAAGGAAACCATTTATGTCCTTTTGATACTTCTCGACCATTTTTTTCATTTCACGGCGCTGAATATTAATATTTCCCTGTAGCAATCCAGCCTTTTTGGATAATTCTTCAATTGAAGAATTTATGACGGTAATAGCCTCTTGAGTCTTCTCAGATGTAAGGGCATCGAAGAACTTTAGATCCAGTAAATAGGATGGAAGTTTCTCGGAAACATTTTCTCCTTCTTTAAAATGAAAGGCAGATAGACCTCTAAGGCTTTCAAGCTTTTCTATCAAGTTATCTATTTGAGACTTGATATTGACTATAAACGCCTCATGCTCTTTTTCCATACCCTCTTTCAGAGATGTTATTTCTCCCAGCTTATCTTTTGTATCGGCTGAAAAGTAATCTCCCAGCTTACCAATTGCATCGATAATGCCCACCAAATTCTTGATAAGATTTTTATCATATTCCTGACTGACTCTGCTGATTTGTTCTTTTCGGCCTTTGGAGTTCTCGGTACAAAAGGGACAGGAATCGGATAACTCGGAAAACTCTTTATGCCCCTTGGATTGCCAGTCTATCCAGTTGACGCTCTTTTGGCTTTGTATGAACGGCTGGTATTCTTCGAGCCCTTCGGGAATGTGCTCAATCTTGTTCCCACCAGCGAGCCCTTTCATTCCTGTCGATGCCTTCGATAGCTTACCCGTTGCGGTAATTTTAAAAGCAGCGCTCAACTCCTTGAGATTGGAAATCAACGTTTCCAGTTCAGGGTTGTTGGTGAATTGCTGCCGGATCGTAAGAACAAGCTCACTGATTTCCTGTTCTGTTGCCTTGTAGGAGTCCGTTCTAATGAAAATGTCAAAACTGTTACTGATCAATTCATCCTGCTTGAAGGTGAACTGACTGACATACTCCTCGTTGAAACACATGGCATTCTCAATGTTATCGATGCCGGTAATTCCGGGTTTCTTTTCATCGGGGTTGTCTTCACGATATTTGAATGGCATTAACTCATTCATGGCTCCATCCTCACCCGTAGCACCATACAGGATGGCCTTGGCGATGGTACTTTTCCCCGTGCCATTGGGAGCAAATTTGATATTCAGCTTTCCTTCGTCAATCGAAATTATGCCCGTTTCGATGTTGTTACAGTTCTGAATATTGATGTCCATGTTACTTTCCCTTTCCATGGTTATGAGTTGCAACCCCTTAACAATCCTGCAATGAGGACAAGTTATTTTCTCTTCGATCATGCTGATTTCGTAAGGATGGGTTGCATGTCCATCATGTACTTTAAAAGCATGAATATAATGCTGATAGTCGCTCATAGCCTCCCTCTGCGAATAGACAATAATCAATGGCAACGTAAATAATTATAACTATCCAGACGTCCGCTTTGGGTCGTGGGCAGACGTTATTTTCTTACCTCAACATATCAATTGTTGAGTGTATGTAAATGCCCTATATCAATTTTCGATAATCATCCGTTAAATAGTTGCGCCACGGCCTTCATAGGTAAGAACAAGCGTGTGCGGTGGTTATGGGTATCAAGCACTTGAAATCCATATTGCTCATAAAACCCTTGCACACCATCATCCAGCGCATCCACGACCACCGCATAGGACGGAAGGTGTAGGTTTACCTCATAAGCATGGTTTAGCGCCCTGATAAGCGATATCTTCCCCAAACCATACCCTTGCGCCTCTTTATGTACCGCAAGCTGAGCGATGAGCATAACGGGAATGGGGTAGTGCGGCAGCTTCTTGGCCAGCTTTTGCGGCAAGGTCTGACGCTCAATCTCGGTATGGGACAAAGTGTAATAGACGCAGATATCAGCCTCATTCTCCTTGGCCGGAAGCACCATTGTCTTGCTGATACCCGCATCCCTATGGCGCACCGCAAATTGCTGTAGGAAGCTGTTTAGCTCCTCAGTGCCACAATCGAAGGATTTTCGATCATGGATGGACTTATCAAGCTCTAAAAAGGTGGAAGAAGGCGTCACTGAATACCCTGCTCTTTGGCAAAGTCCATTGCCTCGCGCAGCTTCTTATTGGGCGCTTCTGCCGCATCACAGGCCGCAATAAAGCGATCAAAGACATCGTCTTCAACAGTGATGGATTCATGCTCGCGAATAACAGCCTCTGCATCCTGTTCGATCAGACGCACCACATATTCGGTCAAACTCTTCATACCCTTGAGGGCAGCAGCTTTCTCCGCCGCCGCCTTGAGCGACCCATCTATTCTCATATCTATACGTGTTGTCGAAGCCATAACGCATACCTCTTTAAAATTCTGTCTTATCTTAATATACCACCAAGAACAGCATTTGTACAGCACACTTCCGTACGATGGAATACCTGTATCCAAGGACATCCTTGGCCGTAATCCACTGTCGGAACAGTGATGCACATCCAATCTGCATAAGGTTGGTCATGATTAAACTGCGATCAGTTTACGGTATCCAAACGGCGGACGGTTGGTGCATGGTTCAGTCCAGATGGAGAGGCAATTCTCCAAGGTTTGGTCGATGGGGTTTGGGGTAGCACGAAGGCTCCCCAATGGTGATTGAACGGCCATACGTTCACTGGTGCATTAAAGCTCGATGCTGCAATGCGCCACCAAGCACTGTTTGAGGACTTATCGCCCAAATGGGATAAGAGCCGAAAGCCTAGTGCGCCAGTGAGGGATCAAACGGGCAGACTGCCCTTTGCAAGCGTGCGGGGAGGACAAATGACAATTTGTACTACACGCACACAGCTTGCGGTCAACCTAAACGCAGGTAAAACCAATAGCGGGACTATTGTGCACCTGCGAAAGAGTGAGGCACTACTGTAGCCTCATGTTAGGTTGACGGTGGCACTGAACGCGCCACAATTACGGTGTTTGGCATCTTACACTGAACGTGACGCTGCCAAAACCATCCGCTTGCACCGAGGGTAGAAAAGCTTCCCTGATCCCAGCCGTTAGCACCCGGCGCCTGCTACCCAAAAATCAATGTGACAAGATGTGGGAATGTAATACAAAAACTAATCCATCCCTCACTACGCAGGCAGCATGATCGTCGTTTATAAACGACGGATCATATCGGATTTGAGATGTGAGGTTTTCAGCAAGCGACAACGGAGGCGAAGCTAGAAAATCGGTCTCTGCCTCACGGTGATATTCGGGGCATATCTACCAAAGCGAGACGCTTGGAAATCCATCCCTGCTGCACCACAGCATTGATTAGATACCCGCACTCCCGAAAGTCACGAAACCACCTGCAAGGTGGTATGTCTGAGCACGGCTACCCGCGTGAGGACATTCGGGCGGGTTATAGTGGCTGTGTTGTAGTTCAGGCTCACGACATCGGAGTCAGTCTGGGATACAACACAGGGGCATTGGTCACTTACCACCTAAATGTCTAGGATTTTCTTGACAGAAATTGAATAAACGCTCTAGAACTAGTTATGAATATAACCAATCAGTGCAAAGAAGCAGTTCTTGAGCATGGCATTCTCATGAATGGCGAAGAACCTGCTGGTAAGTCCTTGATGGCACTGCCAACAATGAAAATAGCAGTTATTCAGAATGAGTTTCCGCCTGAGCTAATGACAGATGAACTCAAGGCTTTTATCGAACAAGGTGGATGGGATATTGGAAACCCAGATAGTTTTCCGTCTGGAATCGAAAATTCCATTCGGAAAGCCGTTGG
Organism: Alphaproteobacteria bacterium; assembly: GCA_050633505.1. GTDB lineage: Bacteria > Pseudomonadota > Alphaproteobacteria > Micavibrionales > Micavibrionaceae > UBA1672. The sequence goes on from JBOEGQ010000010.1 coordinate 40,232, forward strand.
TTTTTGGTATCAAGGAAATATAGATTTTGTACCAATCGATCAAAACCCAGACTTGAAAATTTTTGCCTTTGATGGCCATAGTCATATCGGTGGATTTGCCAGTTTTCCAATAAATGACAGCGACGAACTTGATCGTTTAGGACGAAGAGCTCACGCCGGGCTTGATGAGCCTGTCATCGGGATTGATATGGGCGCTCAACGATTTGCACAAAAATACACTGTCACCCAAAAGTTCTCCCTGCTAGAAAAAATACAAGATACAATTACTCATGAATTCGGCCACAATATAGGGATACTGCACACAAACAAAACTTCGATGAAAGTTCAAGAGCATAGTTCAGAGTCTTGCGCTCAAAAAGACATAACTGCTCTAATCGACCAATTCCAAAAAAGTCATATGATCAACATATCCAGTGGTATTTCCGAAAGCTCAGACGTAGATTCATTATATAGAGGTACAATCAAAGGCTCTCAACCAAAATTCTAAAAATCTACTATATCGATGACGCATCAAAGGCAATCTTTTTCAACCACTCATACTTCTTTTCAAGCAAATGCCCCCGACCATATTTGGGGCCTGACTTTTTATGCCCCATAAGCTCATCAATGATTTCTTCGGGCGCACTTACATCTCTCAATCTATCTTTAAAAGTATGTCGTAAAGAGTAAAGTTGATGGCGTGATGTTGGTTTTAGGTCATTTTCCCTTAAATACTTGTTTACAGTAGATGAGGCTGTATCGGGATTGGTGTAGTGAATAAAACCACTGCCAAGTTCTTTAAAGGCATATAAAGATACGCCTACCAGAGGAATTTTTCTCTCTGACTGGGGTGTTTTAAGGGCATGTTTCTCATACGGCCTTATCCAAATATGTGGAATTTCGCCTTTAAGGTCAATATCCTCTGCACGTAAACCTATCAATTCTGATATTCGCGCTCCTGTATCACACATAGCGTAAATAAGCATTCTCGCTTCTTTATTTAAACCACATAGCTCACTTCCTTTTAAAAAGGCTTCCTGAACGTATTCTGCTTCGAATGATGGCCTTGAGTTTGTTGATTGCTTTAGCTTTAAGTCGACAAATAATGATTCTATGTCTAGCTTGATTTCGCAGGACAGCGCCACTTCTTTCAAAACCTCTTTGAGATATATCAAGTTCTTATTGGCGGTACTAGAAACGGCATCTCCATTAGAAATTCTACCTAACCACCATTGACGATATTTGATAATATCTGACCGCGTCAACTCATAAATAGGTTTATTTCCAATCACATTGAGCAATGTTTTAACAGCCAATGCTCTGGGGTTTTTCCATTTTCTGACTTGATCTTCAGATTTGTTAACAAGTTTGTGCGAGCAAAGCGGCCAGTATTTATCTATACATTCGTTAAGAAGAATGTCAGGCTCTTTTACCGTTCCACAGACCGTAGACACAATTTCTTCATCGTACAATTTATCCTCAAGGATAACTGTTCTATCAATGATTTCTGCGAGTGGTGATAGCGATATATCTGTCGCTGATTTATAGATAAACCCCATCGCTTTAGCTCTTTTTACTGCAAGCCTGTATTCGGCTTGTGGATCTATATCATCTCCGCCTGCAATGAGTTTTCGCCAGTATTCTTCAATAAAGTCATTGTGAATTGCAGCTCTTCGTATGCCTTCTCGCTCATCTTTAGTGCGCATAGATAGCAATATTTCCTCGCGTCGATCTAAATCAGAAACATAATCAGGAACGCGCCTTCTATAGTAATAATAATTTCCACGTTTAAAGCAATATGTAGACATCCTTGTGTATCAATCTATGTAGCAATATGTGTATCAATTTCCTCCCCAAGAAAAGAAAAAAATGACAACATCAGGTTAAACATCAACCAATACAATATGTTAGCAAGAAAATTATTAATAAACCATTAAAGGAAATGGCGGACACGGAGGGATTCGAACCCTCGATGAAGCTATTAACCCCATACTCCCTTAGCAGGGGAGCGCCTTCAGCCACTCGGCCACGTGTCCTAGAACATAAAAGACAGATCAAAGTCACCCTGCCCTTTAAAATAGTAAAGGTGAATATAATTATATATATCGCGCTGTAAAGCCCCAAAATGCTTGTAATTAAAAAAACTATCTAAACGCAATCTTCTGCATCTGTTTCAATATCCAATATAGAGCTTTGCGCCTTTAATGCATATTGGTTGGCATAGTAATGCAAAGCCTCGCTTACAGCCTGAGGGGAAACATTCAAGTAATCAAGCTCTCGCATAACGGAGCTCAATTCTTTTTTAAGCCACTCCCGTTGCTGCACAGCGTCCGCAGGGGGCGCTGCTCTAATAACGGCCGTTTCATCAAGCCAATCCAGCAAGTCAATCTGTTCCATTACAATATCCTGCATTATTAAGCATCGAATGCTCTGGCATACTACCAGTGTTATTGGTCAATAATATAACAATGATTGGGATAAGAATAAATCTATTGAGTAAATGATAGTTGGGAGATCTGTTGTAATCCTTGGATTTAGTGGTCGGAGCGAGAGGATTCGAACCTCCGACCCCCTGTTCCCAAAACAGGTGCGCTACCAGGCTGCGCTACGCTCCGACACCAAAGATGAAGGGTTTTTACACGATGAAATTCAAAACAGCAAGAGAATATTTTAATAACTTGCCTACTTTTCAATAATTTTAGAAAAATATTCTTTATGAACAATACGATCACCAATATTGATGTTTAATTGCTCTGCCGCGCCACCTGCAATTTCCAATGCACCCATTACGGCACCATCGGACGAAATACGCTCAAGACTCTTTGGCTCTGCCATATAGTGTATGTTATGGATAACGCCATCTTCGCGAACAAAAATAATATCAAGAGGAACTAATGTATTTTTCATCCAGAAGCTTCTTTCTGCATTCTTTTCAAAAACAAACAACATTCCCGTGCCCTCTTCGACGTGATCACGAAACATCATACCTGTTGATTGCTGCCTTGGTGTTAGGGCAAGCTCTACCGTAAAGACATGCTCCTTACCGCCGGATGTGACGATTGTAATATCGCCTGTTTCAAGGTTCTGTGGTGCAGCGGTATACTGCCCGACAGGTACACCTTCCAAGGGAGGCGGTATAGAGACCCCACCAGTGACGCCTGAGGGCTTTTCAACATTCGCCTCTACCGGTTTATCTTCAGCAAAAGAAAGGGCTGGTAAAAAGGTTATCAGAAGAAAGAGCGCAAAAAAGCGGCAATTATGCTTTACACCTATATACATCTACGCTCCCTTTACATTGGTTAACTGTCTGTTGTTTGCATGTTTTCCAAATCTATCACCAGTGAATCATACGTAATGAAACCATGAAATTTAGAGGCCTCATCAACGACACAAAGAGGTGTGCCATTCTTAATCAAAAACCCAACACCTTCCCATATAGCAGAATCAGGCGAAACTGTGCACGGTTTTCGTTCCATAACCTCCGCTACATCCAATGGCATGACGTTATTCAGGCGTTTTGCAACACCAGGAGCAGCCTGCACAGTAACATCAATCTGCACCCCATCTGCCATAGCCACAGAGACAGGAATAAGGTTACGTAACAGAATTTTCATAGAGAAAACACCAAGCAACACATTCTCGTCATCAACAACAGCAACGGCAGTTGCCTTTGCCTTACGCATAGCTTTTAATGTTTTTTCAACGCTATCATCAGGTTTGGCAGTTACACTTTTTTTTTCAATAGCAGAATGGCAAGGCATAGTGATCGCTCCGGCAGGTTTTATTAGTCCCTATTATCCGTATTCTGCGCAGTGTTTCCAGATAAAAAATCAAGTATGCGCTCTTTTGCGCCAAAATTGTACAGGTCATTATGCTTTCCCTGTGGAAAATCTACAAATATTTTAGGTGTTTTTGCTGCATCGAACAAATTTTTAGCCAACGAAAAAGGAATCACCTCATCCTTATGACCATGCAAGATGAGTAACGGCATGTTGATATGAGAGATTTTATCAATGTTCATATATCGGTCTTTTAACAGAAGCCGAACCGGAAGGAAAAAATATCTCTGAGACGCCATTGAAATCAAACTATCAAAGGGTACCTCAAGGATTAGAGCCTTGGCTTCATATTCTGTTGCCATTTGTGTTGCAATGCCACTCCCCAAAGACTCACCATAGATAATAACATCCGATAATGCATATCCCTTGTCATGCTGGACAAAGTCAAGATACGCCCGTCCGTCCATATATAACCCTGCTTCATCAGGCTGCCCGGGATTACCGCCATAGCCCCTATATTCCACAAGCAGAACAGAGTAACCTTCCCTCGTAAACTCACGTGCTTTAAAAAGGCGATCTTCTAAGTTTCCGGCATTACCATGATACAAAACAATAACTGCACGTACCTCAGAATGCGCAGAGAGATACCACCCGTATAAATTCAAGCCATCCCTGGTCTTCACCATGATTTTCTCTGCATCATCCGGCAGAGAGGGAGTGACAACATCAGGAAAATAGATAAAATCACGCTGCATACTGTAGATATAGGCAGTGATAAACAAATAAACGCCAACAATAATGAGAACGTTATTGATCAAGGTTATCCCCTCTCTCCGCTACGATGCATAGAACGGTAAAGCCCATTTTCCATTGCCAATAACTCTCCATGTGTTCCTCTTTCCTCAATCACACCATTATTGAGGACAAGGATCTGGTCTGCATCTTGAACTGTGCTTAAACGATGCGCAATGACAAGTGTTGTCCGCCCTTTCTCAAGTTTCTTCAGCGCCCCCTGCACAAGCTTCTCCGACTCATTGTCTAAGGCAGAAGTCGCCTCATCCAGCAACAGAATTGGTGCATCACGCAACATCGCACGCGCAATCGATAATCTCTGACGCTGACCGCCTGATAGCTTCACCCCATCTTCACCGACAACAGTGTGGTACCCCTCTTCAAATTCTAAAATAAAGTCATGCGCCGCAGCCTGCTTCGCCGCCGCAAGAACTTCATCATCTGTCGCATCAGGAGATCCATAACGGATATTTTCTAAAACAGTGTCATTAAAAATCGTAATATCTTGAGAAACAAGGGCAATATGCGCACGAAGGGACTCTTGCGTCACATCGTTAATATCCGTACCCCCAATTTCGATCGCACCACTATCCACATCGTAAAAGCGTGGAATAAGGTTCATAATCGTACTCTTCCCACCACCAGATGGCCCGACAAGCGCCGTAACCCCACCGGCAGGCGCGTTAAACTCTATCCCCTTAAGGGCTTTTAATTCTTCTGTATCATAAGAAAAATCAACAGATTTAAATGTAATATCCGCCGCCTTTGAAGAAAAAGCTGTCGCGCCATCCTTATCACCAACGACAGGTTTACGATCCAGCATGTTGAAAATCCGCTCTGCGGCACCTAACCCCATTTGAAGACTATTATTCAACCGTGCGAGTTTTTTCATCGGCTCATACGCCAAAATAAACGCGGAAATAAACGACGCAAGATTACCCGGGGTCGTTTGCCCCGATAAGGCAGCATACCCTCCATAGATAATGATAGAAGAAACAATCATTCCCACCATAACATCGTTAACCGGTGTAGATAGATTACCAAGCTGTACAGATTTAATATTTAAATCCCGAACCTTTTTGATTCTACGGCTAACCTTTTCAACCTCATGCTCTTCCATGCCATAGGCCTTAACAATACGGATACCTTGGAAAGCTTGGGATAAAAGATCAGATAAACTACCAAGTTCATTTTGGATGTTTTTTGAAACCTTGCGCAATCGGTGGCCAATATAAATCACAAATGCAGAGAGCAATGGAAACACAATAAAGGCCGCCAACGTCAACTGCCAGTCACGATAAAACATCACCCCAATAAGAAAGATAAGGGTTAAAGAGCTCTTCCCTAGCCCGGTCAATGTGCCGGTTACAGACCCACGCACAACCGTCACATCATTCACGACCCGTGAAATCAGTTGTCCACTGGGGTTGGCATGAAAAAATGCCATTTCCATACGCATAAAGTGCGAAAATAAATGCGTTTGAATATCCGCAACAATTGACTGCCCGACCTTATTCATCAAAATCGTATGGAAATACGTTGTAATCCCGCGTACAGCAAATACAAGAGATAGCGTAACTGCGACAGGCACAATCATGCTCTCATTCCCACCATAGAGCACATCATCCAACACAGGTTGCATCAACGCGGCAATCGCCGCAGTCATCGCAGATGCAATCGCCATAAAGAAAATAGCCAGAAACATCGTGCCCATATATGGATGCACATAAGAGGCCAATAAACGCTTAACAAGAGCGAAGGTTTTCCCCCGTGAGCTCTTCTTTATATCAATCTGATTTTGCTCTATTTTCTCTGTATTGTTCTTTGGCGGTGCAGCAGGCATAATTGTATCTATCACTCTGTTTTATGTGTTATAATCGAAATAGAATAAACTTTAAAGGTCAAACTCATAACAGGAGGATAAGTGCCCTTTCATCAACAGAACGGACAAGACGGTTTAGCTTTGGCTTTAGGTGGAGGAATGGCACGTGGTTTTGCCCATATAGGCGTCCTCAAATCATTAAACAGACATAACATATTTCCAAGCCTTATTGCAGGCACATCTATCGGCGCAGTCGTTGGTGGATGCTATCTATCAGGAAAGCTGGATGAGCTAGAGAGATGGGCTTTATCACTCAACCGCCTTAAGATTTTTTCGTATCTGGATATACGTGTACGCAGCGCCGGATTAATTGGCGGAAAAAGATTAAAGAACACTTTGGAACATTACTTCTCCGGTGAACAAATTCAAGATTTACCTCACCCCCTTATCTGTATTGCAACAGATCTTGCAACAGGGCATGAGGTTTGGCTACGCCGTGGAGATATTATCGAAGCGATGACTGCCTCATTTGCCCTTCCCGGTGTCTTTCCGCCAGTATATTATGACGAACGACATTTGGTTGATGGTGCATTGGTTAACCCCTGCCCTGTCTCCCCCTGTCAGGCGATGGGCGCACGTATGACAATCGCCGTTGACCTCAATACTGATCTAATTGGTAAAGCGGCAAAACCCGGAACAACATATCAAACCGTTGCCGGATTTGATGTTTTCAATAATGATGACGTCCCCCCCGAAGAACAGGAAAAATTCAAATCATCCTCCATTACACGCAGGCTCTTTCGCCGTGAGGAAAACAACCCGAGCTTATTCGGTGTCATGGTGTCGGGTTTAAGTATTTTACAGGATCGTGTAACACGCTCTCGCCTTGCTGGTGAACCACCCGATATTCACATCAAACCCCCAATCGGGCATATTGGCCTGCTTGAATTTGAAAAGGCCAAGGAACTTATCGATTTGGGCGAAGAAGCGACAGAAAAGATGATTCCTGAAATCAAAGCAGCAATGCAAGTCCTTCTGAAATCAAATGTCAGTGAAGCATTCCTTCAAATGGATGTACCAGAGATAGAAGACCGATAGGAAAAGAATAACGACGCAAAACAATTACGCCTTTAGTGCACGTTTTTTATGCTTTCTGTCAGGCAAAGCCTTACCCCATATCAACCGATCCACCAAATATTTAGGACGAACGTTATTATACTGGCGCGCTAAGATATTAAGAGCCTTATCAACATCTGACGGATTTTCGCATCCTTTAAAGACAGAGCTGTGCAAACCACTCTTAACCAAGCATGTATCAATATTGACCAGTGCACCACCCAAAATATCATGCGCCATCGTGTCACCAATCATGACCGTTTGCCCCGGATATATTTCATGCTCTTGCAATAAACGGATACAATGCTGAAAAATCGGTTGATGAGGTTTACCAATATACTCAACAATTCCCCCGAAATCCTTATACCGAGCAGCAAGAGTTCCGGGCCCCATGATATTCTGCCCACCCATAAGCCCCAAACTATCTGGGTTTGCACAAATTGCCTTTAGCTTATAACGCGCAGACTCCTTTAACAGTTGCTCATAATCTTCTAACGTTTTTTCAGGCGCATCAGATCCACTAATGACCAAGAAATCTGCATCTTTCGGGTTTTCAACAACTTCCACATCAAGGCCACTAACGATAGAACGATCATCATCGCGGCTAATTAGAACACATTTCTTTCCAATATTTCTAAAATACCCGTCTGTTTGATGACTAAGCCCCTGCCATGTCATTTCACCGGATGTCATTAAAACATTGTATAAATCAGGCGTAATTCCAAGGTCGGACAAACGCTGCGCATTTTCATCTGCGCGCTTACCGGAATTAGACAGGATGATGACCTGCTTTTTACGATCTTGTAATTCCCGAAGACATTCTGCAACGCCATCATAAACCTTTACACCATCGTGCAACACACCCCATTGATCTATGATAAAGCCTGCATAACTATCTGATATATCAGATATTCCTTCACAAAACTTTGTTTTTACGATGTTATTGGTACCTTGCACAGACACCCCCCTTTATTGACTGTCATCATTGCGCCGAAAAAGCACAGACACATTATGGTCGTAAGATGCAGTCTAATCAATAGAGATTTATAAATGGTAAACCTAAGGGCTCGATTTTTTTAACTTTGCAATATATTCGTTTACATCCCGCTTAATTTCCGGTGCAAATAAATATAGCCCTATAATATTTGGAAATGCCAACGCCAACATTGCCGCATCGGCGAAATTCAAAAGATTACCTAACTGAGCCGACGCACCCACGACAACACAGGCGCAATAAAATATTTTGAATATTGTTTCGACCTTGTCATTTTCTCCAAACAAGTATCGGAAACAAACCGCGCCGCAATAATACCAACTAATCATTGTGGAATAAGCAAACAGAATAACAGCAACCGTCAATGCATATCTAAACCCAGGCAGTCCGGTTTCAAAAGCCATGGATGTCATCTCAACACCGGCAACCCCATCAGGCACATTCATATAAACGCCCGTAACAACAATAAGCAAAGCCGTAATATTACAAATTAATATCGTATCGATAAATGGCCCCAGCATCGCAACCATTCCCGTACCAACCGGGCCATCTGTATTTGTTGTAGATTGCACAATAGAAGCCGAGCCTAACCCCGCCTCATTAGAAAATGCCGCGCGTTGCACCCCGATCAATAAACCACCAAGAAGCGCCCCGAACCCAGCCTCCATAGAAATTGCGTCATTCAATATAGAAACAAAAGCAGACGGCACATTCTCAATATGAAGTGCAATAACAATAAGAGCGCAAGTCATATATATGATCGCCATCGACGGGACAAGCTTCGCGGCCATATATGCAATCGATTTAAGACCACCGATAATCACCAAAGCCACAGCTACAGCCATCACAAGACCAACAGCCCAACCATATCCCGCGAGTGCACTTTCCTGCGCGCCACCTGTGGCCTCAAGAACCTGACTAAACATCTGATTTGCCTGATACATATTACCACCGCCAATTGCGGCAATAACACATAGAACGGCAAACATAGCAGCAATAAACGCACCAACCGAAGATAAGCCAATACGAGAAAACCCTTCTTTCAAATAATACATCGGGCCACCAGACGTCCTATTCGGATTATCTTCATCCGGATGCACCCGATACTTCACACCAAGCATGACTTCTGCAAATTTAGATGACATCCCCAATACCCCCATAAGGGTCATCCAAAATGCCGCGCCGGGGCCACCAACAGATATTGCAACAGCAACACCACCAATATTCCCCAAGCCAACTGTACCGGATAAGGATGCCATTAAGGCTTGAAATTGACTAATTTCACCATCATCGGACTTCTTCATCCCCTTCCCGAACAGCAATTTCAAGGCATGAACGAAAAAACGAATATTGATAAAGCCCAGATAAACTGTAAAGAAAACCGCCGCAACGGCCAGCCATACCAATATCAGACGAACCTCTACAATCCCCATGACATCCACGGCATAGAGAACAACATCACCTGCCGTTTTTGAAATTGGTTTAAACGCTTCATCAATGACAGTATCGAGACTCATGGGGCACCTATTCCTATATTCAATAGGAAAACTCTAAAGCCACAGCCCTATATTGTGAAGGTTTATTATATAAAAACAATAACTTATCCCAAGGCGAGGCCTTAATCTCTAAGTATTACCCCTCACAGAGAGGTTGCGACACGGGATGTCCGGGAAACGGCGTTGCCGCCCATTTCCGCAAAGATTCACGGTTCATCTTACTTGCTTGCTCAATTCGAGAAGAGTACGTACGACAGAAAATATCAGGACGCATTTGCGCAGCGTCATTTGAGATTTTATTTGCAAATTTTGTCCGTAAGGAATGAAGAGATCGTTCAGGACTGCCATCACCGTTACGACGCATATAGTCAATCAAAATATCTTCGTATTTGACAAAGAGATCCTCGTGCTTTTCTGTAAATTTCTTATGTTCCAAGTAAAGATTATTTCCGTTTACATCTGCCATATGCGCACAATTCAAACCAATCACCATCAGCTCACTATGTATGCGCACACCTTGTTCTGCCTCGGCCTCACGCTTACCATAACAGGCTTCCCCTGCAAGGGCGGAATGAGAAAACCCAAAAAAACTCAAAGCAATTAAAATAAAAAATTTCATTACAAGCGCACTATTCTTCATTAATTTTTGTTTTATTTAACTGTTACCTGCGTCGTTACATCATTCAACAGGCGTTACAAGAGGAAGTCCACTAAAATGAGACTCCAGATTCGAAATTACAAGATGCCCCATTTTTGATCTCGTTTCAATAGTTGCAGATCCGACATGAGGAGATAATACAACATTATCCATCTTTATCATTTCCTCAGGTACATATGGCTCTCGCGCAAAAACATCAAGTCCCGCCCCCGCAATCGCTTTATTCCGAAGGGCAATCAATAAATCCTCTTCATTCACAACACTGCCGCGGGCAATATTGACAAGATATCCCCTGCCGCCTAATGCCTGCAACACAGAATAATCGACTAAATGCTTAGTTTCTTCCCCACCTGCACATGCCAAGACCAGAAAATCTGACGCGCGCGCAAGATCATGGATCGTTTCATAACGCCTATAGGATACGTCCTTTTTGCTACGGCTATAATACGCAATAGTCGTGTTAAATGCCTGCGCACGTTTGGCAATGGCCATCCCAATATTGCCAAGCCCAACAATACCAACCGTTTTCCCTGATACGGATGTAGAGAGCGGCATCGCACCGGATTGCCACCGTCCAACACGTACGAACATATCCGCCTCGACCGCGCGACGAGCAAGGTTTAACATCAAGAACAACGCAACATCTGCGGTGTCATCTGTCAGAACATCCGGTGTATTTGTAACAAAAACGCCTCTACGGCTTGCGGCATCAACATCAATATTGTCGTAACCCACCCCAAATTGAGCAATAATTTCGAGGTTCGGCAATGCCTCAATCAAGCGCGCACTTACACCACCGCTATTATATGTCGACACAATTCCCGTAATATCATGCGCATAATCAATAATCGCCTGATCAGGGGCTGTGCTCTCCCAAAGGCGAACAACCTGAAACTTATCCTCTAATTCCGCCATTTCATTTGGCAAAAGAGGTTGTAATGCAAGAATTGTGTGCTTCATCCGTAAAATACTTGATTTTTAGCCTTTAACTATGGTTTATGACACACTTGATACAGGTGTGAACATCGAAAAGACTAATTTACCATGGCACAAACACAGAAGAAACTATTTATTAAAACATGGGGCTGTCAGATGAATGTCTATGACAGCAACCGTATGGCAGATATATTGTCTCCATTAGGATACAAGCCGGTTGATGCACCGGATGATGCCGATATGATTATCTTGAATACATGCCATATTCGCGAAAAAGCAACGGATAAAGTCTTTTCCGATTTAGGCCGCCTGCGCCCATTAAAAGAAAAAAGAGAAGAAGCGGGAAAGAAAACCTTAATTGCCGTTTCCGGGTGTGTTGCACAGGCCGAAGGTGACTTTATTCTAGAACGCGCACCCTATGTTGACATGGTGTTTGGACCGCAAACCTATCACGAATTGCCGGAAATGGTTTTAAAGGCCAACGGAGATGATCGTGTCATCAATACAGAATTCCCGAGCGTATCAAAGTTCGATTTCCTACCTGACGAACACACAATTGAGGGGGCATCCGCTTACTTGTCTATTCAAGAAGGCTGTGACAAGTTTTGCACATTTTGTGTTGTTCCATATACACGCGGCGCGGAATATTCACGAACAGCTCAAGAAGTTGTAGATGAAGCCCGCCGCCTTGTTGATCAGGGGGCACTGGAAATCATCCTTCTTGGACAAAACGTCAATGCATATCATGGAATCGGGCCAGACGGTTCGACATGGGGACTTGCAGATCTTATCAAAAAAATATCAGAAATTGACGGATTAAAACGTATTCGTTATTCAACCTCACACCCACGCGATATGGATGACGATTTAATTGCCGCACATGGCGAGATAGAATCTCTTATGCCGTTTCTTCACCTGCCTGTGCAAAGTGGATCTGATCGCATACTTAAGGCAATGAACCGCAAGCATGGCTCTGAGCTCTTCCGTGATGTTATTGAACGCCTGCGTAAAGCCCGCCCTGATATTACATTTTCTTCGGATTTCATTATTGGCTTCCCCGGTGAGAGTGAGCAAGATTTCGAAGATACAATGCAGTTGGCCCGTGATGTAAAATTCATCTCCTGCTATTCCTTTAAATATAGTGCAAGACCCGGAACACCCGCCGCAAATTTACAAGCCGCACTTGTCCCCCCGCATATCGCGTCAGAGCGCCTGCAACGTTTCCAAGCTTTAATTGATGAACATCAACGGGAATTCAATCAATCCTGCAACGGAAAGACAATGCCCATCCTATTTGACCGCAAAGGAAAGAAACCGGGACAACTTAGTGGCCGAAGCCCATTCTTCCAATCTGTATATGTACAAGGGAATGAACGCCTAATTGGTAATATTATTGATGTCCACATCAGTGGTGCATACGATAAATCGCTAACAGGTGATATTGTCATGTGCGATGACGAAGCAGCATAAACCTTTGTTATTTACAGAGATTTACGGTATAATTAATCATTAACACAACAGATCAGGACACATATTTGACCAAAGAAACCATTATTGAATTTGCGGATAATGATCTGGCACAACTGCTGTTTGGTGAATATAATGACCATCTTTCCCACTTGGAAAAGAAGTTAGATGTACACATCTCAGATCGCGGGAATTTGCTACGTATTAGTGGTGAAACAGACGCTACGGATAAGGCGCAAATAACACTACAATCTCTTTATACACGTTTACAGGACAAAGAACTTAGCAATATCACACAAGCTGATATTGACGCAGAACTACGCTTTCTAAACACCGGTAAGACAACAAAGAAGAAGACAAATAAGTCTAAAGGCGAGAAAAACCAAACAGTTATCAAAACAAAGAACAAAACAATCGTTGCCAGATCCCCCAGTCAGGCCACTTATCTCGACCTGTTACAAAAACATGAGATGGTCTTTGGTCTCGGCCCTGCGGGAACCGGAAAAACATATTTGTCTGTTGCTGCAGGTGTTGACATGTATCTACAAGGCAAGGTAGAGCGCCTTATTTTCTGCCGACCTGCTGTTGAAGCTGGTGAAAACCTTGGCTTTCTTCCTGGTGATATGAAAGAAAAGATAGACCCTTATCTACGCCCGATTTATGATGCGCTCCACGATATGTTACCTTGGGATTTCCTTCTTAAAAAGATGGAGGCCGGAGAGATAGAGATCGCCCCCCTCGCCTTTATGCGTGGGCGAACACTTTCCCATTCTTTTGTGATTTTAGATGAAGCGCAAAACGCAACATGCGCACAAATGAAAATGTTCCTCACCCGGATGGGAGAGGCATCACATATGGTTATTACAGGCGATGCATCACAAAGTGACCTTCCCCATAATGTAAGGTCCGGCCTTGATGAAGCCATTGATATCTTAAAAAATGTTAATGATATTGGCTTTATGACCTTTAAAAATGAAGATGTCATCCGGCACAATTTAGTTCGCAAAATCATCACCGCTTACGATAAATATACATCAAAAAAATAAACCCTATGAACACAGAAGAAAAAGAGCATTCATCTTTTCACATTGATATTGATATCCGTGATCAAAACTGGATCAAGCATATCCCATCAATAGAAGAAGACACGCACTCCATTATACAAAGAATCCTTACCGAACAGTTACCGTCTACTGAACATGTTGAGATAAGTATCGTCCTGACCGATAATCCATTTATTCAAAAATTAAATCACCAATATCGCAATAAGGATAAACCAACGAATGTTTTGTCTTTCCCTCAAACAGAAGCTGATGAAATGAACACCCCGTTTCCATTCATTAGCCTTGGCGATATTATCGTTGCATTTGAGACCATCCAAAACGAAGCCTCAGAACAAAACAAGACGATAAAAAATCATTATACGCACATGTTGGTACATGGATGCTTGCACTTATTGCACTATGATCACGAAACAGAAGAAGATGCAAAAGAGATGGAAGCATTAGAAACACAAATATTAGATCATTTGGGCATAAAAAACCCGTATGAAGAACAATAAATTTATGGCACAATGTAATTGGTATGTTTGAGATGAAACAAGATAATGAAGAACCACCGAGTATGAGCACATCACCAGATGAACATGGTGATGAAAATATTCACAACACATCACACCCCACCACCACTAAACATAAAAAAAATAGCATACAGTCGTTTCTAAGGCGTCTTTTCAGGATAAAGCCTGACACAACTCTTCGCGAAACTATTGAAGATTATATAGAAGAAGATCATCCGACAGAGGAAGAACCGTCTATTTCAGAACATGAAAAAGACCTGATCTCGAACATATTAAACTTACGCAATTTATCCGCATCAGATGTTATGGTTCCCCGCGCGGATATTATCGCCATAAACGAAGACACCACACAAGAAGAGCTACTATCTTTACTGGTTGAACATCAATATAGCCGTATCCCAGTTTACAGAGACACGTTAGACCACGTTATCGGATCGATTCATATAAAAGATATCTTATCCTCTCTGGCACAAAACAAGTCCATCGCCATAAAAGATCTGGTTCGTGAAGTACCCATTGTATCTCCGGCAATGACAGTGCCCGACCTGCTTTTACAAATGCGTATTACAAGAAAGCATATGACATTAGTCGTTGATGAATTCGGTGGGATTGACGGCCTTATTACAATTAATGACGTTATTGAATCCATCATTGGTGAAATTGATGATGAACATGACACAGATGAGCAGCCGACCATTAACCCACAGGAAGATGGCAGCCTCCACGCAGATGCCCGTTATGACCTTGAAAGTTTTGAAGAACAATTCGGCAGCATACTGAATGACGAAGAACGGCAGGAAAACGACACGCTTGGCGGCCTTATTTTCTTTCTTGCAGGTCGCGTTCCTGCACGTGGAGAGGTCTTATCACATCAAAGTGGTATGGTGTTTGAAATTCTGGACGCCGATCCACGCCGCGTAAACAAGCTTTGCATACGTAATATACCCGAAAAAACCACTTAAAAATAAGCCTCCACTATATTGCATCCAGCCTGCGAAGGCGATACAAGTCAGAAATGAAACAGTTTTTCTTCATTTTTCTTATAGGTGCATTTGCATCGCTATCCATGGCACCGACTAATTTCTGGCCAGCATTACTGTTTGGTCTGGCAGTACTTTATGTTTTCACACGCGATGCAGACACCATAAAACAAAGTTTTGCACTCGGCTATGGCTTCAGCTTGGGCTATTTCGGCTTTAGCTTATCATGGATAGGCAACGCACTCTTAATAGATGGAAACCCATATTGGTGGGCTTGGCCATTAGCCATTTCGGGTCTTCCCATATTGCTCTCATGCTTCACCGCATGTGCATGCGCACTCTATAAACGGGTCTGCAGAAACACCACGAACTTAGAAAACTATATCATATTCTGCACATGCCTAAGCGTATCTGAATATTTGCGCGGAAACATTTTCACAGGGTTTCCATGGAATTTATACGGATATACATGGGCAGATATTTCGCCTATCGCACAATTTGCATCCCTAACTTCCATTTATGGATTAACATTCATCACAATCTTATGGAGTGCCTCAATTGTCCAATGGATCGAGACAACCAGAAAAAAGACAATAGCCCTACTTATATTAAGCAGTGTTATAATCGTATATGGCTATGGACTATATAAAATAGAAACATATTCCCCCTCTTCCGAAACAAATTATACTTTTAGAATAATCCAGCCAAATATTAAACAAAGCGAAAAATGGAAGCCTGAAAAACGTGCACAGAACTTCTTAAAGTTACTGTCACTATCAAAATACAAAGAGAACGAACAAACCAAAGACAGTAAAGCGCACTATATCATATGGCCGGAAACCGCAATTGCACCGGATATAACAAATGCACCATGGGCGATGGACTTAATAAAGGAAATACTCCACGAATACCCGACACCTGTATATCTTATTACAGGTGCACTTCGTTCTGAAAACGGGGGATATTACAACGCTATCTTAACATTTAATAAAAATGCAGAAATCATACATGTTTATAATAAAAGGCACTTAGTTCCATTTGGTGAATATATGCCATTTGAAGAAATCATAGACATCGCACCTATTGTCGGGTTTACCGGATTTAAGTCCGGAACAACGTCTTCTTTATTCACAACCCCCGAAAACATTACAATATCTCAATTGGTTTGTTATGAAATTCTTTTCCCCCGCTACAGTCGAGAGCACCAGTCTAATGTAATCATAAATGTTACAAATGATGCATGGTACGGCAAAACAGCAGGCCCATACCAACACCTTACACAGGCAAAGTTCCGAGCGATTGAAACGCAAATACCTATCCTTAGGAGCGCAAACACAGGAATAAGCGCAATCATTTCACCTTTAGGACATATTCTCAAATACCGCGATTTAGATGAAAAAGGCTATATTTTACAAAAAATACCAATTTCCATTGCTAAATTAAACCAAAGTAATTATATAGAAGAATTGTTGATTTTGATTTTAATTACATTATCGATCATAGTAAACAAGAACAACAGGATACAAAAAACAACATAGGTCACCAAGCCATGATAGCAAGAGCATACAAAACTTATACTTAAGATCCGTTGCATACAGATATATTCATAATGTACAAAGTACAGAGTCGTACATGCGATTAGAACAAATTGCATATGTCATAACAAATAAAAAAAGAGTTACATACTACACTATGTTAAAAGAAAAACGAAAAACTAAAGGTACCGCAGATACCATTGATAAACACGTTGGCAAGCAATTACGCTCACGTAGGGCTTTACTTGGCTTAAGCCAAGAAAAACTCGCAGAGTCTGTCGGTGTTACATTTCAGCAAGTCCAAAAATATGAACGTGGCACAAACAGAATAAGCGCAAGCCGACTGTTTAGCTTTAGTAAAATTTTGGATGTATCAATCGATTATTTTTATCAAGGCCTGCCTGATGCATCAGCAAAGCCGGATTCTGCCCTATCTAGTGGAGAGCAAGCAGATTCCGACGCAGCACCATCAAAAGGTAAGCACCTGCCTGAAAACTTGTTTTCACAAAAGGAAACACTGGATCTGATCCGCGCATATTATAGCGTAACCGATGAGAAAAAGAGACGTGATTTCCTAAAGCTTGTTAAATCAATGGCGAAAAATATGAGCTAATTAGAGAAAAAGCTCCTTATTATTTATAATTTTTAAGATTAAGGCTTGTCTAAAGCCTTTTTTTTGTTTTAGGGTTCTCCCTCACAAATTAATTATTAAAAGTGAGTGACACACATGCCGTATTCAGGACAAGCAATGAAACAAAAAGCATTAACCGACTATATCTTTACAAGTGAATCTGTATCCGAAGGACACCCGGACAAGATTTGTGACCGCATCTCAGACGCTGTTCTGGATTTATATTTAAGCGCAGACCCCTATTCGCGCGTTGCCTGTGAGACACTGGTAACAACAGATACTGTTGTTATTGCCGGTGAGACACGTGGTCCTGCAAGTATAACAAAAGAAAAAATTGAACAAGCAGCCCGCGATGCAATCAAGGCCATCGGATATGACCAAGAAGGTTTTAGCTATAAAACTGCGAATATTGATGTGAAACTACATTCACAATCTGTGGATATTGCACAAGGTGTTGATGAAGGCACGGGTGTAGATAAGGATGAAGGCGCTGGCGACCAAGGAATTATGTTTGGTTATGCCTGTAAAGAAACAGATGCATTGATGCCTGCTCCATTGCACTATTCTCACAAAATCCTACGTCGCATGGCAGAAGACAGACATGCCGGTATCCTTAAAGGGATTGAGCCAGACTCAAAATCACAGGTTACTTTGGAATATAAAGACGACAAACCTGTTGGCGTTAAATCTGTTGTTGTTTCAACACAGCACGCAGAAGGCCTGTCACAAGGTGATGTAAAAGATCTTGTGCGCCCATATGTTCAAGAAGTACTCCCAGAAGGTTGGGTATTACCTGAAGAAGAACTTTACGTGAACCCAACTGGTCGTTTTGTTATTGGTGGTCCCGTTGGTGATGCTGGCCTAACCGGTCGTAAGATTATCGTTGATACATACGGTGGCGCAGCGCCTCACGGTGGTGGTGCATTTTCTGGTAAAGATCCAACCAAGGTTGACCGTTCTGCCGCTTATGTTGCACGTTACCTTGCAAAAAATGTTGTTGCATCAGGATATGCTGAAGGCTGTACAATTCAACTTTCTTATGCAATCGGTGTTTCCAAACCAATTTCAGTTTACCTGAATACACATGGTACAGGAACAGCACCGGAAGGCGTAATCGTTGATGCCCTACAACAGCTTGTAGATCTACGTCCACGTGGTATTCGTGAGCACTTGAAATTAAACAAGCCAATTTATGAACGCAGCGCGGCATATGGTCACTTTGGCCGTACTCCCACAGATGAAGGACACTTCTCATGGGAAAAAACCGACCTTGTTGCTGAGCTACAACGCATTATCGGATAATAATGTCTAAAGACATCAATACAGAAAAATCGGACTCCGCTCATAAAAAGCGGAGTCTTTTTGGTAGACGGCAAGGTCGTGCGATAAAAAATGAACGTGCGCGTGTTTTAGATGAGGTTCTCCCCGACTACACAATCCCCACCGCCTTGCTGACAGAAACACAAAGTCATAAGATATCAGAATATTTTAATGCCCCATGTAAAGAATACTGGCTTGAAATCGGATTTGGCTATGGGGAACATGTTGCCGGACTTTTGCAACAAAACCCTGATACCGGATATCTTGCAGCAGAACCTTTCATAAATGGAATGTCCGCCTTTTTGAAAGACAATGAAGATAGCCTTACAGATAATGTTCACCTTCTTATGGACGATGGAATGATGATCGCGAAGTCCTTGGCACCAGATAGTCTGGATGGGATATATATCCTCAATCCCGATCCATGGCATAAAAAACGCCATCATAAACGCCGTATTATATGCCCTGATAATCTCGATATCTTTGCGACCATTCTAAAACCGGGTGGATCATTGGTCATGACAACGGATGTAGAGGATCTTGGTGAATGGATGTGTACACAAGCCATGAATCACCCCGCCTTTAAATGGAATGCAAAAAACAAAAGTGACTGGTACGATAAACCGGATGGATGGATCACCACAAGATATGAAGAAAAAGGCGCCAAAGGTGCCAAAAAGATGGTCTATTTGATGTTCACAAGAATTTAGCTATTGATCAATTCATCCAAAAGTCTGGCATCATCCGACGGCTTTTCACCGGAAACGTCATCTTCCGTATATTCGCAGCTATAAAATCCGTGACTAACCCCTCTACCTTTTTACTGATGCAGCAGACACTAGTCCCAAACCACGAATATGTCAGAAAAAATACCTTGCATTCAATATAACAACCACGTATAACACTGGCAAATATACGGTCTTATTAAGACGGTGGGCTCAAAAGAGACCCGCCTTTTTTAGTACCAATTTGGATATGTTTGACACAGAATAATAAAGAATATGAGATACACACCTCTAGAACAAAAAATTGTACAACTTGTTACGCCGGTGATTGAAGACCTCGGGTTTTCTTTTCACACCATTAAAATTACAGGTGAAAATGATGCAATGGGCGTACAGATTATGGCAGAGGATTCCAAGACAAAGAATCTTGGGGTTGATGATGCGGCAAAAATCAGTCGCGCAATTTCTGCAGTAATGGATGTCGAAGATCCAATCAATGGTGCGTACAGACTTGAGGTCAGCTCTCCCGGTATTGACCGCTTGTTAATTACAGAAAATGATTTTGAGGCATATAAAGGCTTTGATGCAAAGCTTGAAACGCTAACCCCTGCCGACAATGGCCAAAAGAAATTCAGAGGCATTATAGGCGGCATAAAAGATAATAAAATTCTTGTCAGTACAGATCAGGGTGATATAGAAATCCCCTATCCGTCATTGGCAAAAGCAAAACTTGTTTTAACTGACGAACTTATTAAAGCCACGGCAAATCTTTAGGAGAAGAAAATGGAACTTTTGCAAGTCGCTGATACTGTTGCCCGCGAAAAAAATATTGATCGGGAAATTGTGATCACAGCTATGGAAGAAGCAATTCAAAAAGCTGGACGTTCAAAATATGGGTATGAGCAAGATATTCGCGCACAAATTGACCGCGGCAGTGGAAACATCGAATTAAAGCGTTACCGCGAAGTCGTTGCAAATGACTTTGAAATAGAAAATGAAGTCGCACAGCTTAAGCTTGACCAAGCAAAGCGCATTAAACCGGACGCAGAACCGGGTGAATTTCTGATTGATAATCTTCCACCATTGGATTTCGGTCGTATTGCTGCACAAACAGCCAAACAAGTCATTATGCAAAAAGTTCGTGAAGCAGAGCGCGCACGTCAATATGAAGACTTTAAGGACAAAGTTGGTGAAATCGTAAACGGTGTTGTTAAACGTGTTGAATACGGTAATGCAACAATTGATATCCAAGGGCGCGCTGAAGGTATGCTACGCCGGGACGAAACGATTCCTCGTGAGCCATTGAACGTAAATGACCGCGTTCGCGCAATCATTTATGAAGTTCGTGAAGAGACACGTGGCCCGCAAATTTTCCTATCACGTAGTCACCCTGAATTTATGGCTAAGCTATTCACGCAGGAAGTACCGGAAATCTATGACGGTATCATTGAGATCAAAAAAGTTGCCCGTGACCCAGGAAGCCGTGCAAAAATCGCCGTTCTTTCCGGTGATCATTCCATCGATCCTGTTGGCGCCTGTGTTGGTATGCGCGGAAGCCGTGTTCAAGCCGTCGTGAACGAGCTTGGCGGTGAAAAAGTTGATATCATTCCATGGTCAGAGGACATCGGCACATTCGTTGTTAGTGCGCTTCAACCCGCCATTGTTTCAAAAGTTGTTCTGGATGAAGATAAAAAGCGTATGGACGTCGTTGTTGGTGAAGACCAACTCAGTCTTGCAATCGGTCGTCGCGGTCAGAATGTTCGCCTCGCATCGATCCTGACAGAGTGGGACATCGATATCATGACGGAAGAGCAAGAATCAGAACGTCGTGCAGAAGAGTTCAAAACACGCTCTGCCCTCTTTATTGAGGCGCTGGATGTTGATGACGTTATTGCACACCTCCTTGTTGCAGAAGGTTTCACAAGTGTAGAAGAAATCATCGAAACACCTGTTGATGAGCTCAACATGATCGAAGGTTTTGAAGAAGAAATTTCTATCGAACTTCAAAGCCGTGCGCAAAACTGGCTAGACCAAAAAGCAGCTGAGCTTAAAGAGAAACAATCAGATCTTGGTATTCAAGATGACCTTATGGCCGCTGAAGGCTTACGCCCTGATCAGATCTTAAAACTTGGCCAGGAAGGTGTGAAAACACTTGATGATCTAGCTGACTTGGCTGGTGATGAACTTGTTGAAATGCTTGGTGATAACCAAATCACCGAGGTTTATGCCAATGAAATCATCATGAAGGCACGCGAACATTGGTTCGCAGAAGAAGATGCCGCTGCTGCTGCTGCTGCTGAAAAGGCATCAGAAGAAGAGACATCAGAAGAAAGCGCATCAGACGATGCGTAATATCGGCAAAGAAAGGGACTATTTTGGAAATTTCCAAAACCAAACATGCCAATAACATTTTCATCCTTTCCCGTATATGTGCGGGAAAGGGCTTCCGTTTCTGTCCGATAAATACAGATATTTACCATGATAAAGGCTTTGCACTCGATACAATCGAAGTGTATACCTAATCGTACAAAATTTTAGGCGAAATAAATGACTGAGAAAAAAGAAGAAAACACAAATAATAAATCTGGTGGAAAGACATTAAGTCTGTCAGGAAAAACATTGAGCCTAAAAGCTGGTGGCGGTGCGGGACGCGGTTCCTCCTCCCCTGGTGTTGCAGTAGAAGTTCGCAATAGAAAAAGAGCCGCTCCTGTCACAACAAAAACCTCTGCCGAACCATCAAAAACATCATCAAATGAAGAACACCTTACATCCGGTGAAAAGGATGCGCGCGCGCGCGCTCTTAAAGCCGCAATGTCAGGTGATGCAAAGCGCAAAGAACTGCCTAAACGACGCGTTATGACTCTTGAAGATAAAAAAGCAGAAGAAGAAACACTAAAAGCTGAGCAAGAGAAGATAGCTCAAGAAGAAAAGAAAAAAGAAGAAGCTGCTTTGAAGAAGGCCGCACCTGCTGCTACTGCATCGACTCCTTCTGCTCCGGAAAAAGAAGAAGCCAAGCGCCCTAAAAACTTCTCTAACCAAGATGCAAAACCCGCGGAAAGCTATCGCGATAAAATTAAGAAAGCTGCAGCAAAGCCAAATCCACGCACCGATAACCGCCGTGGTGGACGCCTAACTGTTGCGCAAGCACTGAACAAAGATTATGAACGTGACCGCAGTCAATCTCTCGCTGCGCAGAAAAGAGCACGTGAAAAAGCCAGATTGGCCGCACAACCGTTTCAAGAGCCAACTCAAAAATCTGTACGTGAAGTTACCCTTCCCGAGACCATTACCGTTCAGGAACTTTCAAATCGTATGGCTGAACCAGGTAAGGAAGTTGTCAAAGCCTTAATGAAAATGGGTGTAATGGCAACAAGCTCACAATCAATTGACGCGGATACCGCAGAAGTAATTATTGATGAGTTTGGTCACAAAGCAAAACGCGTTGCAGATGCCGATGTTGAAATTGGTCTGGATGATCACGAAGATACAAATGAAGAACTAGAAGCACGCCCACCTGTTGTGACAATTATGGGGCACGTTGATCACGGGAAAACATCTCTTTTGGATGCTTTACGTGAAACTGATGTCGTTGCCGGTGAAGCTGGCGGTATTACACAGCATATTGGTGCGTATCAGGTTCAACTTTCATCTGGTGACAAGATCACCTTCTTGGATACCCCTGGACACGCGGCCTTTACAGAAATGCGCGCACGTGGTGCAGATGTAACTGACATTGTTGTTATTGTTGTGGCGGCAAATGATTCAATCATGCCTCAAACAATTGAGGCCATTAACCATGCTAAAGCTGCGGAAGTCCCTATTATTGTCGCAGTTAATAAAATCGACTTGCCCGATGCAAACCCAACAAAAGTAAAGCAAGACCTTTTACAGTACGAAGTTGTCATTGAAGAAATGGGCGGAGATGTACAGTGTGTGGAAATCTCGGCTAAAAAGAAAACCAATCTCGATAAACTTGAAGAAGCAATTCTTTTACAAGCTGAAATCCTAGAACTCAGCTGTAATCCAAATAGAGAAGCACAAGGATTTGTTGTTGAATCCAAAATGGAGAAAGGCCGCGGTTCTGTTGCAACTGTCCTTATTCAAAAAGGTACTCTACGCATTGGGCATGTATTTGTTGCAGGCCCTGTGTTTGGCCGTGTTCGTGCACTGATTGATGATAAAGGCCGCCATGTAAAAGAGGCAATTCCTGGGCAACCTGTCGAAGTTCTTGGCTCAAACGGTACGCCCTCTGCCGGTGATATCTTTAATGTCACGGCAGAAGAATCCAAAGCACGTGAAATTGCCGAATACCGTGAAAGAAAAATCAAAGAAATCCAAGCTGCAAATGCAGTTAAAGGCCGTACAACAATGGAACAACTTCTTCTTCAACGTGAAGAAGGTGAAAAGACCAAATTGCCGGTTATTATTCGTGCTGACGTTCATGGGTCTGTTGAAGCCATCGTTGGATCTCTCAACAAAATGGTTGATGAGAATGAAGGCATTGACGTACAGGTACTTCACACAGGTGTTGGCGGTATTACAGAGTCAGATGTTATTCTGGCAAATGCCTCAGGCGCATTAATCATCGGATTTAATGTCCGTGCCAATAAACAGGCACGCGATCTAGCCACAAAAGAGAAAGTAGATGTTCGCTATTACAACATTATTTACAACGTCATTGACGATGCGAAAGCTCTATTATCTGGTATGCTTGAACCGACAATACGTGAAGAATATATTGGTCAGGCTGCTATTAAACAGGTCTTCAACATCACTAAAGTCGGTAAAGTTGCCGGTTGTGATGTCATAGAAGGCAGTGTTAAACGTGGTTCTAAAGTTCGTCTTCTACGCGATGATGTCGTTATCCATGAAGGAATGCTTAAAACGCTGAAACGCTTCCAAGAAGAAGTTAAAGACGTTAAGCAAGGCCAGGAATGTGGTATGGCCTTTGAAAGCTATGACGACATTAAAGAAGGCGATATTATTGAGTGCTTCGAAGTGACCCAAGAAGAACGCATAATTGAGTAATTCATTATGAAACGCCAAAAAAACAGCAGTAATGGCCCATCACAGCGACAGCTTCGTGTTGGAGAACAAATCAGGCACATTCTGTCTGAGAGCTTACAGCGTGGGCATTTTAATAATGAGTTGCTTCTGAACAAGTCAAACACCATCATCATTTCAGAAGTCAGGCCCTCTCCTGACCTCAAACACGTACGTGCATATGTCATGTCGATTAATGGAGAGGAAATGGATGACCTTCTTCCTGCCTTAAACGAAAATGCCCATATTTTCCAGAAGGATATCGGGAGGAATGCAAATTTAAAATTCACCCCACGTGTTAAATTTGTAACAGATACCTCCTTTGACGAAGCACAGCATATCGAAAACTTACTACGCGATGTAAAACATGCTGATGATGACAACACGCAATAACCAATAACCTGATATCAGAACATGGCACGAAGACGCAAAAAAGGCGATCATATTTCGGGATGGATCAATTTGGACAAACCGTATGGTATGACCAGCACGCAAGCCATTGGCAAAGTTCGCCGTGCGCTGAATGCACAAAAGATAGGACATGCTGGGACACTTGATCCCTTGGCAACCGGGGTTCTCCCTATTGCACTTGGTGAGGCAACCAAGACAATTCAATATATTCAAGATGATCTAAAAACATATCGTTTCACCATCACTTGGGGTGAACAACGTAGTACAGATGATCAGGAAGGCGATGTCATCGCAACCTCAGATCACCGCCCATCACAAGAAGAGATTGAATCCACCATCCCTGAGTTTACAGGCGATATTGAACAAATCCCTCCACAATTTTCAGCCATTAAAATCAATGGCGAACGTGCCTATGACCTTGCCCGTGATGGAGAATCACCGGAATTAAAACCTCGCCCTGTTTATATACAACAGCTTAAACTCCTGACATCTTCTGAAAACACAGCAGAATTTGAAATGATATGCGGCAAAGGAACATATGTCAGGTCTATTGCGCGTGACATGGGCAATATGCTTGGCACCAAGGGGTATATTAGCTCCCTAAGACGTACGCAGGTTGGTTCTTTTAAAGAGGACAACGCGATTTTACTGGACAATATGGTGGATATGGACTACGTTGCCGCCCGAAGCGAGTATTTGCTGCCGTTACAAGGCGTGCTGGACGATATCCCGGCTCTTCCCTTAAAGGCGGATGAAGTGGCAAGAATTCGTAATGGACAGGCACTCCATTTTGTTTCAAAGCCAGATTTTGAACGTTTACAAAAAATCGGTCTTGGGCAAGCGGAATGTTTTTTGGCTTTTGCCATGTTTGAAGATACGCCAGTGGCCATCGTTGAACAGGAAAAAGCAGAAATCAGGCCTATCCGTGTATTTAACATCACGATGTGTGATTAAAAAGAAGATATTCGAAAGGAAAAAACAATGGCTATCACTACCGCTGCGAAAGCAGACATCATTAAGAAATTTGAGAACAGCAAGGGCGACACAGGATCTCCTGAAGTTCAAGTTGCAATTCTAACAACACGCATCGAAGAGCTGTCACAGCATATGCGCGTTCATAAAAAAGACTTCCACAGCCGTCGTGGCCTTTTGGCAATGGTTGCAAAACGTCGTAAGCTTCTTGACTATCTAAAGCGTAACGATGAAGCACGTTATCAAAAGGTTATTAAAGAGCTTGGTATCCGTCGTTAAGACGTACCACAAATCAGAATTACGAAAGCCACCATTAATTTGGTGGCTTTTTTTATTGCTTATACAATCATACAATTTGAAACATTAAGAAACCAGACACGTACCATCCATCTCTTCCGGCTTTTCAATACCAAGAAAATATAGAATAGTTGGTGCAATATCTGCGAGTTTACCTTCCTTCAAAGCAACGCCCTCTTCCGCGCCAATAACAATAAATGGGACAGGGTTAAGCGTATGCGCCGTATGTGGCCCATTTGTGGTTGGATCGAACATCTGATCCGCATTACCATGATCGGCTGTAACAATAAGCACACCTTGATTTTCTAAGATCAGGCTTTGTAATTTACACAATGTACTATCCACCGATTCTGCCGCCTTACGGGCCGCTTCAACTGATCCGGTATGTCCCACCATATCCGTATTGGCGAAGTTAACAATGACAACGTCATGCTGATTATTTGAAACGGTCTCAAGTAGCTTTTCTGACAGCTCAGGTGCGGACATTTCAGGCTGAAGGTCATATGTCGCAACCTTTGGAGAATTCACCAATATACGATCTTCCCCTTCATAAGGCACCTCACGGCCACAGTTAAAGAAAAACGTTACATGCGGGTACTTCTCCGTTTCGGCCATTCGCATTTGCTTTAGACCATGTGCAGACACAATCTCACCTAAAATACGTTTATGCTCTAATGGTTGAAAGAGGATGTCCATAAACTCGTTCAATTCATCCGAATATTGCACCATACCTAAAGCTCTGGAAATCCGAGGCTTTCCGCCATCACGATCAAAACCGTCAAATTCTTCATATAGCATTGCCTGAAGGATCTCACGTGCCCGATCATTTCTGAAGTTCGCACAAATAAGGGCATCACCCTCTTCTATTCCACGATAACCATCCAGAACCACAGGCTTAACAAACTCATCACTCACATCCGCGTCGTAACTATCCTGCATTGCTTGCACCGCAGAATCCTTAGCCGCGCCCTTCCCGTGGATAATTGTGTCATAGGCAAGGGATACACGTTCCCACCTTTTATCACGATCCATCGCATAATAGCGCCCGCATAAAGTAGATAAGGAAACAAGATCGTTATCCGCAATCCTATTCAAAGTATCCTCAACAAATCCCTTACCACTTTGCGGAGGGCAATCACGACCATCTGTAAAAGCATGAATATGCGTGCGGATCCCTGCGTTACCCATAATCTGCGCCATTGAAATAATATGATCCATATGCGCATGAACACCACCATCGGAGACAAGCCCCATAAGGTGACAGGCCTTGCCGCTTTGTTTAAGCTCAGAAATTAAATTTTGAATAGCTGGGTAGCCCTCAACTTCTTTGGCTTTGAAAGCTTTGGTAATACGTGGCAAAAACTGCATCACAACCCGACCTGCGCCAATATTCATGTGCCCTACTTCAGAATTTCCCATTTGGCCTTCAGGTAATCCAACCTGCCCACCAAAGGTCGTCAATGTCGTATTGGGAAAGCTCTCCACCATCGCGTCATAACAAGGTGTCGATGCACTTGCAATTGCATCAAATTCACCACCATCACCGATGCCCCATCCGTCAAGAATACATAAAACAACAGGCTTCTTTTTCGGTGTAAATTCAGACATTTCAAACTCTTCTTTTATTGGGTTAAAAGCAAACTAACCTTTGACTTTTGCGGCGGATAATGCCATGTCTATACTCGTTTGAAAAGCTGTATTTTGGTAGAGCTTTACGGTCGACAATTAAAAACAGTTTTCATACTGTTTTTAACAGTCCACCGAAGTTCTTTCAAAAGAAACTTATCAAGACATAAAGCAATCTGTCGGGAGACTTTTCACAGGGGTGAAAGGCACGACAAATTTAAAAACATAAGGAAAATATATATGTTTAATGTTTACAGAAAAGAAATTGAGTTTGCGGGCAAAACGCTTACTCTTGAAACTGGTAAAGTTGCACGTCAAGCAGACGGAAGTGTCCTTGCAACAGTTGGTGAAACATCTGTTCTTTGTGCCGTAACAGGTTCAAAATCAATCAGAGACGGACAAGACTTTTTCCCTCTCTCCGTTCATTACCAGGAAAAAACATACTCTGCCGGTAAAATTCCGGGTGGCTTTTTCAAACGTGAAGCACGCCCAAGCGAAAAAGAAACACTGACATCACGTCTAATTGACCGTCCGATCCGCCCACTTTTCCCAAAAGGGTTCTTAAACGAAGTTCAGGTTGTCGCGACTGTTGTTTCGCACGATCTTGAGAATGACCCGGACATGGTTGCCATGATTGGTTGTTCTGCTGCCCTAACAATTTCAGGCATCCCTTTTATGGGGCCGATCGGTGGCGTACGTGTTTGCTATAAAGATGGTGAATACCTTATCAACCCACCAATGCAAGATGTAAAAGACATGGATCTTGATCTGGTTGTTGCCGGTACAAAAGAAGGTGTTTTAATGGTTGAATCCGAAGCATCCGAGCTAAGCGAAGAAATTATGCTTGGTGCGGTTAACGCCGGACATGAAGCATACCAACCTGTTATCGATGGCATCATTGATCTTGCCGAAATGTGCGCAAAGGACATGTGGGACATTATCGAAACACCAGAAGCAATCACAAACATGGCAAATGCTTTAAAAGAAAAATTTGCTGGTGATGTTGAAAAAGCATATGCGATCACTGACAAACTTGAACGCCAGACAGCTGTTGGCGCAGTGCGTAGCGCCGCAATCGAAGCATTCCTTGATGATGAAAACGGTATTGATGAAGCAATCATCACATCAAAATTCAAATCATTGGAAGCCGATGTTGTTCGTGGTGCAATCCTTAAAACAGGAAAGCGTATTGATGAACGTGATACAAAAACAGTGCGTCCAATCGTATCTGAAGTTGGTGTTCTTCCACGTACACACGGTTCTTGCCTATTCACACGTGGTGAAACACAGGCTCTTGTCGTTGCGACATTAGGAACTGGTCAAGATGAACAGATCATTGATGCACTAGATGGCGAGTATAAAGAACGCTTCTTGCTACACTATAACTTCCCTCCATATTCTGTTGGTGAAGCTGGACGTATGGGCCCTCCGGGTCGTCGTGAAATCGGCCATGGTAAATTGGCATGGCGTTCACTTCATCCACTTTTACCTTCAACTGAAGACTTTCCATACACAATGCGTTCTGTGTCTGAGATTACAGAATCCAATGGTTCTTCATCAATGGCGACAGTTTGTGGTACATCTTTGGCTCTTATGGATGCGGGTGTTCCGCTTAAGCGTCCGGTTGCGGGTATTGCCATGGGTTTGATCAAAGAAGGCGACGATTTCGCCGTTCTTTCAGACATTCTTGGTGATGAAGATCATCTTGGTGACATGGACTTTAAAGTGGCAGGTACAAAAGAGGGTATTACTGCCCTTCAAATGGACATTAAGATCACATCCATTACAAAAGAAATCATGGAAGTGGCTCTTGATCAGGCAAAAGACGGTCGTATTCACATTCTTGATGAAATGGCGAAGGCTCTTTCCGAAGGCCGTGGTGAGCTAAATGCAAATGCACCACAGATCGTATCAATCCAAATTCCAACGGATAAGATCCGTGAAGTTATCGGAACTGGTGGTAAGATCATCCGTGAAATCATCGAAGTAACAGAAACGAAAATCGACATCGAAGATGACGGTACAGTGAAAATTGCCGCGGTAAATGCAGAAAGCATCGACAAAGCGCTGAAGATGATCAAAGACATCACAGATGAGCCGGAAGTTGGTACAATTTACACAGGTAAAGTTGTCAAATGCATGGACTTTGGCGCATTTGTAAACTTTATGGGTGCAAATGATGGTCTTGTTCACATTTCTGAGCTAAAGAATGAGCGCGTTGCGAAAACAACAGACGTTGTGAATGAAGGCGATGAGGTTAAGGTTCTTCTTGCCGGTATCGATAACCGCGGTAAATTCAAGCTATCTATGAAGCGCGTAGATCAGGAAACTGGTGAGCTTATCGAAGAAGATACAGAAGAAGTACAAGAGGCAGGCTAAGCCCCCTCTTCTTCTCTTTATAAATATTTTAAAAAGCCGGGTCGTTTTGTCCGGCTTTTTCTTTTACAATAGCCACATGATAAGACAAATATTCATATCAACTGTTAATCTTTTAGAAATGGGCATGTACCCTTTTGTTCGTTCAAAAGTAAAACAGCAGGGTAAATATAATGATATAAAAATTATAGCCTGCGTTATGCTCGCCACTATCCCTATGATTTTAATATTTGGTGCTATTTCACAAATCTATCATGATTATAATTCCGGGTGGATCACACTACAAAATCAATACAGATCTGATGCATCTCCCCAATATCAAGAAAATGCTTATCGCCTGCGCCTAATACGCAAGGGGATGGAAGGGAAATACTACGTATTTTATACGAAAATAAAACTGGACGACTCTGGTTTTTATTTTGCAAGCCCTCAGAGATACACACATACAGGTTCCAGAGGGAATAGTACGATACCCCGCTCTTTCCAGCCACTTCATATTCCTTGGGCAGACATAACACAATGTCAACAAACACAAACTAGCTTAATCACCATGCCTGTGAAAAATACAGATGTATCAATGCAGCTTTCCTTATGGAATTTCCTGCACCCTATGTGTGAACAAAAAGGGGTTACCTTAATCCACGAAGAACAAAAAGATACCGCCCTAGAATAAAAACACGCTATACTGCATATATGGCAATTTCAAAATCCCGACTTTTTTTCCGCCACTTCCTTATTACAGTTTTGCTTTTCGCATTTCTGTTTTTTGCTACAGCGGCATATTTTTACACCACTACAAAACGAAATCCCGGAAAGCTTGCAGAAATAAGCCCGGTTTTGCACGCCATTGATGTGGCACATTATCAGGTCAGAGCCTATAACGCCGATGATGATGCACGCTATACCATCGCACAAGAAATGCTTGAAAAATCCGCTTACGCAAAAGTTTATACCGGAGCGTCCATAGACATCCTGCTCCCCTTAAGTAAAAAGGGACACGAGCCATCCACCAAGCTTTATAATGACATCTTGCAAAATAATTGATTTCAAAACAGAAAAAGAACTGGATTTTATATCTGAAATATCGGACTTTATGTGCCTTATAAGAAAATATATATAAGCATCAGGATATAACATGCCTTTAAAACTGCCTAAAATAATCGGACATCGCGGATGTGCCGGATATGCACCGGAAAATACATTAGAGGCCATTCACACCGCCGCAGATATGGGCATCGAATGGGTTGAACTGGATGTTAAACTAACAAAAGATGAAGTCCCAATTATTTTTCATGATGATACACTTGAACGCACCACGAGTGAAAGCGGCAATGTCGCAGATATGACGTTAAGCGAAGTAAAAGAACTTGATTGCGGCAGCTGGTATGGAGAAAGCTTTATCGGTGTAAAAATCCCCACCCTTGAAGAAGCCATAGAAGTACTAATCGACAGAGGTCTTGGCCTAAACCTTGAGATCAAACCCTGCCCGGGACGTGAAAAAGATACAACGGAGATTGCGCTGGATCTACTTTCAACCATATGGGATGACCATGACCGACTGCTTATATCGTCATTCCAGCATGTCAGCCTCGAAAGTGCCTTAGATATTGCTTATGACTGGCATAGAGGCTTCCTCTTGCCTGAAGAATGGCCGGAAAATTGGAAAGAATTAGTCGAGTATTTAAATGTTTCAACGATCAATGTTAATGGCGACACCGTCACACGTGCGCAAGTCGAAGACATTATGGATCTTGAAAAACCTGTACTTGCCTATACAGTCAACACACCTGAAAAAGTGAGACAGTTACAAAGTTGGGGCGTAGATGGATTCTTTTCTGATACCCCCGATACAATTAAAGACAATCTACTGATGGTGCACTAAAGGGATAGCTTACTCTTCGTGTTTCTCTAGGGATATTAAATATAAGTCAGAGTTTCTCATCGTAATATCGGAACAAAGTTCAATCGTGCCTCTTGGGGCAACCTGACTTTTCACAGCATTTGTGCCTTTACCCAAACCCGCATTCATAATTGATACAGGTTCATCCAGTTGGTTCACAATTGTTAGGGAAAACTTCTCAGTATTTCTGTAAGGGCGATACCAGAATTCACTCTTATTATTCACCCATAACCAGTAATAGATCTGCGTTACAGTGCTACGTTTTTGTTTACCATCAACTTTTTCAAGTATCTCAAAACCACCTTCAATTTCAGTGAATGGAACCGGAAAATTCGTATTAGGCTGAGTTACAAACCCCTTCTCCCCAACAACAGATTGAACATTTAATAATTCACCGTAGACCGTATCCTCTTTTTTCCTTAGCAGGCGATCAAACGTCATTTTGATTTGACGGCTACTCTCATATGCAGCGCCTTCTATCAGATTAAGTAATTTAGAGTTGATCCCCACATAGACCTTAAACGCCTGATGCTGTTTAGAATATTCGGAAATTGTATACGTAACCTTCTGCTCTTTTGTGCATATTCCAAGGTTCTTTGCCTCCTCCTTTACAAAAGAGAGAAGAGAATCAGAAACAATTTTCTTTCGGTATAAATAAGAAAGGCGGGCCTCCACATCGTGCTTATTCGGAAGGCTAGCAAAGAATATAATAAGACCAACTGAACCAAAAAATATAATATCTTCAAGAGCAGAGGCAAAGAAGGAGCCCAAAATATTGTTATCAAATAGGCAGGCTTCCCATTCGGGATATATCCCGCATCCTTGATATAAGCGATAGACCCAAACCGTTAAAGTCAGGAAAAATAAAAACGCAATTATCAGCCAACGATTGATAAAAGACATTCTTCTTTCTCCTATTATATTATTATCCGGCCAATTCGCTTAGGCTATCATGTGGCGGCATACCAACGGCATTAAATCCACAATCCACATAATGTATCTCACCCGTTACCGCGCCTGATAAATCGGAAAGAAGATACAACCCCGTACCACCAAGCTCATCCAGCTCAACCGGACGACGAAGTGGTGATGCAAGGGTATTATACTTAAACGTCTTACGCGCGCCACCAATAACAGCACCTGCCAATGTGCGCATCGGCCCGGCTGAAATAGCATTTACACGTATTCCCTGAGCGCCAAGATCAGCCGCTAAATAGCGCGTAGACGCCTCTAAAGCCGCCTTGGCAACACCCATTACATTATAATTCGGCATAACCTTTTCCGCGCCATAATAAGTCAAGGTAACAGCAGATCCTCCCTCAACCATAAGCTCTTTCGCACGACGCATAACAGAGGTAAAAGAATAGCAGGAAATATGCATCGTCTTTAAAAAGTTATCCAACGTCGTATCAACATAGCGACCTTGTAGCTCATTCTTATCCGAATAGGCAATCGCATGAATAATAAAGTCCAACTGACCCCATTCTTTTTCTAACGTTGAAAAGACAGTATCAAGATCATCTTCATTCGATGCATCACAATCTATAACAATCTTTGCACCAACACTATCCGCCAAAGGCTTTACACGTTTACCAAACGCATCCCCTTGATAAGTAAAGGCCATCTCCGCACCGGCATCATGTAACGCCTTTGCCATTCCCCACGCAATAGAGTGGTCATTGGCAACGCCCATCACAAGCCCTTTTTTACCCTTCATCAAATCATTCATATCTTTACCTTTTTAGCTTTAATACAAGCGCCCACCATTTGGTACATCCATACCCGGTTGGAGCAAAACAACTTCACCATTTTCATCAGGTACTCCAAGAGTTAGAACCTCTGACATAAATGGTCCAATCTGCCGTGGTTCAAAATTCACAACGGCAACAACCTGCGTCCCAATCAATTCATCCCTGCTATAGTTTTTTGTAATCTGTGCAGAGCTTTTCTTTATTCCGATGTCATCACCAAAATCTATAATCAGTTTAAACGCCGGTTTATGTGCCTCAGGAAAATCGAGAGCATCAACAACGGTACCAACCCGAACATCCACCTTAAGAAAATCATCAAAAGGTATCATGGATTAGCCCTTATACTTACTCATCGCGAGTGTACAATTTGTACCACCAAAACCAAAGCTATTGGATAGAACTGTCTCATGTTCAACGTTTTCGATAGTCTCTCGGGCAATTGGCATATCTTTCGCCCCTTCATCTAGGGTTTCAATATTAATACTTGGCGCTACAAAGTTATGTTTCATCATCAAGAGGCTATAGATGGCCTCTTGTACACCTGTTGCACCAAGAGAATGCCCGGTCATAGACTTCGTCGCGCTGATATATGGAACATCACGCTCCAGCTCACCAAAACACTCTTGAATAGCATTCAATTCGGTAATATCCCCTGCAGGTGTTGATGTACCATGACTATTGATATATGTGACAGGTGTTTCCACAGTAGAGAGTGCCTGTTTCATACAACGATATGCGCCCTCACCACTTGGCGCCACCATATCCGCACCATCAGATGTGGCACCATAGCCCGTGACCTCCGCATAGATTTTTGCCCCACGTGCCTTGGCACGCTCAAGCTCTTCTAAAACCAGAATACCACCACCACCGGCAATCACAAACCCATCACGATTTGCATCATACGCACGCGCCGCCTTCTCAGGCGTGTCATTATAAGCAGAAGACATCGCACCCATTGCATCAAACAAAACAGAGAGCGTCCAATCCAACTCTTCCGCACCACCGGCAAACATAACATCTTGCTTGCCCCACTGGATTTGCTCAACCGCACTACCAATGCAATGCGCAGAAGTAGAGCAAGCAGACGAGATTGAGTAATTCAGCCCCTTAATCTTAAAATTCGTAGCAACAGTAGCCGAACATGTTGAACTCATACATTTTGGAACAGCAAACGGCCCTACGCGCTTTGGCCCCTTGGCGCGTGTAATGTCCACCGCCGCGACTTGCGCGCGTGTTGACGGTCCACCTGAGCCAATAATAATCCCTGTGCGCTCATTGCTGACATCGTTTTGCTCCAGCCCGGAATCCTCAACGGCTTGTTCCATCGCCAAATGCGAATACGCCGCCGTATCTCCCATAAAGCGGAACAACCGTTTATCAATATGATCTGCTAAAACAATATCCGGTTTTCCGTATACTTGAGAACGAAAACCAAGCTCCGCATATTCAGGAGATGCACTAATTCCAGATTTTCCAGCCTTCAGAGAAGCTAAAACCTCTTCAACATTATTTCCTATACAAGAAACAATACCAATACCAGTAACAACAACGCGACGCATAAGAGCCTCCACTCATTTAAATAAATTAAATTATTTTACGGAATCATTATTAAACAAGCCAACCTTAAGCCCCTTAACGCTGTAAGCTTCTTCACCATCAGCATAAATAGTACCATCACCTATCCCCAAGACGAGCTTCCCATTCATAACGCGCTTAATATCAACAACGTATTTCAACAGCTTAACATCGGGAGTAACCATAGCGGCTAGCTTAATCTCACCAACCCCAAGTGCACGACCAGAGCCCTTAGCACCTGTCCAACCAAGGTAAAATCCCAATAATTGCCACAAACCATCCAATCCTAAACATCCCGGCATAACGGGGTCACCCTTGAAGTGGCACTCATAAAACCATAAGTCAGGCTTAATATCAAATTCAGCCTCAATGACACCTTTGCCGTTCTTGCCCCCTTCTGTCGAAACGTTTGTAATACGGTCGAGCATTAACATAGGCGGCAATGGCAACTGTGCATTACCCTTACCAAACATTGTGCCTTCGGCACATGTAATGATTTCATCATAGGAATAGCTGGATTTTTGTACGAAAGTCATATCATTTCACTGTTCATTAATTCAAACAGCTTTATACGAATTTATCGATATTGGGGCAAGAGGCGATTTTTAGCTATGCACCGATTATGGGTTAACAAGAAACCATATCGAAGTCTAAACAGACGAATTTATAACTCTCAGTAATCGCAGACATTGCCAAAGGCTTTGCAATCGCAGGCTCTATTTCCGGCAATTCACCTCCCGAAGCCACCGCAATCATACGGCCTGCCGCTTTTGCACAAGAAACAGATTGCTCATACGGACCACTAACACCAATCACACGGAAAAGTCGTAGGCAAATAGGCTCAATCTCACGTATAAGATCAACAGGCGCATTAATCGGTGTATCATTTGCAGCCAACCCAAAACGCCAATCCGATCCGGCGGGCACACCAAGGCGCACTGCTTCTTGCGTCATGGCATGTACAACCCTATCAAGATTATCAGGGAAACTGGCCTGATGTATTAGGTCTGCTGTATCACAGCTATTTAATGATATTGCAAAGCGACGCCCGGAAACACCACTAAGTGCAGCAATGCAGTCACCAATCGTCCAGCCCCTACGGCCAACCATATTTTCAAGCGCAACATCGCATAGTTCCTGCGCGGCGACTTCAAATGCCATGGCTTTTTTCACGCATTCTATTAAGAGGCGGAAGCTCTCAGCACGTGGAACACCCATGTCTTCCCAACCAATAATAACATGGTGGAAGACTGTTAGAATAAGATCATGTAGTTCAAAATTACAATCAAGCCACTCTTCAAAAAACACGCGAGCAGCCAAACGCCCACGCTCTGTCTCATAATCAACAATATGTGCAGGAGGTAACGCATACGGCGCAAGCATTCCCTGTGCAGGATGGCAACCAAGCATATCACTCAACTTATGAAAGCTTGCCTGCATTGCATAATCGGAATCATCAAACAGGAAATATGTTTCAACAAGCACACCGGCCATATGTTGAATTACTTTCATGCCATCAATGCCACGCTCATGATCTGCGGACAGTTGAATCAGGGCGGAATAGAAACGGTGACCCATTTCCGGTTTATTAGTCAGTGCAAACATATATTGTAAAACCTTAAGAGAGAGAATGTGGATAAGGTTGAGAAAGGAATGTGAAGTGTGTAACGAACGTTACGCCAATGATTCTAATCAATATTTTCGTGTTCGTAAACACCCCAAAGTGATTTTCTTTCAACCCATCCAGAATAACCTACTGCAGAGACCAAGCATGATTGCGGAACACACTTTTCAACATTAACTTTAGAAAATGGCTCTAAGTATATGTTTATTCTTACTTTTTTATTACTTGAGAAAGTCTCTTTTTCATACGCCGCAACGTTATCATCACCTAATATAAGTGCGGTTCTCTTACCTGATAATAAAGTGTGGTAAACCCACCCTTCTTGTCCTTCATGGTCTTTTACCTTGCGCCAATGCTCAAATTCCAACACGACTTCAACAGGTAATCCCTTACGCATCATCACCCATTTAACAGGGTATTGCTTCCCCGGCCCGGCGCGAACATTCACCTCATCTTTTGAGAGAGAGACAAAACGAGGAATCGGCAAGCCACTACTTTGATATGTTGCGCTCTGTGCAAACACCTTTTCACCCCCAAGGATGAAAAGCACAATAATCAATAAAGCAATATGGTATTTTTTGAGTCGCATTACATGTAATTTATGATAAATAACCCCACATGGATCAAGAACATAATAACACAATAATTCCAATTAGTATCGCACCAATGATGGATTGGACGGATAGACATTGCCGTTATTTTCACAGATTACTTTCTCCACACGCAATGCTCTATACTGAAATGGTGACAACAGGCGCCTTATTACACGGTGATGCAGAACGTTTCCTGCGCCACGATTCAGCAGAATACCCCCTTGCCTTGCAACTTGGCGGAAGCAATCCTGAGGATTTGGGCACCTGCGCAAAAATGGGCGAAGACACCGGCTATGACGAGATTAATTTAAACTGTGGCTGCCCAAGCGACCGCGTCCAAAAAGGGAAAATCGGCG
Organism: Alphaproteobacteria bacterium; assembly: GCA_050633505.1. Lineage (GTDB taxonomy): Bacteria > Pseudomonadota > Alphaproteobacteria > Micavibrionales > Micavibrionaceae > UBA1672. Next base: position 78,565 of record JBOEGQ010000010.1, read on the forward strand.
CAATATTAATGGAAGATCCCGAACTGGTCGCCCAATGTATCTCAGAAATGAACAAGGCCGTTAAAATCCCGGTAACTGTAAAATGTAGAATTGGTATTGATGAACAAGACTCTTTTGAATTTCTAGACCATTTTATTTCAACTATACAAAAGGCAGGCTGTCAGACTTTCATTATTCACGCACGCAAGGCATGGCTACAAGGGTTGAGCCCGAAAGAAAACCGCACCGTCCCCCCCATTGATTATGAGCGCGCCTACGCAATTAAAGAAAAGTATCAAAGCCTGAACATATCCATTAACGGTGATATAAAAACACAGGAACAAGTTCAACAACACCTAACACGATTTGATAGCGCCATGATCGGACGAGAGGCCTATCAAAACCCATATATACTATCACGCTTAGAAGAAACGGTTTTTCAAAATCAGAATATTCTATCTCGTAAAGATGCCGCCTTGGCAATGATCCCCTATATTGAACAACAAATGAAGGATTACGCCACCCCTGTTAAATCCATCACCCGCCATATGACCGGCTTGTTTCAGGGAATAAAAGGCGCAAAAAAATGGCGGCAGCTATTAAGCACGTTACCGCATAATGAGAATGCAAACGCCAACGTTATTAAGGTAGCATTAGAAGCCATTCCTGATATTTAAGGCTTATTATACAGAACCGATACTGTCATCCTCGGTCATCTCAACAAATCCATCTGATGTCACATCAAATTGACAATCATAAAGAACGCCTGCACATAAAACGCGTGTTGCAACCTTATACACGCCCATCTCCAACGCATCATCAACAACAGAGCCATTAAATTTACGCAAATGGCGCGATTTCTCATAGGCACTTAAATCCTTCAAGAATTCACAATCTTGTCCGTTAATAATATAGAATGCATCGCCATCTTCATTAACAGTGAACAAACTGAAAAACTTCAGATAATCAAAGATAGTATCAATCGTGATGCACAGCTCTGCTTCTGAACTAACCTCATGAATGGTATCAGAAGAGCCCTTTAACTGTGCATATTCAGAATCATGTTTTAGGAAGAAATGGTAAACAGGCTCCGCATATTCATCAAAGCTTCTTACCTGAATAAGCTCAACATTATTATAGAACGGCAAATCCCTTATATAGACATCTGCGCCGTTATTACTAAAATCTTGACCATCAAGAGGGCTAATAAACTGTAAAAACCCTTTTTCATTCTCATAGCGTTTCCAGCTTTTATCTTCTGTGGTATCAAAGATGCCGATGAGAGGCTTCGTATAATAATGTGATGACATTGAGATTATCCCTCCGTAAAGTTCATAAAAAAGAATTATAATTCCGGTTCTGCCAAGTCCGGTGATGAAACATCCGATACTTTAAAGAATGCACCTTGGCGACCATCTTCCAGCGTGATCACCTGCGGATTTTCAATTACAATCGTGTTGCCCTGCTTTGTCACACGCTCAATCGCAGAACTGCTGACAGTCTCATCACCACTTGCCGCGGCCGACGTCAGAAGGCGATCCCGTTTTGCACGCTCCTCAGGATCACCTGCTAATTGCGCAGAATCAAGACCAATAAACTCATCAAGGGGATAACCAAACACCTCTTGTGCCGCCTTATTCGCATATTGAACATAACGTTTTTGCGCAGTTCCAAACAGAATTGCCCAATCTTCGCTCTCATATGCCTCTTCCGCCGTTTTGGGGAGGTCAGAGGCATGCACATTATGAGAAAAAACCTGATCTATAACGGGCGTAACCAAGGCTTTATCAAAGCTGGACTTAAGTTGAATTTTAACATCATCCATTATGCCCTCCTAACTGCTTTCCGGCAATTCACCACCAACCGTGAAACTTTCACCACAGCCACAGCGACCAATTTCATTCGGATTGGTAAAATCAAAACGCGCATTACCGAGTTCATCCGTAATATAATCAATCGTAGTCCCAAACAGCATCCAAGAATACAGCTTTGGTATCAGAATAACAGCGCCATGCTCTTCAAATGCTTCATCCTTGGACACATCATCACCCTCTTTGGCATATTCCATGGCATAACTATGACCGGAACAGCCAGTTGATTTTATATTGAGTCTAAGCCCCTGCACACTATCGGGTGCATTACGCATCAAATGATTAATTTGATTCGCTGCTTTTTCTGTGATTTGAATTGGTGTTTTCATGTCACCGTTCCTCTACATAAACATATTTAACTGCATTTTTGCAGTTTCCGCCATTAAAGAAGGATTCCACTGTGGCTCCCATACGATTTCAACTTCGCATCCACCAACACCCTCAACCGGTAGAATCGCCCCCTGCACCCAACTTGGCATTTCTTGTGCAACCGGACATGCAGGTGATGTCAGAGACATATCAACCTTAACATCCGATACACCATTTTCTTCCGGCATAATTTCAACCTTATAAATAAGGCCTAACTCATAAATATTCACCGGAATCTCAGGATCATAGATCTCTTTAAGATTCTTCAATATTTCAGGCCATAACGGATGATCATCCGGTTTTTCCACATGTGGCGGATGCGTCAAATGATCGTAATTTTCTTCTTGTGATTTTTCTGTTTTATCAGGGTCACTCATCCGAACAGATCCTTTACCTTCTTCAAACCATTAATAAGTGCATCAACGTCACTTTTATCACTATACATTGCCAAGGATGCCCGCGCCGTTGCATCCACCCCCAGCGCCTCCATCAACGGCATGGCGCAGTGATGACCACTTCGCACTGCAACCCCACACTGATCCAGAATCATACCAATATCACTGGGGTGGGCATATTCCATTGTAAAGCTCAAGATCCCGGCTTTATGCTTAATATCCTTGGGCCCATGCAACGTTAAGCCATCAATTTTTACAATCTCATGCGTTGCATATTCTAGCAAGTTTTGCTCATGTTCGACAATTTTATCCATAGACTTATCCATAAGATAATCCACAGCCGCGCCTAAACCAATAACCTCTACAATCGCAGGCGTTCCGGCTTCAAATTTATACGGTGCCTCACGATATACAGTACCCGTATTGAAGCTCACCCGTTCAATCATATCACCGCCACCTTGGTACGGTGGCATAGCATCAAGAATATCATACTTGCCGTATAACACCCCTATCCCCGTAGGGGCATATAGCTTATGCCCTGTAAAAACATAAAAATCCGCATCCATTGCAGAAACATCTACGCCGCCATGCACCACACCTTGTGATCCATCAACCAGGATTTTAATATCAGGGTTAGTTCCACGAACTTTACCCACAATCTTATCCATAGGGTTAATCGTACCCAGCGCATTAGATATCTCAACAAAGGACACAAGCTTTGTCTTATCACTTAGTATTTCATTCAATACATTAAGATCTAATGTGCCCTGCTCTGTCACAGGAATAACTTTTACGACAACACCGATTTGCTCTGCCAGTATTTGCCACGGAACAATGTTCGCATGATGTTCCATCTCTGTGATAATGATCTCATCACCTGCATTCAAATTTGCACGTGCCCAACTTTGCGCAACCAGATTAATGCTTTCCGTTGAGTTACGTGTAAAAACGATGTTCTTTTCAGATGGTGCGCCAATAAACTTCGCGACCTTCTTACGCGCATCTTCAAATTCTTGCGTTAGGTTCTGAGATATTTCATACAAACCCCGATGAATATTGGAATAGCCACCCGTTAAAACCGCATCCATTGCATCTATAACGACTTGAGGCTTTTGCGCACTTGCCGCACTATCTAAAAACGCTAACGGCTTATCCCCATGCGCCTTTGTCTTTAGCACAGGAAAATCATCACGCCATGGAGATTGTAAATCAGTCATGCAACACCCCTTTATCTTGACGCACTAAACCAGTTTTGAAGTTGACCTATTATATGGTCTCTACCCCTTATATCTTTCAATGGCACAACCAAGCCACCTACACCCGCATCAAAAAGTAAAAAAGCATAATCATTGCTCACGTTAAGCTTTGAAATATTTTTCCACGAAACACTGTTCTTACGATCACCAACCTTACTTTCTACGGAAGTTGAGTTAATCTTATAGAAGACATCAACTGCCTCATCATATGTATTATATATTTTCTGTATCTTAGCTTTGACTTTACGCCCTTTATAGTTGAACTGTATAAGTATAAGAAAATATGCCGATGACAGAGTAACAAGAAACTGAAAAAAATCCATAATCTCACCATACAGAACCATTATCAGAGCATTCACTAGAATTCCCACTATGATATACATAATAGTTAGTAGCAACACTTTGAAAGCAAACCAATAATAACTAATAAATATACTTGATACACACCTCTCCACAAGTGAATATATATCTCGGCTACCAATCGTAACCTCTATCTCAATTGCGTCTTCAGCCACTCTTCAGCCTTCCCTTTGATTTCATCCCGTAAGGTCTCATTCTCAACCTTATCCACAACTTCATCCACAAAAGCTTGCACAAGCAACATACGCGCCTGCGCTTCACTAAGCCCACGAGAACGAAGATAGAACAATGGCTCTTCATCCAGTGCCCCTGTCGTCGTACCATGTGAGCACTTCACATCATCGGCATAGATTTCAAGCTCTGGCTTTGTGTCCATTTCCGCCTTAGGGGATAACAACAATGTATTGGCAAGTTGATAACCATCGGTCTTTTGCGCCGCCTGATGAACGTGCACCTTCCCCTGAAACACGCCGCGCGCACTGTCATCCAGAATAGTGCGATAGAATTGGTTCGACACACAATGTGGCTGCGTATGTTCCATCACGATTGTTGTATCACCATGTTGTGCATCCCTTAATAAGTTCACACCATTCAAGCTACAATCGATACCAGATCTATTCAAAACGGCGTGGATATCATGACGTGTGAGCTTTCCACCCAGATTCAAAGAAAAGCTATTTATATATGAGTCACGCTCCATCGTGATGTGAACCATGTTTGTTTGAATTGCTTCTGCACTATCTTCCACAAGGCGGATATGATTAAGGCGCGCATTTGCACCCAAAACAATTTCCGTACTCATATTCTTCCAATAAGCACCATCACCTTCATGACGCTCAACCACTGTCACCTGTGCCCCATCTTCCAAAATGATTTTGAGCTGTGGCCTTTGATGTGTTCCATCCACACCTTTCCACACGATTTCCTCAACTTGTCCACAGACTTCTCCACGCTTCTTGTGGATAACTACTTCTTGAGCATCCTGCGCAGGAGCTTCTTTCAAATCACCAAGCCCGCGTGAGAGGTTCGTGTATTTCCACTCCTCCACTTTTGGTGTTGGTAAATCATTTTGTTCAATTAAACGTAAAGCCATTACGCAGCCTCTCCCGTAAAACCGGCATAGCCATTTTCTTCCAACTCAAGCGCAAGCTCAGGCCCGCCACTCTTAACGATTTTACCATCCGCCATAACATGCACGACATCCGGCTTAATATAGTCAAGTAAGCGCTGATAATGTGTAATAACAAGGAAAGAGCGATCTTCACCGCGCAAACGATTTACACCATCCGCAACAATCTTAAGCGCATCAATATCAAGTCCCGAATCCGTTTCATCTAAAACACAGAACTTAGGCTCCAACATCGCCATTTGAAGAACTTCATTACGCTTTTTCTCACCACCGGAAAAACCAACATTAACCGCGCGCTTCATCATGTCTTCAGAAATGCCAAGCTCTTTCGTTTTTGCCTTAATCAGCTTAAGCATACCAAGCGCATCTAATTCCTCTTCACCACGCTGTTTACGGATTGAGTTAATAGATGTTTTCAAAAATGTACTCATATTCACGCCCGGAATTTCAACCGGGTATTGGAACGCAAGGAACAATCCCGCCGCCGCGCGCTCTTCCGGTTCCATGTCCAAAAGGTCTTCATTATCCAACGTTACAGCCCCACCTGTAACTTCGTAATCATCTCGACCGGCAAGAACATATGACAATGTCGACTTACCCGCACCATTCGGCCCCATAATTGCGTGAACTTCACCTGGCTTAATCTCCAGATTCAATCCCTTGATGATTTCTTTTTCACCATCATCTGTTTCGATGGATGCTTTTAAGTCTTTTATCTCTATCATGGTTTTAGTTGCTCCAACTCGTCATTAGGTACTTTATCAATTATAAAATCAGGAAGTGATTTCGCCGCCGCCTCTTCATTCTGCGATGCCTCTTGTATCATTTCTTCAACATTACTGCCTGCGCCCGATGGTCGATTAACCCCCGCATAGAAAACAACACCACCAATGATGAATAGTAGAATGGTCGTCGTTATGAGCAAGTAATGGATAATCTTATCCCGTCTTAGCTGTCTGTTATACTGTTCTAAATCAGTCATACACATCTCCTGTAGAAGTCAAAAGAGCGCTCTCACCCACCGCATCAACGGCTTTCTCTCTATAAGAAACCAATATACATGTCACAATGTGATCGCAATTAAGGCGTTTCATTAATCCCCCCTTGCGCCAACCAATCCAAAACAAAGAAGCCCAAAAGAGCCAAAATAAATACAGAAAATGCTATGCGCCCAACCTTACTTAATAAAGGCAAAACAATCATAGCCACAAAAAGAGTGCGCAAAAACACGAACATCAGACAACATTCCTTTTCAAAATATTTTCCACCGATTCTGCGAAATTGTGGTCTTTATCCGTTACGGTATTACCCGCATCATGGGTGGTGAGGGTTAGCGTCACACGGTTATACATGTTCTCAATTTGCGCATGATGATTTAACTTCTCAGATATAATCGCCACGCGGGTCAGGAATGCAAACGCTTCGGCAAAGTCTTTAAACTTGAACTCACCAACAAGCGCATTATCATGTTCCTTAAAGTGCACCATCACCCAACACTTCCCTCCAGACTAATACCGACAAGCTTTTGTGCCTCCACGGCAAATTCCATCGGCAAATGTTGCATCACTTCACGGGCAAACCCGTTCACAATTAATGCAATTGCCTCTTCTTCACTCAATCCACGCTGCATACAATAGAACAACTGATCCTCTGAGATTTTCGATGTTGTTGCCTCATGGCCAAGTGATGCCGTTTTATTACGGCTCTCAATATATGGTACGGTATGCGCACCGCATTGATCCCCAATCAAAAGAGAGTCACACACGGTAAAGTTTTTTGCACCTTCCGCGTTTGGCAAGATTTTAACCACGCCGCGATATGTGTTATCACTTTTCCCTGCACTGATCCCCTTTGAGATAATACGGCTTTTTGTGTTCTTACCGATATGGATCATTTTTGTTCCTGTATCGGCTTGCTGGCGTCCATTTGTAATCGCAACGGAATAAAACTCACCTTGGGAATTATCACCTTTAAGGATACATGATGGATATTTCCATGTAATCGCACTTCCTGTTTCAACCTGTGTCCAGCTGATCTTGGAATTACGCCCTTCACACAAACCACGTTTGGTCACGAAATTATAAATTCCGCCTTTACCCGTATCAGGATCGCCTGGATACCAGTTCTGTACAGTAGAATATTTAATCTCTGCATCGTCATGCGCAATCAACTCAACAATCGCCGCGTGGAGCTGGTTCTCATCACGCATCGGCGCGGTGCACCCCTCCAGATAAGAAACATAAGATCCTTTATCCGCGATAATTAATGTACGCTCAAATTGTCCGGTATTGAGCTCATTAATACGGAAGTAAGTAGACAGTTCCATCGGGCAACGTACACCCGGTGGAATGTAAACAAATGACCCGTCGGTGAATACCGCACTATTCAGGCAGGCATGCTTATTATCCGAATGCGGTACAACAGAGCCAAGATATTTTTTCACCAAGTCAGGGTATTCTTGTATTGCATCAGAGATAGAACAAAAAATAACACCATGTTTCTTAAGCTCATCTTTAAACGTCGTGGCAACAGAAACAGAATCAAACACGGCGTCCACGGCCACAGGTGTTTTGTTTTTTACACCCGCAAGTATTTCTTGTTCACGCAAAGGAATGCCCAGCTTTTCATATGTCTCCAACAAAACCGGATCAACATCATCCAAGCTTTCTGGGGCATTCTCGAATGATTTCGGCGCGGCGTAATAATATGAATCTTGATAATCAATTGGTGGAAAATCAACCTTTGCCCAATCCGGCTCAGGCATTTTAAGCCAATGCGCATACGCCTTTAAACGGCGCTCTAACATCCATTCAGGCTCATTCTTCTTGGCCGAGATAAAGCGCACAATATCTTCATTAAGCCCCTTTGGCGCCTTTTCTGTTTCAATATCAGTGACAAAGCCAGCCTCATACACACCCGAAAGTTCTTCAACCTGTGCAATTGTTTCTTCAGTTGCAGCCATATCTAAGCCACCTCCATTTTCTGTTTATCACCCATCATGTCTGAAAGCGTCATAGAGCGTAAAACCTCACGCATTGCACGGTTAACATCATCCCAACGTCCACGAACAGAACAACTATGTCCCAAGGCACAATCCGGCTCTGCTCCGTCACTGCATGCCGTAATCATAAGTGGCCCGTCAACTGCGCAAATAATATCCTCAATCGTGGTTTCATCTTCCGCCTGTACAAGGGCATAACCGCCATTAATACCACGCGCAGAACGTACAATCCCCGCCTTACCAAGAAGCTTAAGCACCTTAGCAACCGTTGACTCAGACAATTTTGTTAACTCGGCCAAATGCGATGTATTCATAAGCTCATCATCATGAGAAGATAATGTTACCAATATCACCACAGAATAATCCGCCATTTTTGATATCTTGATCATTTCTTAGAACCGTAAAGTTGCCACAATATTGAGAATAACTCTCACTTTCAATACAGTACCGATAAAGTACTATTACTTGCATAGTTACCTATACGATTTACAAAAGAAAAGAAAGTAAAAACGACCCGAATAGAGCAGAAAAACGCCTATTTTGTTGAAGAAAATACAATCTCTTTGTACTTGTCTTCTGCGTCCTGAAGATGCCAGGCATTACGCGCCATAAATACCGGATCACCATCGTGATCTTGCGCAATTGCCGACTGATTTGAATCAATAAATTTCTTAAGCGCAGATGCATCCTCACAGGACACCCAACGCGCTGTATACAGGCTCGTCGCCTCAAATTTCACGGGAATTTCATACTCACTTCGTATACGATCACGAAGCACGTCAAACTGTAGAGGCCCAACAACACCAACCACCCAATCAGGTGAGCTATATGGCTTGAACACACGCGCCGCACCTTCTTCTGCCAATTGCTCCAATGCCTTACCCAAATGTTTCGCCTTAAGCGGGTCTTCTGCGCGTGCACGTTGCATATACTCAGGGGCGAAATTCGGAATATCTGCAAAGACCAGCTCTTCGCCTTCGGTCAATGCATCCCCTATGCGCAAGCCACCATAGTTAGGCAAACCAATAATGTCACCGGCAAATGCCTCTTGCGCGACCTCACGATCCTGCGCAAGGAATAGCTGGGGCGAATGTATCGTCAACATTTTACCTGAACGCACATGCTTTAACTTCATCCCCTTACGGAATTTACCGGAACATATGCGCGTAAATGCAATACGGTCACGGTGTTTCGGATCCATATTCGCTTGTATTTTGAAAACAAACGCAGAGACTTTCTTTTCCTCTGGATCGATGTCACGGCTTGCTGTCTTTTGCGCCCGAGGTGTGGGAGCAAACTTTTCCAAGCCCCCCAGTAATTCACGTACACCAAAATTATTTACCGCACTTCCGAAAAATACAGGGGTCATTCCACCTTTAAGGTAGCTCTCAAGATCAAATTCCGGGAATACACCACGCACCATTTCCACATCTTCGCGCAACTTCTCCGCAAGTTCCGCAGGAATCAATTCATCAATTTTGGGATCATCAAGGCCAGAACACTCAATCGCCTGAGTAAGTGCATCACCCTTGCCACGATCAAACAACACAAGCTTATCTTCCAACAGGTTATAACACCCCTTGAAATCACGCCCCATACCAATAGGCCAACTGGCGGGAACAATTTCAAGTGCAAGCTTTTGTTCCACCTCATCAAGTAAGTCAAACGGATCCAATCCATCCCGATCCATCTTATTAATGAACGTTGTAATCGGAATATCGCGTAAACGGCAAACCTCGAATAACTTTAAGGTTTGCACCTCAATACCCTTGGCACAGTCCAAAACCATAATCGCACTATCTACTGCGGTGAGCGTTCGATATGTATCTTCTGAGAAGTCTTCGTGCCCGGGCGTATCAAGAAGGTTATAAGTCACCCCATCATGTACAAAAGTCATAACGGAGGATGCCACAGAAATACCGCGCTCTTGCTCAACCTTCATCCAGTCAGAGCGGGCGCGCCTGCGCTCCCCTTTTGCCTTAACCATACCCGCCATCTGAATCGCACCACCAAAAAGCAATAGCTTTTCAGTCAGTGTCGTCTTCCCCGCATCCGGGTGCGAAATAATGCCAAATGTACGGCGCTTTTGGATAACTTCTTGTAATGCAGACATAACGGGCCTTTTACAAACATTGGACGTGAAACACAAAATATATTTTACAGGCTATTACCAAGATCCTTACCGACTTTGTTCAGATTCTGCACATCCTTACCAACACGCCCAAGATCACGCATATACTGACTGGTATCTTTAAGCGTAGAAGAACACCCCGTCATTAATAATGCAGAAGAAACAAATACAAAACCTAATAAAATATTGCGCATAATACCCCTATACCTTCTAAAACGTGTCCTGAATTTTCTCGCCTATTTGCTCAATATCTTGCCCGGCACCATCCAGCGTAGATGAACAAGCACCCAGCGATAAAACCGATACGGCAAACAAAGTACATAAAAACAGATTCTTCATCATAGTTCCTTTCCTGTATTTCCTTTATTCAAGAAATCATTTTTCCTTCAAACGGATTATCCATATTTTGGTCTTCAACTTCGATAACCCAAAGATCCGGGTCACGCATAGTTGCGCGCTGAATATACTGGTCCGCATCGGCTTCTTCAACCAGATCTTTGCCCAATACATTCATCCATCCCATCTCACCATCCAGATTACGTTGTTGTATCAAGAGATGGCAAACGCCCTTCAGGCCATTGAGCTTTAACAAGACAATACCGGAGTTTTGCTCACCTTTTTGCTGAATATAATAAAATATACCGCGTGCATTTAATGGCGCGAGCTGTGCCTCAACCCACAAATGAACAGGAAGTCGTGCCTCTTCTTCATACATCACATGAATCCTGCCTAATGAAGGTGGGTATCGTTAACCCAACGTTCAACAGTGAGCGTTTGATCCGCAAGAGAATCCTCCGGATGATGATAACCATACACAATACGTGCCGCATCTATCGCGACACTTTCAGGCTCTCCGGCCTCAACCAAACCATCATACGCCCGCATAACGGCTTTATAACACTTACATTCAGAGGCAGATTTCACACCACTGCGCACAGGTATATTACAACTCATATCACTCTACTTTATTTTTTTACCGTATAATTCCAAACGGTGATCAATCAGATCATACCCAAGATCACGCGCAATTTTTTCCTTGAGCTTCTCCAGTTCATCATTCTGAAACTCGACCACCTGTCCCGTTTCCAGATCCACAAGGTGATGGTGGTGTTCTTCATTCACCTCATAGCGGGAATACCCCTCTTGAAATTCATGGCGTATGACAAGGTCAAGCTCATCAAGCAAGCTTAATGTGCGATATACCGTTGCAATACTAATCGATGTATCAATTTCCTTGGCACGCTCATATACATCCTCAACAGAGGGATGATCCTCGGCCTGCCCAAGAACCTTAAGAATAACGCGTCTTTGCCCCGTCATTTTCAAACCGGCTTCTGCGCAACGCTGCTCCAGATCAGACATATCAGAACCTCTTTTCTCTTTTTCGAATATCCCCGCATCATAAAGAGGCCTCCCCCTAACAGCAAGAGATTAAAAAGAGAAAATTAAGTGTCTTTTTTCAAAATACGATATTTCGGAAGTGTGACAGTAACGGTTGTTCCAATACCCACTTCGGATTCCAGTAAGAACTGCCCCCCATGCATATTGATCATGGCTTTTGCAAGAGGTAAGCCCAATCCCGTACCCTGATTATATACATCACGATGATCCGGGGTATCACTCACCTGACCAAACGGTTCAAGCGCTCGTGAAATCTTAGCCTTCTCAATCCCTTTACCCTGGTCAACAACAGAAAGGATAAGATCGCCACTACCCTCATCAAGATACGCCCTGATTGTAATTGCCGTGCCTTTGGCAGAAAACTTAATTGCATTGGTTACAAGGTTAATAAGAACCTGACGTATTAAACGATAATCTGCCAGAATCATATGTACCTCAGGACGCACATCCTGAACAATTTCAATATCACTGGAAAAGACCCGTGAACTGAGCATACGAACAACAGAATCAATTGTATCGCGTACATCCACAGGCTCTTCAATAAGATCAAGACGCCCTGCCTCAATCTTAGACATATCCAGAACCTCATTAATGATTTCCAACAGATGTTCCGCACTCATATGAATATCTTCAAGGTATTCTTGGTACTTATCATTCTCGACTGAACCAAACGTCTTTTTAATCATCAACTCTGAGAAGCCGATAATCGCATTGAGAGGTGTCCGCAATTCATGGCTCATATTAGCAAGAAACGTAGATTTTGATCGATTGGCGGTGTCCGCTTGCTTTTTCGCAAGACGCAAGGATTCCTCCATTTGCTTTCGCAATGTGATGTCCATAATCGTTGTTACCAAAAATTTACGATTTTGGCTCAACCGCAGAGTTGCAGAGGTAAAGAGAACATTCGCCACGCCACTATTTTTGCGCAAGACCTTAACCTCGCCGGTTGTTCTTCCGCCGACACTTACGAATTTCTTATGATTAACGCGCACCCTTTCGCGCTCATCCTCTGTAACAAGCTCTGCAAAATCAAGACCAATCATCTCGTGACGGGACCAACCATATGTCCGTAAGAAACTATCGTTCACCCGAACAATTTTGGCCAGTTCATCAGTCACAATGATTCCAACCTCACTCACCTCAAAGATAGACGCAAGCAAGGAAATCGCATCATCACGTTCCCTTTGTAAGATTGATTGATCCCTGATGTCCAATTGCCCGAGAACATCAAGATACAAGACATTGCCGCTATCATCGACAACCGGGCTAACCCAAAACCCGTAAACCTTTAACCCACCGGGAATTGTTGGTAAGGCCTGAATTGTTACTGTGCGTTTTCGGGATATGGCGACCTTAAATGATTGATCAAAGTGACGCGCATTTTCTGCATCCATAAATTCAGGGATCTTATAACCGCAAACCTTATCATACGGCAGATCCAAATATTTCAAGGCAAGGTCATTAACCTGCACCACATGCGAAGCCTCCCCATCCTTCACATTTACAATAAGGCGGGGAATCGGCATCATTTTAAATAATGCGCTAAAATCAAATTGTCGTTCTTCTGCTGTCATATCCCTCTGAAATTTGCTTACTTACGCACCATCACCATGATCCTGCACATAGCGCTGTAACGGGCTAAGTTCATGATATTCAAGGACTGTATCTGTTTTGATTTGGTCTGTACCGTCCAAATCCTCACGCAAATTCTTAATCAAACCGGCCACATCTTGCCCGGCAACAGGCTCCGCAATACAACAGGACATACTAAGGGGCATAACCTCACCCGTGCGTAACTGTAGCGTAACCTGCTGATGCTCAAGCTCTTTCCTCAAACGTTCTAAGGCAGAAATCCCGCCGGAGACATCGGCCTGCTTTAAACAAAGGGCATATTCATCATTACCCAAATAATACGCATCATCAAATGAACGAATACTAAGTTTAATGAGATCAGCCATAAGCTTAATATATGCTTTTTCTTCATCATCATCAGTATTTGCACTGATAAGCTCAAAGTTATCAATACGCGCCAAAGCAACGCAAAAGCTTTTCCCCTGACGTGCAAGACGATCCAACTCTTTTTCTATATCGGATGAAAGCATATCGGCGCTACGTAGCCCCGTAAAAGAATCATAACCACTACCTTCTGCAAGTATATCCTTCTCTAGCCTGCGAATATGCGCCAAGAATTCCTCGTAAACCGTCATAAGGTTCTTAAAGTCCTTACGTTGAGGCTTTACCCCTGTTTCTTTTGAGGTGTAAAATAGAATATCTGCCATCTTGAAAAGATCACTATGAAGGATGGAAAGCTTTTCAACGATTTCAGGCTGAATTTTATTCTCACGATTGGCGTACACAACCCAATGCGCAAAAGAGGACGGCTTAGCCATCGCCTCAACTTGAATATCGTCATCCGCATAAAATAAGTTTTCAACAAACTGATGGAACCAGTATGCATGCTCTTCCAGAACCGGAAGAATATTCTCCCAACGCTTATTTTCCTTATACTCCAACGGCATCAATATCCACCCTATTCTGTGTACACAGGGCATTATCATACCTGAAAAACGTTAAACGGAGTTAAAAATTTATACTAAAATGCAAAAAAATCAGGCTTTTGGGGAAATATTACCCAACCACTCTTTTTCAAGAGCATCAAGAGAAGACGTGCGAATTGCATCACGTACTTCACGCATCAACATATTCAATGTTGCCACATTATGTTGCGCCAGGATTTGTGTCGCCAACAATTCATTGGCCTTTAGAAGGTGGTGAATATATGCCTTTGAAAAGTTCTGCGATGCCGGAATACCTATGCGTTCATCTAAAGGAGTTTCATCATATCTGTAACGTGCGTTTTTCAGATTAATCGTCTCCCGCTCTTCCCCCTTCACAAAAGCCGTCCCATGGCGTGCAAGGCGCGTTGGTATTACGCAGTCAAACGTGTCTATCCCCAAACGGACAAAACGGAAAACGTCTTTAATTTGCCCAATGCCCAAGAAATGCACAGGCCTGTTTTGATGTATATAGGGAACAGAAGATGCAACAACATCATACATTTCCTGATCCGTCCCACCAAGACAACCACCAATCGCCGTTCCGAAAAACGGCCGATCTTTTGTATATTCTGCGGAGATCTTTCGCAAATCAGAATAAACGCCGCCCTGCACAATACCATAGACCGCCTGCGCCCCGTTATCACGGCGCTGAAACTCAGTTAAGCATCGATCACCCCATCGAATAGACATATGCATAGAACGCGCAGTATAGTCCTTATCAACATGATACGGTGTGCACTCATCAAACTGCATCAATAAATCCGCGCCAAGCTTGCGCTGTATATCCATTGCCCCCTCAGGGGTAAGCTTGATCGTCCGCCCATCAATATACGATTTAAATACACACCCCTCTTCCGTAATAGAGATTAAATTACGGTTATCGTGCCCCTTGCCACTTTTCCCCTTAATTTCATTCGCCATCGTCCCTTCACCAAGGGAAAACACCTGAAACCCGCCACTATCTGTTAACATCGGGCCATTCCAGTTCATGAATTTATGCAAGCCGCCCATTTGTTCAATCAGATCCGCACCGGGCTGAAGCATTAAATGGTATGTATTTGATAAAATAATATCAGTTTTCGCCTCATGTAGCTGACACGGCGACAGATTTTTCACAGTTGCCTTGGTACCACAGAAGATATAATTCGGCGTTTGAATGGTACCATGCGGCGTGACAAGCTCACCCAGACGGGCACCTGATTTCGTATCACGCTCTTGAATATCGAAAGAAAAATTGGGATATGTCAGCACACAATCCACCTTTCACACACGGATTCATTAGGTTTTCACAATACAAAAACCCGCCGAGAAAAGCGGGTCTTCAAAACTTAAGGCAAAGAAAAAAGACTATGCAGCGCCTTTTTCAGCCTGCGCCTTTTCAACCTGTGTCTTAACAGAGCGCAAAGCAGGATCAAGTTTTGTTTTTGCAGTTGAAAGCAAAAACGCATCAAAACCACCTTTATGTTCAACAGTACGCAAACCAGCAGAGCTTGCCTTCACCTTCACCCAGCGGTCAAGAGTTTCGCTGTACAAACTTGTTTCCTGCACACTCGGCAAAAAACGACGTCTTGTTCTGTTCAACGCGTGAGACACGTTATTTCCGCTCATCACGCCTTTTCCTGTAATCATGCAACGACGGCTCATAGCCCTAATTCCTTATATAATTCTTATTATTCTCGTAAATAGATGCGGAAAAATAGTCGAACTCAACCTATAAAGTCAAGCATTTCTATAGAAAAAATAATGAATAGGCATAGAAACCCACTCCAGACAAGCTGTCGGTTGTATAAAACACCCAATCATAGTATAGTGTTTGTGCACTGCAAAATGCGCATGACCCGTTGGTTTTCCTGTATTTTAAACCGAATCGAATGAACTGAAAAACCGGAGAAGAATTCTATGCTTTATCACCTTCATGAGCTTCAACATCTTTTGGCTACTCCGATACGCCTGCAAGCCGAATTAGTCCGCACCGCCTTTCAAAGCCCCTACAATGTTCTTTCATACACGCCAGCGGGACGAACAATTGGTGCCACTGCCGAAATGATAGAGCGCATGACACGTCGCTTTGGTCGCCCTGCCTTTGGCCTTAATAAAACAACAATTAACGGTAAATCCGTCACAGTTGAAGAAGAAATTATCGCGGAGAAGCCTTTTTGTAATCTTCTTCGATTTAAAAGGAATACAAAGCGTAATGATCCAAAAGTATTGCTGGTCGCACCAATGTCTGGACATTATGCAACATTAATGCGTGGCACGGTCGAAGCCCTTCTTCCTCATCACGACATGTATATCACCGATTGGGAAGATGCCCGACAAGTTTCCATCTCTGAAGGCACCTTTAATCTTGATGATTACATCACTTATTTACGTGAGTTTATGAGCCTTTTGGGACCACAAACACATGTAATCGCAGTGTGCCAACCAGCGGTTCCTGTATTGGCGGCAATATCCCTTATGGCATCAGAAAAAGACCCAAACCAACCTTTATCCATGACACTTATGGGCGGCCCAATTGATACCCGTGTATCAAAGACAGAGGTCACAGAACTTGCAGAAACACGCCCCCTAAGATGGTTTGAAAAATCTGTTATCCACAATGTCCCCTTCACATATCCGGGATCAATGCGCCGTGTATACCCCGGTTTTTTACAACTCTCCGGCTTCATGTCGATGAATCTCGACACACATATAGGATCTCACATGAAATTCTTCCACCACCTCATATCAGGTGATGGAGAATCAAGTGAGAAGCACCGTAACTTTTATAATGAATACCTCTCTGTCATGGATATTCCCGCAGAATTTTATCTACAAACTGTTGCGGAAGTCTTTCAAAAGCACTCCCTCCCCCGTGGAATAATGAAATGGCGTGACCCATACACAGATAAGCTGGTTGATGTGCGCCCGCAGGACATTGAACATACCGCGCTTCTTACAATTGAAGGGGAGCTAGATGATATTTCCGCGCGTGGTCAAACAACCGCTGCACATGAAATATGCCATTCCCTTTCACAACGAAAGCAATACCATCACTTCCAGTTACAATGCGGACATTACGGCATATTTAACGGCAAACGATACCGTGAACAGGTTATGCCGCGCATTCGTAATTTCATTCGGAAATTTGATAAATCCGTTGATCCCATTCCGGATATAGATTTAAAGAAAACACCCGATCTGGCACCAGAGCGTTTCGACCACGATCAGCATGGTATTATTGCAATTCGCCGCTGGTTAAAAGAGCATCAGCCGGAAAGCTATAAAGATACAAAAATCCCACGTGCACAATACGGACAACAAACAAAGCTTGTCCCGCCACCACAAAAGAAAACAAAAAAAACAAAACCCAGAAAATCTGTAACAGCGGATCTTCTTGAACCGCTAGAGCAAGAAAAACCAAAGAACAAGAAACCAAAAGCCACAAAAAAAACTGCCGCATCAAAAGGTAAAACGACACCTAAGAAAAAAGCGGCCACACCTAAAGCAACGAAGAAAAAGACCGTAAAGAAAACCACAACAAAAGCATGATTAAAGACCTTGTCACAGTAAAGCGCAGTAAACGTGCAAAACGCGTTGCCTTACGCCTTGACCCTATTGAGCGTGTGATAAATCTGGTGGTTCCGCACCATATGCCCCTGCAAAAAGCATATTTCTTTGCGCAGGAGCATGAAGAATGGGTGAAAAAAACTCTTGCTGATCTGCCTCAATCAATCCCCTTTACAGACGGAACGTCTCTTCCGGTTTTCGGCGATTCTGTAACCCTGCATATACATCATGACTCGCTCCTAAAACGCACAACATTGAAACAAGAAGATGATTCACTTTATATAAAGACATATCAAGATGACCCGACATCGCGCATCATCACACATTTAAAGAAGATCGCACGCGGTGGTCTATCGGACATGGCAAGTGATAAAGCAGATGCCATCGACAAAACAATAAAGAGTATCACCGTACGCGATACAAAAAGCCGTTGGGGAAGCTGTTCTCATGAGGGGGACATATCCTTCTCATGGCGCTTAATCTTTGCGCCATACACCGCCATTGATTATGTCGTGGCACATGAGGTTGCACATATGATTCACATGGATCATAGCAGAGATTTTTGGGCGCTATGTGAACAACTCTGCATCAACTACACAGAAGGCAAAATCTGGATGAAACAAAACGGCAACAGCCTCATGCAATACGGGAAAGCTTAGCATTATTACAAAGCACGTGCAGATATATAGTCAAGCGCCCCTTGCAAAATCACTTGTGCAGCCAATTTATCGATAACACCTTTTTCCTTTGCACGACGTCTCGACATATCCACAGATCTATCCACAAAGTCTTCCACAACAGCTGTGGAAAACCTCTCATCCCATAGAGCCACCCACACCTTCCCATCAACAGGTTTAATAGATAATTGCCGCTCAAACTCTAACGTAAAATCACGTATAGATTGACACTTACGTCCCTCACCACCATCTATATGTAAGGGATAACCAATGACGTATCCCGTCACATCGTACTCACCGATAACATTCTCTAATTGCTTTAGGTCTTGCGAAAATTTTTTACGTTTTATCGTGCATACAGGCGTCGCGATACCTTGCGACACACTACCAACAGCAAGGCCAATCGTCTTCTTCCCGACATCCAGCCCCAGTAAAACGGCATCATTCGGGCATTGATCTACAATATTCTCAAGTAAGTCCATACCGCTTCTTCCTGCTGCTTAAAATCAACAATAGAGGCTTGCACGCTACACGGCGCAATGCTAAAAGTCCAAGGGTTAAAACCATTTAAAACATAAAACACACCAGATTTTAAGGACTGATATAAATATGTCTCTTAGTAAAGAAGATGTCGCAAAAGTTGCCCGTCTTGCACGCATAAGAATGCAGGATGAAGAATTAGAGCGCATGGCGCCACAGCTATCAAAAATTATCGGCTTTGTTGAACAACTCTCTGAGGTTGATACCGACAATGTTGAACCATTGGCAAATGTCGTGGATATCACGTTGAATCTACGCGAAGATAAAGTAACAGACGGCGCGTGCCCGGATAAAGTGTTGGCAAATTCTCCTGAAGAAAATCAGGGATATTTCGTTGTGCCTAAGGTGGTGGAGTAGAACAAGATGACAGATTTAACAAACCTTACAATTACAGAGGCTTTAAAAGGCCTTGAAAATAAAGATTTCACCGCCGTGGAATTAACGCAAAGCCACGTTAATGCAATGGAGGCGAGCAAGAGCCTGAACGCCTATATTACAGAAACTCCGGATTCTGCTCTGAAACAGGCAAAGGAATCAGATAAACGCCGTGCATCTGGAGATGCTGGCGCTCTGGATGGTATACCTTTAGGGATTAAAGACTTATTCTGTACGGATGGCGTGCAAACCACCGCAGCCAGCCATATTTTAGAGGGGTTTGTCCCTCACTATGAATCAACAGTCACACAAAAATTGTTGGATAATGGCGCTGTTTTTCTTGGTAAAACCAATCTTGACGAATTCGCAATGGGCTCATCAAATACGACAAGCTATTACGGTAATGTTATCAGCCCGTGGAAACGCAACAATGACGATGCAAACCTTGTACCCGGTGGATCATCCGGTGGCTCTGCCGCTGCGGTTGCTGCACGCCTTTGTATGGGGGCAACCGGAACAGACACTGGTGGATCAATCAGGCAGCCTGCCGCTTTTTGCGGTATTGCAGGCATAAAACCAACATATGGGCGATGCTCTCGTTGGGGAACTGTTGCCTTCGCATCATCACTAGATCAGGCAGGTACATTCGCACGCAGTGTAGAAGACAATGCGCTCCTCTTACGCTCTATCTCTGGGTATGATGAAAAGGATAGTACATCCGCAAAGAAAGATGTCCCTGATTTCCTTGCCGCACTTAGTGAGAATATACAAGGCAAAACAATCGGTATTCCGAAAGAGTACCGCGTTGAAGGTATGCCCGAAGAAATTGCAAAGCTATGGCAACAAGGGATTGAATGGCTGGAAAGCGCCGGCGCCAAAACAGTAGAGGTAAGCCTACCGCACACACATTACGCCTTGGCAACATATTACATCATTGCTCCGGCTGAGGCATCATCCAACCTCGCACGTTATGACGGGGTACGGTATGGACAAAGAGCACACGAAGAAGTCCTTACAGATATGTATGAACTAACCCGTGCAAAAGGGTTTGGAGATGAGGTTAAACGCCGCATCATGATCGGCACATATGCGCTATCATCGGGATATTACGATGCATATTATATAAAAGCACAGAAAGTGCGTCGTTTAATCGCACAGGATTTCCTAAACGCATTTGAAAGCTGTGACGCCCTCCTCACTCCGACGGCACCATCTGCCGCTTTTGCGGTTGGTGAGAACGAAGATGATCCAATCAAAATGTATCTGAACGATGTATTTACCGTGCCAGCATCACTTGCCGGACTACCGGGCATGTCCGTTCCTGCGGGAATTGATCCACAGGGGCTACCGCTTGGGCTACAGGTTATCGGACGCCCTTGGGATGAGCAAACAGTCTTTAATGTTGCTAAAACAATAGAAAATCTGGCACAATTTGATGCAAAGCCATGCATTAAAACAAAGGATGCCGCATGAATTTCCTGAAATCGACAAAGACAATATGTGTTAAATGCCTTCTGGTTTTCGTTCTGTGCCTCGGTGGACTTCCCACTTATTCATATGCACAAACCGAGACAGACGGTGCCGCACAGCCATCTTTGTCGGATATCCTAAATCCAAAGGAAGAAAAGCCAGAACGTGATGTCCCCATCACACCCGCATTACTGTCCAATGACTATTTCAAATCCTGCATAGCCAAAGAAAGCTTAGCCTTTAGCGACTTTGAAAAAGAACTTTTATGCGGATGCGTTTCCGCAAAGATGTCAGAACTTTTAGAAGTTGACGACTTCCGATACTTGGAATCCAAGACCGCAAGAGGCCGAGATGTCCGAAGCAATATCCTCGCTTTCGCGTATGCGCCATGTATGGAATACCCGATAGAGGCAAAAGTAAAAGATGATTGTATGGTCTCCCCAGATTTGCAGGAGATCGTCTCCGGTAAAGAGGTGATTTGCAAATGTGCAACCAACAAATTCACACAATACTTACATGATCATGCCAATGCGGTCTTCTTGCAGGCGCAAAAATATGAACCCACGACGTTAAACCCACTTGAATACTATATCGTCAATCTTGGGTATTATAGTCTGGTAAAAAAATACACACAGACATGTAAATACAATGTCATGTATGAAAGAGAAAATTAAAGAAAACCTCAAAACTTTAGGGTAATAAGAAATGGCAAAAATGATACAAGGTGAAACAGGCGAATGGGAAATCGTTATCGGCATGGAAATCCATGCGCAGATCATTGCCGAGTCGAAGCTTTTCTCCGGTGCATCCACAACGTTTGGTGCGGCACCAAACGCGCAAGTATCGCTGGTTGATGCCGCAATGCCCGGTATGCTACCGACATTAAATAAGAAATGTGTTGAACAAGCCATCAGAACCGGACTAGGCCTGAATGCGCAGGTAAACACCTATTCTGTTTTTGCCAGAAAAAACTATTTTTACCCGGACTTACCACAAGGGTATCAGATCTCTCAGTTCGAAGACCCGATTGTTGGTACAGGTACAATTGAGATCGACCTTCCCGATGGTAGTGTCAAAAACATCGGAATTACCCGTTTGCACCTTGAACAGGATGCCGGGAAGTCCGTCCACGACCAGCACCCGAAAAAATCCTATGTAGATTTGAATAGATCCGGCTGTGCCCTTATGGAGATTGTATCAGAGCCCGATATCAGAGGCCCTGAAGAAGCCGCGGCCTATATTTCTAAAATCCGTATGATCTTACGCTATCTCGGTACATGTGATGGCAATATGGATGAAGGATCAATGCGCGCGGACGTGAACATCTCAGTTCGAAAACCAGGAGATGAGCTTGGAACACGTGCAGAAATCAAAAACGTAAACTCTGTTAAGGCTGTCCAACAGGCCATTGATTTCGAAGTCATACGCCAGATTGAAATCATCGAAAATGGTGGTGCAGTGGACCAAGAAACGCGCCTATGGGATCCTGTAAAATTGGAAACCCGTTCTATGCGTTCAAAAGAGGAAGCACATGATTACCGTTACTTCCCCGACCCAGATCTATTACCATTAGAATTTGAATCCTCATGGGTGGAAGAAATCAAGCAAACTCTTCCCGAACTTCCCGATGAGAAAAAACATCGGTTTATGAGTGATTTCAACCTAGGCGCCTATGATGCAAGTGTCCTTATCGCGGAACGCACGCGTGCAGATTACTTTGAAACCGTGGCAGATGGTCAAGACCCAAAACTAGCCGCCAACTGGGTCATTAATGAACTCCTTGGTATTTTGAAAAAAAATGAGAAAACATTAGATGTCAGCCCGATTTCTGCAAAACAACTTAATGGTCTGATTGCCCTTATCTCAGACAACACAATCTCAGGTAAGATTGCAAAAGACGTTTTTGCCGAAATGTTTAACAGTGGAAAAAATGCCCATGTAATCGTTGATGAAAAAGGCCTAAAACAAGTCACTGACACTGGTGCAATTGAGGCATTAATTGACGAAGTTATTGCAGAAAACCCGGGCAATGTAGAGGCCTATAGAGGCGGAAAAGATAAGCTGTTTGGTTTCTTTGTTGGGCAAGTGATGAAAAAGTCACAAGGAAAAGCAAATCCGGCAGCTGTCAACAAGCTACTAAAAGAGAAACTATAACCTTCAACCAGATAAAATGGTGCCTATATGTCAAAAAACAACTCATCAAACGGTATTGTTAACCTACTAAATGAGGGCGATGAAAAAACACGTATTCGTATCGGCTTAAGCTGGGACCCTATTAGTACAAAAATAACGGCACATAAGATTTGGTACAAGAAAGAGTCATTTCTCGCCAATCTATTCATTATTCCAATGTGGATATTAGGAATGATTTGGGCCACAGCAGTCTTTATTGTTAGCTTAGGACGTATTGTAAAATTTCCGACTTTAGACGAAAACAGCTTCTCAAACACCGAAACAGCATACGACACAGCGGATCGTAGCAAACAAAATGACAATGAAGATGTACGTGAAAACTCTGTCGAATATGACATTGATTTATATTGTATGGCGCAAAAACATGATGGCACATTCGTGAAAGTCGGCCCGGAAGATCATAATATGCTGGACCCGACAGAAAATATCGTACATAGCGGCGATGAAGATACCGGACAAGGTGTATTTGATGACGAGACGATCAGTCTGGATCTTAAGACTGTTACAAATGAGTATACCCAATTCTATTTCTACATAACCAGTGATAATAAGCATGATTTTGCAAGCTACGACAATGCCCCTACCTTACGTATTGTGGAGTCATATTCCGAAGCAGAAATCACAAAGCACGAAGTTGCGACAAAGTCACTGGATGCGACGGGCGCATATGGCTACATATTTGCAAAAATATACAATGACAACGGGACTTGGAAAGCAAAGATGATCAATAAGTTCTGTGATTTTTCAGAAAGCTGGGAATATGTGCTTAAGCAATACTAATTGTATTATTTAAGGCCATACCATAAAACCGAAAGAGTTTGATATGCAAAAATATGAATATAAAACCGTAATTTATCGGGAAAGTATGTTGGGCTCCCTTCTCCTAGCGGGATCAAAAGTCGACCCCATTAAGTTTTCCGAATTCCTCAATCGTAATGGAGAGCAAGGTTGGGAAGTCATAACAATGGAGCGAGAAATCCGTAGAATGCTCTTATTCTTTAGCCGAGAAGCTTTTCTTGTCATTATGAAACGTCCCAAACACGAAGAAGGATAAACAAATGCATAAGCACCTCATGATCGGGATTATCACACTGGTCTGCGTCTCGGCCTTTTTGTTCATTATACAGATATGGGTACCAATTATGGATTGGTCAACATTTATTAAGTTGATGATCACATTGGGGGTTTTAACCGCCCTACTTGGCCTGTTCATGATTTTCAACTCTGATCTTGCCACGCGCAAGAAACTAAAAGACGAAGATTATCTGGATTAATGAACGGGTTATAAAGTTGGCGAATCGTCCGCACCATCACGACCATTATCCTGATAGTCACGGTCACTGATCCGCATGGCCTCCGCCCCTGCAATCTGACACAAACCAGCGGCGCAAATCACCCCTCCCGCAACAGGGCCAAACGTTGTGCCAAGCTCTGCGGTCATACCAAATGTCTGCCCCCCTGCGCGCGCAGATAACATCTTCCATGGCCATGCCTTAAAGAACTCAGGAGGATCTTTTCCTTCTAACCCTTTTTCCCGAACATAATGCGCATATTTATAACGAGAAGCACGAATACCATAGCCACTAACAGCAGACCCGGCCGTAAATATTCGCACAGGGTCTAAAAGTACAAGCCCCTCAACCAATTGAGGCATATTCGTACCGGCAGAGATCAGATTTGACTTTACCTGCTTAACACGACGCTCCTGCCGACCTTCAAAAGTATCGACTTCCAACGCATGACCTTTATCAGACACAACAGAGCGCCATTGCCATATATTCCGACCACAATTAGCCGCACCAGTTGCCATCGTCCCCCATACTTGCTTTAGGCTTTCGGACAGCTTATCAGGCATATAATGCACAACATCATGCATCACACTTGATAAAGTCTCACGCCCGCCTTCAAAACTACTGAGTGTTTCCACATTAAAGTGACCAGAGACGGCCAGAAGATGATCCGCATATTCTTTCATTTCTTGGGCAGTTACCCCCGACTGCGCAAGGCACACCCCGCCAGCAGCCACCATACTGGCACCACCTGTGGCCAAAATTTTATGCATAAGGATGTCTTGTGTTGACTTATCCAAAGAGATAAATGCTTGATATGGAACGGCCAAAGGACGTAACGCCGCCTTAGAAACCTTACGGCCACACTCTAGCACTTCAAGTGCATTTACCTTACCGCCCCGTTGTTTTTGAAGTCCTTTCATATAAAAACCTCATACAAAATCTTAGGCTAGTCTATACGTGAAAAACCAGACATGTCAAAAACAGCACTCTAAATGATTTCCAATACATCTATCAGTAAAACCTTTGAAGCCATCACAAGCGCCATTGCAGCCATCGCATATTTCATAAAGCGCGCGCCCTTTTTGATTGCCAGTTTCGACCCGATAAACGCGCCAAAGATAGACGAAACAAACATTACAGAGACCTCTGGTAACTGCACAGTCGAATTCATATAAAGAATAACCACCGTCATAATCGTCTCAGGAACCGCAGCAAAAGTTAATACCCCTTTTGCACTTAAATATGATTGATGAAACAAAAACACAAAAATCAACACCCCGAAAGTTCCACCAGCCATTGCAAATGCGCCATCCCAAAGCCCCAAAACAAACAGCGCTGCAACACCTGACAACCAATACGGTTTTTCTTTGTTTTCCTTAGGCTTAAAAGGATAAAGCAAAAGAAACACCCCAACCATCACAGCACAAAGAATGATCTTATTAAGTAGAACCTCCTCAACACCGACAATAAGGTTTGCACCAATAAACGCGCCAACCAAAATAGGCGGAATCGCAATCATTCCGAGGCGATAATCAAACTCACCTACATTCATATAATTTTTTAAAGAACCAACGATATGCCCAAGATCAGAAGCACGGTTAAGCACCAGCGCATTCACTGGTGGAACACCAAACGCAAGAAGCGCAGGAACACCAAACACACCACCACCGCCCGATATTGAGCTCACAAATCCCATCATAAAACTCAAAGGGATTAAGAAAATAAGTAAATCCATATTGAATAAAACCCAACCTATATTTCGTTTAATCTATTGCAAAAAAACGCTTTTGATAAGCATAGCCTAAAACATATAGAAATATTGTCATTATAAAAACAGGCTGGCTTTTTTCTTTAGAAATGACTTGTTAAAAACTACAAAACAACACTACCATAGCGATAGGTTATAACCTTTTTAGGAGCAAAATCATGAACGCACACCATATAGATCTACACCACTCGGTAATTACAGACCCCCAAATCGACCACGATCATCTTTCCGTTGGTAGTGGAAAATGTTGTGATAAAAGTGCCGGCGGCTGCGATTGCGAAGGCTTTATTGCCATCGCAGGCGATAGCACAACATGTGCATGCGGCCATAGCTGGAGCGCCCATTATTAAACTAAGGCACAAAAAACACCTAAAACTTGCCTCTAACATGCTAGGGGCAAGTACTACTTTACGAAGAAACTCTAACCCTAAACATAAGGATTAGGATTCTGCCTTACTGGTTAATCTTCTATTTCTTTCTCACGAATATCGTAAGAAACCTGTCTAGGCTTAAAACATGTGCCGGCACTATTGTTCATTTGTTGCCAAAGAGCCTCTTCAGCAAGACTTCTTGTATTACGAGCATTAGCTTCTGAAACAGACCCTGTCACCGACTTTGGGTCTCTATCACTTGGTGGTACGTCATACTCACACTGCGCAGACTCAATAAAGTATGCCGTTCCTTCAGAAGTTCCATAGTATACAGTACGCTTTGCCATCGAAAAGTCCTCTCCTAATATGTTACCAATATCCACACATGGTTACCATATCACCTGATACTCGTATGTAAATAACATACTTCAATCTTAACGGGCATATCGAATACAGAACCAAATATGCAAAACTGAAAATTTGAAATATTGGTAGGCGTGGCCGGACTTGAACCAGCGACCAATCCGTTATGAGCGGACTGCTCTAACCAACTGAGCTACACGCCCCCATTATTGAGAGAATTGTGTTATCGCGTAAAATGCATGGAAAAGCAATATCTTTTCTCTATTCAGAAAGGATAACTTCCTGTATTTTTGATCCGCAACATCCGAAAGAGAACCTAATATAATGGCTATACAAAACATTCAATTCTTTAATCCGTTTAGTACAAAACAAAAAAATCGGCATATCGACATTAAATGCTTCACGGAAAAACAATTCAAAAAGCACCTGAAATCTTGTTCGGAAGAACAACAAGAGCAATTTGATGAACAAGGCTTTGCTGCCAAATCGTCTCAGATCTTTATAGAGCGTGATACATCCGGTAAGGCCGTATCTATCATTGCCGGAGCCTCTGATGAAGTACGTTACGCAGATGGCAGCAAAATTTACAATGCCATTAAATCTACATTTTCGAAAGACAGCTTAGAAGACTTAAGCTTTGCCTTATCTTCCAACGCATTTTCAAAAGATCAACTTGAACGCATTTCCGTTGGTTGGGGATGGGCATCATATAGCTTTGACCTATATAAGAAGGAAAAAAATGCGACATCCCCTGCACTTTGTCTTTCAAAAGACTTGGACAAGAAACGCATCGTCGCCTTTGTCGAATCTGTGTGTTTCATTCGTGATTTGGTCAATATCCCCGCAAATGATATGGGCCCCGATGAATTGGAGGATGCCACGCAAACATTATGCCGCGCACATAAGTGCAATTTAACATCCATTAAGGATGAAGAGCTGATAGACCAGAATTTCCCAATGATCCACGATGTCGGTAGAGCAAGCACCCGCCGCCCCCGCCTTTTGGACTTCACATGGGGAAATGAAAAACATCCCAAGGTCACCCTAGTTGGTAAGGGCGTCTGTTTTGACACAGGTGGCCTGGATATAAAACC
The DNA here is from genome assembly GCA_050633505.1 of Alphaproteobacteria bacterium. GTDB lineage: Bacteria > Pseudomonadota > Alphaproteobacteria > Micavibrionales > Micavibrionaceae > UBA1672. Next base: position 106,707 of record JBOEGQ010000010.1, read on the forward strand.
ATCTCAATTTATGCTGACGATGAAAAAGGATATGGGGGGATCGGCGCATGTATTAGGCTTGGCTCATCTGATCATGAGTCTAAACATACCAATTCGCCTTCGTGTCCTTATTCCCGCGGTGGAAAATGCCGTGGCAGGCAACGCATATCGTCCATCCGATATACTACAAAGCCGCAAAGGCATCACAGTCGAGGTTGGAAATACAGATGCAGAAGGCCGCCTCGTATTGGCCGATGCACTGACATATGCATGTGAAGAGGAAAATGACCTTCTCATCGACTTTGCAACATTAACCGGTGCGGCGCGCATTGCTCTGGGCTACGATTTACCTGCACTTTTTTCCAATAAAGACAAGATTGCACAAAGCCTTCAAGCATCTTCGGCTGAAACACAGATTGATGATCCGGTATGGCATATGCCTCTTTGGAAACCATACCGCAAAGACCTGGATAGCCCAAATGCAGATATAAGCAGTACAGGCGTAGGACGCGCCGGCGCGACAAATGCGGCTTTATTCTTGCAAGAGTTTATAGATGACAACACAGAATGGCTTCACATTGACTGCTATGCTTGGGAACAAAACGGTAAACCCGGACGTCCGAAAGGTGGGGCAGATACAGGAATGCGTGCGGTATTTGACTTGATTGAACGCCGATACGGTAAGTAGATAAACACCCTATGGAATCTGTGTAAGAATATCATGTGCAAATTGGTGCAACGTATCATCACGCGCGCCCATCACAACAATGCGATCTCCCTCTTCCGCTTCTTGTAAAATAGCAGGGAGAATCTCAGCTCGTGTTGCAAACCAACGCGCCGACACCCCCTGATCACATGCATCCTGAATAATATCTTTCGCCGTAACAGAGCGATCTACCGTCCCACCCGCATAATAGACCTCTGGCATGAATAAAAGGTCATTTCCATCTGCAAGATAAGAAGAGAATGCATCAACGATCTCTTGCCCCATTAAGCGCAAAGGGCCAAAGCCATGAGGCTGGAATAATATGATTAAACGCCCGTCAAATTCCTTCAGGCTTTGCAAACTGGCAGAAATCTTATCTGGATTATGCCCAAAATCATCAAAGACACTTACACCATTCTTCGTGCCGATATATTCCATTCTACGGTGAATACCTTTAAATTGGGACAGTGCCTTTGCACTTTCCACAAATCCCACCCCGGCAGCAACACATGCCGATAAAGCACATAGCGCGTTAGATACATTATGACGCCCCGGCACATAAAGTGATACCGGTGAGACGTCCTCCCCGTATCGTACGGAGAAATCTATCCCATGTGTTTTTGGGGTAATGTCGAATGCATACATGTCCGCATTCTGATCATTTAAACTAAAACGAATGATATTATCACAATCACATTGCGCACACAGTGCCCGCACATATGCATCATCATAATTGGCGATCACTGATTGTTCGGCACGTGCCAAGTAGTCACCAAACAAAATTTTCAGCTCATCCATTCCCATATGATCCAGCGCAATATTATTCAACGCCGCAATTGTAGGAATATAGTGTTCAATAGATCGATCACTTTCATCCATTTCAGCAACGAATGCGTCCCCATCACCTTTTCGCACACTTGAAAACAGCGCGTTATCAGCATCATCAAAGTTTCTGACTTGCCCGCCATTTACGACCGTCGGATCTAAATTGAGTGCACTTAAAACGGTGCCAATCATCCCTGTAACGGTGGATTTACCGCTTGTTCCGGCAACGGCAATTTTCGTCTGTGCGTTGTTGAATAATTCCGCCAGCAATGCCCCGCGCTTAATAATAGGTACGCCAAAGCTTTTCGCGGCTTTTACATCAGGTATTGAATCTTCAACAGCACTGGAAACCACGAGATAATCGACGTCAGGACGCATACCCGAACCATCTTGGGCAACCAATACAATCCCCAAATCAAGTAAGGCTTTAAATTTATCCAGGGTTTTACCCTGATCATATGATCTGTCAGATCCACACACAGAGTGTCCAAGTCGATGGAGTAAAACAGCCAAGGGCAGCATACCGCTGCCCCCTATTCCACAAAAAAAATATGATCGGCAATCACCCGATATGTTCATAAGATTATTGTCCTGGATAGATTTGCACAGGCTCTGACAAGGCCTCTTCCGGTGCAACACTAGGAACACCAACATCACCATCGGCCTTAGGAGAAGGCGGTGCAACTTCCTGCGCGACATCATCGGTAACACCCTGTATCACTTCATCTATAGTTTCGGACACTACACCATCTGCATTTTGAGGGGATACCTCAACCGCCACAGAAACGTCATTTTGAACATCTTCCGCCACTTCAACCGGATACTCTTCACCACGTTTCAAAAGAGGCACCTCTACCGCATCCTTATCGCTGTTTAAACGAGGTGCAGACGGGCTAAACTCTTCTAAATCATAATTTTCCGGCTGCACAATATCGTTATTATTATGGTGGGGTGGTGGATTTGGTGTCGGGAATTCCTGAGAGAAATCAATTGCAATAACAGACGGATAATAATGCAACGACTGAGATGCGTAATCCCACGCCACACCGACAGGTCCGCCCCAAATTGCACGCTCTGACAGCTCGGCCGGAACAGTCATTTTAACAACCCTGTTCCCCGGAGCATGACATGTGATCTCCATATCTTTCGGAGACTTCTTAACATTAATCATTTGCGGTGGATAAACCTGATACTTCAGTTTATGAACCATAACATAACACTTTGCGTTCATCGCGCCCGGCGTTAAAAACGTTATATCCTGATGCGATGATTCAACTGCATAACTACAGCCACCAAGAGCGATAAGAGCAAAGAGAAAAGGAAACCTTTTGGAAAGAAACATAAGTCGTACCCCAGAAAGAAGATCATATACACAATTCAGCGTACTAAACATTATGTACGCTGACAATTTGTTATAATCACATAAGGGAATTAAGCCACAGACTTTTCTTGCGCATCATCGCTCTGAATACCAAAGGAAAGAACCTCACCTTTAACGTCCACAGATACTTGCGACCCTGCAACGATCTCACCTGATAATAAGAGTTCTGCCAGCTTGTTTTGTAGCTCGGTCTGAATAACACGTTTCAATGGGCGCGCACCATAAACAGGATCATATCCCGTATCTGCAAGCCAGATTCGTGCGTCATCAGACAATTTCAACGTCACATGCTGCAAAGCCAACAACTCATAAAGATAACCGAGTTGGATATCGACAATCCCTGTAATTTGCTCTCTTCCAAGGCGACTGAACAATAATGTCTCATCAATACGATTTAAGAATTCAGGGCGGAAGCTAGAGCGTACAACATTCATCACATCTTCACGCACAACATCAACATTTTCACCTTCCTTCTGATTAACCAGGAACTCACTTCCAAGATTAGAGGTCATAATTAACAGGGTATTCCTGAAATCAACCGTACGCCCCTGCCCGTCAGTCAGGCGCCCGTCATCCAATACCTGTAACAAAACATTGAACACATCCGGATGAGCTTTTTCAACTTCATCAAATAAAACGACCTGATAAGGGCGACGACGCACCGCCTCGGTTAAAGCGCCCCCCTCTTCATATCCGACATAACCGGGAGGCGCACCAATCATACGAGAGACCGCATGCTTTTCCATGTATTCTGACATGTCCAAACGCACAAGTGCCGCTTCATCATCAAAAAGAAACTCTGCCAAAGCTTTGGTTAATTCGGTTTTCCCGACACCAGTTGGCCCAAGAAACAAAAACGACCCAATCGGTTTTTGTGGATCCTGAAGCCCGGCGCGAGATCGACGTATGGCATTGGCAACTGCGCTAACAGCTTCATTTTGTCCAACGACACGCTGACAGAGCTTATCCTCCATAGAGAGGAGCTTTTCGCGTTCTCCCTCCAACATCTTATCGACGGGAATACCTGTCCATTTACTTACGACATACGCAATATCATCCGATGTCACCTCTTCATTGATCAGGTTTTTGGAATCATGCTCTGCACTTTGTGCAATCTTCTCTTCCAATTCCGGTATTGCGCTATATTTAAGCTCACTCGCCTTCGCCCAATTCCCTTCACGCTCTGCCTGTTCCAACTCAATACGTGCCTTATCAAGACTTTCCGTATGGCGTTGTCCAATATTAAGCTTTTCCTTCTCCGCTTTCCACTGTCCGGTCAGCTCTGCCGATTTAGATTCAAGCCCCTTTAATTCGCGCTCCAGCTTCTCAAGGCGTTCTTGCGTTGCTTTGTCTTTTTCTTTCTTTAAGGCTTCACGCTCAATCTTAAGCTGGACAATCCTGCGATCCAATTCATCAATTTCTTCAGGCTTACTATCAACTTGCATTCTTAGGCGTGAAGAGGCCTCATCAACAAGATCAATTGCTTTATCAGGTAAGAAACGGTCTGTGATATAACGGTGTGAAAGCGTTGAAGCTGAAACAATCGCCGCATCTGTAATACGAACCCCGTGATGCAGCTCATACTTCTCCTTTAACCCCCTTAGAATAGAAATGGTATCTTCTACCGTCGGTTCAGAAACAAAGACGGGCTGGAACCTGCGGGCAAGCGCGGCATCCTTTTCAATATGTTTTCGATACTCATCTAATGTCGTTGCTCCAACCATATGCAACTCACCACGCGCCAAAGCAGGTTTAAGCATATTGGAGGCATCCATTGCACCATCCCCCTTGCCTGCGCCAACGAGTGTGTGCAACTCATCAAGGAATAAGACAATTTCACCTTGCGCAGCAGAAATTTCGTCAATCACTGACTTTAAGCGCTCTTCAAATTCCCCTCGATATTTTGCGCCTGCCAATAACGCACCAAGATCCAGAGACATAAGGCGTTTATCCCGTAAGGCCTCAGGCACATCACCATTGACAATACGTTGTGCTAACCCCTCAATAATTGCAGTTTTCCCAACGCCCGGCTCACCGATTAATACGGGGTTGTTTTTTGTACGGCGTGAAAGAACCTGAATAGCACGCCTGATTTCTTCATCCCGACCGATAATGGGATCCATTTTCCCTGTACGTGCGTCCTCTGTTAGGTCCCGCGCATACTTTTGTAAGGCATCAAACTGATCCTCCGCGGTCGCACTATCCGCTGTACGCCCTTTACGAACGTCATTAATTGCAGAGTTTAACGCCTGATCTGTTATCCCGGCTTCTTCCAAATATCCACCGACATCGGTCTTTTGCGCCATAACCATAGCCTGTAAAACACGCTCAGTCGTGATAAAGCTATCTCCTGCTTTATCCGATATATTTTCCGCATTTGCGAATATTTTTGCAAGGTCACTTGATATTCTAAGACTGCCTGCACCAGATCCCGTCACAGATGGTAACTTCGCAATCGCCTTTTCAACTGCCCCCTTTAATAAAAGGACATTCCCCTCACACGCACGGATAAGCTTGGCCAGTGTTCCCTCACCATCATCCAGCATAACTTTCAAAACATGCTCAGGCTCTAAAGACTGGTGTTCATGACGGATGGCTAGAGTTTGCGCCTCTTGCAAAAACGTTTTGACTTTCTCTGTCAATTTATCAAAATTCATATTTCTCTCTCGACTTACATCATAAACTTACAGGTAATATCCTTATTTTATCCTAAAATCTTACCTGGAACATGACTTTTATCAAGCTATTCCCCATGAAAAAAGCACACCCAAAACAGGTGTGCTCTTCAGTGCTAAAAACCTGAATAACATTAAAATCCTACTCAACCGCGTCTTCTTCTACCTTAGGCGCATCTTCTTTTGCTTCGCCAAGAATACTCGCCGGTAGAGACAAATCTTCAACATCCTTAGCTGCATCTGATTTTTCAATCATATTACCAGCATCATCAGATAATGAATCGTTTTTACGTGCATTAGAGATCTTGTTAGGCCCCGGCCCTCCACTCACCTCATTAATCAGACGGATATAATGCTCAGCGTGCTGGAAATAGTTTTCTGCAACAATATGGTCACCCGAAGATGTCGCATCTTTTGCTAAGGTAAGATACTTCTCTGCAACCTGATGCGCCGTCCCACGAATACGAACGTCTGGACCGTTGCTGTCATAAACCTGCGTACGTTGTTGCTGGTTATTATTGCGGCGACCGTTATTATTGCGGTTTCTTTGTCGTCTATTCGATGTTCCGTGTCTCATTCTACAGTCCGTACGTAAAAAAGTTTTTTTATTATCAATTCAATAAACAACACATGCCAATGACACTATGTGCCCTCTGCCCTGCGATTTGTACAACATCCAAATATTGCTTCAAATCTGCGATCACCACATTGATAGAGTGGCATCCCGTGTTGAACAACTTCAAGGTATCTCGACCAGCACTTTTCAATCAAGCCGTATCGTTAAAAAAAAGTTATTTATCCCCACAAGAGATTTCCACAACCCGCGGATTACCTGCCATATCCATATGAACGGTGCGTTGCGCAAATCCAGTTGTCTCGCTGAGTCGCATCACATCATCTTTTTGGTCATAGCCAATTTCAAACAGACCGATTCCGTTTGGATTCAAATAAGTTTTTAAATGGGAAAAAATCGTTTTATAAGGTTGCAGCCCATCTTGCCCTCCATCCAAAGCAAGAATCGGATCATGATTCTTAACTTCAGGCGATAAAGAGGGAATCACAGCACTTCGTATATAGGGAGGATTCGAGACAATTAGGTCAAACGTGCCTTCCACCGACTCAAACCACGAGCCGCATAGAAACTCACATCGATCATCCACCTTATTCAGCTTCGCATTGTCTCGGGCACAATCCAACGCATTCTCTGACACATCAACGGCGAGCGCCTTTGCCTTTGGGAATTCAGATAAGAGAGCAATCACGATACATCCACTTCCCGTTCCCAAATCAAGAATGCGTATCTCTCTATCTTTATCGAACAAGGATAATGCACGATCAATAATCGTTTCGGTATCAGATCTTGGGTCAAGTGTATGTTGGTTCACCTGAAACGGCAGCCCCCAAAATTCATTCCGGCAATATATACGGGATAAAGGCTTTCCTGATAGACGTACATCAATGTCATTACGAATTTCTTGAACCACATCCGGCTCCAATACGGCATCAGGGTGAGAGATTAAATCCCCCCATGTACGCCCACTTCGTTCTTCCAGAATAATACGTGCCTCGAATTGATAAGATTCGATCTCGGCCTGCTTCAAAGCATCAATAATTAATCTGTGAACTGCATTTAGCGTATCAGATGCCATACAAAGAAAAGCCTTCTTGCCCTATTAACTTTCAAGATTGGCAAGAGCCGTCGCTTGATCCTCTGCAATGAGAGCATCAATGACCTCATCCAGACATTCACCACTGACTACATCTTCCAACTTATACAGTGTCAGATTAATACGGTGATCCGTCAAACGCCCTTGCGGAAAGTTATATGTCCGAATACGTTCAGATCTGTCGCCTGAGCCGACCTGTGATTTGCGATCTTCTGCACGTTCATCTGCAAGCTGCTGACGTTGAAGATCATACAAACGAGTACGCAAAACCTTCATCGCCTTGTCTTTATTTTTATGCTGAGAGCGCTCTTCTTGCATCTCGACCGTTACACCGGTTGGTAAGTGAACAATCCGCACCGCACTATCTGTTGTATTAACGTGCTGTCCCCCTGCCCCTTGAGATCGATATGTGTCAATTCGCAAATCTTTGGTTTCAATCTGTACGTCAACCTCTTCCGCCTCAGGCAATACAGCAACCGTTGCCGCAGATGTGTGCACGCGCCCCTGAGTTTCCGTTTTAGGGACACGCTGCACCCGATGGACACCAGATTCAAATTTCATCTTGGAAAACACATTTGCCCCTGAAATTTGGGCAACAATCTCTTTATAACCACCGATATCGTTTTCAGAGGCCTCGACCACCTCTAAACGCCACCCCATTTTAGAGGCATATCCCTTATACATACCGAATAAATCTGCAGAGAATAAAGCAGCCTCATCACCCCCGGTACCAGCGCGAATTTCTAAAATCGCATTCTTGGTGTCTGCCTCATCTTTTGGAATAAGTGCAAGTTGAATTTGTTTTTCAAGCTCAGGTATACGCGCATTCAAAGCGCGCAACTCTTCCTCCGCAATATCTTTCATTTCCGGGTCTTCAAGCATTTCCGCGAGATCTTCTTTTTCGCTCAGAGCACTTCCCAGTTCATCAATAGCCTCAACAACCGGTGATAGCTCTGCATACTCGACAGAAAGCTTTGTAAATTCATCACCACTCAGCCCCCCTTCGGACATAAGGGCAGCCAGCTCTTCATGGCGCATACGGATTGATAATAACTTTTCCTGCATAGACATAGTGGATTAATTCTTATTCGTTTGGGTTAATCGTGAAACTTATAGATCTATTCGTCTTTAAATTCCAGTGTTTTCAGATATGCAATATCCAACGGAATATCACGGCGCACGTCCCCTTGCCCGCCCAAAGGCATCAAAATACGTCCATCAACAATAATCTCAACATTTGCGGCATTACCCAAAGACATGCTTAAGCCCGGACTATTCGGTACAAAATACTGATCTTCCTTTGCCAAAACATCAGAGACGATAACCACACCTTGTGCATTCTTTATCTCAACCCAGCTTTGTTCAATAATATTAAGGATAATACCTGACCTCTGCTCATCTTGCGCACCCATATCCTCAACGGGTGCCTCTACCACCCCTTCATTCACGGCAAGTGGATCTCCATCTTCAACAGAATCAATAAGGATATCTTGCCGCACATGAACAGAGATATCATCCGGCACCTTCGTCACATGCTCAACCAACGTACGATCCGTTGTCTTATAGGCATGCCAACTGATAAATAGAGCAGATAACGCGATGAGAGATAAGACAACAAGCCACAAAGCCGGCACTTTCACATCAGAAACAGGGGCATGAAAAAATAGCGCGGTATTCTTGCCCTGCCTGTCCATATATTGTGCTTTAAACAATTGAACGGCCTTCGCCCCGTCAAGCCCGAGATACTCCGCGTAGCCACGCACAAAGCCGATGGCATAAACGCGTCCCGGCAAGCTATCGACATCTCCACGCTCAATGGCATCTATCTGACAACTGCGAATACGTAAGGCGCTTTCAACATCTGCAAGACTTTGACCATAATGAAGGCGCGTCAAACGAAATGCTTCGCCAACTTCAACGTTCGCCAATTCTTCAAGGTCATCGACCGGTAAATCCTGTGCCATAGTGACAAAAGACTATCCCATTTCAAAAAGAAAAACCAGATGGGAAACTACTCCGCATCCAATCCATACGCAGAATGAAGAGACCGTACAGCCAGCTCTGTATAATCAGCCTCAATAAGAACACTGATCTTGATTTCTGATGTAGATATCACCTGAATATTGATGTTTTTCTCAGCCAATGTTGTAAACATTGTGTTCGCCACCCCTGCGTGGCTTCTCATGCCGATTCCAACAACTGATATTTTTGCAACGTTATCATCAACAACAACATTGTCATATGTCAGATCAACACCTTCCTTGATCGTTTTCAAGGCAAGGTCGACCTCATTTTTAGGCACTGTAAATGTCATATCTGTACGCCCTTCGGCGGCGATATTCTGAACAATCATATCAACATTCAAGGATGCAGCAGCCAAGGGGCTAAATAAACGCGCCGCAATTCCCGGTGCATCTCGCACGCTTACGACTGTAATTTTTGCCTCATCGCGACTATGTGCGATCCCACTTACGATTTCCTGTTCCACGATTTTATCCTCTGTTGTCACTAACGTTCCTTGAAGGGCACTGCCGACCTCTTCACCAAAACTGGAAAGCACTTGAATTGGCACTCCGCTTTTCGCACCCATTTCGACTGAGCGCGTTTGCAAAACTTTACTCCCCAGTGATGCAAGCTCCAGCATCTCCTCATAGGCAATACACACGATCTTCTTCGCCTTTGGTGCGATACGTGGATCTGCCGTGTAAACGCCATTCACATCTGTATATATATCACAGCGATCCGCATTTAATGCCGCTGCAACTGCAACCGCCGACGTATCTGATCCGCCACGCCCCAATGTCGAAATACGGTTTAATTCCGTTACCCCCTGAAACCCGGGAATAACTGCAACCTCACCATCATCAAGGCGCTTATGCAATTCCTGCGTATCAATCTCTTCAATACGTGCCTTACCATGCACATTATTCGTTTTAATCGGCACTTGCCAACCAAGCCAACTTCGCGCTGTCACACCGCGTTTCTGCAATGCCATCGCCATCAAACCAGAGGTGATTTGCTCTCCACTGGATACAACCGCGTCATATTCCCGAACATCGTAAAGCGGACTAATTTGTGAACAGTAATCCACCAAGGTGTTTGTCACACCTGACATCGCAGATACAACAACAACGACCCTATGTCCGTCAGATGTTTCCTTAACAATCTTATCCGCTGCACGTTCAATACGTTCAATATCTGCAACAGAAGTTCCACCAAATTTTGCAACAATCAAAGCCATATTTTTAAAATCTTTATGCTCTTGTTTTTATTTCGACTGTTATCCATACTCACCCCCACATAAAAAATAAAGAGGTTTATTATGCAATCACCCGATAAAAATGAAAAAAGCACAACAATAGACCCAACAGAAATATCTCACTTTTCAAAAGACTCTCCACAATGGTGGGATGAAGATGGCCCGTTCAAACCATTGCATCGCCTAAATCCAGTCCGCATGGAGTACATCAAGCGCACTATCTGCAACCATTACAACAAAGATTTCAACGATATACAGGCCTTACAAAACCTGAATATTTTAGATATAGGATGCGGTGGCGGCCTTGTATGTGAATCTCTTGCCCGGATGCGTGCCAATGTAACAGGTATTGATGCAGATCCACACGCCATTCAGGCGGCGAAGGATCACGCAATAGAGAGTGATTTAGATATTAACTATATAAATGATGATGCCGAGAATATAGACGAACAATTTGATGTCGTTCTGGCCTTGGAAATCATAGAGCATGTTTCCGATGTTGCCGCGTTCATCACGCTCTGTCACAAACGTTTAAAACCGGGGGGTGTCCTTATTCTTTCCACCCTTAACCGTACGGTAAAATCATACGCCCTTGGCATTATTGGTGCAGAATATATTTTAGGCTGGGTTCCGCGCGGCACGCATAACTGGAAAAAATTTATGAAGCCATCCGAAATCGCTTCATATGCACGGCAAAAAAACTTAAAACCTGATAATGTAACGGGGCTTATCTTCAATCCGTTGAAAAATACGTTTGCGCTATCCGATACAGATTTGGATGTGAACTATCTCATATGCTTTACGGATAAATGAATTCCGCACATAAAGCACATCCAATATTTATGTCTAGGCAACAAGAGTTAGTTCTTTATCGAAGACATCCAACGCACTTTTCATGACATTACGTGGTACAGGAATAAATTGATTTTCCTGATCACTACGTTCCAAAATAACGCGTAACTCTTCCAGAGTATAGATAACATTGGTTTTCACTTGCGGGTTTCCGAAGAAGACAACCGGATTATCACCAAAAGTCCAGCGATAGCTCCAAAATACATTTGTTCCGCGCTTTTTAAATTCCGTTACCATGGTTATCACCTTATAAAATATGTTTTTTTATTTATATTAGGATTAATTAATACACATTTTATTGAGTTATGTCAAATTATCTTAAGGTTATATTAACCTCTGCTCCCTTTCCTTCTGTACAACACAAGGACAAAACGCTAGAGTTCTGAATATGAACAATATGCTCTTTATTCTTATAATTCTTTCCCTCTTCTCAGTTGTCGCCGTACTGGCAATGGGAATATTCTCTATGATTAAAGGTGGAGAGTTTAATGAAAAGCACGGCAATAAGCTTATGCGTTTACGGATTATTTTACAGGCCTTGGCCGTATTACTTCTTGCCTTTGCTGCATTTTTGTCTCAAAATTAATTATTCTATTGCTCTTCATATTTCAGGAGACACAACCATATGAAAATACTTGTCCCCGTTAAACGCGTTGTAGACTACAATGTTAAGACACGCGTAAAATCAGATAATAGCGGCGTTGAACTTTCCAACGTCAAAATGTCGGTCAATCCATTTGACGAGATTGCCGTGGAAGAAGCCGTCCGATTAAAAGAGGCTGGCAAAGCTTCGGAAATCGTCGTGGTTACAATCGGCCCCGAAAAAGCACAAGAACAAATCCGTACATCTATGGCGATTGGAGCCGATCGCGGAATCTTGGTTAAAACCGATCAACCCATTGACCTTGGCGGCGTTGAGCCTTTGGCTGTTGCCAAGACTCTAAAGGCGTTAATCGATAAAGAAGCCCCCGATCTGGTTATCATGGGTAAACAATCCATTGATGATGATTCAAACCAAACGGGACAAATGCTTGCCGCACTCCTTGGTTGGGCACAAGGCACATTCGCCTCTGAGCTGACAATAGAAGATGGGAAAGCCACCGTAACACGTGAAATTGATGGTGGCCTTGAGACATTGGAACTTAAAACACCTGCAATTATAACAACAGATCTCCGCTTGAACGAGCCGCGCTATGCAAAACTACCGGACATCATGAAGGCCAAGAAAAAACCTTTAGATGTGTTGGAGCCTTCCGATCTGGGTGTCGATTACACACCACGCCTTGAGATCATCAGTGTCAATGAACCCGAAGAAAGGTCTGGCGGCATAAAGGTATCAAGTGTGGACGAACTAATCGAAAAATTAAAAAACGAAGCAAAGGTGATATAGTATGAGCATTCTTATCCTTGCAGAACATGACAATAGCAATATCAAATCATCAACATTAAATACGGTAAGCGCCGCCACACAAATTGGTGGTGACATCCATATTCTGGTCGCCGGAGCAAGTTGTGATGCCGCCGCGCAAAGCGCCGCGCAGATCGCGGGTGTGTCCAAGGTTATAAAGGCAGATGATGCAGGGTTAGATCATGGGGTCGCCGAAAACATCGCCCCTATCCTTGTTGATTTAGCCGACAACTACTCACATATTTTGGCATCTGCAACAACATATGGAAAGAACATCCTTCCGCGTGCTGCTGCCCTTTTGGATACACAGCAAATTTCAGATATTATCGCCGTCGAAAGCCCGGACACGTTCAAACGCCCTGTCTACGCAGGCAATGCGATCGCAACTGTGAAATCAACAGACGCACTCAAACTGATTACTGTTCGCGGGACAACATTCGATACCGCACCGAACACAGGTGGAAACGCACAAATAGAAGATTACAAATCTGTTGAGGCATCAGATTTGAGCCAATTTGTAAAAGCTGCGTTATCAGAATCAGAACGCCCCGAACTCACAGCAGCCAATATTGTTATATCTGGTGGCCGCGGTGTCGGATCAGAAGAAAACTTTGCATTAATTGAAAAGCTTGCAGATAAGCTCAATGCCGCTGTCGGTGCATCACGCGCCGCCGTTGATGCGGGATACGTATCCAATGACTATCAGGTTGGACAAACCGGAAAGGTGGTTGCCCCGGATCTTTATATTGCCGTTGGTATATCCGGTGCTATCCAACATCTGGCCGGTATGAAAGATTCAAAGATCATCGTTGCGATTAACAAAGATGAAGACGCACCTATATTCTCTGTTGCTGATTACGGGTTGGTCGCAGATTTGTTTGATGCGGTACCGGAACTAACGGATAAGTTATAACACGTCCTTATTCCTGATCTTTAGGCAATTGAAAGACTGGTCGACTTTCATCACGATCAAATTTTGCGCCCTCGGTTTGCGCCTTATCGAAATTCGTGAAATCCATAACAGCACCTGTAAAGTCAGCCCCCCGAAGGTCTGCCTCACTTAGATCGGCATAAGATAAATCCGCACCAGTGAAAATCGCGTCTTTTAACTGAGCACCTGAAAAATCAATGTATTTCAATCGTGCACCACTAAAATCACATGGATTGAAGCGCTGCGTCCCCCCCGCGCCAAGCATTAATGCCGCGCAATTAGCCCCCTTTAAAACAGCATGAGAGAAATTCGTGTCTTTAAATGAAGATCCCCTTAAATCCGCATCTTCCAAATCACAATTTCGAAAGTCAGAGCCATCAAGAACCGCACTTTGCAATTGGACTTTATACAAATTCATTCCAAAGAATTTTGTCTCTAGCGCCTTAATCGCTGTTAAATGTTCCATCTTCAATGAGCCAAGCAAACGCAAATCAACATTACTAAGGTCAAGTTGTTGTCCACTATCCCCTTTGGATTTCAACCAATCACGATGGCTTTCCAATAATTTTGGTAAGGGTGAAGATAAATCGGAAACAGGCACCCCCACATTCTCATCCGTAATAGCCTCAGACAGATCCATACCAAGATTTTGCATCACCGAAACATCAACACCCGTAAAAATAGCCGATTTTATATTCGCACCGGCAAGAACTGCACCGGCAATATCTACATTAGACAAGTTCGCCCCTTCCAGGCTTGCCCCGCGTAAATCCGCCTTCGCCATGTTCGCACCAGCCAACATTGCATCAGAAAAATCTGCATTAGAAGCCATTGAGCCAATAAGCTTTGCACCGCTCAGATTTGCGCCCTTAAAATTCACCGCCTTTTGCGCGCCATACTCCCCAACAGAAGCAATACCACCTGAACGCAAGTCTGCGCGTTCCAAATCTGCGCCTTGTAAATTTGCATTTTCAATACGTGCACCCCTTAGATCCGTCCGAACAAAACACGTTTGATATAAATTTGAATGGCTAAGATCACATGCATAAAGAACTGCTTCTTGAAAATCCGCATGCGACAGATCCATATATTCCATATGGCAACCGCTAAAGTTCGCCTGTCGTAAATCTTTACCGTTTAGTGATAATCCACCAAGGTCAACATTTTCCAAAATTGCCCGACGCCCGCCAATACGCGCATTCAAAAACCGAACATGCAAATCAGCCATCGCATCTAATTGATCCTGAGAGATTTTTGTCAGGCTGCTATGTTTTTGCGACATATCCCCTATCCATTCTTATTGCCTCAATAAGCAGCAGAAATGCCGCAGAACCCCTAGTTTAACATGAATAATATTAAGAAAATGCATAGACGTTTTGATCATACATATGCATGGTATTAATAGGCCAATGTAAGAGCATTCAAAAGATTTCTCATATGGTGATCATGCCACTGTGCATCTCCATACATCTCATAAATAACCTGATTATTAGGATCCAGAATAAGTGTGACAGGCAGGCTGTCCAGATTAAATAATTTTCTTAGATTCTGACCATAATCGTGATATTCCGCAACGGAACGCACATGATGTTTCTTTGTAAAAGATATCAGCCCTACCTGATTTTCTGGTCGGTCGATTGAAACCGCAACGACACGCCAATCTGTATTATCCTGAAAAGACTCTTTCAAACGCTTCAAAGAGGGAAGCTCTTCTACACACGGTGTGCACCATGTCGCCCATATATTTAGAACCGTGTACTTTCCGCCGTTACTCCCTAAATCAACCCATGACCCGTTAGGCCCCAGAACCTTTACTGGTGGCAAAAACACCCCCTGCCCCCGACGTTTTTCCACATGCGTAAAGCGTGAAAAGACAGTGCGTTCCAGTTTTCGCAAGTCATTTTCCGCCCTTCCACTGTAAGACGACCAAGACATCATAAACATGGTAAGTGCAATCCCCACCAGTGCCACGATCAAAACAATATGATCTTGTCCTTCTTTGGTTTTAATACCTTCCAACATATTACGCCTTGACCTCCCATCGGATTTGTTATGCATTAAAGATCAGAAACAAACAGAGTTAGGGGTTTTCTTTTCCTCTATTCCACGATACATACTAATGTTAACAGATAATGGAATGTATATCATGAAAATCACACAATATTTTATTGCTACTTTTCTTTGCTCTGCCACCCTTTTTGTTGCCAGCTGCGGAATAAAACCACCACATGTTGAGCCACCTGAAGGCGCCGAGCATGACACATTCCCGGCAACCTACCCGGACACAAGCACTGATCCGCGCCCTGGTTTAGAGCATAAGCCACAATAAAATAAAAAAGAGTTAAGGTAAGACCGTCAATGACTGGATTCCATGAAAAAAATGGCATTTTACATGTTGAAGATGTCCCGTTAACCGATATTGCCGCGCAATACGGAACGCCCTCTTATGTTTACAGTGCATCTGTAATACGCGCACAATATAACGCCTTAAAAAATGCAATGGTTAAAGCCCTGCCCGCGGATAAGCAGCCACTACTTTGCTATGCGTGCAAAGCAAATTCCAATATAGCCATTTTAAAATTGCTCAACACATTAGGTGCGGGGCTTGAAATTGTTTCAGAAGGCGAGCTTGCCCGCGGAATAAAGGCAGGATTTGAAGGTACCCAAATCATATCGACCAGCTTTGGTAAAAATAAGCAGGAGATTGAAGCCTGCTTAGGCGCCGGAATCCTACAGTTCAACATTGAATCTCCCATTGAGTTAGAGAAAATCAATGCGACGGCATCTGAACTTAATAAAGTTGCAGAAGTCGTCTTCCGCCTGAACCCTAATATATCCGGAGGCGGTCATAGCAAGATCTCCACAGGCCGCAAAGAAGATAAATTTGGTAATACTGAGCAAGATATTTTTGCCCTCTATAAACAGGCAAGCGAAATGCAACACATCAATCCCGTTGGTGTTTCCCTGCATATCGGCTCACAAATTACACAGGTAGAGGCCTTTAAACCAGGCTTTGAGAAATTGGCCAACCTCGTAAAAGACCTTCGTGCACAGGGGTTTAGTGTAACGCATCTGGATATCGGTGGCGGCTTTCCGATTGCCTATAATAATGAAAGCCTTCTGGATTTGGATGAATATGCCCAATGGGTCGCACAGACATTCTTACCATTAGATGTGAAAATACAGATGGAACCCGGACGATACCTTGTCGGGAACGCAGGCGTTTTATTGAGCCGCACAGAATATATTAAGCAAACCCCATCAAGAGAATTTCTCGTACTTGATGCTGGCATGAACGATCTTATCCGCCCGACATTATATGAGGCCTATCACCATATCCGCCCTGTTTGTAACAACGACACAGACAAGGAATATGACGTTGTTGGCCCAATTTGTGAAAGCGGCGACATTTTCGGTAAGAACAGAAATATGGCACAGCTCAACCAAGATGACCTTGTTGTTATCCAATCCGCAGGCGCATATGGATTTGCCATGGCCTCAAATTATAACAGCCGCCCCCTACCGGCAGAAATCATGGTCGATGGTGATAAGGTACATCTTATCAATGCACGTCAGTCATTAGATGAAATGCTTAACCGCGAACAGATTCCAGGCTGGTTATAACTCTTTTCCTGATAGAAAAAAATGTGGGTTAGCGCGTAGAAACGCGCTATTGTGATTCTATGCTCGACCTACATGATTATGAACACCGCCCCTTTGCCTCTGCACTTATTAAAAAGCGCAGGCGCGCCCTTTTCACTCTTACGGTTGAGCAAATAATTCTGCATGGATGGAGAGCGTTCTTCTGGTGTCTTCTGTTTTTCGGCTTATGGATGCTCAACCTTCCTGACTTCTTCGGGTTTTACGCACGCTGCTTTACAACAGTAGTTTTCCTGGGCGGGATTATATACTTCCTTAAAAAAGATATCCTTAGCTTCACCTTTCCCAGCAAACGAAAGATTGACTATAGTATAGAACAGACAAGCAGTTTCCCCCGCGGACATATTGCCCTGCTAAAAGACACATTAGCCAATCCAAAGGCACATGAAACACGTACACTTTGGGAACATGCACAAAAGACAGTACTCCACAGCCTAAAAAAATTAAAATCTCCGTCCCTAAAGGCACAATTAAGCCGTGAAGACCCGTCTGCATTACGGTTTTTGGCTATACTTTTCTTCATTTGCGGTTTGATCATATCCGGTCCACAATGGAAAAGTCGTATTCTCTCCGGCCTTGTCCCTTATTCCCCCGCGCTTGTCCTCTCCGGTGGACAGGATACATTTCTTTGGATCACACCACCTGACTATACGCAAATCCCTCAGGTGCAAGTCACAGGTGATAACAATAAGAAACCATTCTCAATTCCCGAAGGCAGCGCCATTCGCATCCGTTTAGGAAGCACTTACGGAGACTGGTTTCCACCCTACTTACATAATGGTGCCAAAACCCTACGTCTTGAATCTCTGGGGGATAATTTATACGGCATTGAAACAACCATCCAAGATGGAAAAACTCTATCTGTACGGCAGGCATGGTGGCCCAGAGAACGATGGAACTACGAGTACATCAAAGATAAGCCACCAGAAATTCATGCAGACATTATCGTATCAAAACGTGATGAAATTCTAAATAATATCGAAGATGTGGAGATCATTTCCGGCTTGCCTGACGAAGACACAGAAACGCCAGAGCCTCAAAACGAGGAAGAGACTTCTGAAAAAAATGCCACTGACGATGAAGAGGATGTAGCCGAAGCCCCACCTCCATTTGAAATCATGGAAAATCTTGCCTTACGCTTTGCCCTTATTGTCAAAGATGATTACAGTGTCAAAGAACTTCGTATGACGATGAATATTGATGAACTGGTAGAAGATCGACCATTAGGTGATCCTGCCACAGAAACGCGCCTTGTCATGTCACAACCAAATGATGCGTTTAAGTTATCTCCAATATACGATCTGACATGGCACACATGGGCAGGACTTCCGGTTGCCTTCACCTATGAAGCCATAGACCATAAGGGACAAGTCGCAAGATTGGATAAGATCACAATGGTATTGCCCGAGCGGGAGTTTGAACATCCAATGGCAAAATCACTTATCACGATGCGCAAAAGATTGGCTTGGGATTATCAAGATAGCTTCTTTGACATTTCACGGCATTTAGAAACATTATTGGACGCCCCTGACTTTTTCCAAAACAATACCACTATTTATCTTGCGATACGTTCGGCCAGCTCTCGCCTGCTTCATAACTATGGTGTAGAGGAAGAACGCAAAGTAAAAGCTGCAAAAGAAGTGATTGCTTTGCTCTGGGAAGCCGCACTTGTGATAGAGGACGGAAATCTGTCCCTTGCCATGCGCGAACTTCAAGACGCCCAGCAAGCCTTGGAAAATGCAATGCGTGACCCAAATGCAAGCGATGAAGAAATCGCCGAACTCATGCAAGAATTGCGTGAAAAGATGTCGAACTACTTCACCGAATTACAACGCGACATGCAAAAGCGTATAGAAAGCGGTGAATTACAAACTCTGCCTTCTGATCAGTTCGACCAAATTATTTCCCCCGATATGTTATCCCAAATGATGGAGCAACTTGAACAGGCCTTACGCGATGGTGATGAACAAACAGCGCAAGAGCTTATGTCGCAGATGCAGCGCATGATGGAAATGATGGACCCATCGATGCAGATGGCATTACCCATGGACATGGAAATGATGAAGGAAGGTATTAATGAGCTTCAGGAATTGATTGAACGTCAGGAAGCCTTGCTTGAACAAACAAAAGAACAGGTAAGTACTCTACAAGAACAACCACCTAGGAAAAAGAGACAAGCGCCAGCAATACCTTCGGCAAATAACAGTCCGGATCTGGAAGAAATGCTAAAAGATTTTGGTTTCGATGTTGCACCGCCTTCACCCGAACCACAGAAAAAAGAAGAAAAAAACGAGCAAAGCCAAACAGAGTCTCAAGTACAAGATGAAGCTGCACAAACGGATATATCTAACAGCCAAACAGAACAGGCTGCGTTGCGCTATATCCTCGGGCAATTGATGTTAGATGCCGCAGAAAAACTGGATGATGTCCCGGAAAAAATGGGCATGGCAGAACAAGAAATGCGCCTTTCAGAACAGTCTTTAGGTGATAATGCCCCCAACCGTTCAATTCCACACCAAGAGCTTGCCATACAGCATTTAAAAGAAGCGCAAGAAGATCTCGCGCAGCAATTCCGTTCACGTATGCAACAAATGATCGGCATTAGCATGAGCGGAAGGCCTAATGGTGGAAATCGTGATCCTCTTGGTCGTCCGTTTAGTGATCAGAATGATCCGAATGGGAAGCCCCATGGCTCTGATATTCAGGTTCCTGATGAGACTGAGAAGAAGCGTGTGGATGAGATTTTGAAGATGCTCCGTGATCGTTCTGGTGATCGTTCCCGCTCTCGTGATGAGCTGGATTATTTCCGTCGGCTTTTACGTCAGTTTTAGGCGTGAGAACAAATCGAACACGCACCTGTTTACCTTCAGCCCCGGCCACCTCGGCGGCATGATCCGGTGCAGCATGTCCTAAATCACCATGCCCTTTATCATGATGAGAATTTGCATCTGTATGACCGGAAGAACCATGGTTATCATTACCACCTGCCGGCTCATATGCATCATTCATATTCAAATAATGCACAGAGTCGAACTCAACCATCTCTTCTGCTTGCAAGGTGTCTTGTGATAAAATCACATACCACACACCTAATACTTCACCATGAGAATCCTTTAACGAGGCCTCTACAACGGGGATGTTCTGCTCTTCCTCTTCCAAGTTAATAATAGAGCCCGTAACACGTACCATCCCATTTTCTTCAACCGCTTCGACCCGATCAAAAACAAGGCCTGTTCCCGGAATCTCCATTTGGATACCAAAAATTTGATAGAAGGCCTGCATTGACGGTGAGGACTGCATAATCGGGCCACTGCGAACAAGTAAATACAGCAAAATTACAACAAAAACAGATGCGGCAATACCATAGCTTTTATAAACAGCCCCCCTCCCCAAGTCAGAGCGTGGCGGCAAGGAAACAGGTGGAATAATATCATTATCAAAGGATTCCGTATCAGAATCGTCATCTTCTACATCATCATCATCCGAAGAGTCAGGAGCAGAATCAACGGCATCTTCTTCCTCACCTCCCATATCAATGGAAATATCCACCTCAAAGAAGTCATCTTCACCCGCATCAACATCTTCATCGATATCGACGTCAAAACCCGATGAATCGAAATCATCAACAGGCTCTTCCGGCTCCTGAAACCAGGTTTGCGCACAAGATGAGCATCGCACTTTGGCACCATCTTCTCCGAGAAGATCGGCATCCAGCTTAAATTGGCTTTTACAATTGGGACAAGTTAAAATCATATGGCTCTTGCATCTTCTCTTTCTTGAATGAGTAGATATAGTATATCTATCATAAACCAAACGATAAGACGATAGGCTTTATCTAAAGCAAGTACCGGAGCAGTCCACAGCATGATAAAATTTGATAACGTCAGCTTTCGCTATGATGACAAAGGACATGACATTTTACACGATGTCAATTTTACCCTTGAGCCAGGGTCTTACCACTTTCTATCCGGCCCCAGTGGCGCAGGTAAGACATCCTTGATGAATCTTCTATATCTCGGACACATGCCGACCGAAGGCACCATTTCAATGTTTGGCAAAACAATTAAAAACCTAAAGCGCGAAGACTTATTTCCTATACGCCAACGTATTGGGGTTATATTTCAGGACTTTCGTCTTTTAAACCATTTAAGTACCTTTGATAATGTTGCGCTGCCCTTGCGGATCTCAAACCGTCCAAGTAATGAAATTGAGAAACATGTCAATGAATTACTCGACTGGGTCGGTTTAAAGGATCATAAAAACCACCTTCCCCCGACCCTGTCCGGCGGACAACAACAAAGGGTCGCCATCGCCCGCGCCGTTATCGCGCAACCAAAATTACTTCTTGCCGATGAACCAACGGGTAATCTCGACGATGAAATCGGATTCCGTCTTATGGGGCTATTCGAGCAGCTCAACCGTATGGGAACAACCATCGTGATCGCAACGCATAACCAAAAAATAATCGAACAATTCGGGCACCCTTGCCTAACATTGGATGCAGGCACAATTCACCAAGGGGGAAATACAAACCCGATTGCAAGGACAATTCGTAATGTTTTCTAACCTCCCCCCCAATATTACCAAGAAACTAGAAAAGCTTAAAAACACGCCTTATATACAGCGTGGGCTTAAATTCCTTGGCTTTACAGAATATGATCTGCCATTTGGCCATAACGAAGATTCACGTTTTCTGATAACCCTTATTGCGCTCATGAGTTTTCTTGCAGTTTTGAGCACAGGTGGAAATCTGATCCTAAACGAAATGACACATCGGTGGTCTTCAGGACTTGAAAATAAGGCGACAATAGAAGTTGCCGCCGAAACCAGTGATGGAAGCTTACTATCTCAAAAAACCATTCATACAGAGACCACAAAAATTTCAAACAAGTTAGCAAACCATTCCTTTGTGTCTTCTGTTCGGATACTAACCCACGAAGAAATCCGTGAGCTTCTCTCACCATGGCTAGGAGAAGAGCTAATATTACAGGACATTCCCCTGCCCGGTCTTATTGCCGTAGATCTGAAAAGCATCAGCAATGAAAACTTGAAACAATTTAAGGCAGATCTATACAAAATATCAAAATACGCCAGACTGGAAACACATCATGAATGGCTAGAAGATCTGATTACATTTACATCAACGCTACGTAATCTTGCATTACTTGTAACCATATTAATCGCCTGTATTACAGTCATATCTATTTCCGCAGGGATGCATGCACGTCTTGCCATCCACAAGAAAGAGGTTGAGCTTCTCCACCA
Organism: Alphaproteobacteria bacterium; assembly: GCA_050633505.1. Taxonomy (GTDB): domain Bacteria; phylum Pseudomonadota; class Alphaproteobacteria; order Micavibrionales; family Micavibrionaceae; genus UBA1672. The sequence continues at coordinate 129,315 of JBOEGQ010000010.1, forward strand.
TATGGGCGCAACAGATAGCTATATTGCAAAACAATTCCAACGGCATGCCATGGCTCTATCCTTGGGCGGAAGTATCATCGGCACCTTTATCGGAATTATCATCATTGCCATAGTTAGCATTCTATCCTCCAACGCACCAACGCCCTTTATTCCTGCATTGGAAATAAGTGTGTCATCCTTTTTTATTCTCTGTACAATTCCTGTGATTACAGCCTTGATTGCCATTGCAACATCACGTTTTACAGTCTTGCGCAAACTATCCCAAATGCCGTAAAAGAAACCTATGCTAAAAAAACTAACCCTTATTATTCTGTTCTTTTTCCCTATTCTATGGGGTGTTGGTTATTTCATGTTTCTAAGTAACATGCAAAAATCCAACACCCCTACACCGGATAGGGTTGATGCGATTATTGTCCTAACAGGAGGACATAACCGGATTACAGCGGGTTTGTCCCTATTTGCAGAAGAATACGCACCAACCTTGTTTATCTCAGGTGTCCATCAATCTGTAAAGCAAGATGATATTCTTAGCATGTGGAACGGAGGTAACCCGCTGCCTGAATGCTGTATTACACTTGGCTATGATGCACAAACAACATTAGGAAATGCGCAAGAGGTCAAAGCATGGGTCCGCACGCAAAAGATAAACTCCATTATCTTGGTGACTAACGACTATCACATGGATCGCGCCAAGCTAGAATTTTCATCTGTGATGCCTCAAATAAAGATTCAACCATATCCGGTATTAAGTAATATCGATCTACAAGATAAAACCTTTCTTAAAAACAGCCTGAGCGAATATAACAAGCTGCTTTTCCGAACCGTTATCTTAACACTTGTACAACAGGGATAGGCACGCATGATGGCGGTTATTCGATCCACTCTATTTAATATCTGTTTCTATATCCTAACGGCATTTGCGTGTATTGCATTATTGCCTACCCTATTGCTTCCCAGACGGTATTATATGGGGGTTGTCCACGGCTTTGTACATACAACGGCATTTCTGGAAAAATATATACTTAATCTCCGTTATGAAGTCAGAGGGCAAGAACACTTACCAGATAAAGGCCCCTATATTATCGCGGCAAAACATCAATCCGCCTATGAAACGTTTAAGCTTCATATTCTGTTTAATGATCCCGCGGTTGTTTTAAAAAAGGAACTATTGAAGATTCCATTTTGGGGGAAATATCTTGCAAAAAGTGACCCGATCGCCATTAACCGATCCTCCCCGAAAGAGGCCATAAGATCACTAAAGGAAGAAAGCAAACGTGTCGCGGCACAAAAACGGGCACTTATCATATTCCCGCAAGGCACAAGAACATCAATCACGACATCTCCTGCCGAAAAACCTTATAAAATCGGGATTGTCCGCATGCAGGAAGCAACAGGCTTACCGATTATCCCAATGGCATTAAACACAGGGTATTTCTATCCAAAGCACAAATGGATCAAGAATTCAGGAACTGTAATATTCGAATTCCTAAAACCCATTCCACATAACGAAATACAAGAGGCAAGCGCCACACTTAACCAACTCGAAATGCGTATAGAGGAAAAATCCAGTCATCTTTTAGAAGATGCACAACAAAACCACCCAAAACGAAAAACAAAGAAATCCCATATAGGGCTAGCTGCTCTACTGTTACTTTTCGCCGGGTGGAGCGCCAACTGGTTCATCGCGGCACATTACACAGAAAAAGCGATCAACAATATATTATCCGATCTACGTAACATGCCAATGATTGAGAAAAGTGATATTAGCACGGCAAAGATCACCGGATACCCTCTCAAACTTAATTTGATTCTAGATAATCAAAGCATTTCTTCTCCACGTGATGCAATCCATGTAGAGCGCATCCATATACAAAGCTGGCCATTCTTAGGTATGCCTATCGACATCAATATCCGTCGTGTTTCGATATCCAATATGCAATGGACTGCACCACTTAACATTGATGAGATACACGCGACATTGGTTCACAAGGGGAACACAATAAATATCCAAAACAGCACAACCAAATCCAACACAACGGAATTGGATCTATCGGGGACAATCGGCAAATCAACACCTGCACACCCAGACATCAATATCAACCTACACCTAAAAAGTGCACAAGACCTCATCGCTACACTCACGCAAATTCGGGCGATAAAGCCAAAAGAAGCCATGATTTCCGCAGCAATGCTCGGCGCAATGGAACAAGATGGCATTATCAAAACGACATTGACCAATGACGGGTATAAAGTTTATCTGGGTATGATCAAAATCTTTGAGTTTCCATCTGCACGGGGACAAAACCGCCCCCGATAACAGAGTGAGAGAATAGTTATTCGCTTTGACCTTGCTCAATCACGTCTTTGCGGATCGCCCGGGTGTCTGTAAAGCTTTGATAAAGATATTCCCCGTCTCCTTTGCGGATCGCCTTTTGCATGGCTGTAAGATCTTCACTAAAACGTTGTAGAACTTCAAGAACTGCATCTTTATTATTCAAGAAAATATCACGCCACATAACAGGATCAGATGCCGCAATTCGGGTGAAATCACGAAAACCACTGGCCGAGAACTTCACCACTTCCGATTTGATATCATCTTCCAATTCATTGGCTGTCCCAACAATTGTGTATGCAATCAAATGTGGTAAATGCGATGTAATCCCAAGAACCAAATCATGATGCGCAGGGTCCATAATCTCAACTTGCGCGCCACAGCCCTCCCACAATTTGGTAACCACCTCAACGGCCTTGATGCTCGTCTCCGGTAGAGGCGTTAAGATACACCAACGCCCATGAAATAATTCCGCAAAACCATTTTCCGGCCCCGAAAATTCAGTTCCTGCAATCGGGTGCGCAGGTACCAATTCAATATCCGCCCTGCAAAATGGCTTTACCGCATCAATCACGGATTTTTTAACAGAGCCGACATCTGTGATAATAACGTTGTCTTTGAGACTACCTGCAACGCGCTCCATCACCATAGACATTGCCCCAACAGGCACACATAGAACCACCAAATCTGCATCTTCTACACCGCGGGCAAGGTCATCCGTCACGTAATCTGCCAGACCAAGATCTGCCACCTTTTCACAAACATCTGCATTAATATCTGCGGCAATTAATGTTTCCGCCAAGTTATGCTGTTTTATATTTCTTGCGATTGAGGAGCCAATAAGCCCCATACCAATAATCGTTATAGTTTTCATTTTTGAAATCTCTTTATATTGTCGTATTGTTTTTATTGTTCTTCTATACCTGCTCAACAGGTTCTTTTTCTGTGTCATTTATATCCGGTATCACCGGATACCCACCGACAGCATTACAATACAAACATTTATCTCCCAAAATATTTTTGATCGTTTTCAGGTTTTCATGGTGCGCATCCATAAATCCGTCAACCTCAATAAGATACAGATTGTGAGATGTGTTATTCGGGGATGTCCCACTATATAAATTATGTACATCAAGCCCAACTTCCTGCATCACATCTCCGATACGGCTACGGCTCACCGTTGTATCCACTTCTAACGCGACAAAGCTCATATCAAGGTCAGAGGAGATAAAGGAAACTTTTGAAACAACCAATGCACGCGCCTGCGAATTCTCTTGGCTTTGTCCGTAAGGCAGCGCACAAATAATAGATAGCGTCTCACCATGTTCATCTTGGTGAAAGAGAGATTCCCACCATGGTGAGACGCTTTCCGCCTCAGGCCATGGTAGAACACCGAAAGATTCTTTTTTATCACTTAATACATCACTAAAAATCACCTGATGTGATGTTTCCTTGCGCATTGGAACAGTACCACCGAAATATTCCTTTGCAATATCCCAATACATACATTGTCCCGAATGCTCTGAGACAATAACGCTAAACCCTGATTGTAACAAAGCAACTGACCCAACCAATTCCCGCCAGATTCGAATAATTGTCGACCGTGGCAAGGGGCCCTCATGACGGGATAAAAGACGGCGCATCATTCTAGCCTCACGCGCAGGCTGAACAATCTGAAGCCCTTCCTTCTTTTTTGCCGCAGCCACAGATGAAACAAGCGATGCACGCTGCATCAACAAATCATGAACCTGATTATCTATTGAATCAATCTCGACACGAATTTCACTTAATTTTTTTGACATTAGTCTCTTTTTGTCCCAATTTACCAAGGAGATAATTTAAACTTAGTACATGTTCAACACCAATAAATCAACGGATCATTCACGAATTCATGCCTCTAGTTGCCTATACAAAACTACCGACCTTTGAACGCCTGCAAGATGAAGGACGCACGGTCATCCCCGTGGAACGCGCCACCCATCAGGATATTCGGGAAATGCATATCGGTTTGCTAAACATGATGCCGGATGCTGCACTCATGGCAACAGAGCGTCAATTTTTTCGTCTTGTCGGAGAAAGTAACCAAATCGCACAGATTTATATTCACCCATTCACCGTGCCGGAAATTGAACGTGATCAGGCGACAACGGAATATATCAATAAATATTATGAGCCATTCGAAAAGCTTCAGGAGACAGGGCTTGATGCACTCATTATCACAGGCGCAAACCCGAAATACGATAGCTTAGATAAAGAAGTTTTCTGGGAACCACTACAGAAAGTGATGGATTGGGCATGGGATAATGTCACATCTACGATGTGCTCATGTCTTGCAACACACGCCGTTATGCAGGCGCGCTATAACCAAAAACGCACTGCATTTAACGATGGGAAGCTATGGGGCGTATACAGACACCGGGTTATGGATCGCACTCATCCGTTGGTACGCAATATGAATACAGTCTTTGACGTACCACATTCGCGCTATAACTATATTTCAGAAGAGCAATTCAAACAGGCTGGAATGCATATTCTTGTCGGCGGTAAAGAATCAGGTACACATATTGCAGTCAGCCCGGATCGATTCAGACTGGTCTGTATGCAAGGCCACCCGGAATATGATGCCGTCAGTCTTTTGAAAGAATACCAACGTGAAGTTCAACTGTATAAAAGCGGACAGAAAACACAAGCACCACCAATGCCCGTAAATTACTTCACAGATGATGCGATAGAAAAGCTCATGCTCTATAATCCTGAATGCATGAACAAAGAAGAATTAGCTGCGCTCAATAATCAGTTATCAGGTTTGATTGAAAACACATGGACAGATAGCGCAAGCAGCATCTTGGCCAGCTGGATTGGGCTTGTCTACCAGACAACAAACGCCAATAGACAAAAACAATTTATGGACGAAATTGATCCGGGAAATCCTCTTGGCTTAACATTTGTGAAGTAAAGTTCTGAGGCACAGCTTGCGGCTTTGTGCCCAAGAGACCTTTGGTTTTGGATAAAACCCCGGAACCAGAACCATTACCATCAACACGGGCATAGACCTGCTTACTTGCCTCAATAATGTGAACCCCGGCAACAAAGGGCAAAACATTTTTGCCAAAACGCTCAATCAAACGTGCTGATTTCATCATAACCGGAGAATCGGGTAATGGCGGCACAAACAAGGCTCCGCGCGTTTCTTCCACGCACAATAAATTATCCTTAAGAAAATTGGTGATTTGCATATGCGAAAACGGCCTGCCATGCCCCCATGGTGTCCAATCCGCACGCGCCCACATGCCCATACGATTCGGCACGACAAGCAAAACGCGTCCATTTGGCTTTAACACCCGCCAAATTTCACGAAGTGCTTTACGCATGTCATTGCAGTTCTCAATATGATGAACCAATAATGCACGATCAATTGAGCTATGTTCAAAAGGTAAGCGATTATCTTTGGCCTGTGCCACAATGCCCTTGCCATTATGTGGCCATCCCGACACCCGACCTCTAAGCGATGTAACACAGAACACGCGTTCTACATCGTCTGAAATAACCTCATCAAAATAAGGCATTGCATACCCCGCGCCCATGATACGTAAACCATGCAAATCAGGCCAGAATGCCTTTATATTATCACACACAACATCACGCGCGATATTACCAATATCACTATCATAGAAATGGGAGAGCTGTTCAAACGACGTATGCATACAAAGACACTATACTACAAACAATCACGTAATTGATACACCAGTGGGATATCTGCCTCAGGCATTGGATAATCATACATATCTTGCGGGTATACCCATTCAAATTCTTGCCCTTCCAACGATTTTATATCACCACGCCACACGCGGCAAACAAACAAAGGCATAAGAAGGTGAAACTTTTCATATGCATGAGAAGCAAAACCAATAGAAGAAAAGCAACATTCCCTCGTTTCAATGCCAAGTTCTTCTTCCAGCTCACGCATCAAGGTAAATTCAGGGTTTTCACCATCCTCAACTTTGCCTCCCGGAAATTCCCATAGACCAGCCATTGATTTGCCCTCAGGTCGTTGCGCAAGAAGAACACGCCCCTCCTTATCAACCAGGGCGGCGGCGGCAACCAAAACAATTGGTAAGCCGGATGGTTTGTCCGGTCTGGGCAGTTCAAGAGCCTGTGCACAATTCATTTTCTTTAATGTCATAAACATCTCCATAAATACATCACATCAAAAAAAGCCGTGATGTCTTAAACAACCACGGCTTTCGTTATATTACGATAGGGAACAAAATTTATTCCTCTGCGCCCTGCTCTACTTCTTCATCTTGCGCTTGCTCTACACCTTCATCGGTCGGAGCAGCTTCTTCAGAGTCACCCGCTGCCGGCTCTGCCACAGGAAGAGGATCACCATTAATATCAAAACGCTCAATATCAAATTCGCTTTTCCATGCTGTTACCTTTTCTTCAAAAACGGCACGACGTAATTCTTGTTCGATTGATGGCTTGATTTGCTCAAACTCCGCAGCCGGACGAATACGTTTTTCATCTACACGAATAATGTGATAGCCAAAATCAGACTGGATAGGTTTTTTGCTATACTTTCCATTTTCAAGTGCAAAAGCCGCCTCTGCAAATTGAGGGACAACTTCATTCTTTGCAAAATACCCAAGATTTCCACCATCAGCCGCAGAACCATCTTTTGAATTCTCCTGTGCTAAATCTGCAAAATTCTCACCTTTATTCAATTTCTTGATCAGGTCTTTTGCAAGCTTTTCATCATCAACAAGAATATGAGCAGCCTTCACTTCTTCAATCTCAGGAAAATTATCAAGATATGTCTGATACTCTTCTTTTACACGATCTTCTGTAATACCTTCGCTGACAACTTTATCAAGGAATCTTGTCCGTACAATTTGCGCCTTGGCAAGGGCAAGCTGCTTTACAACCTCTTCATCACTATCAAGATCTGCGCCATCGGCCTTTTTATCAATGATTTTATTGGTCACTAATTGTTCCAGAGCCATGGGGAATAACTGCTCAATCGGAACGGCCTTCATCTGAGGTGGCATAACGTTAATCAGGTCAATAACGTCCTGACGTCTGATTTCCTCTCCATCAAAGCTTGCCAATATTGGGTTCTCTTCAGGATTTGCGCCTACATCCTCTGCATCAGAGGCAGAAGCAACGCTCTGGGCTCCTTTATCCATTGATTTAAATGCATCCATTTTACCGGACATAAATGCAAGGACACCAACCGCAGCAACGACCAGCAGCACCAGTGTTATAACAATTGCATTTCCGTTCTCGCAATCGCGTGATTGACCATGATTCGTCATTATATTTCCCTTTAAAAAACTTTATATATACTGATTTAGATCAGAGCCTAACCAAAGCGATCTAGGTTTTCAACACCTATTATATACTCTACCCACAGTGATGTTATTGACGTTAAGGCTTTTGCGCCTTATACCAGTACAACTCAAAAAGTACAAAAAAGGAATGTCATGGTACTGGGTCTGGCAACCAAAATATTCGGATCATCAAATGATCGCGCGTTGAAAAGCTATCAACGACACATTGATCCCGTTAATGCACTCGAGGCAACATACGAAGCAATGAGTGACTCCGAATTGAAAGAGCAAACAAACGTTTTCCGCGCACGTCTGGAAAATGGAGAACCTCTTGAAAATTTACGCTATGAAGCTTTTGCTGTTGTCCGTGAAGCCGCAAAACGTTCAATCGGCCTGCGCCCTTATGATGTACAGCTCATCGGTGGCCTGGTTCTGGATGATGGAAAAATTGCAGAGATGCGTACCGGAGAAGGTAAAACCCTTGTCGCAACCCTTCCCGTCTATCTTAATGCATTATCCGGTAAAGGTGTACATGTTGTTACCGTCAATGACTATTTGGCAGAGCGTGACTCCAACTGGATGAGTGAAGTTTACGGATTTCTTGGCCTGACAACCGGATGTATCACCGGTAATATCACCGAAGAAGAACGCCGCAAAGCATATGCCTGTGATGTCACATACGGAACAAATAATGAGTTTGGCTTCGATTATTTACGTGACAATATGAAATTCAAATTAGACCAGATGGTACAACGCCCGTTTAACTTTGCCATTGTGGATGAGGTTGATTCGATCCTTGTTGACGAGGCGCGTACACCGCTTATCATCTCTGGGCCATCTGAAAGTAACACCGAACTATACACAATGGTCGACAAGATCATTCCTCATTTGGAAGATGCAGATTATGACCTTGAAGAAAAGCATAAAAGCATCGTCCTGACAGAACAAGGACAAGAACATGTGGAAGAGCTTTTAAAAGAGCACAACCTCATGACAGAAGGCAGCATGTACGACATGCAGAATATCGCCCTTGTCCACCATGCGAATCAGGCACTACGTGCGCATAAACTCTTCCAGCCGGAAAAAGACTATATCGTAAAAGATGGAAAAGTGATCCTTATCGATGAATTCACCGGACGTATGATGGATGGACGCCGCCTGTCTGAAGGCCTGCACCAAGCGATCGAAGCAAAAGAAAACGTTCCAATTCAAAATGAGAACCAGACGCTTGCTTCCATTACATTCCAGAATTATTTCAGGCTTTACCCAAAGTTGGCAGGTATGACTGGTACCGCAATGACAGAAGCCGCCGAATTCGATGAAATTTACAGCCTTGGTGTTGTTCAAATTCCAACGCACCGCCCTGTCGCGCGTCTGGATAATGATGATAAAATCTTTAAATCCATGCGCGAAAAAGAAGATGCAATCGTTGTGCTGGTCAAAGAATGCCAAGAACGCAACCAACCCGTATTGGTCGGAACTGTCTCTATTGAGAAATCAGAACAGCTCTCTGCGCGTTTAAAGAAGGCAAAAGTTAAACACAACGTTCTAAACGCTCGTCACCACGAAAAAGAAGCCTACATCGTGGCACAAGCCGGACGTCCCGGATCCGTTACAATTGCAACAAATATGGCTGGACGTGGTACCGATATTAAACTTGGCGGTAATGCAGATATGCTTATCGATGAAGAGATAGATGCATCACTGGAAGGCGAACAACGTGAAAAGGCCGTTCAGCAAATTACAGATGGCGTCACACGCGATGAACAAATCGTCAAAGATGCCGGTGGTCTATATATTATCGGAACAGAGCGCCATGAATCCCGCCGTATTGATAACCAGTTACGCGGACGATCCGGACGCCAAGGTGACCCGGGGGCATCTTTATTCTTCTTATCTGTTGAAGATGATCTAATGCGTATTTTCGCAGGCCAGCGCTTAGAAGCGCTTTTATCAAACAAGCATATCGGCCTTGAAGATGGCGAAGCCTTGGAAAACCCATATATCTCCAAAATGTTGGAAAGCGCGCAAGGCAAAGTCGAATCAATGAATTTTGAGATGCGTAAAAACCTTCTGAAATTCGATGATGTCATGAATGATCAACGTAAAGAAATTTATGGTGAGCGGAAAGAAATCATGGAATCCGAGACTTTGGATGAAATGGTAAAAGATATGCGCCACTCATCAATTGATGATCTCGTGGCTCTATGCATCCCAACTGGATCTTACGCCGATCAGTGGGATACTGAAACCCTTGAGAATGAAGTCACACGTGTATTAAACCTTCACCTACCTATACAGGAATGGGCAAAAGAGGAAGGCATCGCCGATGCCGAAATCATAGACCGCCTGATTGATGAATCTGACAAGAGAATGGCCGAAAAAGTTGCGAATACCGGCCCGGATATATGGCGTCAGGTTGAAAAATCTATCGTCTTGCAAATGTTAGATCAACATTGGAAAGAGCACTTACTCGCCCTCGATCATTTACGTCAGGGAATTAACCTACGTGCCTTTGGACAAAAAGATCCGCTTAATGAATATAAGACAGAAGCATTCGGCATGTTCCAAGACATGCTAGAGGCGATGCGTGAAACAATTACGCAAACACTTTGCCTTGTGGAATTCAACATTGAACCCGGACGCGGTGCAAGTATGAGCCTTGGCGGTATTCACCGCAGTACGGATGATGAACCACAACAGATGAACGAAAGCCGAATGGACCCTGCCCTTATGGGAACAGGACAAGGAAAAACCCAAGCTCCAACAGCAGAGGAATCCGCAGTACGTCCACTTACAAAGCAAAATACATTTGACCAGAACGACCCAAGCACATGGATCAAGACGCCACGCAATTCGCCATGTCCGTGTGGTTCCGGTAAAAAATATAAACAATGCCACGGTAAGATTTCCCAAACCGCATAGGAATATGAGGGGAAATCCCCTCATATTTATAACCTTACCTTTTCAGAAGAACTTCTAACGAAGCCCAATCGAAAGTTAAGACTATGACGACAGAGAATAATTATAATATCGATATCGCAATTTTCGGTGCAGGAATTGCAGGCTTATGGACGTTTCATCGCCTTCGGAAACTTGGCTATAATGCCGTTCTATTCGAAAAAAACTCAATTGGCCATGGCCAAACGATCGCATCACAAGGCATCATCCATTCGGGCCTAAAGTTCTCTTTAGTTGGTAAAGTCAATAAACTGGCACAGAATATAAGCAAAATGCCCGATATATGGCGCAACGCCCTGCAAGGTGAAGGTGATGTTGATTTGTCCACGGCAACAGCCAATGCAACGTCTCAACATTTACTTATTCCACCCGGGTTTATGGGTGGGTTGACCGCTTTAGTCGCACAAAAGGCATTGGGAAAGCATGTCCGTACAATCCCCGAAAAGCAATGGCCAGATAATTTAAAGCAATCCGGTTTCCGCGGTAATACCATATTTATGGGAGAGCCAGTTCTAGACATCCCAAGCGTTTTACGTGCCTTGGCAGAACCATATAGAAAAAACATCTATAAGATAACAGAACAACAGGCGCAAAACCCCCTCCATTTTTTAGAAGAAAACAGGATCACAGCCCGCAAAATTATATTCACAGGCGCGGCCGATAATAAAACCATCGCAGAACAAAACCAACATAATAAGGGGTTAGAAACGCAAAAGCGCCCCCTTATGCAAGGTATGATAAAAAATGCACCATTCCCTCTCTGGGCGCACCTTGTTGGTAAAACGGATAAACCCGTGGCTTCTATCACTTCGCATTATACAGAGAATAAAGAGCTGATCTGGTATCTTGGCGGTGGTGTGGCAGAACGGGCGAAAGAATCAAACCCGGCAGATGTTCATCACGCAATGATAAGTGCCCTAAACACCTATATGCCAAACATCCAAACAGATAATTTGGAATGGAGCACCCTGCCGATCGACAGGGTTGAAGGTAAATCAAAAACGGATAGCTGGATGCCCGATATTCCAACCATACATGATGCAGGTGATGTCCTGTATTGCTGGCCGACAAAGCTCACCTTTTCTCCGATGCTATCCGATATGATTATCTCAAAATTACAGGACAGTAATATATCCCCGTCACAAACTCAGTCAGATATCGCGTCGCTACCGAAAGCAGAATACGCAAAAACACCATGGGACACAGCACAATGGAAAAAACAGAGCTAGGACAAACCGGATTACGTATATCCCCTATCGGGCTTGGAACCGTAAAATTTGGACGAAACCAAGGCGTAAAATATCCGCAAGGGTTTGAGATTCCTGATGAAAATTTTCTCGCCGACCTTCTATCACAAGCCAAGGAATTAGGTGTTAATACACTCGACACAGCGCCAGCATATGGCCAAAGTGAGGAGCGATTAGGTCGCCTTCTAAATGGACAGCGAAAAGATTGGGTTATCGTTGGCAAAGCCGGTGAGGAATTTGAAAACAATGAATCCGCGTATGTATTCACCCCTGATCATTTTAAAATGAGCCTGGAACGATCATTAACACGGCTCAATACTGACTATATTGATATCTTAATGATCCATTCGAATGGTGATGACATGACAATATTGCAAGATGATGCACTCATCAAAACATTACACGATTTTAAGGATCAAGGACTTGTCAAAGCCATTGGTGCATCAACCAAGACAGCAAAAGGCGGCATAAAAACCTTAGAGATAATGGATGTTGTTATGTCGATGTACACCCATGATTATACAGATGAGAAACCGGTTCTGGATTACGCAGAAAAGCATAATAAAGGCGTTATTCTGAAGAAAGTATTATCCAGCGGACACAATAACAACATTACAGAGGCCATGCGTTTTGCATTTTCGCACCCCGGTGTTAGTGGCGCAATTATCGGCACAATAACCCCTAAACACCTACAGCAAAATATTGAGTCTTATAATTCCATTTGATTTTTTATGAAAAATTCTATAAATAGCAAATCAGAATAAAAAAAGAGTCATCATGGATAACCAAGCACAATTACAAGAACAATTCTCTGCCCATCACGATACAGGCATTACACGCTCTATCAATTGCTGGCACAGAAGGTACCTAGAAAAAGCTGCAAATCAGGTGGCACGTGATCACATCTCCGAAGGAAGGCAAGCCTATAAGGAATCAGGTCTACAATCACCTGCGGCGGCGGTATACACCTTGGCTAACACATATAAATTTGCAGTGTATGATCGAAAAGAAACAAAAGCCCACAACGTTATTCCAAATGGCGGACATTTAATTGGCGATGTAAGCCCAACGTTCCTCTCTCGGTTTACAACTCCTGAGGCGGAGTAACCTTAACCAGCGTAATCTGGTTTTTTACTTTACGAACAACATCTATCTGAAAGTCATAAAAACGGAATGATTGCCCAACCTCCGGCACCATCCGTGATTCATAAAGAACCAACCCCGCGATGGTCGCATAGCCCTCATCAGGTAAACCCCAGTTAAATTCTCTGTTTACATCTCGGATTGTCACTTCGCCATCAATGATAAATGATCCATTGGACAGACGTTTAACCCCTTGCATGGTTTCATCGTGCTCATCATCAATTTCACCAACGATCTCTTCCAAGATATCCTCAAGGGTTACAACCCCCATAAAGGCCCCATATTCATCAACAATCAGTGCGAAGTGTTCTTTCCGCTCACGGAACGCCTGAAGTTGATCATAGAGGTTTGTTGTCTCAGGAATAAACCACGGTTCCATCGATACACGTGTCAGATCCAGATTCGAAACATCCCCCGCAACATCCATAAGTTCACGCAATAATTGCTTCGCATGAATAACACCAACAATGTTATCTGGATTGTTTTTCCACAGCGGCATACGGGTGTATGGACTACTAAGAACCTCTTCTACAATTTTATCAACAGGCTTATCCACATCGACCATCGTCACATTCTTACGATGAATCATGATTTCCTCAGTATCAACATTCGCCAGATCTAGAATTGAGCGAAGCATGGCACGCTGATCTTTTGTTTCTTGCTCCGGCCCTTCATGCATCTCAATCGCACCACGCAATAATTCAATATGCGAACCGACACCAACATTTGATATATCAACATTAAATAGTTTTAAAACCTTACGTACAACCCAAGTAACGGCCTCTGTCACGGGTGCAAACACAATAATGACAAGACGAATAACCGGCGCAATGCGCATGGCCATACTCTCGGCATAATGAAAAGCATATGTTTTTGGCAAAACTTCGGCAAAAATCAAAACCAAGAGCGTCATACTCAATGTTGCAATAAAAATCCCGGCTTCCCCGAACAGCTTCATAAAAACACTGGTCGCCAAGGCAGAGGCCATGATATTAACAAGATTATTCCCCAGCAAAAGCGCACCAATCATACGGTCTTTTTGATCACGGATACGATTAACGAGTGCTGCGCGCTTATCCCCGTCTTTTTCACGTGATAACAATCGCACTTTTGATGCCGCAGTTAAGGCTGTTTCCGATCCTGAGAAAAAACCAGATAACAGAAGGAGTATAAAAATTGCACCACCCGCATAAACCAGATCGAATTCCATGTGCTCTTACCCTTCTTCCGCCAGAGATGCCTTTAAAATATCGCGCACAAGGGATTCTTCAACATCTTGTGTAATGAATGCTTCGCCTATTCCCTTAACAAGAATAAATGTCATCTTGTTATCCAAGGCTTTCTTATCTCGCTTCATTGTTGCAATTAAATCATCAATTTCTGCATTAATTTCACCGGCATGAACTGGCAAACCAATCCCACGCAGATGATCCCGCGCACGTTTGGCATCCTCTACAGAACAAAGCCCCATCTTTGCAGATAAATCAAAAGCCATCACCATACCGATTGAGACACCTTCACCATGTAACAGACTACCATTGTATCCCGCGGCCGCTTCTAAAGCGTGGCCAAAGGTATGACCAAGGTTAAGAAGGGCACGCTTCCCCCCTTCTCTCTCATCCGCTTGAACAACCGCTGCTTTTGCCTCACAGCTTACCTTAATCGCATAGGATATCGCCTCTGCATCCAGATCAATAACACGCGAAGCATTTTCCTCTAGCCATTCAAAAAACGGTAAATCCCAAATCAAGCCATATTTGGCAACCTCCGCATATCCAGCCAATAACTCACGCTTTGGCAAGGTATTTAATGTGCTTATATCTGCAACAACAGAAACAGGTTGATAAAAAGCACCAACAAGGTTTTTACCGAATTCTGTATTAATTCCGGTCTTCCCGCCTACGGAGCTATCGACCTGAGATAATAATGTCGTTGGTATCTGCACATATGGGACACCACGCAAAATACTTGATGCACAAAAGCCGGCCAGGTCACCTATCACACCACCACCAATCGCGAATACAATGGAATTACGGTGTATATTATTTTCCAACATCCAACTATGCGTCTTCATAAGACAATCATACGATTTTGTTTTTTCGCCGAACGGATGCACCAAAACATCACAAAACCCTGCACCAGCTGCAACCAATTCAGACTTAACCTGTTGTGCATACGGCTCTACATTCACATCTGTGACAATAAAAATTTTCTTCCCCGCAATATCAAAAGGCAAAACCTTATCCAACGCGCCCAACAGGCCAGCATCTATATGAATATCATAGCTACGCTCACCCAGATCTATATGTACTAAATTATTATTCATGCGCCCTCATATATCATAAAAACTTTTGTAATGCCTGCATAATCTCATCTACAGTCACATTCGGCGTATCTGCGGAGTTGTCCACATGGATGTCGGCTTGTGCGTACAGCGCCTTACGTGAATCATAAAGATCCTGAATGCGTTGCCTCGGATCGGCACATTGCAGCAAAGGTCGCTTTGTATCGTCCTTTATGCGTTCAAAAATCTTTTGAGGATCAGTTTTAATCCAGATCGAAATTCCACCACGTAGTATCCGGTCTAAAGTTTCCGGCGTTGTTATAGCCCCCCCGCCAGTTGATATAACGCATGCACCGCGCTTCATCAGCCGCGCAATCAAATCTGCCTCCAACTTGCGGAAAAAGGCCTCCCCTTTGACATCAAAAATCTCTGCAATAGAGCATTCCTGCTCTTCCTCAAGCAAAGAATCACTATCTATATAGGGATGCTCCAAACGCCCTGTAAGAACGCGGCCTATGTGGCTTTTCCCACATCCCATCATACCCAATAAGACAATGGGCTGTTTTATCCCTAGACTTGTGTCATCCATATTATCACCCTTCCAAAACCAACTGGACTCTGATATAGCTTAGACAAATTTATACAGTTTCCAAGCTATAGAACAGATACACGATGTCATTCCTGATTAAAATATTTTTCGCAGCTATCGTTTTCGTTATTGTCGGATCAATCAGCTTTATTGCTGTCAAAGATGTGACAATACCACAAGAACAAGTAACGGAAACAGTTTCCGACGATTTATACTCTCCGTAAAAATATTATAGAAAATATTGACACAGACGACTTAAATTCATAGATTGCACCATGATTTATGAAAAAGATGTTGCGGAACTTAAGAATCACGCTAATATCGTCGGCCATTGGTAAATCATGAAGATAAAGCACTTGCTTAATCTGAAAGAGAACGGTATAGAGCAGCAGGCTTTTCAAAGATGATGCAATCATCAGAAGTCTTGAGGCAAGAAGTAAAAAGTTGAGCCGGATTGGTTAAACACCTCGAGAAAAGAAACAGCCTTTCTTGTATTCTTGAGTTTAAGAAACACAAAACGGCAACATAAATAAGGAGATGAAATATGGCGAGACCAGGTCGTCCAGCAATGCCTAAACCGGATCTAAGTCCACTTGTTGATGCATTTTTAGACATGCTCACTACAGAGCGTGGTGCTGCGTTAAACACACGTCAGGCCTATTGGCGCGACCTTGCGGATGTTTCCCTCTTTTTGCGTAATCAAAAAGGTACAGAAATTGAGAAGGCAACAACAGATAACCTACAGGCTTACCTGAAGGATCTGGGTCAAAAAGTGAATACAAAAGGCCCAAACAAAGAAAAAACTGCTGTTCGTACAGTTGCACGTCGTTTGTCCGCCCTACGCCAATTTTATCGCTATTTGGTTTCGGAAAACATCCGTGAAGATGATCCGACATCCACAATAGACAGCCCGAAACAAGGCCGCACATTGCCAAAGACCCTTTCAGAAGAAGAAGTGACTACACTTATCCAAACTGCTGGTGAAAAGGGCAACGCAGAAGGTATCCGCCTTGTTTGCCTATTGGAAATGATCTATGCAACCGGTCTTCGCGTGTCAGAGCTTGTTGGTCTACCGCTTTCTTCTTTGGTTGAAAACAAAGAGTTTTTAATCGTAGAAGGTAAAGCAGGACGTGAACGTATGGTGCCCCTATCCGATGCGGCCCAACAATCATTGAGAAATTATTTGGAAGTTCGTAAAGAACATGCAACGGCAGATGCACAAGATAAATGGCTGTTCCCGTCAAAGACATCGAATAGCGGCCACTTAACACGCCAACGCTTCGCACAGCTTTTAAAAGATCTGGCAAAAGAAGCAAAAGTTGATGAAGACCGTGTTAGTCCACACGTCTTACGCCATGCATTTGCAACACACCTCCTTAGCAACGGCGCAGACTTACGCTCTGTCCAAAAAATGCTTGGGCATGCAGATATTGCAACAACGCAAATCTATACGCATATTCTCGGTGAGAAGACCAAAGAAACGGTTGAAGAGAAACATCCTCTTTCAAAAACCGGAACCGCAGAATAATATTTCCTCTTTTAAATTCAGAGCGACTTCTATATGTTCGCTCTGAATTCTTAATTGATCCAAGTAAAGTGACGCTAATAAATGAGCCAACTTGATTTTGAAAAACCTATATTAGAGCTGGAAAGCAAGATATCTGAATTACGCCACGTTAATGGTGATTCAGAGGTAAACATCGCAGAAGAAATTAGCCGTATGCAAAGCAAAGCTGATAAGCTGCTAAAGCAAACATACGGTAAATTAACCGCTGCGCAGAAGGTTCAGGTCGCCCGTCACCAAGACCGTCCGCATATGCTGGACTACGTCTCTCAAATGATTGACGACTTCACACCACTGGCGGGAGACCGTAACTTTGCCGAAGATCACGCCCTCATCGGTGGATTGGGACGCTTCAAGGGGCAGTCATGCGTTATTATCGGTCACGAAAAAGGTCACGATACACAAAGCCGTATCCAACGGAATTTTGGAATGGCACGCCCGGAAGGATATCGTAAGGCACAACGCCTTATGAAAATGGCCAGTCAGTTTCAAATTCCGGTCATCTCATTAATTGATACAGCCGGGGCATATCCCGGTGTTGGCGCAGAAGAACGCGGTCAGTCAGAAGCAATCGCAAAATCGATCGAATCATGCCTACGTACTGATGTCCCAATTATTTCTGTTGTTATCGGCGAAGGTGGATCAGGCGGTGCCATTGCCATTGCCGTTGCAGATAAGGTTTACATGCTTGAGCATTCTATCTATTCCGTTATATCACCGGAAGGATGTGCTTCCATTCTATGGCGTAGCCGCGATTACGCGAAGGATGCTGCAACTGCCCTTAAATTAACAGCGCAAGACCTTCATGAATTAAAGCTAATTGACGCGATCATTGAAGAGCCAATTGGCGGTGCACACCGTAAAAGAGAAGAGACAGTTCAGGCCGTTGCAAACCAAATTGAAACAGGTTTAAGCGATCTCACCCCATGGAATAATGATCAAATAATACAAAAGCGCCGCGAAAAATTCTTACAATACGGAAGAAGCTTCTAAGCTATCAGCTCAAGAAGTAAGAACAAGCACGCACAACGCCTTAACACCACCGTACGATAGCCTTACAGCACGACAAAATAGCCACGGCATAGCCGTAGCCACCTTATCCACATGTCACGTCAGTAACAAAGATTACCTTTGTTCACTTCCATTATCATTATCAACTCTGACAAGAGAACGGCGACGCCCCTTTCTTTTGAAAAAAGGGATATATTCCGAAGGAATACGAGCACGCCTCATCATAGAATCAAAATTTCCGTGCCCTGCATTAACATGTCCCTGCTCCGTCGATGCCGCTCGATAATACAACATCAAGAAAACACGAATAGCAGCAGTGAACGATGTAACGTCATTCTTTCGCACATAAACCAATGTACAAATATCATGAACGCTACAGACCTCACGCTCTGCAATATCATTTAGCGCAACCCACATTTCAGGTTCCAAACGTATCGACGTTCGGCGCCCCAAAATGGTTATATTACGACTAATAAGTGAACTCTGAGTAGCCCGACATTCATCATGCCGAGCGTCCTCCTTAGGACTCAAGCTTTCCATAGTACCCCCACACAAACTAAAAAATTACAGTACTCAAATTACCGTTAAGCGACATCCTATCTGAAAGAAATTTATTTTGCAAGATTTTTTGCAACCACAGAGAGCATGCTATATTTTGTTATCAACCGTAATAGACAGAGCGTGTATAATTTTCATTTCTTCTTGCAGAGCGTCATATACGCGCCGTTGACGCACAAGCCGACTTTGCCCATTGAAACATTCCGCCTCAATAACGATAGAGAAATGACTCTCCCCCGATCCATCATCTCCTGCATGGCCGCGATGCTGGCTACTTTCATTAACAACTTTCAGACGAATCGGACTAAATGCCGTTGTTAATTTTGATTCTATCTTTTCTTGCATTGAACACATAAAAACCCCATCTTTCTCTTTTGCTGATAATCAAAAGATTCTATATAATACACAATGACATGCCTAAAATTATACTAAAGCACAAATCGCCTGAATATGCCGATTCAGCCACAGAAACAACATACCATGAATGTGATATGCCCGGCTGCACTTCGCATGCCGATAATAAAGCACCAAAACATCGTGGCCTAGACGACTATTATCACTTTTGTGTTGACCATATCCGTGAATACAACAAAGCATGGGATTTCTTCTCCGGCATGTCCGAAACTGAAATTCAATCCCATGTCGAAAGCAGCTTTTACGGTGACCGCCCAACATGGATATATAACGGTGACAACACCGCAGAAGATGAATTACGACAATCCGCCGAAAAAACATACGCATATGGTGATGAGCAAACGCAAAACCAATCAAAGCAAAAGCAAACGCCGCCCCAAGATAATCACACCGCGCCTGAGCATGAAGCGATGGCAATTATGGGATTAGCGCCTCCTGTGACACTAGAGGAAATAAAAACACGTTATAAAATTCTGGCTAAAAAGCACCACCCTGACCTGAATAGAGATGACCCGAATGCAGAAGAGCTTCTCAAAAAGATCAATATGGCCTATACAATATTGAAGCTGGCCTTTGAAGAGTACAGAAAACTACCCGATCATAAATTCTAACCTGATGAAAAACGTATAATGAGTTACAAAACAGATAATTTGGATAAAGAAAAAGAATCCGAACGCGGCATGTCTTTTAATATCACCAATATAAAAGCAAAAGAAGGCAAGTACACAACAATACCTGATCGCAAATATAATGTACGAGACACCTTCGGCATTGATTTGGATTGGGATGTCCCGGGTTTTAGTGAAGACACCCCCAATGTCCCGGATATCGATCCGACTTATAAATTTGATCATGACACAACGCTCGCGATCTTAGCGGGATTTGTGCATAACCGCCGTGTGATGATACAAGGCTATCACGGAACGGGAAAATCCACACATATTGAACAAGTCGCGGCGCGCCTGAACTGGCCCTGTGTACGTATCAATCTAGACAGCCATGTCAGTCGTGTTGATTTGATTGGTAAAGATGCCATCACCCTACAAGAAGGCAAGCAAATAACACAATGGAAAGAAGGCCTTCTTCCATGGTCTATCCAAAACCCTGTTGCATTGGTTTTTGACGAATATGATGCAGGACGCCCTGATGTTATGTTTGTTATCCAACGCGTTTTAGAGGCAGAAGGAAAATTGACACTTCTGGATCAAAACATGATCATCCGCCCTCACCCGGCTTTCCGGCTTTTTGCGACAAGCAATACAATCGGCCTTGGTGATACAACGGGTCTTTATCACGGAACGCAACAAATCAATCAGGGGCAAATGGATCGGTGGAATGTTGTGACGACCCTAAACTACCTTGCTCATGATGAGGAAGCGGGAATCGTCCTTGCCAAGATGCCGGATTTAAACACACAAGAAGGCCGCGATTGCATTTCAAAAATGGTAAGTTTAGCTGACCTGACGCGAGAAGGTTTCGTGAATGGAGACCTTTCAACACTTATGTCGCCGCGAACAGTCATCGCATGGGCAGAGAATATGCAAATTTTTGGAGATCGCGAACTCGCCTTCAGGATGAGCTTCCTTAATAAATGTGATGAAGCAGAACGTCCAATTATTGCGGAATACTATCAAAGATGCTTTGGCATAGATTTACCGCAAAGCGCAATTAAAAATATCATTGTTCCTGATTAGGATGAATTGACACGGCAATTATTCGAAGCTGCGCCCGATGCACGCACCATCGGTATAGGTACCGTCTGGATTTTGGCAATCATCATCAAGCTTATCCCGCAAGACTTTGGGAACCTCAACACCATCTTCCGGCCATTTTAAGTCAGGCAAATCCCACTCTTTTCCAACAGATTCAAGTACGCGCTTGCCCACTTCTGGTGCCTTTTCTGCCGCGCCGCCGATAAATTCAACAACCTCAACCGCCGCATCACCGACTTTATCCGCTGTCGCGCCGCCATATTCCTGCGTGGTTGCCGTCCCATCGCCATCGGCATCAACCGCATCATTAAGCTTACTCAAACCAACTTTACCACCGACATAAGAACATGTTGCAACAACAGCGCTAATAACAACAGCAGCAGAGAAAAACTTTAACGGACCTGTAAATGCACCCATGATTTTCAACCTTTTTATATTTATACTTATCTGAGAAAGGATAGTTTTATCACTATTTACAATATTTGGTCAAATTATATGAAAGCATGGCCTATATATTCGAATAAAGATAAGCTACTATCTCCGGCATTATGAGTGAACAGGATTCCGAAGAGTTTAAAACAACAACAACCGCAACAATGCGCGCCATGTCGCGCAAAGACGAGTTGAATGTTACATACTCAGACCTACAAAAAGCAGATGATCCTATTCAAAATACTGAACGTCCGCGCCTACCTGCTCCATCCCATAATATGTCAGAAGAAAAACGTAACCTCATCAGGGGATGCGCCGATAGCTATGCCTTGAAAATTGCACATCACGATCCGGACACACACCGCCATAACGGCCATAGTGACCTTCAAGCGCAAGCGGCATTTGATGCATTGGAACAGGCACGATGTGACGCCATCGGTATGAAAGCCATGGATGGTGTTGCAAATAATTTAAATGCGGTCTTGGATGCAAAGGCAAAACGCCGGGGCTTTTCTGATATCAAAAACCGTGAAGATATCACCATGGCCGATGCCTTACATATTCTTGCACGCACAGACCTTTCGGGGCAAACACCACCACAATCAGTTCAACGTGTTATTGAGTTGTGGAAGCCATGGATAGAACATATCGACTTTCAAACATTAAAAGAAACACTCAACGATCAATCTGCCTACGCAAAGGCAGCCTGCGAGATTTTGGCGCAACTTAATCTACCCGTTTCATCCTCTTCAAACGATCAGCAAGAAACAGAAGAGGAAAGTCAAGACACATCACCTGAGGATGACGGTGCAGACACCCAGCAAGACGAACAAGAACAAAGTCAGGAAGAACAAGAAGGAAACCCGTCCACAGATGGTGACGAAGCAAGCGATGGAAGCCCTGATGAAAGCTTTGACATGGATCTTGATGATATTATGGATGAGCTTCACGACGATGAGCAGTTTGATATAGATGAAACGGGTTCCCCTCCCCCGGGACGCCCCAATGACTTTATCGACTATACGGAGGAGCTCTACACTGTATATACGACAGAATTTGATGAAACTGTTCATGCAGATGAATTGGCCGATGAATTTGAACTTAAACGCCTGCGCAGCCTTTTAGATCAACAACTGGAAAATCAACAGAATATTATTTCCAAGCTCGCAAACCGATTACAACGTAAGTTGATGGCAAAACAACGCCGTAGCTGGCAATTTGATATGGAAGAAGGAATTCTTGATCCCGCACGCCTTGCACGCATTATTGCCAACCCAACGGTTCCCCTTACCTTTAAACAGGAAAAGGAAATGCCGTTCAAAGATACGGTTGTTTCTATCCTTATTGATAATTCCGGCTCAATGCGTGGCCGTCCGATTGCCATTGCCGCAATGACAACTGATATCATTGCACAAACTCTGGAACGTTGTGGCGTAAAGACGGAGATCCTTGGCTTCACCACCCGCGGATGGAAAGGCGGCAAAGCGCGTGAGTTATGGCTGGAAAGTGGTCGCCCCGAAGATCCGGGAAGATTGAATGATCTTAGACATATTATATATAAGGACGCCAACGCCCCGATACGACGCACCCGTAAAAATCTTGGGCTTATGCTGAAAGAAGGGATATTAAAAGAGAATATCGATGGCGAAGCACTGGTCTGGGCGCATAACCGCCTATCCAGACGCCCTGAAGAACGAAAAATATTGATGATTATTTCAGATGGCGCGCCAGTTGATGACTCAACCCTTTCTGTTAACCCATCCAATATATTGGAAATGGACTTGCGCTCTGTTATCAGGTGGATTGAGGCACTACCTCATATTGAGTTAACCGCCATTGGTATCGGGCATGATGTGACGCGTTACTATGAGAACGCCATAACCATAACCGACGCAGATGAATTGGCAGAGGCCTTAACAGAACAGTTAACCGCCCTGTTTGATGAGGCATAAAGCTATCCCATATCAGGAGAATCATCGGCATCACTACGTGCGTGCCTCCACGAAGTATTTGTCATGTCCCATGCTTTGATTTGTCCACAAAACTCATCAAACGC
Organism: Alphaproteobacteria bacterium; assembly: GCA_050633505.1. GTDB lineage: Bacteria > Pseudomonadota > Alphaproteobacteria > Micavibrionales > Micavibrionaceae > UBA1672. The sequence goes on from JBOEGQ010000010.1 coordinate 152,948, forward strand.
CGCCTTATTATCTATCAAGAAATCACCAATAACATCCTGTATGTTCTCACGCACATGCACAGGTACAGCAAGGTCTTTCTCATCATAAAGTGTCGCATAGAAGTCACGCATCGCATTAACCGCAAAATCCTTAATTTTTTCACCTTCCGGTGCATGTTTCGCAATATAGAGCGCAACAATCACCTTGTTAAATGGGGATTGCGCCGCCACTGCGCTTGTTTTATCGCGCACAGCATCATTGATGTTCCAATTCGTTAAAGCCTGTGTCAGATCTGGATGAGACTTCTCAAAATTCTGAAAGGATGATTTGTCAAACTGGAATTGTAACGGCAGAATATCTTTGCCCACCTTACCCCCTTATTCATTTTTATAGTTTTTCTATATATACAAAACCGCGACTATAAAAGCAAACACGCACCATGCGGCCATAAAGCAAATGCAACCGAGCATCATTTATTTGGTATATTTTTAAAGGCGACAGACCGTTACCCCCTTGCACAACAACGATACATCCAGTAACACATCCATATGACTGATAAAAAGAAAATATATAAACCTCGCCCGATTAGCGGTTTTCCGGAATGGCTACCTGAAGAACGCATTATAGAACAGCAATGGATGGATAAAATCCGCGCCGTTTATGAAAGCTATGGCTATTGCAACATCGAAACCCCAATCGTCGAAGAATTGGACGTTATCGCCGCCAAAGGTGAAGATGTAGACAAAGAAGTCTACGTTCTGGAGCGTCTGCACAAAGAAGACGGTGATAAAGAGGCCAGACTTGCTCTGCACTTTGATCAAACGGTTCCCCTTGCCCGCTATACCGCACAGCATTTCAATGATCTGACTTTTCCATTCAAACGTTACCAGATGCAAAAAGTCTGGCGCGGCGAACGCCCGCAAGTCGGACGTATGCGTGAATTTTATCAATGTGATATTGATGTCATTAATATCGATCAACTTCCCATCCATTTTGACGCTGAAGTCGCCAGTATTTGCTACGAAGCGATCGAAGCACTTGATATCGGTCGTGTCCAAATGCGTATATCAAATCGTAAAATCCTTATGGGGCTTTTAGATGCGTTAGATATAGAAAATAAAGTTGAAATCACACGTGTTATCGACAAAATCGAGAAAATCACCACTGAAGAGTATCAGAAACTTATGCAAGAGCATGGCGCAACACCTGCGCAAATTTCTGCCATTCAAACCCTTATCGACTGTAAGGATCTAAGTACACTTAGCCCGGCCAATGATGATATGAAAAAAGGCATTGAAGAGCTGCAATTCGTCATGGGTCAACTCTCCCACCTCCCCGATCATGCGGCGGTAGCAGACCTGTCAATTGTACGTGGTCTTGATTACTATACCGGCACTGTCTACGAAACACAGCTTTTAGATATCCCCGAGTTCACAGGATCGGTATGTTCCGGCGGACGATACGATGACTTAGCCAGCAGTTATATCAACAAAAAATTACCTGGTGTTGGTATCTCTATTGGTTTTTCAAGGTTATTCGATGTCTTACGTCAAAACGGTAAAATCACAACTGATAAAAAGTCTCCAGCAGATATTCTAATGGTTATGCCATCCGAAGATATGAGACAGCAGGCATCAGACACAGCGCGTATTTTACGAACGCGCGGATATAAGGTTGAACTTTCCCATGGCGGAAAACTTAAAAGACAACTTGCCTATGCAGAAAAAAAAGGGATACCCTATGTCTGGTTCCCGCCATTCGAAGATGGGCTGGCTCATGAAATTAAAAACATGATAACCGGTGAACAAATAAACGCAAATCCAAAGGACTGGACGATAAAATGAAAAAGCTGATCCCTCTTCTTCTTGCTATTCTTGTATATGCACCACTGGCACATGCACAGGAAGAGAATGGTGGCACACTTCCCAAATTGGAGGGAAAAGTTTATTCACCTGAATATTGTTCTTTCACAGCCCTATTTCCCGAAGAACCGTACATCACCAAACAATGCGAAAACGAAGCAGAAGAAAGCTGCTATAACTTGATTTCCTATACAAAGGTTTTTGAGGGCTTATCAGCCACAGTTAATGTCGAAATCATTTGTAACCCCTCCACTCCTGACTTCTACAATCAATTCAGCCCTGAAGTTATGAAAAGCACCGTACAGGCAATGACTGAAGACATTGTTATCGAGGCATTCGAAACGCAAGCTCACCAAGGCAAGGGATTCAGGCTAGCCGGCCTGTTAGGGCAAGGACGTAAAGGCCTTTATGATACAATCTATATTGCTCAGGTCTGGTCGGCAGAGGATTCCCTTATGTCTGTTGAAGCAGAAATGAGCGGAGAGCAAAACGATGAAGCAGATAAGCTTTTCGCATCGATCCTATCCAGCATCGGTCCAAGTCAATATGTCGGATCTGAAAAGGATGATGACAACAGTAACGCAGAAAATACTGCTATACCTGTTGAGTAAGCCCTTTAATACGCTCAACCATGGCGAAAAAGCCACTGCGTCTATTTGCGCTTAAGTGTTGATCAAGACCAATATCACAAAACACTTGATCAATATCTATATTGCGGATGGCTTCCAAAGATCTTCCATTATACGCAACAACAAGAATCGCAACAAGGCCACGCACGATATGTGCGTCACTATCCGCCTGAAATGACAGAATTCCGTCATTGACCTCCGGGATAAGCCATACACGTGATGTACAACCACGAACCAAGACGTCATCACTCTTATTCTCCTCATTCATATGGGGCAACGCACGACCAATATCAATCAAATAACGGTAGCGTTCCTCCCAATCATCAAAGAGAGCAAAATTTTCAACAAGTTCTTCTAACGATCCTATAGACATGGTGAAGTTATGCGTTTGGAAAAATAAAAAATCAAGAGAGAGGCGTAATAATTTATGAACAAAAGTAAATATTCCTGTATATAGGGCTTGCACACACGCGCAGCAATTGGCAAATTGAGGGTATAGAGATTCATTCTAAGGATAGAAAGCCCTTTAACATCATGAGTAAATCATCAGGTTCATCAGATTCAAAAAACACACTCTACTGCTCTTTCTGCGGAAAGAGCCAACATGAAGTCCGCAAATTGATTGCAGGGCCGAATGTCTTTATTTGTAACGAGTGCGTTGAGCTATGCATGGATATCATCCGTGAGGAAGATAAAACCCAGATGGTTCGCACAGGTGAAGGTGTTCCAACGCCAAGCGAAATTAAAACGGTACTTGATGACTATGTCATTGGACAAGAAGCAGCAAAGCGCGTTCTCTCTGTTGCCGTGCATAATCACTACAAACGTCTGGATCATGGTGATGGTGGTAATGCAGATGTTGAATTGGCAAAATCAAATATCCTTTTAGTTGGGCCAACAGGGTGCGGTAAAACATTATTGGCACAAACACTGGCGCGTATTTTGGATGTACCGTTCACAATGGCGGACGCAACAACCCTTACAGAAGCCGGTTATGTCGGTGAAGATGTTGAAAACATTGTACTGAAGCTATTACAATCTTCTGATTATAATGTTGAGCGTGCGCAAAAAGGGATTGTCTATATTGATGAAATTGATAAAATTTCACGTAAGTCAGACAACCCATCCATTACTCGTGATGTTTCCGGTGAAGGGGTTCAGCAAGCACTTCTAAAACTTATGGAAGGAACTGTTGCCTCCGTTCCGCCACAAGGTGGACGTAAACATCCACAACAAGAATTCCTACAAGTTGACACATCAAACATCCTGTTTATATGTGGTGGTGCGTTCTCTGGTCTGGAAAAAGTGATTTCAGAACGCGGTAAAGGCACATCCATCGGATTTGGTGCAGAAGTTGCCGGCCCCGATGACCGTAGTGCAGGAGAAATCTTTAAGGACGTTGAACCGGAAGATTTGCATCGCTATGGCTTGATACCTGAATTTATCGGACGACTTCCTGTTATAGCAACATTGGAAAACTTGGATGAGGACGCCTTGGTTACCATCCTGACGGAACCGAAAAATGCGCTCATCAAACAGTATCAAAAACTGTTTGAGATGGAAGAAACGAACTTAACCTTTACGGATGATGCCCTTATGGCCATTGCGGAAAAGGCCGTCGAAAGAAAAACAGGTGCCCGTGGCCTGCGTTCAATCATTGAGAACCTTCTTCTTGATACAATGTATGAAGTTCCTGATTTGGAAAATGTGACAGAGGTTACAGTTGAAAAAGAAACTGTTGAGGAAAATAAAAAGCCTTCTTATAAGAAATCAAAAACTAAGAAGAAAAAAGCGTCACCTCAAACAAAGTTAAAAGAAGCAGAAGCGCCTGAAACGGAAAAAGAGGCGAGCTAAAAAAGTCTTGTTTTGACAAAACAGACTTTGTGAGGGGGGTGTCTCAAGATGGAGACAAAAAACAACGCTATATCTGCGATTTGTATTGGCCTGATCTCTTTTGCTTTTCTTATCCCATGGATTTACGTCCAAAGCCAAACAAGCATTAATAGCAATTCGGCGTGGCTAACACTATGCGCCCAGCGCTTGCTAGAAGGTGGACTTCTGTCCACAGACTGTTACGACACAAATCCACCTTTAAGCATCCTTGCCTACACCCCTTTCGTACTGCTTGGGGATATTTTATCAGTTGAAATATTCCATATGCTATTCTGGCTGAGCTTTATCGGAATAATATTCTCGGTATTAGCCACATATAAGTTATCGGGGCTTTTGCAAGTATTCACCCATAATGAACGCCTCGTTTTAGCTATCTCTAGCCTATGCGCCTTAACCATATGGCATAACTATTACGTGTCAGAACGAGAACATTTTATCGGTATGATGCTTTTGCCGTTTATTCTGACGCAAATTAATATCACAGCAAAAAACCACATCCCCTATCTGCTAAAATTTTCAGTCCTCATTCTGGGTACAATTGTTTTCCTGATTAAACCACATTATGGCCTGATCCCTGCCTTTATACTTCTACACAGGATGATTACACAAAGACGGTTATGGGTAATAAAAGATGCAGATTTTCTGGTCTTATCGATCGGTTCGATTGCCTATATCTTAATTGTTCTAAGCTTTTTTCAAGATTTTATTACAGTCATTCTACCCGATGTATTGTGGTTTTATCTGCCCTATAACAATCCACATATTGTTTTCAAACAAACACAAGTTTACAGTTTCTTCGTTGTTCTACTGATCTATTCAACATTTCTTATTCGTAATCAAGATAAGCAAAAGAAACTCTCCCTACTCTCTTTTTGTACGTTGTTGGGCGTTACAATTTATACCCTTCAAATGAAAGGGTTCTATTACCACATCCTCTCAACGTTTAGTATTTTCATACCCATTACATCCTTAACACTCTATATTCTGCTGTTCGAGCGTTTTAAACGGCTCAACACATCGCCATACAGCACCATTATAACCATTCTGGTAATCTCTTTCGTATTCGGCCTTTCCTATATCCGCCGTACACCAAATATGGATTTTCCAACACATCATGATTATCAGAATAACACCATCACCCAATATATAGATCAGCATTGTGATGAACCGTGTAGCTATCTCATCACCTATAATAATATGGATATTGTGAACCAGATTGCGTTTTATTCAAAACACACAAACGCGACACGTTTCCCCAGTTTCTGGTTCCAACCCAGTTTCGAAGGGTATTCTCAAGCACCAGAAGAACATCACGGTGAAACTTTGGATGAAGCAAAAATACGGTATGCAAATTACATTGCAGAAGATCTTACGCGTTTTTCTCCGTCTCTTTTACTGTTGCTAAAACACCCTGAAGAAGATGATGAAAATAAGCCGAAGATTCATAAGCTCAATATGAACTTTTTCGATTATTATAAAGAGTATAAAAGCATTCAAAGCATCGCCAAGTCCTATGAGAAAATAGACACATTTACCATTGATATACGACAGTTTTATAAGGGCACATCTCATGATAAGAAATCACTCATCACATGGGATGTATATAAAAAAAATCAGGGAAGTATAGATGAAGACTGACTATATTCCCTTATTAACTCTTGTGTTCTTTATTGTGGCCTTCGCCTTGTTCCCATGCATAAATACACAAAGCCAATATTTGGTAAATGGGAATATTTCTTGGCTTCTCACCTCAGCCCAGCGCATGATTGAAGGCCAAAGCTTGGCAGGGCATATATATGAAACCAATCCCCCGCTTAGCATTATGCTATACATTCCACACGTTCTTATTGCCAAGTTATTAAACACCTCTCCGGTAGATATAGTCTTTGCCACCACGTTTTTCTTTGTTTTGGTATCAACCAGTGTAACCGCGCTTATTCTGCGCTATATCACGAATATAGAAAACACGATAAAGCCGGTTATTATCGCGGTATACCTCATAAGCATCACCATTGCCACAACACTCAGCTTCTCTGAGAGAGAGCATTACATTATCATGATGATGCTTCCGTTTATTTTGTGCCAATTCGCAATTAACAACAAACAACACATACCAAACGCCCTACTCATTCCGGTGTTCATTATCGGCTCAATAGGTATTCTGATAAAACCACATTACGGCATCGTACCGACCGTTTTAATGTTCCAACGCATCTATCAGGACAAAACAGTCACCAGCTTTTTCAAAATAGATTTTTGGGTGCTCTTCGCCACCACATGCGCATATCTTATTTTATTAGGCACTATATTCCTTGAATACAGCACAACCATATTTCCAGACGTTGTAAACCTGTATCTAACCAACGACCAGATCGCGACAACGTTTAAAACAGGTGAACTCTATATCACCTGCTTTATCCTAATGCCTGTATTAGAGTTTTTCAGAACAGACCTAACCAAAGAACAAAAGAAGTTTCTGTTTCTATTTTATAGCAGCAGCCTGCTATGCCTTATCCCATACTTCGCGCAGATGAAGGGATATTACAACCACCTCATTCCCGCCTATGTGTTTTTTCTATGCGGCCTCTCTCTCTCTATCGCCTTTAGAACCGCACAAATCTGGAAAGACAAGACAATAATGCACCTTCTGGTACCTTGCATCGCAATTCTTAGCTTCCTAAACGTTTTCAGTGCACTTAGCAAAAATGTTATTACGCAAGAGGAAATCAAGTCCCTCCCGATTACACGCTATATTGAAGATAACTGCCAGAAGCCTTGTACCTTTTTTGCATTTCACAGTGATATTGAGCTGTTCAACCCGACGGCCATCGCTATGGGTTATACCCACGGCACGCGTTTCCCCAGTTACTGGTTTCTTCCTCAACTGATTATAAGTTTAGAAAATAACCATGGTCAGACACCATATTACCAATCGTTAAAGGATAAATATTTACATTTAGTTGCCGAAGATCTGGAATATTATAAACCATCCCTTCTCCTTATACGGAAAGACGTTCAAATCAATAAAGACATCCATTTTGATTACGTAGCATTCTTTGAAAAAAATCCACAATTCAACAAAATCATGAAGGACTCTTATACTCTCATCGAAACAAAAGAATTTGATAGAGGGCTATATTTTAAGGGAACAACACTTGGCGGTGTTTCTATGATGGAGTTTGATATCTACAAGCGAACGAGTACCGCACTTAATCCTTAAAAACGAATAACCAAGAGCCAACATAATTCCATGAAAATGAAACAAACATGGCTAGAATTTTGGCGAGATAGACATTCGTATAAGAACCAACAATATAAATAGTTAATGTACTTAGGATTAATCCGATAAGTCCGATGACAACAAATGAGCTAATTTGCTTTATAAGTTGATCCCGCTTCAGGTTCTTAAATGTCCATAGGGCGTTAATAATAAAACTGTTCGCAAGTGCAACAAAAAACGCACAAATATGCGCGCCAACAAACCCGATACCAACTATATCATTCAACACAAAGAAGATAGAAAAATCAATAATGGTATTCAGCGCGCCAACAACCGAGAATTTGCTAAAACTTTTATAATGACTTCTAACGATATCTCGCATATATTTTCCTAAAATTCCAAGGGGCACGGGAGATTACTTTGCACGATCAAACAAGCAGCGATTCACACGCATTATCTCTTCCGCTTACCGCTGCCATTCTTATTCTATTTATAGGCTTTTGGTCAACACTCTATCTCAATGCTTTGATGAACATGGATGTCGGGTGGCTTTTGCAATGCCTGGATCGTTTCCTAAGTGGTGGTACATATTCGGAAAACTTCTACGAAACGAACCCGCCATTAAGCTTTCTCATCTACTTACCGGCTTATCCGCTCTATTCTTATTTAGAATGGGACGCATTGCATGCCATAATGACAATATTCTTGTTCTACATCGGACTATCGACCCTCGCTATGGTGGGACTGTTACGACAGCTAAACCTCACACGAGATAGTATCATTTTGATTATAAGCGGTTACCTGATTGTCGACACATGGGCTGCAGGTATGTCATTTGGACAAAGAGATCATTTGGTGTTCACTTTCTTGATCCCTCTTTGCCTATACCAATACCTTTCAACAATGCAAAAACCGATACCGACTTGGTTATCTGCTCTTTCCATTATTCTGGGCGGGATCGCAATATGTCTTAAGCCTTATTACGGATTGGTCACTGCACTACTTTTTGTACATCGCCTGTATAAAACACGCTCATTATCACAATGCATAGTATCAAAGGACTTCCTTGGCCTAGTCATTATCGGCGGAAGCTATATCGCATTTGTGGCCACAACAACGCCTGACTTCCTATCCGTCATATTACCGGAGGTGTTATCCTTATACAGTATAGATAAACCCTACCCGCTTAGCTCTCGCTTTTTCTATATCGGATATGCAGTTGTTGCCACAGCCTTCGCATATTTCCTGAAAAAGGAGACAATAACAGGGCAGAATATCCGTATCTGTGTTTTCATTCTCACAGGCTTTAGCATCCTATGCTTCATCCCTTACCTTTTACAAAATAAGGGATTTCATTATCATGCTTTTCCATCCATGGCATTCGGAATGCTTGCCCTGTTTTTAAGCACATATAACGTCATCACAGAGATTATTAAAAAACCGAATACCGCCTTGGTTATTGCATGCATTATCATATCTTCTCTGACATACAGCGTTACAATCGGCAAAACCACCAGCCAATTCCTAACCGCCAAGCAATATTTAAAAACCCCTCTTATCGCCTCTATAACGGACAACGCATGGAATGGTACATTTACGGTATATGACTTCAAATCGACATTTACGGCTCTACCGTTTTTAAGTGGATTAAATAACGGCTCTCGCTTTGGGCAATTGTGGCCATTATATAACTTGTCACTCTTACATGGCATGGTGAAAACCGAAGAAGAACGTGATCAAGTCAAAAAGGATATGATGGCAGTCGTTGACTTATTAGTAGAAGACATAGAAAAACAACCACCAAGTGTGATCGCCATTCCGCGATATCCTGACCCGGCGACGCAAAAGGAAACCGATGCATTTCTAACGTTCTTACGCACCCACCAACAATTCGATGAAAACCTTAAAAACTATCATTTCGAAGGCACAAAAAAATATAACAGATGCCTCCACAATGATAATAGTGACGCAGAATGCATACTAAGCTATGATGTCTATGTTTTAGAACAGCCACAACAAAATATAGAAAAATCAAACAGGGGTGATTTATAATGCCTAAAAAAAGAGAGCGCATATCCATCGTTATACCCTGTTATAACGAAGAAGAAGTTATCAATATATGTCACAAGGCCGTTACAGATGTCATTGATACACTCCCTTATGACTTTGAACTTATTTACGTTAATGACGGTAGCCGCGATAGCACGCAAAACCTTCTTGAAGCCATCCATGAAAAAGATGAGCGTGCCATTATTATCAACCTGTCCCGGAATTTCGGCAAAGAAGCCGCAATGACAGCAGGCATTGACCATGTAACTGGTGATGCGCTGATTATTCTTGATGCCGATTTGCAAGACCCACCAGATTTAATCCCCGACCTGATAAAGGTTTGGAAAGACGAAAATGCAGATGTGGTCTATGGCCAACGTGTTATCCGCGAAGGAGAAACATGGTTCAAAAAATTCAGTGCCACTGGCTTTTACAGCGTCATAAATTATGTTGCCAATAACGTAGAGATCCCCAAAAACACAGGTGATTTCCGCCTGATGAACAGGCGCGCTATTGATGCGTTAATCCAGCTAAGAGAAAAGCATCGCTTTATGAAGGGGTTATTCACATGGGTTGGGTATAAGCAAGTCGCGTTCAAATATAACCGCGCACCACGCGCCGCAGGCGGCACAAAATGGAGCTACTTAAAACTTTGGCAATTGGCGCTTGAAGGGATAACAGGGTTTAGCACCACTCCCTTACGCGCCGCCAGTTTATTTGGGTTATTCATTTCGGCCTTCTCCTTCCTATTCGGTAGCTTTATTCTTATCAGAACCTTATTCTTTGGTGCCGACGTTGAAGGTTGGGCATCTATTATGGTTATGATCACATTCCTAAGCGGTATACAGCTTCTTAGTATCGGTATATTAGGTGAATATATCGGACGCATTTTCGGAGAAGTCAAGCGCCGCCCCCTCTACTTCATTGATACTGTTCACAAACAAGACTAAAAAAATTACACCTGTAACAGAAAATTAACCCTCTTCCCCTAAGGTGATTTAATCGCTATTATCAGTAGGTCATTTACTGTGTTACTGCGTCTTGTTTTGTACATTTCTATTTAAGGGAAAATATCATCAATGTCAGAAAAGATCTTACCGAAATCAGGAAAAAAATATCGCCTTATTACACGTAGTGACATGGACGGGCTGGTCTGTGGTATCCTCTTAAAAGAATTAGACATTATTGATGATGTGACATTTGCACACCCGAAAGACATGCAAGACGGACTGATTGAGGTCGGACCAGGTGATATCACAACCAACCTCCCCTATGTTGAAGATGCCTATCTTGCATTTGATCACCACGCCAGTGAGGAAGCACGCGTTGAGGGCACGCCAGACAATCATGTTATAGATATCAATGCCCCATCTGCCGCACGTGTTGTTTATGAATATTTTGGTGGCGCCGCGGCATTCCCGCGCGTGTCGGATGACATGATGCTTGCCGTTGATAAGGCAGACTCAGCAGATTTCACAAAAGAAGAAATTCTCTCACCCGAAGGATGGGTGCTTTTAAGTTTCCTTATGGATGCACGAACAGGGCTTGGCCGTTTTAGAGACTTTAACATCTCTAATTATCAGCTCATGATGAAGCTCATCGATTTCTGTCGTGAGAAAAACGATATTAAAGGGATACTTGAACTCCCCGATGTTAAAGAACGCGTTGATCTGTATTTTGAGCATCAAGTAAAATGTAGAGAACAAATTGAACGCTGCGCGACTATCCACAACAATTTGGTTGTTCTGGACTTACGTAAGGAAGAAACCATATGGGCCGGAAATCGCTTCATCATTTATGCTCTCTTCCCGCAATGCAATATTTCCATTCACGTTTTATGGGGTAAAAATAAGCAAAACACCGTTTTTGCAACCGGTAAGTCGATACTTGACCGCTCAAGCGAAACTGATATTGGGTCTCTTATGCTTCATTATGGTGGCGGTGGTCATCACGCGGCTGGGACATGTCAGGTTCCAAACCTGCAAGCGGAAGAAATTCTTCAAGAATTAATTGCCCGAATTAACACAGATGGCTAAACTCTGCTTGTCTTAAATTCTATTATAGAACAAGTGGTCTTCTATGAACATAATACGTAAAGCAACCGGGTTTTCCTTGGCCTTATCCAAAATCAAGAAAAGCCCCAAGTCACGCAGACAACGTCTGCTTGACATTATTACGCATGCAAATAATACAACCCCCTTTTATAAGGGAACATTCGATGCATTTTTATCCCATGCACAATCTTTGAATGATGAAGAGTTTTTCTACGCCTATCGTCATTTACCTATTGTCGAAAAGCAAAACCTGAAAGACCAAAATGATTCATTCATGTCAAATCACCTGCACGACAAAGTGGATTTACTGGCAGATGGTAAAACACCAACTGCAATGCAATTTATAAAACACGCCCTCATCAAAAAAGACTTTTTTGCATCTCTATCGACAGGTGGTACATCAGGTATTCCGACATATCGCTGGATTGATTATGATGATGCGAACCTATTCGCACAAAGCTTCCTTCATTCTTTTAAATTAAATGGCTGGTCTCCTGGGGAAAGCTTCGTTGTTTACTATCCGTTGAAATCCTATTTCACTGGCGCATATGCCGACCAAGCAAAGGCCTTACAACGTTATTTTGGCTTCACAATGGTGCCTTTTGAAACAGTCACAAAGGAAAGCGCGCTTGAATTACTGGAGACATTGAAAAAAAACAAATCGACTTTACTGGTTATATTCCCATGCGTTTTACAACGTATTGCCGAAATTATGTACCGTGAGAATATCCCGCCCTTCACAGGCCTTCCCTATATCAATGTGAGCGGTGAATTCTTCTTGGACTGCAGTAAATCATTCATTCAGACCATGTTTCCGGATAGTGATATCCAATCAACGTATGGCGCTGTCGAATTTGGAGAAATCGCACATCAAAAGGATTTAAGCAGCTTTGACTACGATGTATTTGATGATTACGCCTATCTGGAACAAGGCCCTAAGAACAGTATTCTGGTTACGTCGTACAGACAAAAGGCATTTCCCCTTATCCGTTATAAAATTGAGGACATGGGGCAAGTGGTAACACATGATGACGGCAGCCAAAGTATTATGAATCTGGAGGGTAAAAATACAGATTATCTGGTCGGCGCAGACGGTTATATGTATTTTGCCTCATTCTTCAATCAAATGGTGAATGACATTAATCGACGTTTTAATATGCCAATCATTCACTTTATGCTTCGTCATGATCAAAATGACGATGACCGTCGTCATATGCAACTCAACTTCGTTTTGAAAACAGCCGGTAAAGAAGAAAAAATAGAACAAGAAATTCGACGGATCGTAGAGCCGGTTTTTGAAAACTATGACCACATAGACATTCAATTCCCAACACATTTCGAACATGACTATACGCGTAAATTTAAGATCATTGGCGAAGGTGACGGACAGGCAGAAGTCGTTGGCGGATATTATCAACGCAAGGCATCATAACCATGGCAGTTCTTCCCGCGCAACTCCCCCCGAATGGAACAATAGGCGTTTTTGCACCATCCAGTTGGGTTGAACGGGATGATATAGAGAAATCTAAAGCTCTTCTTGAACAACGTGGCTATAAGGTTTTCATCCACCCCCAGACTTATGAGCGGGAAAATCAATCCGCCGGCACAATATTACAAAAAGTTTTGGCTTTTCAAGGGCTATGGCAGCGCAAAGACATTGATGTCATCTGGGCCGCTGGCGGTGGAAACCGTTGCACCCACCTATTAGAGAGTATCAACTTCAACAGACTTAACCAGACACAGCCAAAGCCCGTTATCGGATTCAGCGATGCCACCGCCCTGCTTAACGCCTTATATGCAAATAACGATATCATCACATTTCACGGCCCGGTCTTTAAGAACCTACACGCCTATCAACAGACAGATCACTTATTCGGTCTATTATCAGGAGAAAAGGCTAATTACCCCGTGACACAGGATAATGTCCTTTGTGAAGGAAAAACACAGGGACACCTTATCGGTGGAAATCTGAGTGTTTTTCAATATCTGCCTCAAACCCTGCCTAACGACATTCATCAAAATGCTGTTTTATTTCTGGAAGACTGTAATGAAGAACTAAGCCGTATAGACCGCATGTTCCTGCATTTAAAACGAACAGGTACATTATCAGCCATAAACGGTCTCTTGATTGGGCAATTCACCAATATGCCGGAAAGCGGTAAACCATTTGGCTATAGCTTAAAAGATATTATTCAAGAGCATACCGACGGTCTGGATATTCCAATACTATATGATTTACCATTCGGGCACGGCGCAGACCTCTATACATTTCCGATTGGCGCGGAAATTGAAATAGACACACAAACGAATAGCCTAAGCCTTACGCAAGGCGTTTGTGCCTAAGTTATATTTCTGTGACAGCATATTCATGAATATTAAAACCATCATGTATGCCCCAAAAGTCTACAATAGAGAATATTTGACCATTCGGCAGAAAAGATAGCTGGCTCATCGCATCAAATGACCGCTCTTCCTCAACCGCATTCTTTGAAAAGAGCTTTTTCTTTCTTTTCGGTTTAAACAGAAAGCTCCACTTTATATAGGCCGTGGCTTCCCTACGCCCCCATGAAAAGTCATGAACCTTATAACGCCCGCCTTGATGCAATGAAAATCGCGTCTTCCATAAGGATTTGACGCTTTCTCTTCCCTGCACTTTCAAATATGGATCTTCTAAAGCCAGAGACACCGAAGAGACAGCATCCAACAAATCCATTGCTCTGGGATTTGAGTTCTCAAAAAGTTCAATAAAATCTTCAAGAGGCTTTTGCAGCGATAAATCAGGCTCAAACATTACTTACCTCCTTGCAGAAAACCAAGAGAATCACCAAATGTGAATCGTGAGCATATCCAGAAAAACCGCTGTTTTAAATAGGAAATATTAAGATTATGTAAAATTTTTTCATTTTTAAAGCAATTAGAGTTGTAAAAACCCCATTTTTTTGGTATGATCCCTCTCATGTCACGTTAAATGAATTGATTGAAAATAGCTGTGAGCAACCCTTCCAGAGAAGTCAGTTGCTCTATTTTTTTCCCCTCTTCACAACAAGACATAAATATATTTTTAAAAGTAAAACAACAAAAGGTGATTGATTATGGCTGATAATGATAATTTCAAGGCAGGTACTAAAGTTGTATATCCAGCTCATGGCGTTGGCCAAATTGAAGGTGTTGAAACGCAAACAATCGCAGGTATGGAAATTAAGCTTTATGTTGTTAGCTTTGAAAAGGATCGTATGCGTCTTAAAATTCCAGTAGCGAAAGCGCAAACATCCGGTCTACGTGAACTAAGCTCAACAGATCGTCTTGATGATGCTCTTAAGACATTAAAAGGCCGCTCACGCGTACGTCGCACAATGTGGAGCCGCCGCGCACAGGAATATGAAACAAAGATCAACTCAGGCGACCCTGTTTCTATTGCTGAAGTCCTACGTGACCTAAAACGCAGTAACGATGACACAGAGCAATCATACAGCGAACGTCAGATTTACCAATCTGCATTAGAGCGCCTAGCACGTGAAGTTGCAGCGGTTGATGACATCACAGAAATCAAAGCGACAGAAAAGCTTGAGTGCATTATGGGTAAGACAGCAGTAGCGCCTACCCCCGTTAATGATGAAGATGAAAGCGCAAAAGCCGCTTAAACCTTGAATAATCAGAATTTTTAAAAGACGTATAGTACAAAGGTTTTCCTTTCTATACGTCTTTTTTTTATGTACAATTAATTATCTTATGTGAATTCCCTCCCCTCACACTTTCGCTGAATGACATATATAAAGTTGAAAAAAGACAGCCGTTTTGCACATTTAGGCAGCCCTAAACGTATATGGGCTATCTCTGCTATACATGGCCAATTAGATCCTTTAATCACCCTGCATAATGAAATTTTTCCGCATATCACACCGGGAGATAAGATCGTCTATACAGGAAACTATATGGGGTATGGTCCCAATACATCTGAAGTATTAGATGAGATACTTGCATTCCGCCGCGCCGTCCTTGCACGCCCGTCAATGATCCCTGATGACCTGATTTATTTACGAGGGGCGCAAGAGGAAATGTGGCAAAAACTTTTACAATTACAATTCTCCCCCGCCCCAATGGATAGTCTTGTATGGATGCTTGGCAATGGTATTACTGCCAGCTTATCCTCTTATGGGTTTTCACAACATGATGGTATGGAGGCCTGCCGTCAGGGCATGAAAAGCATCACAGAATGGTCTCTGCAAATACGCAAGAAATTTGCGGGCACACCAGGACACGATATCTTCACCACGCATCTTGTCCGCGCCGCCTATACAGAGAAAGAAAATGATTTCCCACTGCTATTCGTCAATGCTGGTATTGACTACACCAACCCCTTAGATGAACAAAAAGACAGCTTTTGGTGGGAGGGAAACAAATTTGACATCATGATGCAACAATATAGCCCATTCACTCAAGTGATCCGTGGATATGATCCAAAGCATAACGGTCTGGAATTTAGTACAATCAAAACCACAATAGATGGCGGTTGTGGCTTTGACGGTAATTTGATCTGTGCTGTCTTTGACGTAAATGGTGAAATAATTGATTTGTTAGAATGCCGATAGCACCCTATTCCACAACAACCTTATAAAGCCGTCCTGAAACAATACCATCCTTACCGCCCAAACCATTTAACACGCGAAAGCGCTCTTCCCTATGATCATCAAACACCATTCGACGAGAAAGAGAAGACACACTGTCTCCGCTCTTCGCGGTCACAACACGAACACTATAAGGCTTTATTGTCCGCTTTTCATGTGCACTCATCCGTTTGAAGCTATAACTGGCGCGTTTTAACGCCTCCATTTGTTTAGCTCCATACCATTTCGGCGTTATAACCTGAAAGCGCACGATTTGTGTATCTGTCCACTTCACCGCAATAAAACGTATATGCGCCGACTTGCCATTCAACGATCCCTCAACCACAGCTGTTGCCGCGCGCATCCCGTTAACGGTAATGTCATCAATACGTATCGATCCCTTTTTCTTAATCCAATGCGCACGCATAAACCGCACAGGGTCTAGCTTCCCTTTATTACCATGCATATCGAAAATCATGAGAGCACCTGTTTTCCCCTCAGATGCAACAACCTTATCCGGTTTATTGATAATTTCGAAACTTTGAGGAACGGAAAACATGAAACCGATCTCCGGGTGATAGAACTTATTACCACGCGTAAAGCCTTGCGAGACACTATCCCCGTAGACCATCCCGTCTAAAAGACGCAAATAGGCATCTCCACCAATAGCGCCACCCTGAATATAGTCTCTCGCCTCTCCTTTGGTCTTTGCGACGCGCTCTGCCGTTGCCGGGTGTGTGGCAAAATAATTAGTCGCATCTGAAGACGGCTTCCCGTCAATCTTTGCCTCTAACGCCGTATCTGCCCGTAAGTTGGACAGAAAAGAACTCATCGCTGTGGTATCATAGCCTGATCGACTTAAATATCTGATGCCAAGAGTGTCCGCCTGATTCTCCTGCCCACGTGAATAAGAGCTCATATAAAGATTACTACCAACGCCTAAAGCGGTTGAGATACCATCACTCCCGATGGCAGCAGAAAGAACAGAAGAACCAATCGCCGTAACAACCCCTTGAGAATATCTTTCGGCAGAGTGTCGCGCAGTAATGTGTCCGATTTCATGCGCCAGAACAGAGGCCATTTCGGACTCGCTATTTGCCAATGCCATCAAGCCACGGGTTAAATACACATACCCCCCCGGTAAAGCAAATGCATTTACAACCGGACTATCGAGAAGATAAAATTGATATGTAATTTCAGGGCGTTCTGTTCGTTTGGCAACTTTTACTCCGACTTCACGCACATATTTTTGTAAACCTTCATGCTTATACAGGCCATATTCACCCACCACCTTCTCATGCTCTTGCGCACCGATCTGCTCTTCCTGCTCCGCAGGCATGAAAGCGGTAAACTGGCTCTCCCCTGTTGCAGGATTGGTCGAACACCCGCTTAAAAAATAAAGCCCGGAAAGAACCACAGAAAAATGAAAGAATCTCTTGAACATTGCGCCTCAAAACTGTCTGATAACATCGTGATGCAGCATTATATCTTTAAATTCGTTTTTTTAAATCTTTTTGTGTTTAGTTTTTTGTCCCCCGCTCTGGCACAAGAAATGATCCTCCCGACCGGAGACTTTAAGGAACTAAAAGAAACCGGGTCCGCCATTGTGGCAGATGTGATAGACCCAATGACAGTACGCCTTGATGATGGCCGCACAATTCACCTAACGGGATTGGATTACCCGGATCTTGACCATCATGAACCAGGCCCGCTTTCTGTTACAGCGCAACACATACTAGAAGACTTCCTAAAGGGGAAGAAGGTCATCATATACCAAACGCCCTCTGCGAAAGAAGGCAGAATAAACCGCATGAACCATAAAATTGCACATATTGTTCGAAAAAACGATAAGGTCTGGACGCAAGGCTTAATTATAAAACTGGGCCTCGCACGTGTTCGCACAACGCCTTATAACGCGCAAATGGCGCAACAGATGCTCCACTTGGAAGATCTTGCCAGAGGAAAGAAAAGCGGCCTATGGGAGATGGAGAAATACAAAGTTCTGGCACCTGATCAAGCGCAGAACTATATAGACAGTTATCAAATTATTGAGGGAAAAGTTATTAGCGCCTCCATGAAAAAGAACAGGCTCTACCTTAATTTTGGGCGTAACTGGAAAGATGATTTTACGGTTTCCGTTTCGTCCTCTGATCTTAGACGCTTCGCACGAAAGGGACTGGAGCCAAATCGATGGAGCGGAAAAAAAATACGGGTTCGTGGCTGGCTGGAATCCTATAATGGTGCCTATATGGAGGTTGATCACCCCGCAAGGTTTGAGGCCTTATTCGCAGAAAATACGCAAAAGAAAACACCTTCTGACAAGGGGCCGTCAGCGACAAAACCTCCTTCGAAAAAGACTCTAAAAGGGACGGCTCTACCCGCCTTCAATGATTAAGTTTAAATATTTGATTAGGCCAAGATATGTGCTAATAAATTTAAAAGATTAACTTTTTAACACATAAATATGCATGCCATCTAAAAAACATCAAAATGAACAACCACAAGCGATTATCGCAAGACGCCCACCTCTATTGGACTTATTTCCACCCATTACGCCCTATTCCAATGGTTTCCTAGCCGTCGATGATCTTCACAATCTTTACTGGGAACAAAGTGGAAACCCCGATGGCATCCCGATTATATTACTCCATGGTGGGCCCGGAGCCGGCGCAACACCGATACATAGACGGTTTTTCGATCCTGATTATTACCGCATTATTATCTTCGATCAACGTGGCGCAGGGCGTTCAACGCCCCTCGGTTCTCTTACTAACAACACGACCCAACATCTCATTGATGATATAGAGACACTACGCACACATTTGAGAATTAATAAATGGCATATTTTTGGCGGATCATGGGGCAGCACCCTCGCCCTCGCCTACGCTTCACAACACAAAGAACACTGCATCAGCATGATTCTACGTGGTATATTTTTGTGCGAAAAAGATGAAATTGAATGGTTTCTATACGGCATGAAAACCATATTCCCCGAAGCATGGGAACAATTTTCAAGCCTCATCCCACAAGAAGAACAAGGTGACCTTCTCAAGGCGTACCACAAAAGACTAACGCAAGAGGATGACAAAGACCTGCAATTAGAAGCCGCCGTACGATGGAGCCTATACGAAGGGGCTTGCTCTTCCCTTTTACCAAACTATGAAACCATCACCACCGAAGAACAAAAGCAACATGCCCTTGCGATCTCCAGAATTGAGGCACATTATTTCAAAAACCATGTATTTCCAGAAGAAAAAAGCCTTCTAAACAACATTGAAGACTTGCGTTCTGTGCCAACAGCTATTATTCAGGGGCGGTACGATGTTATCTGCCCGATAAGAACGGCAAATAAGCTGCACCAACTATGGCCAGAAGCAGACTACATCGTTGTACCGGATGCTGGGCATTCTGCACTTGACGCCCCCCTTCGATCCAGATTGATTGAGGCAACCGAAAGTGCAAAGACAATAAAGTAAAAGGCTTGAAAGCCAGATAAAATAAGGTTTAACCATGGAATTTAAAACAATTAAAGATGTGAACGTTAAAGGTAAAACCATAATCCTGCGCGCAGATTTGAATGTTCCAAAACAAGGCAGTAAAGTCAGCGACACAACCCGCATTGACCGCCTGAAACCTACCATAGATTATCTTACAACCGAAGGAGCCAAAATTCTTATTCTGTCGCACTTCGGACGCCCTGAAGGCGAACAAAACCCCGAGATGTCTTTGGCATTTCTTGCTCCGGTTTTAGAAAAGCAATGGGGTAAAACTGTTGGTTTTTGTCAGCAATGCATCGGAGATATTGCAAAAGCAACTGCAAATGATCTGAATGAAGGCGGAATTGTACTGCTTGAAAACGTCCGCTTCCACAAAGGTGAGAAAGAAAACGACCCTGAGTTTGCGCAATCTCTTGCGACCTTGGGAGATATTTACGTTAATGACGCCTTTTCCGCATCACACCGTGCGCACGCTTCAACTGCCGGTATTGCCGCCGACCTGCCAAGCGTTGCAGGTCTTTTAATGGCAGAAGAATTAAACGCCCTAAACGCAGCACTGGAAACGCCACAGAAACCCGTCCTTGCCGTGGCAGGTGGATCAAAGATTTCGACGAAGTTAAGCGTCCTTGAGAACCTTATTGAAAAAGTTGACTATCTTGTTCTCGGTGGGGGCATGGCCAACACCTTCCTCTTTGCCCAAGGCATTGATATGGGACGATCTCTGTGTGAAAAAGATATGGCAGACACTGCCGCCAAGATCTTGGAAAAAGCAAAACAAATTGGATGCGAAATCATTTTGCCCAAAGACGTAATCGTTGCAACAGAATTAAAAGAAAACGCAAATTACCAATGCGTTTCCGTTGACAATATACCGGAAGATCACATGGCAATTGACATCGGTGAGCAAAGCATTGCCTATATCATCGATAAAGTCAAAACATCCAAAACTGTTGTGTGGAATGGCCCAATGGGTGTATTCGAAATCAAACCATTCGACAATGGGACAAACGCCGTGGCACAGACGGTCGCATCCCTCTCCATCAATGGGCAACTCATATCTGTTGCCGGTGGAGGCGATACGGTTGCCGCACTTGAAAATGCACAATCCGCCACAAGTTTCTCTTATATCTCAACAGCAGGCGGTGCATTTCTTGAATGGTTGGAAGGTAAAACGCTCCCCGGTGTTGAAGCATTAAAAGCATAACAACCACAAAACCTTCAATCACCACAAAAAAAAGCCGGCACAAAGGCCGGCGAGAGAATTTTGGAGGTGGAAAACTTAATTTACAACTTTTTTCAGTGCCATTTTTTTTGCGGCTTCTTGTGTAACGCTGTTATAAAAACCAACAGCAATTTGAATATCTTGTGTTCCGACAAGGCGACCATGGTTCCAAACCTTACTCACCAACATAAACAAGGATACAAAATCCTGCTTACCAATACCGGAAGCTTTTGAAATAACGGCAAGACCACGTCCGTTGGCTTGCATCATATTGCTTACAACAACTTCTGTCGAAAACCCTGTATAAACAGAGAATTGAGCAATAAATGAACGTAACTGTTCACGACGCAATGTCTCCATCATCAACTTAACATTCAACATATCTTTTTCTTTAAAGCTTTGCGCCGCATTCATCATATAATCCGCAGGTAGGAACTCATTCGGCACAGCAGGTTCTTCTTCAGTTATCTCTTCTACTGTTTGATCTATAATTTCTGAGGCTGTGTCTGCATGCTCTTCAAAATTCTCTTCAATAAAACGCTTAACATCAGCGCCAACACTAACATATAGCTGCTTTGCAAGATCTTTTGATAATTCATCACGGCTGGATAATGGTACCGCCAACGCCTCATTACCTTGCGCAATATCAGATAAAATCACCAATGAGTCTTCCGTCAAAGTAATATTGAGATTCTCAACCAAGTTTAACGCCGTTTCAAAGTCCTTTGTATCTGACAAAACATTAATGACTTGATCACTCAACGTCTTACGCTTTGCAATCGCTCTCCAATAATCTGCAGGTTTTGACTTGATAATATAAAGAAGGTCAAACTCACCGAGAACACTGCTGCTTGCGAGTATAGGACTTGCAACATCAATTTCATCATTGGCAAGCTGCAAAATTAAGCGCAACGGAACATCATCCAGCACCGATAACTGCTCTGCCAGCGACTGACGTAAATCTTTCTCCGCCTGACGCAACAATTCAATCAAAATATCAGCAACAAGCTCGCTCTCTCTGGGAGATAGCGTTGCTTCTAAAACTTTACTAATTTTTCGGGTTAACTCTCCTCTCGACTCTGAATTTTTATCCAAAGCAAGATTATATAATTCCCCTACGTCTCCTAGATGCGCCGATAGCGCAGAGGGAGAAGACACCCTCCCTGTCATATTTGTATCCATGATTTTTGCCCCACAATTATCATGTTTATATTGTTTAAGAGTTTGAAAAAAAATCAGTCTCGATAAGCGGTGTGAGATGTTCTTTTTCAATCCCTTTAGTTGGGCACATAATATCGGTAAAGTATTACCAATCCGTTAACATAATAAAAAAACATTATTGCATACAAAAAGTCATAGAAATTTGCACTTTTTCTATTTTCATGCGAAAATAATAAGATAGTAAAAGGGACTGGGCTTTACTTCTCTTTACTGTTACGTTGAAACAAATAAGATTGAGGTTACGATTATGGCGGCACCATTATCAGGGATTGGCCAACAACAAGCAGCAAATGTTCTGCCACAAGCAGCACAACCGGTAAGCAGTGATCAGACACGTGATATACGCCAATCCGGTCAAACACCGCGTGAGGATCAAATCCAACCACGTAGTGCTGCATCATCTCAGTCTCAGGAATCTGAAGATAATAACAATGAGTCTATTGAGGAACGTGCCTTAAGCTTTTTCACAAGCAATGATGCAGAAGGACAGGACCTCCCCCGTGGATCTGTTGTAAACCTTGTTGTCTAATCAACAATATACATACCATGGAATTCAAAAGGCGCTTTATTCACAAAGCGCCTCTTTTATTGGTAGATATTTTTTTTCAAAAATCTAAACAACTACTGGAATGCCGGCTCATCAAAAGAGCGAAGCTTACGACTATGAAGCTTCTCCGGTGAAAGATCCCGTAAATAAGTCATCGTTAGCAACCCGACCTTAAGATGCTGCTCAACACGTTCCCGATAAAAACTATCTGCCATACCGGGAAGCTTTAACTGACCATGGAGCGGCTTATCCGAAACACAAAGCAATGTCCCATACGGAACGCGGAAACGAAAACCATTGGCCGCAATCGTGCCTGACTCCATATCCAGTGCAATCGCCCTACTCTGACTTAGGCGTTTATTTTGCGTTAGATAGGATTTGAGCTCCCAATTTCTATCATCCGTCGTTGCAACTGTGCCGGTACGCATCACTTTCTTGAGATCATACCCTTCATTACCGGTGACTTTACCAACCGCCTTTTCTAAGGCTTGTTGAATTTCTGCCAGAGCAGGAATTGGAATACTCGGCGGTAAGAAAGGATCTAAAATTTGATCCTCTCGTAAATATCCATGTGCAAGCACATAATCACCAAGGCGTTGAGAGTGCCTTAACCCTGCACAGTGACCGAGCATCAACCAAGCATGAGGCCGTAAGACCGCGACATGATCCGTAATTGTTTTGGCATTTGACGGGCCAACACCAATATTAATCATCGTTATACCAGAGCCGTCAGCCCGTTTCAGGTGGTATGCCGGCATTTGAGGCAAGCGCGGTACATGCGCACCATTATTCTCTACATCATCATGCTCATCAAGGCTTTGGTTCAACATAACCTTATCGCCTGGTTGAACAAACGCTGTATACTCACAACGTTGCGCCCTTAAACTCTCATCATCAGTTTTACTCATCATATCCTGACACATGGAGACAAATTCATCGATATAGAATTGGTAGTTCGTAAATAAGACATAATTCTGGAAGTGCTCAGGCTTTGTTCCGCAATAATGCTTCAAACGTTGCAAACTTAAATCAACACGCGGCGCAATAAATAAGGCCAAGGGATCAGGTGCATCACCTTCGGCGGTAAAAGCACCATTGGCAATCTCATCATCCAGAATATCAAGATCCGGAACATCAAAATAATCAGGCAACAAAGAAACCTGCTCATCAGATAATGCCTTTTCCAAGTGAAACTCTTCACCCAAACCAAAATGCAACGGTATAGGCGTATCACTAACACCAACCTCAATCGCAATATCATGATTTTTAATCAAGAGACGGAATTGCTCTCTGTAATATTCTTCGAACAAATCCGGTCGTGTCAACGTCGTTTCATAGGTTCCGGGCCGCGGCGCAAAACCGTAAGAATAGCGGGTATCAGAACGTCGTGCATATTTTGTCGTGACACGTACATAAGGGTAATAAGCAGACACTCTTTTCTGCTTCAACGTTCCATCACAATATGCATCAAAAGCATCTCTGAGATAGGATGTCTGCGCATTATAAATACGCATAACCGCATCAAGAACCTGATCTGCATTCTTGAACGATTTTGCCTTAAAGGCTTCAATTTTCTTTATCATAGAGACATTCTGCCACTTTATGATTAAAATTCAATGAATTACGCGAAAAAACGTTAGGCCTCAAGCCCAATAAGAGACCGCGCATAATCACGCGCAGTAAACGGACGTAAATCTTCAATCCCTTCACCAACACCAACAGCATGAACAGGCAAACCAAATTGATCTGCCAAACCGATCAAAACGCCCCCTTTGGCCGATCCATCCAACTTTGTTACAATCAGACCCGTTACATCAACTGTTTCTTTAAAAACCTCAACTTGCGAATAGGCATTTTGCCCGGTTGTTGAGTCCAGAACCAGTAATGTTGCATGCGGAACGGCTTCATCCTTTTTCTTCAGCACACGGATAATTTTTTCCAGCTCTGCCATCAAATTAGATTTGTTCTGCAAACGCCCCGCCGTATCAATAATAAGAACATCGATATTATCGGCTTTCGCCTTTTCATATGCCTCAAACGCAACCGCCGCCGCGTCTGTTCCAACGTCTTTGGAGAACATAACGGCATCGGCGCGCTTTGCCCATTCGCCGAGCTGTTCAATCGCCGCTGCGCGGAATGTATCCGCCGCCGCAATCATAACCGTTTTCCCCTCTTCTATACGAAGTTGTTGGGTATATTTGCCAATTGTTGTTGTTTTACCTGCGCCGTTTACCCCGCACACTAACAACACATATGGCCCATTATCCGGCTGCGTAATTTCCAATGGTTTTGCAACAGGCTCCAACACATCTGAGATTGTCTGTGCCAAAGCTTCTTTGACCTCATCTTCCGTAACATCTTTACCAAAACGGTCTTTTGCAAAGTCTTCAATCACGCGCGCGGCCGTTTTGGGCCCGAGATCGGCTTCAATCAACACGTCTTCCAACAGGTCAACCGTATCTTGATCCAATTTGGATTTGGTGATGATGTCACTTAAACCTTGCGTAATCTTATTCGTAGATTTACCAAGCCCCTGCGCCAACCGAGAGAACCAGCCGCCTTCATTCGATCCATCATTATCCGGCTCTTCTACCCGGCCATGCTCTTGCATCGTTTCATCAGGTGTCGGAACGATTTCCAGCTCATCAATAACATCATTATCTGTTTCATGCAGCTCTTCCTGAATGGCATCATCATTCAGACTTGCTTCATAATCCGTTGAAGGTTCAAGCGCAGGCTCCCCATCAGGGTGCAGAAGCTCCTGCTCCCGTTCTTCAACCTCTTGTTGGGCTACATTATTCTTTTTGCGCCAAAAGACCATATCTATACTTTCTTGTTGATGCGCTCAGTATACGACTTTTATGTGAATTTTTTAAGGGTTTTCTTCAAGAAACGACGCGGCACGTCTTAGATTATGTGAGATCGAGAAGAGAACCAACCAACCTGTCATCTTCTATACATTCCGTTTGCATCCGCGCCAAAGATCCGATAGGCAAATCATTTGGGACACTAACAGGTAAGAAATTCTCCGTACGCGCAACGCCACCTTTTTCAACCAAAATAGAATGCGTTTTATTTATATTTTGCCTAAGCAGTCGATCCGTTTGTGATTTCCCCAATACCCTCAGACGTGCAGCACGTTCTTTACGCTCTGGTACAGGGACTTTATTTGGAATACGCGCAGCCGGTGTTCCATCACGTTCAGAATAAGGGAAAACATGGAGATATGTTATATCGCACTCTTCCACAATATTCAGTGAATTTTGGAACATCTCCTCACTCTCCGTTGGGAAACCCGCAATAATATCCGCACCAAATGCCATATCAGGGCGTAGATCGCGGGCACGTTTACACACATCAATCACATCCTGGCGAAGATGGCGACGTTTCATCCGCTTCAAAATCATATCATCTCCCGCCTGTAATGATAAATGTAAGTGAGGCATTAACCGTGGCTCTTCCGCAATCAGACGCCATAAATCTTCATCTATTTCAACCGGATCAAGAGACGATAAACGCAAGCGCGGCAATTCAGGTACAAGAGCAAGAACACGGCGGATCATCTGCCCCAAGGATGGCTTCCCCGGTAAATCCGCACCATAAGACGTCACATCAACGCCGGTAAATACAATTTCGTTATATCCCTGACGAACCAATGTACGCACCTGCTCGGCAATAACTCCAATAGGAACAGAGCGGGAATTTCCACGGCCATAGGGAATAATACAAAATGTGCAACGATGATCACATCCGTTCTGAACCTGTAAAAAGGCACGGGACTTATCCTCAAACCCTTCAATAAGGTGGCTTGCAGTTTCCTTAACCGACATAATGTCATTTACAAGAACGCGGATTTCATCCCCTTCTATGCCCCAACTATCTGCCTTTAACTTAAGGTCGTTTCCGATAATCTGGTCAATTTCCTCCATCGCGGCATAGCCATCAGGATTAATTTGCGAGGCACAACCGGTCACAATAATTTTGGCATTCGGATTTTCTCTACGTGCTCTACGGATTGCCTGCCTTGCCTGACGCTCCGCTTCTTTTGTTACCGCGCATGTATTGAAAATAATTGCATCCTCAAGCCCCGCATTTTTTGCATGATCGCGCATCACCTCTGTTTCATAGAAATTAAGGCGGCACCCGAAGGTTTTCATCTGAGGCTGTTTCTGATCATTATTTTTACTCATGCGCGGGTTTTACAATAACACACACGATCCGTCAAAAAAATTATGCCCGCACTTTCCCACCATATTTGACAAACCCCACTATATGGCAATACAATTGTAATAAATTAAGACGTTATGGGTGATTAGTAGTGAACAGCATATTCAGACCGACCAGAGATTTCAGCTTCCAAACCAGAACAGCTGAAAAGACACCTGAAATGGATGATCTTGTAAAAGGACATCTGGAAGGCGTTATCGCCAATTACATACAAACTGACAGTAATATACAATACACCGTCGAAGAAGACACTGTTGAGCTTTCCATTGAATCAGAAATGCTTACAGGTGGAAAAACAAGAGGGCTTCTCAAAGAACTTCACCAAGATAAGCCACATGATATTGCAGATTTCAGCCAAAACAATGTCCTTATTCAAGACATTATACGTAATGCACGGGATATGGTTTTTCAATATGAGAATGCAGAGCTTGGAAGACAGCAGACGCTTTCTGGACGCACTGAAATCATATCAGCCCCCGAAGAAGCCGAAGAAGCTTATATTCCTGAATAACGGATACTTATCTAAAGTTCACCATCAAAAACGTACGCAACCGGTCCGGTCATAAGAACATGACCGTCACCTTCGCGTAATTCCATATGCAAAATCCCACCGTCTAATTCGACGTCTACCTTATGATCAGTTAATCCACGACGTACAGCAGCCGCTATCACCGCACACGCACCAGATCCACATGCCTCTGTCAGACCACAGCCGCGCTCCCACGTTTTCTGACGTACATGTCCCCGATCTTGCACAATAATAAATTCAACATTACTACGGTTAGGAAAGGCATCATGCGTTTCAAAGTGTGCGCCCAATTCGTCCACTGATATATCCTGATAGTTATCCACAAAGAAAACACAATGCGGATTCCCCATATCAACATAAACAGGATTCGACACACCATCACGCCCGATATCAAGGTCATTAACATCCTTTGGCACACCCATATCAACCTCAATCATCAAATCACCCTTTTTACGGCAATTTAGGATTCCTCCAAGCACCTCAATCGTACATGTGTCTTTTTCTGTTTCGCTCATCACAATATCAGCAACACACCGCGTTGCATTACCACATGCACCGCTTTCCGATCCATCGGCATTAAAGAACTGTACGAATACGTCTGCATTGTCAGAAGCCTCTATCACGGTAATCAGATCACAACCGACACCACGGCGACGATCGGCGATCTCGACCATATCAGCTTCCGTCAGAGCGAGCATCTCCGTACGCGCATCAAAAATCACGAAATCATTACCCAGCCCATGCATTTTCAAGAATCTCATAATACGCTCCTAACATTAAGGGAAAGAATGCTTGAAACCCTTTTTAAACGCAAGCAACGCAATGTATTGCTTTGCCCATGCATTTTTCGAAATTCTATCATTGTTAAAACCTTTTCTTGACATTCGGCTCAAAGAACCATATTTTAGCGCAAATTTCCACTGAAAAGCAGTTTTTCAGTGCTTAA
Organism: Alphaproteobacteria bacterium; assembly: GCA_050633505.1. Classification (GTDB taxonomy): domain Bacteria; phylum Pseudomonadota; class Alphaproteobacteria; order Micavibrionales; family Micavibrionaceae; genus UBA1672. Next base: position 181,428 of record JBOEGQ010000010.1, read on the forward strand.
CGGTACCCCGCAGTCGGCGAATTTACGCTCACTGTGGATATTTTGCTTATGCATAGGGTTTTGAATGTTTGATTCATTAAGTGAAAAATTAGGCGGCGTTTTTTCAAAGCTTAGAGGTAAGGCCTCATTAAGTGAAAATGACGTAATGGCAGTGAGCCGTGAAATACGCATTGCATTATTAGAAGCAGATGTTGCCCTTCCTGTCGTCAAAGAATTTATTTCCAAAATCAAAGATAAAGCCGTTGGACAAAATATTGTAAAGGGTGTTAACCCGGCGCAACAGGTTATCAAAATCGTGCACGATGCTTTGGTAGAGATGCTGGGATCGGAAAGCGCCGATCTTCAATTCGGTTCTGCGCCAAGCGCCTACCTCATGGTCGGCTTGCAAGGCTCTGGTAAAACCACATCAACTGCAAAAATTTCAAAGATATTAAGTGAAAAACAAAACAAGAAAGTTTTGATGGCTTCACTTGATATCTACCGCCCTGCTGCACAGGAACAGCTAAAAATCCTTGGTGAACAGATTGGTGTTGAAACCCTTCCGATTATTGCCGGACAAAAACCATTAGACATTGCAAAACGCGCAATGGATGAAGGCCGCAAAGGTGGATATGACGTTGTAATGCTTGATACGGCAGGTCGCCTGTCAATTGACGAAGAGTTGATGCAAGAAGTTGAGGCTTTAAAGAAATTCTCAAAGCCCGCTGAAACACTTCTTGTTGCAGATGCGATGACAGGACAAGATGCAGTTAATACCGCCAAAATCTTTGATGATCGCGTCGGAATTAGCGGTATTATGCTAACCCGTGTTGATGGTGACGCCAGAGGCGGCGCGGCCATGTCTATGAAAGCCGTAACAGGTAAGCCTATCAAGCTACTTGGGGTTGGTGAAAAATGGAGCGAAGTTGAACAATTCCACCCTGAGCGTATTGCCGGACGTATTCTTGGTATGGGTGACGTTGTTTCATTGGTTGAAAAAGCCGTTGAAACCGTTGATCAAGAAGAAGCCGCCAAAATGGCGAAGAAGTTCAAAAAGGGTAAGTTTGACTTTAACGACCTCCTATCTCAAATCCAACAAATGAACAAAATGGGCGGCATGGGCTCCCTGATGAAGCTTATGCCTGGGCTTGGTGGTATGGCAGGTAAGCTTGAAGAAGCAGGAATGAATGACGGCCTTGTTAAAAAGCAAGAGGCCATTATCCTATCTATGACACCAAGAGAACGTGCAAAGCCCGACCTTATGAATGGCGCGCGCAAGAAACGTATTGCTGCAGGTGCCGGTGTAACTATTCAAGAAATCAACATGCTTGTTAAACAACAAAAACAAATGCAAGTCATGATGAAAAAGATGCGCAAAATGGGCAAAGGCCAAATGATGGGCATGATGAAGGACATGATGGGCGGTAAAGCCGATGAGATGGAATTGATGGCACAAAGCATGGATCCAGATGCTCTTGGCGCGGCAATGACAGAAACTGAACAAGATCAAGGCGCATTGGGGCCTAACCCATTCGCAGGCGGAACGAACCCATTATCCGGATTGGGTGCAGCAGGTGGCGGCATGCCCGGCTTAGGTACATCTGGAATGGGTGGTATGCCCGGAATGCGCGGCGGAACGAAAAAGAATAGAAAGAAAAAAAGATAGCCAATAATCATATCACTCGATCATCGCAAGAAAAACGCGGTGATCCGGTGATCTGAGAAATAGTAATATTAAAAGGAGTTAAAAACTATGGCACTAGCAATCAGACTGTCCCGAGGCGGACGTAAAAAACGCCCATTTTACCGCATCGTTGTTGCGGATAAACGTATGCCACGTGATGGCCGTTACATCGAAAGATTGGGAACATATAACCCTCTTTTGGCAGATGAAAACGAAAACCGCGTTCAACTAAACGAAGAGCGTATCAAGCACTGGCTTGGTGAAGGTGCACAACCGTCAGAGCGCGTTGCACTTTTCCTTGGTAAAGCTGGCCTGATCGATATGCCGGAACAGCCAAACCGCCCGAACAAATCTGCACCGGGTGAAAAGGCAAAAATGCTTTTGGAAGAAAAAGAAGAAAAGCGTAAAGCAGCCGAAGAAGAAGCCAAGGCAGCAGCTGAAGAAGCAAAAGCAGCAGCTGAAGCTCCGGCCGAAGAAGCTCCTGCTGAAGAAGAAAAGGCAGCAGAATAAATGCCTGACGCATCCCCTCGCCCCGCTGGTGAGGGGGCCTCAAAACGTATATGCATCGGGAAAATATCCTCATCGCATGGCGTTAAGGGCTTGGTAAAGATCCTCCCTTATTGTGAGGATCTTTCGTTGCTTCAAGGAAAGCTCTACACAGCGGAAAAAGGTAACGAAACACTGGATATCAGCATCAAAAACAATGCTGGAAAATACCTCCTTGCAGAAATAGACGGTATTACATCCCGAGAGCAAGCACAAATCCTCAAGCATTCTCTGTATATTCCACGTGAAGAATTGCCCAACATTGCAGATGAGGATAGTTTTTACATCACTGACCTTGCGGGGTTGAGCGTATTATCCGAAAACAACACGCCCTTAGGTAAAATAAAGGCCATACAAAATTTCGGTGCTGGCGACTTGATCGAAATTCATCCACCATCCGGTGCCAGTTATTTTGTCCCCTTTCAAGATGAATATATTCAAGATGTCGATCTTGATAAGTCAACAATTACCCTTATCAATGCAGATCGGTTCAAAATCGAATAACAGATGATCACATTCAATTTCAAATATGCTATTTTTGACTTTGACGGCGTTGTCGCCGATACTGAAAATGTCTTTGCTCAATTTGACTGTGACCTGCTTAATGCAATATTGAAAAAGGCAGGAAAGCCCCCGTCCCTTACGCCAAAAGACATCAGAGTTTTAGCTGGAAATACTGGCGAGAATAAGCTGAACCTCATTGCCAAAGAACACAACTTTTCACCCGAGATATATAAAGAGGAATTTTTAAACAACCGTGCAAAAGAACGCACAACGCTCTTTAAGACTTACACGGTATCTTTAGGAAAAAACCTACGTCCCTTTTTAGATCAGCACACCGGAAAATGTGCATTAGCAACCAATAAAATTGCGAAAAAACTCCATAACGACATGGCCTTAATGGAAATTGATCACCTGTTTGATATTAAAATCACCAGTGATCCACCCATGAGGAAAAAGCCCGAACCTGATATGCTGTTAGAGGCAGCAGAAAAGCTTCAGGCCAAGCCAAGTGAATGTATTTACATCGGTGATAACACACTGGATATGCTCGCCGCACAAAACGCAGGAATGATACCGGTCGGCTTTATTATCGAAGGTAAGAATAATCATGAAGACCGTGCAAAAGACCTGAAAAAACACGGGGCAACATTAATTATTGATGACTTTCATGAATTAACCCCTTACTTTACCTCCTCATGAGCTGGCACATTAATATACTCACCCTATTCCCCGAAATGTTCCCGGGCACACTGGGACATTCCCTCAGTGGCAAAGCGCTTGAAAAAGGAGCATGGTCTTATAATTGTATCCAGATTCGGGATCATGCAGAAGGTACACATAAATGCGTAGACGACACACCATTTGGTGGTGGTGCAGGCATGGTTATGCGTCCTGATGTGATTGAAAAGGCCTTATCTACAATTAAAAAACCGGGGCGCCGCATTTACATGAGCCCACGTGGTAAACCGCTTACTCAAGACCTTGTAAAGACACTCACACAGGAAGAATCGCTCACCATATTATGTGGTCGTTATGAGGGGGTGGATCAACGCCTTCTCGACGCACATGATTTTGAAGAAATAAGCATCGGTGATTATGTTCTTTCAGGTGGGGAGCCTGCCGCAATGATTCTAATGGATGCCTGCATCAGACTCTTAGATGGTGTTATGGGTAACAAGGCAACACCGGATGAGGAAAGCTTTTCCAGTGGATTGCTGGAATACCCTCATTATACAAAACCGGCAGAATGGACAGATACCAATGAAATAACGCACCACGTACCTGATGTTTTAAGAAGCGGCCATCACAAAAACATTAATACATGGCGCTTGGAACAATCAGAAGGTCTAACAAAACAACGCCGCCCTGACCTTTGGGAAGCTTACAAAAAAAGACTATAGTCCGTGCGTGTTGTTATTATCCTGTGTTACCCTAGGTTCTTCAGACTCCGCGGATTTACAAAAAACCTTAGCCAGTAATGGCCCAAGCCCAAGGGTACAAATGCCAAACAATACATTAAGGCCATCTTTGGCTTCTTTTTCCGCAGTATCAAAATCTGGATCTGCAACACGCCTTTCGTATCTAGACATATGTATCCCCTCTTATTATTATTTTAATGTTATATCCCCACTATAAGGACACAAAAAACACTTGTAATACAAGGGAAAATACTATAAAAAGTGCGCAACTTTGGAGAAATCCAACAAAAAAGATAATAGAACCGCCGGTGTCCGAAACAATTCAGGCATTCGAAATCGGGTTCTGATAAAGGATTAAAAAAGAAAGATAAGACTATGAATACATTAGAAAAGTTCGAAGAAAAACAACTTAATAAACTAAAAGGAACAAAAGAAGTTCCTGACTTTGGCGCTGGAGATACCGTAAAGGTAAATGTTAAAGTTAAAGAAGGCACGCGTGAGCGTATTCAGGCCTATGAAGGTGTTTGTATCTCACGTGAAGGCGGCGGCATTAACGAGAGCTTTACAGTCCGTAAAATCAGCTACGGTGAAGGGGTTGAGCGTGTGTTCCCTCTTTGGAGTAGCCGTGTTGACTCAATTGAATTGGTTCGTCGTGGTTCTGTTCGCCGCGCGAAACTATACTATCTTCGTGAGCGTCGTGGTAAATCTGCACGTATTGCAGAACGTACAACAGGTCACGGTATCGAGAAAAAAGAAGCTAAGAAAACAGCTAAGAAATAATTTTTTCTCTTTAGATATAGATTTAAAAAACCCTTTCAACATATTGAAAGGGTTTTTATTTTACCGTTCTATTCTTATAAAGTATTTAGAACGAAAGCGCATCCGGCTCTCCTTCTCGAATAATATTGGTTCTGGCAAAACCACCAGCCGCAAATACCGGATCAACACTTTTTGCTTTATCCTGAAATTCATTCTTTAATGGTTCAAATTCTGTCATCTTTAATAACTCCGCGTTTATCTAATGTTTTAAAATCGAAACAGAGGCATGCATTCGCAATACTTTTCCCGCATAATGATCCGCACAAAGCTCTACACTTTTTCTTTCCATCAAATCCTTAATAATTTCTTCCGGTGCATGACCGATTAGAAACATTCCCTCATGCAAAACAGCATGAAGACTCTGACTTTTAGGATCAAAAAGAATGTTTTCCGCCCGCGCATAAGATGGGTCCGCAAATTCAATCAAGATTTTATTATCTTTGTTCTTGATAAAACGTGCATCAACCTTACGCTTTCCAACAGAAATATGTGCCATATTACAAGTGCCCCTTTTGCTCTTTCTCGTTGCATCACAAGTCTAAGAGAAAGGGGTTTAAAAGGTATTAATTATAGATTGAATTTTATCAAAAACATTTGATCCAGAAGCCTTGAAATTAACAAAGGCCTTTACGCATGTGTAATGGCAGGTAAAGAAAGTATAAAATACAAATATTTTGCGAAATTTCATGACAAAATCTCGACAAAAAGCCCAAATCCCACTATACCCTATAGGCTTTAATTAACTTTCGCGCATGAGATGATGAATATGACTGCACGCACTTTGTACCAAAAAATATGGGAAGATCACATTGTATCACAACAAGAGGATGGCACATGCCTACTCTATATTGATCGTCACCTTGTGCATGAAGTTACATCCCCTCAGGCTTTTGAAGGTCTACGCATGACCGGACGTAACGTACGAAAATTATCCAATACATTGGCCGTTATGGATCATAACGTACCAACAACAGACCGCAGCCAACCAATCGAAGAAGAAGACAGCCGTATACAAATTGAAACGCTGCGTAATAACTGCACAGAATTTGGTGTAGAGCTATTCGACTTAATGGATAAACGCCAAGGCATTGTGCATATTATCGGCCCTGAACAAGGCTTTACTCAGCCTGGCATGACCATCGTTTGTGGTGATAGCCATACCTCAACACATGGTGCGTTTGGCGCATTGGCATTTGGTATCGGAACCAGTGAAGTTGAACATGTTCTGGCGACACAAACCCTTATTCAAAAGCCTGCAAAGAATATGCGTATCACCGTTAATGGTGCGCTTCCCGAAGGTGTAACAGCAAAGGACATGATCCTTGCCATTATCGGAGAAATCGGCACGGCAGGTGGAACCGGGCATGTCATTGAATTTGCCGGTGAGGCAATGCGTACTCTATCTATGGAAGGTCGCATGACGGTCTGTAATATGTCCATTGAAGGTGGAGCGCGCGCCGGACTAATCGCCCCTGATGAAACAACGTTCCAATATATAAAGGGACGCCCTATGGCTCCGAAAGGTAATGATTTTGATAAAGCCGTCGCGTATTGGAAGACCTTATTTTCTGATGATGGCGCACAATACGATCATGAGGTCGTCTTGGAGGCAAAAGATATTCCACCGACAGTGACATGGGGAACAACACCTGAAGACGTTATATCCATTGATGGACATGTCCCCGCCCCCACAGACTTTGACGATATCAATAAGCGGGAATCTGTGAAAAGAATGCTCGACTATATGGGATTGAAATCAGGTACAAAAATCACAGATATCGAAATAGACAAAGTTTTTATTGGCTCTTGCACGAATGCACGCATTGAAGACCTGAGAGAAGTTGCAAAAATTGCAAAGAATAAAAAGGTCGCAAACAATGTAGAAGCTATGGTCGTTCCCGGCTCTGGCCTTGTTAAGGAAATGGCAGAGCAAGAAGGTATTGCGGACATATTGATAGAAGCCGGTTTTGATTGGCGTGAACCGGGGTGCTCAATGTGTCTTGGCATGAACCCCGATCAGTTACAACCGGGAGAGCGATGCGCATCCACCTCCAACAGAAACTTTGAAGGTCGTCAGGGACGAGGTGGACGTACACACCTTCTAAGCCCGGCTATGGCTGCTGCTGCTGCGATTACAGGGAGGCTAACAGATGTCCGAAATCTCTAACTCATATGCACGCATCTCATTCTTGTATACGCTCACGCTACTATTACTTGTCGTTTGCACATATCCGAAGTCCTCATTTGCAGGACAGAAAGACAATGCTCCCTCTAAAACGGCATTTATAGAAAAATGGGAAAAACATATTTCAGGTCTGGATACAACGGAAGTTTTCGAAGAAACGGACACTCCCGGCATCTATACCTTTAAAACCAATCTATTTCCCTATTCAGGACAGTTAGAGCTTTTAAACGTCGTCATCAGCGAAGATCTGGATTACTATTACAATTATGATCTGGACACAGATTATCTCATAAAGGGCGTTGCAGAAATCAAGCTCTCAAATATTGATGATGATTTTGAATCTAATCATTACTATAGCTTTGAGTTATGGAATGAGCATCATTTCCTTTTCTATGTTAAGGAAAACAATCGTTGGCTTACCGCAGACGATCTGAAAAAACGGCAGGCAAAGACAGATGGGTATGACGATTTTGAGGACTCTAGCACAGCCCCGTCAGCCCCTTGCGCCCTGAAAAGCGGATTATTAAGCATATCACCTATAATCTTATTCCTTATATTTATAATATTCATCATGAGACGCTCATCAAAGTTTCAAAAAGCCCACACAGAAAAGTTTGATCGCTCTTTGGAAATGCAAAAAGAACAATTAGAACTTCTCAAAAAGTTGGCGGATAAGTCATAAATCAACAAATCACGGATTTACAATGGAACCATTTACAAAACTCATGGCAAAAGCCGCACCTTTGGATATGATTAATGTCGATACAGACATCATCATTCCAAAACAATTCTTAAAGACCGTAAAGCGTACAGGTCTTGGTGTCAGTGCCTTTTACAATCTTCGTTACAATGAAGACGGTCAGGAAAACCCCGACTTCCCACTCAATCAAGAGCAACATAAAGGCGCCAACATCTTGGTTACGGGAGAGAATTTTGGATGTGGCTCATCCCGTGAACACGCACCATGGGCTATTCTCGATATGGGCATTCGATGCATTATTGCCTCAAGCTTTGCCGATATTTTCTACAATAACAGCTTCAAAAATGGAATCTTGCCAATCCAACTTCCCCAAGATCAAGTGGATACATTGATGAAAGAGGCAAAAGAAAATCCGGATTCCCTTATTGAAATTGACTTAGAAAAACAAACAATTACCCGCGGTAATAAATTCTCATACCCATTTGAGGTCGACCCATTTCGTAAACACTGTCTTCTCAACGGTCTGGACGATATCGGTCTGACACTAGAAAAAGAGAAAGACATCAGTGTCTTCGAAAATGAGCGTATACAGAGCAAACCCTGGATTTAAAGATAAAAACGAAGGATAAAAATACAATGGAATATAATCTTCAGATTCTTCCCGGTGATGGTATTGGCCCCGAGATTATGGCCGAAACACAAAAGGTCATCACATGGATTAACGACAACACAGATATCACGATCAAGACAAAAGAAGACCTGATCGGTGGACAAGCCTATGATAAATATGGCGTTCCATTGGCAGATCAAACATTGGAAGATTGCCGTCAAGCGGATGCTGTTCTCATGGGGTCTGTTGGGGGGCCTAAATGGGATGACGTTGAATACAATAAACGCCCAGAAGCCGGTCTGTTACGTTTGCGTAAAGAGCTTGATCTATTTGCCAATCTACGCCCTGCCCTTGTTTTCGATGCATTGATTGATGCATCCACTCTAAAGCCTGAAATTGTTAAAGGTCTTGATATCCTTATCGTTCGTGAGCTAACAGGTGGTGTCTATTTCGGTGAACCACGCGGCATTGAAGACCTCGGTAATGGTGAACGCCGCGGTGTTAATACGCAAGTGTACACAACATCAGAAATTAAGCGCGTCGCGCATGTTGCCTTTGATTTAGCGAAGAAAAGACAAAACAAAGTGCATTCCTGTGAAAAAGCCAATGTAATGGAAAGCGGAAAATTATGGCGTGAAGATGTAACCGCCTTACATAGCGCCGAATATTCCGATGTCACGTTAGAACATATGTACGCAGATAATTGCGCGATGCAGCTTTTGCGTAATCCCGCACAATTTGACGTTATCGTTACGGATAATTTATTCGGTGACATCCTGTCTGATGAAGCTGCTATGCTAACCGGCTCTCTTGGTATGCTTCCATCTGCTTCACTCGGTGCAACTGGTTCAAGTGCGGTCTATGAACCTGTGCATGGGTCTGCCCCTGATATTGCAGGACAAGGCAAGGCAAACCCTCTGGCAACAATATTAAGTTTTGCCATGTGTCTTCGTTATTCTTTCGACCAAGGGAACATTGCCGAAAAATTGGAGAATGCCGTTCAGGATGTTCTGAATTCCGGTACACGTACACCCGACATTATGGCGGATAACTGCCAAGAAGTCTCGACATCGCAAATGGGAGATGCTTTAATAGCCGCATTAGGAAAATAATGCTGCTATAAAGGGAGGACATCGTGATCGCGAGTCTTATCATCGCGCTGCATCTACTGGGATTCATTTCTTTGGAGAGCGCAGTTACGTCGTTATATGTTGCCGGAACACTTTTAATCATCGCAGAACTGGGCGTGATTTCATTCGGCCTTATCACAATTAATGCTTTAATCGCACTTTATGCTGGCTATGCCTTACAAAACGGTGGGGATTTTATCTTTGACGTTGCCATTGGATGGCCAATTTTATTTGGTATCGCCTTTGTTGAATTTGCACTTATTGCAACGATTATTTCGATATTCTTATGGCTAAAAAATAAAAAAATATCTACCGGCATAGATAGTATGATCGGTGCAAAAGCAACTGTCACAGAATGGGATGAGACAAAAGGTACAATCCGTTTTGAAGGGGAAATCTGGAGTGCCTATTCAGATCAGAATATGGATCTAACCCCAGAAGATATGATCACAATCGAATCCGTTGAAAAACTACGCATCAAAGTTACAGCTTAAAAATAAAAACAGGAGATCACACTATGTCATTTTTTATACCCTTATTTGTTTTTCTTATCGTTGTTATCTTCGCCTCTGTACGTATCATTCAGGAATACGAACGCGGCGTGATCTACACACTTGGTCGTTATACCAGCAACCGTGGCCCGGGTGTTCAGCTTATCGTACCGATGGTACAACGCGTTCTACTTGTCGATATGCGCATACGTACCGAAGACATCCCATCTCAAGATGTCATTTCAAAGGACAATGTATCTGTGAAGGTAAACGCCGTAGTTTATTATCGCGTGGTTGACCCGGGACTAGCCGTCAACAAGGTAGAAGACTTTATTACAGCCACAAGTCAGCTTGCACAAACCACATTACGTTCTGTACTTGGTAAGCATGAAATGGATGAAATGCTATCAAAACGGGATCAACTCAACAAAGATATTCAAGGTATTCTTGATCAACAAACAGAGGGCTGGGGTATCAAGGTTACAAATGTTGAAATCAAAAATGTTGACCTCGATCCAACAATGGTACGTGCCATCGCAAAACAAGCCGAAGCAGAGCGTGAACGCCGTGCGAAAATCATCAATGCCGAAGGTGAATTACAGGCTGCACAGCAACTTGATGAGGCTGCTACAATCCTTGCAAAACGTCCTGAAACAATGCAGTTGCGCTATCTCGGTACAATGGCGGAATTCACGAATTCAAAGGGAAACACAATCGTCCTTCCCCTACCCTTAGATATATTGGGTGGCCTAAAAGACATTGCGAAGTCAGTATCAAAAAAATAATACCAACACCGAATGAGCATAAGAAAAGAGCCTGATTAATATCAGGCTCTTTGTTTGTTTTCATCTACTTATACTACGCTATTATCCAGCGATTCTAGCATATAGATCACAACTCTTTGTATCAGCTGCTTCCTGGTAGATCCCTGCGCCATCTGCACAAGTTCCATCACCATTTGCAAATACAGAACCGGTTGATGCATTACCATCATCCATCTTACGATCCATACGCGCCGCCTGTGAAGCAGTCATAACACCACTTGCTGCACCGTTAGCTGCACCAGTTGCACCCTGAACTGTAATATAGTGACCACCACGTGGCGCCACATTCATACCCAATTGCGCAGCACCGTTTGTGAAACCAGCAGTCATACCACCACCAACACGCGCAGCAGGCAATCCTTGGTTCCATGCAACAGTTGCTGTGCCATCAACACCAGACACAAGATCCGCTGCATTTAAGTGCGCCCAAAACGCCAGGTTCTCACCTCCAGTGGCATTACCAACACCCGGCAAATCTGTTAAACGTGCATCGCTGTTACCATTATTGCTACATGGCGCAGCAAGACAGTTTGGTAAACGCGCCGCAGATTGAGCCGCAGACATATCACCCGGGAATGCGTCAAACATATCACGGAATGTTGATACAGCCGCGTCAACACCTTTTGCCTGTGCAACAGTCGCAGATACCTGCGCGTTTGCAATCATTTCCTGACCTTTAAGGATACCACCGATCAACAGACCAATAATAACCATCACAACCGCCAATTCGACAAGGGTAAAGCCCTTCTCTTCACGGACGGATTCTAAATTTAATGTTTTCATAGTTTTCTCCTCACAAAGAAATAAAAAAAGTTGTTGTTAAGTTTGAGAGTATTAAAAGAATGTGCTGGACAGCACAGAGCGAATCATACACGCCTTTTAATCATATTAATAGCCTCAATATAGTTAGGATCGTGTTTTTTCTTAAAAAAAATCTTAAAGTTGCGCTTCAATTATTCATTAAGACGAAATGATAAGTTAGAAAAACGATATATGAGAAGACATGCTTTTTCTTAACGCTTATTTAATTGTATTTTTCCGATAAGAGCTGGGACTCTGCCCTGTTATCTCCTTAAATACCCGATTAAAGGACGGTAAGGAATTAAAACCTACTTCACTTGCCACAACGCGAATACTGGCATCCGTATCCAATAACAATTGTTTGGAATCTTCAACCCGATACTCATTCAGTAGTTGCGGAAAAGATTTCTTAAAGTACAGGTTAATTACGCGCGATATTGTGGATTCGGCAACACCGAGTTCTTGTGCTAAGTCAGATCTAGAATATGTGTTCTCATGATAGATCTTTTCCAACTTAAGAAGGCTCTCTATTTTTGCAGCCAAACCCATTTCTTCTAAAGAAAGCTGCCCTTCATTCTTCTTTTGATAAGGAACATTTAATGCACTTGGATAAATCCGAAACAGGCTGGTGGATACGATATAGACAAAACCTAGCCCTAAAATCGTTCGAATGACCGCCAGGTTTGTATCAACCTGATAACCGGTAGTTGAGAATACAATCAAAAAGAGGAACGAAATATTCACCATGATCAAAGATAAAATAAGCCAATAACGCTCTTTACCGGCCTTTTGTTTTAGAAGATCCTCGAACAGATTTTTTCTAAACCAGATCACCAAAAGACTGACAGCCCCGGCGATAAGCCCGGAGATATTGAGCCATTCAAAAAACTGGGTACAAACCTGCCCCTCATCATAGCAATGCATATTGCTATATGCCCCTGCAAAAATTGAGAAAGTAAGAGCAACCGGTACAATAAGAAGGATACTCCAATTAATAAGAGCAGGTAATTTAGTGATTTGCGACATGTGGAGAATAAGCAAAACACTGAGTGGTGTACCGAGCGTCCACATACCCCAGCTTATAACATCAAAATATGGAATAAGTTCATAAATATATCCGCGAGAAAAATCGATCAAAAACGCAAGCCCAAGAACAGAAAAGTAAAGCAGGGGCAAAGCAACACGGAACAGATTTCCCGCACGAAAACTGACATAAACGAGAATATAGAGACATTGCATAACACCAAATAGTGAAAGCATCTCAGATAATGTAAAACGTAATGTCTCCATACAGATAAGGTAAAGGCTTTACCTCTCCTCTTTCAACTATTTTTCTAATATAAGCCCACAGTTTGCACGCTTATTATTTTCAGTTCTGGCATAACGAATTGGTCTTTGCGCGCTCTGCATCCAAAATACGGTCACAAATATAGGCTTTCATGGCGTTGACCTCATTAGGATGCATCTTATCTGCGCTGGTCTTTAGAATTTCAACCATTAGAGCATAAGCCGCCTCTTTCTCGCCCTTCTGTGTCATAACAAAAGCTGGCATCTGCCGAACCCAACCCGGGACATCGTCATTCTTGGTATCTGCCAAACTATGAGCGAGTTCAAGTGCCTTATCTAAATCATTCAATCGAAAACGCGCAAAGAACACGGCCTGAACCAACCAACGCCACTTCTCTCCTTCTCCATGCCCTGCTGCAACTTCAAGGTAATCCAAAACAGGTCTGTATTTCTCAGGCTCTTGTAACCCAATAAAATAATATGAAGCCAGATAAGGGATAAAACTAGATTTATGGTCAAGGCTATCTTGTAAAAAGAACCATTCTGTTAGCCTGTCATAATCGTAATCTTTTAGAGACGTCACACGCCCCCCCGTATCCCCTAGGTTTTGTATCATCAAACCGTTGATCCGATATGAAAAACTATGATCCCCAAGTCCATAACTACTGGCGAATTCGATACTTGGTGCAGGTGGAACATTGCCCCACACAACCCGTTCATCGCGCATAGCAAACCAGATCATAATATTAACACATAGCAGTAGTGCTAAGAAAATCTGTAAAAATTTATCCTGCTTATGAGGCTCCATGAACACGAACCACCTTTAATCAAAATTGCCTACGAATAAAATCGAGACTAGCTGCGCATAAAACAAGGAAAGAAAAAACAGCACCTTGAGCAACAGCATATATTATCGTTGAGAAATCACTCACCCCGTAAAGAAGCCAAGAGCTTTGTCCCAGCAAATCCAGACGTGGTGTTATTACCGAAACAAGCTGTAAAGTCATCGCAAAAAGACCGGAGCCATCAACCAAATCAGAGTCTACAATCCCCAAAAGTTGTCCCATCATGCGTCCAAGCACATAAAACGCAACGGTAAGCATTGAGGCACTGGCCGCACTACTAATTTGCATAGAGAAAAAGAATGCAATATTGACCATAATAACGGCCTCAACGGCAATCGTTATCAGCCAACATATATGGTTAACCCCAAACATATGTGGTGCAATGGCAAATAATACTCCACCAACAGCCACAGAAACCAAAACCGCCAAGATTAAGAAAGCAAAAGCATATGAAAATATGATGCTAACCCGCCCAACAGGTCTGGACAGAAGAAATTCTATATCTTTGCTTTCAAAAGAACGCCGTACAAAGAAAATAATAAAAAGTACCAAACCAAAAACGGAGATTAACCGCAAAGCAGATGCTGCAAAAACCAGAGAAAAAGCATCTTTTTCAACAATTGCAGCACTACCAAGGAATAAAGAAAGGCTCGCCCCAACGACAAAGGAGATAAGCATCGAAATGACGAGCTTATCTCGCAATGCAGCCATTAAAACATATTTTACCAAAGGAAATGACATTATAAAACTCGATTAAGATACACTCTTTTGCCCATTACATCTTAAATGGTCGTCTGTCCCCTGAAAACGTCCGATATAGATCACGATCAGTATTGTGAATTGTATCTGCCGGATTTTCAAGAAGCGTTGCCTTTAAGAAAATCACAAGTTCAGTTTTTGAAATTAAGTCTTCTTGTGTCTTGAAGGCACTTCCGAATAAAGGAACATCTGATAGAACAGGAATACCCTCTTGTGTATTCGTAACACGGTCTTGCAGTAAACCACCCATAACAATCGGTTGACCAGAATTAACACGTACAACAGTATCAATCTCCTGCACGTTTACCTCAGGAATTTCAGAGGTAATACCAGTGTCTCCGGCAACAAACAGAACGGACGGGTCTTCCACTCTTCCAACAATGCGCGTAATAGTCGGTCTAACAAACATTGAAATTGTACGTGTTTCAAGATCAATAGATGGCTGTACATTAATCAGAACACCTTCCGGAACGCTCTTAATATCTGTGTCAATTTCAAGTGTGACATCCCCTGTATCGTCATCTGTTTCACGATCCAGATCAATTTCAAAATACACTCGGTTCGTTGCAACATTCAAGACAGCAGACTGATTGTTAATCACAGTTAAACGCGGACTTGCAAGTGCTCTCACCGTACCAAACCCGGCAATCATTTCAACAAATGCATCAACATCATTACCAAACCAACCAATACCAAAATTGGAGTTCGTAGCAACTTGTCCACCAGGAACGGTAAAGCCACCAATAGTCGTATCTGTTGCAGCATCAACAAATCCGGCAATACCTTCACCAGCTAAGGCTTGCCATTCAATACCGTTGACATATTCATCAAAAAGACTGACTTCAAATATTTTTGCCTCAACCAAAACCTGCGCTGTTACAGATTTACTAAGCTCATTCAAATAGTCTTCAACTTCTTTTTGTGTCTTTTCATTCGCATAAACAGTAACCATACCAGCTTGCTTATTCAAACTGAATGATGCCCTACGTTCGTCATCATCAAGGTCACTATCTGCATCATCAACCGGCAATGACTGTACATTCAAGACTGCTTCGGGCGGCTGAACCTGTACATCAGGTGAACCATCGACATTGGCACCATCTACAGGTTGGGGTGCAACCGCAGCAACATCCGGATTACGCTCTGTCGCTTCTACACGTGGGTCATACGATGTTTTTAAGCCCCCCGTGCTAACACCATCAAGAAGTTGTGTCATATTAAGTTCAAGCTCACCCCAGAAATCTGAAGTACTGTCAGACGCCGCAGAATACGCAGACCCAGTATCCGCGCCTTCTCCTGTTACAACAGAAACACTGGTGCTAACGCTCCCCTGATTAGAGCGAATAAAGCTCAAATAATCGATTTTATATGTCTTGTTATATGGCGTATCTACTTCTACCCTAAGGAAGTCATCTTCGAATTTGTAACGAAGACCAGCAACATTGGCTAGACGCTCCACCACCACATCAAACGGCTTATTCCGTGCCGTAAATAACACCGCACCACGAATATTCGGGTCAAGCTCCAAGTCATATTCAGCTTGGCGTGCAAGTTCATAAAGTAGATCTCTTAACGACACTGTACCGTCAGAAGATACAGAAACAAGCGGCATAGACTTCATGCCATCCGATGACATAGAAAGATACGGCTGTAACTCTGGGATGGATGCCGTAGAAGATGTCGATTTTTCATCCTCTGCTTCTACCTCAGGTAAGCGCTCTGTCAAGCCATCACGGAAATCCTGAAATTCCATATTTGCAGCCCGATCTGTCTTCGTATAATTTGCTGCCAGATCACAAGAGCAGAGGGTAAACGCGGTTGATACAATCAACGAATACTTGAAAAATGAAAACACAGACAAAGGTTTCGCCACTTTTAGAGAAAACATGAGCTGAAGAACTCCCGAATAAACAACTGAATAAAATAACAGAAAAATCGGCAAGAACATGCCAAGGAATGATTCTGATACGTATTATAAGAACATAAATTCAGGGAAACTATGATTTCTTTTGCAAAACAGAAACACAACTTCTGTGTATAAGTCCGTTTATTGAAAAATATACCCGATAATCACTCACTAAACGAGATACGTGACGTATCAACGGCATCAAGGGCGCTCGCATTTCCACGCGAATCATTAACCAGCTTCGCCTGCTGTACCTTGATTTTCATATCAGACGGCTTATCCGAGTTCGTGATTGCGGTATCTTCGGTAATCATGCCCTCTATGAACAAATTCATCAAAGACTGATCGAATGTTGACATACCGATAGAGTTATTCTGTTCCATCACATCATGAATTTTACCAATTTCACCTTTTAAGATCAAATCACGTACCAAGCCCTGATTAATCATCACTTCAATAGCCGGAGCAAGACCAGCTTTAGTGCTTGGCAATAAGCGCTGCGATATAATGCCCTTCAAATTCATAGAGAGGTTTAAACGGATCTGATTATGGAAGTCTTCCGGAAACAGATTTACAATACGTTCAATCGCCTGATAAGAGTTATTTGTGTGAATCGTTGCCAAACAAAGGTGACCTGTCTCCGCAATAGATAGCGCCTGCTCCATCACCTCGCGGTCACGTATTTCCCCAACAAGGATAACATCAGGGCGCTGACGCAAAGAGTTCTTCATCGCCACTGCAAACGACTCCGTATCAACCCCGACTTCCCGTTGTGTTACCACACAGCCTTTATGCTCATGGAAAAATTCAACCGGATCTTCAATCGTAATAATGTGACCGGAACTGTTCCGATTACGCTGATCAATCATCGCAGCAAGCGTCGTAGACTTACCCGATCCGGTCATTCCGGTAACCAGAATTAATCCCCTCTTCTCCATCGCAAGTGTTTCAAGGATTGGAGGCAAACGTAATTCATCAAAACTAGGGATTTCAGAGACAATGCGTCGAATAACCAATGCAGGAAACTGCCTTTGTCGTAGAACATTAATACGAAAACGACCATGCTCTCCCATATCTAATGCTGTATTCAATTCATTATGGACATCAAAATCACGGCGCTGACGCCCGGTAAGCATTGAATTTAAAAGCTCATTAATCTGATCAGGACTTAAAACCTCATCAGCCAATTTGATAAGGTCTTTATCCCCGCGTAAAGTCGGCGGACAGCCCACGGTCAGATACATGTCACTGGCCTTGTGCTCATTCATTGCGTTTAAGAAGCTAAAGATCAATGGTGCGTTCAAAATGAGTACCCCTCATCGCCATTACCTTTCGGCGGAGCAACACCACCGGTAAATGTTCCGCCACTACTTCCAGAGGATTCATCTTTATCATCGCCATCCATTCGTCGACCACCAAGAGCCCCTGCCGCATAATCTTCATCACGATCTTCTGACTCATCCGTGGTTTTAAGAAGTGCACGACGTGCCTCATCCTTATCTATAATTCCACCCTCTGCCAGATCCGTAATCGCATCTTCCATTGTTATCATGCCGTATCGAGATCCCGTTTGCATCATGGAATACATTTGCGGGATTTGATTTTCACGAATAAGGTTACGAACCGCATTTGTTCCAACAAGAATTTCAAAGGCACCAACACGCCCACCATCCGCACGCCTTAACAGCGTTTGTGCAATAACGCCTTGCAAAGAACTGGAAAGCATTGCACGTACCATTTCCTTATCCCCACTTGGAAATACATCAATAATACGATCAATCGTTTTAGAAGCAGAGTTCGCGTGCAAGGTTCCAAAAACAAGGTGTCCGGTTTCTGCAGCTGTCAAGGCCAAAGATATCGTTTCATGATCACGCATCTCACCAACCAGAATAACATCTGGATCTTCACGAAGTGCGCTTTTCAATGCACGAGAAAACGTTCTTGTATCCTGACCAACCTCACGATGGTTAACCAAAGACTTCTTAGATGAGTGAAAAAACTCAACCGGATCCTCTACCGTCAACACATGTTTTGCGTGGTTCAGATTAATGTGATTAACCATAGAAGCCAATGTTGTAGATTTACCGGAACCTGTTGGACCGGTTACAAGGACAATCCCCTTTTCAAGCTCGGCAAAGCGACGCATGACAGGCGGTAAGTCCAATTGTTCCATTGTCGGGATTTCTGTCGGGATTGTACGAAATACGGCCGCCGCCCCCAAACGGGTTGTAAAACCGTTCACACGAAAACGTGCCTTTTCTCCAAGCGCGATCGCAAAATCGAGCTCCATATTCTTTTCAAATTCTGCGCGCTGCTCTTCCGTCATCACGGAATAAAGCATCGTTCTGATATCGTCACTACCTAATGCATCGGCTTTAACCCGTTTCATTTGTCCGCTGACACGAATGATCGGAGGGTTTCCCGCACTTAAATGCAAGTCAGATGCGTTATTTTGCATTGTAAAGGCAAGAAGTTGAGTAAGATCCAAAGCGGTGCTCCTTTTTCTTAGGTACCCAGAATTATAGTTCTACAGAAAGAAAGTGAATGGAAAGTAAATATCCCCTAAAAACATTCTACATAGTTCTACATCAAAAAAGAACCCTGAAAGAGCAATAAGCCATAAAAAGATGCAATAAGTGCCGGACCAAAGGGAAATGCCTCCCCCCCAACAATCAATCGCCAAGCCACGGCAAACATCATCGCCAACAACCCTGACATCATCATAAAGTACGGCAATACCGACAACCCGAGCCAAAGACCGGAAACAAAGAAAAACTTCACATCCCCCATACCCAGACTGTCTTTTTTTAACACCTTGGTTAATACGGCGCCAAGTGCCCAAGGAACAATAGCATACACGACCGCCCCAACAATATACGGGATCATAAGATCGGGCACACTTACAAACACATCAGAAATAGAAAAATAGAACAGCCGCCCTAGCCCAATCACCATCAAAGCAAAAACCAGTTGATTGGGTAAAATCATATGTTTCAAATCAATGACAAAAAGAGAAACCAAAACAGGTACCGCCGCCGCGACAAAAAACATCTCTGCACCAAAACCAAATACGGCATATGCGCCGGCACATAAAAATGCACCAACCACCTCAATCAATGGATAAACAGCGGAAATAGGTTTATTACAATGGCGACATTTACCCCTTGAGAACACCCAGGAAAAAACAGGGAAAAGATCCAATATTCCAAGTTGAGTCTTACAATTAGGACAAGCAGATCTCTTCGCCCCCCATTTCAGCCGCCGAGGTACACGATAAATCAAAGCTGTCGAAAAGCTTCCGAGTACAAGTCCTAAAACAGCAGATAAAGCCAACTCTATTACCGGAAACATAAGCCCAGAAACCTACTCAAGCTATAAACAAAAGGATCTTAACGGATTTGTGCCAAGCGCTCATAAACAGAATCTCGTGGTATTGAGCGTCCACCACCGTGTATCGTATCAATCTCCAACGCCCTTTCATAAAAAGAAACGGCCTTGGCACTCTCTCCTGCACGGTCAGATAAAACCGCCATATTGAAAACATGAGAAGCGTTGCGTGGTTCCATACTCGCCGCGATACCAAGATATTTCAGTGCACTACGCAAGTCACCACTCTTTGCATAAGCAACGGCCAACTGCCCAGTTAAAAGGACATTGTCTTTGTTCTCACTGTGCAGCTCTAACAATCGTCTTAAAGCAATAGACGGATAACGCGTGCCCAACAGCCCAAGCATATTAACCTTTGCCACTATATCATCCGGAGCAACACTTTCTAACTCTTCATAAACTTGCATCGCCTCATCAAAACGACCCAATTTTTGTAGAGAAACAGCACGCCCCATCAAGACGCGGGCATCTTTCTTGTTTTCCAGATATAAATCATCAAAGAGCTGAAGAGCTGAATCGTAGATCCCCAACTTCATTGCCCGTTCTGCTGCAACTAAAGCGGCGCTTCGCTCATCTGCTGCAACCGTTTTTCGCACCAAAACAAGCTTGGAGGCTGGTTGATAAATTGGATTGACATTAACAGGACCATCCTGTGCCATCTCCCCCTGAGGAACCATATTATTTGCATCAAAGAAAGCTTCGTCATCCGCAGAGGATTTCTCTGCAGATGGCCCGGCAATTGAGTTGGTCATTTCCGGCACTAAGCCAGTCCCGTTAGAGGACGTATCGACCTCATCACCATCTACCGTATTGAGCTCCTCTAACCCTGGAACAGATATTGATTTAACCTCATCAGTATCTAAAACAATGGGGGCATTTTGTGCATATGCCCAAAACGGAATAGAAGACAGGGAAAGTACAGCAGCAAAAAACGACGAACGCATAAACATAAGACCAAACCACAAAAAATGTTAAAAACTTCACACGGACGTGCAAACAATGAGATAAAGCGAATCAGAATCGCCTCGAATATTGGCATAATTATATCATGCAACCTTCTTATACTCAATAAATTCAAGAAAGGCCTGCTCAAGATTGTGGGTATCTGTTTGCTTTTTCAGATCTTCGGGCGTCCCGACAAAGCGAATTGCCCCCTCATGTAACAGTGCAACACGATCACAAATCTCATCCATATCGGCAAGAACATGAGAACTTAAGAAAATCGTACGCTTTTCATGTTTCATATCAGAAATCATCTTTTTCACCAAAGCCCGTGCAAGCGGGTCTAAGCCGCTCATCGGTTCATCCAAGATAAAAAGAGAACCTCCGGTCATTAATGTACCGATAAGGCCTAATTTCTGGCGCATTCCTTTGGAATAGGTATTCACGCGCCGCTTTAACGCGTCACTATCCAAAGCAAGGCTTTCCGCAACCTTTCGCAAATGGGATTCATCAAATGGTTGCTTATATAAAGACAACGAGAATTTTAAAAACTCCATCCCCGTAAGAAACCACGGTGGTTCAAACTTTTCAGGTAAATATGCAAGCTGTGATTTGCTTTTCTGCGAATTCTTAACATCTCCGTGTATTAAGATCTCTCCTTCATCCTGCTCACGTAGTGCCAAAATTGATTTAATAATGGTCGTCTTTCCTGCACCATTTAGCCCCATAAGACCAAAAATTTCACCATCTTGAACATCAAATGAAACATCCGATATCGCGGCTTTACCGGCATAAGACACAGACACGCCAGACAGAGATAAAGAACGACCTATCATAACAACCTCTATTTATTATATTTAACCGGGTAAGAAGATGCGCATATCTAAATTAAACCTTTGATGTGCACGCAGGCGTAACGGAAAAATTTGATTTGTATATTCATCGAGCCATTTAACCTCAATAAAGTCATCATACACTCGTAAATCAAGGACTTCCTTTGGCACAGCATCAGGTGTTACCCGTTGCCCATTCAGCCAGATTGTCCAGTTTTTCTCACCATTATAGAGAATGCCGCCAAGAAGAACTTCACGAGGCCCTGGGTCAGGCTCATAATCTTCTTCTACATCTAATTCCCAATCATCAGGAGCTCGTACAACACCACGAGAGTTTTTTGCATCACGGATTGTTTTATGTTGCCAATATGTGAAAAACAAGGACGGCACCTCATTTGCACTTACCTTGTCTTCCTCTTCTTTTAAGGAATCATCAACCGCATTCAACGCCGCACGCGGATCATTTTCCTGAGCAAATAAATCCTTCGAGAACAAGCTTCCGCCTGAAAAAACGGCAAAGCACAATACAAGAAAGACCGTATATCGGAATATCCTACTGTATGCCATCATCATCTTTACCTTTCACTCTATCTATCGAATATCACGGTTTTGCAATAACCTGAGATTCCGGTATCATTGTACGCCAAGACATTCTGATACTTGCCCGTATCAGCTCTGGATTTGCGCCACTTGCAATCGCACGCAAAACAGCGGCACTCATATCTCTTGTACGTTGTATTTCCAAACCATCCACGCGTA
Organism: Alphaproteobacteria bacterium; assembly: GCA_050633505.1. Lineage (GTDB taxonomy): Bacteria > Pseudomonadota > Alphaproteobacteria > Micavibrionales > Micavibrionaceae > UBA1672. The sequence goes on from JBOEGQ010000010.1 coordinate 203,837, forward strand.
AATGTCCAGGAAACCTGCGCTCTGCAATTTCAAGATAGCTATAAACATCTGCGTCATCAAATGCGCTAATCTCGACTTCAATCGGGCTCATAAGAACCTTATGACCCGACTTGGCCGCTTCTACATTATCTTCTAAAATTCCGGATTTAACACTAACTACAGCAGAGATAACTCGAGATTCTCTTTGAATTTCGCTTAACAAATCCTTCGCAGAACTCCGTACCTGCGTTGAGAAAAACCCATCGGCCTTCAGCGCATCAAATTTGCTTTGCTGTTGATCTAGTTGTTCAAACTCAAGCTGCATACGATCAATATCAGACTGTACCGATGATAATTGAGCACGCAACCCCCTCTGCTCTCGATCCAAATTTTCTTTTTCCGGGATCATATAAAGATAGAGAGCCGCCCCCATTGATGCATTCACTACAATCAATATAAGTAAAATAATTACGCGTTTTATCCCGATAATGCCTATCATTTTGCCGGTCCTTCCACGCTAATCTCCGCGACATAGTCCTGAGACGCGGCACTTCCCGCTCTATTGCCTGTTTCAACAACAATCTCTTCACTATATTCATAATCTTCAAGAAGCTTTGTTACAGAAACCACATGATCCGGTAATAACCTTTGAAGGCGTTGGCGGAACTGTTTCACCTCTTCATTACCTTTTTCGGCATCTGTTGTACTTGGGAATGTCATTTGCATATCGGCCACAAATGACGGCTCTTTCCCATTCGCATCCATAACACGTTGTGCAATACTTTTCTTTCCGCGTTTTAAATCAAGGCGGTCTACCTTCATATCACGTCCCAAGGCCATACCAACACGATAGAACAATGGTAAAACGTCTATTTGTTTTTCTTCAAATGAGTCAAACACGGCAAGAGAACTCTGTATCAGCTTAATATCATAACCGAGATCTTCTTTGCGTTTAACTTCCTTTTGATATTGTAGGTCAAGATGACTCTTACGCTGTGTGATGTTCTCAATATCTGCTCGAACCTCTGAAAGATCCTGAACATAGCCCATAATTTGATATGCCAGGAACGCGCCACCAAGGATAAGCAACACAGATAAAAGCGCCGCAATTTGTCGCGGCTGCGAAACACTGTCAATTTGTTTCGCCTTCATTGGCAATATGAAACGGCTCTTTCGGCCAATCCATGCAGAATGTAATGCATCCGCATGATGAAGCGTTTCTTGAATCCCCTGACGAACACCAAGCTTACGCGCAGCATCATCAGAAGTCAGAGAGTGAAAATCACATGGCGTATCAATGAGCTCATGCACCATATCTCCGGTGGAGGAATCGGCAAGCAATATAACATTCAAACCATCAGATGAATCAAAGCCAAAACGCGATAAATAACTCATCGTCGCATTGAATTCCTGATGGACATCCTGCGCCCAAACAAGAGGATCATCATCGTGATCCGAAATGGGTGTCATACGCGTTAGGGCAAGTTCACCATTTTTGGTAACAATCTGTCTTAAGCTACCGCTTTTATGTTGCCCCATAAACACAGTCCACTGTGCCTTTTTCCCGCCTTTTCCGGTGAGCTTCTCTGACAGTTTCTTAATCATGTCAGACGCTTCGATAGGTAGAAGACAAAAGCCTGCAATCGGAGCCAAAGATTGCGCAGCAGCAGCCATGGTTTTTGTGAAAGCCTCACTGGCAGGTACCGCAGAGAAGATATAGATACTCCCCCCTAAAGCCCCCTTTTCTTTCGCTAATTTTTCCTTTAACGGCAACGCGGCACGAACAGGATAGCTTGGGAAAGCGACTTTCAGCTTTCGCTTAACCACATTCCCGCGATCCATAATACTAACTTTTGGTACTTTTTCTTTGCGATAGTGCTGTTCAACCATATCGTTAAGAATAAGAACCGGTTTCCCCCCACAGTCCTTGGATATGATTGTTGCGACACTATCCGTGAAATCTTCTGCTGACCAAGGCACAGCTTCAACAAGCTTTGCTCCGCGAGCACTTACCCCGTAGATAAACAATGCCTCATCCGAGATCATTAACACGGTTCTTGACGGCGATAAGAAAGATAGAGACATGTGAAAAAACTCAAAGATTTGTTAAATATCGACCATATTACCCAGATTCATATAGATCGGCCCGAACGAACCTGCAGCGATCCAGACAATGATGAGAGCGAGTATAACAGTTAACATCGGTTGTATCATCTCGATTAATGCATCAATCGCCTCATCAACATCCTTTGTATAAAATTCCGAGACTTGTTCCAAGACCTCAGATAAGTCTCCGGACTCCTCTCCGATCTTAACCATACGTACAACCATACTTGGAAACTCACCTGATGCATTCAAAGCATCAGAAAGCGGACTTCCAGACTGGACATAGATTTCAACCGATTCCATGGCATCCATTAAGACCAAATTATTAACCGTATTTCGTGCTGCTTTAAGGCCATTAATCACATCAATTCCACTGGCAAACAAGGCACCAAAAGTCTGTGCATAACGTGCAATTGTTATCTTTCTGATCAAATCTCCAACTATAGGCATGCGCAAATACAGCGAATCAAGCTGATATGCGGCCTCATCAGATAGCCGCCTTACCCCAACCAACGAGCCAAACAAAATAACAGGCACAAAGATGACGATTAATGCACCATAAATCGGGATTCCCAACAGACTAAATTGCGACTCAACAAAGAAATTCGACGTCGCGATAAGCCATACCGTAAACCACGGTAATTCAATATCCAGATATTTCAGGAAATCCACAATTTGCGGGACAAGATAACTCATCATAAAGACAATAACCAAAACAACAACAATCGTTACCACCATTGGATATCGTGTTGCTTTTTTAATCTTGGATTGCATTGCATCAACCCATTTTAAATAACTCTCAAGCTGGATGTATGATGAGGTCAAATCCCCGGTATCTTCACCCGCCTTAACCAGTGAGACAAAAAGAGGCTTGAAAATTTTGGGGTGTTTAGCCATAGCTTCGGATAAAGCCGACCCATCTCGTACATCACGATGCACCTCACTTACGATATCACGCATTTGATCATTATCTGCACCATCACGAATATCAGAAAGCGCGTCAAGCATTGGAATACCTGCGCCTTGCATTTGCTTCATATGAATAAAAAACTGAATTAAATCACGCAATTTAATCTTGTTAAGAGTGAAGCCACTCAACTTAGAGCTTCGTTTATTTAGTGGTGTGCATTGCACAAGCTCAAGCCCCGCAGTCTGAAGCTGATTATATAAATCCACTTCATTAACTGCGGAAATGCTTCCCCGTACAGGGCGTCCACGCGAATTAACAGCTCTATATTTAAAACGTTCGATAACTCAAATCCTTTTGGATAAGAAATAGCACACTCATGAAAACGGCAAATAGATACTACCGATATAAATCCACGACCTTCCCAATTGCAGGTATATCAGTAACACCTTCAAGTATTTTAAGAATGCCATCGTCTCTCATATTTTTGAAGCCCTTTTTTACAGCAAGCGTTTTTAATTCCGCTTTTGATTCATTTCGAGCAACAGATTCATCCAGTTCATCATCAAAAAGAAGGATCTCAACAACGGCAACACGTCCCTTATACCCATTACCGGCACATACGTCACAACCACCTTCTTTTGCCTTAAAAACAGGCGGCGGATTTGCAGAGTCAACACCAAGAACCTCACATTCTTGCTCATTTGGTGTATATTCGACTTTACACGTTCCGCATAACCGCCTTGCAAGTCTTTGTGCAAATACCGCAATAATCGCCCCGGCAAGCATTCCGGGCTTCATCCCCAGATCTAAAAGACGTGGGATGGCACCAAAAGAATCATTCGTGTGCAATGATGTATAAACCTGATGCCCTGTCATCGCAGCTTTTAACGCCATCTCTGCCGTTGTCTGATCACGGATTTCACCAATAAAGATAATATCCGGGTCTTGCCTTAAGAGCGCCTTAATACCATCTGCAAATTCTAAAACCCCTTCACGAACATTGGTCTGACGAATCATGGGCAAAGAATATTCCACCGGATCCTCCAATGTCTGAATGTTCACCTCAACATCATTGATTTCATTCAAGATCGAATAAAGTGATGTACTTTTACCGCTTCCTGTTGGGCCTGTAACAATAATAATGCCTTCTGGCTTAGATACCGCTGTACGTAGTATTTCTTGATTCGTATCACTAAAGCCCAACGCCTCCATCGGCAGAATGCTGGAACTTTTATCCAAAACCCGTAAAACAATATTCTCGCCATGTACAGTTGGCAAAGAGGACACACGAAAATCTGCCTCACGCCCCCCGACATGCAGACCAAATCGCCCGTCTTGGGGAGATAGCTTATCCGCAATATTCATTTCAGACATAATTTTGATACGCTGAGAAATACCATTCCAATGCTGCTTATGCAGAATCTGCGCCGTAAATAATACACCATCAAGACGATAACGCAGTCGAACAAAGTTCTCTTCCGGTTCAAAGTGCAAATCAGATGCCCCAATCTTCACCGCATCAAAAACCAAGGCATTCACCAATCGGACAATCGGATGAGAAAACGCCTCGTTCTCGCTTAATGATGCAACATCTTTTTGCTCTTTGCCCTCTTCAAGCTCATCCAGAATGGCTTTAATTGAGCTGGCATAACCATAAGACGCATCAATTGCATCCGACAAGATGGCCGACGTCGCAACCATAGGCTTGATCGCCATGCTTTTCGGCAAGAATCTTTTTAGTGTATCAAGGGCAACAACATCATACGGGTCAGACATTGCCACATAGATTGTTTCATCCTCTATCGAGATTGGTAAAATCTGGTGCTGTAGCGCAACTCTCTTTTCTAAAAGAGCCAAGGCCTCACCATCCACAATCGTATTACGCGGATCGAAAACACCAAAGCCTGATGTTTCGGCAAGGAACACCGTAAGGGTATCCTCTTCGATAAACCCAAGGTCAACAAGGATTTCACCCAGCATTTTACCGGAGATCTTCTTCTCCTGTAAGGCAACATTTAACTGGTCATCCGTAATGAGCCCCATGGCAACCATGCGCTCTCCCATACGAGCCTTACCAGAGGCCTCATCATCATCGTAACCATCATCATCTTGTGTTTGCAGCGCCCCGCCAAGGGTTTGTAAAGCTGTGCCTGTTGCTTGCTCCGACGTAGAATCATTAAAAAAGTCGTCGTCATTCTCAACAGGGCTTATATCAGCAGCTGGCTGATCAACGCCATTATCAAGAACCTCCTTTTCTTTCGAAGGATTCTCCAGCGTGTCACTAACCTCCACATCGACAATATCATCATCGCTGTCACTATCGATTATAGAGCTATCATCTTGCTTTAGTTCTTCTTCGGAAACAATTTCCAGTTCAATTTCTTCCATAGACTTTATCACACGCCTTTTAAGTCGTTATTATTATCAGCAGTTTATCAAAAAAATACGCAGAGAGAAACATGGTTAAGAAAAACCACTCCCCTCTTTTAGCATCGAAATATTAAGATTTTATATAGATAGAAAGAAAAGAAGGCGTGCAAAGGTCATTCGCACACCTCCAATAATATATACTTAGAGTGCTTTTTATTCTGCAGCAATAGCAAATTTTGCATCTTCACGTGGCCATGACTTAAACGTCATAAGAGCCTCATCAAGACCGCAAACAGTCGCACTTAAACGTGCACCAACAAGATAAGGGTCTGCATTCGCGCCCGGACGACGGTCTTCAAAATAGCCATAACCTTTTTGCGCAACCAACTGCGGAATACGGATCGAACAACCACGATCAGCATTACCGGCCTTAAATGTATTGATGTCACATGTCTCATGGTGCCCGGTCAAACGACGGTCGAGAGCATGACCATAAAGCTTAATGTGCTCCGCATGCTTTTCCGATAGAGCCTTAACAGCAGCAGCAATTGCATCCTTACCTTTTGCCTTATCACGCGTATCATTTGTTGAGAAGTTAGTATGCATACCCGCACCATTCCAGTCACCTGTAATTGGCTTATTATGTGTTGAAACAGTAACGCCATAATCTTCTGCAATACGGTAGAGTAACCAACGAGCAACCCAAGTATGATCTGCCGCCGTCATAACATCAGCAGCTTCTTTTGCATCGCCACGATAGCCAATCTGGAATTCCCACTGCCCCGGCATAACTTCCGCATTAATACCATAGAACAACAGGCCGGCTTCAATACATGCTTGTGCATGATCTTCTGCAATATCACGGCCAAATGCTTCATCCGCACCAACACCACAATAATATGGACCTTGTGGCCCAGGGAAACCTGTTTCAGGCCAACCAAGAGGCTGACGCCCTTTGAAAAGCGTGTATTCCTGCTCAAACCCTGCCCAAGGATCTTGCTCTGCCGCACCGGCCTCAAGAACCGTACGCAATTGTGCGCGTGAATTTGATTCATGCGGTGTTTCATCCGGATTAAAGACCTCAGTCATAACAAGATAATTCCCCTCGCCACGAATTGGATCTTCAACAAAAAAGACTGGTTTTAAAATACAATCAGAGTCATCACCTGAGGCCTGATTTGTTGATGAACCATCAAAGCTCCACTCTGGGAAATCTTCAAGTGTCGGGCTATTCCCGACATTAACCACACGCGACTTTGAGCGAAGGTGGCGTGTAGGCACCGCACCATCAAGCCAAATGTATTCGGCTAAGGTAAATTTAGACATGTATTTTCTCCATTGTTCAACTAATTATGCTTCGGTGCACAATTGCATGGAGGCCGCAGATTAGCAAGCATTTTTTGCATGGGAGCCATGCTATTTTTGCATAATGGATGGGGATCAGAACAGCGATCAAAGCACTACTCAATACCCGAGTATTAAGGCACTATAGGTGAATCACTCTGATAATTGATTAGGTGAGCCATAATTTCATCTTCATATTTTAGGACAGTTTCTTTGTCTTCTTTTGTGACATCTTGAAGAGACTTCATAAAATCTAAGGTCGATTGAAACTGTGCCCTTGATTCAGCAGGAAGCATCGCAAGCATTTGTGGTGATATTCTCTTTGCCATATCCTTATGACCGGTCTTGGTCGCTGTCGAAGTGGCCGCAAAATGCGTCATCATCACACGGTCCGCATTCTTTGCCCACGCCTCAGCCGTAGGGAAATGCCGTTTATCATCATAAGAGTATGTCGAAACAATTTCAGTCATACGCTTATAATATGCAGGATGATTTTTCTTTAAATCCTCAACATTATTAACATAAAGTGGCATGTTCTTTTCGACCATATGGAGACGCGGTTTAAAGAAATCCTCAACCCCGTTTTGTTCCATTTCGGCTGCTAAAGGTTCCAAAACCTTTTGAGATCCCAAAAAAGACCTCACATCATTATCTGTTAACGGGTCATGCTCTTGCGCAAAAGAAGATGTGTTCCACGCACACAAAAAGAACATCCCCAAAACCAAAGTTTTTAAAAGGTGCATAATAATTTCCCCACTGATATTTGATTTTAACCTTAAGTATCCAAGAAGCTACGCAGTTTTCTAGATCGGCTTGGGTGCTTCAGCTTACGTAGAGCTTTCGCCTCAATCTGACGGATACGCTCACGCGTTACGTTAAATTGCTGCCCCACCTCTTCCAAAGTATGATCTGTGTTCATGCCGATACCAAAACGCATACGAAGAACGCGCTCTTCACGTGGTGTCAAAGACGCGAGAACACGTGTTGTCGTCTCACGCAAGTTTGAGTGTATCGCACTTTCCACAGGAAGAATGGCATTTTTATCTTCAATAAAATCCCCCAAAGATGAATCTTCTTCATCTCCGATTGGTGTTTCAAGAGAAACCGGTTCTTTCGCAATTTTCAATACCTTACGCACCTTATCTAAAGGCATATGTAAACGCTCTGCCAACTCTTCGGGTGTTGGTTCACGACCAATCTCATGCATCATCTGACGTGACGTACGAACAAGCTTGTTAATCGTCTCAATCATGTGAACAGGAATACGGATTGTACGTGCCTGATCGGCAATCGAACGTGTAATCGCCTGCCTGATCCACCATGTTGCATATGTTGAAAACTTATAACCACGACGATATTCAAACTTATCAACCGCCTTCATCAAACCGATATTCCCTTCTTGAATAAGGTCAAGGAATTGTAGACCACGGTTCGTGTATTTTTTGGCAATGGAAATAACAAGACGCAAGTTTGCTTCAACCATTTCCTTTTTCGCGCGTGCGGCCTCTTTTTCACCCTTTTGAACAGTACCGACAATACGGCGCCATTCAGAGATCGGAAGCATCGCTTCTTCAGAAATCATGGCAATTTGGTCGCGCATTTTCTGCACCTGTGCACCATGTTTCTCAACGAACAAAGCCCAGCCCTTACCTTTTAGCCCTTGAACACGTTCAAGCCATGCCGGGTCAAGTTCTGCGCCATAATATTCTTTCAAAAAGTCCTCACGCTTTACCTTGCAACCAACCGCAAAGCGCATGATCTTACCTTCAATATTCACCAATTCACGGTTCACACCGTATAATCGATCGATAAGCTGCTCAATCCGTGCATTATTGAAATGCACATCATTCATATAGGACACCATATCGTCCTTCAGCTTATTATATTTCTTATCCGTTGCAGCAGCAGGTTCCTCACCTTTTTGAAGAGAACCTAAGCGCTCTTGCTGAACCTTTTGCATTTTCTTATATGTTTTTTCGATATTCGCGAAAATTTCGAAGACCTGTGGAGCGAGCTCTTCCTCCATTACAGATAAAGAAACATTACCTTCTTCATCACCGTCTTCAGATTCAGAGTTGGCTTCTCCATCCCCATCCCCATCTATGGGAACTTCATCACCTTCCTCTTCACTTTCACTTTCTTCGTTCTCTTCTGCCCCATCTTCGCCAAGTTCGGCCTCATCGCCTTCTTCAACTTCGGGTCCCTTGTTATAAGTTGCGTCCAGATCAATAACTTCACGAAGAAGAATATCACCTTCCTGCAATGCCTTATACCAAGCAATAAGAGATTCAATTGCCAACGGGCTTTCACACATACCACCGATCATCATCTCACGACCGGCTTCTATACGCTTTGCAATCGCGATTTCGCCTTCACGAGATAAAAGCTCTACTGCGCCCATTTCACGTAAATACATCCGCACAGGATCATCAGTACGCCCTGTATCATCGTCGGCAATGTTACCACCCGATTCGTATTCACTATCACTATCTGAACTTTCCTCTTTTGCATCAGAGGCGCTGTCATCTTCACTTTCTACCAGTTGTATACCGATATCCGATAACGCCGCCATGGCATCTTCGATCTGTTCAGATGAAAAATCTTTTGCCGGTAAAGCCTTGTTAAAAGCATCATAGGTAACAACCCCTTTTGCCTTTCCTTCGCTTACCAACTTTTTAATCACATCAGCCATAGATCCTTTTGAGATCGAAGCTTGACCATCTTCGTTTTGTTTGTCACTCACAGCAGCATTTCCAACCATGTTCTTCGGCACCTATTTCAAACCGGTTAATGATAATCTTAAATTAAATGAATTTCAAAGCGTCATACTATTCCCTACGATTTTGTCCTAAAAAAATTGTAATCACACGTCGTCACTTTGTTCCTTACTTGAAAGAATAGTCCTTAGCTTTTCTTCTTCTTCCTCACTGGAATCCAAATATGCACGTTTCCACCCATTTTGTATTTCTTCTTCCAGTCCGGCAGCATTTCCATCATTCCAATATTCAAGCCATTTGCTTTGAACATCCTCTTCCTTCGCGGACGGAGAACAAAAAGATGCGTGAACATATACAGATTCTCTGCAAATGTCACCTATTTCTTGTGCATAACCCGCATTTTCCAGATATTCGATCACATTTTCATGCTGCGCCTGTGGGTTTTCAGATAAAAATCCCATTACGGTTTGCCTGATATTCTCAAGCTCAGACACATTAAACAGCACAGATGCCAATGTTTCTTCAACACCATCAAATATATGTGGATGGTTAATAAGTGCAGCCAGCAAAACACGAGGGAAAAGCCCTCTGGTATGGTTTTTCGGGCGTGATGGTCGTGGTGGAACCATCCCCCCCCGATTCTGGTTGTAATTTTGCCTTGATTTATTATAGCCGAATGACTTTCTGGCAAAGAATGTTTGAGAGACTTTATCCTTGAGTAACGCACGGTAGTGCACCTGGACATCTTTATCCGATACGCGTGCAACTTCATTTTCTAACAGGCGAATCACCCCTGCGCGCATCTCTGGGGTTCTGAAATCCTTGCCCTGTACATGGGTGTTCCAAATAAAATCAAACAGAGGCGTCGCATGCGATATTATCTTTTGCAAGCCTTTTACACCCGACGACTTTATAAGACTGTCAGGATCTTCTCCTTCCGGCATAAATGCAAAGCTAACACTCTTTCCCGGGGCAAGTAACGGCAACGCGCGATCACAAACACGTTGCGCAGCCTTACGACCGGCATTATCACCGTCAAAGCATAAAACCGAGACCTTGTTGAAATCTGTTATCATCTGCCACATAGATAAAATTTGTTCTTCTGTAACAGCCGTTCCCATAGGCGCAAGCGCCCCCCGAATCCCTGCCTGCGCACAGGCAATAACATCCATATACCCCTCAACCAAAATAACCGGCATCCCTTCAGCCGCCGCGCGACGTGCTGTTGGCTCTCCATAAAGCATCTTACCCTTATGAAATAAAACGGTTTCCGAGGAATTAATATATTTAGGGGGTTTAAAATCGCTACGCTGTGGTGGTCTTAAATGTTCGGGTAATATGCGTCCACCAAATGCAACCGTACGTCCGCGCCTGTCCGGCACCGGAAAAATAACACGATCTCTAAAGAAAACATATGGATCGCCCCCTCTTGTCGAGGGCTTTAACACCCCGACCTTAATCATATCCTTGTCAGAATAACCACGCTCTAACAGAAACTTTCGCAAAGCCTGCCCGTCATCCGGTGCAAAACCAACACGAAATTCTGCCAATGTCTCTTTTGATAAACCGCGCTCCAGAAGATAAGACAACGCATCGTGGTTCTGTGGTTGTTGTAGAGTTGCTTCAAAAAACGCAGTGGCATCTTCCAACAACTGATAAAGATCTTTTTCCTGCTTAAACTTCTCCGCTTCTTGAGGAGTGGGCTTTGGTACTTGCATACCTGCCTCTGCCGCCAAGCTTTCAAGCGCATCCATAAAACCGATATTATCGTGTTCCATCACAAATTTGATAACATCCCCATGCGCCCCACAGCCAAAACAATGGTAAAATTGCTTATCATCATTAATGGTGAAAGATGGTGTTTTTTCGTGGTGAAATGGACAGCATGCCTTAAATTCACGACCCGCGCGCGTAACGCGAACACGCCGCCCGATGATTTCGGACAAACTCAGGCGATTGCGCAACTCGTCAAGAAAGCGTGGACTAACGGACATGCATATCTATTAACAAAACTACAATTCATACGCCAGAGTAAAGAACGCAAAAACCTTAGTATTTCCTTAACATTGGCATATTTCCTTCAAAATAATACAAAAAAAATGACTTTGAAATTTGCATTATCATTTCGAAAGGCGTATATTAGGTTAAATGAATTTGCGATAATACAGGTTGGGAAGCCTAGCAAAAAATCAGGAGATACGATATGCCAGATATATTCTCTAAAGACTGTAAAGTAACAGTTATAGAATATGGAGAAAATTGTAGTTCATTCCCGCTTTGGGATAACTTAAAACAAAAAGTAATGTCACTGTTTAAGAAATAAAAGAAACCCGCAATCACAGCGGGTTTTTTTATATTTAGCCTGATAAGCCTAATAATAGATTTTATCTACGCCAATTTTGACTTCGCAATCGCGCCTGCCTTACCCATATCGACTTGTCCGGCATACTTTCCTTTTAAAACGCCCATAATACGCCCCATATCCTTAACCGATTCGGCTCCTGTCTCTGAAATAAGCCGATCAACAAGTTCACCCACCTCATCTTCAGAAAGCTGTTTTGGCAGGAATGAACGAATAATATCGATCTCTGCCTCTTCTCGCTCGGCCAGATCATCACGCCCTGCCTCACTATACGTTCTGGATGATTCTTGGCGTTGCTTTATCATCGACTGTAGCATCAATAAAATCTCGCCATCACTGACTCCTTCAGCGCCGCCTTTCTCTCGTACAGCGATATCCCGATCTTTCAACGCGGTGATAATTAGACGAATAGTTGACAAGGCAACTTGCTCTTTGTTTTTAAGTGCTGCTTTAAGCGCTGCACTAAATTCTTCTCTTTTATCCATTTTTTACTTTTCTTTTCCTCAAAAACATATTAGAAGCTGTGTCTCTAGCAGGTCATGCGTTCATGTAAAGTGCTGGAGCAAAAATTAAATGTCCAAAATTTCTAATATAAAACGCCCCCCTAATGCAACGGCTGTTATTATTTTATCTGACGGAACCGTGTTTTGGGGACATGGTATCGGCGCACAAACACATTCAGTTGGTGAGGTCTGTTTTAATACCTCAATGACGGGATATCAAGAGATCCTAACAGATCCCAGTTACGCCGGACAAATTATCACATTCACATTTCCACATATCGGTAATGTCGGTACAAATAGTGAAGATATCGAAACGGTAACACCAAAAGCACGCGGACTTATCATTCGCGAAGATATTACAACCCCATCAAACTGGCGTGCGAACAAGCACTTCAATGATTGGTTAATCTCTAATAACCTGGTTGGAATTTCAGGTATAGATACGCGCGCACTGACAAAACGTATCCGCGATATCGGCGCACCAAACGGAATTATCGCACATAATGCTGACGGTGATTTTGACCTTGATGCCCTATACGAAGAAGCAAAGAACTGGAGCGGCCTTGAAGGCATGGACTTGGCAAAAGACGTTTCATGTACGCAAAGCTATCAATGGGATGAAGCCTTATGGACACGTGAAGACGGCTATAAAAAGCAAGAAAACCCATCGCATAAAGTCGTTGCCGTTGATTTTGGCGCAAAACAAAATATCCTAAGATGTCTGGCCGACGCAGGGTGCGCTGTAACAGTTGTACCGGCAAATAGCACTGCAGAAGACATTCTGGCTCACAAACCTGATGGTGTATTCCTATCAAACGGCCCGGGAGATCCATCAGCAACAGGTGCTTATGCGGTTCCGATGATTAAAGAACTTTTGGATAAGGACATGCCGATATTCGGTATCTGCCTTGGGCACCAGCTTCTCTCTCTCGCATTGGGCTGCAAAACCCGTAAAATGCACCTTGGTCACCGTGGCGCGAACCAACCTGTTAAAGACCTTTCAACAAACAAGGTTGAAATCACATCGCAGAATCATGGTTTTGAAGTCATTGCGGAAGATCTGCCGCAAAATGTAGAGGCCTCACATATCAGTCTGTTTGATGGATCGAACGAAGGGATCAAGGCAAACGATAAACCGGCATTTTCGGTACAATATCACCCCGAAGCCTCCCCCGGACCGCAAGACAGCCATTATTTATTCCATCGTTTTGTTGAGATGATTGACGCAACCAAAAAAGCAAGAGCGTAACGACATGCCAAAAAGAACCGACATAAAAACCATCGCAATTATTGGCGCAGGCCCAATCGTTATTGGTCAAGCGTGTGAATTTGATTATTCAGGAACACAGGCCTGTAAAGCCTTACGTGAAGAAGGATATCGCATTGTTCTGGTGAATTCCAACCCTGCAACAATTATGACTGATCCGGATACAGCCGATGCAGTTTACGTTGAACCCATTACCCCTGATATTGTTACTAAAATCCTTGAGAAAGAGCGTCCTGACGCCCTTCTTCCGACAATGGGCGGGCAAACGGCTCTTAATACCGCGCTTGCACTTGACGAAGATGGAACGCTTGAACGTCTCGGAATTGAACTTATCGGCGCAAAGGCAGATGTAATTGACAAGGCCGAAGACCGTGACAAATTTAAGGTGTGCATGAATGAACTCGGTCTGGAATCTGCACGTTCCATGACTGTCCACAATATGGACGAAGCGCGCGAAGCGCTTGAAAGCATTGGTCTTCCGGCCATTATGCGCCCGTCCTTCACAATGGGTGGAACCGGCGGCGGTATTGCCTATAACCGTGATGATTATGAGCGCATCGTTCGAGATGGCCTCGACGCATCTCCAACCACAGAAGTTCTGGTTGAAGAATCCCTGCTCGGCTGGAAAGAATATGAAATGGAAGTTGTTCGTGACAAAAACGACAACTGTATCATCATCTGCTCAATTGAAAATGTTGATCCGATGGGGGTGCATACAGGTGATTCCATCACCGTTGCACCTGCCCTGACCTTGACAGATAAAGAATACCAAATCATGCGTAATGCCTCCTTGGCTGTCTTGCGTGGGATCGGCGTGGAGACAGGTGGATCGAATGTTCAATTCGCCCTGAACCCGGAAGATGGGCGCATGATTGTAATCGAGATGAACCCCCGTGTATCGCGCTCTTCTGCTCTTGCATCAAAGGCAACGGGTTTCCCGATTGCCAAAATTGCGGCTAAACTTGCCGTTGGTTACACATTGGATGAACTTGGCAATGACATTACAGATGGTAAAACCCCGGCCAGCTTTGAACCCAGTATTGATTACGTCGTGACAAAAGTGCCGAGATTCGCATTTGAAAAATTCAAGGGCAGTGAACCGACACTAACCACAGCAATGAAGTCTGTTGGTGAGGCCATGTCAATTGGACGATGCTTTGAAGAATCATTACAAAAAGCGATGCGCTCTCTTGAAAAAGGCCTAACCGGTCTATCTCCAATTTATATTGGTGGCGCAGGCGACGATAATCCCGAAGCACAGCGTGACGCCCTACTCTCTGCGATATCCAAGCCAACACCACAGCGTATCTTACATATTGCGCAAGGCTTTCGCCATGGCTTGTCTTTGGATGAAATACAACGCATTTCAAAATACGACCCTTGGTTCTTGGAGCGCATTGAAAACATTATCAATTGTGAAAAACGCATTATTGAAAAAGGTCTTCCTGTCGATGCACAAGGATGGATGGACGTGAAACGCCTTGGCTTTGCCGATGCGCAATTAGCAGATCTGGTCGGCGTCTCTGAAAGTAATGTACGTAAGGCACGTACAACACACGACATACACCCGGTCTTCAAACGCGTGGATAGCTGCGCCGCCGAAATCCCATCAGAAACGCCATATATGTATTCAACATATGAAGGCAATGGTTTGACCCCGGCCGAAAATGAAATCGACGCAACTGACAGAGAAAAAGTTATCATTCTGGGCGGCGGACCAAATCGTATTGGTCAAGGAATTGAATTCGATTATTGCTGCGTTCATGCGGCCTACGCCCTTAAAGAAGCCGGGTATGAAACAATCATGGTCAATTGTAACCCTGAAACAGTTTCAACTGATTACGACACATCAGATCGCCTTTATTTCGAACCATTAACCGAAGAAGATGTTATTGAGCTTATCAAAGCAGAACAGCAAAACGGGAATGTAAAAGGTGTGATCGTTCAGCTTGGCGGGCAAACACCTCTTAAGCTTGCACAAACATTATTGGATAACAACATTCCTATCCTCGGTACAGATCCCGATGCGATCGACCTTGCAGAAGACCGCGAACGCTTCCAACAGCTCTTAATCGATCTGGATCTGAAACAACCGCCGAATGGCTTGGCCAGTTCAAAAGATGAAGCCATGAACATGGCCGAAGATATTGGTTTCCCTCTTGTTATCCGCCCGTCTTATGTTCTTGGTGGACAAGGTATGGAAATCGTCCACAGCCTCTCTGAACTGGAACGCTATATCAACACAGCAGTGAAAGTATCAGGCGATAGCCCGGTCTTACTTGACCGCTATTTGAAAAGCGCCATCGAACTCGATGTTGATGCATTATGTGATGGTGAAGATGTCTATGTGTCCGGGATCATGGAACATATTGAAGAAGCAGGCGTTCACTCTGGCGATTCGGCATGTGTATTACCACCGCACTCTTTGTCTGTGGAAACAGTTGAAGAAATAAAAGCTCAGACGGTAAAGCTTGCAAAAGCTTTAAACGTTAAGGGATTAATGAACGTTCAATACGCCATTCGTAAAGATGATGAGACTGGCGAAGATATCGTCTACATTATTGAGGTAAATCCACGGGCATCACGTACGGTTCCGTTTGTTGCAAAGGCAACAGGTATTCCGGTTGCAAAAATCGCCGCACGTATTATGGCGGGTGAGAAAATCAGTGATTTCTCCAACATATTACGAGGCATGACAAATGAGCATTACGCGGTCAAAGCGCCCGTTTTCCCATTCAACCGTTTCCCTGGCGTAGATCCCCTTCTGGGCCCTGAGATGAAATCAACCGGTGAAGTGATCGGCCTTGATAAAGATTTATCACACGCCATTGCGAAGTCACAAATTGGTGCAGGCTTTAATTTACCGACAAGCGGTACAGTCTTCATTTCGGTTAAAAATGCAGATAAAGAAGGTATCGTCCCCGTTGCAAAAGAGCTTTCAGAAATCGGGTTTAACCTAATTGCGACAAGTGGCACATGTGCCTTTTTACAAGAGCAAGGAATTGAAGTCACCCGTGTGAACAAGGTCATGGAAGGTCAACCACATATCATTGATGCCATTATCAATGGAGAAATTGATCTGGTGATTAACACCACGACAAAAAGCACACAATCAGTATCGGATTCTTCATCAATACGGCGCATGGCTTTGATGAATAAAATCCCTTATTACACACTTGTTACTGCTGCAAAAGCGACAGTCCGCGCCATTCACGCACTTAAAGATCGTGATCTGGACGTTGCATCACTGCAAAGTTATTTTGAGGATAAAGATAAAAGCGAGGCGGCCTAATATTTAGGTTCGCCGCCCTTTCATCTCAGAGAATAATGGCCTGCGCATAAACGCATGCCATTAAGGGTGCCTAGCCTAGCAGAAACGTAATAGGTACTCATAGCACCCCTTCACCTTAAGGTATAAACCTTCTGAACCACCTTTATCCGGGTGCACACTCTTCAGCATGGCCTTATATTTCTTTTCCAATTGATCTTTTGTAAAATCACGTTTGAGATCAAGAATTAATATTGCCTCTTCAAATCTTGGGTCTTGATTCGGCGCACCTTGTTGCTGGATCTGCTCGCCCCCAGGTCCGGCAATCATTTGCGGTGCCTGAGGGGGTAATGCCTGTACATTCTGAGGGGGAAGAGCCGCATATGCGGGTTGCATATCGGTATATTGTGGCTGCTGCGGTGGTGGTGGACGATATGTTTGCTCTGGCCTATTATTTCCACTGCGCAAAGACATCCCTGCATAGAACAACGCCGCCAAAAGACCAAGGCCACCCAAAACGGCCAAAATTGCGTAAAAGTACCCGTATTTAAACAGATAAACCCCCGCCAGTGTCACCGTACCTGAAATAACATAAAGCCCACACCAAAATAGTAATAGCAACAATGCCGGCTTATAAGGGTTATCAAGCTTTTCCCCCATAATATGCTGATAAAAGAAAAAGAAAGAAGACATTTGCCGTGAATACCCAACCAGCAATGCAATCGCGACGAGAAACAAGACAAACCAGCTCAGCATGCATGATGTTTCAAGCAAGAATGCCCACCATTCAGGAATCTTATATATACCATTATTCAGAATAAAATCTCTGAGGCTTGAATACGCAAAACCAAGTGTTTCGACATCTCTATAACGCATAACATCTCCTTAAAAAGCACGTACAGCCTACATCAATATTCTATAGAATACATTAAAATTTGCCAATATTGACGGATATATATGAAGTCACTATACTGCATCATTCTGTGAGAAAGCCCTCCCGTCGCACTATACGGCGGGTCTTCTTTTTTAGATTAACAAAACATAATAAGAACAGACATTTAAGAGATAAAATATGGATACGATCCCTGTAACAAAACAAGGTTTTGAAACCCTTAGCCAAGAGCTAAGCCAGCTAAAAACAGTTGCACGACCAGAGGTTATTCAAGCCATTGCAGAAGCAAGAGAGCATGGAGATTTATCTGAGAATGCGGAGTATCATGCCGCGCGTGAACAGCAGAGCTTTATCGAAGGCCGCATTCAAGAACTCGAAGCCGTTACAGGCCGCGCACAGGTTATTGATCCTGCATCCCTTAGTGGTGACACGGTAAAATTCGGGGCAACTGTCACAATCGTCGATGAAGAAACAGACGAAGAAGAAACATATCAAATTGTCGGCGATTATGAATCTGACATGGATAAGGGCAAACTTTCCATCAGTGCACCTGTTGCACGCGCCTTAATCGGAAAATCCGACGGTGATTCTGTTACCGTAAGAACCCCCAAAGGAACACGTGACTACGAAATTATTTCAGTTGAATTTAAATAATCCTTTTCAAGAGCACAGCTATGAAACAACTCAGCCTTATTTTCCTTGGTTTATGCATTGCCGCGGGCTTATCCGCATCAGGATATTTTATCAGCCAAACCATGTATAATGCAAAAGTTGCCCTAAACACGGCTGAGGCAAAAGGACTGGCAGAGCGGCGCGTTGAGGCAGATCGTGCAAATTGGACCGTACGCTTTAGCTTAGACGGAAGCCAAGAGCACAAAATTGCAAATCTGTATAAAACTGCCGAAGATCATCAGAGGCAGATTATAGACCTTCTGAAGCAAAGCGGCTTTGACGACAACGAAATAAAAATTGGTGTTATCGACTACAGATTCCAAGAATTTCGCGATGATAATCAAAACCTT
The DNA here is from genome assembly GCA_050633505.1 of Alphaproteobacteria bacterium. GTDB lineage: Bacteria > Pseudomonadota > Alphaproteobacteria > Micavibrionales > Micavibrionaceae > UBA1672. The sequence continues at coordinate 222,577 of JBOEGQ010000010.1, forward strand.
GTTGATTCCAAACAAATCTTGGAAGGCTCAATCAGTATCGAAACAAACAACGTTAAACTGGTTGCCACGGCACGGTCCAATGTGAATAAGCTTATCGCAAAAGGCATTAATGTCAGCAATAATGCCCCCGCATATATCTATACAAAGCTCAATAATATTAAGCCTGAAATGTTAAGAGAAGCGACAAAAAACGCCCGCCTTGCAGCCAATGAGTTCGCCGAAAATGCCGGTGTAACTGTCGGCGGAATAAGAAGCGCACGACAAGGTAACTTCTACATCCGTGATGCGGGGGAAAGTTACGGCGACACGCAGAAAATTGAGAAAGATATCCGCGTTGTAACAACAATTACGTTCTACCTAACGGATAAATAAAGACAATTAGATAAGAGATTCGAATGCCTGTTGATCCCCAGAGAGTGGAGCATTATTTTGTGCCACCTCTGCACCGGCATTACGGGCAATCGTATCCAGCTCAGCCAGAAGTACGGCTTCTTCAGAAATTGTGACATTATCAACAACGGTACTCACACCCTCTTCCGCCTTTTCAGACTTCTGAGATTTAGATACATCAGATGAAATGTTCTGAATTTGAGTATATGATCCAATTGAATCAACCATCGCCGCATTCCTTGCTATTTTGAATTATCACACCACCATTATAAGGCTTTCCATATCAAAAGGACAAGAGTTTTGTTTTACAGAACACTCTAAACACTTTGAAAGCAGGATCACGTTGCATCAGCGGGGACATCACATCGTAATTTAACGCACTCATCTGCCTCAGATAGAGGTGGCTTAACTCTTGAGAAGCTTTGAGATATGGGGTCTTCATTTTCACCCGCTTCGGACATGCCTCAACAATATCCTTAATAACCTGTTGGAGAGCTACCTGCCCTGCTTCCTCAAAAATCGTATCGATATTCACACCATGCACATCACAAAGATCCTGTGGCAACATCATGCGTCCCTGACGTGCATAATGCGCTGTTGCCCTTAAAACACCACAAACCCCGTAGTTAATCGCAATAGTACGGAGATCCTGTTCTGTATCCCTCTTCTCTCCTATCACAGAAAGGATAAGGTGTAACAACGGTGTTCCGGTAAAGTCTGCATAATTAAATATCCCCTCAATGTTGGAGGGCGCCACATTCTCCAAATCAAATTCACGCGCATAGATCAACTTGTCAAAATGCTCTCGATCAAGGCTATGTTTTTCAATGGTCTTGGACAGTGGCTTTACCACCTCATGTTCAAGAACATTCCCCGATTCATAGATTCCTTTTATTGCATCTCGCCACCATTGAAGACGAATATGCCCCAATGTACTCTCACTCACGATTTCTCTTGTCTTGGCAATTTCATGATTAAAGGCCAAAAGCGTCCATACATCCCCCCGTATATCAGGCGGCACAAACATAGAGCACAAAAACCTATCCGGGTCATGTTGCTGCGTAAGCTGCCCACAGTAGGAACGTGTGTTGCCTTTTGAATTCTCTTGATTATTTTTTTGCATCGGACGCAAATAACTCTTTCTAAAGAAACATAAAAAATCTACTGTAGGGCTTATCAGCTTTTAAGCCTGAAGAAAAGAATTAGAAAAACGCAGGAGAAGAAAATGTCAGCTTTTGACCTTCCAAAATTACCTTATGCATATGATGCACTTGATCCATATATGTCCGCAGAGACATTGGAATTTCACCATGATAAGCACCACAATGCCTATGTTGTGAATGGTAATAAAATTATCGAAGGCCTACCGAATATGGGCGACACACTCGAAGAAGTGGTTATCAACGCACATAAACAGGGCGAAGCCGGCCTATTTAACAATGCAGGTCAGCACTGGAATCACAAATTATTCTGGAACTGGATGAAGCCAAATGGCGGCGGCAATCGCCCCGGCAATCTGGATGCATCCATTGTAGAGAGCTTTGGCTCCTTCGAGGCATTCCGTGATCAGTTCATTCAGGCCGGATTAACACAGTTTGGCTCAGGCTGGTGCTGGTTGGTTCTCAACAAAGATGGAAAACTAGAAGTCACAAAAACTCCAAATGGTGAAAACCCACTAATTAATGGTCAGATTGCACTTCTTGGCTGTGATGTGTGGGAACATAGCTATTACATTGATTATCGCAATGCACGCCCCAAATATCTAGACGCATTCGTTGATAACCTTGTGAACTGGGAATTTGTAACCGAATTATTGGAACAAGGTCAAAACAAAATCTAATATTTTAGATTAAGAAGAATAAATAAGATATTGAAAGGGCTTTTTAAAAAGCCCTTTTTCTACATAAAAGACCCGGGCCTGCGATTTGCACCATAATCGGCCGAAGCAACACCATACCCTTCACCCGAAACAGGTGTATTTCCCAATGAAAGGTCACCTTGCATGCCATCATTAATGACTTGCTCTGCTGCTTCATCAACCATCTTCGGTAATTGATCCATCGCATCATGCCCGTTTTTAAACAACTGCTGTAGAAAATCAGGTGAATTTGCCTTATCTGTAAAAGCATCTTTCGTCGCCTGAATATATCCCGCCATTTCCTGATCCGACAGCCCTTTAGGATTTATATCCTGCTCCGCCAGTTTTTGGCTCATATAGTCTTGATCGATCCCATCTATATAAGATTGAATGGCTGGCCGCATATTCACCAATTCACTCGCTTTTTGTACAAGGCCACCTTCATCTGCATCGGGTAAAAATGCCGCAATCATCGGCAATACACCAGAATTTTTAATAAAGCCAATTTCTTCTGGCGATGCACCAGCCTCTTCCAATTTCTGAACAAGATCATCGCTCTTAATAAACGCGCTTAAATCTTGACTTAAGGACGATAAAGCCTCAGACGGTTCAATCGTATTCACTTTGCCCTTATTGGCGTGATATGCATCCCAATCCATTCTATTATCAACAGAGACATCACCAATATCATCTATCGCGCGTGATGCAACCTTCTTGGCATCCGATGAGAAACCGTTATCTTGCACCTCTGTAATATAATCTTGAAGAACCTGCGCATGCTCATGATATCCAGAGTCTTTGAACACAGCTACTGCTTTTGAAATTTCAACCGCAAGGTCGTCAGGTTTACGCCGCAAAGCATGCAATTCCCTGACAGCCCGCTTGGCAAGAGAGTCAACACCACTTGGATCTTCGTCCAATTTTTGTGCAATCTGATCCATCTTGGACGCAGGTAATACGTCCTCTTGCATAGCCGTAGCCGCAGGTTGTACTGATTCAACCGGTCGCACCTTGGCCAAGGCCTCATCTTCCGGTGTAATATAAGATCGTACGTCTACCGTTTTGCCACTCTCGTGCGTATCAAGCATCACCCGTGCAAAAAGATCTGCATGCTGCGGATGGTCTGCAACAACCTTGTCTATCATCAATGATGCCATCGCGGCATTTGTATCTGCAACTTTACTGAGCGCAGCAAGCATTCCCACCAGTGACTTGACAGGTTTACCCTGCTCTCCCGGGCCATCTGCAATAATCTGTTTAAGTTTATTTGGGAAATCATCCGCCAGCTCTTGCTGCTGTCTCAATGTATCTTGTCGTTGCGCCATATTCCTGTCGTATAAGTCCTGCGCAGCCGAACGCATCTGGGGTGATTGCCCCTGCGTTGCGTCATCTATACGTGTTTTGAAATCCTGATCAGAATTATCCGCCATAATACCCGCATTTCATTATCTTTTATTCTTATCCACCAAGATAACCGAAATACATATCAAAACGCAAACTTTATGGGGGGCTTACCCTGGTAGAAGTGCGACAGAAACCCGGCGCCCCTCTGCCATTAAAACATTATATGTACGACAAGCGGCACCTGTATCCATACTATCAACGGATAACCCCGCACTCTTCAGCTCACGGCGAAGCGCAACAGGTAATATAGCCATATTTCGTCCACACCCTAATAATACAACATCAATGTCATCTGAGTTCTCAGCCAAAACTTTAAAGTGGCCAATATTAAGATCGGAAACATCCGTGATTTCGCCAACATCCCACGGTTCAATATGGTCAGAAGAAAGAATAATCGCGTGTTCGTAAGATTCACCACTTACCTTAAACACACCTCCCGCATAGCTTTGGATAATATGCTGTCCTTTACGAACCAGAGGTGTGACGTCCATCAGGCACTCTCCACCACATCAGATGGCTTTTCTGCCTGTGATTCCTGCTCTGTATCGCTACCATCTATGTTACCACGGTTGATATTCATCAAAAGCAACACGGGCGCGGCAACAAAGATCGAGGAATAAGTACCAATTCCGATACCGAAAATTAACGCATAGACAAAGCCGCGGATAACCTCACCGCCAAATATATATAATGCCAAAAGCGCCAAAAACGTCGTCACAGACGTCATCAGGGTACGTGACAATGTTTGGTTCACTGAGAAGTTAAACAACTCAGGCAATGGCTTTTTCTTATATTTACGGAGATTTTCTCTAATCCGATCAAAAACCACAACAGTATCGTTAATAGAATACCCTGCAATCATCAAAATCGCAGCCACAGTCGATAAATTGAATTCCAACTGCGTAAAAGCAAATAAACCAACCGTTGCTATCGCATCATGAATAAGAGCAACAATCGCGGCAATACCAAATTGCCATTCAAATCGGAACCAAATATATGTCAGTATCCCAATCAATGAGAATAAAACCGCATAAAGCCCCTGTTTTTTAAGCTCTGCCCCAACTTGAGGTCCAACAAATTCAACACGACGGTAATCAATTTTTTGCCCTTCAAATGCTTCGGACAACGTCTCTCGCACCAAAGAAATCGCCACCTTATTGGGGTCTTCGTGTTCATCCTTATTCCAGCCTTCCGGCTTTTCCTGCTCTGGTAAACGAATAAGAAGATCATCCGGCTGCCCGAATTCCTGAATAGAAATGGAGCCAAGCCTCAAATCGTTCAACACCGTACGTAACGCCTCAAGGTTCGGCTCAACAGGTGTACGAACTTCAATCATCGTACCACCTGTGAAATCAATCCCCATATTCAACCCACGTTGCGCCGTTAAGCCAATCGAAGCAATAATAATAAAGAACGACACAACATAAGCGGCATAGCGTAAGCCTATGAAGTTTATATTACTATTCTGAGAAACAAGTCTTAATCCACGCATCATTATACCTTTTTATATCGGCAATTTATTAGGGCGTTTCTGCCGCAGCCATAACACAACAAACAGCCGTGTCACCATAATTGCCGAGAAGAACGACGTCATAATTCCAACACCTAGTGTCACCGCAAACCCCTTAATCGGGCCAGTTCCAAATGAGAACAAAATCAAAGCTGCAATTAATGTCGTCAAATTAGAGTCAATGATCGTTGCCATTGCACGAGAATAACCAATATCCACTGCCGAAATAGCACTCCGTCCAGCGGCGGTCTCCTCACGAACACGTTCGAAAATCAAAACATTGGCATCAACGGCCATACCAACTGTCAACACAATCCCCGCAATACCCGGTAACGTCAACGTTGCCTGTAAAGAAGATAATATCGCAAGAATCAAAGATATATTCACCACAAGAGCCATATTCGCCATCAAACCAAACAAACCATAGCAAATCAGCATAAACACAAAAACCAACGCCAAACCAATTAAGCTTGCCACCTTTCCGGCAGCGACAGAATCCGCGCCGAGAGATGGCCCAACCGTACGCTCTTCAACAACGGTCAGATCAGCCGGCAACGCCCCTGCCCGTAATAAGAGTGAAAGTTCATTGGCTTCCTGCACATCAAAGCCACCTGAGATTTGACCAGATCCGCCACAAATTGCCTCATTAATACGTGGTGCGCTTATAACCTGCGCATCAAGCACAATGGCAAATGGCTCTCCAACATTTTTACGGCTAACATCACAGAACTTACGCGCACCAACCGCGTTAAAACGAAAACTTACAACCGTTTCGCCTGTATTTTGATCAAACCTTGGCTGCGCATCATCAAGCATATCGCCTGTAATAATTGCGCGGCGCTTTACATTGATTTTTTCTAGTGGGTTTTCTGCAAAAGGCAAAGAAAGCTCTGTCACCTTTTTACGACCGGAACCACCGACCAAGTGAAACCCTAGTTTGGCTGTTTTACCAACAAGATTACGCAGCTGCGCAGAATCTGCACCGGGCACCTGAATAACAACACGGCGCTCACCCTGTCTTTGAATAACAGGTTCTGTTGTTCCAAATTCATCAATACGTCTGCGGACAACCTCAATAACCTGAGAAATTGTTTGATCCTGCACCTGTTTAATATAAGCCTCATCCGGTTTCACAGTGATACCAAGACCATCTGTATCTTCGGTAATCAAAAGGCGAGGATCATCTTTACGAATTTTTACCTTTATCGTTTGAATATCCGCTGCACTTTCAAGGGCAATATAAATTCCTTTATCAAGGACAGAAGCTTCGCGCTTTGCAATTTTGCTCTCTTTTAAAAAATCGGAATATTCCTGCACAAGGTTATCAGCACGCTCTTCAAAGACTGCATCCATATCCACTTCATATAGAAGGTGTGCACCCCCCCGAAGGTCAAGGCCAAGGTTAACCGTCTTTTTCGGCATCCAGTCAGGCAGGCTTTCATTCATCCACTGATAAGTAGACGAAGAAACCAGATTAGGGGAACTATAGGAAACGCCGTATAAACATACGGCCAGAATTAAGAAAATTTTCCAATTGGATATTTGTGTCATTTACGCGTCTTTATTTGCCTTTTTTGGCATTTTTCTCTTTGTTATCAGGCGCAGGCGTATCATTCGCGACCGGCTTAAGATCTGCCTTGCCCTGTATCATAGAACGTAGCGCAGTCACCTTAACGCCATTCCCAAGATCAACAACAACCTCTTTTTCATCTAAGAGCTTATCAACTTTGCCGACAAGACCACCACCTGTTACAACACGGTCTCCTTTTTTCAAGCCACCTAACATTTCGCTATGCTCTTTAAAGCGGCGCTGTTGTGGCATGATAAGTAAAACATAGAATAACCCGACGAGAATAACGACAAGCCCCATATTCCAAACAAAGGCCTCCATCGGGGTTGGGGCATTCGCCAAATCTGTCAAGTCACCTGTGGCTTCTTGTGCTGCTGCATAAGCTTTTGAAATAAGCATGTACACGCTCCTGAAAATTACTTTACTACAATCGGATGGACTATAAAGCCCTACCCCGTAAAGGCAAGCATTTTGCAGAAAACTTTTTAAATAATGCACCAAATTTTTACGGTGAGCTTTTATAAACGCCCTAAAAAGCGCATCGCCCGTATATGAAACATGGCTGCCCATAGAAACAGCAACGCACCAAGAAGAAGTCCGCCGCTCAGTCCCCAATTAAACACACCCCGATCAATAATCGCGTCATCAGGATCATACGGATAATATAAAACACTCACCTTTTCACCAACATCATGCAAAGCGTGACTGGCTCCGACATTATCCTCAAACTCAATATTACGGTCTGTTTCAATGAATTGAATAACAGAGTAATAGGTATAACTACTGCCTTCAGAAGAATTGTTATACTCACTACGGATACGAACAACTTCACCGATAGATTCTTTACCGTTTTGCAGACGATCCCACATGCTTATCCCCGCATAATATGAACCACCTAATAGCCCGACAGCAATCAAACCAAATACCGCGATAAAAATCGGTGCACGCTTATAACGCACACGAAGACGCGCCATAATTTCTGCTTTGGATAAGGGGACACTGCTTTCTACAGGTGCAGATGACGATGATCTAACTCGTATACCTTGTTCTTTTAATTCCTCTAAGCCATCTTCCCACTCTTCAGGAGACATTTGCTTAAACCCTGCGTATACCTTACTTAATACAGGGTAACATTTATATGCAATATACCCGAAAACAGCGCCCACAACCAAAACCATCGACATATTGAACTCAAACATTCTGATCGCCTCTGACATCACATAAACGCCAGGTAAAAAGAAAGCAGAGCCAAACAACAGTAATATAAGTGATGGGCGCCTTGTCTTTTCAGGCGCAGAAGGAAACACCATCAACTTTACTTTTTTACCGGGAAGACGCCCCATTAAAAAACCGGATGCCGATGGACTAACCTGCTCGCGCTTCTGACCATTCGGTAATGTGAAAGATAAAACGGAATGATACATTTCGCCCGTATAGTTTTTCTTCGCACTATCCGACTGCTTATGATTGACATTTATACCTGTAATTATCCCATTAATCTTATAGGACATAATACGCCAATATAGCTCCCACCCGAGGATACCACCACCAACCCCCATAAACGCGATACCCATAATAAAAAGGCCAAGTTGATGCCAAGCAGAAACAGCCCCAAAAATCATATCAAACACGCTGATCTCCCTATTTAACGTATTTACTTGGGTTCATCGCAGATGTACCACGCCTTAACTCAAAGTGTAACTGTGGTGAAGAGACCGACCCGGTTGAGCCAACTGTACCAATTGATCCCCCACGTTTAATGACCTGCCCCTTAGCAACTGATATTTTATCAAGATGTGCGTATGCGCTCATCCATTGATTATCATGACGAAGTAAAATCAAATTCCCAGACCCCTTTAATGCATTACCTGTATAGACAACAACACCGTTTTCCGCTGCTTTCACAGAGGTACCACGCGGCGCGGCGATATTTATTCCATCATTATGAAGCCCGTTTTTCTTCACACCATAATTGGATAAAACACGCCCGCGCACCGGACGCATAAACAACGATGAAGAGCGCTTTGGCGTTCTGGTATAGACCTTACTGACTTTTGTGACTTTCGGCTTGGTCTGTGGGACGGGAACACCATTATCCGCCATAACAGATGGTGAACGCGCAGGTGCCTTCTGCGATGGAAGAGATGGTTTTTGAGATGGACGAACCACAGTATCATTTGATACCGGCGTTTGCGGCGCGCGCGCATCTGACGATAAGGAGACAACAGGCTTTTTCGGCGCAACCGAAGAGGCACTGGCCTTACGGGTCACAGATGGTAAGCGTAACACCTGCCCGACACGAAGAGTATAGGGAGAACGCATATTATTCAGGCGTGCAACTTCTGAAGTATCAACACCAAAAAGGCGTGAAATACCGTAAAGTGTCTCTCCCGTACGGACGGTATATTCCTGCGGTGGGGGTAAACGCAGACGCTGTCCTTCATAGAGATGAAAAGGAGGTTGTAACGTATTCAAAACGGCAAGATCACGCATCGGCAAACGATAACGGTTCGAGATACTATATAATGTATCCCCACGTGAAACATTATGAACCCCCGCACTTCCCGCACCACTTTGTGTACCATGTACAGTCACAGGTGCAGGCGAACGCCCGCCCATCCCCAAACAAGAGGAAAGCAACAAACATATAGAAACAAGAAAAACGGAACGAATGTTCATGCCCCTATCATACACTGCTCGGCAAAGATAATCATTATGAAATTATCACGCCTCTGCCATGTCATTGATTTCATGTGAAACATCCGGTAGTAACGGAACAAAGCGAACAGGAGCCACATTTTTAACGGCGTAAGCTTCTTCACTTTCCTTTTTATAAAGCTTTAAGGTCTGCGCTCCCGGCTCTCCCACCGGAATAATCATCATCCCGCCAACCTTAATTTGATCCAATAATGCCTGAGGTGGCTTCGTACGTGCCGCCGCCGTAACAATAATCTTATCAAACGGATCTTGCCCGATACCTTGTATTGTCGGCCAACCTTTCATCCCATCAGCCACAATCGGTGTAATATTTGTAAGGCGTAAGGCATGCAAGCGCTTCTCCGCATCTTTTTGCAAATGCTCATGACGTTCAATTGTATAAACACGGCGCGCAAGATGAGACAAAACCGCGCATTGATATCCGCACCCTGTACCGATTTCCAGCACCTTATCACGATCTGATATTTTCAAGGATTGGGTCATCAATGCAACAACAAAGGGTTGGCTTATTGTCTGACCAAGACCAATCGGAAGTGCAATATCCTCCCACGCCCGATCATGCGCCTGAATTGGAACAAATGCATCACGCGGCACACGTTCAATTGCGGAAAGAACATCCGTATCCGTAATTCCCTTATTACGGAGTTCCATAATCAAACGAATACGCTTATTCATTGCCTGAGTATTCATTATATTACTCTTCCCTATCATCTTTCAGACGCAACAAAATCGCGACGGCAATGCTATCGATTTCTGGCTTATCATCATTAATTTCACCATACAGGCTGTTTACAAACAACCGCACGACCGCGTGATCTGTATTAAAGTCCTTAAACGGTAAGTCGGTTTCATAGGCAGAGATATTACCATATTGAACCAACTCTTCGATAAAACCCCCAATATCTTCTTCCAGAATAATGCGATCATCAATACGCAATATCAATGTACGATGATCTTTCAACATACCGAAAAACTCACGATCATTGGTAAAGGAATACCCATAGGATTTGTTTCGTTCATATAAAAGCAAATCTATATTGTCCAAATAAACATCGAACCCTTTGATCTCCATAACCGGACGGTGATTATCCCATATATTGAAATATCGTGTATCACGCTGGCTTAGATATCTGTGTATATATGGAAAGCCGAGCTGAGTCTCAATTTGCTCTCTATTGATACATACGGAAACATTATTATCTTCATCACGCTGCTTCAATCCGTAATCTTTATCATGCCCGTATTCAAACCATTGACGAAGGACTTCATATCGCTCTGTATTACAGAGATAATCAATAACAGAACTTATATTCTTGCGATCATCCCATGATACATCAGAAATATTTTGAACCTTCATAACTTGTCCATCAACCAGTAGGCCATTCTTTATGAGTAATACCTCAAGACGTGCGGACTGGCTATATCCCGATACATTCACGCCACTCCACGGGCCAAAGGACGCAAGGATCATTAAGGCACTTAACGTCATGGGAATAATTTTAATAGGCAATTTTGTAAAACTATTCCCCAGCGCAATAATCACAAACCATATCGCCGATATCACGATCATATAACGCGATTCTGTTATGCCATAGGCACTTACCCTTTCCCAGATGGCGTAAAAATGAAAACAAACAGGAATAATAAGCGCGGGAAAAAAGATACGATGAAAGAAACGTAATTGAACGGCACCATCATTACGCAATGGGAAAGATGCAAGATACGTGACAACCCCTGCCCCGACAAATCCCGTAATCATATAGGCCAGATGTCCGTTCGGCACATCACCTGTTATCAATATCTTGATGAAATACGCATATAGAATAAGTAAATACACAAACACCATTGGCGCAGAAATCCAATTCATAATGAATTTCAATCCCGGCGGATCATGACAATCATCTTCTGTAAATTCAAAACGTTTCGGCACCCAACTTAACGCATATATCGGCCCCAAGACTAATGACGCAAAAAGCCATATATCGGCATATACTTCTCCTTCAATATCAACATCAAACAGAATGTTAATCGCGCTTAACGCAACACTAAGCCCCCCTGCAAATAAAATAAGCGCCGCATAGGAAACAATCACACCGAACCAAATCATGCGATTGAAAAACCAAACAGACAGATCATCCCCTTTCGTCAAATATGGTGCAAACATCAACATTAAGAGCAAAGCAGGTAGTAAGAAAAGAAGGTTAATACCCCACATATGCGTTGTAAAAACCAAAACGGCAATTGCACCAAACCCTGATAGCGAGAGTAAAAGCGCCTGTGCTTTTAACCAGCACCTACTCTCTGCAACCAACGTTGAAACACCAAACCAAAAGTAACAGCATCCAAACACGGAGATAAGGCGAAAAATATTTTCTTCATCGTCATCAATAACATCATGAACAATCATGATCCCGATGAAGAACAAAGCCACAGAACAAAATACAGACAAAGGAAAGCGTTTGACGGTATCGTAGAGTTCATCAAACGGTAATAGCCTCTCCATTAAATTCTTGATGCCCATGGCTTTCCCCCCTTATGCCTATGATCTATGCCTTTGTGATTTTGTCTATCCCACCCATATACGGCTTCAACACTTCAGGAACAAAGACGCCACCATCACTCGGATCATAGTAATTTTCGATCACTGCGATCAGTGCACGTCCGACTGCGACACCAGAGCCATTAAGCGTATGAACAAAACGCGTATCTTTTGTTCCTTTCGGACGGGTGCGTGCATTCATACGACGCGCCTGAAAATCCATACAGTTCGATACAGAGGAAATCTCTCTATATGCTTCCTGCCCGGGCAACCATGCTTCAATATCATAGGTCTTGGTCGCCCCAAAACCTGTATCCCCGCTACAAAGGACAACAGTGCGGAATGGAATTTCAAGTTTCTTAAGGACATTCTCCGCACAGCCCAACATGCGCTCATGTTCATCTTTAGATGCTTCAGCTGTTGTTACACTCACCATTTCAACTTTATAGAATTGATGCTGACGCAGCATACCGCGTGTATCACGCCCAGCTGATCCCGCCTCTGATCTGAAACATGGGGTAAAGGCCGTATAACGCCGCGGCAGGTGTTCCTCTTCAACGATCATATCGGCAACAATATTCGTCAGAGATACTTCCGCTGTTGGAATGAGGAAATGATCTGTTTCTTTTGTACTGAACTGATCTTCTGCAAATTTAGGGAGCTGCCCCGTGCCATATAATGCATTACTACGCACCAAAAGCGGCGGTGAAACTTCCGTATATCCATGGTCTGCCGTATGCGTATCAAGGAAAAATTGCGCCAATGCACGTTCCATGCGTGCCATTCCACCACTTAACAGGGTAAAACGAGCACCGGACATTTTCGCCGCAGTTTCAAAATCAATAAGCCCGAGGCTTTCACCAATTTCAACATGGTCTGGCCCCTTTTCAAACTTTACCTCCCCCCATTTATGACGTTCAATATTATCGTCCTCATCTGCCCCGTCAGGCACATCATCCTGCATCAGGTTAGGCAAAGAAGAGAGAAGAGTATTGAGTTCTTCCGCCAACACTTTTTCTTTCTCTTCCATTTCCACCATACGATCTTTAAGTGCGGACACGGCCTCCATCTGCGCCGTTGCATCACCGCCCTCTTTCTTAATCATGCCGATTTTCTGGGATTCGGATTTGCGCTCTGCCTGCAATTCCTGCAATGCGGTTTGGACACCTCTGCGCTCTTCATCAATCCTAAGAATTTCAGGTGTTTGCGCGTCTAAGCCTCTTCTTTTCCAACCGTCATCAAAAATTTGGGGCGCTTTGCGGATTGCACGTATATCGAACATAATGATCCTTTTACTTATATCTTTATAGATTTGTTATTTTATTAGGCTTTATTGTTAAAAGCTGGCACAGTGAAAGACAATGAAAAAATGTGATGAAAACTCGGTTCTTCAGATAATTACACCCGATCAGGCTTTGCCTGTTGTTTTTGACTCCCCACATAGCGGTACACATTATCCTGATGACTTCCGATATGGATGTGCTTTAGATAGATTAAAAACAATTGAAGATGCATATGTTGATGAGCTGTTTGAACAAGCACCCGATTATCAAGCCATATTCATTAAGGCTCTCTTCCCACGCAGCTATATCGATGTTAACAGAGCCAGAAATGATATTGATGAACAATTACTGAATGATCCTTGGCCAAACGCATTATACGGTTCAATTGACCCGTCACCGCGTTCTGACGGTGGCATTGGCCTGATCCCGCGCCTGATACGCCCCGGAACACCCATATATGACAGAAAATTATCTGCAAATGAGGTCATGAACCGTATCAAAAACTACTATGACCCATACCATGACACGCTCTGCACCACATTAGATCAGGCCTATTATAATTATGGGCACGTCTATCATATCAATTGCCATTCCATGCCAAGCAGCAGCGCCTATCAGAAGCGCCCGACATCTTTGCATAAACATCCTTGTGATATCGTTTTAGGGGATAAAGACGGACAAACGTGTGAGCGTGACTTTATTTACGCATTACGGGATTTCTGGAAAAATTTGGGATACCGCACAACAATAAACGATCCTTTTAAAGGTGTTGAGCTTATTTCCGCCTATGCGCAGCCAACACGAGGGAGAAGCAGTCTGCAACTGGAAATAAATCGATCCTTATACATGGATGAAAACACAGGAGACAAAAACAAGGACTTCGAACACATCAAACAGCACTGCACAGATATGATTAAATTATGCGCCGAATTGTCAAAAGACAAGAAGCCCCGCATTGCCGCAGATTAATCTTGTTCCCAAAAACACCGAATGATAGAATTATAAGATCAACAAGAAAGATATGCGTTAATGAGTGAAACAACACAAACACAGACAATCACTGACGGCAATGAAACAAGAACAACAACGATTAGACAAACTTTACTCGTTGAACAAATGTTAGCGGATAATATTGCATATGGACCATCTGTGAAAATTGATTCAGATAACGTAGAGGACCTTGGCTTACCGGAAGATACCGACATCAAAACATTTGGAATGGATGAAAACGGAAAATTAACCGAAGGCTTTAATTTTAAAGAGGAATCCCCTGAAGACTTCTTGAATAAAGCCGGTTTTGACGACGGATCAAACCACGAACAGGCAAATGCCAATTTCATGATCCAACAGGTGTTTGTTGAGGGTCAAGAAGCCGGATACTTTATCTTTAACGAAAACCCGGAATTTGGGAATATCGGGCTCTACTTAGATACAGAAACACTAAACGAAGATACGATGTCTCCGACAATCAAAGAGGCACTATCCCCTATAACATTTGAAAACTTCGATTTTCAGGGAGGGAATTTAGGAAGTCCTGAAGCTCCCGAAACACCCGCAATAGAACCAACAGCCCCTCAAAACAACGGCTTAAACATGTAGCCCCTATATGAGCGTTCACCGATCATACAAAAACCTTTCCAAAGGTCTCTTTCAAAACCATATCAACATCACCCATTGATATATCAATACCAAGTTTAGAAAGACTGGTCACACCATGCTCCGCAATACCACATGGAACAATTCCACCAAAATGCGACAAATCCGGTGATACATTTAAGGCAATACCGTGATATGTCACCCATTTCCTAATTCTTACGCCTATTGCTGCGATTTTCTCTTCAGATCCATCGGGCGCAACAACCCAAATACCAACACGTCCCTCGCGGCGCTCTCCTTTCACCCCAAATACGGCAAGTGATTGGATAATCCACTCCTCCAATTGCCATACATAATGCCTGATATCTGGTTTGCTTTGACGTTTATGCAAATCCAACATCACATAGGCAATACGTTGCCCCGGCCCGTGATATGTATATTCCCCTCCACGCCCTGTCGTAAAAACAGGGAACCGCGGATCAATCAAATCCTCAGACTTTGCACTGGTTCCGGCGGTATAAAGAGGTGGGTGCTCCAGCAACCAGACACATTCTGAGCCTTGCATTTCACGAATAGAAGCCACGCGTTTTTCCATGGTCTGGATCGCGTTTTCATACGGAATTAGCTTATTTTCAAAAACCCACTCAATCATGCCCTGTTTTTAAGCATGATTTTTATTGCGCTGCAATGTTTTCCTGACTTGCTCTGCTGTTTAAGATTTGTTATTGCTTTTTCCCAGCATCATGCATGCTTTTGGTTATATTGGTCATGCGGCCGTGGCGGAATTGGTAGACGCGCAGCGTTGAGGTCGCTGTGGGAGTTAAATCCCGTGGAAGTTCGAGTCTTCTCGGCCGCACCACTAATATCATCGGGCACTTTATGATGGTTTTTTAAGAAAACTTTTAAATATCACGGGATAGAAACATGGATAAAGAAAAAGAAAAAGCAGCATTCAGAGAAAGCGCACTAAGATATCATCAACACCCTATTCCGGGTAAGATTGCTATTCAGGCGACAAAAGCAATGGCAACACAACGTGACCTTGCACTGGCTTATTCCCCCGGTGTTGCTGCTCCGTGTGAAGAAATCGCAGCCGACCCGCTCACTGCATATGATTATACATCCAAAGGTAATACTGTTGCCGTTATATCAAACGGTACAGCGGTTCTTGGCCTTGGTAATCTTGGCGCATTAGCTTCCAAGCCAGTGATGGAAGGAAAGTCCGTTCTTTTCAAGAAATTCGCAAATATCGACTCCGTTGATGTTGAAATAGATGAAACAGATGTCGATAAACTTGTTGATATCATCGCATCACTAGAGCCGACTTATGGCGGTATTAACCTTGAAGACTTTAAAGCACCTGAGTGTTTTGAACTTGAACGCCGCTTAAAAGAAAAAATGAACATTCCTGTATTCCATGATGACCAACATGGTACGGCGATTATTGTTACGGCAGCATTCACTAACTGGATTCATCACTCTGGGCGGAATATCGAAGATATCCGCCTTGTTGCTTCCGGGGCTGGTGCATCTGCGATTGCATGTTTAAACCTTCTGGTACACGCGGGACTAAAACGTGAGAACATCATCGTTTGTGACCGTAATGGCGTTGTCTATGAAGGCCGTAAAGAAGGCATGGACCCACAAAAGGTTGCTTTCGCATCAAAAACAAACGCACGCACACTAGACGAAGCCATTGAGAACGCAGATGTCTTCCTTGGTCTGTCAGGTCCCGGCGCATTAAAGAAAGAAAATGTAGTCAAAATGGCAGATGCTCCATTAATTATGGCCTTGGCAAACCCAACACCTGAGATTATGCCGGAACTGGCATATGAAGCAAAACCTGATGCAATTGTTTGTACCGGACGTTCAGATTATCCAAATCAGGTGAATAACGTTTTATGTTTCCCATTCATTTTCCGTGGTGCATTGGATGTTGGTGCAACAGCAATTAACGAAGACATGAAGCTTGCCTGTGTTAAGGCAATTGCAGAACTGGCCCGTAAAGAAGCCGCCGCGGAGGTGGCTAGCGTTTACGCAGGTGAAACACTGAACTTTGGTCCTGAATACCTTATTCCAAAGCCATTTGATCCGCGCCTTATTGTTGACCTTCCCGTAGCCGTCGCAAAAGCAGCGATGGAATCAGGTGTGGCAACGCGCCCGATCGAAGATTTTGATGCCTATGAGCACAAGCTAAAGCAATACTTCTTCCGCTCTCAACTGATTATGCGTCCGATTTATTCACGCGCGAAGGAAGACCCAAAGCGTATTGTTTATTGTGAAGGTGAAGAAGAACGCATACTACAGGCAACGCAAATCGTATTGGATGAGAACCTGGGTAAACCTGTTCTAATCGGACGTGAATCCGTTGTTAAAGAACGTATCAGTCGCCTTGGTTTGCGTATGCAACCAGGTAAAGATTTTGAACTCACAGATCCACAAGACGATCCACGTTATCGTAATTACTGGGAGACATACCATTCAATCATGGAACGTCGCGGTGTTACACCTGATGATGCGAAAACTGTTCTACGTACAAGTGCAACAGTGATTGGCGCGCTTATGGTCTACAAAGATGAAGCAGATGCCGTTATTTGCGGCACGCAAGGCCATTTCCACGATCACCTTGAACATGTTAAGGATATCATAGGTCTGAAGCCGGGTGTTGAAACCCCTGCTGCGTTAAGCACGCTTTTAATTGATAAGGGAACTTATTTCTTCTGTGATACTCAAATCAATTCAAACCCAACCATTGCCCAAATTTCGGAAATGACATTATTGGCAGCGGAAGAAGTACGTCGTTTTGGTATTAAGCCAAAAGTCGCCCTACTTTCTCACTCTAATTTTGGTACATTGGATTGTGAAACATCGAAGAAAATGCGCGCTGCATATGCAGATATTCGTCGTCGCGACCCTGAGTTAGAGATTGACGGTGAAATGCAGGCAGATACGGCACTATCCGATACAATACGTGATCGTATTATGCCGAACTCACAATTAACCGGACAGGCAAATCTGTTCATCATGCCGAATGTTGAATCTGCAAATATTGCATTCAACATGGTTAAAACTTTCGCCGAAGGTGTAAGCATTGGCCCGGTTCTTTTGGGAGCATCACGTCCTGCGCATATTCTGACCCCTGCGGTCAGCACGCGTGGTATCGTGAACATCACTTCGCTTGCAACAGTTGGTGCACAAATATTTGAAGATTCAATGACGGATACAGTGACACACCGCCTGATCCAAAGTGCATAAAATAAAAAATCCACGAACAGTGACTAGCATCCTTGATTAAGGATGCTTATACTGCCCTGCGTCTACCACGCAGCAGATATGACGTATAGTGGGTTTGTATGGAGCAGCAAAAAAACAGCACAGAGCAGCCCTCCATTAGCAAGGTAAATGCTGATGACGTTGTCATGCACCTGCCTGATAAAGATATCCGGCGCATTGTTGATTCTATACAGGCACAGGACACAAACCGTGTTCACAACGCCCTAAAAGAGTTAAGCGCCGTAGACACCGCAGAGCTTCTTTCCAAAATAAAAGAAGAAGACCGTCAGGAGCTTCTCTCGATTTACGGTAAATCTCTTGAAGCCGAGGTATTTGCAGAGCTTGACCCCGAAATGGCGCGTATGTGCCTCTCCGCGATGAGTGCCCCTTACGTCGCCGAAATGATCACACAATTGGAAAGTGATGACGCACTGATCCTCATCGAAAATCTTGAAAATGATTTTCAACAAGAAATCATCAATAACCTTTCCGCAAAAACCCGTGTCTTCCTTGAAGAAGGTCTTAGCTTTCCGGAAGATAGCGCCGGTCGAATGATGCGTAGAGAACTGGTCGCGATTCCGGAATTCTGGACTGTCGGTAAAACAATCGATTACCTTAGAACCGCGGCAAAGAATCTTCCTGACGACTTCTTTGATATTTTTATCATTGATCCTGCACACCACCTGACAGGGGAAATCCCGTTAAGCCGATTGGTTAGGGCAAACAGGTCTGAAAAAATCAGTAATCTGAGTCTAGAAGAAACCCACCCAATTCCCGCCACAATGGATCAGGAACAAGCCGCACATCTTTTCCGCCGTGAAGATCTGGTATCTGCCCCCGTCGTAGATGATAGCGGCCGCTTAATCGGCATGATTACAGTTGATGATATTGTTGATGTTATTGATGAAGAGGCAGAAGAAGACCTCTTACGCATGGCCGGTGTTGATCAGGATGATATTTACCGCGCCGTCCTCACAACAACAGGATTAAGGTTTCGCTGGCTGTTTTTCAATCTGTTCACTGCTATTCTCGCTTCTGTTGTGATTTCCTTTTTCGATGCAACAATCGAACAAATTGTTGCTCTGGCGGTGCTAATGCCAATTGTCGCATCCATGGGCGGTAATGCAGGAACGCAGGCCCTAACCGTAGCTGTACGGGCGATTGCCACACATGAATTAACCGATATGAATACAGGCCGCATCATTTGGAAAGAAACATTGGTGGGGTTGATAAACGGTGTACTCTTCGCATTCTTAACCGGGATCATCGCAGCATTCTGGTTCCAAAACACCATTTTAGGTATCGTTATCGGTATGGCAATGATCATCAACCTTTTGGTTGCCGGGCTATTTGGAGCCGGTATCCCCCTCATTCTTCATAAGATCGGAAGCGACCCGGCGGTCTCATCCACGGTTTTGTTAACAACCGTGACAGACGTTATTGGCTTTCTATCCTTCTTGGGGTTAGCGGCCCTATTCATGATTTAATCCCGAAAAAACATCATCAATAAGGCGCCCTGAATTTGTGTTCTGTGTAGAAATGAAATATAAACAGATCCTGATATAAACAAGGGTATGGAAAATTAAGTAATGTCAGCAGCCAAACTTGAACGGCCAAATATAGAACACAAGCAAAGCTATATAGAAGCCCTAAAAGAATTTCAAAATGAAGGACGTTATACTTTCCTTGATATACAAGAAATCGAAGACAATTTCGAAGATTTCGTCCGTAAACTTAATGAAGGAAAGAAAAACCTTCATAAGCCTTATGAAGATTGGATTGAGCCCGTCCCCGAAACAGTTCTGTGGCTGGTTAAAGAAAATGAATTTATCGGTACACTAAACATCCGCCACCGCCTCAATTGGCACCTCGAAAAATGGGGGGGGCATTTGAACTTCATTATACGACCATCCATGCGCGGCAAAGGGTTTGGTAAAAAACTTCTTCAAAAAGCCATTCCATTTATCTCTTATCTTGGAATTGATCGTGCCCTTATAACGATTGATCCTAAAGACGTATCCGGAAACAAAATTATACAATTTTGCGGGGCGGAGTTTGAAGACACCCTGCCTGCAACAGATAAATTCCCGGAACGTAATCGCTACTGGCTTGACTGCACCTGATAAACGGTCATTATAATTCCATGGCAAAGGCACCCAAAAAGAAAAACAGCTCTCCCAAAAAGAAAGCAAAACAAACAGTCAAAAGAAAAAAACCTTTATTTTGGCGCGCCACAAAATGGCTTATGGTTTTAGGCCTTTGGGGTGGGATATTTCTGGCTGGCGTATTACTTTGGTATGCGAAAGATCTACCGAGCATCACACAAACAGCAACATTTGAACGCCGTTCACTGATTGTCGTGAAGGCCCAAAATGGTGAAACGCTTGCCAGATATGGGGAAAGCAAGGGAGAAAACCTCAAGGCAAGCAACCTGCCTGAACATTTGGTCAATGCTGTTTTAGCCACAGAAGACAGGCGCTTTTATTCTCACTTCGGCATAGACCCTCTGGGTATTACCAGAGCAATGGTTACCAATGTCATGAAACGGCGCTTTGCCCAAGGCGGTTCAACAATTACGCAACAGCTTGCCAAGAATCTGTTCCTAACTCATCAACGTAAACTTACACGCAAAATCCAAGAGGCCATGCTTGCCATATGGCTAGAACAAAAACTCACAAAGAATGAAATCTTAAGTGCCTATATGAACCGCGTATATCTCGGTTCTGGTACATACGGGTTTAACGCCGCGGCAAAACTGTATTTCGGCAAGGAAGCCAAAAATGTAACCTTGCATGAGGCCGCGATACTAGCCGGTCTTCTGAAGGCTCCATCACGGTATTCCCCGCATAACAGTCTAAAAAAGGCAAAGGAACGTGCACAAGTCGTACTTAGCGCCATGGTCGATGCAGGCTATATCACGGAAGATGACCTAACAGATGAGAACATGCGCATATCTCTGCCCAATCACCGTAATCAAGCCATCAAAAGCACACGGTATTTTACAGATTGGGTTTTGGACGGGTTGGATGATTTAATTGGTCGACCGGATATGGACTTAACGATCGAAACAACACTGGATGCACCACTGCAAAGCCATGCACACAATGTATTGGTCAAAGCAATAGATCAAGCCGATGAAATGAAATTTGTCTCTCAAGGTGCTGTTTTAATGATGGCTCCTGATGGTGCGGTATTAAGCATGGTCGGCGGATATGACTACGGTCAGAGTCAGTTTAACAGAACCACTCTGGCACGCCGCGCACCGGGAAGTGCTTTTAAACCTTTTATCTACCTTTCTGCCATTGAACAAGGGTGGGACGATGATGATACGATCCTGGATGCCCCAATAACGGAAGGATCATACAGGCCTAAAAACTTCGCTGATAAATACTATGGCAAGACAACGTTAGAACATGCGCTTTCAAAATCCATGAACACGGCCACAATACGCCTTGCGAATGAAGTCGGCATGTCATCCATTTTAAAAACGACAAAAAAACTTGGCATTATATCAAAACTGGAAAGAGATCTGAGTTTAACACTCGGAAGCTCTGGTGTATCCATGTTGGAAATGGGAACCGCATATGCCGTATTATCGAATGGCGGGCATCGTATTTTTCCCTATGCCATCACCCGTATCACAAGCGGAGAAGGACGTATCTTGTACGAGCGTAAAGCCCCTGCTCGCTATCAATCCTTATTCCGTGGAGAAGACATCCGTACCATCTCATCCATGATGGAAAATGTTATAACCGAAGGTACCGGAAAACGTGCAAGACTCCCTTTTCCTGTATCCGGTAAAACCGGCACGTCACAAGATAGCCGCGATGCATGGTTCGCAGGATACAGCGACAAAATCGTTTCTGTTGTCTGGTTAGGTAATGATGATAACAGCCCAATGCGCCGTGTCACAGGTGGCAACATCCCAGCAGAAATCTGGCGTGATGTGATGTTATTTGGAAATAAAAGACATGGAACAACAAATATACCAAAAACACATTCAGATAATAAAAAAGGCGGTTTTTCGGCTTTACTCGGACGCCTGATGTCTTCAGACGACACCCCGCCAAAGCCTCCAAGGAAAAGAAATGACTATTCCAACCTGAATGATTAACTATATCGTCTCCAGAACATCTTCTTGCACAATTGCATGTACATGACGGAATAATGGCAGACGATCTTGTCCAACATTCTCAAACCATACATCACGCAATTCAACCATTGCAGAGCTTGGTGCGCCGATATCCCATCCACATCGCATCATGGAACGATCAATAAAATCCAGAAACTCCAAAGGGAACGAAAGTCTGGGAGCACGCAATCCCATTTCAACAAGCTCTTTAGACACATGAGCATCACTAATATGCAGACGATCTGCTGTAGATTGAATGGCAGATAATATTTTAATCTCAGGACGACTGACGGGAACTCTGCGTATATGCCCCATAAAGCACAAATACAATTCTTTTTGCACCGGGCACGCTTTTTCCAAATCGATATGAGGTAATGTCATCTGGTGTGGGTCGTTGTATATCATGATGGCCTCCTTTTGCTCTACACTTCAAGCATGAAAGCCAATGTTTAACGGAAGCTTAATAAAGCGATTTAAAGAGGATAAAACGGCAACCCCTGTGGATAGAACGGAACAAAAATCAACTTAAATCATTGATATCCCTTGCCTTGCAAGTTCATCTGCCCTTTCATTCTCGGGATGCCCTGCATGCCCCTTTACCCAGATGAATTCTATTTTATGCTGAGATACAAGCGAATCAATCTCCTGCCAAAGATCTTGGTTTTTCACCGGTTTCTTAGATGCCGTTTTCCAGCCGCGGGCTTTCCACCCCTCAAGCCATTCAGTGATGCCCTGCATGACATATTTGCTATCGGTATAAAGCTTAACATCTGATGTTTTTTTTAAAATCTTTAGGGCCTCAATCACCGCCATCATTTCCATACGGTTATTCGTCGTATCAGCCTCACCACCATTAATTTCTTTTTCATGCTTACCAGAGCGCAACAAGGCACCCCACCCGCCCGGGCCGGGGTTACCACTACACGCACCATCAGTATAAATTTCAATTATGTTCGATGACATAGATAAGTATCCCTTAAAGGTATTGAGCAATAATTTTTATAAACTCGTCTGAAGATGATAAATCACGAAATTCTGTTGCAGGAACAGTGACACCATACAGATCTGCCAGACGCTGATATTTTGGTTTTCGCGCCTCAAACAACAATGGAAACACCCAACGGGAAAAATCATCCGGCATCACATCGGAGACAGAATCCAAATTCTGTTCATTTAGAAACGTTTGAACTTTTTCTTGCAAAAAAGCCGGTGGGAAGAAAAGAGGCTTCGGATAATCTTGCGCTCTTTGTAAAACTTCTTTTTCTGTTTCTTCATCTGTTTTCAGATAAACAAACAATGTTTTTTCACCAATTTGGCGAAGCAATTCATCGTCTCCAATCTCACATAAGCTTCCGGTTGAATCATGCACAAAATGGCCTTGAGTTCCTTCAACCACGCTCTGCATCGCTTGTAATGCCAGAACTTCTGCATCGTAATAGGCCTTTTGTCTTGTCTTAAACAAATCCATGTCAAAGCCATCTTTCTCAGGTGACCCCAGTTTACCAAGAAATGTCGATAAAGCGCCGATATCCTCTGTGCTTAAGCTTTGTACATCCGTTAGCTCATCCTTTAAAAACTTGGCCCCAATCTCATAATCGCACGAGTAATTCTCCCACCCCCATGCCTGTAATTGGCATGAGATATGTGTTTTTCCTGCACCGGACATACCGATTAACGTCACTGCCTTTCGGGAAGAGTTCAAAAATTCTTGCGCGGTTATTTTCATTATGATGCCATGTTTAATATTTTAGGAACTTTGAAATTGACGTTTTCTTGCGTGATTGGAACCTCCTCCAAGGTAACATTATAATATTCCCTTGCTTTTTCAATCACTTCATCAACCAAGATCTCCGGCGCAGATGCTCCCGCACTAAGACCGAGGGTTTTAACATCCCCCATCCATTGCCAATCAATATCGCCAACGCGCTGTACCAGCATGGATTTCGGACAACCGTTAAGCGCCGCCACTTCAACCAAACGATTGGAGTTAGAAGAATTCGGAGCCCCCAAAACCATCACGGCATCACTTAACGGCGCAATCGCCTTCATCGCCGCCTGCCGATTAGTTGTCGCATAACAGATATCCTCTTTACGCGGGCCTTTGATATTTGGAAACCTTGCCTGTAAAGCCTCAACAATAGACGCCGTATCATCAACCGATAGCGTGGTTTGTGTGCAATACGCAATTGCGTTCGGATCATCGACCTCCAACGTATCCACATCATCTACCGTCTCAACAAGAATCACGGCCCCTTTCGGTAGCTGCCCCATGGTTCCTATCACTTCAGGATGTCCGGCATGGCCAATCAATATAATCTGATCACCCGTTTTATAGTGACGCTCTGCCTCTCTATGAACCTTACTTACCAACGGGCATGTCGCATCAATATAAAACATCTCTCTGGCTTCGGCGGCCTGTGGAACGGATTTGGCAACCCCATGCGCAGAAAAAATCACTGGCTGGCCATCATTCGGAATTTCATCCAACTCCTCAACAAACACGGCCCCTTTATCACGTAGAGAATCAACTACAAACTTGTTATGGACGATTTCATGACGAACGTAGACAGGCGCCCCATACTTCTCAAGGGCAAGCTCTACAATCTGTATTGCACGGTCAACTCCTGCACAAAAACCACGAGGCGCCGCCAGAAGAATTTTAAGATCACGTTTTATCATGACCCAACTTATAAGGAATTATTTCTAAATAATCCATACCCTTCTACCTCCACACCCTTGCACAAAGCGTGTTTGTTGCGTAATCTCGTATATAAGAATTCTCTATTAAAAAAAATCAAGATTAATAAACAATATGACCAATTTAAAAAACCTTACAATCGGTTCACTTATATTCATTTTATCGGCTTGCCAGACCGTAAATGCCATACAAGACGACGTAGATGCATTGGCAGACGGTGTTCCCCCAATGGCGCAAGTACACACAGGAACCACTGAAAGCCTGTTAAAGAATCAATGCCCGGAAGTTCAAATTGTTGATGATTTGAGTTCATTAAGTGATTTTGAAGACCCGAAAAAAACATCAAAGAAAAGATTAGTATCCCGCGTTGATTTGAAAAGTGCCGAAAGCACATGCAAAATCGCATCAAAAAGCGTCACCGTTGATCTTAAACTTATTTTCAATGGAGCATTAGGAGAAAAAGGACGAGAGAAAAGCTCAGACAAACCATTCTTCTCATATCCGTTTTTTGTGGCAGTCACCGCACCGAACGGTAAAATTATGGCCAAAGAAATATTTGCGGCGTCCCTGACATACGGCCCGAATGAGCAAACCCACACCTATTTCGAAAAATTACGCCAGATTATTCCAATACAAAACAAGTCTAAAGCGCATATGTATAAGGTCTTAATCGGTTTTCAAGTCACACCGGATCAGCTTAAGTACAACCGCAAGAACATGGTTCCGATCCCACAGTAAACAGGAAAACCAATGGATATAGATCAATACTGGTCGGATGAAATAAAATCTCATACCGCCTGCCTTGAACAAACCGGCAAAGAGCTACTCAGCCCCTTCAAAAGTGTACTGGATGCCTGTGAACACGCCATAAGAGATGGCAAAAAGATATTATTCTTCGGAAATGGCGGAAGTGCAGCCGACGCACAACATCTGGCGACAGAACTTAGTGTGCGTTATATAAAAGACCGCGCCCCTATTGCCGCTTTGGCATTGACGACCGATACCTCCACCCTGACTGCCGCAGGTAACGATATGGGGTTTGAACATATCTTCTCCCGCCAGATTGACGCCATTGGCAATGAAGGTGACGTCGCAATCGCAATTAGCACATCAGGCAAAAGCCCCAATATCGTTCATGCCTTAGAAATAGCAAAACAAAAGAACATAACAACAATTGGCCTTTCAGGGCGCGATGGCGGTTTTATGCCACCGTTTTGCGACCATATGCTTATTATTCCATCCGAAAGCACAGCCCGCATTCAAGAAATGCACATCATGATCGGGCATATGTTATGCGGGGGATTGGAACAAAGACTTGGCCTTAGCACTTAACACTTGAGATAAAGGCGCTTCTGTCATAAACTTCTGGCTCTAAAATAAAGTTAAAAGAACAAGAGATACAATAATGACACAAGCCAAAGCGGTTGATTCTTTAAGCTTTGAAGAAGCTCTCGGAGAACTGGAACATATTGTCCGCGGTTTAGAAACAGGGGAATCCCCGTTAGAAGACTCAATTTCGGCTTATGAACGCGGTGTAAAATTGAAAATACATTGCGAGAAGAAACTTCGAGATGCCCAAGCAAAAATAGAAAAAATATCTATTCAAGCAGACGGATCGATTTCAACACAACCTTTAGACCCGGAAAAGAATTAATAATATGGCACCTTCTCCCCGCGATGCAGACCCGGCTCTGCAAAACGAAATGGATGCGATAAACGCAGCAATCAATAAAACAATAGACCGCCTGTTACCTGAAACAGAGTTGGCCGAAAACCACCTATATGAAGCGATGCGCCACGGAACATTAGGCGGCGGAAAGAGGCTCCGTCCGTTTCTTGTTATACAATCTGCTGCCTTATTTAATGTCGACCCTGCAAGAGCGCGCCGCGTTGCTGCCGCTCTGGAGTTTATACATTGCTATTCCTTGATCCATGACGACTTACCAGCCATGGATGATGCCGCCCTACGCCGCGGAAAACCAACTGTTCATCGCCAATATGATGATGCCACCGCGATTCTAGCCGGTGACGCTCTACTAACCTTGGCTTTTGAAATATTAAGTGAATCAGAAACACATGAAGATCCGCGCGTGCGTTGCGAACTTATCCGTACACTTGCGCAGGCATCAGGTGGTCATGGTATGGTTGGTGGACAAATGCTTGACCTTCTTGCGGAAAAAGAAGAATTCGACTTTGGCACAATATCAAGACTGCAACGCATGAAAACTGGCAAGCTTATGGCATTCGCCTGTGAATCAGGCGCTATCCTTGGTAAAGCCAATCCCCCGCACAGACGCGCTCTATGTAACTATGCACATGATCTTGGCCTCGCATTTCAGGTGACGGATGACATTCTTGATGTTGAGGCAGACCCTCAAGATACAGGCAAAGACACCAGAAAAGACGAAAACGCCGGCAAAGCCACGTTTGTTTCTGCAATGGGTAAGGAACAAGCAAAAGAGCGTGCGGAAATGCTGGTGGAACAATCAATCAGGCACCTCAAAATATTTGAAGGACGTGCAGATATGCTGAAAAAGCTTGCTCTTTATGTCCTCGAACGACGTGCATAAAACGATATTTTGTTGATTATTGTATCAACTTTACGATAGAACAATCTGATTATGGCTCAGGCACAAGAACAACAATCGTCAACATCTCTTGAGAAACCGGAAGGCACATTGCTTGACCGCGTTGATACACCTGCCGATTTGAAGGCTTTCACAGACGAAGAATTGAAAGAGCTGTCATCTGATGTACGCGATTTCATGGTTAACACAATTGCCAAAACCGGTGGGCATCTTGGTGCTGGCCTTGGTGTTGTGGAACTAAGTGTTGCGCTTCACGCGGTATTTAATACACCGGAAGACAAAGTCATATGGGACGTCGGACATCAAGCCTATCCCCACAAAATTCTAACAGGTCGCAAAGACAAACTGCACACGATCCGTCAAGGCAATGGCCTATCCGGCTTCACAAAACGAAGTGAAAGCCAATACGACCCATTCGGTGCAGGACATAGCTCCACCTCTATTTCTGCAGGTATGGGCATGGCAATCGCCAGAGATCTATCCAACCTGGCCGGGGAAACAAAAGAGAATAACGTCATTTCTGTCATCGGTGATGGCGCAATGAGCGCGGGTATGGCGTATGAAGCGATGAATAACGCTGGTGCACAAACAATTGATGGAAAGAAGAGCAAGCTAATCGTTATCCTGAATGATAACGAGATGTCCATCGCTCCCCCCGTTGGCGCGATGAGCCGCCACTTAACAAAGATTGTCTCATCAAAACCTTATATTACGGCGCGGGAAATCGGAAAAAAGATCACGGATATCCTCCCCTCTCCCCTCCGTCATGCCGCCAAACGTGCAGAAGAAGGTGCGCGTGTTGCAATTGGCGGTGGCAGCCTATTTGAAGAGATGGGTTTTTATTACATCGGGCCGGTTGACGGGCACAATCTGGATCAACTTCTGCCTATTCTTCGTAATGTCCGAGATAGCGAGCACGATACCCCTATCCTAATCCATGTTCGTACACAAAAGGGGAAAGGCTATAGCCATGCCGAAAATTCAAAAGACAAAATGCACGGCGTCAAAAAATTTGATGTTGTAACAGGCTCTCAAGTTAAAGGTGCCATCGGCGCACCAAGCTATACCAGCGTATTCTCTGATACCCTCATTAAACTGGCGCAAGATGATCAGAAAATCGTCGGAATTTCTGCTGCCATGCCTTCAGGAACTGGTTTAGATGCCTTCTCCCATGCATACCCCGATCGATGCTTTGACGTTGGCATTGCAGAACAACATGCCGTGACATTCGCCGGAGGCCTCGCCACAGAGGGGTATAAGCCATTCGTCGCCATTTATTCAACATTTTTGCAACGCGCATACGATCAAATCGTACATGATGTGGCCATTCAAAACCTGCCTGTACGCTTTATCATCGATCGCGCTGGCTTGGTTGGTGCCGATGGTCAAACACATGCGGGATCATTCGACATCGCCTATTTAGGTTGCCTTCCGAACATGGTTATCATGGCACCAAGTGATGAATCGGAACTTGCGCATATGGTCAAAACCGCCGCTTCATACGATGAAGGCCCTATTGCTTTACGTTTCCCACGTGGAGAAGGCGTTGGTGTGGATTTGCCCAAAACGACAACACCTATTGAAATTGGCAAGGGACGTATGATCCAAAGAGGTGAAAAACTCGCCCTTATTAATCTTGGAACACGTCTGGAAGAGTGTAAAAAGGCGGCTATTGCCATCCGCCAGAAAGCTGGTGTCGACATTACCATTGCCGATGCACGTTTTGCCAAGCCATTAGACGAAGAAATGATTGCAGATATTGCCAAAAACCACGATGCCATTATCACGATAGAAGAAGGATCAAAAGGTGGATTCGGATCTTACGTCCTTGAGTTCTTATCAACAAAAGGCCTGTTAGATAATGGTTTGAAAATCAGGACAATGACTTTACCTGATCGCTTTCAGGATCACGATGCCCCACAAAAACAATATGAACAAGCAGGATTAAACGCCACGCAGGTCGCTGATATGGCTATTACTCTTTTATAGTCATGCCTTTTTCGATTCCTATTGATATCCCGCAATTTTAGATATACGATTTAAAATCCAATGACATTACAAAGACCAACTATTGTTATTTTCGATATGGACGGAACGGCTGTGCGCCATATTAATCCGCACCTTCTGCATGTGTTGGAGGTATTAGATAATGTCTGTTACAAAATCTCAAAGGTCTTCGCATGGCTTTTCAAACGTGGCGGACAAGGCCCTATCGTGCCGGAATGGCATGACCCGGAATGGAGCAATCAAAAAAAGAAAAAGCCAAAGCTTCTCGTTCACCGTGCCATACATAAGGTTCGCCGCAAACCTGTCGAACAAATTGTTCAACCCTGCCCCGGACTTTATGATGTTCTAGACTTTCTTAAGGAAAACAATGTACCAATGGCATTAGTCAGCAATGGATTGGGCAAAGGCTATGGCGATGATATCGTAAAGAAATTTGATCTGGATGAGTATTTTCAAACCACAGTTTTTCGTGAAGATATAAGCCATTCAAAACCACACCCTGAACCTATCTTACTTGCACTAAAGCGCATGAACCTTAAGCCAACAGAAGATGATATCATCTGGTATCTTGGTGATCGCCGTAAGGATGTAATTGCCGCCCTATCTGCATCTGACCTTATTGACGGCGTTACATTACCGATTGCCGTTGCGTTTAACGCAGCCGTTGCCGTATTGGAAAAAGGCTTAGGATCGGATCACATTATCATGTCTTTTCATGACATGTATGATCAGCTTAAAGAAATTTTTGAAAAGCAGCCTGCTGCGACAGAAAAAAAAACATTAACAGAACCTGAGAACACCGTGGAAAGTACAGAGGCAGATTTGCCTTCTACTCAACATATATAGGGGGCTGATAGACGCTATTCTTTGTAGGCGTAGAGAGCACATTCAAATCCGGTAGAGACGATATAAATGGCTCTAAATAAGGTGCATATGTACTGATCACCTGACCTGCCATAACCTGACCTTCAAATATTTCGATAAATTGCTCAATCGGTGTCAAAGGACGTGGCAAAATAATAACATCTATATCATGTCGATCTGCCGCCCCACTTTTCACCGCCGCATAATCAAGGGCATCATTCAAACCGCCTAATTGATCGGCAATTCCGATATCAACAGCAGACACCCCGGACCAGACACGACCACGCGCAATTCTATCGACATCTTCAATCGACATCTCACGTCCTTGTGCAACGCGCTTTAAAAACCCGTCATAAATATGATCTAACATGGCATTAATACGCACTGCTTCACTATCTGAAAATGGTTTGGTCATAGACCATATTGCAGAGTTCTCACCCCACTGCACGCTATCCCAGTTAACACCTAACTTTTCCCACAATGACGCCGCAGAGAACTTCCCTCCCAGCACACCAATAGATCCCGTGATTGTCGTAGGTAAAACAAAAATTCGATCCGCATAAGCAGAAATCCAATATCCCCCCGACGCAGCAGTCGGCCCCATAGATACAATGACAAACTTTTCTTCTTCCTGAACCTTTTCAACGGCACGCAGGATTGTTTCCGAAGCAATCGGAGAGCCTCCCGGACTATCTACACGCAAAACCACACCATCAATCAAGTCATCATCTGCAATACCCAATAATGTTCCGGCAATCTTATCTGCAGAAGCATAACCACTTGGGCTACCATCACCTGTTGTTTCAACAATAGCACCAACCGCATAAACCAATGCCACACGTGGGTTTTTCTTCTCTTCTACATCTTCTTGCTTCATCAAAGAATTGGTAAGTGATTGTTTTTGATCCCGCATATCTGCGACATAGCGGTCAAAATGAATATAGGCCAAATCTTCACTCTTAGAATCACCAGTCACCTTTTCATTAATGAGCTCAACCAAGTGGTCTGCATAGTCAACGTGATCAACCAACCCGGATTCCAGTGCTTCATTATCCAAGAATATACCATGATCAACCAACTCTGTTAGGCTGCGCCCATCTTTGAGGCGATTGTCTTTTGCAATTTCAGAAATCAAAACAGATGATAAATCATCAATTAATTTTTGGATTGCTTCTTTATTCGCATCAGAAATTGTCGAATTAGTTAGGCTTTCATATGCACTTTTATACTCTTTACGCTGAAAGAAATTAGGTTCAACCCCAACTGTATCCAAGAGTTGACGGGCAAATGGCATTTCCGCATTAATACCGGGAATGGCAACAACGCCCATTGGCTGCATCCATATTTCATCAAAAGCAGAAGCAAGATAATAATTTCCAAGCCCGCCGCTATATGATGGGGCGAAAATATAAGCAAATTTCCCACTGGATCTAAAATCTTTAACGGCAATACGTATTTCCTGCACATGTGCAAGCGCATAGCCCCCTACACTAAGATACGCATAGACCCCTTCAACACGAGCATCATTTTTGGCACGCTCTAGCGCATCTGTAAAACTTTTTACGGTGCGTATCTGTTCAGAGAATGGATCTATCAACCCCGCATTTTCCGAGACTTCGCCAAGCTTACCATCCAGATTGATATAGAGCACCATCTGGTCTGGCAATTCCGGCTCAATTTCATCAATGACAGATGAAATACTCATCAAAATAAAGAAGGACACCAACAGAACCAATGCCCCCATAAAGGTACAGGTTCTTTTCAATGCCAACCACAGAATCGGTAAAAGCCGCCATTTCACTTTCGGCTTTTCAGCCGTTTTAGAAACAGGAGGTGAAAATAAGGTTTTTCGTCGTTGCCAAGGATCTTTTCTCATGCCCTAAGGAATAGCAAAGATACCGTTGAAAGGAAAGAGCAAGGATCGCTTATTCGCATGAATCAAGCGGTGACACAAAGATTGTATCTGCACCTGTTTGTTCAAAATTCACACCATGACGGCGCGCCTTGGTCATCACAGACTGTATATTACCAGACACAAGAGATGTGTCATCGCCCCACATAACCGGATTGAATGTTGTTCTGACAGAATCCCGCGTCGCATCATCTGCCCCGTATTTTATATATGTCACAGGCTTATCCGCCATCTCATCACCTTATATTATGCGAGCTTTTTCAAGTTCATATCATACACATAAAAATATGTAAACTTTATAAACATTGCGCTTTATGACGAAGCCAATGATCCGCAAGTACACAGGCCATCATGGCTTCCACGACCGGAACACCGCGAATACCGACACAAGGATCATGACGCCCTTTTGTGATGATTTCGGTTTCATTACCATTTTTATCAATAGTTTGACGAGGCGTTAGGATAGAGCTGGTTGGTTTAAACGCAACACGTGCAACAATGTCCTGACCAGATGAAATCCCACCAAGAATACCACCTGCATTATTGCTCTGAAATTCAGGATTACCATCTGCACCAATACGGATTTCATCTGCATTTTCAACACCATTAACCAATGCAGACTCCATTCCATTACCGATTTCAACCGCCTTAGTTGCATTGATGCTCATCATCGCCTTGGCAATATCCGCATCTAACTTATCATATACAGGCGCGCCAAGTCCGGCCGGAATACCACTGACATGCACCTCAACCAAGGCACCGGCACTTGAACCGCTTTTACGTATACCGTCTAGATAATCCGCCCATTTTTCAGCGGTATTGGCATCAGGGCAAAAGAACGGGTTTTGTGTCACCTGATCCCAGTCCCATTGTTCAACAGGAAGAGAGAGCTTTTCCGTACCAACACCAACAACACATGCACGGATGTTCACATGCTCACCAATTTGTGATTCTAAAACCTTACGTGCAACAGCGCCCGCAGCAACACGCATCGCCGTTTCACGCGCAGATGAACGTCCACCACCACGGTAATCGCGGATACCATATTTCTCATCATATGTGAAATCGGCATGACCGGGACGAAATTTATCCTTAATGTCACCGTAATCTTTCGATTTTTGATCGGTATTATGAATCAATAAACCAATCGGCGTACCTGTTGTCATCCCCTCAAACACACCAGAAAGTATCTGCACCTCATCAGACTCACGGCGTTGTGTGGTATGGCGGCTTTGTCCAGGCTTGCGCAGATCCAGAAATTTTTGAATATAAGATTCATCAAGTGGAATGCGTGCAGGTACACCGTCAACGACTGCGCCAATTGCCGGTCCGTGACTTTCACCGAATGTTGTATATTGGAATAATGTTCCGAAACGATTACCCGACATGGCTTTATAACCTTAACTAATTTTTATTGTGTCTTTTTGCGTAGATAGCGTACCGTGCTCAATAATTGCAACAGTCAAACGCGATACCGCCGTGCGCTTACCAGTGGCCTCTTCAACCATATCTGTCTGCCAGACCTGTGTACGCCGCCCAGTATGAAGCGGCGTACAGGTCCCCACCACGTATCCTTGTGTAACTGCACGAATATGGTTGCAATTTATTTCTAATCCTACTGCGCGATGTGTTTCCGGGTTTATCGTCATCCATGCGGCAACACTGCCCAATGTTTCAGATAACACGCAACTTGCCCCACCATGCAAAATGCCAAAAGGCTGCGTTGTACCTGTCTCTTATACACATCT
>JBOEGQ010000011.1:0-18030 GCA_050633505.1 Alphaproteobacteria bacterium
CGATTGGCTTGAATTTAAATTAGGCAATGGTTTGCAGCGAGCGATCGCATACAAAAGGAACCATTTGCTACGCGCAGCGGTAAATTTATTACTGTGCATTGTATTTAGATCTTGTCAGACACTAATATATTAAGTGCAAAATTTGTTATTTCGGAATTAAGAATGAGTTTGAATGATCTGGTGGTTATAGCAAGAGTGAAACACCTGATCCCATCCCGAACTCAACCGTGAAACCTCTTAGCGTCGATGGTACTGCATCTTAAGGTGTGGGAGAGTAGATCGCTGCCAGATCTTTCAAGTTCATTCTTGATATTTCAAACCTATGATACGAATACTGATAAAATTAACCGCTCTTTTTGAGCGGTTTTTTGTATTTGATCTGCAAAATTCATCTATTGATGACCTGCGCTTGGATTATAACGTAGAAAATAAATTGAGATCGGCCTCTTGTTAGATAGCCTGAAAGGGCAGGAGCATTATAAATAGGGCGTGGTGGATGTCATGATATCGTATTTTTCTTTTGATATGATGTGTTTTCCGTTTTGAGATGTGGATATAGGAACCCCGATCCACATAGGTGCTGGCTTTTCCCAGGCGAATTCCAAGATTACCGGATTATTATATTGTCTGGTAAAGTGTGGGGCGTGCTGAATCATGCTGGTATAAGATTCATTTTCTCCATTAGAGCGTTGAATCTTATAAGGTGTGTGTGTTTTCCATTCGTTTAGAACCCCGATTTCTAAAAATTCATTGGGTGTGCTGATGATGTGAGTACTATTAAGACTCTGCTCTATTACTGCGATACAATTTTCTAGGGTATGTTCTGTAGATAAGCTTAGAATCTCTCTAATAAGCTGCTTTTTTTGATAGAGCGTGAAGCTGCTCAACCGTATTCCAAAAAAGAAAAAACCCTTGTTCGGAGCGCAGAAAAAAACTTCAATGGCAATATCTTCTTCTTGTTGAGACAGCCATTGGAAAACCTGCTCGTGTTCTGTAGGAGATGGTAATAGATCAACGGATTTTGCATTTTCCCATACGCCATTGGCGGCAAGCTGGAAGCCGCTCACCTTATAATGGTCAGGGATTTGAAGCATGTTCCACTTTATCATATATGAAGTGTATGTTTCTGATGCTGTTTGTCAATGAAAGTCATTTTTTGTCTCTGATGTTGTATAGCTGTTAACAGGGGCACTTTACTTCCTATAGTCACGCCTATATCCTTTCCTATGTTTTGAAATAGATAGGTTAGAGTCGAAGATGCAGGTAATAATATTTGGTGATGAGCAGGAGTTAAAATCAAAGATACCAAGTGAATTTGAGGTTACAATTCTTCCTAAAGAGGCTGCGGAGTATGTCGAATCTTTTCAGACCGGGTTATTTTCAGACATGCATGTTGTGCTCTCAGAGGATGATATAAAAGGCCTTTCGGTAGTAAGTAAGACGTGTGATGATATAGAACACGCAGATCAAATTGCAGCAGATATCATATGGTTCGATCCGATGGCTCTTTACGCAGGACGGCCGTATCGTATTGTTCATGATGGTCAAGAAATTACAATTAATATTACAGAGATAAAGCATGGAATTGACCAGAAGAGTCAGGATAAAATCTCAATAAAATATCTTGAGAAAGGCAATGTTGCCGCGTGTAATCTTTCCTTTGGTCAGGCAATTGATGTGAAGGTAGGGTCGTTGGTTTTAATCTACGATCGTAAAGAAGACCGTGTTATAGGTGCTGCGGCATGTAAGTTTGCTTTATACCGATCCAGTAATATTAAATTGCAGCATATGGATATAGACAAGGCTGCACGTAGTAAACAGATGAAACAAAAGCCTGTTGTTCTTTGGTTTACGGGGCTGTCCGGTTCGGGAAAGTCAACTATTGCCAATCAGATTGAACAGCAACTTTATAAAATGGGGCGGCATTGTTATACACTTGATGGTGATAATGTAAGGCACGGTTTGAATAGGGATCTTGGATTTTCCGATGCGGATCGTATTGAAAATATACGGCGTATTGGTGAGGTGGCAAAGCTTATGGTTGATGCAGGGCTTCTTACATTGGTTTCTTTTATCTCTCCATTCCGGTCGGAGCGCGCACAGGCACGCTCTATATTGGAGGAGAGAGAATTTGTTGAAATTTATATCGATACGCCCCTTGAGGTATGTCAGGATCGTGATGTGAAAGGGCTTTATAAAAAGGCCTTGGCCGGAGAGATTAAAAACTTCACAGGTATATCATCCCCTTATGAGCCACCGTTAAATCCGGAAATAACATTAAAGACCACCGAGTATACACCAGAACAACTCACCGAACAGGTTTTATCATATCTGCAGGATCGTGGAATTATTTAAAATTGTATGTTTTGTTGATAGCATAGATGTGGAAAAAACAGTGATAGGGTGTTGATAACGTCGTTTTTCCTATTGTTTTCTATTGTTTGACAGCCATAGGGTGATTTAATATTTAGTGTGTAAAGTCCCTTACTCCTTATTGATTCATCAAAATGTTCAAAATCGCTGAAATTATTAAACGTATAAAAGAAAATCATATTGGTGAATATGATCAAACTGATGAGTATATCTTCAGTAACGATCGACACCTGATTCCCAATTTTGTTCGGCGCATGTTTCGGATGAAGCAAATCGTTCCTGATCGTCGGAAGCGACGTTTCGGTCGTATTAAGGCACATATTTTTCATTATATTACGATGCCGATGCTTTTGATTACGTCGGGGTTGCTTTATGTCGTTATTCAAAATATTTCGACACTACTTGTGTTCTTTAATACAAACATATACCTGAACGGTATTATTGTTTCGTTGATGATATTTGGTATTTTACGTGTTTATTATAACAGTTATCTGTTGTTCCGCGCGGCATCTTTCTTACGACAATTAGAAAAGGTCGGCGGGAAAGAGAATATCGAACATGGTGATGTTCTTAAACTGCGCCACGATCTTGAGAATAAGGGGGAACTCCTGAATACGTCCTCTATGGAAGAGGTTGTTGATCATATCGAAAAGTTTGGATATCTGAATATTACCGATAATCAAGCGCGCTTTATCAAATCGAAGTTAGGGTATCGCGCATCCAGCAACCGCTTAGG
Source organism: Alphaproteobacteria bacterium (assembly GCA_050633505.1). Classification (GTDB taxonomy): domain Bacteria; phylum Pseudomonadota; class Alphaproteobacteria; order Micavibrionales; family Micavibrionaceae; genus UBA1672. The sequence goes on from JBOEGQ010000011.1 coordinate 3,110, forward strand.
GGTTAACTTTATTTCCGGTATTTTGGTTATGTTGGGATTGTTAGGTACTTTCCTTGGGTTGTTGGCAACAATTGACTCTGTTGGTGATGCATTGAACAGCATGGCTAACCTAGGTGGCGATGGTGGTGAAATCGGCATGGAGCAAATGACGGAGTTTATTAGCTCTCTTGCCGCGCCTCTACAGGGTATGGGCTTGGCGTTTAGTTCGTCACTATTCGGATTGTCAGGGTCTTTGTTGATTGGGTTCTTCTTGCACCTTGCCGGTACGCCGCAGAACTTTTTTATCGAGAATGTATCACGTTGGATCGATGATCGTATTATTAAGTTTGATCCGAAGAAATTGGCCGAGAAAGCCAAAGAAGAAGATAAGAAGACCGAAGGAGCACAGGCAGATAAGCCGAAGAAGCCTGAACAAGCCAAGGCAACGGATCGTGACCTGAAAGATTGGCTGACTGGTTACGTATATCTCACAACACAGACGAATAAAAAATTATCAGATTTGACGCGTTCTATAACGTCTGCCGGTCAAGGAATTAATGAAGCTTCTCAGGATTTGAAACTTATTTCCGGTAAGCATGACAGACTTTTATCTGCGGTGATTGATCTTGGTGCGGGGTTTGAGAATATTAAGGCACATGCCGATAAAATTGAAGTGAGTGTCCAAGATATTCAAAACTTGTCCCATACGATGAACTCTGCTTTAACCGGCATTGATATATCCAATAATGAAATCGCGAATGCTTTACCAAATGTGGCATCTGCCGTACAGGCAGTGGATGCATCGGTACGTGATGTCGGGCGTTCAAACCAGACAATTTCTGATGTGTTACCGAATGTAACGGGGGCACTTGAAGTTATTGATGACAATAATAAAAGATATACTGGTGCACTTTATAAAGAGGTGAAAACATTGGCGGATGCGCAATCCGGTGCAGGACACAATGCGCTTTCAACCATTGAGCTAGGTTTGCAGGCTTTGGAAAAGCAAAATAATGAAATCATACGTATGAAAGCGGCCGAAACGGCCGAAACACAGCAGGTTTTGAAACGCCTTGAGGCGACCTTATCCGTATTGGAAAAATCGCAAGCGCAGTTGGCGCGTGTTGTGTCAGACAATGCCAAAGTATCTCATCCTTCTGCGCCGCAGAAATCTGCATTTTCCTTCTTTAAAAAGAAGAAAGTGGCAAACGGTGATGAGCCGAATGATGGTGACGTATAATGGATGCAGAAGAAGACTTAGGCACCATGGCATGGCCGGGATTTGTTGATATCCTGTCCTCTGTCATTATCATGTTTGTTTTCTTTGTTATGGTTGTTGCCAGTGCACTATATTTTCACATTATTATTTTCAAAAGTAAGATTTTATCAGAGATAAGTGATTTGACCTCTGCGAGTGCAAACGCGCAAGAGCTGGCAGATACAAACCGGTTTTTAATGGAAAAAGTTGAAGACTTGGAAGAAAAGCTAAAAGTCCTTGAAAAGCCGAGCGATGAAAATTCGGTACAACTTTATCAAGTACATACGCAATTTGCAGAATCTAACGATCAAAATATTCGTGAGGAAGAAGACAGTGTGGTCATATTCTTCGGGAGCACATCGATCTCTGTCACCGAAGAAAGCACAAGCAGAGTTAAAGATATTATCGAAAGATATAAAGAAGAGCACTCTGCCGAAAATATTAAGGTTCGAATTATTGCGGGGAAAGATCCGACATCTTTAACGGATGCAATATCACGCCAACTGGCGGTCTCCAGAATGTTGAATGTTCGTAATTTATTTGTCGATACGGAAATACCGATGCATCAGGTAAAGCCGACAGTTGCCGGAAGTGAAGAGATTGACGGACAACATAACTGGGTTAGGGTCGTTTTTGAAAGGAAGTAGTATGCACCATATGATTTTGCGTATATTGGCATTGTGTTTATTCCTTTTCCAAACTGGGGGCGCGTATGCGACGGATACTTCGGAAGATCCCAATGTCGAAATGTCCCTCAGTACCATTATATTATTTGCGTTGGATAATAACCCGGATTTGTTGATGGCGCAGGAACGTATTACCCAAATGGAAGAGTTCACGAATGAGGCGCGTTCGGCGTATTGGCCGCAGGTTGAGTTAAGTGTAGAAGGGGGGCGTCAATATGTTTCCCCGACATCCGGTAATGCATCAACGAATTATGGTGATGCATCGGTACGTGTTAGGCAGAAAATATATGATGGCTATGCAACCACATCAGAGGTGAACAGACGCCAAAGCCTTACAGATTCGACAGATCATCGTGCAGCATCTCAACGTAATGTCGTTATTATGGAGACGATTAAGTATTATTTGGATGTTTTGCGGTTCCAGTCAGAGGTTCAAACGATTGAACGTTTCATGGTCGAGCTGGATCGCGTTGTGTCCACGGTGAATGAGATGTATCAGGCCGGTGCAGTTAGCAAAGTTATGAATGATTATGCATTGTCTCGCCATGCATCATCCCGCCTTGAATTAAGTCGTAAGAAGTCATCTCTCAATGATGCGATTAGTAACCTTGAATTCTTAACGGGGGCATTGCCTGATTTTATCGCGGTGTCACCGGATAATCTAACACCGGAGAATTATGAATTCGAAATGTATTTCGATATGGCCGAAGGTGAACACAGCAATGTAAAAATTAATATGCAAGAGTTAGAAGCACTACGTCATAAGCTGAACTCTGAAAAAGCAGCCTATTATCCTGAGCTTGATTTTAATGTCAGTGCAGAACAAAAGCATAATGATGGCGGAGATGTCGGTGCGGGAAGTGATGTTAAAGCTTATTTCAGTATGAATTACGATATTTTTGATGGTTTCTTGCGTAAGCATAAAACTAATCGGGTCAGTAGTGAGATTAAGGAGCTGGAATATAAGAATAAAAAGATTGTGAAAGAGCTCCGTAAGGATTTACAGCTTTCCTATCATCAAATTTTGGCTGCGCAAACATCATTGGATTCTGTACATGCGGAGATTAAGAACAACATCACTGTGAAGTTTTTGAATGAAGAGAATTTCAGGCTAGGCCATATTAATGTGATTGAGCTGATCGAAGGGGAAGAACGCCTTAAGGATTCTTATTTAAAGCGTCATGGTCTAAGACATGATCTGCATTTGAATAAGTACAGCCTTCTTTTAAACTCAACGGTTATAAACCACGACTATTTCTGTAGCAGTTGCGATCAGATGTAGTCTGTTTACTGGCTTTAAATTTCACGAATAGCGTTATCACGTATTTTTCTTATAGGACTAAGTATTGCATTTAGGATACTAATCTCATTTGCAAGAATGTTAATCTCTACTGCCATACCAGGAAGAAGCGGTCTGTTTTTGCTAATCTCTGATTTGTCCAACTCAATGCGTACTTGATAAAATTGTCTATTTTGATTGTCGATGAAGCTATCTGCACTGATGTATATCAGCTTGCCATCTACGCCACCGTATACGGAATAATCATAAGCGGTTATTTTTGCAATAACAGGTAAGCCGACCCATATTTTCCCACGATCTTCTGTTGCGATATTGGCTTCTACGATCAGGGTTTCCTGTAAGGGGATAACCTCTGCGATGACTTGTCCGGGTTGAACAACACCACCGATTGTGTTGATGTGCATTTTTTTGATAACACCGTTAAGGGAGGAAATGACATCCTTACGTTCAACTGCATCGTTGTAAGATTTAATGCGCTCATCCAGTTTTTGGGTGTCTACATCTGCTGTTGTCAGCTCTTCACTGATCTGGTAACGCCACCGCTGTTTTATTTCTTCTAACTGGCTAAGAGTCTCAGAAATCTCGGATTTGATAACCGGAATTTCTTTCTTCAATTTTGATATACGTGTGTTGAAATTTTTCACTTCACTGTCTGTTTCCAAATATTGACTGCGTGAAATTGCACCGGTCTTCAGAAGTTTCTTGCGGATTGCCAATTGTTGATTGGCATTTTTCATTTCCTTGGAAATATTCTTAATTGTGCTTTCTGTTTCATCAAGTTTCAGAACTTTTTGGTTCATTTGTTTTTTGAGCTGTTGTTCCTTTTCATAGAATTCAGCCTTTCTTGATTTGAAAAACTGCATCTCGGTTTCACAAATAGTTCTGTATTCTGTCATTAAATGCTCAGGGAAGATGAGTTCATCTTTTAGGTCGAGTTCTGCTCTTAACCTGATTCTCTTGATATTTAATGCATCAAGTGCAACTTGAATTTCCTTCATTTCAGATTCTGCACGGATATTTTCCAGTTGGAACAGGACATCACCTTTTTTTACGATTTGTCCCTCCTTAATACGTATTTGTTTTACGATACCACCTTCCAGATGTTGAATGGCGCGGACTTTACCTGATGGTATGATTTTCCCAATGCCCCGTACGTGCAGATTGATTGTCGCAAAGGCACTCCATAACAGGAAGGTAATCAGGCAGATAGAGGCCAGTACAAGACTAATCCGGTATGATCCGAATTCGGAAGGGTCGTGGCGAATAACATCATGATGTTGGTCATCATGCTTTGTTTGAAAGTTTTCTAAGGATGTCATCTCTTGCTCCATCTGCAATAATTCGCCCCTGATCCAACAAAACAAGCCTTGATACCAGCGGTAAAAGGGTCGTTCTGTGTGTGACCATGATGAATGTTTTATCTTTTGTAAATTCTTGAATTGTATGTCTGATGCGTTCTTCTAATGCGCTATCCATTCCTGTTGTCGGCTCATCGAACACTAGGATATTAGGGTTTCTGGCAAAGGCACGTGCAAGGGCAACTGACTGTTTTTGTCCACCGGAAAGGCGCTTTCCACCTTCTCCGACATTCATATCCAGACCTTCAGAGGTTTGTTTTATAACAAGATCCAGACCGGACATGTGAATGGCGCGATCAAGGTCTTCTGCGCTGATATGTTTATTCCCCATTGTGATGTTATCAAGCAGACTACCGTTAAAAAAGAATGCATCTTGCGGAACATAGCCGATAGATCGTTTTAACTCCGTATCTGCAATTGCCTTATAGGCATAGCCATCCAGATGAATATCACCTTCATTCGGGGTTACCATACCTGTGATAACTTGGCTTAATGTGCTTTTTCCTGCTCCGGTTTTACCGAGAAGGCCGACATGTTCGCCAGCTTTAATATTCATATTTATTTTATAAAGAGCAGGACGAGATTGTCCGGGGTATTGATAAATAAGATCCCGAATATCCAGATCACCATTGAACGGGCCTTTTTGCCCCTTTGTTGTTTCGGCTGTACAGTCCTCGTGGGGGAGCTGGAAGATTTTATCAATGGTTCTTAAGACATCATTTGATTGTTTCAGGCGCGATAAAACCGAAGCCATTGTTACAATCGGGGCAACAGAACGTCCGTAAATAATTGTACAGGCAACAAGTCCCCCAACCGTGAGATCACCTGTATTGATGAGATATGCACCAAAGAAAATGATACAGACTTGTGCGATTTGGGTGATTAAAACAGACAGGTTCGAGATGGTTGCCCCAATCGTATTGTGGTGACTGTTGGCCTTTGCGGCGCTGCGCGTGACCTGTTTCCATTTCAGTAATTTATGCCCATTCGCGCCAAGTGTATTAATTGTCGATAGACCAGACAGCATTTCAACCAGATAGGCAGATTTATTTTGCATGGATGTAAAAGATTGCGCCGTATATTTAGAGATTAACGTCTGGGCAGCGAGGTTAATCGTCAGAATAAGTGTTGCTGCGATAACAGGAACAAGCGCAAGAATGGGTGCGATCATATAAATGACAAGGGTGAAGAGAATAAAGAATGGAATATCAACGAGTGTTGGAACCATGCGCGATGAGTAAAAATCTTTGATCCCTTGTAACTCTCTAAACAGGTTTGATTTTTCCCCTGTTGTAAGGTGGAAATCAACGTCTTTAATATTGAGCATGCGCTCCATCAATTTTGTGTCGTATTCACTCGAAATCTCAATGGCTATGCGCTCTACAATATGAGTACGAAGCGTTTTGAATATAAAATCAAAAATGATGGCGGTGATGACGCCCATAGTTAAGACGATAAGGGTATCTTCGACAAAATTAACAACCACCCGATCATAAATATTCAAGGTATATAGGGGGATCGCCAGTGCAAGAACATTGATAAATAATGCGCATAAAAGAATCTCTGCATATCTGTCCCAGAATGAGACAATGGGATTCCAAAACCAGTCTAGTGCACGGTCATTTTGCATGTGAGAGACGTCAAGGTTCGTGCTTTTATCCTTGGATGTCAGGATATAACATGTTCCGGTATAGGTCTTTGCAATATCTTGTAGAGATATATCTTTGTTTTCATCCGGTATAACGAAGCGCCCTTTACCGTTCGCGTCAGGGATGTAGACACAGGATATAGAGCCAAGATCAAGAATAGCCGGTCTGTTAAGTGAATCTATTTGCGCAAAAGAGCGTTTGTTTTGTCTAACCTGAAGCCCGACTTTCTGGCCGAGTATTTTCAGGTTGTTATAGGTCAAGTATCCATCAGATAAATGGTTGTTTATAAGGCCCGGAATATCCGCCTGAATGTCGTAAAAGGCAAGTACCGCATCAAGGCACTCAGTGTAATCGATAAATGATCCGGTATTTTGTGTTTCTTTGGTCATGCTACCAACTCTTTTCCGGGAAGAATAACATTATTATCGAAGGATAGATATATCGTACCGGTAGCCGGAATACTGTATATCTCTAATTTCTGGCGGCTTCTGCGATTTCCAGATGTACTGTTCTTGCCACTTTCCATTTTGATTTCGGTGTTTTGTATGAAATTTCAAGTGACCCAATACTGATTAGCGGAAGTGTGATGTTCTTTAAGATAACCGGTATTGCGATAAGGCTTTCCGTCGGGGACAATTCAATGTCGACGGTATAATCTTCTTCTAAGACATTCTTGCCTGATAGTTTCACTTCTAATGTCATTGGCTCTGCGATATGCCCGATAAAGTTAAGCCATAAAGAGACGACAAGGTTTGCTGGGGCCTGCGTTACTGCGATATCTTTGGGATAGAGACCAATTAATGAAAATGTACCGTTGGCGTGTTCGTCTATTGTATTACAGATCAGGGTTTCATTTAACTCAATCTTGGTGGTTTTACGTGCCATTTTGATATCCTTAAAATATTAGTCACTTTTAAATTTATATCATGCCAGTGCCTACGGGAATGAATTGATGTATTCGTCCAATTGTGCGGCAAGTTCTCTATTATCTTGTCTAAGTTGTTCTATCGTGGCCTTGTAATTGTCTTCCATGATCTCAGACAGTCCGTCATCTTGTTCATGCCCTGCACTTGGTTCACAGGCGACAAGCCCGGGGATGAAGCTTTCCTTCGTCAGGGATAAAAGTTTTTTTCTGAGTTCTTCTTTTTCATTCTCAAGAATGCGAAGTTTCCTCAGAAGGTTCTGATTGACCTCTTTATAGTTATCGTTTTCGTCTAGGCGATTATATTCTTCCAGAACACTCTTCTTTGTGTTGCTGCGCTTGAATGCGGGCAAGCTTGGTGGAATGCTTAGATCCTTACGTGCGACATCCATGTTATTGGTTGCAATCTCACTTAATGTCTTTGGTGTGGCTTCCTTCACATCTTTGACTTCAGCCGTTTTGTCTTCTTTCGGCTTAATGGTTTCCAGACATTTATCAAATGCATCAAAATTTTCCAATGCATTGGTGAGTGGTAAATTAACAATGGTGTTTTCAAAAAAGATCGATAGTCGTTCAGATGTCCTGTAATACTGCGTCATATATTCCGGTTGTGCGATTGCAAGAGACAGGATGTTTTCCGATTTCGCAACGGCTTGCATTTGATCTAGGGAATCATTTCGTTTTGTCAATACACCATAATAATCTTGGCCGGTAACAAATGTCGGAATACCGTTACCGACTGATTTCTTCGAAGGGGTATGCAATTCAAATCGAAATGTCTCCTGATCCTGCAGGAAAGAAAGTACAGTTGATTTATCGTAAATCCAACGGATCGCGCACATGTGCTTTGATGTTTTCTTGTTCTTCGTGCGGACAACCTGCCAGTCAACCTTAACCGGTGACCAGATAGAGCTTTGCTCGCTTGCATATGCACGGTCAGGATACGCCGACCATATGCAAAGGGCTGTGCAGGTTAAGAAAAACAAAAATAGTCGCATTGAACCAAAGAGTTAGAATGAACATTCAGCTTATATACTATTCAAAATAGAACAGGGGTGGCAAACGGTATCCATATATAGGTGTGTATTTTTATGTGCATAAATATGTGCAGCGTTTTTTCGTCGGTTTGGAGGGGGAGGGTTTTGCGTGTTTGTTATATTTCGCTTTACTCGTCTTTTCATTTTCCCTATCCTAGTTGACGGATGTCTGTGTGCGCTTGCACATCCCTCCTATGGCGTCTGTTTCTAATGCTTTGTTAATGTTTGGTTAATGAGGCTCCTGTAAGATAATTGAGAGCGAATGTATTTGGCTTGGATGTAGCTGTGTGAAGGAGTAGCTTGGTTTGGAAGGCGATTCGGAGCAGGAAACTGTAGAAAATGCCCCGGTAGAAGAGGTCAATGTGGCGATGCCTGCTGATGGCGGGAAGACCTCTGTTGCTGTTCAGCCGGGTGCTCAAGTCAATGTCGATGGGATCAATATTGATGATGCCAAGGTCGATATCGTTGGCTCTGATGTTATTATTTCCGATCCTCAAACGCAGGCGCAGATCGTTCTGATCGGTGCGGCTTTATTTATGTTTGATGAAGAAGGCGGTATTACGTTCTTCTTCGATGATGAAAGTGTTTCAATTGAGGTGCTTCTCTCTGCGATGGGGGAAGTTGGCAACCTTACATTGCAAGATTATATTGCGATATCCAGTATTCTTCCCGAAACTTCGGAGGAAGAAGAGCAAAACGGTTCAGAGGGTGAGAGTGATTCGGATGAGTCGGCGACGACGGAATTTGTTCTTGTTTCTGTGGCCGATGATGAGGCGCAATTCCATGTTGAGTCACCCGAAGAGTTCACATCTAATTTTGAAGATAGTTCTTCAAGTAGCGCACCGGCGACAGCCGTTGATGAGGCCGGTTCATTTGATCAGCCACCACAAGATAGCTCGTCATCATCTTCCGCGCAGGAGGATGAAGAGGAAACGATGACTGGAGAAGCTGATCCTCAGCCGGAGGATCTTGTTCTATTTGAAGCAAATTTATTGCAGGTTTCTTCGCAAAGTGGCGTGGAAGAGGTTTCCCCAGGGGTGTTTAAGCTTGTCTTTGACGGTGGTGGCGGTTCCGAGGCATCTTTCTTTAGTCCTGATAACGATGTGCAATATTCGACCGAGGTTATAAATCTTGCGGATGAAACATCTGACGTGGTGGTTTATGCAGATAACCCTGATTTCTACGATGCAACAACGATGTCGCGTGTTATTGAAATTACACCATTGTTTCCGGATGGGTTTGTTTTGACCGAGATTACAATTTCCGGACTTCCTGCCGGATTTTCGATTTTGGGGGCGACTCTTACGCCTGATGGTTATGTGATTACAGATCCTGCGGTGCTTGCTGGTGGTGCATCTCAGATTGTTGTGCAGTATGATGTGCCAAGTACCCAGAACTTTGTTTTGGATATTTCTTTGCAGGGGGAATTTGACCCTGTTCTGTACCAAACGCTTAACCCGGATGGCCCGTTGATTATTCCGTCTGAGACAACCGTTGAGGTTAGCGGGCAACAACGGGTTGAGGTGCGCGATGTTGCGGGGCCAAGTGATTTGAACTATGTCGATGGTAACGGAGATGTCGTTTGGGTCTTGGCAAATAACCCTAATGATAATCGTGTTTTTACCGGTAGTGGTGATGATATTATTTATGGTGGGCTTGCGGATGACACAATAAACGGTGGTGCGGGCGACGATCAAATTTTTGGTGATACCGGAGATGATGTTCTTGTCGGTAGTGACGGGGATGATTTCTTCGATCCCGGTGCCGGAGATGATACGATTTCCGGTGATGGAGGAACCGATACGGTTGATTTGTCTGCCGGTGATTTATCTGTCGTTTTGGATTTGGGTGTTCTTGTCGGTGGGTACGCAACGGCGGCCATTGATGAATTCGGTGTTAACCAACAATATGACCGCATAAGAGGTGTTGAGAATATTATCACTGGTGGTGCGGCTGACACTATAACGGGCGATGATGCGGATAACCTTATAGAAACTGGCGCAGGTGATGATACCTTGTTTGCCAGCGGTGGTGCGGATACGTTAGATGGGGAGAGCGGTGTTGATACCGTTGATTACACGTCTTTAAACGGGTCTGTTAATTTTATCTCTGTGACGTTAAATGGTGCGATTAATGCGACAGTTACGGTCGATGGTGGGGTTAATCAGACGATTCGTAATATTGAGAATGTGACGGGTACATCCGGTGATGATTCGATTACAGGCGATGCATTGGATAACGTATTATCGGGTAGTGATGGTGATGATACACTTGCCGGGCGTGGTGGTGCAGATACATTAGATGGTGGAAGCGGTAGCGATACCGCAAGCTATTCTTTAGCCGCGGCAGGCGTTGTGGTCAGTTTGGTTTCCGGTTCGGCTACAAATGATGGGGATGGATCGACAGATACGTTGGTATCAATCGAGAACCTTACCGGGTCAGCTTTCGATGACAGTTTGACTGGTGATGGTAATGCCAACATTCTTGATGGTCTTGCCGGAAATGATACATTAGATGGCGGGGGCGGTACGGATACATTTATCGCCAGTGCCGGAAACGATACGGTTGATGGTGGCGCGGATGTTGATGTGATTGACTATTCTGCGCTGGGTGGTGTGAATTTCATTTCTGTTACGTTGAATGGCTCAGCCAATGCAACGGTGACGGTTGATGGTGGTGATGATGATACCATCCGTAATGTCGAAAATGTCATTGGTTCAACCGGTAATGACACAATTTTCGGCGATGCAAGTGATAACATTATAGATGGTTTTAGCGGTGACGATAATGTTGGCGGTGGCGCCGGTAATGATACGCTTGATGGCGGTGCGGGCATAGATACCGCAGATTACAGCATCGCGGCAGCAGGTGTTGTCGTTGATTTGGGTGGTGGTGTTGCGTCCAATGATGGTGATGGCGGCAGCGATACTCTGGCCAATATTGAAAATGTTCTGGGCTCTGCAAGTGGCGATATCATATCTGGTGATGCTTTTGATAACGTTCTGCAAGGCGCGGCAGGTGGTGATACCTTATATGGTGCGGGTGGTAATGATACACTGGATGGCGGTACAGGATCAGATACTGCGGATTATAGTTTCGCATCCTCTGCCGTAACTGTTGACCTTGGTGCAAACAGTGCATCAAATGATGGTGATGGCGGTAGTGATACATTAATCGCAATTGAGAATGTTGCAGGGTCGAACTTTAATGACACGTTGGATGGTGATGCAAACGATAACGTAATCAGTGGTGGTGCGGGTAACGATACCATTGATGGTGGCGCGGGTACGGATACGTTGGATGGTGATGCCGGAGCGGATACGTTCTTGGCCAGTGTCGGCAACAATACGATTGATGGTGGCGCGGATACAGATACGATTGATTATTCTGGGCTTGGTGGTGTTAACTTTATCAATGTCACCTTACAAGGTTCCAGTAGTACAACAGTTATTGTTGATGGCGGGGATAATGACTTTATTCAAAATGTCGAGAATGTAACGGCAACCGCGGGTGACGATACAGTCACCGGTGATATTTTCGTTAATACCATTCTTGGTTTGGCTGGTGATGACACGATCCGTGGTGGTGCGGGTTCTGATATTCTCGATGGTGGTACGGGTACGGATACTCTGCGTTTTGATGAGTTGACGGGGCTTGGTGTTACTTTGGATATTGGCGGAAGCACTGCGTCCTACGCGGTGGATGGCAGTATCGACAGTTTTAGCAACTTCGAAATATATTATACGACACTTAATGACGATACAGTGATCGGGTCTCTTGCTGCGGATACTGTGTTTACTCTGGATGGTGATGACACAATTCAGGGCAGTGCAGGCAATGATATTTTGGATGGTGGTGTTGGCGCCGATACAATTGACTATAGCGCTCTGGCAGGTGTGAATTTTGTTACTGTGACGTTGGCAGGTGGTGCGGCGGCAACGGTTACTGTCGATGGTGGTGATGACGACACGATTAGTAATATTGAAAATGTAACAGGTACATCCGGTGATGATATAATCACTGGCGATGCGTTGGTTAACCATCTTGTCGGTGGTGCGGGTGATGATACTCTGGATGGTGGCGCTGGCGATGATATTCTTGAAGGTGGAAGCGATGATGATACGCTGATCGGTGGTGCGGGCGATGATACGGTCGATGGCGGTACAGGCAGTGATACAATTGATTATTCCACCGCGACTGCGGGGGTTAACGTTAATCTTTCTGCGGGTGAGGCAACAGATGACGGTGAGGGTGGTTCAGATATTCTCAATGCTGTTGAGAATATTGTTGGCTCTAACAATGATGACACTTTGGTTGGTAATGGTGTTGCCAATATAATTCAGGCTGGTACAGGGAATGATACTGTTAGCGGCGGCGGCGGAAGTGATACGCTGGATGGTGGTGTCGGAAGTGATACGCTCCGCTTTGATGATTTGACCGGATTGGGTATTGCTATAGATATTCAGGCGGGAACTGCAACATATGCGGTGGATGGTAGTACGGATACATTCAGTAACTTTGAAACATACTATCTTTCCAATCAAGATGACACAATCTCCGGGTCCTTAGGGGCGGATCTGATCTTCGCATTGGCGGGTGATGACACATTTAACGCTAGTGCAGGAACAGATACGCTGGATGGTGGTGCGGGTGATGACACGATTGATTACTCTGCGCTGGGTGGTGTTACATCAATCAATGTGACTCTGAACGAGAATATCGCCACGACGGTGACTGTTGTTGGTGGTGATGATGACAGTATTGTGAATATTGAGAATGTAACGGGTACGTCCGGTGATGATACAATTACAGGCGATAATCTCGATAATGCACTGTTAGGCGATGCGGGTGATGATATAATCCGCGGTGGCGGCGGTGATGATACATTGGATGGTGGTGCCGGTACAGATACTGTGCGATTTGATGACCTTCTGGGTGCGGGGATTACTCTGGATGTTGCAGGGGGAAGTGCGACATATGCCGGAGACGGATCTGTAGATACGTTGTCGAATTTTGAGATTTACTATACATCCAATCAGGATGATGTAATCACAGGATCAGCAGGTGCCGATACGATTTTTGCATTGGCCGGTGATGATGATATTACGGCCAGTGCGGGAACAGATACTCTGGATGGTGGTGCTGGCTCTGATACCGTGGATTACAGTAGCCTGGTTGGCGTAACATCGGTGAGCGTAACATTGAATGGTGGCGTTGCGGCAACGGTGACTGTTGTTGGTGGTGATGATGACAGTATTGTGAATATTGAAAACGTTGTCGGATCAGCTGGTGATGATACCTTAACAGGTGATGTGAATGATAACGTGTTGAGCGGGAATGACGGTGATGATGTTCTCGATGGTGGCGCCGGTGATGATACACTGGATGGTGGTTTAGGTGATGATACCTTTGTTAGTAGTTCCGGTAATGATGACTATATTGGCGGAACAGGTACGGACGAAATTGACTTTTCTGCTGCTGCCAGTGGGGTTGTCGCGGATCTGTCCTCTAACGTAATAAGCAATGACGGTGATGGTGGTAATGATACGATTAGTGGCATTGAAAATGTAACAGGTTCTGCGAATGCAGATGTTATCTCCGGAAATAACAGTGCAAATATCCTTGATGGCGGTGCGGGTAACGATACGTTATATGGCGCGGGCGGTAATGATGAGCTGATTGGTGGTGCGGGTACGGATACGGCGGATTACAGTTCTGCCGCGGCAGGTGTTGTTGTTGACCTTGATGGCGGTGTTGCCACAGATGACGGTGATGGCGGTAGTGATACATTGTTATCGATTGAGGATGTGATTGGTAGTGGTTTTGATGATGTGATAGATGGCAGCGCCGGTGTGAATGACATAGATGGCGGCGCGGGTGATGATACCTTAGGTGCGAGTGCGGGTAGTGACACGATAGATGGCGGCGCGGGCACAGATACGTTGGATTATTCCGGTCTTGCGGGTGTTACAGGTATTAGCGTGACGTTGAATGGCTCTACGGATGCGACGGTGACGGTAACGGGCGGTGATGATGATACCGTTCGTAATATTGAGAGCATAACGGCAAGTTCCGGTGATGATGTTCTGATTGGTGATGCGAATGCGAATACGTTGGACGGTGGCGCCGGTGATGACACATTATCTGGCCGTGGTGGTGCGGATACTCTGATTGGTGGCGCGGGAACAGATACGGTAACATATGCGAGTGCCGTTGGCGCGGTGAATGTAGATCTTGATGCAGGCAGTGCGGGCATCGATGGCGATGGCTCCACTGATACTTTAAGCGGAATTGAGAATGTGATCGGCTCTGCGAATGCGGATACGATAGGCGGTGATGTGAATGATAACGTGTTGAGCGGCCTTGGCGGTGATGACACGATAGACGGCGCAGGCGGTGATGACACGGTAGATGGCGGCAGTGGTGATGACACGTTGCTTGGTGGTGCGGGTGATGACAGTTTCACAGGTGGTGCGGGAACAGATACCGTTGATTATAGTTCTGCCGCGGCAGGTGTTGTTGTTGATCTTGATGGTGGTGTTGCCACAGATGATGGTGATGGCGGCAATGATACTTTGGCGACGATTGAGAATGTAACGGGCTCTGCCAATGATGATGACATTACCGGCGATGCAGGTGACAACGCATTGGATGGTGGTGCGGGTGATGATGTCATGGATGGTGGTGCGGGGAACGATACCCTGAGCGGTGGTACGGGTACGGATACTGCGG
>JBOEGQ010000012.1:0-1276 GCA_050633505.1 Alphaproteobacteria bacterium
CACATTGATCTCAATACAATGGACATTATATGGGAATATAACGGAACAAAGGACAACCCGTTATTCAGCGCATATAACTCCTCCATACATGTATTGCCCAATGGCAACATCCTCGCAACAGAATCACATGCCGGGCGTATCCTTGAAGTCACACGGGATAAACAAATTGTCTGGGAATATTGGAACCCTAAACGGGCTGTATTAGAGAAAAGCCCCAAAGGGAAGATGTATAACAACACCCCACACATTCCTGCTGTTTTTTCTGCAATGCGTTATAGAAACGATGAACTCGCATTCCTATCGCACACATCATCACCGCAGCCGGAAGAGAAACATTGAAGATCCACTTGATATTGCCTCCCCTGATTTACAATGATATACGCGACTTTAATTGGCTTTGTGCTGCATTAATGAGGGGTAGATAATGCGTATTTTTAAGATTCTTTTGGTTATTTTATCGAGCTACTCCTTCGTCGTCCTTCTGGGGGTTATGAATGTATCAACTTTTAATGCCTTAATTATCGAACCTATTCGCGGGTATCGTAATATCGTTACAGTTTATAAAGAGAAAATGCAGATATCTCACCCATCCTTCCATGCCCCTGAAAGAAATAAAAACAAGGGCACTACAACTCATGAAGTTAATCAAACCTATAATGGTCACACATTTTACATTGGAGCGGGAAAGAAAGAAGCCACCCTTGTTGATATACACGGTAAACCGATTCACTCATGGCAGATTAACCCTAAAGAAGTTTGGGCCGATACTCCTGATCACGCTGCTCATACATCTCCTGATCACGTCTTCTCTTGTGTACGCGCATTTCTTTCACCTGAAAGTGGTTCAATATATGCGATGCTATCTTCCAGAACAGGAAAGGAAGAGACATATAGCCTCGCTAAGATTGATAAAAATTCCAATGTACAATGGGTCTATAAGGGGTTTGTACATCATGATATGGCCTATTCCCCTAATGGTGAATATATTTACGTACTGGGGAAACAAGCAATCCATGGGCACAACACCGCATTTAAGAACCTTACCCCACCTTATTTAGACGAGACCATCATCACCCTTAATAACGATGGTGAGGAAATCAAACGCATCTCTTTTTTTGAAATGTTTGAAAAGTCGCACCTCAAAGGTATTCTGGACTACATAACGGCTTCTCCAACAGATCCCACTATGCATTATGGAGACATCCTGCACTCAAACACCATTGAAGTCGTCCCGAAAGAAGCAGATGGTAAGATGCCGATGTTAAAAGAAGGGCAC
>JBOEGQ010000013.1:0-1660 GCA_050633505.1 Alphaproteobacteria bacterium
TTGGCCGAAATTTCAAAGAGATAGCAAATAGTTGGCAGGATCAACCGTTAGACGTTGAGTTACTATGTCGTTTGCATGCGGTATTCAACGGATCAAAAAAAATTAGTATATATAAGGAGGGTAGTGCCCCTCTTGAAGTTAAAAGTGCTGATACGGTGGTTGGTCAATTGAATGTTGCGTCTCCTGCGGAAGTGCGTAACCTTATGCCCCGTTTGATGAGCTGGACAGAGAGCGCATTTGAAGAGGAAGAGCTGCATCCCCTCTTTATTATTGCGATTTTTACCGCGATGTATTTGCAATTTTGTCCGTTTGAAAAGGGCAATCAGAAGCTCGCGAGAATGCTTGTGATTCTATTGATGTTTAAGGCAGGGTATAGCTATGCACCTTATGCGACATTGGATCAAATTTTTAGTGATCGGGCAGAAGATCTTTATAAGGCCTTACACCATACGCAGGCAACAATGGCGAAAGGAAAAATTGACTGGATTGTTTGGCTTGAATTTTTCTTTGATGCATTAAAGGCACAAAAAGATGTTCTTGAACAACGCGTTGAAAAAGAGAGCAATGCGATTGTGAATATGCCGGCTCTTTCTACAAAAATCCTAAAGTTATTTGATAAGCACGACCGTCTGGGTATGAAAGAAATTGAGCGCTATACGCGTGGTAAGCGTTCTACGCTTAAGCTCCGTTTGGGAGAGTTGGTTGATGGGGGGTATCTTATCCGTCACGGACGTGCACGCGCAACATGGTATAGCCGCGTTTAGAAATTTTATCTAACTTATCTTTCCAGTAATACGTAATAGAAATCGTAATAAGGCGTACCATCCGTGTACGTCTCACTGTTATCTTCGTAACAACCGCTATGCTGGCCGTTAAAGGCACTGGTTGTTAATGTATTTCCGTATGAAAATGTACCGTTAAAGCGCGGGCCTCCGTAAATACCGCCGGAAATCGGTAATGTTGGGGAAATTTCAAGAAGCTCATTCATCTTCCTGCATAAGTTTTCTGCGTGGAACATACGGATGAAGAGGTATAGCTCTGTACATGAGGCGTTGGTGCATGTTGTACCGATATTGTTAATTGCACTGCGGCCTACAAATATCACGCGGCCTGCGTGATCCAGATTTTTTTCATGGTAATCGTCTAATGCGCTAAATGAAAGATTACCGCCATTTGGATGAAAAATTTTACATTGATCCGCTGTGGCTGGGCTATGTTCATACTGTGTATGTCCCCATCCGGTATGATGAAAGCTTATGTCACTTTCCGAACATCCGTTACGTCTGACCCGGTCAACTGCACGTGCCATTGTTTGTGCATAATGAAGGATGTCATCGGCGGCGAGTTCGGCCTGATATTGGGTTAGGGCATTTGTTGATTGACCACGCATCCCGCGGGAAACGGTAAAGACCAAAGTGCCGAATAGAACAACGCCAAGTAAAATATAGAAAAAAGCACTGCCGCTTTCGTTTCTATAATCTACTTTATGAATTGGCGTCATCATCTTTATCATCTTTAGGCTTTGCCCCGAAAATTGCGGGTTTGGCTGGCTTATCATCTGCTTTTGGTGCTTCTGCTGGCGCGGCTGGTGTTTCCACAGGTGCAGCAGCAGGCGTTGCAGGTTTTGCTTCTTCACTCGCCACAGGCTTCGCCCCGAAGA
>JBOEGQ010000013.1:1751-1970 GCA_050633505.1 Alphaproteobacteria bacterium
CTGCTGTTTCCGCTGGCGCGGCTGGTGTTTCCACAGGTGCAGCAGCAGGCGTTGCAGGTTTTGCTTCTTCACTCGCCACAGGCTTCGCCCCGAAGATAGATGGCTTGGCCGGTTTATCATCGGCCTTTGGTGCTTCTGCCGTTTCCGCTGGCGCGGCCGGTGTTTCCACAGGTGCAGCTGGTTTTGCTTCTTCACTTGCCACAGGCTTCGCCCCGAAGA
>JBOEGQ010000013.1:1995-316539 GCA_050633505.1 Alphaproteobacteria bacterium
CTGCTGTTTCCGCTGGCGCGGCCGGTGTTTCCACAGGTGCAGCTGGTTTTGCTTCTTCACTTGCCACAGGCTTTGCTCCGAAGATAGATGGCTTCGCGCCACCCTCTTCCGTTTTCGGAGCGACTGGTGCCGTTGTCTTTGGTGCTTCTTCAGCAGGCTTTTTCGGTGTAATTGCTGCCATAGGCGATGCTGGTGTTTGCTCTGTCTTTGCAGGTTTGGCTGCTGCTGGTCCACTGCCTGCAGTTGACGGTGCTTTGCTTGCCGCTGCACTGGCCGCAGGAATAGCATCGGTAAGGGCATGAATTTCTGCCATTGTGCTGATACCGGCATCGACGGGATTCACGTTTGGCTTATTATTACGAACAAAGCTTTCATTAAGTGTTGCGATTTCTTCTGATGTTTCCACGGCAACATCTGCGCGCATTGCTGTCCAAGTTTTGTTAACCATAAGGTCACGTAGCTTACGAATAGAATTTGCGTGTTTAAGCATGGTTTCTTCCGGTGGTGGAAGACACATGAATCGTGTTACGCGCATTGCCTTTGCAAAACCGGGATTGGAATAGAACACTGCACAGTCGACAACAGTTTCACCAAATGTGATGATGGCTTGACCCTCTTTAAAACCACGTAACTGGTCATAATTTGCCCGCGGACGAAGTTGCACACCAGCCTGTTTTGTGTCGTGATAGGCACCTAATTCACTTCCGCCAGCCATTTGGAAGCCAGATACCTCGGTAACCATGGCGCTACCAACGGTTTTCTCAAAGAAATCTTTTGTTTCTGTCGGATCTTCCAGTTTACCGAATAACTTAATGTTACAGTTCGCTGTGATTGACTGTGCTTCTTCACGAACACGTTTTTTCATCGCGGGTAAATCCTGTCCGGCGAAGACAAGAGAGAAACCCAAAGAACGCGCCTGTGCGGCCATAACTGCCATACCTTCGGCAACATAGTAACCAACCTCATCAAAGACGGTTAGGAAGGGGGTTGAGGAGTGTGTTGGCTTGTTCTCAATTACGGATTCGGATGATCCCTCAACAGTTGAGCCCAATGTTGAACCCATCATACCTTTAATAGATGCTGCCACAATTTTACCGAGGTTAGCAACTTCATCACCGGATTTTTCAAGAGCCGGAACAAGAACGATTAGAATACGACGGTTCAAAACAACGTCAACCATGTCCACATCTGCTGCTTGTGTATCAAAGATGTAACCGTAATCATCACCCAAAGATTGAAGTGAGCGTGTAAACTGCATGGCAAGATATCCGTGCTGCTGGCTGGCAGTTTCGGTATTATATTGCGGTGTGTCGGGGCCAGGTGGCTTAACTTTACCTTCGTCATCATACGCATCGCCGATAAAACCGGGTAGGGTATCCAGATATCCGGTAAGACCTGCGCGAATATCTTCAGGAACGGCATCATCACGGGATAGTTTAATAACGTTATTCAGGGATAAGTAATCGCGAATGGTTCGAACAGACATTGGGATTTCTTGATAATCCCGTTTCCATGTCAAAGCGGGCATCATGGCACCAACCAAGGAAACCGCACGTTCTTTCCACATCGCGTTGTCACCGCCACTTTCGGGCATCAAACTAACAAGCATGTTGGTTAAGTATGAGGCAGAACCGGATGAGAACGGGTTCATTGTGTTAGATGGTGCGGCAACATCCGAGTTACCAGTCATATAGTTCAATACAAGAAGATCGTCATCACGCCCGAAACGACGTACAAGAGAGGATAGGGATGACCACAAATCTGTATCTGCTTTACCATCGACATAGACAAAGCCGGACCCCCATGCCATCGCATTTGTTGCAAGAGATTTTAGTCCTTCTGTTTTACCTGCTCCGGTTGTTCCTAGATAAAGAATGTGTGTACGAATATCCGAATTTGTAAACCAGACTTCTTCTCTGCTTTTCTGGGTATTACCCATATACATGATACCTTCGGATTTTCCCTTTTTCCCATCGCGCCCATTATTGGCATCAAGATGCTTAGATCCCATGGGCATTTTGAAGGGAAGGCTCTTATCTCTGGATACCAACCAAAGGAAATAGATGAACATAAAGGCCATAATCAAATCGCCAAATGTTAACATCCAGTCATTAACGTAGATCATTACCGCGGTACAAATGAAAATAGCAGAAGAATATGACGGGCTGGATAATCCATCGGCTAATCGCGTGGCAAGCGGGCGTACATCCCGCAGGATTGCCTCATGTTTATGTTCATACTTTTTTTGATCGAGTGCCATGAAAAATCCCTGATTTATTATGGTCTAGCGGTTGTTTAAGAAATCATCAGCAGATACAGGAACGCCGGTTGCGTCGGAATTTTGAGCCGGTGTGGATGATGGTGCAGAGCTTAGCTCTTCTAACGAAGAAGACTTTGTCGCCGAAATTGCCCATATTGCGAATAAAACAATAATCAGACCTACGGCAAGTAGTGCGCCTAATTTATCATTCTTTGTGTCATTTGCAGGTGCCCCTGCCAGAATGCCTTGTGCAGCCATGTTGGCCGGAGTAATCGTCGCAATCGGCTCTGATTTAATCTGGCCATGTGCATTTTGTAATGCGCTTGCAGTTTCCATTAAAACGGAAATTGCCGTATCTTTATCGGAAAATGTTGCAATGTCTTCTGCATTCCCGTCCTGATTTTTGGAAATAAGAGCAAACTGCTTCTTTTTTTTATCTTCATTAATTGTGAAAGAAGATGATTGTGCAGCCCCCAGATCCATTTGCCATACAACAGGTGATGTTGCATTCGGCAGTGATAAGATCAGCTTTCCATCAACGATGCTTATGCTGGATTGTGTCGCGTTATTTTGTGCTGCATTATTATTGGTCATGCTTCTTTGCCTTGTTTTGTACTTAAAATATTAAATGGAATTTTTAGACCGCTTCTTTTACGCCCCGTTTTTTGGACTGAGAGTAATCAAGTTGCGGGATTGGGCGTGCTCTAATCGATCCCATATATTCCTGAATTGTTTCGATTGCGTGATCCACCTTAGGAACCGGAATCGGTCGTTGCGTTAGTTTTTCAGCCTTGAAGTGTGACATTGCGCCCAGTGCCTCCATATGGAAGCTTTGACGTCCCATATTGTTGAGCGGATACCATAGTTCACGATCATGTGCGCGTAGCCAGACAAATTCAGCAGGCGCAAGAACACCCCCTTCTTCACGAGCATATTGTAGTGCGCGTAACATTGCCGTTGTTTCAAAGGCATGGCGGTTGACCTGTTTCAAAGTTTCTCCGGCGATGCTTTTATTTGATAGAACTTTTTGTGCGTCTTTCAGTAGCTTAGAATCTTTTGACAGTTTTAAGCCGCCCTTGAAAGACCAACAATTTGCAATACGTCCTAACATTTTGTCGCAATCGCCCCTTTTTCGGGCAGCTTTCAAGCAAAATGCGGCAAGTAATACCTGTTTATAATCGTCTAATGCTTTGACCCCGCGCCATGGTTTCCCCAGTTGTTGGATGAATGCCTGTGCAGTGCTGTCCTCGTCTAACTTTCCATCGGGAATTTGAATATTGCTATAGGCTAACCATTCTTCCGGTCCTAAGGCTTCGGCAAAAAGCGGAAGCTCAGCCGGAACCGGTGAACCGGGGGGGCGTGGTGGTTGTGTTGACGGATTGAAATGAATAAAGGGTGAAATAACCGGAAAAACACGCGATTGAACTTCAATCAGTTTCTGGATATCCATTCTTGTTCTGTTATGGGTTCCGGGGCCGGAAAACATACACCATAATGCGCCCCCACCTAATAGTATAACAAAGGGGATGCGCAATGGCTGCATCGTTAACGCACTGAAAAAGGAGAGGTGTGTAAATTCAAGTTTCTCTTTTTTATAATTAGGGGCGGATTCAAATCCATCTTTAAACAGAATGTCTCTTCCATTATATGTAATGGTATAATCATCACCGACAAACCATGAGATCAGCCACATTTCACTGTATCGGATCCAGCGCACCATTTCACGAATTTCGACATCGAAATACATCCAGAAAAGCCAGATTAAAACCCCGAATACGGCGAGCATAATACTCCACCCTATACCGCCTTCATATAGGCCACTATTCGCTTGTTGTCCGCTATTCACTCTATTTGACCCCGTAAAGTTTATACGCACGGATAAAAAACATCCAAAGCGTAATCTATCAGAAAAGACTATAAAAAACCAATAGTTAAGATCAAATAAATTATTTATGGCTAAGTGCAAAATAATTTATCGAAATCTTGCCGTTTGAACGGTCCTGGCGAATAAACATACAAGATTCAAAAATTTCTGCTGGACAAATATTTTTACCTCGTATAGATAATTGTCTCGTTAAATTTTTAGTCCTTTATGTTGTACGTTTTAAGTATAGTGTGACGTGATGGATTGAAGGTTTTTAGGGGATACGGTCTTGCCCCTGCTTGTAAAAAGCGATATTAAGGCGAAAGAAATATATGTGCCCTTATAGCTCAGTTGGTAGAGCAGTTGATTTGTAATCATCAGGTCCGCGGTTCGAGTCCGTGTGAGGGCACCATTTCTTCTAAAATGTTGGGGTATAGCCAAGCGGTAAGGCACCGGTTTTTGGTATCGGCATCCCTGGTTCGAATCCAGGTACCCCAGCCATTTTATCTTTTCGTTATTCTGTTTCTTTTATTATTGTTTTGTTAAGTGTAGAGGTAGCAATGTTTTTGGTTTCATTGCGCGTTCCTTTTCTAAAAGCATATTGCCTGTCTAATTAACGATATAGTTGGCTGTATTGTATGTCTGAGTAATAGATCGGTGGATTGTAATTCCCTCCTTTATTTATAGAGGATGCAATGTTATGTTCACAAAGGTTTAATTTGTGCATATTGATGAGGGAAGGCCATGGCAAAGAAAAAACATAACACATCTTTTGATTCTTTGGCTGCGGCATCAGAGTCCATTGTGGATTTTTCCGGTCATGGTGCGTCTTTAGGTGCGGCCGGATATCGGGTTGCCAGCGATCATCCCGATAATTGTGAGTTTCTGGGAGAGCCGGGACAGAGCATTGCAATTTCCCCTGGTGCAGAAGGTTTTGAGTCTCTTTTGATTGGTGTTGCATGGGATAATATCCGTCTTCAAGAATCAGGTTTTCTCGGTCGTTTTTTTAAAAAAGTACGTAAGGTTGGTGTTGATCTCGACATTGGATGTTTGTACGAGATGCAAGATGGTACACGCGGTTCAATACAGGCATTTGGTGAGAAATTTGGTCATTATAATGAGCTTCCGTATATCGCGCTATCCGGTGATGAGCGTACCGGTGATGCCGAAGGGCATGATGAGTACATTGTTGTGAATGGTCGCAAATGGGATGAGATAAAGCGTATGCTTATCTATATCTATATTTATGATGGTGCGCCGCGTTGGTCGGAAATTAAGCCTCAAATCGTTATTGATGTACCGGGTGAAAACGACCTGTATGTGACTTTGGGTGCGCATAACGATCAGTTATGTTTATGTGCTGTTGGTGAACTGGAAAGCGTTCGCGGTGGTATTAAGTTAACGAACCGGACTGAGTATTTCCCAGGGCATGAAGAAATGGACCGTGCATTCGGATACGGTCTGGAATGGAAGGACGGGCAGAAAAGACCCGTTTAGGAAAGGGTACTTCTTAATCGTGGTCATTTGCAGTTTTAGAAAGTAATTCATGACATCCTTATCTTATTACGATACCACGATCTTATCTCTGGGGGCTTTGTTTCTGGGGATCATTATGTTGATTAAAGGCGGGAATTGGGCCGTCGATGCCGCCGTATATATTGCAGAGCGTTTTGGTATCTCTCCGATGGTGGTGGGGTTTACAATCATTGCATTCGGAACATCCTTACCGGAATTGATTGTTTCTGTCTTTGCGAATTTACAAAACTCGCCCGGTATTGCGTTGGGTAATGTGTTGGGATCGAATATTGCAAATATCCTGCTTGTTCTTGGGTGTGCTGCTCTTTTTGCAACGTTGAAAACCAAGGTAAATAAAGCGTTGGTACGTGATGTTGTTTTTATGATGATCGCGACATTGTTGCTTCTTATGCTTCTTAATATTGGTGAAGTAACTCGTATGGCTGGCTTCTTAATGGTCGCCACCTTAGGGATTTATGTTTTCATACAATATAAAACCAGCAGTGCCGAAGATTTCGAGGGTGAAGAAATGGATTTGGACGCCTTTAGAAATGATTATTTTGCATATGCGACACTTTTGATCGGCTTAATATGTATTGCCGTCGGTGCAGAATTTCTGGTGAGAGGCGCGAAGGTCAGTGCAGGACTTATCGGTGTGCCTGAATCTGTTATTGCGTTAAGCATTATTGCGTTTGGTACCTCCTTGCCAGAGCTTTCAACCAGCATTATTGCCGCTCGTAAAGGGCAGACGGATATGGTGATTGGTAATATTATCGGATCGAATGTCTTTAATGTTTTGATGATTATCGGTATTGCCTCGATGGTGCAACCGATTGCACAGGGAAGCTTCTCTGAACAACTGGCTTCTTTTGATATATGGATTACTTTTGCTGTGGGGCTGGTTTTTACAGTTTTATTGTTATTGTTGGGGCGTATTAACAGGGTAACAGGTGCTTTATTTTTCCTAACATATATTGCCTATAATATTTATATTTACGCTGTGAATATGGGTGCGTAAAATAAAAATGCGTGATTTTAAGGCTGTATAACAACGTATTTAAGAAGGGAATGGCGTTATGGTGGATATTTTTGATAAATCCGTTGAGAATGTGGAAATTGAGGTTTCCGATAATAAAATCTCGAAAGGGCAGGAAGTTAATCTAAGGGAATTGGACCCGACAATGACCAAGGTTGTTATTGGTCTTGGCTGGAAATTGAATGCATTTGATACGGACTCACTTGATTTAGATGTGAGTTGCTTCTTATTAAATACAGAAGATAAGACCAGAATGGATAATGATTTTGTCTTTTACAATAATTTGGAAGCGTGTGACGGTGCGGTTGTTCATAACGGTGATAACTTAACCGGGGCAGGTGACGGAGATGATGAAACCATTTCGATCGATCTGAATGGTGTTCCGTTTGATATACAAAAGATTATGTTTGTCCTTTCTATCTATAAAGGTGAAGAAAAAGACCAGAACATGTCAAAGGTTCGTAACGGGTATATTCGCTTGTTGAATGCGGATAATGGCGACCAAATGGTGCGTTATGAATTGAATGATGAAGTTCAAGGGCGACCTGAAACGGGGATGTTGGTTGCATCTTTAAATCGTGAGGGGCCGAAGTGGCACTTTCATGCGGCGGGAGAGTTTGTGCAAGGTGGTTTGGCCAAGATTGCAACGGACTATGACATTATTGTGCATACAGGATAATGGGCCTGTGTGAACGGCATTGTGGCTGATTAAGGTTTGATGCCCATTGGTTTTTGTTGAACTTTAAATCCTTTTTTACCAACGCGCCCTTTGCGTCCCCCGCGTCCGCCAGAACTTCTGTCTGTGAGGTGTTCATCGATCATCTCTTCAATATCGGGAATTTCTTCCATTTGCAGAGCGCCGATGAAAAGGCAAAAGAAATCTGCACCACGTTCACCCCAGTTATAAATTTCATTTGTAAGGCGTTGTCCTTTAGCGAGAAGGAATTCGGCAGACCATAAATTATCGCGTGAGGGTTTAAAACGCATAAAGAAAACCTGTTGTGGTCCACCGTAGCTGTCTTCATCCTCATAGCGTGAATCAACCTCATCATGGAGAAACTGAATCTCTGCTTCAACGTCTTCTGCGCCAGGGCCTACGCGCACTTCTGCGCTGCACGTAAGGCCTCGCTCTTCATCATATACAAACCATGGTCTCGTCTCATAAGGAGATAAGATATGTCCGACACCAAGTTTGCTCATTAAATCATTATATTGAACACGCATTAGACCATCATAGTTACTTATTGTAATAAGGTGAATACAAAAAAACGTATGTTTTTATAATTATCTGAATTTTGTTAAGTTTTCATTGTCTGAATTCCTGTTATAAGTAATTGTTAAGGGAGTGAGACGGTCTTTCTTGAGTTCTATAAAACTGATCATCAAAACAGAAGGATGAATATTTTGCAGCACAGAGTTTTATCAGGGATTTTTACAGTATTCTTGGTATCAATATGGTGTTTTTCTTTAAGTGCTACGGTGTATGCGCAAGAGGACATCACGGGAAATGTACGTGTTTCGGATCATACAAATCTGTTGATGGGGCAAGACAAAATCACATTATGGGGAATTACACCGATTGATTTCAGTGAAGCTGCTTTTCTGAATTTGCAGGCCAGATCCGCGTTGGAAGAGAAAATCGGGCGTGCGAAAGTTTCCTGTACGATTAAGAAACGTGTGGCAGATGCCTTGTATGCGCAATGCATTAATGTGGCAGAGCGGGATCTAAGTTTGTTCTTGTTACAGCAAGGCTTTGTGACGGCCGATCGAGATGCAATATACCAAACGGTTTATGAAGCACCATATTTAAATGCTGAAAAGCTTGCGCAGGATAATCAAATCGGGGTGTGGGATGCCTCTCATCAAAATACTGCCTCTTCTGAAGAGGGTCGTGATTTGATTATTAGCGCCTCTTTACTGGCGGCATTTTTCTTACTCGTCCTTGTGGCGTTTTCATTTTATATTATGCGCGGGTTTGGACGTGTAATTGATGCGCAAAACCAGACCGTTGATTTGGCAAGTAAAGAGCGTGCGCTAAGGGATAAAGAAAAATATATTATTGCTTCAATGCTTGATGCAGAAATTCAATCTAATAAAGCCAAAATCGAAGCATATTTGACAATTTATGAGGAAATGCTGAGTGAATTTTCAGACTCAGATAAGGTGTCACAATACCAGAAAACAGGTGAGGTCGTTCAAAAGCAGCCTGCATTGGGGCGTTCTGTCTTTGATGGTAATACCAATAAGTTAGAATTATTGGGAGCCAATTTGGCGAGTGAGTTGATTCATTATTATGCGCGGATTAAAACAGCGCCTGATTATACCGAGATTACACCGGAAATGTCCAAAGAGGATGCACAGAAAACCGTTGGTGAAGCTATAGAACAGGCGCAGAAATTGGACGTTATTTCAACGCGTTTGCTTTCCCGATTTGTTGACTATGCGTTGGTTAAGCGAGATCAGTAATCCGGTTTATTCGAATAATGATCCTTGACCGGGTTTTGTTTTTGTCGGTCTGTCTGCTTTGTTCCTGTTTTTCACGATTGTTGCATCAACGCGTTTATTGTTATGGAACTGTAATTGTATATCCGCGCCGTTTGATAGGTTCTCTGCAGTTGTGACGGGTGTATTGTTTTGATCACGTACAACCACATAACCACGTTTTAAGACGTTCTCAAATGATAGGAGCTCTAACTTATCACAAGCGTTTTGTAAGCTTATCTGCTTTTTATCTGCCGTACGTGTGGTGAAATCTTTTAATTTCTCACTATAGCGATTGAGGGTGTGTTGTGCATTATTCATTTGTGTGTGTGGTGGAATCAAAAGCCGTGATTTTTGTG
The DNA here is from genome assembly GCA_050633505.1 of Alphaproteobacteria bacterium. Lineage (GTDB taxonomy): Bacteria > Pseudomonadota > Alphaproteobacteria > Micavibrionales > Micavibrionaceae > UBA1672. Next base: position 11,511 of record JBOEGQ010000013.1, read on the forward strand.
TCAGGGTATTTGATTTTTTCATTAAAAACTGGGCGAAGGCGCTATCTGAACGTGTTTTTATATTCTCAAGTTTTGATCGCTTTGATTCAATCAATTGTGCAGGATGCGTTAGTCTCGATCCTTGAACTGTAATATGGTGTTTTTTATCTGCGGTGATTTTCTCAATTGTGTGGTTAAGCTGATCGGAAATACGATCGAGATGCTGCGTTTTTAGCTCTAGTAGTTTCTGGGGGTCACCAAGCCGTGCACTTGCCGCGTCTAATTTATGCTTCTTTTCTGTGAGGAGGCGGCTCACTGATTTCAGGAGGCGCTGCTCATTATCTGCGACTTGCGCAATTAAATTTATACGTACAGGTACGGCTTTTTCCGCTGCTCCTGTTGGGGTTGGTGCACGTAAATCTGCAACATGATCAATCAGGGTTGTGTCTGTTTCATGTCCGATTGCAGAAATAATGGGGATGGGACATTGTGCGGCGGCACGTACAACGCCTTCTTCGTTAAATGGCATAAGATCTTCTAATGATCCGCCGCCACGGGCAACGATTAACGTGTGCGGTCTTTGGTCTTCCGGTAATTGACTAAATCCGTTAATGGCGTTTTCGATTTCTTGCGCGGCGCCATCACCTTGTACTTTTACCGGCCAGATAGTGACGTGACGGGGAAAGCGGTCTGATAGCCTGTGTAGAATATCACGAATCACGGCGCCGGTTGGTGACGTGACCACACCAATGCGTTCAGGTAAGAAGGGAATGACTTTCTTTCTCTCCGGTGCGAATAAACCTTCTGCGGCAAGTTTCTTTTTCCGCTCTTCCAACATCTTGAGAAGGGCACCTTCCCCGGCAAGTTCCATCGATTCGATGATAAGCTGATAATTAGATCGGGCGGGATATGTTGTGATTTTACCTGTGCAGATAACTTCAAGCCCTTCCTCGGGCTTTATGCTGAGTTTGGATAAAACACCTTTCCAGCATATAGCATCAATGACAGACTGGTCGTCTTTCAGGCTTGTATAAAGGTGGCCTGATTTTGGAATGGAAATGCGTGAGATCTCTCCACGCACCCGTACGCGCCCATAGTTTTCTTCAAGCGTACGTTTTAATGAAAACGCCAGTTCGGAAACGGAAAAATCAGGTACATTGCTGCGTAATGGTAATTCTTGGCTCATATTGTGAAATATAATTGTAAAAGAGAGGAAATTCTACCCTTCTCATGATATGATATACAGATGATTTATCCTTTTTCTTCTTATTTATATAAATGTGAGAATAAAACGGTTGAAGAACTGCTTGGTCGTTTGGTTTGGGATGATCAAAAAGCATCTGCAATCTGTTCTGCCGCTACTGATCTGGTAAAGGATGTACGCCGGAAAAAAGGCCGTGGAAAGCAGTTAGAGGCTTTTTTACAGGAATTTTCTTTAAACACGGATGAGGGGTTGGCACTTATGTGCCTTGCGGAGGCGCTTCTACGTATTCCCGATTCCTATACAGCAAATATGTTGATCAAAGATAAGGTTGTGGCCGTAAATTGGTTGCAGCAACAAGGTGCTTCACGGGATTGGATGGCGAAGGTTGCCGGTATGGGATTGGCGATTACCCGAAAAACACTTGATAGTGCGTTTTCAAAATTGGGAGAGCCCCTTATTCGTGAGGCAATGGCGCGTGCCATGCAAATGATGGGTAAGCATTTTGTCCTGGGCTCTGATATAAAGGATGCACTCTTTAACGCACAGGTATGGCAGCAAAAAAGATACCGCGTGTCTTATGATATTCTTGGAGAAGCTGCGCGTGATAGGGAAACAGCCAGAGAATATTTTAATGCGTACAGTCTGGCGATTGATGAAATTGCTGCGCGTGATTGTGAAATAAAGCGTGATATTCATAATAAATCGGGGATTTCCGTTAAATTATCGGCGTTGCACCCCAGATATGAATATGCGCAAAAGGGGCATGCTCTTCCGGAAATTGCCGAGATGTTAAAGGCGCTTTGTATAAAGGCGGCGCATTACGATATTCCATTAACAATTGACGCGGAAGAGGTGAGGCGACTCGATCTGTCTATTGAGATCTTTGAAGCTGTTCTTTCAGATGATGCATTAAACGGTTGGAACGGGTTTGGTCTTGCGGTTCAAGCCTATCAAAAACGTAGTGTACCTCTTATTGAGTATGTTGCAAAAATGGCAAGGGATTATGGGCGTCAAGTGCAAGTACGTCTTGTTAAGGGCGCATATTGGGATAGTGAAATTAAACGTGCGCAAGTTGATGGTGTTGATGGCTATCCGGTTTTTACACGCAAATCAAATACGGACTTATCTTATCTGGTTTGTGCGCAAATTTTGTTTGAAAATAGTGATGTTCTTTATCCCATGTTTGCCACGCATAATGCACATAGCATTGTAGCCATAAAGCATATGGCGGTCGATAAACCCTATGAGTTCCAACGTTTGCACGGAATGGGCGAGGCTGTGTACGCGCATATTATGGAGGAAAACCCCGATATTCGGGTTAGTATCTACGCACCTGTTGGCCCGCATAAAGATCTCTTGCCATATCTTGTGCGTAGATTGTTGGAAAATGGTGCGAATTCGTCCTTTGTGAATCAATTATTAGACCCTGCAATTCCCCCTCAAAACATTGTGCGTGATCCTGTTTCTATTGTTCGATCACATGATAATCATTGCCATCCGTCTATTGCTTTACCGCGCCATATTTTTGGACAAAAAAGGCTAAATTCAAGAGGGGTTGATCTGAGTGATAGCCGCTATGCGCAAGAGGTAGAGCGTGATATATCCTCTTATAATTCTGACATGGTTGCGTGCTCAATTATTGATGGGCAGAGGCTTTCATCTATTGATGATACTTGTATTGATCCGGTCTTTTGTTCTTTGCGTGCCGGTTTTGCCGAGTGGCAGGAAAAAGGCGGTGTGGCTCGTGCCGATATTCTAGACCGTTTTGCCGATATTCTAGAGGAAAATTACGAACAGCTTATGGCTGTTTTAGTGAAAGAGGGTGGAAAAACCATTGCGGATGCGCGTGATGAGGTGCGTGAGACGATTGATTTCGCGCGTTACTATGCAATGTATGCGCGTCAGGACTTTGACCCTAACGGGGTTATAATGCCCGGCTATACGGGTGAGGAAAACAGATTAACCTTGCAGGGGCGTGGAGTTTTTGTGTGTATCAGTCCATGGAACTTTCCGCTTGCTATCTTTGCTGGGCAGACTTGCGCGGCATTGGTTGCTGGAAATGCCGTTATTGCAAAGCCTGCGTCGCAGACTCGTTATATTGCTATGCGCTGCGTACAGCTCTTATTTGAGGCGGGTGTGCCACATAATGTTCTGTGTCTGTTGTTGGGTAATGGTGCGTTTGCCTCTGAAGTTCTGAAACATAAAGAGGTGGGTGGTGTTGCATTTACCGGATCTACGGCAACGGCAAAACATATTCAAAGAATATTGGTAGAGCATAATGATGCAATTGTACCTTTGATCGCCGAAACAGGCGGACAAAATGCGATGATTGTTGATAGTTCGGCATTGCCTGAACAGGTTGTCGATGATGTGTTGTTAAGTGCATTCGGATCGGCGGGGCAAAGGTGTTCTGCTCTTCGTGTATTGTATGTGCAAGAAGAGATTGCGGATCGTGTTATTTCTTTACTGCAGGGAGCCATGGCGGAGTTAATTGTCGATTGTCCCGCATCTTTATTGGCTGATATTGGTTATATTATTGATACGGAAGCAAAAAAAGAACTGGATAAGCATGTTGAGTATATATCCAAGGTGGGGGATCTTATTGCGCGTACCCCTCTAAAGGGGCGGCATGAGCGTCTTTTTGCGCCATGTGCGTATGAAATATCTGACCTTGGTTTGCTAAAGGAAGAGGTGTTTGGCCCTGTTTTGCATGTCATACGTTATCGCGCGGATACGATAAGACATGTCATTTCCCAGATTAATGGCGCCGGATACGGCCTTACATGCGGAATACATAGTCGCATTTCAATGCAGTATGAAAAGCTATCTCGTAAAATTGATGCAGGGAATATTTATATTAACCGTTCTATGACAGGTGCGGTTGTCGGAGTGCAACCTTTCGGTGGAATGGGTTTGTCCGGTACGGGGCCTAAGGCAGGTGGGCCACACTATCTGCGTGCTTTTGCGGTTGAAAAACTTGTCTCTACCGATACAACTGCCTCCGGTGGGAATGCCAGCTTGATTTCTTTAGATGGTGAATAGGCCTTTGTAAGGCTTTGTGTCTTGTTTTTTTGTTTGTGCGTGCTATGAAGATGTCTGATCTTTTAGGAATAGCAGGAGCACAAAATGAAGATTTTATTGATCGGTTCAGGTGGACGAGAGCATGCATTGGCTTGGAAACTGGTTCAATCTGATAAGTGTACGTCCCTTTATTGTGCCCCCGGTAATGCCGGTATTGCACAGCAGGCTGAATGTGTTCCTATTCAAGTGTCCGAAATTGATAAGCTTGTCTCCTTTGCGCAAGAGAATGATATTGATCTTGTGATTGTTGGGCCGGAAAATCCATTGGTTGACGGTGTATCTGATGCAATGAAGGCAGCAGGAATTGATGTTTTTGGCCCGTCGTCTAAGGCCGCAGAACTTGAGGGATCAAAAGGGTTTATGAAGGATCTTTGCGCAAAATACAATATTCCATCAGCCAAATATGGCCGATTTACAAAGCTGGACGAAGCCAGAAAATTTATCCTTGAAACAGGGGCTCCTATTGTTGTGAAGACAGATGGTCTGGCAGCAGGAAAAGGTGTGATCATTTGTGAAAACACAGATCAGGCAATTGAGGCGGCATCTGATATGTTATCAGGTACTGCATTTGGTGCGGCTGGTCATGAGGTGGTTATTGAAGAGTTTCTTGAAGGCGAAGAGGTCAGTTTTTTTGCGCTTGCAGATGGAAAAACGATACTTCCCTTAACCTCAGCGCAGGATCATAAGCGTGTTGGTGATGGTGATACAGGCCTGAATACCGGAGGTATGGGCGCGTATAGTCCTGCCCATTTCATGACAAAGGATCTGGAACAGCAAATTATTACAAAACTGATTGAGCCAACAATTAAAGGCATGGCCGCGGAAGGTTGTCCGTTTACAGGCGTCTTATTTGCAGGAATTATGGTTAAAGACGGGGTGGCAACCCTGTTGGAGCATAACGTACGTTTTGGTGATCCGGAATGTCAGGCCTTAATGATGCGTTTGCAAGGCGATTTGGTTGATATTTTACAAGCTGCTGCGCAAGGGCGGCTTGATGAGGTTAAAGATCAGGTGAGTTGGTCTAATGAGCCTGCCATGTGCGTTGTTATGGCGGCAGAAGGATATCCCGGGTCCTATGAAAAGAATACAGAGATTAAGGGACTGGATGCTGCGAATGCCGTTGAAGATGCGTACGTATTTCATGCCGGTACAGCCAAAGGTGAAAATGGCGAAATATTGAGCGTTGGCGGACGTGTTCTGGGTGTGACAGCAAAGGGTGCAACCATTGCCGAAGCGCAGAAAAAGGCGTATGTGTCTGTTGATGCGATTGATTGGCCCAAAGGGTTCTGCCGAAGTGATATTGGCTGGCGCGCCTTAAAGGCAGAGGAAGACGCAGCATAAATTAACGCCTTGCCTTAAAGAAGTCTTTCAGGATTTTACCACATTCTTCATTATGTAAACCGTGATGTACGTCTGGTTTATGGTGACATGTCGGTTGTTTATAGAAGGTTCCCCCATGCAAGATGCCGCCGCCTTTAGGATCAATTGCCCCAATGACAACGCGTTTGATACGTGCAAAAGAGATCGCCGCCGTGCACATCGTACATGGTTCTAGGGTGATATATAATGTCGTATTGGGAATACGTTGTGCGTTGGCTTTTGCGCAAGCCTCCCGAATGCATAGTATCTCTGCGTGGGCAGTTGGGTCGTTCTGTTCACGCGTACGGTTTCCCTGACGTGATAAAATTTCACCTTTGTTATCAACAAGCACAGCACCTATGGGAACTTCGTCACGCATTTGTGCTTTATTTGCCTCTTCCAATGCGATGCGCATATAGGTATGGTCTTGGTTTGTGAAAGGATCAGTCATGAGTGAAGAAAACCATAAAGGTGAGCGGATTGCAAAGAGAATAGCACGTGCAGGTATTTGTTCACGTAGAGATGCAGAAAAACGTATTGAACAGGGGCGTGTACATGTAAATGGCAAGGTTATTGACTCGCCTGCTCTTAATGTTACCGATGAAGATAGGATCAAGGTTGACGGGAAAGCTTTGCCTGAGGTCGAGCATACGCGTTTGTTCTTGTATCATAAGCCGCCCGGTCTGGTCACAACACATAAGGATGACCGTGGGCGGGCAACGGTATTTGATGAGTTGCCGGATTATATGCCACGTGTTGTTAGTGTTGGTCGATTGGATTTAAACACAGAGGGGCTTCTTCTCCTGACCAATGACGGTGGGTTATCGCGCTTTTTAGAGTTGCCGACAACAGGGTGGAAAAGACGTTATCGCGTACGCGTGAATGGAAAAGTAAATGAAAAGCGCCTTAAATCCTTGAAAAACGGTATTACTGTTGAGGGGGTACGTTATAAATCAATTGATGCGATTTTAGATCCAACGCCAGAGGGAAAGGAAGACTCAAGTGCCAATTCATGGATAACAGTGACCATTACCGAAGGAAAAAATCGTGAGATTCGCCGTGTTATGGAGGCGCTTGGCCTGAAGGTTACACGGTTGATACGTACAGATTATGGGCCCTTTACTTTAGGGAAAATGAATAGAGGTGTGGTTGAGGAAGTTAATACACGTCTTTTAAATACGCATTTATCCGGGTATATGAAAGAAAAAGGTATAGAAAAACCACCGCAGTCAAGTTCTGATCGGTCAAAGAACGTACAGGGAAAAAATCAGAAATTTTCAAAAAATAAGGGTAAAAACGACTTTAAAACGAGAAAGTTCTCTCAAAACAGTACTAAAAATTCAAAATTTTCGAAAAAAGATAAAAAATGAGAATTGTGTCCGGGATATATGGTGGGCGTAAATTACAGGTTCCGGACGGGCGTGATATCCGTCCGACCAGTGATAAAGTGCGTAGTGCGGTATTTAATATGCTGCAGGCACGTAATGCGATAAGTGGTTCTTATGTTTTGGATGGATTTTGCGGAACGGGCGCTCTGGGATTTGAGGCACTCTCTCGTGGGGCAGATCATTGTAGCTTTTTTGATATGTCCCGTGTCTCCCTTTCTTTGGCGCAAGAAAATGCGCAGATCTTATCCGCACAGGATCAGTGTTCTTTCTTTTCAAAAGATATAACTAAAATAGGTGCAAGAGGTGAGGCGCAACAGGCATTCGATTTGGTATTTCTTGACCCACCATATCACAAGAGCCTTGTTCCGGTTGCAATGCAGCGTTTGGCAGAGCAAGGATGGTTATCAGATCAGGCATGGGTTGTTTGCGAGACAGAAAAAAATGCACATATCCCTTCGGTTACAGGGTTTGAATGTGACAGTGAAAAGACGTACGGGCAGATTTATATAACGTTGTTTCAATATACACAGATGCCCTAACCGATAACACCGGTGTAAAGCAGGACCAGTAGTCCACCGCCTAGGATAATGCGGTAGAGTGCAAAGACGGTGAATGTAGATTTTTCCAAGAATTTCATCATAACGTGAATGGCAACCCATCCTGATATAAACGACAGGATAACGGCAATCAATGCATCCATGCCAAGCTGTACGTCTGCATTCTTAAGAAGGCTAAGGCTTATAAGGGCGCCTGCACCACTAATCGCCACCATAGCCAATAGCATAGAATAATGCGCGCTATCTGTTCGTGAGTACCCCAGAAAACGGCTTGCGGTCATTGTAATACCTGATCGGCTTGTCCCGGGGATTAGAGCCAACATTTGCGCCAGACCGATGATAAAGGCATCGCGAAATGTTAGGTCTTTCATCTCACGTGTTGCTATGGTTTTTGTGTCTGCCCACCATAAAACCACGCCAAATATTACGGTTGCCCATGCAATAACGTAAAGTGTTTTAAGCCAATCAGGTTCGAACATATGCAGGATTAATCCCGCGACAATAACTGGTATAGAGCTAATAAGAACGTATAGAAGGAGCTTTGCATCCTGTGATGTCGCTTTACCTGTCCCAAGATCTTTCAACCCGAAAAGCATACGTACAACATCCCGCCAGAAATACAAAAGGACAGAGAGTAATGTACCAACATGAACGGCAATATCCATTGTCAGGTTTTCCGCGTCCCAGTGATCACAGTGATCTGTAAAACAGTGAAACAAACCCAAATGACCACTTGAAGAAACAGGAAGAAATTCTGTTAACCCCTGAATGATGGCCAGTAAAATGATATGGTATAAAATCATGGGAAATCCTGATAATGTTTATTTTACGTTGCTACTCTATCTTGAGGAAAAAAACAATGGTCTATGTGTTCGGTGTGCTCGGTTTTATTGGTGGTTTTATCGCCGGGCAAATGCTTTTGCATTTTATGCTTCGTAATGCCAGTCAGGAAGATCTTCTTAATGATCCCTATCTTAAATTCAAATATGGAACATTGAACTGGATTATTGCCTTGCTTGGGAGTTATGCCTTTGTCCTGATGTATAACCGGTATTTTTTGTAATTTCCCTTATATATATGCGAATTCAAAATCACATGACTTGTGAAGTGCAAGTTTATGCGTTACGATGCCGCATCATCTGAATCATGAAGGAGTATATCGATGAAAAAGTTTCTTATTCTGGCCGCTGCATTATGCGTTGGTGGTTTTTCTGGTTCTGCAATTGCTGCGGAAAAGTATGAGTTTGATAAAGTACATTCACAAATTTTGTTTTTTGTAGATCATTTGGGTTTTGCCAAGTCACAGGGTGAATTTCATGACTATGACGGTTCTTTTACATTTGACCGTGAGAACCCTGAAAACTCCTCTGTTAATGTAACGATTAAGTCTGCATCTATTGATATGGATGATGAGGCGTGGGACACGCATATGAAGAGTGACCATTTCTTCAATGTTGAGGCATTCCCGGACATGGTATTTAAAAGTACGTCTATCGCGGTGACGGGTGAGAAAACGGCCGATATTACCGGTGATTTAACTATTCTGGGTGTGACAAAGCCGGTTGTTCTGAAGACTGTCTACAATAAGTCAGGCGAAAATCCATATTCTAAGAAATTTGAAAGTGGATTTTCTGCAACGGCATCTTTGAAGCGCTCTGATTTTGGTATGACATACGGTCTTCCAGGTGTTGGTGATGAGGTAGAAATCCGCCTTGAAGTTGAGGCCATACGCCAAGACGCAGAAGAAGAAAAAGCTGCTGAATAAGACGTAAAGCAAGGAAAGGGAATAGAATGGGACATTCAACTGGAACATCAAATAAACATTACCATTTTATTTCTAAAGCTATTCATTGGATAACAGCCATATTGATTTTATGGCTGTTATATATTGGCTATACGATGCATGCGATGGATTTTAGTGAAGATAAACTTCAATTATATGCATTACACAAATCACTGGGATTATCTGTTTTGGCCTTGGCATGTGTACGTGTCTTATGGCATATCGTAAAGCGTAAGCCTGCCGGGCTTTCCACCCATGCATGGTGGGAAAAATTTCTGGCGCATGGTGTGCATGTTTTCCTCTATATTGCCTTGTTTGCGCTGCCTCTATCAGGGTGGGTGATGTCCTCGGCAGGCGATTTTAATGTCCAGTTTTTCGGTATTGATATGCCTGATATTGTGGCAAAGAATGAGGCGCTTTTTAAATCGTCACGCGAGGCGCATGAGATTTTGGCCTTTTTGGTCTTGGCTGTGGTGGCCGCGCATATTGCAGGGGCATTAAAGCATCACTTTATTGATCGTGACATTACGTTAAAACGCATGATAAGCAGACGTACAGGCGTTATAAGCGGAATTGTTCTGACGCTCTGTATTGGTGGGGCATATGCATTTATTATGGCGGCGTTTGTTCAGGCGTTACCTTCTGAAAAACCGACAGTAACAGCAGAAATACAAAAGCCTGTAATTGGGGCAGAAGAAACAATTCCTACTGTGCAAGAGGCTCTATTTATAGAAGGTGTTGATCAGTGGGTTATTGATCACGAGAATAGTCAAATCACCTTTGATGCAACACAATACGGGCAAAGTTTTCAGGGGACGTTAGATTTTACCGGACAAATTTTCTTTGATCCTGAGAAGCTGGAGCAGAGTAAAGTACGTATTGAGGTTGATATTGCCTCTATCAAAACGGGAAGCGAAGACCGTGACTCTCAGGCGAAGTCTGATGAATGGTTTGACGTTTCATTGTTTCCGAAAGCGATTTTTAGCGCAGATGTTTTTGAACGTGACGGGCAGAATTATATTGCCAAGGGCACGCTGACTTTACGCGATGTAACAGCAAATCTTGATCTTCCCTTTTCCCTTAATATCTCAGGGGATGAAAATGGGCAGAAAAACGCTGATATGAAGGCCAATCTGATTTTAAATCGTTTGGATTACGGTGTGGGGCAGGGGCAGTGGCAAAGTACAGATGCAATTGGCGCAGATGTACAGATTTCTATAGGTCTTCTTGCTTCTTCATCAATTTCTGCACCATAAACGCATTCTTTTTCATAAATTTTTGGCTTGCCGATTGCAAATTCTTCTTTGTGCGCATACACTGGGCGTATGCGTGTTTTATACCATTTTTTATTACATCCTTTTTCACGTAAGGTGCGTATGACTCTTACGGCCAAAGAATTGCCGTTTGAAATGAAGGTTGAAAAAACATGGGAACGCCGTACAGAATTTCTTGCCATGAATCCTGCGGGTGATTTACCTGTTTTAGTTGAGCAAGATGGCACAATTTTATCCAATTCACAGGTGATTTGCGAATACCTTGATGAGGTCTATCCCGAGGTTAACCTTATGGGATATGATCCTGTTCAAAGGGCGGAAACACGAAGGTTGGTCAATTGGTTTGATCGGAAGTTCAGTAAAGAAGTCACTGATAATTTAGCAGGTGAAAAACTGGTCAAGGCGATCCAAAATCTGGGGGAGCCACATGGCCCGTCTGTTCGTGCGGGGCGTGCGAATATTCATTATCATCTGGATTATATTGGTTTCTTAACAGAGCGTCGTAAATGGCTTGCCGGAGACTCCTTCTCTTTGGCAGATATTTCTGCGGCCTCTCATTTATCTGTGATTGATTATATTGGTGATGTTCCATGGGAACAACACGAGGCGGCGTTGAAATGGTATGATAATGTTCGGGCACAATCGACCGGATTTCAGGACTTTATGGAAGAACGTATTCCTGAGTATGATCCTGTTATACCGTATATGAAAACTGCATAATGAAAGTACAGTTTAAATAATAAAGGGATGATATCGTTGAATACACAAGGGAAGCATCTGTTTTGTTTCGGGTATGGGTATAGTTGTGACTATATCGGTGATCTGCTGATGAAAAAAGGCGGGTGGCGTGTTTCAGGAACAACAAGAGATCCACAAAGACGAAAAGAATTACGCGAACGTGGTGTTCACACACATCTTTTTGATTTTGATCTACCATTGGCAGACCCTCTATACATGATGCGGGATGTTACGCATCTTTTGATCTCCACCCCTACATTTAGTGAAGGCGATCCGACATTTGCGATGCATGCGCAAGAAATCCTTCAGTTAGAGAACCTTGAATGGATTGGTTATTTGTCGACGACAGGCCCTTATGGTGATCGAAGTGGTGGATGGGTTGATGAAACCTCCACCCCCAGACCGACAACAAAGCGCGGATCACGTCGTTTAAAAGCAGAAGAGCAGTGGTTATCGTTGTTAAATAGTTACCAATTGCCTGTACATATTTTCCGTTTGGCCGGAATTTATGGGCCGGGGCGTTGTGCGCTTGATTCAATAAAGGCCGGCGTTGCACGACGAATTGATAAGCCTGGTCAGGCCTTTAGCCGTATACACGTACATGATTTGGCGCAAATTATTTATGCCTCCATGCATGATATACAGCCGGGTGAAATTTATAATATTTGTGACGATTGCCCCGCGCCAAGTCATGAAGTTATCGATTATGCGTGTAAGCTTCTAGGTGTTGAATCACCGCCTCTTATTCCCTTTGATAAGGTTGATATGGCACCGATCACGCAAAGTTTTTACGCGGATAACAAACGCGTACGTAATGATAAGATTAAGAATAAACTTGAGATTACGTTGAAGTATCCTGATTATAAGGTGGGATTGAATGCCTGTTTTGCAGAAGAGAAGCAGGATACCAATCGTCAATTTGCCCAGTTAAGCTAATCTTTTGTCTTGGCCTCGTAAGGTAGGCGGATTGTAACCGTTGTTCCAACGTCAACGGTTGATTCGATCAAAATTGTACCACCATGTAATTCAACAAGTTCTTTTGTGATAGAAAGTCCCAATCCGGTTCCTTCGTGATCGCGTGTATATTCGGAAGATGCTTGCTCAAACGGGCGTAATACAGAGGCCAATTTATTTGGTGGAATGCCGATGCCTGTATCACAGATACGTAAGGACAGGTATTCTTCACGCGGATAGCATTCAACCCATACAGAGCCGTGAGGGTTTGTAAACTTTATGGCGTTAGATAGTAAATTAAGTACAACCTGAGTGAGCGCGCGTCTGTCTCCAATAATGGTTTGATCGCTATTTTCAATTTCAGACGTACGGAGCACCACATTCTGCTCTTGCGCGTGGCCTAGAACCATTTGCGTTGCACGATCTATAATATCTTTGATATGAACGCTTTCCAGATCCAATGTATGCTTTCCTGCCTCAATTTTTGACATATCTAAGATGTCACTAATTAGGTCAAGGAGGTGTGTACCGCTGTCTTTTATGCTGGTCGCGTACTCAAGATATTTTTCATTAAATATAGGCCCTAACATTTGCGATTCAATCATCTCGGAAAAGCCGATAATCGCATTTAGAGGTGTACGTAATTCGTGGCTCATATTCGCAAGGAAACGTGATTTTGCGATATATGCCTGTTCGGATGCATCCTTGGCGGCGCGTAATTCTTGTTCATACAGCATACGTTCTGTCATGTCTTGCATAATGCCGTATAGAGCGATGACTTCACCGTCTGCATCCTTTTCACAGCGCCCTTCACACATGATAAAGCGTACGTCTCCACCGGGGCGTACAATACGGAATTCCATATCGTAGTCTTTTTCTTCGATAATCGCACGTTGGAAAACCTGTACCACCCGTCCAAGATCACGTTTATGCACAAGGTCAGAAAGGCTGTGTATGCCGGGGGTGAAATGTGTTTGATCAACACCAAAGATACGGAAGATTTCCTCTGACCATGAGATATTGTCATCACCAATTAACCAGTGCCAATGTCCCATGCGTCCGATTGCTTCGGCTTCGGAAAGTTGGAGCTGGCGACGTTGAAGGTCTTCCTGTTTTCTTTTGATATCCGTAATATCACGACCGACGGCATAAATTTTGCCATCAACATATTTTTGTTTCCATTCAACCCATCTGTTTTGTCCATCTTGGGTCAGGGTTTGCGCTTCAAAATCAATGAAAGGTACGCTTTCCTCATGAACAAGGCTTTGTAATGTTCCGCGAATATAATGACGGTCATCATCATAAAACAATTCAGGGAAACTTAAATTTTCCAGATTGTTTTGTGTGTATCCGAAACATTCGGTAAAACGCCCATTAATTGACTGTATGATGCCTTGCTCATCCATAATAACCATCGCATCATGGGATAGGGATATGAACTGCTCATAATCATGGAGTGTTGTAGAAGGTGTTGCCTCTGTGTGCTGTGTGGCTTCGATACGTGATGTAGATGTCTGGATCTTAAGCATAAGCGCATCAAGATCGGAATTTAGTGTATGTTCCAGTGCATTATCACCAATGGCAGAGGCAATCAAAATACGTCTGTCATCGGGGGTGCTAAGCCAATCAAAATGGAACTCTGATATAACGGGATTGCCCCCTATATGCACGTCATGCTCACCGGTTGGCAGGCTGGAAATTGAATCTTGATCAGATAAGGTATCGTTTGAAAAGGTAAACACATCAAATGCGTTGGCTCCGTCGTTATCGGATAAACCGCTTAAGGCCTGAAAGGCATCATTCGCATAAATGATAGTACCATCTTCATTAATCGCACAGCGCGCAGTCTCCGTTTGTGGCGGAATGAACGGAGAAATCCGTGGTTCTGATGTAATTTTACTTTTTGCGGACATGATTCAATCTGAAAGATGTGAAAGACATCGGAGGACACCGACGAATCAATAATAGCGGAAAACAGCCCTTTTTGACAAGAGGCTTTTTCATATCATGATCAATATATGTTTTTTGTGGCAATAAAAAAGGCCGGATAAACCCGGCCTTTGACGTGTTCTTACCTTATATCTGCTAATACTTTACGGAACACCCATATGGTGCAGTGCGCGGTACGGTAATAACCTGCCCGGATGAAAGTTCATCAAGAGCCGCCAGTACAAGGTTCTTAGATCCTTCTACTGCAGATGGGCTTGGGCTTGGGTTGTCATCAATTGCCCCATGATACTGTACGTTTCCATCTGTTCCGATTACGAACATATGCGGAGTGGTCTTGGCATTATATAATTTGCCGATCTCACCAGATGGGTCAAGAATGCGTGTTGTTGCATTTGCACCAACCTTTTCTTCTATTTCAATGGCCTGTTCAGCTGTCACATTGCCTTGTTTTCCTTCTGCGGAAGATACGATTGAAACCCACACAACATCATTATCTGTCGCCGTTTTCTGTGTTTTTTGCATGTTTCCGGTTTCGTAATGTTTGCGTACGAATGGGCATAAGTGATTTGTCCATTCCAAAACCACAATTTTGCCTTTGTAATCTTCAAGGTTAAAGGCATTGCCATGAATATCTGTTGCCGTGAAGTTCGGGGCAGGTTTCCCAAGTTCGACCGATGCATGGACAGGGAAGCTGACCCAGCCAAGGGAAAGAGGAATAAATGAAATTGCAAGGACGAGATAACTTAATTTTTTGAACATATGGTTTTCCTTCCAAGGTAGTTGAAGTTCAATTTATATAAAATTATAGGGACCCCTCAATAGTATTCTGGACGATTGTGGGTGTTAGAATCTGTGGCAAGAGAACAGGAGATGGACGTACACCATGTTCATCTGGTTTACCGTAGAATACATATATTGGTACACCGTTACGGTTGAATGTCTGTAAATATTCTGTAATTTTCTCATCGTGGTTTGTCCAGTCCCCGATCAGGTATTCGACTTTATGTTCTGCGAATACGTCTTTTGTGCTCTGCACGTTAATGGAACTGGCACTGTTAACCTTACAGGTAATACACCATGCGGCGGTCATTTCTACAAAGACCGGATTTTCTCCGGTTAATGCCGTTTCCAATGTTTCCTCTGAGAACGTTTTGCCTTTACTATATTCTTGTGTGCCAGAATCATTTTTCATGGATGTGGTGATATAGCTAAGATTGATAAGCGGTACAATCAGGCATAATACAAATAGTGTACGTGTGATTGTTTTCATGAATCCTGTTGGTTTTAAATGGGATAGCCATATTGCAAATGCAATGGATAGCATTCCTAGAAGTGTGAGTAATACACCAAAAGCACCAGATTGTTGATCCAAGACCCAGATTAACCATACGGAAGAGGCCAGCATCGGGAAAGCCAGGAATTGTTTGAACGTATTCATCCATGCGCCCGGCCTTGGTAACAAGTTGCGTAAGGCCGGTATAAAGGAAAGCAATAGATACGGTAGAGCCAAACCAAAACCGAGAGCGGCAAATACGCTCATACTGACTAAGGCGGGTTGTGCAATGGCAAAGCCCATAGCTGCGCCCATGAAGGGGGCCGTACACGGCGTGGCCACAATTGTTGCCAAGATACCGGTGAAGAATGAACTACCTACTGATTGCCCTTGGGTGAGCTTATTCCCAATATTATTTAACCCGAAGTCAAATTCAAAAAACCCGATCAGGTTGAGGCCAATTGCAAATAGAAGATAGGCCAGTGCCGCTACCACAATAGGATTTTGTAGCTGGAATCCCCATCCGATTGCTGCGCCTGCTTCCTTCAGGATAAGCAGCGTTCCGCCAATGGCTAAAAAGCTTAATATTACGCCGAAAGTATATGCAAGGCCGTATGTACGTGCCTGACGTGCTTCCTTTTCCTGCATTTTTACCAGGCTTAATGCCTTCATGGAAAGGACAGGGAAAACACATGGCATAAGATTGAGGATCAAGCCACCGAACAAGGCCAGATAAATGGCACTAAACCATGTCGTGTTGGGAGATGATGTTTGTAAGGGGAGGTCTGTTTGTATGTTGGTTTCTGAGATTGCGCCATTGGATACAGGTGCGGCTGCACCTTTTGTAACAGATTTTCCCTTTTGCGCAGTTATTTGAAAACCTTTATTGCCGTTTTTCTTGTCGGAGATGATGAGAACCCCGCTCAAACTTTCTTTTTGATCAATGGGCTCATCTCCGCGTGCATGAGATAAGGTGATCACACCGTTATCATTCATGACTTTCGGTGCTGCGACATGGTTTAAGATTCCCCAGTCATAAGGGAAAAATTCAATTGAACTTGGGGTGGTACCCTGAAAGAGGTCTGTGTCTTGAGGTGAAAGGGTCAAGTGAAAGTTTTTATTTTCGCCCTCTGTCTGTTCTGAGAATGTAAATGTTCCTTCAATGATTTGAGGCATTGATGTTTTGGCTGCGTCAATAAGATCTGAATGATTAATATCAGATGATACACCATTAAAACGGGCCGAGACTGTATCGTTCTCAGGGATACAGATTTCATGACAGACAAGCATATCAACGCGCGCTGTTAGTGTGATTTCTTCATCGCCTATATTCTTGGGTACGCTAACTGTTTGGAGAAGGGTGACGTGGTCATAGTACCCGTAATTAGCCAGAAAATCATAGGTGATTTTCTTTGGTGTTGGCCATTCGATTTCTGAGAATTCAAATCCTTCAGGTGCGTCCCATGATATACGTACAGGCAGGCCGGAATCACCGGGGTTACGCCAATAGACATGCCATTCGGGCTCTAATATGATTTCGGTGGCAATAACATATTCCTTGCCTCCTTCTATTGTGCCGCTTTCCTGTAGAATTCTTACAGATGTAACGCGCTCTATATCCCTTGCGTGTGTAGCGGACAATACGCTGGAAAACGCAAAAGTAAGGAAAAGGAAAAGATAAAAGGTGACGTGTTTCAATGTTTGCTCCTGATGATCACTATGAACCATGTATGTATTATACAATAATATTCGATCATTCTTGCTTTTTGTTACCGTATTGCACAGAATTATCTGCGATATTGATTAATATATGTTCAAAGAGGGGAATCCCTATGACTTCAGGTTCTCAACAACCGATCTGGTCACCATCCGAAGCCCGTATACAAAATAGCAATCTATATGCCTTTATGACGTATGTTGCGGAGCATACCGGTGAGACTTTTAGAGATTATGATGCTTTGTGGAAATGGTCGGTTGATCAGAAGGAAATGTTCTGGTCGCTGGTCTGGGATTATTGCGGTGTGATTGGTGAAAAGGGCTCTCGCTTGTTTGAGGCAGGTGAGAACGAAGGAATGTTCGGGGCGCAATTCTTTCCGGATGCCAAATTGAACTATGCGGAGAATCTTCTGGATCTTTCAGATAATCATGAGGGCGCCGCAATGGTGTTCCGTGATGAAAAGGGCGTAGAGCGTAACACCACATATACAGATTTATATGGCGCCGTTTCCCGCTGGCAACAGGCTTTGCGCGGCGCCGGTGTTTGTGAGGGGGATTGTGTGGCCGGGTATATGCCTAATATGCCGGAAACGATAATTGCTGCCTTGGCAACAATTTCGCTGGGTGCGACATGGTCTTCTGCTTCACCGGATTTCGGGGTGCAGGGGGTTATTGATCGTTTTGGTCAGGTCGAACCCAAAGTCTTAGTCAGTGTGGATGGCTATTATTATAACGGTAAGGTGATCGATGTCCTTGGAAAGGTCAAGGATGTGCAGCCTGCTTTGGCTGATCTTGAAAAGACAGTGATTGTACCGTTTGCAGGATCTGAGTCCTCTGTCTCTGACTTATCTGATGCATGCTTTGCCCAAGACTTTATTGCTGCGTATGATGAGAGGGACGTTGATTTTGTGCTTGTTCCTTTTAACCATCCACTTTTCGTAATGTTTTCCAGTGGCACAACAGGTATCCCGAAATGCATTGTACATGGGCATGGCGGAACATTGTTACAGCATTTAAAAGAGCACCGTTTGCAATGTGATATCAAGGCAGGGGACAAGGTCTTCTATTTCACAACATGTGGGTGGATGATGTGGAACTGGTTGGTTACGGGTCTGGCATCACGTGCAACTTTATTATTATTTGATGGTTCTCCATTTTATCCGGATGGAAATGTTTTATGGGACTATACGTCAAAGCACGAGTGCAGCTTTTTCGGAACTTCTGCAAAATATATCGAGGCGATGAAGGCAGACGGCTTGGCACCCGGCAAGACACATGACCTTTCTGCTTTAAGAACGGTAAGCTCAACAGGATCTCCGTTGGTGCATGCGTCTTTTGACTATGTGTATGGGGCAATTAAAGAAGACGTACACCTTGCCTCTATTTCAGGTGGGACAGATATTGTGTCCTGTTTTATGTTGGGTAATCCAATATCACCGGTTTATCGCGGGGAACTACAATGTGCGGGACTGGGAATGGGTGTTGATGTTTATAATGATGATGGACAATCAGTGACAGGACAGGGGGGAGAGCTTGTCTGTACGCAGGCATTTCCATCCATGCCGGTTGGTTTCTGGGAAGACCAAGACGGCGCGCGTTATAAAAGCGCATATTTTGAAGGGTATAACGGTATTTGGACGCATGGCGACTGGGTTGAGCGCACAGATAACGGCGGCTTTATTATTCATGGACGAAGTGACGCGACATTAAACCCTGGCGGTGTACGTATTGGTACAGCAGAAATTTACCGGCAGGTTGAAAAAATTGAGGCAGTCCAGGAATCTATTGCCGTTGGGCAAGATTGGGATGGTGACGTGCGGGTTATCCTTTTTGTTGTATTAAAGGCCGGATGGGAACTTGATAATAATTTGATCATGGAAATTAAAACTCAGATTCGCAGAGGGGCAACCCCGCGACACGTTCCGGCGAAAATTATTACTGTCTCTGATATTCCACGCACAAACAGCGGTAAGATCACAGAAATTGCTGTACGTGATGTTATTATGGGACGTACGGTTAAAAATGTAGAAGCGCTTGCTAATCCTGAAAGCCTTGATTTATTTAAAGACCTTGAAGGGTTAAGGGACTAGTCAGGGGAATTTTATCGTGTTTGCCTGTTTCTTTTTTAGAAAATCTCTTGCAAAAAAATAATAGCGGTGTTTATCATATCCTTATGAACTATCACTTTGATAAAGCATTCGCATTATTTATGAACGACGCATTGGCAGGTGCGGCGGCGAATGCGGCGGGCGTTGCCCGTTTATCATAGCCTATAGCGCAAGAGCCGCGCACCCCATAATTTTCCAAATAAAACTGAAATGATAAAGACATGTTTTGTCTTGTCCTTCTATATTGTAAGGCTTAAAAGAATGAGCGATTTAAAAAGTAATAAAGTTATTGAAATGAATACTCCGTCAGAAGAATTTGAAATAGAAAAACCGAGTGAACGAAAGTTCCGTCCGGTTTTGCATGCATTAACGGCGAACCCCGGTGCTGAAATGATTGAATATGCCCGAGGAAAGCGTGATGTCATTACACTCGGTCAGGGTGAAGGCGACGCGCCTACGCCGGACTTTATTTGCGAGGCAACGATGCAGGCGATGAAGGATGGGCGTACGTTTTATGGGCAAGTTCTGGGCAAGCCCGAATTACGCGGTGCGCTATCTGGCTATTATGACCGTATTTATAATCTTGATATCCCGCAAGAACGTGTTTTTGTGACGTCATCGGGTTCAACCGCTATGCATCTTTCTTTGGCTGCATTGGTTGATAAAGGCGATGAGGTTATTGCCGTGACACCAATTTGGAAGAATTTAATTGGTGCAATTGAATTGACGCAGGCAACAACCAAACAAGTTTCTCTCGATTATAAAAACGATGAATGGTGCCTTGATTTGGATAAATTGTTTGCTGTGGTGAATGAGCGAACCAAGGTTATTCTGATGGTAACACCGTCTAATCCAACCGGTTGGACAGCGAGTGAGGAAGAGCTACGTGCAATCCTTGATTTTGCAAGAGAACGCGGCATCTGGATCTTGTCTGATGAGGTGTACGGACGCCTTGTATATGATGGTGTACGTGCGCCAAGTTTCCTTGACGTCGCACGAGATGAAGACTTGCTTTTGGTCGTAAACAGTTTCTCTAAGAGCTGGGCTATGACGGGGTGGCGTTTGGGATGGATTGTCGGGCCTCTTGAGGCAGAAGCAAAAATTCGTGATGTGGCGCTTTATAATAAGCTTTGCCCGCCGACATTCACGCAGTTTGGTGCGATTGCGGCCTTGGACGATGGTGAGGCATTTCTAAAGGCACAAATTGACCTTTGGAAATCGAACCGCGATCTGGTCGTTGAACGATTTAAGAAAATGGGTAACGTACACATGTCTTATCCGAAAAGTACGTTTTACGCGTTCTTTAAGGTCGATGGGCAAGATGATTGTATCGCATTGACCAAACGTTTGATTGATGAGGCAGGTGTTTTGCTCTCGCCGGGGTCGGCGTTCGGCCATTCTTCAAAAGGGTATATCAGACTTTGTTTTGCTGTGTCTGAAGCACGCCTTGTAGAGGCTCTTGACCGGATAGAGGCAGTTATTTGTAAATAGGTGTGCCGATGAAAACAGTTGGGATTATAGGCGGGTTAAGTCCGCAATCGACAATATCGTATTATCAAGGGCTTAATCATGGGGCGTGTACCCGTCTTGGGGAACATCATAATGCGCGCATTATACTGAACTCACTGGATTTCGGGCAATTTGTTCAGCTGAAACAAAGGGGAGATTGGCAACGGCAGGCGGAACTTTTATGTGAGGCGGCGCAATCGTTGGAAAAAGCCGGTGCGGATTTTATTATTCTGGCAACAAATACGATGCATAAAATGGCTGATCAGATTATTGAATCTGTACGTATTCCGTTTTTACATCTGGCAGATGCTACGGCCGAAAAAATTATAAATAGTGGTCGTAATAAAATCTTATTGCTTGGTACACGCTATACGATGGAGCAGGACTTTTATATCAAAAGACTTGAAAATCGTGGGATAGAGGTGCTTGTTCCGCATGGTGAGGCACTGGAAGATGTAAATCGTATTATCTATGATGAGCTGTGCCATGGTGTTATAGAGCCAGTATCCAAGGCGCGTTATATTCAAATCGTCAATGATTTTGAAGATCACGGGATAGAGGGTATCATATTGGGCTGTACGGAGATTGGATTGCTAATTGATCAAAGTGATTTTAAAATTGAGTGTTTTGATACAACCAAAATTCATATTGAAGCGACACTAAACTATATGTTTGAGGAATAAAATATGCGTGGTTATTTTGCCATTGGTGTAGAAGAGATTAGCAAAGAGCAAAACGTTGGAACGATAATACGTTCTGCACATTCTTTCGGGGCGAGTTTTTTCTTCACAATTAATCCTGATGTTGATGTAGAGAGCTTTCGCACTTCGGATACGTCTGATGCGTTTGAGCACTTGCCTTATTACCAATATAATGCGCCATCTGCTCTTGCCTTACCAAGTGATTGTACGTTGGTTGGTATCGAATTGACTGAGGACTCTATTGAAATGCCAAGCTTTCGTCATCCGCGCCGTGCGGCGTATGTATTAGGCCCTGAAATGGGTAGTCTTTCACCAGATCTTGTCGCCAAATGCCACCATGTCGTTAAAATACCTATGAAGTTCTGTGTCAATGTTGGCGTGGCAGCGGCCATCACGATGTATGATCGTATGATTTCTATGGGGCGTTTTGCGGAAAGACCGGTTAGTCCCGGTGGGCCTTTGATTGAGGATATACGCCCGCAAAGTACATTACGCCGAAAAGTTCGGAATAAAACGAAATAGGAATTTCCTAGGCACTGGTAATTTTTTTAAAGAGTTGCTTTGGTTTCATCCCTCCGAAGGTCGGAGATATACGCGTACCCGGTGTATCAAGGGCAAGCCAGGAGAGGATTGCTGATTTACAGGTTGGGACAAGCCGTTCATCATCATTCAGTAATTTGGCAAGATGGTTGAACTCAACTTCCTGAAACTCGCCTTCATAGTTCTCATCTATTTTTGATAACTGGTCTTTTGAGACTGATGCACCTAAGAAACACAGTTGAATAAACCCTGTGTCAGGCTCTTCTTGCATCAACATTGTGCAGGGATCAAGGTTTACTGATATGATGCCTAATTCCTCCCAAATTTCACGTATCGCAGTCTTTTTTAAAGACCCGCCATCATTATAGCGCATGGTCTGTGCGGTTTTTGGCATATAAGACCCTCCCACTAAGTGATAGTAATTCGGGTATGTATCAGAGTCTTCTGATCGTTTGTGCAGGATAAGGGATTTATTTTCTTCACACAGTAATAGCGCACCAGCACTTAAGGTTTTGATGGGCATATCACTTGATTTTAAGACACGTACAGTTGCATAGTCAGCGGGAATTGTTTTGAAAATAACGGGATTCCCTTCCCAGTTTGGGATGTACTCGGGCTCTAGTATCAGATGAGGATCATTTGAGTGCGTTGGATGATCTGCTATTTTCTGTCGTTCTTTTTCAATATTGCTTTCTTGGGTTTTTGTGAGGGCAATCGTTTTGTCATCATTTGTTTTCACAATAGGAAGACGTGAATAAACGCCGTGTATTATGCTGTCTTTGCCGTCGAAGTATTTTTGAATTCTAGGAAGCCATACACTCTCGCCCAATGGTTTCTTTTTTGTTAGGAAATTAAGGGCAGACAGCGATGTCTGGCCGATAACTTTAATAAAAAAACCTGTGGGGTCGACGTTTAGATTCATGTCTCTATCCTGACTTATTCGTTTGATTTTGTACGCATTGTAACAAATTCTTCTGCGCTGGTTGGGTGTATACCAATTGTGCGATCAAAATCCGATTTTGTTGCACCTGCAATAATAGCGGTTGCAAAACCTTGGACGATTTCACCAGCGCTTTCACCTACCAGATGAAGTCCGATTACTTTATCGGTGGAGCGCTGTACGACTAATTTCATGAGTGTACGTTCTTCATTGTTTGCTAAAATCATTTTCATGGCACGAAATTCTGATTTGTAAATATCAATGTCATCGCCAAATTTTTCTTGTGCCTGCTCTTGTGTTAATCCGACCTGAGATACATTTGGATTTGAGAAAACCGCACTTGGTATATTTTCGTAGGAGACATATCTATCGTCATTGTTGTACAGGCGATTAACAAGTGCGTGTCCTTCGGCCAATGCAACAGGGGTTAGAGCCACGCGGTCTGTAACATCACCAACGGCATAAATCGAGGGCACAGAGGTCTGCTCTTCGCGGTTTACGGTAATGGCACCTTTTTTATTTGTCTCGATATTGAGTGTATCAAGCCCTAAATTATCAGTATTAGGTGTGCGCCCGGTTGCGAATAAAACTTGATCTGCTTCGATTATACTGCCGTTATCCAGATGTACGTTAAATATATTATCAGTGCGTTTTTCAACACGTAGAATATTGGTTTTTGGATGGAAATTGATGCCTTTTTTCTCCATCTCGTTATTTAAAAACGTACGTACATCGCCATCAAATCCTTCATTCAGAATTTTGTCACGCCTGTATATAACATCAACTTTCGTGCCGAGTTGATTAAATATACCCGCGAACTCAAGGCCGATATAGCCAACACCGGCAACAACCAAACGTTTTGGCTGCTCTTTTAAATAAAAGATATCATCTGAGGTAATGCCGTATTCGCGTGCGCCTTCAATGTTCGGGATAAATACTTTACCGCCTGTTGCAATTAAAATCCGTTCGGCGGATATGTCTTGATCATTCACACGTACGGTATGTGGATCTGTAATTGTCGCGTGCCCCCAGTGGATATCAACACCGTTATTATCCAACATGCGTTGATAAATACCATTGAGGCGTTCGATTTCATTATTTTTTTGTGTGATGAAGTGTTGCCAATCTAAAGATCTGTCACCAACAGTCCAGCCATATCCGGCTGCATCGTGCATAGCACTTTCATACCCGGCAACATAGGTCATAAGCTTTTTAGGAACACAGCCGACATTGACGCATGTACCGCCATAAAATTTACTTTCTGCGATGGCGACTTTTTTGCCGTAGCCTGCGGCAATACGCGCTGCGCGAACACCACCTGATCCTGCGCCGATTACAAATAAGTCTACGTCATATGTGCTCATACTCTGTGCCTTTTCTTTTATATTCCTGTTAATAGCATAAAAGCTCTATGCAAGATTGCCAGAGCTTTTATATATTCGTTTCAATTTATATTATGATTACACTTTATTATCATCATCCGGTGTTTTGTGCGGCAGGTCAGAAATTCGTCCTCCACCAATAATTAGGCGCACGCCGCGACCGCGATTGATATAGGATAAAAGCCAGCGCAAACCGACAATCACACGGTTTTTAAAACCGATAAGAAAATAGATATGTGTAATACACCACATGACCCACCCTATAAATCCGGTGACCTTAACACCGTTTAAATCGCCAATTGCGCGGTTGCGGCCGATTGTTGCCATAGAGCCATGGTCTTTATATTTAAAGGGTTTACGCTTCTCATTCTTAATTGTTTTCAAAATATCATGAGCGACGTATTTACCCATTTGTTTTGCAACAGGTGCGACACCCGGTAGAGGGCGTTCTTCACCTTTGGGGACATGGTGTGCGGTATCGCCGATGATGTATATGTTCTCGTGATTCGGTAGGGTAAGGTTTTCATTAACGATAACACGACCTGTGCGATCTGTTTCTGCATTCAGCCATTTTCCGGCCGATGATGCCTGCACCCCTGCGGCCCAAATAATTGTGCGTGCAGGAATTTTTTCTTCTTCGAACGCGACGTGTCCGACTTCCATATCTTTAACCATCGCGTTAAGTTTGATCTCAACGCCGAGGGATTCTAGCTGTTTCTGGGCCTTTGCCGAGAGTTCTTCGTCAAAAGCCATCAGAACGCGCGGCGCGGCATCGACAAGAACGATGCGTGCGGATTCCGGCGTAATGTGGTGGAAATCACCAGTGAGTGTTTGTTTTGATAGCTCTGCGATCGCGCCGGCCAGTTCAACGCCAGTTGGACCTGCACCAACGATGACAAAGTTGAGGTAGGCTTTTCTGTCTTCTTCTGTTTCGGCCATTTCTGCTTTTTCAAAGGCTGTCAGAATGCGTTGGCGAATTTCACGGGCATCTTCGATTGTTTTCAAGCCGGGGGCGAATTTTGCCCATTGATCATTACCGAAATAGCTGTGCTGTGCACCGGTTGCGAGAACAAGATAATCGTAGAAGAATTCCCGCCCATATATAGTTGTTGCAACTTTACTTTCGGGGTCTATTCGATTTATTTCATTCATATAGACCGCGACATTGTCAGCGTCCCGCATCATTTGCCTGATTGGCATTGCGATTTCTGCGGCTGTCAGAGCAGCAGTAGCAACCTGATAAAGGAGAGGTTGAAACAAGTGATGGTTCCGTTTATCAACCAGCATCACGTCAATATCCTTATGTGCAAGTTGTCTGGCTGCTTCCAGTCCGCCAAATCCTGCACCGACAATTAATACTCGTGGCTTCGTATCTTGTGTCATTTTAATCTCTAATCCGTACCAATTTCGTAAGTTTTTTAACAAAGGGTGGTTTTTTAAGCTGCTGTCCAACCGCCGTCAATACATATATCTGTTCCGGTGATATTTTCTGCGATATCAGAGCATAGAAAGAGGGCAAGTCCTGCAACCTGTTCAATTGTGACAAATTTCTTTGTCCATTGCGCGGTAAGAAGAACGTCATTGACGACGCTTTCTTCACTGATGTTCCTGGCCTTGGCTGTATCTGCTATCTGGTTTTTTACTAAGGGGGTGAACACATATCCGGGGCAAATCGCATTGCAGGTTATATTATCTTGTGCGACTTCCAGTCCGACTGTCTTTGTCATGCCCAAAATACCATGTTTGGCCGCAACATATGCGCTTTTATAAGGGGAGGCAACCAACCCGTGCGCAGAACACATATTGATAATGCGCCCCCATCCGGCATTTCGCATACCCGGCAGGACATTGCGTATTGTATGAAAGGCAGATGATAGGTTAATGGCAAGAATGGCATCCCATTTTTCCGGCGGGAAATCTTCAATCGGACTGACATGTTGAATGCCGGCATTGTTCACCAGAATATCAATATGACCGAATATCTCTTCTGCCTTTTGAACCATCTGTGTGATCTCTTCAGGTTTGGTCATATCTGCATTGCTGTATATGGCCTTTACACCCAAATTTTCTATCTCTTGTCGTTGGGTTTCTATGGCATTCAAATCGCCTAGCCCGTTTAGAACAATATTGGCGCCTTGTTTGGCCAGATTCTGTGCGATTGCCAGTCCGATACCACTTGTTGATCCGGTGATAAGAGCTGTTTTCCCTTGCAGGGATGGGGTGAATGACATATCGGGTTCCTCCGGTGTCTGCATTCATTTTTTAAGCCGAGAAAACATAACATAACTCTTTATGAAGTGTGAGGGGGTATTCTCATCTCAAGCGGACTTTTTGTTGTGCGATGCAAACGAAATAAGGGTTTTTGGCGTACTGTCCTAAAAATGGTATTATACATCACCACGTGTTATGCACAATTTGCACGAAAGCATTGTGCATTGCACAGCATATTCTTTGACTTTTCCGATTAAAGACCCTAGACCGCGCCTAGTTTTGCCTCTAAAATGTAGACAGTATAAACATAGAAGCGGTTTCTCTCCTTATGTCCAAAACAAAAAAAGAATTAGATCTTCTGCTTAAAAATGCGCAGAAGGCATTGCCTGCAAAATCCCCTGCCGGATTATCTCGTATGCTTGAGGTTTTGTGTGAAAAAATTAATCCTGAGGATTTGGAGTTTTTCGAAGCAAAACTTTTGGCAGAGATGGCGGCGTCCCATTGGGAAATGGCCAAAGAACGAAAACAAGGTGAGCCGCAATTACGTATCTACTGCCCTGAGGTTGATGATGGTGAATCCCGCAAAACAGTTATCGATATAGTTAGTGACGATTTGGCGTTTCTTGTCGATTCTGTTGCCGCCGAGATTAATAAAAACAACCTGTTGATCGGTATTTTGATTCATCCGAACTTACATGCTTCTTATAATGATAAGGGTGAGGTAACGGGTTTTTCTGCGCAAAGAGATGATGAGAACGGATATCGTCAGGCGCACATACATGTCCAGATTAATGAGACATTATCGGATCAGGCCATCGAGGATCTGAAAGAAGGTCTTTACACAATTTTGGAAGATGTTTTTCATGCAAATTCTGACTGGCATGAAATGCTG
The DNA here is from genome assembly GCA_050633505.1 of Alphaproteobacteria bacterium. Classification (GTDB taxonomy): domain Bacteria; phylum Pseudomonadota; class Alphaproteobacteria; order Micavibrionales; family Micavibrionaceae; genus UBA1672. Next base: position 39,050 of record JBOEGQ010000013.1, read on the forward strand.
GAGAAATTGAAAGGTGCTTCACGTGAATTAAACTCTGCGCGTACGATGCGTCCGGCGGCAGAAGTACAGGAGCACTGCGCGTTTCTTGATTACTTATATAATAATAATTTCACGTTATTGGGCTATCGCGAATATAAATTTGCAGAAAGCAAAGATGGCAATATTGACAGTAAAACTGTCGCTGGATCGGGGCTTGGCCTGTTAAAAACAGACCTGACGCCCGCCTATATCAGTGAGTCTGATGAAGGTCTGCCACGTAATCTACAGGAATTACGTCGTCGTTTGCCTCCTGTATCTATTTCAAAAACAAACCGCCTTGCAACAGTGCATCGTCGTGTACCAATGGATTGTGTTGCGGTAAAGATATATAATAATGACGGTGATGTTATCGGTGAGAAGCTATTCCTTGGCTTGTTTACCTCGGTCACATATTCCCGCAGTGTTAGTGACGTACCATATTTGCGCGTTAAAGTCGAAGAGGCGATTGATGAATCCGGTTTTGTTGACGGTACACATGATCGTAAGGCATTGCGTCACATTCTGGAAAAATATCCACGTGATGAGCTGTTCCAGATTGAGACAGATGATCTGTTGAAAATTTGTAAAAGTATTATCCGCCTGCAAGAGCGTCAGCGTATTGCGCTCTTTATGCGTAAAGATCCGTTTGGGCGCTATTTGTCCTGTCTTGTTTATATTCCGCGTGACCGTTTTGGAACGAAGTTACGGAAGGATATTGGCGCTATTTTAGAGCGCGAAACAAATGGGCATTGTTCCAATTTTTATACCACGTTGGATGATTCCGTGTTCGCACGGGTGATGTTTGTCATTAATATCAGTCAAAAGAATCCACCTAAAATCAAGCCAAAGAAAATTGAGCAAATGTTGCGCGATTGTGGTCAGACATGGGCAGAGCGCCTGTCTCAGGCATTGGTTGATGCATATGATGATGATGAACATATCAACCATCTGACATGGCGTTACGCGGATGCGTTCCCGGTTGCGTATACTTCTGCTTATCAGGCAAAGCAGTGCGTTTTTGATATTGAAAAGGTTGAGACGGCGCTTTCTAATAACCGTATTGTTTTGGATTTGTATCGTCCGAATGATCTTGATGACCGCAAGATTCGTTTGAAAGTCTTTAATGTTGAATCTCCTGTAAACCTGTCTGATGTTATGCCGATATTGGAAAATATGGGACTGCGCGCGATTGCAGAATTGCCGTATGATATTCAGCCTGAAGATGCAGAGCCATCTGTGTGGATCCACGACTTTTTGTTGGAAACGCCAGAGGCAGAAAATGCAATCTCTGTTACTGATGTGAAGCAAAACTTTGAAAAAGCCTTCGCAAAGATTTGGTATAATGAGGTTGAGAATGACGGGTTGAACCGTCTTGTCCTTAGTGCCGGTGCAAATTGGCATGAAATCACCATTTTGCGTGCCTATGTACGGTATAGTAAGCAACTACGTTTACCATTTAGCCGTAGCTATGTTGAGCAGGCTTTGACACAAAACCCTGATATTGCACGTTTATTGATTGATCTGTTTAAGGCCTATCATGATCCTGAACAGCAAAAAGAAACAGACAAGGTTGTTAAGGCGAAGCTTAAGGCGATTGACGCTGAACTCGAAAATGTATCATCTGGCGACTTTGATCGTATTTTACGGGCTTTGGTTACGTTGATACAGGTAACGTTGCGTACAAATTACTATCAACGTCAAGATGACGGTAGTGCAAAACCGTATTTGTCTTTGAAATTTGATAGTGGATCGATATCCTTTATGCCGGACCCGAAACCGTTTCGTGAGATCTTTGTATATTCTCCGCGTGTTGAGGCGATTCATTTACGCGGTGATATGATCGCACGTGGCGGATTGCGTTGGTCAGATCGTCATGAAGATTACCGTACAGAAGTTCTGGGACTTATGAAGGCGCAGATGGTTAAAAATGCGGTGATTGTTCCTATGGGCTCAAAAGGTGGATTTGTTGTAAAAACACCAACGAATAGCCGTGAGGAATTCTTTGAAGAAGGTGTTGCGTGTTACAAGACCTTTATCAGTGGAATGTTGGATATTACCGATAATCAGAAGGGTAAAAAGATCTTACCCCCTAAAAAAGTTGTGCGTCGTGATGGTGATGATCCGTATCTTGTTGTTGCCGCGGATAAGGGAACGGCGACATTCTCTGATATTGCCAATGGATTGTCACAAGATTATGATTTCTGGCTGGATGATGCATTCGCATCGGGTGGTTCTGCCGGTTATGATCATAAGAAAATGGGAATTACCGCGCGTGGAGCGTGGGAGTCTGTAAAATATCATTTCCGTTTGTTTAACCATGATACACAATCGCAACCATTCGAAGTGGTCGGCGTCGGTGATATGGGGGGTGATGTATTTGGTAACGGAATGTTACTGTCAGAGCATATTGGTCTGATTGGTGCGTTTAACCATCTACATATTTTCTGTGATCCTGATCCGGATATCGCAAAGTCGTATAAAGAGCGCCAGCGTTTATTTGATGAGCTTGGTGGTTGGGACAAATATAATACGAAATTATTGTCTAAGGGCGGTAAGATTTACAATCGTTCTGATAAGACATTGAAACTGACCCCTGAAATTAAGGCACGTTTTGACCTTGATAAGGATCAGGTTACACCGAACGAGCTTATCCGTGCGATATTAAAATCGCGTACTGATCTTCTGTGGTTTGGCGGGATTGGTAACTACATAAAATCATCAAAAGAAACACACGCCGATGCAGATGATAAGGCATGTGATGCGATTCGTGTTGATGCACCGGAAGTGCGCGCGAAGGTCATTGGTGAAGGTGCGAATCTTGGGATTACGCAGTTGGGACGTGTTGAGTTGGGCGAACTTGGTGTTTCTGTGAACACAGACTTCCTTGATAACTCTGCTGGTGTTGATTCCTCTGACCATGAGGTGAATATCAAAATCTTGATGAGTGATGTTATGGCACAGTCAGAGCATAAAATGGATCTGAAGGCACGTAATAAGTTGCTTGAAAAAATGACAGATGAAGTCGCAGATCACGTTCTACGTCATAACTATCAACAGGCACAGGCCATTTCCATGGTTGAAATGAATGCGCATGAGAATTTACAAATTCAAGATGCTTTCATTCAGGATATGGAACGTGAACAAGGTCTAAGTCGTAAGATAGAAGGCTTGCCCGATCAGGAAATTATTGAGCAGCGCTTACGTACAGGTAAAGGCCTTACACGGCCGGAGCTTTGTGTACTCCTCGCCTACGCGAAAATCAGCCTGACTAAGGATCTTCTGGATTCTGATATTCCGGATAATCCGGAAATGGAGTATTGGATTACAGATTACTTCCCAGAGATTCTGGGCAAGCAGTATAAAAAAGAAATCCTGCGTCACCGTCTAAAGCGTGAAATTATTGCGACAATGATGGCGAATTCTTTGATTAATCGTATGGGGCCGACATTCCTGAAATCTCGTATGAATAAAACAGGTGCAAGTGTAAAAGAGATTACACAGGCCTATTTGATTGTGCGTGATGCATTTGGCTTACGCCATCTGTGGGATGATATTGAGGCGTTAGATGGTAAAGTTCCGACGCAAGTGCAGCTGAAGGCGATGAATGAGATTGCCCATTTGTCAGAGCATGGTATCACGTGGTTCCTGACCCGTTTGGGACGTGAAATGGATATTGATAAAGATGCAAAGGCATTCAGTTCGGGGATTAAGGAGCTCTCTAAAAATCTGGATGATTTGGTTACCCCAACATTTAAAGAGGTGATCGGGCAACGTACTGAAATGTCGGTACGTGATGGATTGCCGAAAGACCTTGCACATCAAATTGCGTTGATGCCCGTGTTGTCTTCTGCCTGTGATATTATCCGTATCGCTGGGGAGCAAAAAACAGATCTGAAAAATACGGCGCGTACTTACTTTGAATTAGGTGAGCGTTTCCACTTTGTTTGGTTGCGTCAGCAAGTGCGTTTTTTACCACGTGAAGATCAATGGTATATTGAGGCGGCAAATGGTTTGATGGATCAGTTGTACGGGTGTCAAGCCGGTGTAACTGTACGTATATTAAAAGACGTAAACGGGCAGGCGAAGAAGGTTCCGGATGGTGTTTCTCTTGTTGATTTATGGCTTGAAAAGCATGGCCATCAAGTAGAACAGCTGGATACACTTTTCTCGACATTGCGTCGTTCGGGTACAGTTGACCTCACTATGCTTACCGTTGCAGAGCAGCGTTTACGTACACTATACGGTGGGTAGTGTACGCCTTTTATCTGAGGGCTAGGCGGTAATAAGCGCGATGAAAATCAAGATGCCGGTTATCTGGTTTGATTTGAAAACTGTGAGTGCACTTTTCTGATCATTTGTTTTCCATGTTATGATTTGCCATGCCATATGTGATGCAGCAGGTAAAAGCATCATGGCTGTGATGCTTATCCCATTGGTCAGAAGCAAGGCGATGAGCAGGCAAGACATGCTAAGTGTATAGAATGCACTAACCCAATATTTGCTGTACTTACCAAAAAGACGCGCGGTGGATTTTATACCTGCCATTATATCGTCTTCTTTGTCTTGATGCGCATAGATTGTATCATAACCAATTGTCCAGAAAATACAGCCGAGGTAAAGCATAATGGTGGCGAGCTCGATCGTGCCTGTAATTGCACTCCATCCCATTAGAGCGCTGAAGTTAAAGGTTAACCCTAAAAATGCCTGAGGCCACCATGTGATGCGCTTCATTAAAGGATATGTTGCTATTAGTGGTATTGTCGCGGCTCCTAATGCAATTGTTGTGAAGTTGAACTGTATCAGGATCACAAACCCCGTAATTAATAGGGTGATCAGAAAGAATAAAGCAGATTTAGGGGATACAGAACCGCTTGCAATCGGACGGTTTTTGGTGCGTTCAACCATTTTATCAAGATCACGATCCCATAGATCATTCATCACACATCCGGCGCCGCGCATAATGATAGAACCAATAAGGAATAAGGCGGCATAGAAGAAAAACTGGAGGGTGAGTCCTTCCGGGTAACCGCCGGATGCCAGTGCCATTCCCCATAGTCCGGGGAATAGTAAAAGCCAAATCCCAATCGGGCGATCTATACGCATGAGATAGGCAAAGGGCCTGACTTTTTCAGGCAGGAGTTTATCAATCCAAATAAGGCGCTTGATATCTGTATGCTCTTCGGTGTTTATTACATTTGTCATGACAGATCATATATATAAGTATCCGCGCCTGTTTATCAATGCACCATTAAAGGAAAATGGTCATGTTTTGTTAGAGGCCTATCACGCCCATTATTTAAAAAACGTCCTGCGCAAAGGTGCGGGGGACTCTTTACGTTTGTTTAATGGCGTTGATGGTGAATGGTTAGCATCCGTTCAAGAGCTTGGTAAAAAAAGGGGGCTGGTGACGTTGGAGCAGAAAACCCGAGAACAATCACGTGATAACGTTGCCGTTGAACTCTGGTTCTCTCCGATTAAAAAGCAAAATATGGATTTCTTAATTGAGAAGGCGGTTGAGCTTGGCGTTTCTGCGTTCCGTCCTGTTATTATGAACCGTAGTGAAAATCGTAAATTGAATATGGATCGGATTAAAACCCATATCGTAGAGGCCGCCGAGCAGTGTGAACGGCTTGATATCCCTGTGCTTTATTCGGCGGAAAAGCTTTGCGATGTTCTTGGAAAGTCCGATATCCCTGTTCATGTTTGTTTGGAACGTTGTGATCATGCGGTGCCTATATCTGTATGCGATTTTGGTGCGGGGGCTGCTTTTCTTATCGGCCCAGAAGGTGGTTTTGATGATTCTGAACGCATATTCATCGAATCCTGTGACCATGTGCGTATTATCTCATTGGGGCAAAGAATTCTGCGTGCGGAAACTGCGGCTGTTTCATGTCTCGCATACGCGCATTTTTCCACTTTATCGAAATAAGATAAAAAAAATCAAGAAATCGCACTGTTCATACTTGCATTTTAAGTGATATATTCTTATTCCTATGACCGAAATCACGAAACCGTGTTATTTTCGGTTTTTGTAATTTCGTTTTATCTAGACAAAACAAAAAGATATAAAAATGAAGACATATCAATTCTGGTCGATTTTCTCTGGGCTTATCGCTCTTGTTCTAATGGTTTCTTTTCCTGCACTTGCGAATGAGCCGGTTAATTGGGGGCTAGGACTTCAAGATGCTGCAACAACATCTGCGCAGCGCATTGGGTCATTCCATGACATGCTGTTGGTGATTATCACTGTGATTACGGTCTTTGTTTTCGTTTTGCTGGTTTATGTTGCCTTACGTTATAACAAACGTGCGAACCCATCGCCTTCTAACGTGACACATAACGTGTTGTTGGAAATTGTGTGGACGGTTGTTCCCATTGTTATTTTGATTGTGATTGCCGTTCCGTCTTTTAAAATCTTGTATAAGAATGACCGCATTGCGGAGCCGGAAATGACATTGAAGATTACAGGATACCAGTGGTATTGGGGATATGAATACCCTGATCAGGGTGGTATCGCGTTTGATTCGCGTATGATCCCGACAGAGGAATTGCAAGAAGGTGACAAGCGCCTTTTATCAACAGACACAAAGGTTGTTCTTCCCATTAATACAGATATCGCGATTTTGGTAACGGCAAATGACGTAATCCATGCTTGGACGATCCCTGCATTCGGTGTGAAAATTGATGCTGTTCCGATGCGTACCAATGAAACATGGTTCCGCATTGAAAAGCCGGGCGTTTATTATGGTCAGTGTTCTGAAATTTGCGGAAAGGATCATGCCTTTATGCCGATTGAGGTTCACGCCGTAACAAAAGAAGAGTTTAAGGCGTGGGTAGAACGTGCGAAAGAAGAGTTCGCCGCAAATGATCTGGATTTCAATGGTGAAAAACCGGTTCAGCTAACTGCTTTGATGAAATAATTTAGTTAATATTTGAAAATAGAAGAGAGACTTTAGACATGGGTGACCACAAACCTGGATTTTTTACACGTTGGTTTATGTCGACAAATCATAAGGATATCGGGACGCTTTATATCATATTTGCGATCTTTGCCGGTTTGATCGGTGGTTTGTTCTCTATGGTTATGCGCCTTGAACTTCAAGAACCGGGCGTTCAATTCCTTTTAAATTCGGCAGGAGAGCCGGACGGGCATATGTGGAACGTCTTCATTACGGCGCATGGCCTGATCATGGTGTTCTTTGTGGTTATGCCGGGGCTTATCGGTGGTTTTGGTAACTGGTTTGTACCTCTTATGATTGGTGCACCGGATATGGCATTCCCGCGTTTGAACAACATTTCATTCTGGTTAATTATTCCTGCCTTTATCTTATTGCTTATGTCGGCGGTTGTCGGTGGCGGTGCGGGTACTGGCTGGACGATATATCCGCCGCTTTCCGGTAGTGGGTATGGGCATGATACGATGGCCGTGGATATGGCGATTTTTGCGCTTCACCTTGCCGGGGCAAGTTCGATTCTCGGTGCTGCGAACTTTATTACAACCATCTTTAATATGCGTGCGCCAGGTATGACGTTGCATAAGATGCCGTTATTTGTATGGGCGATGCTTGTGACATCATTCCTATTGGTTCTTGCGGTGCCGGTTCTTGGTGGTGCGATTACAATGCTATTGACGGATCGTAATTTTGGTACATCTTTCTTTGATCCGGCAGGTGGTGGTGATCCACTCTTGTTCCAGCACTTGTTCTGGTTCTTTGGACACCCTGAAGTGTACATTATGATTTTACCTGCCTTTGGTATTATTTCGCATATTGTTTCAACATTCTCTCAGCGTCCGATTTTTGGATATTTGGGCATGGCATATGCGATGGTGGCAATCGGTGTTGTTGGATTTGTTGTGTGGGCACACCACATGTATACAGTTGGTATGAGTGTCGATACACGGGCGTATTTTACGGCGGCGACATTGATTATTGCGGTTCCGACAGGAATTAAAATCTTTTCATGGATTGCAACAATGTGGGGCGGTACGATTAGCTTTAAGGTGCCTATGCTCTGGGCGATTGGATTTATTTTCCTATTCACGGTTGGTGGTGTGACAGGTGTTGTTCTTGCCAATGGTGGTATGGATGTTGCGCTTCATGATACATATTATGTTGTTGCACACTTCCACTATGTTTTGTCTTTGGGTGCGGTTTTTGCCTTGTTTGCCGGTTATTACTATTGGGCTGGTAAGATGTTCGGGAAAATGATCCCTGAATGGATGGGGCAGATTCACTTCTGGATGACATTTGTCGGGGTTAATTTGATCTTCTTCCCGCAGCACTTTTTAGGTCTTCAAGGAATGCCACGCCGTTATATTGATTATCCTGATGCATATGCAGGGTGGAATGAGATTTCATCATATGGCGCATATCTAACAGGGCTTGCGACATTATGGTTTATCTTTGTTGCTTTCTACACGGCCTTCTTCGGTAAGAAAGCGAGTGACAATTATTGGGATGTACAGCCGCAGAGCTTTACATTGGAATGGTCTTTGTCATCACCTCCGCCGTTCCACCAATTTGAGATTCAGCCAAAGGTGAAATAAGAATTTAAAGCCCCTGACTTCAGGGGCTTTTTTCTGCGCGGTTGCTTCTGTTTTTATGATAGAATGAACGTATGATGGGGCGCTTTTGGAACAGCTTTTATTTTATGTGTCTTTGCGGAATTTTTGTATGTTTTGCATCGGCTTCTTATGCGCAATGCTCTTCTCCGTCTGGGGTGGCCGGTGAAATGGGGTACAACATTACCGGTAATGCAGAGATGGAATACTGTAACGGCGGTAACTGGATACCGATGAACTCAAATTCCAGTGGTGCGACGCTTATCGGACATTGGACGCTGGATGAAACGTCTGGTAGCTCAATCGCGGATTCGGTTGGATCTGGAACAGGAACATGGTCAGATGGTGCAGATGACGATGTTTCCGGCGAAACGGGAAGCGGACAAATCGGCTCGGCGTTAACCTTTGATGGAAATGATGATTATATTCAAATATCAGACAGTGCCGTATACGATCTAACATCGTCTGTTTCTATCTCTGCATGGTTCCGTCATTCTGCGGGCAATGGCGGTATATTGTGTAAGCAGAATGCAACAACCTCGAATAACGCGAATTATTGTTTGTACATAAGCAACGCGGGAACATATTCTTTTTCTGTAGGAGATGGCACTGGCGCACAATATGCCGAAAGTGCGGTCACTCCAGATTTCGAATGGCATCATTTTGTCGGGGTTGCTGATGGTGCAAATATTACGCTTTATCTGGATGGAGCGCAGATTTATCAAGTGGCGCAAACACGTTCTTTGACGGCAACTTCTGTTGATTTATATATGGGGACATGGCGCAGTGGTCAGGCAGACTCTTCGACAAACGCAGAAATTGATGATGTCCGTTTGTACGATGGGGCGCTGACCTTATCTGAAGTTCAAGATTTGTACCTTATAGACACAAAAACAGGACATTGGCGATTTGATGAGACCAGTGGTACGACCGCCTCGGACAGTTCACATTCTGCAAATAATGGCACGATGAGCGGTGGCCTTAATGCAAGTAGTGATAGCGTCGATGGACAAGTGGGCATGGCTCTTGCCTTTGATGGAAATGATTATATCACTGCTGGTGCGAGTGCGACGAACATAGATAACATTTTTCTGGGCGGGGGGACTGTTTCATATTGGGTTTACCCGGAAAATTGGGGCGTTTTTGGACGTGTTATTGATAAAAGCGATAGCGGCAGTTATCCGCCAGATTCAGGGTGGCATTCTCAAGGGACTTCGCAACAAGTAATTTTTGCGCATGCCTTTTCAGGTGGGACAGGACAGTGGAGTGTTGCGGATGGAAGTGTGCCCTTAACAACTTGGACGCATGTTGCCATTACGTATGATAGCTCTTCTTCTGGTAATGATCCGGTTTTTTACATCAATGGTAGCTCTGTTTCCGTATCTGAGGATAGCACCCCATCAGGTAGCGCGGTTTCAGATGCGGTTAACCCGATCACCTTTGGTTCCAGACAAGGCGGTGCAGGAAATTTCTTTACCGGTCGAATCGATGACACGCGTATCTTCCACACAACTCTTTCTGCATCAGAAATTCAGGGGCTTTATATCTGCAGGAAATCGGGAGGCATGTTTTATAATGCCACGGATCATGTTCTACAGTGGTGTGATGTAAATGCCTTCGTGCAAGATACCGGTACCGCTGGGTCGGGTGGCGGCGGTTGTGGCGCAAGTGGCAGCCTGATTGCAGGGGGAGAAGGTGCTATGCAATATGATACGACAAATAATAAAATGGTTTTCTGTGATGGCGCAAATTGGGTGAATATTCCAAATTAAACGGCTTTATATGAACTGTGTATTTAAAAAAAACGTGACCTTTTTGTAAAACATGGTAAATAAAAGGCATGAGCGAAACAGTTACAAATAATTCTACAGTATATTCGGAAAACGCAGATGCCAAAGAATCGCGTATATCTGATTACTTTGATCTTTTGAAACCACGGGTGATGAGCCTTGTGGTGTTCACTGGGTTTGCTGGTCTGTGGGTTGCCCCCGGTGCATTTGAAATGCATCCTTTTTTGATTGTTATTGCGATGTTGGCGTTGGCTGTTAATGCGGGCGCGGCGGGTGCGATTAATATGTGGTATGACCGTGATATTGATGCGGTAATGAATCGTACACGTGGCCGTCCTATTCCCATGGGGCGTGTAGATGCAGATGAGGCCGTGACATTCGGCGTTGTTATGTCTGTGTTTTCCGTGATGTTGATGGGGATTGCTTTGAATTGGGTCGCCGCAGGGGTTCTGGCCTTTGCAAATTTCTTTTATGTTGTGATTTATACAATGTGGTTGAAGCGCTCCACCCCGCAAAATATCGTTATCGGTGGCGCGGCAGGTGCCTTTCCGCCGATTGTTGGCTGGGCGGCCGTAACAGGTGATGTCAGTTGGGCGGCCATTGTTTTGTTTGCGATTATCTTTTTCTGGACACCGCCTCATTTCTGGGCGCTTTCCCTTTTTGCGAATGAAGATTATAAACGCGCAGAAATTCCGATGATGTCTGTTGTTGCGGGAGAGCGCTCAACGAAAATTCAAATGGTGGTCTATACACTGTTGTTATTTCCGGTTACATTGTTGCCGAGTATTATGGGCTTTGCAGGGCTCTTATATGGTGGCTGTGCCGTTTTATTAAGTGGGTTTTTCGTTGTAACGGCTATCAAAGTTTTACGCTCAGATGATCTTAAACATGCACGTTTGATGTTTGGATATTCTGTCTTTTATTTATTTGCATTATTTTTAGCGGTGATGATTGATGCCACATAGTGATCTACATAAGAAAAAAGCCAAAAAGAATCTTTTTGTACTTGGCCTGATTTGCGCATTTGTTGTGTTGGTTTTTCTGGTCAGCATTATTAAGATGAGTGCATATTAAGCTAGCATCAGGAGGACGTGATGTATCAAGACCGTTATTCTTATATTCCTGAAACTATTCTCATAACCGGTGCGACAGGTGATTTTGGTAAAGCCTTTGCAGAGCGTTTCGCAGCCTTAAAATCCAACTTGGTTTTATGTGCTAGGAATAAGGATAAACTCACAGAGCTTTCTGAAGATTTAAAGAAGAAATATGGTGTGAACGTTCATGGTGCTGTTTTCGATATTACAGATAAGCAGGCTATGACTGATGCTGTTAATTCTATTCCCGAAGAATTTCAGAAGATCGACTTGCTTATTAATAATGCGGGATTGGCTCTTGGTCTCGACCCGGCGCATAAATGTCCGGTTGAGGATTGGGAAACGATGATAGAGGTTAATAATACGGCCCTGATTCGTATGACGCGCCTGATTTTGGATGGAATGGTCGAGCGTAAGGCAGGGCACATTCTTAATATTGGTTCAACGGCAGGTAATTACCCCTATCCGGGCGGGAATGTGTATTGTGCAACCAAGGCATTTGTAAAACAGTTTTCTCTTTCCCTTCGTGCAGATTTACAAGGGACAAACATACGTGTCACGAATATTGAACCGGGTATGATTGAGACACAATTCTCCAAAGTGCGCTTTAAAGGCGATGCGGCGCGCGCAGAAGGTGTTTATGCCAATACAAAGAACATGAATGCCGATGATGTTGCCGAAGCTGTGGTATGGAGCGCTACCGTTCCACCATATTTTAACGTTAACCGAATGGAAATAATGCCTACGGTACAATCTTTTGGATCACAGCCTATAGAACGCTTTGATTAAATTAAAAATATAGTGTAGTGTGTATAAGTTGGTGTATTACTTTCGGAGTTCTTTCATGAAAATTCTATCTGGTTTTGTAGTTTTTCTTGCTCTTTTTGCCTTTGTTCCATTCTCTTCTGTGTATGCGCAGGAGAAGGTGTCTGAAGAATCTATGGAAAAGGAAATGTCTGCTTCTGATGTGGACGAGGCTGGTGATAAAAAAGAGTCTTCTATGAAGAAGGCCCCGAAATATGCCCACAATAAAAAGAAAGAAAAAGAAAAGCCTCTGACATTGGAAGAAGCACAGGATTTGATTAACTCTTTACCGACTGCGAAAGATGCGATTGGTGGAACGGTAAAAATAGAGTCTTCATGGCAGAAATATTATGACTTTTATGGTCGTCAGATTGCCTATCGTGAAAGAGTTAAGGAGCTTCGTGCATCTTTGGAAGCACGTCGTGTATCATTTGAGGAGCCTCGTACCCCTGTGATTGAACGGTACCGCGAAACTCTGGAAAAGGTGTATGCGGCGGAAACAGCGGCCTATCAGGAAGATGTTTCACAATCCGGAAAGCCAGTCACTAAAAAGAGAAAAAAGCGTAAGTCGAAGAATAACTATCCGACAAAAGAAGATGTACGTAAGGCAAAAGAAGCAAAAAAAGATAAGAATTCGACATCGGCGCCCGAAGTTGAAGATGAGAGAATGGCCGCGGTTGATTCAGATGTTCGTGATGATGACGTAGGTCTGAAAGAACAAGATGTGCCTGCGCAAGAAGGCGATGAAGATGTGAAGAAGAAGGTTGTAACATCGGAAGATGCGCCTGAATTTGATCCGTCTAATCTGTAATTACAGAGCCGAATAATTCAAAATGATTGAAGCCCGTATATATGCGGGCTTTATTTTTTTTCTGGAAGGCGTATAACGCCAGTGTAATGCAAAATAAAAACGAAACAGACATCGCACGCAAAAATAAGAAATTGGCACTGATTGTGTTCGGTGTTGTTGGTGGTATGGTTGGTTTGTCCTTTGCTTCTGTGCCTTTATATAATATTTTTTGTCGTGTAACAGGATGGAGTGGCACCACACAGATTGCGGAGGCGTTCCCGTCTGCCCAAGAAGTTATTGATCGTGATATCACGGTGCGCTTTGACGCCAATACGGCGCGTGATCTGCCCTGGAGCTTTCGGCCAGAAGAATTGTCCATGACGTTAAAATTAGGAGAGCGAGGGTTTGCGAACTATATTGCCGTTAATCGGTCGCGTATGCCGGTCGCGGGAACGGCAACCTTTAATGTAACGCCGTTAAAGGCGGGGAAATATTTTCAGAAGGTTCAATGTTTTTGCTTTAATGAACAAATCTTAAATCCGGCGCAAAAGGTGAATATGCCTGTCCTCTTTTATGTTGATCCTAAGATGCATGAAGATCGCAATATGGATGATGTTAAGGTTATCACCTTATCCTATAGCTTCTTTAAAACGGATTCAGAGGCTTTGGATCAGGCGCTGGATGATTTTTATGAGGGTGATGAATAAGTGGATTTCTAAAATATTAGAGGCATTTTTAAACAGTATTGTTGTAATTTCGTATCACTGTGTGTCCGCATTTTAATCACCCCCTTGAAAAAATAGCAAACTTGCCGCATATTTCTATGTACTCTTATTTTTCCTTGGTTTATACAGGGGAGAAAATTTTTCTAAAACGAAAAAGTTAAAAAATTATGTCAGAAAATATCGAATATACGACTACTGGAAAACCACATCCTTATCACATTGTCCGTCCAAGTATCTGGCCTCTTATGTCGGCAATCGCCGGCGGTTTGTTGGCTATTGGTGCTGTGATGTATATGCATGACGTTCATTTGTTTGCAGATCCTGCAAATGGGGTTAAAGGAATGGCCGTTGGCCTGAATGGGGTTTATATCGGTATCTTGGCCGTTTTAATTGTGATGTTCGGCTGGTGGAAAGACATTATTTATGAAGCCACAACTGAAAAAATCCATACACCGATTGCGATGATTGGTATGCGTTATGGTATGGCGTTGTTCATTGCCTCAGAGGTTATGTTCTTTGTTGCATTCTTTTGGGCATATTTTAGTGCGGCATTCTTCCCGAATGAGTATATCGGGTTTGTATGGCCGCCTGCCACTATTCATACGATTGATCCGTATGACTTGCCTCTTATGATGACCTTGATTCTCTTGCTTTCCGGTTGTTCTGTGACATGGGCGCACCATGCAATTGTTGAGAACAAGCAAAAAGATTTTGTTATGGCGCTTGGTATGACGGTTTTTCTCGGTGTGTTCTTCCTTGGTTTCCAAGTGTACGAATACGCGCATGCGCATTTTAAATTTACAGATGGTATTTATGCTTCTGCATTCTTCATGGCGACAGGTTTCCATGGTTTCCATGTATTTGTTGGTACGATATTCCTGTTTGTATGTTGGATACGTGCGAAGAAGGGGCATTTTACAGCGAAAGGACATTTCGGGTTTGAGGCCGCAGCATGGTACTGGCATTTTGTTGATGTTGTTTGGTTATTCCTGTTTATCTCCATTTACTGGTGGGGAACAGAGTTCGGAATGGACTTAAGGCCGGAATAGGTCACAATATCAGAAGGCTTTTGGCTACGCTATGTAAGGCGTAGCCTTTTTCTTCTCAGGAGGTATGTGGGTGCATGCTGTTTTGTGGACGGTTATTGCGCTTGGTATGACTGTGGGATCGTTAAAACCGTTAAAGGCCTTTGTTATTTATCTACAATTTAAGCATCGACCCGGAGATTGGGAATGAAACTACCGTTTTGGGCGACATTTTTTACATTGAGCGGCGTTGTGGTGCTCTGTGCGTTGGGCACATGGCAGCTTCATCGCTTGGGGTGGAAACAAGAAATTTTAACGGCAATTGACAGGGAATATGCGATTGATCCTATGACGCGCGCGTTAGAGGTGTCGGATCTACCTGTCGGGTCACTGGATTTTAAGCGTGGCTATTTAATTGGGCGCTATCAAAATGATAAAGAAATTGTTGTGCAATCACGTACATATAAAGGTGTTCCCGGGTATCATATCTTAGTACCTCTTACATTGGAGGGGCAAGCGGGGGCAATCCTTGTGAATCGGGGGTGGATTCCTATTGAAAGTGAACGAGATCACGATTTTAAATTGGATCGTCACGATCAATTGGTAACGGTTACAGGTATTTTGCGTCCCGTTCCGCAGGATAATGCCTTTGTGCCGTATAATTCGCCTGATCAGGATATGTGGTATCGCATTGATATTGGCGAAATTGCAGAAAAGCAAGGTGTCTCAAACTTGTACTCTGCCATTTTCTATGTAGAGCAAGAGGGAAAAAATGTGCGAGAGGCAGATCTTTACCCCAAACCGGTTGCGGCAAAGCTCCGCCCGAATAATAACCATGCGCAATATACATTTTTCTGGTTTACGATGGCCTGTGCCTTAATTGGTGTCTACGTCTTTCGGTTTATTCTACCGACCTTAAAGCAAAGTAGAACGTAAAGCTTTGTGGATGAAATTCTGTTGCATGCATTTTGGGTTTTGATGCATGCAATCCTTTCGTTAAACTTCACGTTATATTCGTTTTGAAATTTTTGCTGGATCTTTAATGATGTCTAAAATTCTGTTCGGTTCTCTATCTGTTTTTGTTTCTGTATTCGCTTTTGCAGCCGTTGTGCATGCCGCACAGCCTGAGCAGCTTGGTAAATTTGGTGATTGGACATCGTATAAGATGGTCGAGAGAGGGAGTAAGATTTGCTATATGGTCAGCAAACCTGTCGATGCGAAGGGGAATTATACACGTCGCGGTGAGATTTTTGCCTTGATTACACATCGCCCGTCTGAAAACACAAAGGATGTCTTCAGCTATATCACCGGATATACTTATAAGCAGGGAAGTGATGCAACGGTAACAATTGATGGTAAGAACTATATTCTGTTTACACAGGATGATACCGCGTGGGCACCTGATGCGGAGGCCGATGGTCAACTTGCCAAGGCGATACAAAAGGGTTCGAAGATGCTTGTAAAGGGAACATCATCACGTGGAACCCTTACAACGGATACCTATAGCCTTAAAGGCTCTGGTAGTGCTTATAAAGCGATCTCCAAAGAGTGCGGCTCTTAGGGGGCGTATGGCTGTGCATATGTTGCACAGATATGATTTGCGGAATTTTGTATATTTCGGAAATCTGATATAATAAATGCTGTAAATGCATATAAATGCATATAAATGCGTTGAATATTATACTATTTTAGATTAAATCTCTGCGTTTTCTTATATCGGGCTTGCAAATCTGCATAGGATTATGATAACTACTTTTAAACTTTTACAGATTAGAATAAAAAGAGCAACTTTATCTGTTGCTCCGCTTTTGTTTTTCTGTGTTTCTGATCTGGATGCTGGAGTATAAACGTGTACGCTATTGATACGCTGAATAAAAAGTTACCATTGCACCGGGTATTTCCTGTGCGCCGTCGCTATCTTTTCACGAAATCTGATCGTTTGAGGCTTCGTTATATCGTTGGAACGGGTATTGTGTCTTGCGCGGTTATGGTGAGTTTTCTTGGCGCAATGGGAAGCTCTGTTGCATTTGCACCTACACGTATTGATGTTGCCAAGCTAACCTCTGATGCACATGAAACGTCCCCATCTGTTGAAGAGCAAGCGCGTCATATGCAGGTGGTAGAGCCTCTTGTCGTTGCAAGGGATGGTGAAGTATCCGCAGAGATTGTTGCTCTATCGGATGAATCCGTGATATCTGGTGAAGTTGGCGATGTTGTTCAGGGAGAGCTTGCGCAGGAGAGCGGTACTGACATTATCAAAATTGATGCGGGTGATACGGTTGCGGGTGCGTTACAAAACGCAGGTATTGGCGGTGTAGAGGCCTATTATGCGGTGAAAGCGATGAGCGATCATTTTGATCCGCGCACGGTTAAGCCGGGGCAGGCAATCTCTGTTGATTTGGAAAAAGACGGGGATAATGTTTTCCTAAGTGCGATGCGTATGAAGTTAAGCCCTGTTAAAGAAGTCGTTATTGAAAAGAATGAGCAAGGACGATTCTCATCCAGTCTGATTGAGAAAGAAATCCAGTTAAAATTGAATGCAGCGAAGACATCGATTGAGACGTCTCTCTATGGGTCTGCGGCGCGTGCGGGGATTCCGGCTTCTGTTGTTGCGGAAATGATTCGTATTTATTCTTATGAAGTTGATTTCCAGCGTGACCTTCGTCAGGGGGATACGGTTGAGATTTTCTATGAGACATATGAGACGGAAGATGGTGAGTTCGCACGATATGGTAATATTGTATATGCCAATCTGATGGTTGGCGGACATGAAATTCCCGTCTATCGTTATGAACATGAGGATTTGGTGGATTATTATCGTGAGAACGGGACAAGCTTAAAGCGGACGCTTATGATGACGCCGGTTGACGGTGCGCGTATATCTTCTGGCTTTGGTATGAGAAGGCACCCTGTTCTTGGGTATAATAAAATGCACAAGGGCGTTGATTTTGCCGCGCCGCGTGGTACGCCGGTTTATGCTGCTGGTGATGGTGTGTTGGAGAAGGTTGGTCGTAACGGTGGGTATGGTAATTACATCCGCATTCGTCACAATGGTGAGTTGAAAACTGCTTATGCACATTTGAAGGGATTTTCCAAAGGGATGTCTTCGGGTAAGCGTGTGAAGCAGGGGCAAGTGATCGGATACGTTGGTACAACAGGTCGTTCGACTGGTCCGCACCTTCATTTTGAGGTATTACGTAATGGATCTCAGGTTAACCCAAAGAGCATAAAATCTTCCCCCGGACAAAAATTGGCTGGTCGTAAGCTTGAAAAGTTCAAAGGCCAAATTTCAGAAATTCGTCAGAAATATGCAACACTAGCAACTGATTTGAAATTCGCCAAAAACCAAGCATCACGATAGATATAGAAAATCACCTGATTTGTTTCGATTTTAGTTCTTAAGATTCTGTAATTATATACAATTCGTTGTGTATTTATTATTTTCCGTGAAATATCACCGAATTTTTATATTGTGTTGGGTAAGCTTTCGGTAGAAAGTTGATTTTGCCATACCAATTGCCTTGGCAGCATGTGTGATATTATTATCGAAATGCGATAGTGCATTCATGAGGGCTTGTTGCTCTATATCTTCAACTGTTTTTAATGACCCGTCATAATTGTATAAAAATCGATCGTTATGAGGTGTTGTGACGTGTCTGGTTGGCGATAATTGGGGGGAGTCGTGTTGCAGATTGGGGAAGTGCTCCGCTCCTAATGCCTGATTGTCACACATAACGATGGCGCGGTGTATTGTGTTTTCAAGTTCTCGGACATTACCCGGCCAGTTATGACTTGTGAGATATTGCAGGACATGATTGGGAAGTTCAGGAATGATGTGATTGTTTTGTGTGCAAAAGCGCTCTGTAAAATATTTGGCAAGTGGTGCGATGTCTTCTTTGCGATCTTTTAGTTTGGGAAGTCTTATTTCCATGACGTTGAGGCGGAAATAAAGGTCTTCTCGAAAATTTCCGTTTGCGACCTCCTCTTCCAGATTGCGGTTTGTCGCAGAAATGATGCGGATATCAACCGGGATTGGTTTTGCTGCTCCGATTGTTTCGACTTCTTTCTCCTGAAGGGTGCGTAAGAGTTTTACTTGTGCCTCAAGGGGGAGTTCTCCAATTTCATCTAAGAAAATCGTTCCACCATCCGCCTCACGAAATTTCCCGGGTATGCCTTGTGTTGCGCCGGTGAATGCGCCTTTCTCGTGACCGAATAATGTGCTTTCGATTAATTGGGCGGGTATAGCGCCACAGTTTACGGCGATAAAGGGGGCGTTTGATCTGTGGCTTTCTCCGTGTATGGCGCGACTGAACAGTTCTTTACCTGATCCGGTTGGGCCGGTAATAAGGGCGGGTATATCCGAGGCGGCCACGCGTCGACCAAGCTTTACGCATTCTTTAAGTCCGCCATTATGGCCGATCATATGGGAAAAATTACAGGTTTGTTTTTGTTCTTGTTTTAGGCGTGAAACTTCTGTGGCAAGTAAAACGATTTTCAGCGCGTTTTTAATTGTGATAACCATACGCTCCCCCTGGTAGGGCTTGGTGATGAAATCATGTGCGCCAAGCTTCATTGCGGTAATGGCATCATCCATATCCTTACTACCTGTTAGCATGATGACAGGTATGTCGGGGGTGGTTTGCCGGATGTGGGCGAGCGCGTCTAGCCCATTCATCACCGGCATATCGATATCCATGATGATAAGCTTCACGGTCTTTATATTTTGGTTGAGAACCTCAATTGCTTCATGTCCATTAGAGGCTTTGATCGGGGTTAGTGTCAGATTGCGTGTCACCAGCGTGGATAGCATGCGCTGTTGCAGTGGGTCGTCATCAACAATCAGTATGTGGTCTTGTGTCATTGTTCCAGAATATCGAATGTGTCTTAAAAAAGTGTTTCATTATGAGAATAGCATTTTTAAATTCTCAAAACAAAACGTTTTATTATGAGAATATTATTTTTTAATCTGTCTAATGCATTGTTTTTAAATGATTTATCTTTTGGCATGGGGGTTGCAATGTTTTGATTAAGAATAATAAAAAAATAAAGTCACGTAAAAACCAGGAGGGATGAATGATGATTATAACTCAAAATGCTGAAAAGAAGCTTCTCGAACAATTGGATGTGTTTAGTGTTCGTTGTCCTACAATGCGATGTCTGCACCTTCGTCTTTCTACGTTGAGTATAGATTTCGAAAAATGGTTTAAGGTTTTTGTACGTGAATGTAACAGTTTTTTTGAGGATGACATGATGGCTGTATATGTCTGTCATGATCGTGATGTGTTTATTACCGGGCGCTCTATTACGCAAAAGCGTCTGGACCAGTTTTTAACCCACCTGACTTTGAAACTTCGGCCGGCTCTTAAGCAGGAGCTGGCCAATCTTTTTGAAGTGGGGATTGATTGGTCTCGTTTAAAGACTGTTTGTAAGAGGAAAATTGAGTTGTTTTCGATGGGGCAGGAAAAGCGTAAATTTCAGAAGAAAGATGAATGTGCTGCGGTGTCACGTAAAGAAGCGATGGCTCAGTTAAATCGTGATTTAACCAGCTCATTATCAATGCGTCGTGACATGCGCAAAGATCCCGAAATTATGGTGGTTGAAGATGATTTGTTTTCTCAGAAGTTGGTTCGTACATCTCTACGTCAGTTTAACCTCACCGTTGTTTCAGATGGGCAGGGTGCTGTCATGAACTATATCAATAAGGCACCGGATGTTCTGTTTTTGGATATTGGGTTGCCCGATATTGATGGTTTGCAGGTTTTGCAAAAGATCTTTGAATTGGATCCTCTGGCCTATGTCGTCATGTTTAGTGGCAATGGTCATAAGGAAAACATCCTAAAGGCCGTAGAGATTGGCGCCAAAGGCTTCGTCGGTAAGCCATTCACAAAAGATAAGCTTATTCAATATATTGAAAAGTCTCCTCATGTTCTTGCAAAGAAAGGATCGTAAGATGGATACACTTAAGGTTAATGCGGATAAAGAATTCCGTATGGTTATATCGTCTATTGCAAAAAAACCGGATAGTTGGGAAGGGTGGAGTGCCTTGCATGTTGTATTACATGATGACCATGCTTCGGTTAGTGTCGGTGAATGTCTCGGATGGGCGAACTCCATTATAAGATCGTACCTTAATATGGTTGAGGGGCGCGCCTTCTTTTTCGGAACGCATCTGCATATTTTATGTAAGGATATCGCACAGGATATTTTAGAGGAAGTCGGGCGGGAAATCTGTGATTTCTTCCTTGATGAAGCATCTATTGTCGCAGGGTATGTTGTCTACGATTTATTTGAACAGGCCGATGAGTATTACTCTTGTTCCGGTATTTGTGATCGGGATGAGGGTGCGCTGTATACAGAGCACAAGGACGTGATGGTTGAGGGTGCGTTTTTAGAGACGGTTTTTCAACAGGCCGAGGCCTATTCTGCGGATTCACATAATTGCACTTTGCCTAAGGTTTTGTTGGTTGATGATGATCCGGTGGCACGTTGGATGGTGCGTAATGCCTTGAAATGTGAATGTGAATTTGCGACGGCAATATCGGCGCATAAGGCCTATACAATGTATGGGGCGTTTCAACCTGATCTGGTTTTTTTAGATATTAATTTGCCAGATCAAAAGGGGACAGAGGTTCTTGGTTGGATTATGCGCAATGACCCCGGTGCACGTGTTGTGATGTTCAGTAGCGAAAATCATGTCGATATGATTTCACAAACCCTGAATGCAGGTGCAACCGGTTTTGTGGCAAAGCCTTTCTTAAGAAAGAATCTGTTACAGTATGTACGTGCATCTTAATTGTATGGAGAGGGCATTATGAAGGGAATAGTTTTTACAGAGTTACAGGATCTTGTTGATTCATTGTTTGGTGATGATATGTGGGACGATGTTCTGGATGCGTGTGACTTGGAATCCGGCGGTGCCTATACGGCGGTGGCGACATATGACCATCAGGAGTTATTGCAAATTGTTAGTGAGTTGAGCAAGCGATCGGATATTCCGGTTAAGGATTTGGTGAAGAAATACGGTCATCATCTTTTTGGACGATTTTATGCCTTAATGCCTCATTTCTTTGAAAATCCACAAAATTCGTTTGAGTTTCTTGAATCTGTACATAACTACATCCATGTGGAGGTGAAAAAGCTCTATCCTGATGCGAGCTTGCCTTCCTTTGCAACGGAACGCAAAGGGGGGGAGGTGCTGATTATGACGTATAACTCAACATGTCCGTTTGCAGATTTCGCAGCAGGTCTGATTAGTGGGTGTATTGACCATTATGGTGAAGATATTGATACTTCATACGTCGATCATAATAGTCCGGGTGAATATAATCGTGTTTTTACATTGGTGAAGAATGGATAAAGTTTCTGAGGCAGATCTTGGTACAGAAGAGCTTGTCAAAAAAATTACAAAGCTGGAAAAGCGCCTGACGAGAGAGAAAATAGCGCGCAAAAAGGCCGAAGAGCTTTTAGAAGAAAAAAGTCAGGAGCTTTACGGGCATATCCAAGAAGTTTCTAAAACGGCAAATTTGATGGAGGCTGCCATTGTTAACGCCAAAGATGGTGTGATGATTATGACGGCAGATTTGGATATTGGGCCGGAAATTATTTACGTTAATGAGGCATTTAGTCGTATTTCAGGATATGCAGCCGAAGAAGTGATTGGCAAAACGCCGCGTATCTTAGAAGATACGGGTACGGATCATGCGACGTTGGGCAGGTTGCATAAAGCCCTTAAAAATGGAAAATCTTTTCAAGGTGAAATTCAGAATCATACAAAAGACGGTATTGCATATTGGTTGGACGTTAGTATTGCACCAGTGCGTGATGAGCAAAATAAGGTGACACATTTTGCGGCGATTAAACGGGATGTTACGCAAAGAAAGGCCTTTGAAAAAGAAATGCAAATTAACCGCGAAGCGGCGGAAGTTGCAAACAGAAGTAAAGATGGTTTTCTTGCAAATATGAGTCATGAACTCCGCACGCCAATGAATGGTATTATTGGTTTGTCCGAGTTGTTAACGGAAATGAGCCTGCCGGAAGAGCAGGGGGAACTGG
This sequence comes from Alphaproteobacteria bacterium, assembly GCA_050633505.1. Classification (GTDB taxonomy): domain Bacteria; phylum Pseudomonadota; class Alphaproteobacteria; order Micavibrionales; family Micavibrionaceae; genus UBA1672. The sequence continues at coordinate 61,911 of JBOEGQ010000013.1, forward strand.
TTGAGGCGATAAACGGTTCGTCTCGTAATTTACTTATTCTTTTGAATGATATTCTTGATTTGTCTAAGATTGAGGCGAATGAGCTGACCTTGGAGGAAATCCCGTTTACGTTCCGCCGGGTTATGAGCCAGACGATAGAATTGCTTGGTAATACGGCAGGGCAGAAAAATATTGATTTGAAGTTGTCTGTAAACCCCTTGGTGCCTGAACGTATTATCGGTGATCCGGCGCGGATACAACAAATTCTGAATAATCTGGTTGCCAATTCTATTAAGTTTACCGATGAGGGCTATGTACGTATTGATGTTTCCTGCCAAAGGGATCAGGTCGGTGATCCTGTGTTGCATATCCGTGTTGAGGATACCGGAATTGGTATTCCTGAAGATAAGCAAATGTCGGTATTCCAGAAATTTACGCAGGCTGATGTTTCTACATCGCGTAAATATGGGGGGACTGGTCTGGGCCTTGCGATTACCAAAGATTTGGTTGGAATGATGGGGGGTGTAATCAGTATGGACAGTGCCGTTGGTAAGGGGACGACCTTTTATGTTGAGATCCCTGTGGAAGAGGCAAGTGTTGATCAGCGGCCAATTGAAAATGCAGAGGGCACGGCGGGAGAGCAAGGTGTCCGTTATAGCTTGGATGAGCCTATTCTTATTGTTGATGATCATCCGGTTAATTTACTCTTTATGTCCAAGGTTCTGGGTAAGCTTGGTTTTACAAATGTGGATGAGGCGAGTGGTGGAAAGCTTGCTGTTGAGCTGTATCGGCAAAAGAGGCACAAGGTGATCTTTATGGATTGTCAAATGCCGGAGATAGATGGTTTTGAAGCATCCGCGCAAATACGGGATGAGGAGGGATATATTAATGAGGCAAGGATTATCGCGGTCACAGCAGATGCGATGAAAGGTGCGCGGGAGCGCTGCATTGATTCCGGTATGAATGATTATATCAGCAAGCCGGTGGATCTGGAAAAGCTCAAAACAATTCTGGATATGTGGATGCCGATTCCGGAGGCGACCCATAATTTAGTTGAGGAGGCCGAGGTTTGTGAAGCCCCTGTTGTGGAGCACAATGACAATGATGGGGGCGCGGTTATTATGGACTGGGATCGTCTTGATTTGTTTACCAATGGCGATCTTGAAGAAGAAAAAATGCTGATCGACTTATTTATGTCGTGTGCGCAGGAGACGCTGGGTGTTTTGGTGCAAGAATGTCAAGATGGGTGTAATGAGGCCTGGAGTTCGGCTGCACATAAATTAAAGGGGTCAGCTGCTAATCTGGGGGCGGAGGTTCTGGCTTCTATCTGTTTTGAGGCAGAGGAAGGTGGAGAGGAAAGTGACATGAATAAGGCGAAGCTTCTCTCGCGTATTCATGATGCATATGTTGCTGTTTGCACCACGTTTGAAGAGCGCCATAAATCGGCAAAATAAAATTTTCATCTTATGTTTTCGTTTTTGCATTGAGCATTGCAGAACAAATGTGTAAAGTAACACTGTTTTTATATGCATGCGGCTTTGCGTTTGTTAGTAAAGTTTTAAGGTTCCGTCGAGCTGCAAGCATCAAATTTTAATAGTTTTAAACGTCTTTGGCGTCGATCGGTCGTGTTTTACGACCCGTTTTACGATGCTTGGCGAAATGGAGATAACATGACAAAAAGAATGCTAATCGATGCAACACATAAGGAAGAAACCCGTGTTGCAATCACTGACGGGAATAAACTGGCTGAATATGATTATGAGAATCAAAGCAAAAAGCCATTAAAAGGTAATATATATCTTGCGAAGGTTACACGGGTTGAACCGTCTTTGCAGGCTGCTTTCGTAAATTATGGTGGCAATCGCCACGGTTTTTTACCTTTTTCTGAAATTCACCCTGATTATTTCCGTATCCCTGTTTCAGATCGTGAGGCCTTAATGGCGGAGCAAGAGGCTTTGCTTCAGGAGCACGATGAAGAAGAGGCCTTGGAAGAAGAGGCTTTGGAACAAGAAGAAGCTGCTGCTCAAGATGGTGATGCAGATGCGGCGGCCGATACAGATGGCGCAGATGATGCTGCTTCTGAAGGTGAAGCTGCTGAGGGCGAGGCTAAAACTAAGCCTAAAAGGGCTAAGAAGGCTGCGGTTAAGACAGAAGAAAAGACAGAAGAGGACAAGCCGGAAGATAATGCTGAGAGCGGAGAAACAGAAAATCTTGAGAAAAAAGATGAAGAAGCACCGTCCGATGTAGGTGAAGGCCAAGAAGAAAAAGAGGAAAAAGACGCTTCCGAGGAAGATGCCTCATCTACAGATGGAGAAGGTAAGGCTGCAGATGATTCTGCACAGAATAAGCGTGGTCGTGGTCGCGGCCGTGGTCGTGGTCGTGGTCGCGGCCGTGGTCGTGCACAATATCGTAACCGTAATGTTGAGGTTGTTGGTGGTGACGATTATAATGCGGAGCAGAAATTCCGTTTTAATCTGCGTCGTAAATATAAAATTCAGGAAGTTATTAAGCGTGGCCAGATTATGCTGGTGCAGGTCAATAAAGAAGAACGTGGCAATAAAGGTGCTGCGGTTGGGTCTTATTTGTCATTGCCTGGGCGTTACTGTGTTTTGATGCCAAACAGCCCGCGTGCCGGTGGTGTTAGCCGAAAAATCGCCAATGGTAAAGATCGTGCGCGAATGCGCGAAATTGTTAAGGGTCTTGAAGTGCCAAAAGGCATGTCGGTTATTGTTCGTACGGCTGGTGTGACACGTACAAAGGCAGAGATTAAGCGTGACCTCGATTATTTAATGCGTCTTTGGAATAATATCCGTGGGCTGACTTTGGAATCTACTGCTCCAACGTTGGTGTATGAAGAGGCGGATTTGATCAAGCGCTCAGTTCGTGATTTGTACACACGTGATGTTGAAGAAATCTTGGTGGCCGGTGAGCAGGGTTATAAAACAGCCAAAGACTTTATGAAGATGTTGATTCCTTCACATGTGAAAAAAGTTAAGCAGTACGAAGATTCACAGCTTCCGCTTTATCATCGCTATCAACTGGAAAGCCAGATTAATGAAATCGGCCAAATTGAAGTGCGTTTGAAGTCGGGTGGCTATTTGGTTATTAATCCGACAGAGGCCTTGGTTTCTATTGATGTCAACTCCGGTAAGGCAACAAAAGGGCGCCATATTGAGGAAACGGCATTGAAAACCAATCTTGAGGCTGCTGATGAAGTGGCGCGTCAATTACGATTACGCGATCTTGGTGGTCTGGTTGTTATTGACTTTATCGATATGGAAGACAGGCGCAGTAACGGTAAAGTTGAACGCCGTATGAAAGATGCTCTTTCAGGGGATCGGGCACGTGTGCAGGTCGGACGTATTTCGTCCTTTGGCCTGATGGAGCTTTCCCGTCAGCGTCTCAGCCCAAGTTTAACAGAAGCGCAGTTTGAAACGTGTAAGAGCTGTACCGGTGTTGGTCTGGTTCGTACGGCGGATGCGATGTCTATTATGGTTCTTCGTGCGATTGAAGAGGAAGGCATCCGCGGACGTGCTGCGCAGGTGATTGTGCATGTATCCAGTGAAGTTGCGCTTTATATTCTGAATTATAAGCGTAAAAAACTGGCGGAGATAGAAGGGCGTTATTCCTTCCAGATCTTGATCCGTGTCGATGATGAAATGCCACAATCCGAATGCCGTGTTGAGGTGTCTAAGCCCGCTGAGAGCACAAAAAATGAAGACGAAGAATCGTCTGAAAACACGACAGAGAATACAGAAAATACAGATGACTCTGATGAAGCATCAAAATCATCTCGTCGTCGTGGTCGTCGTGGTGGCCGTAATCGTAACCGTAATCGTTCTTCTGAAGATCAGGCGAGTGACGAGAATGCCAATGCAAATGATGGGAATTCTGTTGAGGTAAAAGAGGTCGATGGGAATGTTTCTGCGGACATAATTGCGGAAGCAGAGCCTGACAAAGATGGAAACACGAAAGAAGAAAAGCCAAAACGTCGCCGTGGCCGTAAACCTAAGAAAGATAGCGAAGCTATAGAGGCGGTGGCGGCGAATGATGATGCTTCTTCTTCTAAAGATGAGAAGGGTTCTGAATCCGAAGAAAAAGAAACGTCGGAAGAAAAACCAAAGAAGAAGCGTGCACCACGTAAGAAACCTGCAGAAAAAAAGGAGGAAGCGGTGGCTGCCCCTGAAGTTGCAGAAAAGCGTGAGGAGGTCGTTAGTGCCGTGAAAGATACACCACCTGTTGCGAGTGAACATGAGGTTATCAATGAACCGCCTAAGGAAAAGAAAAAGGGATGGTGGAACCGTCTGTAACCGGATTTTTCTGATAGAGAATTAAAGAAAGGGCGGATCTGTGGATCTGCCCTTTTTATATGTATTGGTGTAGTTGGAGGCCGTCTCTATCTTGCGATTAAGACGTGATAAAAATGGTATTTGTCTTGCGAACCGCCAAATTCAAAAACGCATCCGGCAGATTTTCCTGCGGCTTGTGGTGATTCTGTGGTGGTGTTTGTTCCCCCGATACTGGCGGAGTTCACGGTTGTGCTGTATGAACCATCATATGTTGTGCCTTCTATGATTTCCGTTTGTTGTGGCGCATCGTCGCCGGGGTTTGTGATTCCTTGAATTCTGTTAATTTGAAGGCAAACAGATTTTGGAATATTGGAGGCGAGTAAAAGAAGCTCTGTGCAGCTATTATCTGCATCGTCACACCCAAATTGATAGACACGGTTTCCTGTCGATACATTCCAACCACTTGTATATCCGCTGATATTTACAATGTCAGAAGGGCTCTTATATTCGATACCCCCGCCAGCCATGTTGAATATGTCGCAATCATCTTTGTTGCAGTTTGCATTATCATATGTGGGGCCGAAGGCGAGGAAATCCAGGTCATTCTCACTAACACCATGAAGCATCATACGCTGTATTGCGGCTTCAACCGATTTGGCATAGCGCAACATCGCGGCGGCTTTAATGCGGTTTTTTTCTACGTCTCCGGCTTGATCAACGGAAGAGCTGTTACGGCTTACAATACCGGTCAGTAGGCCAAGCAAGGCAACGGCTAGTAGGATAATCCATAATACATTTCCGTTTTCATGATTGTTTTTTGCCATATATGTCACACATCTGTTGTTATCTATTATGATTGCCAGTTTTTCAGACGTGTGCAAGCCTCAACAATATTTTCTTTGCTATCTGCATAACAGATGCGTATTCCGCCATGTCCGCGCGTTAAATCAAAATCTGTTCCCGGTGTTGTTGATACGCGTGCCTGATCAAGCATATTACGGCAGAATTCTTCGCTATTATTGCTAAGGTGATGGATGTCTGCATAGATGTAGAATGCACCGGTCGCATCTGTGAAATTATGAATGTTTGCTTGAGGTAGTTCGTTAAACAAAATTTCTCTGTTCTCTTTATAGTGCCTGACATAACCATCCAGTACATCCATATGGTCGAAAATTTTACACGCGACATGTTGGGATAGTGTCGGCGCAGAGACGAACAGGCTTTCACAAAGTTTTTTAACGCGTTTAGCCATGTTTGCATTGGGTAGAACCGTCCAGCCTAACCGCCATCCGGTCATGGCGAAATATTTGGAAAATGTATTTAAAACGATGGCATTATTGGAATGTTGTAGGGCGCTGGTTGCTTTCTTGCCATATGTAATGCCTTGATATGCTTCGTCTGAAATGATGTGGATGCCGTTTTGATCACACCATTGGCAGATCTTTTGTAACTTGCCACCGTCAATGATTGTGCCTGACGGGTTTGAGGGGGAGTTAATAATCAGTCCGTCAAATTTTTGTCCGCAATTTTGGAGGAGCTCCAGTGTTGGTTGATAATTGTCTTTTGCATGCGCCTCAATTTCGATGACCTCGATATCCAGAGATTTCAAAATATTTCTATAAGCCGGGTAGGCTGGCGTTGTTATCGCAACTTTATCCCCTGCATCAAATGCGGCAATAAAGTTTAGGATGAATCCGCTTGATGAACCGGTTGTGATGACAATGTGTTCCGGGTTGACGCTTAAATTATGGTCATCTTTGTAATGTTGAGCGATGCGTTCACGCAGTGCGGGCATCCCGATTGCCTCGGTATAGCCTTGCGTGGGGTCTGACTTTAGGATGTCTGTGGCGTGGTTTAAGACGCTTTCCGGTACACCAAAGCATGGTTGTCCGGCCCCCATGCGCATAATGTTTTGGCCTTGCATGTCGCGTTCATTGGTTTGGCGCAGGATATCCAGTGCGCGAAACATTGAAATATCAGATCTTTTGGAGAGTTTAAAAGTATTGCTCATGAGTGTCTGTAGTGTTTGTTATCTTGAAAAACACCATATATCACAATAGGTTAAAAGAAAACAAAAAATATGTGCTGCAAGTAAAAACAATTTATATAAAATTTTATATAAATTTTATACTTATTTTACTTAAAGTTTATAAATAAAAATTAACAATTAAAACTATTAAAATTAATATACAATTTTATTTACTTTATATTTACTTATTCCGTGATATGTTAAATATATAAGGAGTTAAGAATATGATGATGGGTTGGATAACATTAATGTCAGCAGTGATATGTTTCGCAGGAGCGGTAATTTCGCTCTATTTGGATAAGACCAGCGATGAGGGATCGGAGTAGGGAATTGAGCAATTCCCGTATGCGAAGCACGCTGCTGTTTTTTATGTTTTTTAATATGTTTATTTTGTCATGTGCAGGACTTGTAAGCCTGTGAAACTGGTAAGGCCCCGTTTTAAACAGTTTTACATTTTGAGGTATATCAGGTCCAAATTCTCTACCACCGGCTTTGTCCGGTGGTTTTTTTTTGCTATATCTGCACAGGGTGTTATGATGCCTGCTTAGTACACTAATCAACACATAGGTTTTGTTATGTTTTCTCGCGCTGTTCTTTTCCTTCTATTAGGTGCCGCCCTTTTTGTTAATCCATCTTACAGCTATGCTGAAGAGGGTGACGATGCTGTAGAGGCAACACAACAAGCATTAGAAGATATGCAAAACGCGGATCCTGCCGACCTTGTGAAGGCACAAGCCAAGGCATTACAGGATAAAGTATCCGAGATGGTCAAGCATTTATCGATGGATGAGTCCAAGCACTTCTTCGTTTTATATGCGAACTACACTGTATACAGTTTGGTAAAGGCGGTGCGTGATGATGTCAGTTTTGCAGTTTCTGAGTGTTCAACCAAGAACCCTGCTATGGCGAGTGGCCTTAATTCACGTTTCGCAGAATGGGAAGAAAATATTGGTAGTTTGATGAAGGAATCCTACACAAATATTGAAAGTCTCGGGATGGCACAGACATATATCCCGCAGTCTGAATTAAAGTTGATCTTTAATTTGATTGAAGAGGTGCGTGCGCAGGATTCTTCTCAGTTCGAAAAGATCCCTCTTACAACACCAGAGGCATGTCAGTTTATGCTGAGTAAACTGGATGAAACCCAACAAAGCATGCAACAGATGCTACAGCTTACCCTTGTAAGCTATCCGAATGTCTTGCAGCAGATGCAGAAATAGCAAAGTTTAAGAGCATGAAAATCCTTCAGGTTTTAGCCGGGGCAGAACATGGCGGGGCGGAAACGGCTTTCGTTGATATGTGCGTTGCCATGAAGGATGCAGGACAGGATGTGGAGGTTGTCACACGCGATAACCCTGTGCGTGTGCCCCGTTTGCGTGAGGCTGGTATCAAGGTTTACACGCTACCTTTTGGCGGTAAATTGGATTTCTATACTGCCTTTGCAATAAAACGCATTATTCGTAAGTATAAGCCAGATATTGTGCAGACATGGATGTCACGTGCGGCAAAGCATGTACGAAAATGGAAACCTTCTTTGAAGGTGCCTCCGTATTATATCGTGTCACGTTTGGGTGGGTATTATAAGATTAAGTATTACCAAAACACGAATTACTTTGTGAGCATTACGCCCGATATTAAAAGTTATCTGGTGAAAGAGTGCGGCGTGGATGAGGGTAAGATCCGGCAGATTAATAATTTTGCCGAGACGGAGGAGGTTTCTACTCCTGTAGATCGTGCTGACTACGGTGTTCCTAAAGGTGCATTTCTATGTCTTGGTCTCGGGAGGCTACATAGTAGCAAGGCGTTTGATTCGTTGATTGAAGCTGTTGCATCTCTTGAGGGCGTTTATCTGTGGATCGCGGGTGAAGGCCCCGATCGTGTTGCGTTGCAAGCATTAATCGATTCTCGTGGATTACAGGATCGTGTCACGTTGTTGGGGTGGCGTTCTGATCGGGCGGCATTATTTGATGCGGTGGATGCATGTGTGTTCTCCTCACGTTATGAGCCATTCGGCACTGTGTTTGTTCAGGCTTGGGCACAAAAAACTCCTCTTATCACGACCGATTCGGATGGGCCACGTCAATTTGTCAGGCATGAAGATGATGCTTTAATGGTGCCAATTGATGATATCGCGCAAATGAGCACGGCGATAAAGCGCGTGAAAGATGACCAAGTGCTTTATGATTCTATGGTCGTAAATGGTTATGACAGGTACATCCGTGAGTTTACGAAGGAAAAATCTGTTGAAGCATATCTGGCGTATTTTCACGATATTATAGAGCGTGAAAAATAATTGGCTTTTCATCTATATGGCCATATGAAAATTAAATTTGAAAAATTATCTATAATATGTAAGAATGAGCGTAACTTCGTATATATGCTGTTGAACTATAAGAATAAAATATAAGAAATTTAAGAGTTTACAGCGAACTATTAAAAAAAGCGAAGGGTTGATGATAAGAGGGGCATTTGCTCCAACTTAGATAAAAAGGGTGATGTAGATGGCGGACACGACCGCAACTTCAGTAGAAAATCAGGAAACTTTACAAGCAACGCAGGCGCTTGCCGGTTTGTCTTCGTTCTTCCATGTTGTGCCATCGCAGGATGGTAATTATACCCCCGATTGGGGTGAAGCACTTTCAAAGGCCATTTCGGTCAGTATGGAAGAAGCGCAGCGTCAGGCTGATTCCGAAAATCAGACTCTACCTTCACCTATGGCCAGACTTACAGCATTAGATGTGGTGAGTCGTGAGCTTTCCGAACTAACAGGACAACCTGCCGAGGTTTTGTCTGCCGTGATTGGTAATGCAGACCATCTTATTAATCACCTGAATGAGGTTTCTGATAACGGAACCGTTCCTATCGCAGTGCCACCTGTTCCTGAGGCAGGGAAAACTGCTTTATTTGAAACTGCGATGATGAGTATCCAGACACTTGGTAACCTATTGGAAGTGCCGGCACCGAAAGATGGTGACTTGCCCCAAGATTATGCTAAGTCTGTTCAAGAGGCATACGATCAAGCTATCGCAAAAGAAGCCGCAATTATTGGCGGTGCTGCTGGTGGTCGTATTGATGCCGAAAGAGTGGCTCGTGAAAAGCTTATTGATGATCTGGCAAATAAAGTCGAAGCGACAGAGCTTAGTCAGGTAAGAGCACAAGGTGGCCCAATGCTTTCGCAGCTAACGCCTGATCGCAATTCATTGATTGAGAAATTACTTTATGATTTGGAGCGTAATGCCGAATTTGTGTATGAGGTTGTAGGCTCCCCAACATCTGAGAAAAATGATATTGATCCTGCTGCGCGTAAAGAAGAGCCACAGCAAAGTGGTGTACAGGTTTCTGCGCAACAGCAACAAGATGCAAGCCTTGAGGTTGCTCTTCTTATAACGGCCGTAGGACTTGATGTGCCAACAAATTCAGAGGCATGGGATAAAGCGCCTCAAGCCGTTGAAAATAATATTGCAAGCCGTGTAGAAGCCATTCGTGGCGCAGAAGATGGCGCTGAGCTATCTGATGATGGTGTTCGTGCAGCCTTGGTAAAGCAAATTTCTGATGAATATTCGCAAAAAGTTGATGGAAAGCCGGCGGAAGATGATCGTATTGCGAAGGTTTCGTCTCTTTTAGAGCAAAGAGCAGGTAACTACACAATTCTGGGGCTTCCAACACCGACAGTGCCGGAGGCCGCGGCCGTTGTTGCGGGGAATCAAGCTCCTGAAGGTGGGCAAACAACCGTTGAGAAAACTGTTATTAACGGACGTTCTCCTGAAGAATCCCAGATCTTGATGGATAAGATCCGCGGTGTTGAGGAAGTTGGTTTGGCGCAAATCGTTCCGCGCTTGAACACTTTAACGCATCAATTGGGTAAGGTTAGTGTTGACCTCAGCCCTGACGAAGATATCGCTCTTCCTCAGAACATGAGTGACGGGATTTGGGATCAGAGCTCTGTCGATTCATATCAGGCAACGATGCAGCACTTGATTTATTTGGTTGAATTGAATGACTTACCGGATGAGAAACAGTTGCTAGCCGTTACAACCGGAATGGGTGGGCCTGAAAAGTCCGGCCATGATATTGATGCGTTTCTGAAAGACGATACCAATGTTCAGAAACTTCAAGGGTTGCTACAAGGTAGCCTCCAGTCTGCAATTGAGCAGAATAATGAAGAGCAAAAGACGGCGACCGGAGATGATCTTGCCCGTTTGCAACAGGAAAAAGCCGCGCTATTAAATACGTCTATTAAGTTACCTGCTATTTTACAGGATATGCGCGTTCTAAATGAGATACCGGCGGTTTTAGGTGATATTCAGGACCTAAATGCACAGGGATTATTGGATAAGCCATTTGAAGTCAGCACCGTATCTGTTGCGGTTAGCAATACGAATACACAAGCGTCTCCTGAGAACCAAAGTGGTGCAGGTGTTTCCGAATTATCCGAGCAAGAGCTGGCGGATCATGAGAGAAACTTAAAGGCACAAACAGAAGGTAGTGACCTTAACAAAGATATAGAGCTGGTTAAATCAATATTGCAGGGTGCTGCTGCTGCGCTACCTGAACAAATGGGTAATTTGGCTGGTGGTAAGGCTGGTGGCCTGAACATTGCAGGATTTGATCTGGGTGGTTTAGGTGGTTTGGCTAATGGCATTATGTCTGACTATACGATCACTGAAGCAGAAGTGAAGAATGGCGAATTTGGTGAGAAGGAAAACAATATTCTTGCCGTGGCATTGATGGCTGTTAAGACCATGAATGGTGAAGAAGGTGCGAATGGTGTTTATGATGAAAGTGCCAAGGCAACACTTCATAAAATGGTATTAACGCATCCGGCTTTCCAAGCTATTCGTGATGAGAAGCAGTTGCCAACAGTTCCGGCTGATCACTACAAAGAGTATGAAGCAGCGCTGCAAGCCAAATCAAAGGCGATGTCGGATAATCCTGAGGCGTCGTATAATAAGACAATTGATACGTTCGAAGAGAAGTACGCAACCAGTCTTGCAGGTGTTGGTAGAATTACGGATGCGCTTGACCGTCTTAAAGAAAAAGATCTGATTGATAATCAGAAGGCCGCGCAAAAAACACAGGAAAGCGTAATGGGCAATATGTTCATGCGGGCACTGGATAGTGTTGGTATGGGGGGCTTCATTCGTGATTTCTTTAATTCTGAATTTGGACAGATGGTTGGTTCATTCCTTGGGATGATCGGTATTGATGTTGACTTCATTCTCGGCAACACAGAAAAACCTGAAACAGGCGCAGCGCTTGAGCAGAAATCAATCACACGCGCAGAAGGTGCATTCGATCAGGCATTGCAAAAAGCGCAAGAAGCCAATCCTGATGCATCATTTCAAGATCAAATGGCTGTGGTTCTTAAGGACTATGAAAGCAATAATTCCGGTATCTCCGGTGCGTTAAAAGACGCAACACTCAGTGTTACAGTCGGTCGCGAAAATGTTGCATTTATGAATGCCGCGGTGAAAGATGCGCTTGAAAAGGCCGCGGGAACAGATAGTCCAGAAGCGGCAAAGGCAGCATTCAGATCTAGTTTGCGTGAAAGCGCAGAAGCTTATACAAGCAAGCAAGAAGTTGAACTAAGTGGTAAGCCTTATACGGCATCATCTGCGACGGTTTCCGGATCGGATGTGGCAAGTGGTTTTGAATCGGTTGCACGTAGTGTTGGTGAAGAAAACCCTGAGCTTTTAAAACAATTGCGCGCTGATGCGAATGCTCGTAATCAGGCTGCATCTTTGCCGCCTGCCGATGCAATCAAGCTGGCACAGGATAATACATATGCAACAGTGACGGTTAAGGCAGATAATGGTGAATATCCGCAAGACCCAACACGTTTTGCAAATGCAGAAGGTGTTAACCGCGTGCAACCAATTGCACAGTTCTTAATTGAAAATGGTGAAAATTTAGGTCTTGATGCAGATAACCTTGCAACACTGACAAAAGATGATGGATCAGCTGTTGATGTGATGACACCTGAATTTAATGCTTTGGTTCAAGAGCTATGGGTGGAAGCAAATATCCATGAGCAGCTAGAGGCAGGTAAGCCTGTTACGGAAGACTTTATTAAGGGAATTCCTGAATTCGACCCATATGATGAGGGTGAGCCAACAGGTCATATGAAGGTTGTTGAAAATTATGCCAAGGCGCAAGATGGCGTTGATGGTGATAAATTTGATGCAATGTTCCATGCAAATATTCAGTCTTTAGATACTGATTATGGTTCTGCGGCGGATGGTCAGGTGCAGGCTGACTCCGTATGGGAACAGTCATTCAAAATTGGTGAAATTCTTGTCGACATTATGCAGTACCAGCCACGTCAAGCGGCCGATGTTGACATAAATGATGGCATTGAAAAGGCATATCTGGCCGCACAAGACCCGAATAGCGATTGTGAGATTCCGGTATTTGTACCTGATGAGAAAACAGGCGATGTCTATGTCCTTATCCGTGATAAGAATCCAGAAGAAGGTCAGCCTGAAATCCAAAAGCTTAAAATGGATGATTATCTGAATACGGGACGTATTGACCCGGCAATTGTACAGGAGCTGGTTGATAATTATAATTGGCAAGGTGAAGTTGATCATGCCAGAGATGCAAGGCTGGGTGAGGATGCCAAGCTTGGTGAATACACCATGGCGGAGAAGACAGCCGAAATTATTAAATATATGGAAGACTGTCTTGGTATTCACGCGATTGACACATCATGCGTTGTTAACTCTGGTGAATGTAAGGCGGTATTTAATGAACGAGCCGATCAGGATATAAGTGCAATTTATGTGACAGAGGGTGTGCGTTACACAGAACATGCAAATGATGTTCATGACACGGCTCTACCGGATACATTCTCTGAAATGCGTTATTTGAGCATTGAAGACGCGAATGAAATCACACTTGCATTAGAAGGCAAATATGGCCAACTACCGACTCAGTTCGAAGAAGGCCGCTCTAACTATACCAATAATGTTGATCGCCCGACCCTTTATCAGGAGGGGGATGAGTATAAGAGACTAGAAGATATGTTCCGCGCTGAGTTTGGTAAAGGCGATGGTTATATGTTCATGGATCTGGAAACAATGGGGATTGAGCATTCTGATGTTGATACGGTCGTTGTTTACAAGAGAGGAAATGATGTTGATTTCCGTTTCTTGAATAATGAAGAAGACCGTGTTGTTTCTTCGGCTGAGCAACGTGCAAATGGCCCGAATGCAGTTACCACAACGAATGACTTCACGAATGGTGATCGTACGTTGGATACACTTCTTGCGTTCCATAGATATAACCGTTCGCAGGGGCCTGATATACAAGGACCAGCTGAAGGGTATCGCGGTGCGATTGCGGCAATTGTGCCGTCAGGTGACCAAATTCATCATGTTAGAGCATCAAGCGCGTTATTTGATATTAAAGATCAGCAGACATACAGAAAAGCGCATGCAGCCATGTGGGATGAGCGCAGTTCTTATCTGGTGACGAGACAGGAAAGACTGACCCGCGTTTTACCTGGTAATGAACCAGAACAGAAAGTCGGAACAAGCAAGGTATTTGGTGATGAAGTTGGCCGTGGTCCAGAGGCATCAAATGATGATCGTATTCAGGAGAACACCACTGGTGCAACCGGTGCAGATATGGGCGATAATCCAGAAGATCCGGCATTAGAAGAAGATGTTGGTATGAAAATGGGTGTTGTTGCAAGGCAACGTTAATTTAGCTAATCCTTTGGTTGGAATTCGCATGCTTTTATGTGGTCGTTGACCATACCCATGGCCTGCATAAAGGCGTAAACGGTTGTCGGGCCGACAAATTTCCAACCACGTTTTTTTAAGTCCTTGGATAATGCAACCGATTGATCAGATGTTGAGTCGATATCGCCTTTTATCATGGGCGGTGTATGTGTATCAGGCTTAAATTTCCAGAAATATGTACTAAGTGATCCGTATTCCTCTTTTAATTCAAGTGCGCGTTTCGCGTTGTTTATTGTGGCTTCGATTTTTCCGCGGTGTCGTACGATGCCTTCATTCTGTAAGAGGTTTTCAACATCTTTGTCTGAGAATGTTGCAACCTTTTCGAAATCAAAACCGGCGAATGCTTCACGAAAATTTTCTCTCTTACGCAGGATTGTGATCCAGCTTAGACCCGATTGAAATCCTTCAAGACATATCTTTTCGAATAAACGCACATCATCGTGGACGACTTCGCCCCATTCTGTATCGTGATATGAGACATAAAGAGGATCATCGCCACACCACCAACATCGTTTTTTCCCATCTTGGCCAATGATTAATCCTGTATCTGTCATGTCGAATTCCTTATACTGTTTATATAGGTTTTGGTAACTATAGCAGGGGAGGCGGATGTTACAATTTCTATTCGGATCTTTATGGAACAGGCGCACACAACCCGACTTACCGGAAGTGAGTGATGTTCGGCTTGAGCAAGAGCAAGACTTTCTTGCAAAGAGCAAAATGCACCTTGAACATCTTGAGAAAGTACGCCTCAAGAAACTGATGAGCTATCAATGGCGAAAACGTATCGCAATCCCTTGCGCGGCAGTTCTTACGCCTATATGCGGATATATTGATTATTGGCTGCTATTCTTAAGCAATAGCGATGACAGTGGCTGTGGATTGACCGTTGCCGTTTTGGGTGGGCTTTATGCGTGGGTTACGCATCCACGTCGTCAATATGCCAAGGAGTATAAGATCCGTATTTTACCCGACTTGGCAAAGTTGTTTGGGGATTTCAGATATATGCTTAATGGTCGGATTGCACTTCATAAAATGCAGCCGTCTAAAATCCTTCCCACTCATGATAAATATGAGACAGAGGATTATTTTCAAGGACAATATAAAGGTGTTGATATTGAATTCTCCGAAATTGATTTTAAGCAACGTCGCCGTTCAAAGAACAGAACCTATTATGTTTCGGTTTTTAAGGGGCTTGCGATTCTACTGGATATGCAGTCAAAGAAATTCTACGGGCATACAATGTTGGATCGTGATCGCGGAAAAATCAGTGAGTGGTTTAAACAGCGTTCAAGTAAATTAAAACGTGCCAATCTTGTTGATCCTGAATTTGAAGACGTCTTTGATGTTTATACCGATGACCAAGTTGAGGCGCGGTATCTGATCGATCCGGTAATGATGGAAAAGCTGAAAGCCCTGCAAGAGGAATATGAAGGGGAAAGCATGACTGCTGCCTTTTATGAGAGTAAAATGCTTATCCTGATTAAAAGTAAGCATAACTATTTTGAAGCTGCGGCTCTCGAAGTTCCCGCAACAGATCCGCGTTCAATATTGAACATGAAAAAAGAAATTGGTGAGATCTTGTCTCTGATTGAGCGTCTTAACCTTTATGATCCGTCAAAGGTGCATAAAGAGAATATTTCTGTTCAAACCGAGGCTTAGGTCGGTTCTACATTCGGATCGTCAGGCTGTGCTTCGGGGAAGTGTTTCTGACTAAAGGCCATAAGTTTATCATGTACACCTTTTGAGCTTTTCATCTCTAATACATCTGCCAACAGTTCCTGACATTCTGAACGGTCCAGATTCTTGGCACGCTCGCGGATATCATATGTCATATCGCCAAGGACAACCGGTTTAACATCCATTGCGATCCAAAGAGGGAGCAAGTCCAGATCCGATGCACAATCACCACACATAGAACAAGATGTCTCTTCCTTCTGACATAACTCACTTGTTTCATGAACGGCTTTGATAAAGTTCGGATGGAAGATCGGTAGGTACTTGCTTGTGCTTTCACTTGCGTTATAGCGGTCAACATTTGCTTCTTCGTTGCTCAAATCATTACCACCAATGGATATTTCATCTGATAATTTGATTACTTCTTTTAGTTTTTTCTTGTGATGTGTCAGGGCGGTTGTTTCGACCATAGAGCACAAAGATGGTTTTCCGGCTTGTGGAGGTAGTTCATCTTTCAGGCTGTCCATTGCTGATTGTAGGATTTCCGCCGAATCTGTGACTTCTTTAGGATCTTGAATGTAGGGAACCAGAATTTTTTTATGTTGTGGGGAGGCTATTTTCAAGATGGCTTTCATCTGTGTTTCCATCAACCCTGGATTGGCCAGTAAAAATGCCGCACCTTTTAGCATGTTTCCTTTTTCATCTTCTTTGATCGCTGCATCGCGTTGATAACCGGATAGAAGATCTTCGGCTGTTTTATCGCCCTCATTAACATCCAAAAGACGAATGGTAATCGGGCGGTCGCTCCCTAAATGGCAACAGGCATCGGTGAACATGCCCGAGAGTGCCGCGGAATCCAGTGGCGTTTGTTCTTTGGCATGTTTTGTATAAATTGCCTCTAATCGTACCAGACCGACACCATCAACGGGCAGAGTTTTTACAGGTTCAAAGTCTAAATCGTTTTTATTCGCCAAAATGGTGACAGGATGCCCGTCCTTGGTAACACATGGCTCTAATGCGTGCTTTTTCAGCTCTTCTTTACGGGCTGCTTCTTGCTTTTGTAATTTCTTATATTGCGTGAGTGTTTCTTTTTCCGGGTGAACAACCAATTGACTGTGATAGGAATCAACAACAGCTTTTGCCCCTTCATATTCCTCAGGACTTTGCATTATGTCTTTAATGTCAGCATTGGCAATACATGGAATACCTTTATCACGGCATAGCATCACGAAATGTGTCAAAGGCCCGTCAGAGGAAATAACCCCGGCAATATTCTTATCCATAATCTCTAATGAGGCCTGAATGCCCAACGGTCCGGTGATCAGAACAGATCCGGGCTTTATTGAGTCAGTATTTTCACATTCCAGACCGCTATTATCAGCCATCATGTTTAGAAAAATCTCAGCTGGTACTTCACCAAGTTTCTCACGCGCCATTGCATCAGCATAAGATGATTTTAAGGCCTCGTGTAAATTCATGCCTTTACTACCTGAAGCTTCAATCGCTTGTAAAGGTTCACTTTTAATGGCGCTTCGTTCGTTTTCCAATCCTAATAAAAGGATAGCGATATCGAGTACGCTATGTATAGAACCAGGTCTCGGATCCCATGTACCATTCTTCTCAAGCTTCTTTTTTGTGCCTTTGAACTTTTTTAGAGTGCTGTCTAATAGTTCATCCAGGCGCACTTCTATATTTTCTGGTGCCACAGTTTCCTTAGGCTGAGCGTTTAGAATATCGTCCCGATTGGCGAAAACATGAATTTTGCCAATGCCGTACCCTTTATACATAGAGGTACCGCCAGAAAGGGTTTCTTCTTTTTCAGGATTATTTGCCACGATTTATCACCAAATTTATATTTTTTATTATGGTGCATAAAATAGAGGAATTTGGAGGATTTTACAAGGAAAACAGGGGCAAGATAGGATTATGATGTGGTGGGCATATCCCGATGTTCTATATAACTGTTTAGGCCTTGTTCATCTAGCCATGATTTTAATGTTTCAACGGTGTAGACCGATCTGTGCTTTCCGCCTGTACATCCAATTGCAACAGTGAGATAGCTTTTCCCCTCTTGCGCATAGCGCGGCAATAATGGCGCTAACATGGATTTAAATCCTTCAAGGAATTGATTGAAGTCGGGGTCTTGACGGATGTATTCGCCGACTTCTGTATCTTGTCCTGTTTTAGGTTTTAAATCAGGCTGCCAGTGCGGATTCTTCAGGAAACGGACATCCATTACAATATCGGCAGAGCGCGGAATGCCGTTTTTAAAACCAAAGGATAAGAGAGATATGGTTAGATGTTCATCCTTATTAACACTAAGGTGTCCTTCTAACATGTGACGCAAATCGTGAATTGAGGTGTCGGTTGTATCTATAACAATATCGGCTTGGGTGCGCAGGGGTTCCAGTAACTCGCGTTCTGCCTTAATACCGAATGACACGGACTTATTGCGTGCCAGTGGATGAGACCGGCGTGTTTCGGTAAAGCGTTTGAATAAAACATTATCATCACATGTAATATAAAGTAGTCTGGCGTCAATTTGCCGTACCATTTGCAAAACGGCGCTGGGGGAGAAGCCGCGTGCGCGGACATCAACGCCGATTGCGATACCGTTATGTGCATCTGTTTCCGTAGTTGTAGAATGTGGTAGAAGCTGTGGGATAAAGGGCAGGGGGAAGTTATCAAACACTTCGAATTTAAAATCTTCCAAAGCTTTTAATACGGATGAAATTCCCGCGCCTGATAGCCCGGTAATGATAAGGGGGCGCTCTTGCTTAACGTCAGTCATCGTTCTGTTCCATCTATGAGGTTAAGGACAACGCTAAACCTTGCGCCTTTGATATCTTTACGGTCTTGTCGGTTTTCCGCATAAATTAATCCGCCATGCGCGGTAATGATTTGCTTGCAAATAGAGAGCCCAAGCCCGGAATGCCGGCCATATTCTTCATGCTGGGGGCGTTCTGAATAAAAGCGCTCGAATATGCTTTTTAATTTATTTTCCGGGATTCCAGAGCCTTCATCATCGATTGTAACGGTGACGCGGTTTACCTTAACACTGACACTAATCTTGATTGTAGATTTTACCGGAGAAAAGGATAGAGCATTCGATAGGATGTTATGAAAGACTTGAATCAGGCGGCCTTCACTGCCCCGTACAAAAAGTTCGGCGTAATCAGGCAGGTCGAGTGTAATTAAAATTCCGTCTTTTAATGCTTCGTCACTATTTTGCTTATTGTCGGCTTCCCGTTCTAGCGGGCTTTTATACATATCAATGAGATGTCTGAGAATATCTTTTATATTTACAACATTGAACATTTCCCGGGATAGCTCTGCATCCAGTCTGGAGGCATTTGAAATATCCGTGATCAGGCGATCAAGGCGTTCTATATCGTGTTTGATTACGCTTAATAATTTATCGCGATCTTCTTGTTTTGTAACAATAGAGGCAGTCTCAACGGCGCTTTTTAAAGAAGTAAGAGGGTTTTTTATCTCATGTGACACATCGGATGCAAAGGATTCAATTGAGTCCATACGTTCCCATAAAGCATGCGTCATATCCCGTAAAACCAAAGATAACTCACCAATCTCATCGTGGCGATCGCTCATATCCGGGATGTCTGTATCTTTGATTTTGCCTTTGCGGACATTCTCTGCTGCGCGTGCGAGTTTACGTAGCGGTCGTGCAATTACTCCGGAAAGATATATGGAAAGAAGAATAGTGATCAATAATGTCAGAAGAAAAACATTCAGGATATTAAACCAGACATCTCCCAATTCCTGTTTGATGTCCTCACCATTATTAATCAGCATAACAACGCCGACCAATTCGTCATTGTGTTTCATGATTGGCATGGCGGCAGTTAAAATGATTTCACCGCGTGTATCTCTCCATGCAGACATGCTGAGGTTTTTACGCTTTGCTTCTCTTACATCCGAATAATTATAACCTTTATCTGTTTGCACACCTAAGAATACCGGGAGGTTTTCTTCACGCGGAAGCAGAGAAACAATCCATAATGCAGTGTTCTTTAGAAGCTCAACACTTTCCAGTTTCCGTTTTGCTTGATGAACGGGGTGTGCGATTTCGATAATTGGTTCGATTTTTTTTTCTTCGATCAAGTGTTCGGAATCTGCAATGAGGTCGTCTTTTGCATTAAAAATAAGAATACGCCGATTTAGTGTTGCGCCAAGCCGTGCTGTTAAAATGTCGACTTCTGTTGATGAGAGAGGCTCTGTGCGTTCTTGATCTTTAAATTTTTCAACGAATGTTGCGGTGATTAACAAAATTTCGGTTTCGAACCGTTGTAACTTTGATTCAATTAAGGTCTCGTGATACTGACCGAGAGAAATAACACCGATTAAAAGACTGATCAGGGCGATAAGATTAACCCCTATAATACGTAGGGTCATGCCGGTAATACGGCGTTCTTTCCCGCCCCAGTAGAGATCGAAAAGTTGTTCAATCTCTCCACGCGGGGAGCTGATGCGGAACCATCGGCTATTCTTCGCGGTAGCGGTATCCGACTCCGTATAGTGTTTCGATTTTGTCGAATTCTTCATCTATTTTTTTAAACTTTTTTCTAACGCGTTTAATATGCGAATCAACTGTTCGATCATCAACATAGATATTCTCACCATATGCCATGTCAATCAACTGATCTCTGTTGCGAACATGTCCGGGGCGCTCTGCCAATGCTTTGACCAAAAGGTATTCTGTTACAGTTAGATTCAAAGGTTGCTTGTTCCAAGAGCAAAGATGGCGGGCATCATCCAGCGTTAAATTCCCGTATTCAATGAATTTTTGTTCTTCCCCTTGGGCGTTAACTTCTTGCTTCATTAACTCATTACGGCGAAGGAGCACCTTGATCCGTTCAATTAAGAGACGTTGTGAGAATGGTTTGGTGATATAGTCATCGGCCCCCATGCGCAGACCAATCACCTGATCAACTTCATCATCCTTTGACGTGAGAAATATAACAGGGACGCTGCTCTCTTCTCGTAGTTTTGACAGCACCTCTATTCCATCCATACGTGGCATTTTGATATCCAGAATAACAAGGTCGGGCTTATGCTCTAAAATGGCGGTAAGCCCTGCCTCCCCATCATTGTAGGTTTCAACCAACAATCCTTCTGCTTCTAATGCCATAGAAACGGATAAGAGGATGTTACGATCATCGTCGACAAGAAATATTTTATGTTCCATGTATGAAGTATCACAGAATAAATCTATTTTTTCAATAGTTTCGCTGTTTTTATGCCGATGGAACGCGCTGTAGAATCTCACCCGCAAGATAAACGGAGCCGGCAACGATAATTCTGGATTCCGGATGTTGTTCTGTCAGATCTGAAAGCGCGTTGAAAATAGTGCCATATTCATGACATGCAGGAATATGTTTGGTGTTTTCGTGGAGTGCTTCTAGAATACTTTTCTTGGTAAAACTGTTTGGATCGCTCGATATAGGGACGATGTTTAATGACTTTATATGCGGTAAAAGTGGAGATAGAAAACGTGTTGGATTCTTGGTTTGCAGCATACCTATGATGAGATGCGTGTTCTTTTTATCGGTATTTTGCCATTTTTGGATTTGATGAATAAGTGCGTCGGCGGCGCTATCGTTATGACCGCAATCCAGCCATATTTCCGATGAGGGCAGAAGATTAAAATGCTGCGGCTCTATTTTTTGTAAACGTCCCGGCCATTGTGCAGATTGAAGGCCGTATTCTATTGCCGTGTCTGGAATTGTGAATTTGTGTTTTATGGTTTCTAATGTTGCGAGAGCAACACCCGCATTATGAACCTGATGCATACCATTTAAGGCGGGAAGGGGGAATGTTTGTGTTCTTTCGTTATATGTGAAATCAAAATGTGTTTTGTGCGGTGTGATGTGCCAGTCTTTGTTGCATAAGTATAGAGGTGCGTTTTTATTTTTTGCTGCATTATAGATCGTTTTAATAACGTGTTCCGATTGTGCCGTGCTTCCTTGATACCCTACGATACATGGTGTGTTATTCTTCATAATGCCGGATTTTTGTGCAGCAATCGTTTCAATATCGTTCCCCAGAAAATCTGTATGATCCATAGATATCCGGTTAATGATTGTGCAAAGTGGATCTTCGATTACATTGGTACAATCCAGTGTACCACCCATGCCCACTTCTAAAAGTAGAATATCTGCAGGTGTGTCTGAGAACGCACGAAAGGCAAGGGCCGTGGTGATCTCGAAGAAAGATAAGGGGGCGTCCTGATTATAGCTGAGAGCTTGATCAATCAATGTTTCCAGATATGTATCTTCAATCGGTTTTCCTGCCAGATGGATGCGCTCATTAACATGGATCAGATGTGGAGAGGTGTAGCTATGCACTTTTAAACCGGCGGCAGATAAAATTGTGCGCAGCATCGCAACAATTGAGCCTTTGCCGTTTGTGCCTGCAACATGAATAACGGGGGGCAGGTCTAAATGTGGATTGCCAAAAGCGCTTAACAGGTCAAAGTATTGATCACGATCCCAGTTGATTTTTGATCGTGTGCGCCTAAGCTGGAAGATCTCCTCCAGCTTAGTTTGTAGCGTTTTGTCTGTATGTTTCAGGTCGGCTTGATGCATAACCTATAGGCCTTAGGCTGCTTTTTGATCCTGTCCGGTTATATCTCCGGCATTTTCTGTAACGGAAGATGATGCAGATTCGTTTCGATCTTTATCTTTTGCATTATCCTTGGCTGTGGTGGCTTTGTTTTTGCCATTTTTCTTATTTCCGCTTGGCTCAGGCTTTGCTTTTTGTTGCGTTAGAATAGAGATCATGTTCACCAGAGAGGATTTCATGTCTTTACGGTCTACAACTGCATCAACAATACCGTGTTCCAAGAGGTACTCCGCCGTTTGGAAGTTTTCCGGTAATGTTTCGCGCACGGTTTCCTCAATAACGCGTCGTCCGGCAAAACCGATCATAGAACCTGGCTCTGCGATGTGAATGTCACCAACCATTGCAAAGGAGGCGCTAACACCGCCGGTTGTCGGGTCTGTCAAGATTACGATATAGGGAAGCTTTGCATCCTTTACCATTTCAACGGCAATAATTGTGCGAGGCATTTGCATAAGGGACAGCATGCCTTCCTGCATGCGTGCGCCACCTGATGCGGGTATTGTGATGAAGGCTGCTTTATCTTTAATTGCCGTTTCGGCGGCCTTAATAATGGCTTCTCCGACGACCATACTCATCGATCCGCCCATATAACGGAAGTTGAAGGCTGCAATAACAACGTTCAAACCACCCATTTTACCACGGGCAATTGTGATGGCTTCTTTCAATCCGGTTTTGCTTTGTGCTTCTTTAATACGATCTGTATATTTTTTACGGTCTTTGAACTTTAACGGGTCATATTCGACATCCGGTAAATCAAGTGTTTCGTATTTTCCATCATCGAACATCATTTGCAGACGATCTTTGACACTAAAGCGTAAATGGTGATTACAGTGATAACAAACATTATGATTGGCTGCTAAATCGCGGTGGAATAGCATTGCCTCACAAGACGGGCATTTTTGCCACAGATTATCCGGCACTTCTTTTTGTTCACCGACAAAAGAGCGTATGCGCGGAGGAATAAGGTTTGATAGCCAGTTCATTTATTTGCACTTCTCTTATTTATCAAGGCCATAGATGTCGCAAATATTCACTCTAAAGTCAATATATATAGTCTATAGCGCATCAGACAATGAAGATACGAGGTCAAGGATCGGTTTTTTGCCTGTTTCCTTGATATCTTTTATTCTATCGACAATGGCAGAGCCAACAACAATCGCATCGCCGGCTTCGGCCATTTCCCGCGCATCATCCGGGGTTTTGATTCCAAAGCCTATGGCAACAGGCAAGTCTGTTTGGTTTTTAATCTGATTGATATGTGGCTTTAGGTTGTCCAAATTCGCTTTAGCTGTGCCGGTAACGCCTGTGATTGAGACATAGTATAAAAAGCCACCTGCGCCGTCTAAAACGGTTTGCAGACGCGTTTCATCCGTTGTCGGCGTGATCAGGCGGATCATATGCAGGCCATATTTGTTGGTTTGTGTGCGAAGTGGCATGTCTTCCTCGGGGGGGAGGTCTACGATAATCAGGCCGTCTACCCCTGCTTCAGAAGCATCTTTCGCAAAGTTTTCAAGCCCATACGCATAAAGGGGATTTGCGTATCCCATTAGGATGATAGGGGTGTGGTCGTTGTTTTTGCGAAAACCCCTAACCATGGATAATGTATGGTTCATATTTGCACCTGCGGCCAAGGCTCTTTGTCCTGCGTGCTGGATTGTTACGCCATCTGCGGCCGGATCGGTGAAGGGCATGCCGATTTCAATAATATCTGCACCTGCCTCGGGCATAGCGTTTAATACGCTCAAGCTATCTTCTAAAGACGGATCGCCTGCCATAATAAATGTGATGAGGGCGGTTTTATTCTGCGCCTTTAGTGATTTAAATTTTTCTTCAATTCTGTTTGTCATAGTTTTTCAGCCATAAATTCATATCATTGGGTGCACGGAATATCAAAATTTTACAATGTTTCGCATGCGTATCTAAAATCGTTACGATCTTTGGACGGGTCTTTGTACGAAAACGGAGAACATACGTTAAGAACGGCCAGTCGAATTTCTCTCTACACCCTTTTGCCATATCTGTGCGGGTTTTTCCATGGTCTTTCATGATCCGTTTTATAACACCGTACAAGCACCGTAATGTTGAATAATCGAGCCATATAATCGTATCGGTCTGCGCAAATCTTTGTGGCATAGTATTGTGGAAATTGCCATCTATAATCCACCTTTCACCGGATAAAGCGTGGTTCAGTTTATTGTGAAAAATATTTTTATCTTCTTCGATCCAGCCTTCTGTCCAGAATAATGTGTCCAGATGAATAAGGGGTGTGCCTGTTAGGTGGTGTAGTTTTCTTGAAAATGTTGATTTACCTGCCCCTCCGCATCCAATGACACAGATCCGGTTCATAAATTAACCCCGATTGCGACGAGGACCTCATGAACACCATCTTCGAAGAAGCGTCTTCCATATACCTCAAAGTCTGTTTCGAAACACCTGTCTAGATCGCTTTGCCAGATGGCCTCCCATGTTTCAAGTAAGGCTTTGGGCTGCTCTCCGGCGGCGCTCATCATTGCATAATTGGCCTGCTTTACCTGAACGTGGTGAAAGGACTCTGATAGCTGGTCTGTATTTTCAACCTTGTATCCGATTGTAATACGATACGGCTTGGTGTGGTCTCCTTCGTAGTCAGAGTATACTGCATATATAACATCATCGACCCGATTTTCGATCATTTGACCCACGCTTTGCTCAAAGAACTTTTGCCAAAGAGCATTGATCGTTTCGGACGCCGTGTCACGATCTTTAATGATGGCTGATATGCCAAGGATATCAAAAGGGTCTAGCTTTTCTAATCCTGCTTTAACTTCATATTCTTGCGCTGTCATTGTAGAGCCTTTTTAAGTAATGTTTGTTGTCCTGCTGCCGTTTGGTCAGTCTGTATTGTTTCTATTGCGGAGTATCCATGCCCGATATAAAAATCCGCAGCAGAACCGGATTGCAGATAGATATCTTCGTATCCCAGACGTTTTGCATCTTGTTCTAGTCGGTCTACGATTTGTGATGCAATACCCATATTGCGATAACGGTATAAGGTGAACACTGAAGCGATCCATGGGGTGAGGTCGTCCCATTTTTCTGTATCTTCAGATGACCATAAAGATCCCATGGCCACTGGCAAATCAGTTTTATCGTTTATCGCAATAACAGTTAAGGGCAAATCATTTTTCTGGGATCCGTTTTGAAATCTGGATAAGGCCCTGTCAAGTGAGGCATTTTTGTCCTGTACACCCCAACGTCCATAGGACCATGCGGCGCAATCTTTGAAAAAATGAGGATAGTCGGCCAGATACTCAACACGAAACGACATTTCTAAATGCTGACCCCTAACTTATCGGCAACAGTGAATATGTCCTTATCTCCTCGCCCGCATAAGTTCATAACCAGTATATGGTCACTGGGTAGGTCTCCGGCGATTTTTGCAACATGTGCAAGGGCGTGAGAGGGCTCTAGCGCAGGGATAATCCCTTCTAGTTGTGCGCAAAGCTGGAACGCGTTTAATGCCTCATCATCAGTGACAGAAACATATTGAACACGTTTTTGATCGAATAACCATGCATGCTCCGGCCCGATACCCGGGTAGTCAAGCCCCGCAGAAATTGAGTGCGCCTCTTGTATTTGTCCGTCATCATTTTGTAGGAAATAGGTTTGCATACCATGAAGAACCCCCGGTTTACCACCTGTCAGGCTTGCCGCGTGTTGATCTGTGTCGACGCCCATACCACCTGCCTCAACACCAATCATATTGACATCTGCTTCATCAAGGAATGGATGAAACAATCCCATTGCGTTTGATCCGCCGCCAATCGCCGCGATTAAGGTATTTGGCAGGCGCCCTTCACGTTCCATCATTTGTGTACGTAGCTCTTTACCAATTACGGATTGGAAGTCGCGTACCATTGCGGGGAATGGGTGAGGGCCTCCGACAGTTCCGATCAGGTAATACGTATTGTGAACATTTGTAACCCAATCGCGCATGGCTTCATTCATTGCATCTTTTAGGGATGCAGATCCTGCGGAGACGGGAATAACCTCTGCGCCCAGAAGCTTCATACGGAATACATTTGGTGCCTGACGTTCTACATCTTTTGCGCCCATGAAGACGGTGCATGGCAGATCGAATAACGCGCACACAGTGGCTGTGGCAACGCCATGTTGTCCCGCGCCGGTTTCGGCAATGATGCGGGTTTTCCCCATGCGCTTTGCCAAGAGAACCTGACCGATGCAGTGATTGATTTTATGCGCGCCGGTATGGTTGAGTTCATCGCGTTTGAAATATATTTTTGCCCCACCAAAATGATTGGTGGTTTTTTCGGCAAAGTAGAGGGGAGAAGGGCGGCCAATATAATGCTTTGCCAACTCTTCAAATTCTGCCCAGAAATTCGGGTCTTCTTTGGCGGCTTGCCATGCTTTGCCAACCTCGAGAATAACAGGCATTAATGTTTCGGCGACATAGCGTCCGCCATACTGTCCGAAATGCCCCTGTTCATCAGGTGCATTGCGATAAGAATTCATTTTTAAAGTATCATCTGTCATGGCTGCGTTTATAGCGCGTTCACAGTATCAAGAAAAGCTTTGATTTTATCTGCATCTTTTTCGCCGCGTGTTTTTTCCACGCCAGAGGAAACATCAACGGCGTTAGGCGACAGAATCGATAGGGCTTGCCCGATATTATCCGGTGTTAATCCACCTGATAACATCCATGGTTTGGAAAATGTCTGGTTTTTTAGAATACCCCAGTCGAATGACTTTCCTGTTCCGCCGGGGAGGGCTGAATCTTTGGGTGGTTTCGCATCGAATAAGAGCCAATCTGTGACGGCCTCATATTTTGGGATGTGCTCTAAATCATCTGCACATTGTATCGGGATAGCCTTGATTATTGGCATGGCGAATTTATTCTTTATTTCCTGCACGCGGTCAGGCGATTCTGAGCCATGGAGCTGTATCATATCCAATTGTACTTTACCCAAAATACTGGTGAGTTCTTCATCTGTTGGATCAACGAATAAGCCAACAGCGCGCATACCAGTGGGGATCATAAGTGCGAGTTCCTTCGCCGTATCTGTTGCGACATGACGCGGGGAAGGGGGGAAAAAGACAAAGCCGATAAAACGCGCGTTTGCCTCAATACTGGCGCGGAGCATTTCTGGTGTTTTGATCCCACAAATTTTAGTTCGGGTTGTCATTATTCGTATAACTTTCTTTCTGATGCGCCATCGCATAGAGATAGTAGTTCGATAAGGCGGTTATGCCAATAACTGTGTACATTGGTTCGAAGAAAAGCGTGATCGGTGAATCGAGCATAAACGTCATAAGAGGGCTATGACTCTCTTTATCTATACCGAAAAGTGCCTCCATTATTGTACGAAATGTGATAAGCAGAGCCAAAATAATCATGAATTTAAGGGAGGCAAAAAAACCTGACCAAAATAAGTTCCATATATAGCCTTTGCTGAGGTGGAATGCCTGCATCAAAGTTAATGGATTGTTTGTTGCTCTCGCGGGGAAGTAGAAAGAGAACCTGTATAATATAAAGAAAGAAACGCAAAATGAGCCGAACATAATCAGTACATAGGGCCAAACAGCTTTAACCCCCGATTGCAATGGAATAAAGATTCCGGCAGAGAAAATGGCCATAGAGCCAACAGTTAAAAGGACGGCGATGAGCATAAAGATCAGCTCATTCCGTTTCGGTTTGAATATGCGCATAGGTGTATAATCGATACCATTAATGACAAGTCGGTGCCAGTTAATGGCCCATATACCCATGAAATAAAGATACATCAGGTGAAAAGTCTCACTAAATATGAAGTTGGTGCTGTTTGGAAAGAAAAATGTATCTATAAGAGCACCTAAAAGCTGGAGGCCGAAAATAAACGGCATAAGGTTCCTATAGATCATCCAAAACTCATCATAATTATGATTTATGAATGCAGTAATGTTTTTAGATGTGTCACTAATACCCAATGTTGGGATATATTTTCCATGAGTTCTAGTCATAATGGCACCTTATAACATGTCTTCATATATATCATCGTTTTGTTCCGGCTCACTAATACTCTGCAAATAGTAATTTGATACAATTGTTACGCCGATCACAAGAAACATGGGAGAAAAGAATATCATGAATGGTAGCCCCATGATCAGTGTTATGCCATGCAACGCCCATGTACTTGGTGCGCTATCAAATGCATTATTTGCGGGGCTGTATATGAGTTGCATAAGGTAAGGCGTTAAAAACATTAGAACGGCAGAATATATCGTTGCAGCCAACCCAACCCGCCAAGATGCACGGATATAAGAGAGTATGATTTTACCAAAATACCCGCGTGTTAAGTCAAAGGATTGCATGATTGTTATCTGTCTGTTTGCCGCCTTTGCCGGAAAGTAAAAGCTGCATTTAAAGAACAAAAAAGCCATGAAACATCCCAATACCAACATCATCACAGGGAAAATATACCCGAAATCCATCATGGCAATAGAAAAGGGAAGGGACATCATGAGTATTGGAAAAGCGAAAAATGAACCGTAAACTATAATATATAACACCGCCAATAGGGTTATGAATTGTATTTCATGCCAGCGGGGAATAAATATTGACATTATCCGATAGTTTTCTGAACCGTTAATGACAAGACGATGCCAGCTAATCGCGATGACAGCCATTAAATAGCCATTCATCGCCATATGTGTGATGTTGAGCGCCCAAATAACCGTGAATAACGATAATGAATATCCAAGAACTGTGAAGGAGGGGGATGTGGGCTCTATATCTGAGTGATCGAATACTGATGTCACGATATAGTCAGTCATAGACATGGTGAATATGTTAAGTATTATAATCAGAGGAAGAACATGCGCGACCACCTGCCAAAAGTGGTGATAATGTTTCTTGATAAAGCTTCGAGTATTTAGGGCGGTTTCTTTGGGTGTATTCATACTATCTCCGGATTGCATGTAAATAATAGTTCGTTGTGATAGTTACGCCAATTACGATGAACATTGGTTTGAAGAATAGTAACGAAGGTATGCCAATGAGGATCGTAAGATAACGTGAAGTAGATAAGAAGTCTGCTGTTCCTATATCGGGATTGTATGATTTTACTATTTCAAGGCTTTGTTCCATAAGGATATAGCCGATAAAGAGATACAGGATAAATAATATTCCGATTTTCGCAATGGCATTTAAGTATGAAAGTATTATTTTCCCGAAATAGCCGGAAGCCAAATCATATGATTCCGGCAGGGTCATCGCTTTGTTTGTGAGTTTAGCCAAGCAAAAAAAGCTGCATTTATAGTACGCTATGCTCAGATATATTACGGCGATCACGGTTAAAGCACTTAATAGATTCGGATAAAGTATTTTGATGTGTATGGGCAGAATTATATGCATATGTGCGAGTAATGCATAAGCAATCGCCAAACCTATAATCGCCTTGATAAAGGCAAGATCATCTTTTTGTGGTTTTAAAAGGCTCACCTGCTGATATGTCGTTTGATTGTAACGTGCAATGATCAAACGGTGCCAGTTAATGATGAAAAAGGAATAGATGTAAAGGTTTAGAAACACTGTGACCATTGTAATGAAATACGCAACGGTGAGTGCAATATTCGCGTAATTATGTATGGTGTATTCGATAATTTGTGAGAACACAAAGTTGGTGATGAGATGAAAAAGGATGATAAAGGGGGCGATATCCTTCACCAAGTGCCAGAATTCACGTCTGTGCTCTTTTATAAAAGATTGGGTTGTCTTGGATGCACCTTTGGGGTCTGAGATAGGTGTAAAACTCATGCTTCTTTCCTCAAAATTCGGTTTCTAGTTTTGATTATAAGGGATTTCTTTTATAGCTCCCCTTCATCATCTATGGCTTTACGTAGTTGTTCCCGTTCTTTTTCTTCTTTGGTGTAAGAATAGCGAGGGTCTTTCTGTATGATATATAAATAATAATTAGAAAGCGTCGTGACCCCTATTGCTGCGAAAATGGGGCTAAAAAACAGGTGGCTGGGTAAGGCAAAAATATAGCCTAATGTATTTAGCCCTGCTTCTAGTTGTAAGCTGTAAACAATGGCAGAAATAAGTAGAACCATGACAATTAGATACGCAAATAAGAGTAACATCCATTTTACTGACGCGCGGAATGATACCCATATAATGCGCCATAGATATCCTTTGCTCATGTGGAAAGCCTGCCCCATAGTAAGGTCGGCGTTGGTGGCTTTAGCAGGAAAATA
The DNA here is from genome assembly GCA_050633505.1 of Alphaproteobacteria bacterium. Classification (GTDB taxonomy): domain Bacteria; phylum Pseudomonadota; class Alphaproteobacteria; order Micavibrionales; family Micavibrionaceae; genus UBA1672. The sequence continues at coordinate 92,504 of JBOEGQ010000013.1, forward strand.
TAAACAGCAACGGAATGCGAGATAGATCATTGCAAAGAATATGAATATGGCGAGAATAATGGCGGCAGACGACTGTGTTATTGCTGCGCCGACCAGTGAGCCTATTCCAATGATTCCGATGATCAGCCCTATTAGGAAACCCATGCCTATAAAAACCAGTTCATGTTTTTTGGGGGCAAAAGGATCCATCGGGACATAATTATCAGGTCCATGAATTACAATTCTATGCCAAGAAATCACAAACACCGTAGAAAAATATGTAGAGAGTAGGCCAAAAAGACCAAAACCATTTTTACTATCAGAAAAATAGACATCAGATATAATCGCATCCAGTAAGTATAATCCCGCAATATAGGGCGCCAACGGAATAAAAACCTCCCAGAGCTTATCCATGTTGTCTTCGACAAACTTTTTCACATTAACTCTTGCCTGGGCTGATTCGCCTTTTGGATCGTAATGATTCATAAAAATTCTTTCTTCTATAAGCTATCAATTATATGTTGTGCAGCTTTGGCTGGATTATCTGCACCTGTAATTGGCCGTCCGATTACAAGGTGAGTTGCCCCTGTATCAAGGGCATCTTGCGGAGTCATCGTGCGCTTTTGGTCGCCTTTTGTGCTGCCTTCCGGGCGGATGCCGGGAACCATCAGGGCGAAGTCCGATCCACATGCCTTACGCAGACGGCTAATTTCATGAGCGGAACATACAACACCGTCTAACCCCGCCTTTTGTGTGAGAAGGGCAAGGCGCTCTACTTGATCGGCGATGTTATTCTGATAGCCGATATCATGCACCATTTGCGCATCAAGGGAGGTCAGTAATGTTACGGCGAGTAGTTTAGTGTCCGATCCACATGCGTCTTTTGCGGCTTCCATCATTGCAGTGCCACCGGATGCATGGACGTTCAAATAGGCAGGTGCAAAATTGGAGCAGATCCCACGCACCGCACCGGCAACAGTGTTTGGAATATCATGGAATTTTAAATCGATGAAAAGCTGTGCTTGTGGCGCTGCGTTTAAGACTTTTTCAATACCCTGTGGGCCGAAATTATTGAAGAATTCAAGTCCGAGCTTAATCCCGCCTGTAACGGGGGCGATATTTTTTGTCAGGGCGCAGGCATGATCAAGATCCGCCGTGTCAATGGCGCAAAATATAATGGGGTGTTGTGTCATGATGTGATTCCTATTTCGAGGGAAGTGCGGGGAAAATCTCAGGCGCGGGGGCAGAATGGATAAATTTATCTTCTTTTGTGTGTGCCAGTTCTTTTTCCAGGCGCTTAATTTCTTTGTTTTGTTTGCGTTTGGCTTTTCGCGTGTGGCCACCATTGAGCCAAACGATGATTCCACCAAGGATGAAGCCAACGACAAAGGAAGAAAGAATCAACACATATGCAGGTAGGGTTTCCGGCTCACTTATTGGATTCCATGTAATGGATACATCATCACGATTCAATGCCGCAAATGCGGCGAGAACAAGTGTTAGGAACAGTCCCAAAAGCCAACGAATTGCGGATATCATGAGAAATATTACTCCTCATTCAGCTTTTCGCGTAATGCCTTACCTGTTTTGAAGAATGGAAGGCTTTTCGCTTCAACCTGAACCGTTTCACCTGTTCGTGGGTTTCTGCCAACGCGTGCTTCACGATGTTTAACAGAAAAAGCACCAAATCCACGTAACTCAACGCGGTCTCCCTGCGCCAGTGCATCTGTAATACTATTGAAAATCGTATCAACGATATTCTCAACATCGATAATACGCAAGTGAGGGTTTAAATCAGCTAAACGTTGGATCAGCTCTGATTTTGTCATAACGTCACCTTTCTCTACGGGCCTTATGCATCAAAAAGTTTCTGAGTATATACTACAGTGCCCGATATGGTGGAAGCCGTCAAGTAAAACCCCTTGATTATGCTATGTTTTTTGTTTTTACGAAAATAAAAAAAAGCCGGCAGTTTGCGCCGGCTTTTATCTTTGATCAACAATAAGGAGAAATTCGTCCTTATTTATTCTTTTCTTGTAGAGCTGCACCAAGGATATCACCAAGAGATGCACCGCTTTCTGTAGAGCCGAAGTCTTTCATTGCTTGCTTATCTTCATCGATTTCGCGTGCTTTGATAGACAGGCCTAGCTTACGGTTTTTCTTGTCAACGGATGTGATTTTTGCATCAACTTTCTCATCGACAGCAAAACGATCTGTACGTTGTTCTGAACGTTCACGGGACAAGTCAATTTTCTTGATTGTGCCAGTTACGTTTTCATTCACGGTTACCTCGATTACAGATGTTGTGATTGAGGTGATTGTACATGTAACAACTGCACCTTTTGCCATACCTTGTAGAGCACCTTCATATGGATCATCGCTTAACTGCTTGATACCAAGTGCGATGCGTTCACGATCAGGGTCCATTTCAAGAACCTTGGCTTTCACAACATCGCCTTTATTGAAGTTTTTCAAAGCGTCTTCTGTTTGATCTTCCCATGAAATGTCAGATAGGTGAACCATACCATCGATTTCTTCTGTAAGAGCAACGAACAAACCGAATTCAGTGATATTGCGGATTTCACCTTCAATTTCCTGACCAACAGTTTGATCTGCACAGTATTTCGCCCAAGGGTTTTCCTGACACTGTTTCAGGCCAAGTGAAATACGGCGTTTTTCAAGATCAACTTCCAGAACAACCACTTCAACTTCCTGAGATGTTGAAACGATTTTACCCGGATGTACGTTCTTCTTTGTCCAAGACATTTCAGAAACGTGAACAAGACCTTCGATACCGTCTTCCAGTTCAACAAATGCACCGTAATCTGCGATATTGCTGATGCGACCGGTAAAGCGGGCACCTTCAACATATTTATCAGAGATAGTCTGCCATGGATCTGTTTCAAGTTGTTTCATACCCAAGGAGATACGCTGTGTTTCTTCGTTAAAGCGAATAACCTGAACATCAACAGATTGACCGATTTGGAGAACTTCTGATGGATGGTTAACACGTTTCCATGAGATGTCTGTAACGTGCAGAAGACCGTCAACGCCACCAAGATCAACGAATGCACCGTAATCTGTGATGTTTTTAACGATACCTTCAAGAACCTGACCTTCAGCCAGATTTTCAAGAAGATCGCTACGTGCTTCCTGACGTGATTCTTCAAGGATAGAGCGACGTGAAACAACGATGTTTCCGCGGCTACGATCCATTTTCAGAACATGGAAAGGCTGTGCTTGGTTCATCAACGGCTCAATATCGCGAACCGGACGGATATCAACCTGAGAACCCGGTAGGAACGCAACAGCGCCACCAAGATCAACGGTAAATCCACCTTTAACACGACCGAAGATAAGACCGGTAACGCGCTCACCTTTTTCATGGGATTTTTCAAGTTCAAGCCATACTTCCTCACGACGTGCTTTATCACGTGAAAGTACTGATTCACCGTCTCTGTTTTCCATACGTTCAACGAAAACTTCGACAGTGTCGCCTAATTTAATTTCTGGGTCTTCTCCGGGTTTGGAGAATTCGTGACGTGCAACACGCCCTTCGGATTTAAGACCGACATCAACGATAACGTGATCGGATTCAAGACCGATAACAACGCCTTTGACGACTTTTCCTTCAAATGTTTGATTTTCACCAAGAGATTCACCAAGCAAAGTTGCAAACTCAACTGAGTCTTCTCTATCTTTTAGATTTGCGGCAATATGAGCCATAATATTTTCCTTTCAAAATTAAAGTCATGCCCAAACGGCATGTGCTTTAGACGGATAATGCAAAGGTTTTACGCGCATAATTCAGTGCGATCTCAAGTATTTCATCGGCTGATTTGTCGCTGCTATCAATCGTTACAGCATCTTCCGCCGACTTGAGTGGAGCCGTTTCCCGACCCCGATCACGTGCATCACGCGCGCGCATATCTTCTAAAACGGTGCTATATGTAGCGCCTAATCCTTTAGATTGCAACTCTTTCATGCGTCTTTGTGCGCGAATTTCCAATTTTGCAGTGATATAGAGCTTCAAAGGGGCGTTTGGGCAAATAACGGTTCCTATATCTCGCCCGTCCAGAATTGCTCCGTCATAGTCCCCTCCCGGTGTGGCGGCGAAGGATCGTTGGATCTCTAGCAGTCGATTGCGTACGGTTTGTAAGCTGGCCACTTTCGAGGCCGCAGATCCGGTCTCATCATTACGTAAGTCCGGATTATCAAGTGGACTGTCTGTTTGGGATCTTAGTCTTTCTTCTAAAGAGGCACATCCGCGTATTGCATCTTCTTCGTTTTCGGGGGCTCCCTTATTTTGCAGTACCTCATATGCAACTGCGCGATATAACGCGCCAGTATCCATATGGGCGAAATTCAAGGCCTTGGCCAGATTACGCGAAAGTGTGCCTTTACCACTTGCCGCGGGACCGTCAATTGCTATTATCTTATTCATGGCCTGACCATACAACTCTGATATTCGTGAGATCAAGCGCAAGATGATATATTTTCCAGCTATACAAAGAGTATTGCCATTATGCTTTGTTGTGCTTTTACTCTGTAGTTGTTCGCGGGGGCAGGGCATAAACCTTTATCCGTATGAACAGCACACGGTATCTCCCCACAGCTTTGATTTGTGCCATGGTTTCTCATGCACCTATAAGACCTCTGTACGGTTATCGCAAAAGCAATGGCAAAACGTTCTGTCGATTTTTGAATCTTCTGCCCGTAATGCAAAGCAGGAAAGGCAACAAATCGCAATTGCAGTTGCGCGGCTGGAAAAAATCATTAATGAGAATACAAAAATGAATCCTGATTTGGCAAAGGCGGAGAATTTTGAATCCGATCAAGATCAAATGGATTGTATTGACGAGACGATTAACACGTCTCTTTTCCTAAAGTTTTTTGAAAGACAGGATGTTTTGAAATGGCACGAGGTGGGAGAGCCTATTCATCGTGGATATTTTTTGGATATGAAATGGCCGCATAACAGTGCAACTGTGATAGAGAAGCAATCAAGGGATGTTTATGCGGTAGATAGCTATTGGTACGACAATGGTGTTCCTGCAACAATTGTGCATATGGATATTTGGATGACCGATTGGGACCCGACGGAAATTAAAATGCGGTCGGATTAGGCAAGCCTTAATTCGCTGTCATCGGTGTCGTCACCGATATTGGCGCCCAACTCATTCATCAGTTCGATGAAATTCGGAAAGCTTGTCTTTATTGGTGCGGCATCATCAATCTCAACGGGTTCTTGTGTTGCGCTGCCAAGGACAAGGAAGCTCATCGCGATACGATGATCAAGTGCCGTTTCAACATTGGCTCCCCCTTTGGGAGGTTTGCCCGTGCCATGGATCGTCAGGCTGTCTTCGCCCATTTCCAGATCTACACCGCAGGCTTTCAACCCGTTAGCCATCATAAGAAGGCGGTCGCTTTCCTTAACACGAAGCTCTTTCAAGCCCGTCATGCGGGTTGTGCCCTGCGCGCAGGAGGCCGCAATGGCAAGGATCGGAAATTCGTCTATCATGGATGGGACGCGCTCTTCGGGAACATCAATGCCCTTTAAAGATCCGTCGCCGCGTACCACGATTGTTGCAACAGGTTCACCGGCCTCTGTTCTTTTATTATCGTATGTTATACCAGCGCCCATTTCTTCTAGGGTTGTGAAGATTCCGTTACGACGTTCATTAATGCCAACATTCGGCATTGTGACTTCCGCTCCTTCGTTGATAAGCGCAGCCACAGCTATGAACGCGGCAGAGCTTGGGTCAGAAGGAACATCAATCGCGCAGCCTTTCAATTCCTGATGGCCTTGCAGATGGATGGCAGATGCACCATTCCCCAAATCTTCGACATCGACTTGAACGCCAAAATGGCGCAACATATTTTCGGTATGGTCGCGTGTTGGGTGATCTTCAATAACGGTTGTGCGCCCCGCGGCATTTAAACCACCTAACATAATTGCAGATTTCACCTGTGCGCTGGCAACGGGGAGTTTATATTCAATGTTAAGCGTATTTTCTGCACCTTTTACAGTTAAGGGCAGGCGATCACCGGATCTGCACATGAATTTTGCACCCATCATTTCCAAGGGGGTCACAATCCGTTTCATCGGACGTTTTACAAGAGAGGCATCACCTGTGAATGTAGCGGTAATATTGTGTCCGCCAACAAGCCCCATGAGCAAACGGGTGGATGTACCGCTATTGCCCATTTCAAGAACATGATCAGGTTCTTGAAGGCCGCCAACACCAACACCGTGAACGCGCCATAATCCGTCGCTGTCTGATTCTATTTTTGCGCCCATTGCGCGCATGGCGGCGGCGGTGTGCAGGACATCTTCGCCTTCTAAAAGGCCGCTGATAATGGTTTCGCCTATGGCCAATGCGCCGAACATGATGGATCGGTGGGAAATGGACTTATCTCCGGGGATGCGTGCATGACCGCCAAACGTTGTCGTTTTGTGTGATGCGATTGATCCTTTATAGAGAGAGCCATCCATGAGTATAAGCCTTGCCATGTAATTAATGATAACGCTTACAGATATATAGAATAATCAGGGCAGAGCAAATGCTTTATTCTTCAAAAGTTGAAAGATCGCCATTGTAGTTGCGTATGAATTCCAATAGCTCTTCTGCGGGAACAGGTCGTGAATAGCGGAAGCCTTGAACCTCGTCACAGCCTTCATCGAACAGGAACTTTTCATGTTCCTTCGTCTCAACGCCTTCGGCAATAACTTTTAGGTTCAAGGAATGTCCTAGACTGATAATCGTACGTGCGATAGATGCATTTTCATTATCGTTTAAGGCATTACGAACGAAGGATTGGTCAATTTTCAGACGGTCAATCGGGAACTGGCTAAGATATGACAGGGACGAATATCCGGTACCGAAATCGTCGATGGCAAGCTCTACACCAAGTGCATGCAGATTGTGTAGGATTTGTACAGTATGGCTGATATCATCCATAAAGACGCTTTCTGTGACTTCTAACTCAACCATTTTCGGGTCAAGGCCTGTTTCACTCAAGAGCAAAGACATGTCCTTACAAATATCGCTGTGAATGAACTGATTGGCTGAAACGTTGATCGCAAAGCGAATATTGGTGCCGTGTTCTTCTTTAAACTCTTTTGCCGTGTGGCATGCTTTTCTCATGACCCATTGGCCGATTGGAACAATAAGACCGGACTGTTCGGCAACGGGAATAAATAATCCAGGAGAGATAAAGTTACCGCCATCTTTACTGTTATCGGGTTTCCACCATCTGATAAGTGCCTCGGCGCCGATAATTTTTCCGGTTCGAAGGCAAAGCTGAGGTTGGAAGAAGAGTTGTAATTCGTCATTTTCCAATGCGTTACGCAAATCACGAAGCATCTGGAAGCGCTCTTGTACGGCGCGATCAAAGTCCTCGGAATATTCCTTAATTGTGTCGCGGCCTTCTTCTTTTGCTCTGTTCAATGCAATATCTGCATTTTTCAGAACGGTATCAGGCTCTGCACCATCATCAGGGAAGGTTGAAACACCAATAGAGGCACGTACCTGAAATTCTTCGTTGAAGACTTTGAATGGCTCTGATCGTACAACACCGTGCACACGTTCGGCGACGTCTTTTGCCAGCAAATTTTTGCCGGATAACGGCATCATGATGGCAAATTCATCCTCACCTGTGCGTGACACGACGGCTTTGTCAGGAAGAGATGCACGTAGTTTTTTACCAACAGATCTGAGGATAGCATCACCAACATTATGTCCCATTGAGTCGTTAATGTCTTTAAAGTGATCAAGGTCAAGTGTAATGACGGCAAAGCGTTCAACGCTTTCATCGCTGTTTACACGTCCGTTTTCATCCAGAGTTTGTAAAAATAAGGATCTGTTCGGAAGGCCGGTTAAGCTGTCGTAATAGGCAAGTTTATGAATACGGTCTTCGGCTGTACTTTTCAGGTGTGTCAGGTTTTCTGCGTTTTGTTTGATAAGCTTGTGTGACAAGTCGATGGCTGCACCGATCTCATCTTTTGTATCGAATGGGGAATCCTGAATTTGTGGTGCTTCGGGGTTCTTAAAGGCAGATACAAGGTTGGAACGCATGAATAAGATTGGCTCTAGAAGCCATTTTCCCAATGCGATCATCAAAACATTTGTAACGAACATGGAAAGAATGACCATAATCACGATGTTACGGAGAACGTAATCGGCAACTTTTCCATCTATATCAGAGGCATCAATCTGCGCAACAACGGTGAATGTGCTTTGTAGGTCAGAGCCTTTAAATATCACTTCATATAATGCATTTTTCTGATCAAAAAGTGTTTGGTTGAGTTCTCCCATTTTAGCCATGATATTTGTGTGGCTTCCATAGGATGTAATATATTCGAATTTATAAGAATATACCGTAATGCCGGTAATGCTTGTTGTATCTAAGAGGCGCTGGATATGCTTGTCTTCAAACGGAGATTTGTGCGTATCTTTCTTATCTGTGTCAATGATTGACGCGATTGCGCTACGGGCTTCTTCTCTTAGGCCGCTAAGATGTTCTTGCTTATATTGTTCTATACCTCCCAGATTGAGAACCAGTGTTTGAACAAGTAATATGGTCATGAAAGCGGTGAGGGCAATACGCCAGCTAATTTTGCTGCGCCATATTTGTGTTGGTGAAGACACGAAGATGCTCTTAAAGGCAGAAGGCTTTGCCTTTTTTGCATCCGCATTTTTACGTCCAAGAGTATATTCCGAAACAGATCTAGACACGAACGAAAATCCTATCCACACATTTTAATAGCTATAAAACTCAACAATCGACTTAATAAATATATGCCGCTCCTACTATTTTATATCCTTGATGCTTAATAAGGTCTTTATATTTCTTAAATTTTTGCCAGTTATCCATAAGTTTACATACATAAATAGTAATAATTGAGGAATTATTTCCTGCAGATAATCAGTTTTTTACTATCATCTTTTAGAGTTGTTGCAAATATTCGGTACTCACCACCATCAGATAGTTTGAGCTTTTTACGCAGGTTATCAACTGTTCCCGGGAAGTTTCGTAGTGCAAGATCGGCTTTGGAAACCGGAAGTTTTTTTGTCTTTGCCGGTATAATCTCCATGACTTCATATCGCTTTCCGGGGAAATCGGGATGTATGTGGTCTGATGTATAGAGGTGGCTATGGGGGTGCAGTTTTCCAACATCGTGGAATAATGCGATGGATTTAAAGCCTCCTGCTTTTAAAAATGCTGCGCCCGGCTCATAAATATATTTTTGCGGATCGGTATATGCGCATTCGCTTCTTTTTTCATCTGACAAACGATAAGAGAACTTTTGAATGGCCTGCCCATTATTATCCAAATTAACAGATGTGATAATGAGGTCGTCTCGATCAATCTCTTGTGTGAAATCGAGTAGGTAAAGAACTTCTTTGCATTCATTGTTCCATTGTACAACATGCACCTGATTGACGTGACCCAATATTTGAACCGCCTGTTCAATATCAAGGATTGGTGATGTTTTGATCATCAGGCGCTTTGTTTTACTTTTCAGGGTTGGGAGTAATTCGACAATATTCGGTGAGCAGGAAGCGAGGTCATATATACCTCTTTTGTTATTTTCGCGACGGGCAGGATCAATAAATACAAAATCAACAGGAGAGATGCTGCCTAAGGCCTGCGCCGCGTCGGTGTTCTCAATGGTAATCGTGCAGTTGGTTTTCAGGTGGTTGAAATTATGGCTTAGTAACTCTGCTGTTTCTGCGTCATGTTCGATGAGAGAACCGGAAAGAAAGCGTTTGGATATGTAGTATGCATCAACTCCTCCGCCCGCGGTTAAATCGATGAAAGATTGTCCGTGTGTAAGGGATGATTTGTATGCCGCACAGGCGCAAGAGGAGGTTTGCTCAAACACGTTAGATTTTGGAAATATAAAACAATCTGTATCGTATAAATTTTTTGACTTGGTTTTTGCGCGTTGACGCACTTTAATTTGATCTAGGATCAGCGGTGCATTCCACGTTTGATCGGGAAGCTTTTTAAGTGCAAGCTCTTTAACATTTTCATGTTCGTGATCTTTAATGAATTTCTGTATATCAGGATTTAAGAGCTGCCTAAAATCCATATTTACACTCTAAGAGACCAGGGGAGTGTTGTTTGCTTTAACCCGAGAGGCAGTGGGGTAACATTTCCTTCTTCTGTTGGCAGAGGCTCTACAGTTTGTTCTTGTTTGATCAGTGTAAACTGCCCTTGAGGTATAGGAAGATTGTAGAATGCTGCGCCATTTGTGCAAAGGAACTGTTTGAAGGTTTCTTGTTGCGCTGGGTCTGAGAGGTCGCACCCGGCCAATTCAAAGCTCATCGCATATAATTGGGGCGCGATACCGCCTGTAAAACATCCTGCGGCGCATCCGCAATCGGTTGCTTTTGTTGTGTGTGGCGCGCTGTCTGTACCTGCGAAGAACTGTATGTTATTTGCGTCTGTGACTGCATCACGCAAGGCATCACGGTCTTCACAATGTTTCAAAACGGGCAAGCAAAACAGGTGGTATTTCAGGCCCTGTATCAGATCACCAATTGTGTAGATCAAATGTTGAGGTGTTATTGTTGCGGCCGTATTCGTGCCAGAACTTCTAACGAAATCAACGGCTTTTTTGGTTGTGACATGTTCACAGACAATTTTCAAATTTGGAAATTTTTCTCGTACAAGCGGCATGCGCTGTTCATAGAAGATTTCTTCCGCATTTGTGGTGCGGTCGAAGTATTTATCGCCTGAAAGGCCGTGTTCTTCACCATGAATGCATAATGTTACGCCTGCTTCTTCCATTGCGGTGAAGACACCGTTTTGTGTGAATTCTGTAATTGGGATACCGAACTCAGCACCTGTTGTACCATGAGGGGGATAGGCCTTTGCGGCCTGTAGTAGGCCTGACTTTGCCCCTTCCAAGATCATGTCTGGTGTGGTGTCTTTGGTCAGGTAAAGCGGGGTAATCAGGTGATCAAACTGATCTCCACCAGCTTGTTCTAAGGCATTACGGTAACGTGCAATACTCCAATATTCTTGTGCGGCTTCATCTTTTTCGAAAACCACGGCGGTTGGTGGTTTTGTATTTGGCATGGCGAGAGCACCAGCGCAGCCCATATCCAAATGTGCCTTGATATAGGCGGGTACTGCGACACCTTGACGGAAATGCGTATGAAGATCATACCATTTGGGAAGAGAGAATTCGATCATGGGATTATACCCGCTTTGATTATGTTTTTAGGCGAAGCCATATTCAGGCAAGATTACCGTGAATAGTGAATCATGTCCAGAAAACGTCTTTGCACGTTGCTATCTTCTTTGAAAATACCACTAAACATTGTTGTGACGGTTGAAGATCCGGCCTTATTAACGCCGCGTGTTGACATGCATTGGTGATTGGCATCAATGAAGACTGCAACGCCTTTTGGTTTCAAGTTCTCATCAATACACTGGACGATATTACGTGTCATGTTTTCTTGTGATACAAGGCGACGTCCGTAAATATCAACAATACGCGCAAGTTTTGAAATACCAACAACCTGTTCATCCGGCCAATATGCAACATGTGCCTTACCCAAAATAGGAACAAGGTGATGCTCACAGTGTGAAACAAAGTCAATATCCTTAACCAAAACCATGTCATCGAAGCCTTCAATATCTTCAAAAGTTTTGGTGAGTTCCTTCGCGGCATCTTTTGTATAACCGGAAAAGAATTCTTCATATGCTTTTACCACACGCTTTGGTGTGTCAAGAAGTCCTTCACGTGATGGGTCTTCACCGGCCCAACGTAGCAAGACTTCCACGGCTTCCATGGCTTCTTCACGGCTTGGGCGATTGTTTTGGATAAGGTCTAATTTTGTGCTCATTGTCTTTTGCGTCATGTCCAAAATTTCAAATTAATGCTTGGTCTTAACGCTTCTTTCCCGTATTTTCCAGTAAAAAACGCATTTTGAAGGATATTTTACGCGATGCAAGAGTTACGACTGTATAATTCCCTGGCTCGTCAGAAGGATGTTTTTAAGCCGATAGACCCCGAACATGTGCGGATTTATGCTTGTGGCCCGACTGTGTATGATTATGCGCATATCGGTAATGCGCGTATGGCTGTTGTATTCGATATTTTATCTGTTGTTTTACGTAAGTTGTATCCAAAGGTGACGTATGCCTCCAATATTACGGATGTTGATGACAAAATTATTACCGCGCATCAGGAAACAGGTGATCCGATAGATCAGATCACGAAAAAATATGCCCAAATTTATAATGATGATATGGCCTCTTTGGGGGTGACAGCGCCTGATGTTCAACCGCGTGCAACGGCGCATATCGGCGAAATGATTGATATTGCGAAGACATTAATTGAAAAGGGGCATGCCTACGAATCTGATGGTCATGTCTTGTTCCATGTACCGTCTTTTGAACAATATGGTGGCCTGTCAGGGCGTAGCCGTGATGAACAGGTCGCAGGTGCGCGTGTTGAAGTGGCCTCTTATAAAAAAGACCCTGCCGATTTCGTATTGTGGAAGCCCAGTCATAATGATGAACCCGGTTGGGATAGTCCGTGGGGGCATGGCCGTCCGGGGTGGCATATTGAATGTTCCGCCATGGCGGCAAAGCATCTTGGTTTACCTTTTGATATTCATGGCGGTGGGGCTGATCTGAAATTTCCGCATCATGAGAATGAAATCGCACAAAGTTGTTGTGCGCATGGTGATAAGGACGACTTATCATCTTTTGCGAAATATTGGGTGCATAACGGATTTGTAACAGTTGAAGGTGAGAAAATGTCAAAGTCGCTGGGTAATGTGACTTTGGCGCATGAACTTTTAAAGACGCATAAAGGGGAGGCTCTTCGTTTGACCTTGCTTTCTGCACATTATCGTCAGCCCCTCGATTGGTCCGAAGATAAAATTGCGCAAAACCAACGGCAGCTTGATCGCTTTTATCGCCGTCTTAAGCAAATGGAAGAAATGGAAGCTGCACCTTCAGGGGTTCCGCAAAAGGTTTTAGATGCGCTCTGTGATGATTTGAATACGCCTTTGGCAATTGCAGAGTTAAATGCGTTGTTAAAGCAGGAAAACTCTCCTGAATTAAAAGGGCAGTTGATTGCGGCAGGTGCGGTTTTAGGTGTTTTGCAAGAAAGAGCGGATGATTGGCTTTCTTTACCGGTTGAGAGCGGTGCGGATGCAGGTATTGATGCCTTGTTGGCAGAACGTGTGACTGCCAAAGCCGAGAAAAACTGGGCGCGGGCAGATGAAATTCGTGATGAATTAACCCGTATGGGTATTGCAATTGAGGATACGCCAGAGGGGACAGTCTGGAAAAGAGTGTCTTAGAATGCCCTAGCGTTCTATCAGAACTTGATAATAGTGATAGCTGTTTGGGGTTGTTGTGCACCCTCCATCATGTCGAAAGCATCCTGCGGGCTTATCCAGATCTCCGGCAACATCTTTCAGGGATACACCTTCGCTGAATGTGCCTGTGAAGGTGCTGCCTGTGCCGGAACATCCCGCATCCAACGGCGCGTCATCAGATGGGTTGGTAATACCGACTTTGTCGTTGATCTCCAGACATATGTCGCGATCAAGATAGGATATGAACATGATAAGGTCCTCATTATCCAATCCGTCGGCATAGCATGTTGTGCTTTCGGTACATGATCTGCCGGAGAAGGTAATACGTCCGTAGAATGAATCGGATGACCTGCTTGTATCCAGCCAGCTCTCTTTCGGTTCCAGGTAATGTATGTTGCCGCCGTTTGTATGAAATATTTTGCATTCATTTTCGATGCAATTCGGGTTGGTGTATCCGCTCTGTACATCATTTTCAAAGCTGATCTCGGTGTCCATATACCCCCTAAGGCGGGTTTGTGCCACAGCTTGGGATATGACATAGCCGTATTCTATGACTTCTGATGCGTAAAGCGCCGACCGTTCCCTTGTCAGTGTGCTGACATTACCGCGTCCGCTATGTGCCACAACATAGGCCAAAGCAGCCATAAGGCCGACGGCAATCAGGATGTAAAACAGGACGTTACCTTGTTGCTGTGTATTTTTCATATGGCCATAATACGCTGTTTTTATGCAATGTGGGAAGTCGAGCTGTGGAATAGGGGTTGAATTTATACATGATTTTTATTCTAATGCGACTTTATGAAACGTAAGGGTAATACATAATGTCACGTTCGAATGAGCCGGAAACGATCAAAATTGATGTACACGCCGATGGGGTGAGCTGCGATGGTGGTGATGGTGCCATGGGACATCCGAAAGTTTGGTATAGCTTTGACGGGCAGGAAACGGTTGAATGCGGGTATTGTGACAGGCTTTTTGTAAAGTCCGCTTGAAAAATCTTATAAAATCCGTATATTCTGGAAAAAGCGGTGCTGCATAGGCGGGCCGTTTGTATTTGAATTGCTTATTCTCGCTCATGTAAGAGGAGTACACAAAATGACACGTTTGTCTTTGTTTGATAGCCCGCTTTTTTTGGGGTTTGATGATTTCGAAAAAACAATTGATCGTATGCGCAAAAATGGCGCAGAAGGTTATCCTCCCTATAATATTGAACAAATTGGTGATTATGGTTTGCGTATTACGCTGGCTGTTGCCGGATTTTCAATGGAAAATCTTGATGTTGAGGTGGATCAGAACCAGTTGACGATTCGCGGAAAGCAACAGGATGAACAAGATCGTGTGTATTTGCACCGTGGTATTGCCGCGCGTCAGTTTCACCGTAATTTTGTTCTTGCCGACGGTATTGAGGTCGTTGGTGCGGATCTTGATAATGGCTTACTCCATATTAATTTGGAACGGGTTATCCCGGAGTCCAATGCGGTTAAAATCAAGATTAGCCAGAAGAAAACAGGTGGTAATAAAGAATTACAACCGATTGATGTCGATACATCCGGGAAATAAAGTTGAAAAGACTTTTGACAAAAGAGGCTGTTTTGATGTCTCATAGAAGAAATAAAATAATAAAAAGGAAGGGGTGCTCTCGTTATGGCTGAGAAAAATCTTGAAACAGAAAAAGATATTCATAGTGTTCTTCGTAATTTATCGACACATGATTTCAAGAATTTTGGCCTGAATCAGATCGCCTATATTCGTTCTTTTGACAATGAAGGCACGTTGAACTACGCAATCCATGATGCTGATGGGGAAGAGGTCGCTGTGCTTTCCTCACGGGATGAGGCCATTGTTGTCTCAAGACAAAAAGATCTTGAGCCTGTTATCGTTCACTAATCATTTCTAAATTTTTTTGGTGCTTTATGCCGCAATCATCCAGTCTTGCGTTGGCATGAACAGGACTCTCATTGCGTCGATATCATGGGCATCACGTAGGGCCGCGCGTAAATCAGCTGACCTTAGAACTCTGGACACATGTGCAAGGCGTTGTAGGTGCGCGGAAACGTCTTTTTGTGGTGAAACCACCGCAACCATCAGGTCAACCATTTTACCGTCCAATGCGTCAAAATCCAACTCTTGTTCAAAGCGCGAAAGAACCAGCATAGGTCTCGTAATGACAGGAGATTTAATGTCGAATATTGCCAGACCATCGCCCATGCCAAAGGTGCGCTCACCCAAACGTTTTTCAAATGCATCACGTACACGTTGCGTGCCAGCATTACAAAAAATGGCTGTTTCTTCTGCAAGAATATCAAATATTTTTTGCTGGCTTTGCGCTTTTAAATCGATAAGAAAGCGATCAAAATGCAGCTCTTTTGCAATACTCATTTTTAGTTCCTATGTTCCCACAACGTAACTTTGGTGGGGTTGTAACATAGGTAAAAAACAAAAAACCAGAAAAAAGTTTATTGCCCTGCAAAAATCAGAATATTCTAAAGTTTATCTATATCAAATAGATAGGTGATTTTTCTAATTTTTTATGACTTTTGGTGTTTAATTTATAGCGTTTAAATATGGTTTTAGATGAAAAATTTTCCTGTGAAAAACTTCACAGGAAAACTTAAAATGTATGTATGACGTATTATGTCTTTATTATTGATCGTCAGGTTCGATCCAACCAACATTACCGTCTTTGCGTAAATAAACCATACTAAGCTTTTCGTTGCTTGCGTTACGGAACATTAATGCATTTTGATCTGCGAGTTCCATGCGCATAACGGCTTCTGAAATGCTCATCTTTTCGATATGCGTTTGTATTTCCGCAATGATGGCCGGATCATTTACCTGATCCTCTTCATTATCTTGCTCCGCAGTTTCCATAGCATGTTGAGAAAGGGTGTAGGCCTTTGCCTTCATCATTTCCTCTTCAGGTGTTTTTTCCGCCCGGTTGTGGTGGTCACGTAGTTTACGTTTATACCTGCGCAGACGTTTTGCCGCTTTTTCTGATGCTGTGTCAAAGGCGGCATATGGATCCGGTTCTGTGGCTTCGGTAATAACCTGAATATTTTTACCGACATGAAATGAGATATGCACCTTGAATAAAGATGTGCTGTGCCCTTCACGCGAAAAGGTAACGGTCGCATTCGTGGCGTGGTTGAAGTATTTCTGATCTATGTCAGAAAGTTTGTCTGTCACATGCTCACGCAGTGCCTCGCCGACATCTATTTGTTTTCCTTGAACGGTCATTTCCATGATTTGCGTTCCTTTCCTCGGTTTGTGAAATAAACTTTTTAATCTGTATAATTGCACCATAGACCCATGATCTTAACAGAGCATTGACAACGGTCAGTTTTTTGAGTGATTACGCCATATTTTTTTTCTGTTTTCGTCTTTGAACCGATGAGCCAATATGCATGGCTTCGCGGTATTTTGCTACTGTGCGACGTGCAATATCAATTCCTTCATTCTTTAGTATATCGACAATTTTATCATCAGACAAAATCTTTGTCGGATTTTCGTCATCAATCAGGCTTTTTATACGCGCCTTGATGGCCTCTGCCGAATGGGCGATGCCGCTTTCGGATACCAGAGCCGTTGAGAAGAAAAATTTTAATTCGAAGATGCCGCGTGGTGTTCCGATGTATTTATTGGTTGTTACGCGACTGACGGTGCTTTCATGCATTTCGATTTCTTCTGCAATGTCCTTTAAGGTCAGTGGTCTTAAAAATTCAATGCCGTAGTTAAAAAATGCATCTTGTTGTTCTACCAAGGCACCAGCAACTTTCAGGATGGTCTGTGCCCGTTGATCAAGGGCGCGTACCAACCAATTTGCAGAGGCGAGTTGGTCGCTCATATATTGCTTATCTTTCTTCTGTGTCGCTGATTGCGATACTTGCGTATAATATTCTTGGTTAACCAGCACCTTTGGTAATGTGTCAGTGTTAAGCTCAACACGCCAGCCGCCGCCTAGATTCTTGGGTAAGCGTTTCATTAAAACATCGGGAATGGCTGTTTGTACAACGAGGTGGTCAAAATCGCTTGCAGGTTTTGGGTTGAGAGACTTAATCTCTTCGACCATATCCATCAAATAAGTGTCGTTCACGTCACATATATCGGCTAGCCCCTTGAAATCATGATCGCCGAGCATCGGTAGGTTATCCAAGAGCCGTTGCATCGGGGGGTCGAATGCACCTTTTTCCTGTAGCTGTAGTGCGAGACATTCGGATAGATCTTTGGCAAAAACACCTGTCGGATCGAATTGCTTCATATGTTCTGAGATGCGTGCGAGACGTTCTTCAGAGCAGCCGAGGCGCTCTTGCAGTATTTCGGGTGTTTCTCGTAGATATCCGCCCTCATCCAGGCGATCGATAAGGTGGCTGCCGATTGCGCGGTCACGTTCATCGGAAAAGGCCATGTTTAATTGATCTGTCAGATGTGTGCGTAGCGTTTTTTCTGCGCTCATCCGTTCTTCGAAGTTACTTTGTGTTCCTTCGAATTTAATATCGCCACCAGAACCGATATCGGCCATGGATGATCCGCTGTCAAAGTCCTGATGTTCTGGTGCTTCAAAAGCTTCTTCAATGTCGTCCTTGCCGCTGGTCTCGTTAGATTCTGCTTGGGATTCTGTGGATGTGTCGTCATTTGCAGTATCGTTCTTCTCTAAAAGAGGGTTTTTTTCCAACTCCTCCTCTATGAATTCTGAAAGCTCAACATTATTAAGCTGCAACAGCTTGATGGCTTGTTGCAACTGCGGGGTCATGACCAGTTGTTGGGACTGTCGAAGGTCGAGCTTCTGCGAAATGGTGTTCATGCAGGCATTTTATCATGAAAAAAAGAAAACTTCACCTGAAATACGGTGTTTTTTGTTCTGAATATCAAGGGATGGTCTTGTGCGTCTTATTGACTCGTTGCGTGCAATGTTTCACAAAGGAGGCGATAAAAGATTATCGGTATTAGGGTCAGAGTAGAAAAGGGCAAAAAGCATGGCATCTTATGAGTATGTATATGTGATGAACGGACTAACCAAGGCGTATGGCAGTGGTAAGAAAGTTTTAGAGAATGTAACGCTAAGCTTTTTACCGGGGGCGAAGATTGGTGTCTTGGGGCCGAATGGTGCGGGTAAATCGACATTATTAAAAATCATGGCCGGTGTTGATACGGATTTTATGGGCGAGGCATGGTCTGCGAAAGGTGCGCGCGTTGGGTATCTTGAGCAAGAGCCAAAGTTGGATCCGAATAAAACAGTTGGTGAGAATGTGATGGAGGCGCTTTCCGATGTGAAGGCGATGGTTGATCGTTATAATGCGATTGGTATGGAAATGGCAGAGCCGGATGCAGATTTCGATAAGCTTGGAACCGAAATGGGCGCGCTGCAAGAGAAGATTGATGCGGTTGACGGATGGGAACTGGACCGTACGATTGAAATTGCGATGGAGGCCTTACGTTGTCCGCCTGCCGATGCGTCGGTGGAAAATCTTTCGGGCGGGGAATGTCGCCGTGTGGCACTTTGTCGCCTTTTGCTTGAGAAGCCTGATTTACTTCTTCTTGATGAACCGACCAACCATCTTGATGCGGAGAGCGTTGCGTGGTTGCAGCGCTATCTTAAGGAATATAGCGGCGCGGTTGTGATGGTAACGCACGATCGTTACTTCCTCGACCATGTGACAGGCTGGATTCTCGAGGTGGATCGCGGTTCCGGTATTCCTTATGAAGGGAATTATACGGCATATCTTGATGCCAAGGCCAAGCGTCTGCAACAAGAAGAGCGTGAAGAGAATGCCCGTCAGAAGACACTTGCGCGTGAGCGTGAGTGGATGGGGAAAAGCCCGTCTGCGCGTCGTTCCAAATCCAAGGCACGTATTAATTCCTATGAAGAGCTATTGGCAGAAAGTCAAAAGGCAGATATGCGTAATGCGCAGATTGTTATCCCGACACCACCACGCTTGGGTGATCTTGTTATAGAGGCACAGGGGTTGCGTAAGGGGTTTGGTGATAGGCTTTTGATTAATGGTTTATCTTTTAGTTTGCCACCGGGTGGAATTGTAGGTGTTATCGGGCCGAATGGTGCGGGTAAATCAACATTATTTAAGATGATTACAGGTGGTGAACAACCGGATGAGGGGACATTCAAGGTTGGAGACACGGTGAAACTCGGCTATGTCGATCAAAGCCGTGACCACCTTGATCCTGAAAAAAATGTTTGGGAAGAAATATCGGGTGGAACGGATATTATCAAGCTGGGTAAGGTAGAAATGCAAAGCAGGGCGTACGTGTCTGCCTTTAATTTCCGTGGGCCGGATCAGCAAAAGAAAGTTGGTGACTTGTCAGGTGGTCAGCGAAATCGTGTGCATTTGGCAAAAATGTTAAAGCAAGAGGCGAATGTTATCCTTCTTGATGAGCCAACAAATGATCTGGATACGGAAACTTTGGCCGCTTTGGAAGAGGCGATAGAGCGTTTTCCGGGATGTGCGGTTGTTATCTCGCACGATCGTTGGTTTTTGGATCGTTTGGCGACCCATATTTTGGCTTTTGAAGGCGATTCTCACGTGGAATGGTTTGAGGGGAACTATGCCGATTATGAGGAGGATTACCGCAGGCGAATGGGGCATGATGCAGATACACCGCGACGTATAAAGTATCGCCCGCTCAGTAAAGCAGGGTAATGCTCATACTGTTTTTTTGAGGTGTTTATAAAATAATGTCGAAAATATGACATAAAACTCGCTTTCGCCCCTAAAATAATGCTAGTATGAATGGTATTTTAGTTAAAGTTGCCATAATTTTGATGTTGTGGTGGCGATCTGTTTTATACTGTATGGGTAAGAAAAAGTGAGTGCGATCAAGGCGAAAGATGTTGTAGGTTATGTGGTGATGCCACGTGTCGTGCCCCGTTTAAAGGGGCTGTTCTCTGCGAGTTTCTCATATATAGCACTCTTGATGGCGCATATTTATCTTATGGCGAGATTATTGCCACGTCACCATCCTTATCTTCTGTCTGAAAATATGGGGCGTTTTGGAATTGCAAATGTTATTGCAGAAGCAACGCGTCATTTGACCTTTTCCCGTAAAAACTTTGATCAGATTCTTATTTATTTTGCCTTGCTTTCAGGGGTTGTCATGTTGTTGGCGCAAATCCTGATTTTGCTTTATTCAGTGTTCGTTTCGCCGGCCATGGCGTTTTCATGGTTTGATACGGTGAATGCCGAAAATGACATAGCGTTCAATCTTTTGGATCAAATTTTTGGTCTTCCTGGCTTGTTCTGTAGCTTTGACGGAACAAGTTGTACTGCATACAGTCAGGATCCTAATTTTGACACTGTTGGCGGACCCGATTTGCCTTTGCCGTTCCATACGGCTTTGCATGGATTGTTCCAGTTTTATTCAACAGGCCTCCTTCTGATTGCCTTGTTGATTTTTATCTATTTCTTGGTTGTGCTTTTGGTTGAAACTGTGACAAGTGGTACACCGTTCGGCCAGCGTTTTCAGAATGTGTGGGCGCCTGTTCGTTTGGTTGTTGCGCTGGGGCTTCTCATGCCGGTTCCTGTTGTGTTTACCAATCTGGCAACTGGTGTTGCACCGGGGCCTTCTGCATCAGGGGCGACTTCTAACGTAACGGGTTTAAATTCCGGGCAATATATTGTTCTGTATGCTGCAAAATACGCATCCAGCTTTGCTACAAATGGTTGGAATATGTTTAATGCTGCGGTAACGGGACATGACATGTTTGCCGCCACAGCGCCTGTGGTCGATCCGGGGTATCCGGTGGGGGAGCGATATTCGTTCCTTGCTTTGCCTGAGGCAAAGTCTCTGTCTCCTTTGGTTGAGGCAATGACTGTTGTTCACACATGTGCTTATGCGTATCACAGGCTTCATGCCGGAGATACAAACCAAACGTTAAATAACGGGACTGATTATCCGGATATTGACTCAGATTATACCGCGCCCGCATATGAAGGGCAGTACCAAATTGCACCATATTGGATAAAACAACCAACAACCAACATGACGAATACTGTTCTGGTTCCTGGTACTGGTGGTTCTCCTGATATTGAGGGGGATAACAGTGCATTTGTATGGATTAATAATTTTGACTGGGCTAGTGATTTTTATAATCCTACATACGCCTACGCTCATCATGAAGCTGTCGGTTTCTATTACGGATCTGATATTATTATCCGGTTTGGAGAACGCCGTGTTGATTCGGGTGGAAATGAAATGTTCCCGGAAGATACGGCTGGTGTAAAACCGCTTTGTGGGGATATCCGTATTCCTGTGCGTGATTTATCTGATCCCGGTGGTATGTTTGTGGGGCGCGGTGGTGCCGATTATATGCTGCACTATTATTATAGTGCCGTATTATATATGTGGTTTGAAGACATTGATATCCGCCGTTTCGCACGTGGTTATGTATCTTCTATAGTTGAGAATGATGCGACCAAAATAAATGATATGTGTAACGGTAGTGATGCAGATGGTGCTCTTGTTGTTGGTTCCGGCTATCCTGGACTTCCGGCAAGTGCCGCGGTGTGTATAGCAGGTGATGGGATAAAACCAACGATTAGTTGGCGTACTCGGATTTTGCGCGATTACAAAGCTACTAATAAAGCGCACCTTCTCATTGCATGGGAAGACCATATTTTAAATAGCGACCGCATTAATGTAGATGCCAGTATTCCTGAATTAGGATGGGGCGGCGCGGGCGTTTGGTATAATAAAATTGCCGAAATTAATGGTGGTTTTATGGATGGTGTGCGTGGAATTCCAAATTTAGATCGCTATCCTCTTGTGATGGAAAAAGTGCGTGAATTTAAAATGAAGCACGTTGAAAACCTTGATGAGAAATGTACAGGGTTTGATCCAACTGTTAAGGCGCCTTCTGCAGAAGAGGCGATGAAACGTATCGAAACGGGGCGTGACCCGAAAGAACTTGACTGGATTGCTGAGCCGTTATCCGGGGTTCACTGTTTCTGGAATGCGATAGAAAAAGACTCTAATGACAGAAAAAAGATTACATATAACAACGTGATCTTGAATGCAATGTCGATGCTTGTCGGTGCAGATGGACTAATGAGTATACGTGGTGCGAATATGCATATTCACCCATTGGCTCAACTTGTTGCTGTTGGTAAGGGACTTGTTGATGCGGCAATAATTGATATGGCCGGAGCCTCAGTGACTGCATTTTTTGGTGGTATGATTGGGGCACTTAGTAAATATAGCGGGGGTGGCTTGGACGCGGCAAGTCAGGTCTTCTATTCTCTGGCCTTTATGGGGATTACTGCGGGGTTCGTTTTATTCTATGTTTTACCGTTTATGCCGTTTGTGTATTTCTTCTTTGCGATTGCATCATGGGTGAAGGCAATATTTGAGGCGATGGTCGGTGTGCCTTTATGGGCTCTTGCGCATTTACGGATTGATGGAGATGGCTTACCTGGGGATGCCGCTCAGAACGGGTATTTCTTGATCTTAGAAATCTTTATTCGTCCTATTTTGACGGTCGTTGGTTTGGTTGCCGCAGTTTCAATTTTTGCGATGCAGGTGCGTGTTCTGAACCTTATTTGGGATGTCGTTGTTGTGAATACCGCTGGTTATGATGCGGCGGTGGTGAACGTTCTTGATGTACAAACGCCTGATGACGAAGGTTTCAGACGTAGTATTATCGATCAGTTCTTTTTCACTGTGATTTATACGATTGTTTGCTACATGATGGCCATGGCGTCGTTCAAGTTGATTGATAAGATTCCTGATAACATCCTGCGTTGGGCAGGTGCAGGTGTATCTTCGTTCGGTGATATTGAGCAGGATAATGTTGAAAGTTTGAACCGCTATGCTGCGATGGGTGGTATGACGATCGGTAACCAGGCTGCTGGAGCAATGGTTGAAGTTTCTAAAGGGGCCGGAGGCGCCCTAGGTGGTATGCTTAAAGGTAACACACCCCCTGCCAAGTAAGGGCGAAATAATATCATAAAGAGGAAAATGGTATAATGTTTGGATTAGTAACGGTAAAAGGAGCATTGAATTATGCGGTAATGCCTCAGATCGTTCCGCGATTGGGTGCATTGATTGCAGGGGGATTCAATTATATTCCGTATTTCATTGCCGTTGTTTATCAAATGGTTGGTCTGTTACCTCGTAACCATCCTTATCTAAAGCCTGAGAGTTTCGGCCGCTTTGGCGTTCGCCATGTTGTTGGACAGGCTGCGGGGAACCTCACATTTAACTTCAAAAGCATTGACCAGATTATTTTGTTTGTGGCGGTTCTTGTTGGTCTGGTCTTGTTCTTCTTCCAATTTTTCGCGATTGCGATGATTCTGTTTATGCAGCCGGTTTATGCAATGCCGACAAACTGGAATGGTTTCTTTGTTGTTGCCGCACCGGCGCAGGATCTTGCATATATCATGTTGGATATGGTTTTTGGTGTTCCTGACCCTAATGGTACCGCGAACTCCAGTCTTTTTGGGTCTTGTGTTGCCTCTACAGTTGTGTGTCAGGATACATTCACAAACCCGGTCGCGGATATGGATCCGTTAGATCAATTGCCTTCTGGTGCAGCTTTTAATGATGAGGCAGCACAGATGAGCCCGCTTGCCTCTGAAGCATATCTTGCCTTTCCATTCCCATTCCACTTAGGAATACATCAGTTGTTTTCAGTATACAGCATGGGACTTTTGGTGATTGCCGTTATTGTTGCGTCTTACTTTATCGCGACGATCCTTGCGGAGACAGCACAGAGTGGTACACCGTTTGGTCGTCGTTTTAATAAAATGTGGGCACCGTTGCGTATCGTTGTTGCATTCGGATTGTTGATTCCTTTGAATGTCGGATTAAATTCATCACAATATATTGTACTTTATGCGGCAAAATACGGATCTGCTTTTGCGACGAATGGGTGGGGCTATTTTAATACAGTACTAAATGATGCTTATCTGAATGATGGTCAGGCTTTGGTTTCTATTCCTCATTCTCCTGATTTTGATCCTTTGATGCAGTTTATACATGTAGCCAAGACATGTAAGGTCGCACATGAATATTATACACATACACGTCTTGTGAATGAGGGAACCATTGTCGCTACTGATCCGGTTCCGGTCGATGATCGTGTGTGGATGTATGTAATTGGCCCGCATGACGACACCAATCCGTATCGCCGTGTAGGATCGAGATTATTTACTTATGACCTTTTGCATTCCGCCTATCTGAGTTCTATAGACGAGATGACGACATTAATGATTGTTTTTGGTGTTCTTGACCCGGATAAACATAAGGAATACCCATCGTTCATTAAACCCGTTTGTGGTTCCTTGCGTATGGATTTGGCTGATCCAAGAGCGGGGCCACCTGCCAACCCTGTTAACCCCACTAATACAGAAGCGGAGTATGGTGCCTTTTGGTCACAATATTTCTATTGGAATATTATTATTCAGTACTGGTTTGATGATGGTGAGATTGCATCAATTATTTTAGACCAAGATGCGACAACCAATCACCGCCATAGAGCCGTTGTTGGTGATGTCATACCGGCGCCATCGGTGAATAATCCGATTCATGATACGCGGGTTACAGATGAATTCGTGCGTGACTTGAATGAAGAGCTGCAGGATGACTATGAGGATCTTATTAGTGGTGGTATCACTGGTATGGCTGGGCCGATTGCGCAAGTAATGACGAATCGTATCGTTAATAGTGGCCGTTATATTGATAAAGGGTGGGCTGCTGCAGGTATCTGGTATAACCGTATTGCGGAAATGAATGGTGTTGTGACGTCAACAATGACAAATGTACCTGAGGTTCTGGCTTATCCGGAGATTCTTGAGAAGGTTTATGAACTTAAAACAAAATATGACAAAAACATAGATATACGCACTCGATTTGAGCCAACAGTGGCGAGTTTGGACAGTACATCCAGTCTATTGAATAAAGTCGATGATGCACAATTTGCGGAGATTTTGTGGGATGCCTATGAAGAGTGGAGTATTTCCTCAGAAGGTCAGCAGGTTGACCGTCCTAAATCTAACCCGTTTTTGCAAGCTATCTCTTTATTGTTAGGAACTGATGGTCTGTATGATATGAGCAATAACCCGACAACGCATCCATTGGCACAATTGTCAGGTGTCGGTCGTTCATTGGTAGAGAGCTCTGTGCGTTCATTGGGATTTGTTGTTATGTCTCTTGTTGCAACGGCTGCAGGTTCGCCAAAGCAGCTTTCCAAAGTTATAGGTAGTTTCTTTGTTACCGTTGCTATGTTGGGTCTAACAGTTGGTTTCGTGCTATTCTATGTTGTGCCGTTCTTACCGTTTATCTACTTCTACTTTGCTGTAAGTGGTTGGATCAAAGGTATATTCGAGGCTCTTGTTGGAGCACCTCTTTGGGCGTTAGCACATATTCGTATTGATGGGCATGGTATGTCCGGGCAAGCTGCTTTAAACGGTTATTTCTTGATATTTGAGGTATTTGTTCGCCCCATTCTGATTGTGTTTGGGCTATTGGCCAGTATCTCGATTTATTCTGCCCTTGTAAGTGCGTTGAATGGTGTCTTTACGTTGGTTACAGAAAATGCATCTGGTTACGATTTGGAATCTGAATTGGAGACATCACGTAATACGCTGACATATATGCGCTCTCTTATCGATGAATTCTTCTTCACGGTAATTTATGCGATTTTGGTTTATATGATTGGTATGTCATCCTTCAAATTGATTGACACTGTTCCGAACAACATCCTGAGATGGATGGGGCAGAGTGTTGCAACATTTGGTGATCAGCGTGAGAACCCGGCAGAAGGATTGGTATCAAGAATGTCTGTCGGTTCACAGCAAGTTACCTCAAAAATTGGTGGTGGTCTGCAGGCTGTTGTTGGTGCTGCGAATAGGCCGGGACCCGGTGGAAAGTAGATTTAGGTGAATTAGGTCCATGAGAGCGACACATAAAAGTATAATAAATTATACGATGCTTCCGGGGATTTGGCCGAGAATCCGAGCTTTCCTAAGCTCTGGTTTTGCGTTTATGGCTGGCTTAATGGCTATGATTTATCATAATGTGGGGCTGTTACCTACTGGTCACGCTTATCTTCAGACTGAGAATTATGGGCGTTATGGTATCAGGCATGTTGTGTTTGAAGCTGGACGGAACCTTACTTTCTCGCGGCGAAATTTAGATCAAGTTTGCCTGTATTTCCTTATGCTGGCTGGTATGGTTCTGATCCTTATCCAGTTTGTTCTTCTTGGGGTTTCTATCGCATCTTACCCTGTGTTTGCGGCAAGTTTGTGGACACAGTATTTTATTGATACACCTGTTGGACATACACCATCTCAAGACTTGGCATTTGTCGTTCTTGATACTGTTTTTGGTGTGATGCGTTCTTCGGGTGAGACGGGTGGTCTTGGGTTCTTTGAATCATGTTTTGGTGATACAGGAACGGATTGTGAAGATATTCGCGGAAATATTGTTTTCTCTCCTATTGCTTATCCGATGCCTTTGCATCAGGCATTACACGGCTTATTGCATTTCTATACGTCTGGTATTGCATTTGTTGCCGGCCTTATTATCATCTATTTTATTATTGCAATTATTGGAGAAACGGTTGTATCAGGCACACCATTCGGGCAGCGCTTTAGCAAGGCTTGGTTCATCCCGCGTTTAATTGTTTTCTTTGCTTTGATTGCACCCATTAATACATCTACGGCAACGGGTGGAGGTTATATTAATAACCAAGGGATTAATGTTGCCCAACTTATTACGTTTTCGGTTGCAAAGTTCGGGTCAAATTTTGCTACAAATGCGTGGCTTGGTTTTGTTGATTCTGCCGGTGTTACGACAGTTGTTGATGCGGATGGAAACACATATTATCAAGTCGCGGCATTATTAGGGCAAGGGCAGAATATGGTCGCGCGCCCTAATGTTCCTGATATTGGTGGTCTTGTTCAGTTTATGCATGTTGTACGCGCGTGTATGTATGCGGAAAAAGTTATCAATGATAAGGACGTCCATCCTTATGTTGTACGTGAGCATAATGATGATACTACCGCAACAAATCTTCCTCCTAATAATTCATTTGGTGCGGCGACTCAGCCATATAATGAGATGGGAGGCACAGATGAAGATGTCTATGATTTTCTGGATATTGATTTTGAAG
This sequence comes from Alphaproteobacteria bacterium, assembly GCA_050633505.1. GTDB lineage: Bacteria > Pseudomonadota > Alphaproteobacteria > Micavibrionales > Micavibrionaceae > UBA1672. Next base: position 119,957 of record JBOEGQ010000013.1, read on the forward strand.
AGGCCGTTATTTTCTCACGTTATAGAGACGTTGTTGTACGGTTTGGGGAATATAATCCGCCGGGGTGGGATGTTCCCGGAACCGGATCGATATCAACAACGGTGCCATCTACTGTACAAAATCCCAGAGGTGTTCATGATGAATATTGGGGGTATGTCGAGCCAACATGTGGAGAAATGCATTTCCAGATAACGTCTTTGGATCGCTTTGTTGTGGGAGATAACTCCGGAACCGGGATACAAGGTGAATATTACGAATCTATGCAAGCTATTATTTCAAGCCCATATATCGATTTTGATACTACGGCGGAATGTATGGTTCGTGCGACATTACCGCAAGGGCACCGTAATGATTGCGTTGATACACCATATACGGGAATAGACCTCGCGCATTCAACGCAGTGGATAACTGCGGGTGCGGCGCGTTCTATAATGGATGGGGAAACAAGATATAATAGCACGTGGATCACAGGTGAAATTATTAATGCGGCAACGTATTCATACTTGCCGGGGTTTGATAAAATCCGCGCTGCTGAAGCGGATCGTGAAGATCCGGATTATCCATCCAATGTTTTGATGCCAGCTGCGGTAAGAGAGCGTGGTTGGGCTGGGGCTGCTATTTGGTATAACCAGGTTGCAAGTTTAAACGGACTTGTTTCGTCGGCCTTTACGAATCTGCCTGTTGCAAAGTTTTACCCGATGGTCATGGAAGATATTGCAAGACAGCACGCACAGCATGACAGCAATATGTCATTTACCGATCGGTTTAACCCTGAACTGGAAAATGGCCAAATGGCGAGTTTACCAAGAATGGGGGATCAGTATCTTGCGTCTATTCTATATGGTGTTTATAGCTCTTGGACGACTGCCGCTGTCACTGAGACTGTTTTTACAAGACCAGCAAAAAACGCCATTATTGATGTGATCAATATGATGCTTGGGACAAATGGTCTTTATGACTTGCTTGAAAATAAAGGTGTTCATCCTCTCGCGATGTTAAGTGGGCTTGGAAAGTCTATGGTTGATGCGGCAGTTCGAAACATGTTTATCGGTGTTGCCGGGCAAACAATTGGGGAGATGTTCTCTGATAATTTCGCCGGAAAGATCTCAACGGCGGCGAGTAGCTTTGCCTTTAAATTTGGAATGATCGGCTTGTCGATTGGCTTTTTACTTTATTATATTTTACCGCTTATGCCGTTTATTTACTTCTTCTTTGCATTTAGTGGCTGGGTTAAGAGTATATTCGAGGCCGTTGTTGCGATGCCGTTATGGGCTGTTGCACATATACGTATTGATGGAAACGGGTTACCGGGACCATTGGCAACGAATGGATATTTTCTCTTATTTGAAATATTCTTAAGGCCTATCCTGATTATTACCGGGTTTATATTTAGTATGTCGTTGTTTATTGCATTGGTTAACGTTTTACATGATGTGTTTACGACATTGACTTTGAATGCTGCGGGATATGATTTTGATGCGGGTGTGTATTGGAATGATATTATCAATGCCGGTGGCCGTTTAGAAAATCTAGGACATACACCAGGGGATCGTTCTTTTTCATCTTTGCGTGGGCCGGTGGATGAGCTGTTTTTCACGGCAATATATGCGATGATCGTTTATATGATTGGTTTGTCTTGTTTTAAATTGGTTGACCAGATACCGAACAGTATTATTCGTTGGATGGGTGCAACGGTAAGTACATTCCAAGAGTCAGCAGGATTTGATCCGGCAAGTAAGCTTGCAAGTAATATGTTCCGTTCTATTAACATGACGAATGCTCAGATAACCGCGATGATGAAACGCTTTAAAGGTGAGACGAACGTTCGTGATGTTCAAGATGCAGCGATTATTAATACAACCATCCAATAGGTCTATGAGCATCCCTCACTGTATTTTCAGTAACTGAATAAGCATAAAAAAAGCCATGTATTTCATGGCTTTTTATCTATTGATCTTAAATATTCTTAATTCTATTCAGGTCGTAGGTGTGCCAAAAGAACCTCTACATTACCACCGCCACGTTGTATGACAGAGGCGAATTCCGAGCGTTGTGTTAGAGACATACTGACATTCTCTACGATGACATCAACGACTTTGAATTCTCCGTTCTTTTTCTTTCTTATACGCCAATCGACACTGACTGTTATGTTTTCAGCAACAATTTCAGATGAAACAATCACGTCTCTTTCCCCGTCAAGGCGGGCTGATCGGACGTCCAGTTGTTCTCCGTTATATTCGCCAAAGCGCTTTGCATAAACATCGACAATCATTGTCTCGAACAGTTTAAAATATTCTTTTTTCTGTTCCTTTGTGGCGCTTCGCCAATAACGACCTAAAACAAAACGTGCGATTGTTTTCATATCGAAATTAGCTTTCAGAAACTTATGAAATTTTTCGGTGCGTTTCTCGTCTGTTAATTCGGGATTTGATAAGAAATCAATGCCTTCTTTTGTCATTGTAGACACAAAGGATAGGGCATCGTCTTCAAGTGCTTGCTGCCCGGCGGAGACATATATCAGAGAGCTTTCCCCATGGCTTTTGTGGCTATTGAAGCCATCAAGAGCATAAGCGGGCGCTGTTAGGCAGGTTGCAATCCCGACTGAAAGCATGAAATAAGATTTACGCACAAAGAAACTCCTTATTCAATTCAAACCCCTTATATCATAGAATTCGTAATGCACAGTATAAAAGATACATGCATCACGCCTTCATATCTGTGTAGTTGGTTTAGTAGTCGAAATCTTCATCATCATAATCAGGAATCGATGGCGCAGAAATTGTTGTGTTACTTTTGTCCAGAATAGAAGCCTGACGATTCTGATAGTATATACTGCGCACTGTGGCGTAATAATCGATTGAGTTGTTCTCAAGATCTACCAATGTATCCATTAATGATTCGCGTAAGTCGAAATAGCTGGCAGAGAATTTACCCGCATAAATTAACTCACGATCTGTATTTGATAAGTACCAGCGTAAGGGATCCATCGCTGAGTCTGCGAAATAGCCACCATAATCACGCATGGATGATGGACCAATGAATGGAACAACCATATATGGACCGTATCCAACGCCCCATACGCCAAGGGTTTGGCCAAAATCTTCTGATTCGTATTCAATGCCTTCATGTGCGGCCACATCAATTAGCCCACCCAGACCGACGAAAGTATTCACAACCCCGCGAACCGTTGTTTTTCCTGCACCGGATAGATCACCTTGAAGGATCTGATTGGTTAAAACAACAGGTGTGCCCAAATGGCGGAGAACATTGCGAATTCCGGTACGTGCAGGTTTCGGTGTAACAATGCGATACCCCTTAATCATAGGGTTTAAGATGGTATGATCAACGCTTTGGTTAAATGCCATCATGCGCCTGTTTTGCTCTTCCATAGGGTCATAGATAACAATGCCGTTTTCTTCGAACTTGTTGGTTGAGTCGTATGCACAGCCCGTTACAGAAAATGTAGCAAGTGCGGCACAGACAATGGCGCGTGTTGTTTTTAAATGACAAGAAAATGGAAAACGCTTTTTCATTCTAATTGATCCTGACTACAGAAATTTTGAAATATGAAAGAAACTCATAAAAGTACATATATTAATTATCATGTGTTGATTATCAATTCGTTAACATAAACACAACAACAAAATATATCTGTAAATAAATAGAATGAATAGAGGGTAGTGTGAATCATCCTCAATTATATTATCCGTCTTCCAGATTCATCATAACAGACAGTCCCAAAAGGAATGCGATTAGTGCAGGAGACCACGCCGCCATAATGACAGGAATCTGATGGGAAGAGCCCAATGCCTGTAAGAAGCTGGATAAAAAGAAAATAATAAATCCGATAAAAACCCCGCCGGAGATCATCATAAATGTGCCGCGTGATCTTGGTGGGCGCATGGATACTGTTGCCGCCAAAAGGATCATGGCGCAAAACATTAGGGGCTGTGATAATAGATTGTGATAATAGACTTTTAGTCCGGTTGCATCAAACCCGGTCTGTTCCAATGTCTTTATGTAAGATGGTAATTTCCAAAATGACATACTTTCCGGGGAAGAAAAGCTTTCCTCGATATCTCTTTGGGTTAATGTGGTTGGTAGGCGATATGTCTGATCTTTGGATTTTATACCGTGTAGATTGTGGATTATGGCATTATCCAATACCCATTCACCGTCCTCAAGACGGGCTGTATTCGCGTCTATGCGCTGTAAGTGGTCATTCTCATCTGTGAAATAAAACAGTGTAACGTTGCGTAGTTTCCAGTCTTTTTGTTCGATTCTATGTGCGTGAAAGACTGCGTATCCACTAATTAATTTTTTGATTACTTCTGGAGGAGGACTGGCAGGGGGACTTGTTTCCTCTTCGTCCTGTTGGGGAGATACTTCCGCTTCAATTAGAATAGCCTGACGGAGCCATAGCCCTTCTTGAAAAACCGCAATTTGATTGTCTTGTCGACTAAGGTGGACACGTTCGAGGTCTTCGAATTTACTAATGAAGACCGCGCCAACCGGGTTAATGACCGTCATGTGAACGACGCCGAACAAAATTCCGACCATTGAAACAGGCAGAAGAAATTGCCACACGGAAAAACCTGATGCGCGTACAACGATTAATTCATAACGGCGGGTTAACTGCCAAAATGTAAACATGGCGCTGAATAATATTGCAAAAGGCAATAAAGTCTGGCCGACCTCCGGTAATTTTAAAAGCCCCATTTGCAGGACAAGTGTTAGGGGGACATCGCTATGTTTACTGGCGCGGCGGATGAGTTCAACTGTATCAAACAGGTAGATAATAGATAGTAAAGCACCTAATAAGATTAACAGATTTATGAAGTAGCGCCGCGCTAAGTATAGGCTGAGGGTGTAGGTTACCTTCATGCTGTTTCTCCCTGATTACCAAAAAGAAACTGACGGCGCAGTTTTTCGCTATATCCGCTGAGCCAAAAGAGGCTGACGGGGATTGGCAAGAATGTCACGATATACATCAGGATAAGTCCTATATCATTGTTTCGTGCCAGATTATATGAGGTCAGAAACAATCCTTGGAGTAACATAATCAGAATGACGGATATAATGATCTTTTTGGTTTGTCCCCGTCTGTCAACAGGGCCGAGCAGTAGGATAGTTAAAGCAATAAGCGGGAAAGTACAGGCCAGTAATGGTGCGGTAAAGCGTCGGTGAACCTCAACTGAGAAGTCATGTAAATTTTCCAAATCTTTCTTGTTATTTAGATCAGGATTAAGCAGTTGATGAATGGTGCGTTCATCCGGCTCTGCCCATCGTATATGGTTGCTGGTTGTGTCCGGAAGGTCAATCGTATATCGGCCAAAGTCCAGCTTTGTTAAAATCTTGGACTTGGGGTTATATTCTTGACGCGTTCCCGATGATACAATGACCTGTTGTCCGTGTTCATTGGATACGATAATGCCGCGCTTGGCCAGAATGGTTGACGGTGGTTTGCTCTGATCACGTGTATCATGGATCATCAAACCGGTGAGTTCGCCATCACTGCGCTTTTCACGGATATAAACGGTCAGTCCCTTACCAATCTGGTTGAAAACACCTTCTTTAAACAGGAAAGCAGAGAACTCTGATTTCAATGCGCCGCGCATATCATGCATTTTTGCCAAAGATATAGGTGCGACCCACATTGTAATAATCCAGAGAATGATTGTCGTGCTAAAACCGAGAATAATGGCAGGTTTGGCAAGTGCGAATGAGGAATGTCCGGTTGCCCGCATTGCAATAATTTCCGAGTCAATCGTCATCTTATTGTACAGAAATAGCGTGGCTGCCATAACCGAAATTGGCAAAATAACTTCGAAAAATCGAGGCAGAGCAAGGCTCGTCAATATCCAAAATGTTGTACCGGATGATCCCGCATTCATAACGATTTCTAAAAAACGCAACGATTGCGTCAAAAAGATAATGAACGTTAAAACCAGCGTCACGAAAACCGCTGTAATCGCTAAATTTTTAAAGAGATAGAGGTTAAAGATTTTCATGATGAGACACAGGCCAAAAAGTTATAGGCTTTTACTTGTTTCCTACTGGTTATTTTATGCATAGCGATTATACTACGAATAATCGACAACGCGACCCATATTTTATTTTTAGCGCATCAGGAGTGAGTTATGACCCTCGATATTTCTTTTTCAAAGGCACCTTATAAGACAGCGGAAGCTGCTGTGTTATGTTTCTATGAAGGTAAAGAGCCGACATCGCCTGTGAATTCTATGAATTATGAATTTCATGGTTATATTGACCATGTGCTTGAAACCACTAAAAGTTTTACCGGAAAGCTTGGACAGGTTGAGGTTTTGATGCTGCCTGAAAATTCTCCATATAGCTATATCATTCTTTTAGGGTGCGGTAAGAAAGAAGAAATGGATGACCTGTCCTGTGAAAAAATGGGTGGGAAGATTTGCGCGGCTTTAAGTGGTAAGAACATCGAGAACCTCGAATTTTATGCTGATAATGACTTGAATGGCAGCGGGAATTTTATCGCACATATTGCGCTGGGGCTTGCGATGCGGGCATATCGTTTTGATATTTACCGATCTAAAAAGAATGAAGAAAATGAAGAGAAGCTTTTATCTTCTGTACATTTTGTGTCCTTCGATAGTGATGCGGCAAATCAGGCCTATGCGCCTCTTGCACACATGTTAGAGGGGATGTTTTTTGCCCGCGATCTTGTGAATGAGCCGCCCAATGCTCTTTATCCTGATGTTTATGCAAAGCGCATAAAGGCGGATCTAAAGCCTCTTGGTGTTGAGGTGGATATTCTCGATGAAAAGAAAATGAAAAAGCTTGGCATGGGGGCGGCGCTTGCCGTGGGGCAGGGATCAGATAATCTTCCGCGTATGGTTGTTATGCGTTGGAAGGGGGATAAGACCTCTTCTGAGATGCCTATTGCCTTTGTTGGGAAGGGCGTTACGTTTGATACAGGCGGTATATCTCTTAAGCCCGGTGCGGGCATGGAAGATATGAAAATGGATATGGGCGGATCTGCGGCAGTTGTTGGATTGATGAAGGCACTGGCCTTGCGTAAATCCACGGCCAATGTTGTCGCGATTGTCGGACTGGTTGAGAATATGCCATCTGCGCGTGCTTATCGTCCGGCCGATATTATCACATCTTATAGCGGTAAGACGATCGAGGTTTTGAATACTGATGCGGAAGGTCGTTTGGTTTTGGCGGATGCTTTATCCTATGTTCAGGATGTTTATAAGCCAAAGACAGTGATTGATCTTGCCACATTAACGGGTGCGATGATGATGGCATTAGGGCATGAATATTGTGGTACATTTGTAACAGATGACGTCTTATGGACGCAGATGGATCAGGCAGGCCAAGATACAAATGAAAGATTGTGGCGGATGCCTCTTGATGAGGTTTGGAAAAAAGATATGGAAGGCACATTATCTGATACGCAGAATATGGCGAAGTCAGGTCGCTGGGCTGGTGCTTGTACGGCGGCTGGGTTCCTTTGGCACTTTATAGAGGAGGGAACAACATGGGCGCATATGGATATTGCAGGTACGGCATGGATTAAGTCCGATAGGGATACAACACCGAAATTTGGTACAGGTTTTGGTGTGCGGGTGCTTGATCGTTTTGTTTCCGAGAATTATGAATCATAAACCTGTATTACAAGACAAGAAAACAAGCAGCCCTCTTTCTGTTAAGAAGAGGGCTCTTCGTTCTGCACAAGATGTGCGTAAAGCAGGTTTGTTAACGTCAGAAGAGGATAATGGCCTCTCCCATCTGGAAGAACAATATGACATCGGTATAAGTGCACATGTGCATGGCCTTATAAAAGATCCTCATGATCCGGTGGCACGACAATATGTTCCGTCTGCGCGGGAGTTGCAGATCCAAAAGAATGAAGAAGCAGACCCAATCGGAGATGATATCTATTGTCCGGTTAAGGGGATTGTGCATCGTTACCCTGATCGGGTTTTGTTAAAGGCGACAAATATTTGTGCGGTATATTGCCGATATTGTTTTCGTAAGGAAATGATTGGTAGTGGATCTGACCATTTATCAGATGATGATCTTAATCAGGCGATAGATTATATTCAAAATCATAAACAGATTTGGGAGGTGATCCTAACAGGGGGGGATCCGTTTATTTTATCTGCACGTCGTTTGCACCGGATCATTGAGGCGCTAAATCAAATAGATCATGTGCAGGTCATACGAATTCATAGTCGCATTCCTGTTGCAGATCCACAGAAAATAACAGATACGCATCTGGGTGTATTGAAATCTTCGTCCAAGGCAATACATACTGTAATCCATGTAAATCATAGGCAGGAGATTTCAGAGCAGGTGGAAAATGCAATATTGCGTTTGCGCCAATCAGGTATATCTGTTTTGTCGCAATCGGTTCTGTTGAAAGGGGTCAATGATGACCCGGTGGTGCTTGAAACGTTATTCAGAAAATTGGTGACATTGCATGTTCAGCCATATTATTTACATCATCTTGATCATGCGAAAGGAACATCACATTTCCGTGTTTCTATTGAAAAGGGTAAGGAGATTATGAAATCTCTCCAAGGGCGGATTTCGGGTATTTGTCTACCAAGATATATGTTGGATATTCCCGGAGGGCATGGCAAAATACCGATTGATGACGGATATGTTCATGCCTTGGGCGATAATCTCTATCGATTGGAGGATTATCAAGGGTGTGAGCATTTATATGAAGAAGGAACACAATGTACATGACTCAGGTGCGCTTCTATCATTTGCAACGCCAATCACAAGCACAGGTCTTACCTGTTCTGCTTCATAAGGCGTTGGAACGCGGACACCGTATTCTTGTGAAGTTATCCGATGCGACAGAGGTGTCGCAAATGAATGATTATTTATGGACGTATGATCCGAACAGTTTCTTACCACACGGCAATGCAGGTAACGGTTTTGCAGATAAACAGCCAATTTTCCTGACCTGTAAGGATGAAAACCCTAATAACGCCGATGTTCTTATCCTTGGACAGGGCGCAGAGGCAGAAGATCTGGATGGATTTTCTTTATGTTGTGATCTTTTGAATGGTCATGATGCATCCGATGTGAATGCGGCACGTGCGCGATGGAAGAGATATAAAGAATCCGAATATGATATTACCTACTGGCAGCAGGATGATCGTGGTGCATGGGCGCAAAAGGCATAAACTATGTGTCCCTTTTTATTGCTATAATCTTACGGGCTGTGATATAGCTTGGAAAAGATATTATAAAAAATAAATTTTGGGTGATACGTTATGGATGAGATTCAATCGATCTTTAATCTGAAATCTGTTGTAACGACTGCTGTGACAGGGGTTGCGCTTGTCGGGTCATATGCGTGGATGAATAAAAAGACGCAAATTAATGCTGCGAATAATAATATCGCCAGTACTAAACATCAGGCAGAAGCTTCGAAAATGCTGCGTGATGTTATGAAGGATGAAAGCGTCGGTAGTGTCTTTTGGGCAAATGGAGAACAGGCGCAGATCTACGTCCGGGAACAGGGGCGTAACAGCTCAACAGTTGATCATGGTACATTCCATCTCAGGCATGGTGTCTCGTTGCCGAATTATAATATGGCATTGCGTGATCACCTTTGTGATCCTAAAGGTATTCTGGATATTGTTAAAAACCCCAGACCTCTTGATGACTTTACAAGAAAAACGCAGGCAAAGGTCAAGGAAATCTCTAGAGGTGCGTGGGCGGATAATCCGCTACGCAAGACATTTTCGGTGTTCGGCAAAAATAAAAACCTCAACACAGATATTTTGATTGGTGCGCATAGTGCCATGAAATTGGCTTTAGAAGACTTAATTTCCAATGATGCGCGGGAAGATGTTATTTCATCCCGTGATATGATTGCGGTGAAATACCGTGAAGAGGATAAAACGCATTATGTGGTTATCCCATCTAATAAAGTGCAGCATGACCTTCTTGACCGTTTGATTGGTGAGGGGGTTAGAGATCCCAAAGAAATTCTTGAGGCGATATCAGAAGATTACAGGCATAATCATTACCCGGAAGGGAGTGTTTATACCCATGATTCGACAGAGCCTGCGTAAATTGAAAATCGCACAATAAAAAGGCCACATCATGTGGCCTTTAATTTCTATCTCTAATGTTTAGTTATTAGTGATGTTCCGCTGTCGGTGCGGCATCTTCAATGGGTGCCTCTTCCACAGGTGGGGCAAATGCGATTTGCTCTGCTGCAATATCTTCTGCAGTTGGTAGTGGCGCAGGATTATCAGCTTGCTGACGCAACCATGCGATAAGAGCCGCGCGGTCTTTTGCTTTTTTCAAACCAGCGAAATTCATTTTTGTACCTGGGGCGAACTTCTTTGGTTTTGCCAAGAATTTGTTCAATGAGTCGTAATCCCACTGTCCGCCCAGACTGTTGAGGCTGTCAGAATATGAAAATCCGTCTGTTGAACATTTCTTAATGTCCACAACATTCCATAGTGTAGGCCCTTGTTTTGTCGGCCCGCCTTTGTCGAAAGAGTGACATGCTGCGCATGCCTTTGACAGTTTTGCACCTTTTGCAAGATCCGCATCGGCAAGCAATGCCATAATCGGATCAGGTAGCTTTGGCTTGGCCGGGGCACTTGACCCATGGCTGTCAGCAGCGGCACCTTCAATCTCAACGGCGTCTTTTTCCAATTCAGGTGATATAATCACATGATTTGCTACAAATCCTGTTAACATAACGGTAAGAAGCGCGCATAAGATGGCGCCGAGAATTTTATTTGAATTTAAGTTGGACATAGATAACCAAACTCGTTTTTTGTTGACGTATTAATGTTCAATAACATGAAAAATGAAAGAACCTTGATAAAATATAGCAGCTCATTTCCTTTTGTCGACATAGATATACAGTTTGCGTATAGTCATTCAACCAAAAAATTAGTAAATATCGAAATTATTAGAAAAGAATGGAAGAGAATAACATGGTTGGTGAGTATAAGAAGATTGCATTTCAAGGCGCGCATGGCGCATATTCCGATATGTCGTGTCGTGCGGTTTTTCCTGATCTTGAGACGTTACCGTGTGATTCTTTTGATGTTGCGTTTGATGCCGTTGCAGATGGTAAAGCCGATTTGGCAATGATTCCGGTTGATAATACGATTGCCGGGCGTGTTGCAGATGTGCACCATTTGATGCCAAAGCGTGACTTGTTTATCATTGGAGAGCATTTTCAGCCTGTTAATCATATGTTGCTGGGTGTGAAGGGGGCAAAGAAGGAAGATCTTAAGCATGTGCATAGCCATGTTCATGCCTTGCCACAATGTCGGGAATTTCTAAAATCCTTAAGTGTATCGTCACATGTCCATGCCGACACGGCAGGCGCGGCGCGGGAAATCGCAGAGAAACATGACAAGGCGCATGGTGCCATTGCCTCATCTTTGGCGGGGGATATCTATGGGTTAGAGGTTCTTGACCGTGATATTGAGGATTGTAGCCATAATGTAACCCGGTTTTTAATCCTGTCGCCTGAGCCGGATTTCCCCGATGTTGAAGAAGAAGACGTTGTGACAAGCCTGTTATTTGAAGTTCGAAACATTCCTGCAGCTCTTTATAAGGCGTTAGGTGGATTTGCAACAAATGGTTTGAGTTTGACCAAGCTTGAATCCTATGTGGATGAGAATTTCCAGGCGGCGCGTTTTTATTGTGATATCGAAGGACACCCTGAAAGCCGTCCTTTTAATCGCGCCTTGGAGGAGCTTGGATTTTATGCAAAAGACGTGAAGCTTCTCGGTGCGTATAAGGCACATGAATTCAGAAAAACTTATGAATCGGATTATGGTGAGCTATAATTCCGCTTGCATAATCGGGGTCAAGATGTGCTAGGGTGCATTTGTGTAAATGATGATACTTGAAGGAACGTTTTTATGCCAACTCATGCAGAACTCTCCAGCAAACTTTTAACTGATGCTGCGACGTTTTTCCGAACACTTGCCAGCCAGAATGAATCCTTGGAAGAGCAAATGACAGATAATGCAACTGTGTTTGATCAGTTGGCAGAAGTTCTTATTCAGGATCCTGAAGGCGTTCTTGATGGTACGGCGGTGGCTGAGCTTGCCAGCAGACTTCTTAAAGATGCTGCTGGATTCTTCCGCACATTGGCAGAGCAGAACGAACCTATTCGTGATCAGATGTTTCAAAATGCCGATGTTTATGACCAAATAGGTGATTTGGTTAAACAAAATCCTTTGGGTGTTCTTGACTAGATAGTCGTGTTTTATCGGCGCTTCATTTGATCCTGCACGGCATGAAATAATTTTTCCCAGTGATTAAAACCTGATTCATATATGCGAAATACGTATCCTGTGCGCTTGTTTTGCTCTGTATTATAAGATTTCTTTTGTATTTCTATGCGTTCATATTGCTTTTTTCGTGACAGAAGTTTGGCGTGCTTAATTGCGCGTTTTTCATTGCGTGTTGCCCCGACACGTTCCCATTGCGGCAGACGCGGGTCGTTTTGTCTCTGTTTATGATAGACATAAACACAGTATTCGTTCGTTTGCATGTGTATCTCCGCCCTTAAAAATTTTCTAACTATACAATCTTAAATATGTAAACACGCTACCGATTGAATCTTAATGAAAGGTTAATAAAATGATTAAAGTGAAATTATGGGGAAGGTTTTCCCCTGTTTTATTGAGTTTATCTGTGGAAACAGTATATACTAAGTTTTAAAGTTCTTTCGGTATGTTCTTTACCGTTTTCAGACGTCAATTCTTTAGAGTAATGAGAGAGATGCTTCCATGGCACGTTCGCGTACAATTAAACGTTCCCGTAAATCCAAAAAATCCAAAGGGTCTTTTTTACCCGATGCTTTGCAGGCCTTTATTGCCCGCAGGTTAGTGGATGGAATTGCGTTGTTCTTCTTTTGTTGTGCGGCATTTGTGTTTGCATCATTGATGAGCTACGACTCTTCTGATCCATCTTGGAATACTGCCGGGCAGGGGGAGGAACAAGCCGTTTCCAATATTGGTTCTGTTCCCGGCGCATGGTTATCAGATATCTTGTTACAAACTCTGGGGTTCGGTGCATTTGTTCTCGGTTTTGCGTGTGTGATGTGGGGCTATCGAGTTTTTAAGCGCCAATCAATCCGCCCTGTTTCATTGCGGTTTTCGGCTATTTTAATTTCTTCTTTGCTGGCATCTGTTGCGTTGGCGCAAATCCCGGCCAGTAGTGATTTTATTCACCCATATTTAGGGAGTAGTGCGGGTGTTTTGATTTTAAACAAGATTTCTTCTGTAACGCAGGCTCTACAAATTCCGTATGGTCACAATGTTATTGCCGGATTGTGCGGTGTTTTATCTGTTGGTGTATTGTTATATGGCGCAGCGTTTAGCCGTTATGAGATTGCAACATTGTGGTTCAGGATTAAAGTTGCGGTGTTCTTGATTGCTGGTGGTGTTTTGAGCATGGTTAATGGCTTTTATAGTTGGGTACGCCATTATAATGAACCTGAATACCAAGGGGAGCCTATACAGCTTGGCATTATGGAGAAGCTACGTGATATGCGTGAAGAGCGCGCCCATGCGAAAGAAGCACGCCGTGCAGAATTAGAGGCGATGCGTCCGAAACGTGAAGAGCAAGCCGTTATTAAACCCAAGAAGAAGGCAGAACCTCAAAAGACACAAGAAACGTTTGAGGATTCCGGTGTGGATGAAGCCATGCCTGCGGCTCCGGCTCCGGCTCCGATGTCTAGGGGGTCTATTCCTGTTGTTACACCGCAAAGCGCGGAAAATAAAAAGCCGGTTAAGCCGCAAGAAAGCGGTCAACAGCGCTTTGAATTATCTGATATAGACGGGGAATGGGAATTTCCACCTGTTTCGATGATTCAAGATGTGCCTTCCGATGTGTCTTGTGCAACTTTGAATGAAGATGCTTTGCGGAAAAATGCAGAGTTGTTACAGAATGTATTGGCAGACTTCAACATAAAAGGTGAAATCGTTAGTATCCATCCGGGGCCTGTTGTGACTTTGTATGAATTAGAACCTGCACCGGGTGTAAAAAGTGCACGTGTTATTTCATTAAGCGATGATATCGCACGTTCCATGTCTGCAATATCTGTGCGTTGTGCGGTTGTGCCGGGGCGTAATGTGATTGGTATTGAGTTGCCGAACAAAACGCGCCAGACCGTGTATATGCGTGAGATGTTAGAATCTCGCCTATACGATAAAACGTCTGCTAAGCTACCTCTAATCTTGGGTAAGGATATCGGGGGACAGCCAATCTTGGCAGATCTTGCAAAGATGCCACACCTTCTTGTTGCCGGAACCACTGGTTCGGGTAAGTCGGTTGCGGTGAATACGATGATTATGTCGCTTTTGTATCGTCTTTCACCAGAGCAGTGCCGTTTCATCATGATTGATCCGAAGATGTTGGAGTTATCCGTTTACGATGATATCCCGCATCTTCTATCCCCTGTGGTGACGGAACCGGGTAAAGCCGTGGTCGCCTTGAAATGGGCGGTGCATGAGATGGAAAACCGTTACCGCAACATGTCCAAACTTGGGGTTCGGAATATTGAGGGGTATAATCAACGTATCCGTGAAGCCGTCAAAAACGATGAAGAGATTATGCATAAGGTACAAACCGGTTTTGATCCTGAGAGTGGTGCCGCAGTATTTGAAGATCATCCTCTACCGCTTAATGAATTACCGTATGTCGTAATTATTGTAGATGAATTTGCCGATTTGATGTTGGTGGCGGGTAAAGATGTTGAGAACGCGATTCAGCGCCTTGCCCAGATGGCGCGTGCGGCAGGATTACACCTGATCATGGCAACACAAAGACCATCTGTTGACGTTATTACCGGGGTTGTAAAGGCGAACTTTCCGACCCGTATCTCGTTTCAGGTAACATCGAAAATTGACTCTCGTACAATCCTTGGTGATTCAGGTGCAGAGCAGCTTTTGGGTATGGGGGACATGCTGTATATGGCACCAGGTGGTCGTATTACACGTGTACATGGCCCGTTTGTTTCTGATGAGGATGTTGAAAAGACAACAAACTTCCTGCGGTCACAGGGTAAGCCGTCTTATATTGATGATGTGACAAGTGAAGGTGCCGATTTTGGTGGCAGTGATGTTATGAATGCCATGTTTGGAGGTGGTGAATCCGGAGATGGTGAGAAAGTGGATGAGCTTTATGATAAGGCCGTGGCTGTGATTTCACGTGAAGGTAAGGTCTCAACAAGCTTTGTTCAGCGTCACTTGCAAATCGGATATAACCGCGCCGCACGTATTGTTGAAGAGATGGAACGTCAAGGCGTTATCTCTCCGGCCAGTGCGACGGGTAAACGTCAAATTTTAATTAGTGATCATAGTGGCGCTTAGGATAAAAGGGGCTATGCACGTCTTTATGAATCAGATAATCTTTGCCGTATGAAGACATATATTACCTTATTGATTGCAGGCTTATTTCTTGTCATTGCGCCATCTTATGCATCGGATGTAAAACCTGCCGGGGCGGAGGATATTGAGCGCGCCGAACAATATCTCCAGAATTTAAAATCTGCACAGGCACGTTTTGTTCAAACTGCGCATGATGGTTCACAATTTGTTGGGACGTTTTACTTGCAGCGCCCCGGGAAGTTACGTTTTGAATATGATCCACCAGTAGAGAATTTTGTCGTCGCAGACGGTTTGTTCATTTATTTCTATGATGCGGATCTGCAAGAGCAAACAAATGCACCAATTAGGGCAACACTTGCAAATTTCTTTCTGCGTAAGAATTTCTCGTTAAGTGATGATTTACTGGTTCGGGATGCAAAGTTTGCGGCTGATTTGTTACAGATTGAAGTTGTTCAGGAAGATGAACCCAATGGCGGAAAGATTATTTTCGCCTTTCAGGATGCGCCGTTTGCGCTTAAAAAATGGCGTGTTATTGATGCACAAGGCCTGATTACAGAGGTTGAGCTGTTCCATTTAAAGAATGGTGTAGAGCATGATAAAGACCTGTTTGTATTCATTGACCCGAACAAGAAAAATGCCAAGCCTAGCTATAATGATTAAGAGTATATCGTATGAATGAAGGGCCGCTTGATCACCTTATCCGCCTTTTATCCGGCTTGCCGGGGCTTGGGAATCGTTCTGCACGTCGAATTGCCTTACACCTTTTGGGCAAGCGAGGGAATTTAATGCTTCCTCTTGCCAATGCGTTGTTAGACGCGGCAGAGAACGTTAAAAGCTGCAGTGTGTGTGGGAATCTGGATATGGCAGACCCTTGCGGTATTTGTATTAGCCCTAAACGTGATGAGACGCAAATCTGTGTTGTTTCGCAAGTAAGCGATGTCTGGGCGATAGAGCGTACAGGCGCGTTTAAGGGGCGCTATCATGTTTTAGGGGGCTTATTATCGGCCTTAGATGGGATTGGGCCGGAGGATTTGCGGATTGATCATTTGATTCTGCGTGTATCAGAAAGCAATGGAGTAATTCGCGAAGTTATTCTTGCCCTAAGCGCGACTGTGGACGGACAATCAACCGCGCATTATATCTCAGACCATCTTTCCGCGTTAGATATAAAGGTCACGCATTTGGCGCATGGCGTTCCGGTCGGAGGGGAGTTGGATTATCTTGATGATGGAACGATTACCACGGCGCTTCGATCTCGCGCATAAGCGGATCATTCACATTGATACAGAACATATTGCTTTTGCAATTGGTTATGAGACCTGACCCAAAAAATGGAAAAGAGGCTAATCCCTGAAATCCATACGGCGTGTGTGTCAACACTGATTTGGAAGCTGCTATAGCATAAAATTAGGATGAATACTGCAATACCGCAGAGGATGTTAAAGCTTTTCTTGAAGCCATGGCGGAGTGCGTAAAGCAGGCATATGGTACTATATACTGACATGAAAAATAGAGTGATGTGGTGCAAATCCAATTGCATAGGGTATTGCAGTCCTGACCCATGATACAGGGATACACCGAATAAGGTTGTTGTGATCAGGCCGATAAGTTTTGATGCATAATGTGAATAGGCATAAGTTTGCCCTGCCCAGAATGCCCCGCCAATCATGAATGCAATGCATATATATTCAATAATATCATGGGATGATGAAAGTGATGCGTCCAGTAATATATAAGAGGCACAATATAGAATAGCCATTATAAACCAGACTAAAGTGCGGGGCGTTAATGCATGGAATGCGTATAGGCCACGATGCATATGGTTGGTCATCTTCTTGCGTTGTGCGAGATCATGGGGCAAGAAAGATTTATCCGCTTGCCTATTTTTAGATGCGAGGTTCGTATTGGTTATTGGGGCGAAATGTTCACTAATTTCATATAGAGACAAGGTTCTCATGACCATGAAGCTTCCCCATAAAACGGAAAACAAACCAATGGTCTTTGACGTTGTTCCGATGAATAAGAAGGTCGTCACCGTTGCAATAAGAAGGGCAAGGTAGATAAACAATCCCGGATGCTTGCTTTTATAGTAGGAAATCATTGAGTGTGCCCTTTAGCTTTTTGTAAAAAGGTCACGTTCAATTCAGGTTGAAATTTGAGTGTGGCGTATTGCTTTTCTTGCGTCGTTGTTCCGCCTGGCTCAGTAATCAGGAAAAACCCGATAATAACCTGTAAAAGCGCCAAAAGTGCCATAAAGGCCAAGCCACTACGCTGTGAAAAGGAGATATTGATTCGCATAAACCAATTTTATGCGATTCTCAGGCAGGCGTATATTCCTTATAATCGCCATAGTGATGAATAACGTCACCATAGCCAAATCCGGCGTGTTTTTTTAAATCAATATTCGTTAAAACCGTTGATATATTTGTGTTTTCTGAGTTGATGAACTGAGAGATTCCGTTGTGGACAGTTTCACGAGGCGTGTTGTTCCAAGACACGGTATAGAGGATATGGTCGCTATATTTTTCTAACGCGCGGGCATCCGCAACAGCCATACATGCCGGAGAATCTATAAGAATTAAGTCGTAATTCTTGCGTAGATCGCGGATCAGGTGATCCATCTTATTAGAGGATAGCATGTCAAGGGCACTTGCCGGAACGCTACGTCCATAAATCATATGAAGGCCGGTTTTATCCTTATGAATGATGTCTTCTATCTTTGCTTGCCCCGTAAGGTATTCGGTAAGAGATTGTGTGTTTTCTACACCGATATATTTATGCACAGAAGGTCTGCGCAGGTCGGCATCAATGAGAATAACACGTTCACCTGATTTTGCGGCTAGTCTTGCAAGCCAACATGATAGGGTGGTTTTCCCTTCATTCGCCAGAGAGGAGGTGAGGGTAATTACCTTTTTTTCGCTTTGCTGTTTTTCCGCATGTAACTTAAGGCTCAGACGTAGAGCGCGTATCGATTCTGCCAGATTGGATTCGGGGTGGTGAATAACATAATCGCTCAGGTTCTTTCCCGTATCGGCTTGGGTTTTGGGGATTAAGGCATAGCAGGATAAGCCAAGATATTCTTCTAATTGTCTGCCACTTAAAAATGTGTGGCGCATTTTTTCGGTTAAAAGAGCCAGAATAACGCCTAAAAGAAACGAAAATGATGTTCCCGCTAACAGGATTTTTGATTTATTGGGCGCGCTTGGGTGTTGGGGAATTGCCGCGCGTGCAACAACCTGCGCGGGGGCGATGGTTGTATGTGTTTTGTTTATATTACTACTTACGGTTCTGAGAAGCTCTGTCGTTTCTTGAACGTGATCTTGTAGTGCGTCTAATGTTGGATCATTTTGTGTCTCTGATGGTGCTTCTACATTGTTTTGTAAGGATTTTTCTGCATCTAAAAGACTTTCTGCGTGTGCCATCTCGCGTTGAGCCGTTAGCATGATCGCACGGCTTTCCGATGCGGTTTGTGCCTGAATATCCGATAATGCCTGTGTGAGTGCAATCATCTTGGGATGTTTATGACCATAACGTAGGGATAGCGCGCCCAGTTCTTCCTGCATTTTATTTTGTTTGAGGCGTAGGCCTTGGATCGTGCGTGATGCCTGTATTGATGTAGCATTCGGGTTAATACGTAGAGATCCGTCACGAGATAGGAAGGGAGCCAGATTTTTTTGTGCTTCATTATAGGCGTTTTGTGCTTCTCTATAATTTCCTATGCTGGGTGTAATAGGGGTTTGCAGGCTTTTTTTATGGCGTATATAGGATTGCAATTGATCCTGTGCATCTTGTGCCTGACTTTGTATTAGTTTCAGGAAGGCTTCTTTTTTGGGATCCAGCGGTTGTTCGATATGCTTGGTATGTTCCAAAATATAATTCTTCGTCAGTGTATTGGCCAATGTTGAGGCAAGATACGGGCTTTTGCTATGGTAGTTGATTTGTAAGATGTGTGATCGGTCAATAATGCGGATATCCAAGTTCTTGGATATCTCATTTTGGAAACGATTCGGAACGGCCAGACCAATGTCATTCAATTCTTTTATTGTCTTTTTTACAATGTCGGGGGCGCGTATCCATTCAATTTGGCTTTGGATATGTGTCCGGTTCTGACCGTCGAAAGACAATGTTGTGGTTGCCTTATATATCGGAGGCAAGCTTAGAGCTGTTAAAGCACTTAATGAAAAGCCCAAAAAGCTTACACCGAAAACCAGAAGCTTTCGCCGAGATAGGGTGCGCGCTATATTATGCGTGCGTTGTATATGTGGTTTCTCTTTGGTCATGGGGCAGTTGCTGGTGTCATCTTTTTTAGATGGTTAGAAAAAGCGCTCCTCAACGATGATGATATCGCCGGGAAGCAGGTTGGTATAGGCCGAGTTATTTTGGCTGTGATATTTCTCTTCGCCTTTGTTACGGACGAGGTCGAATTTGTTTTTGCGTGCGTGTGGGGTGAAGCCACCGGCTAATGCCACGGCGTTTAATATGCTGGCTTGTCCTCTGGGCAAGGTATACTGTCCCGGACTTTTGACTTCCCCAAGGATATAAAAAGTACGCTCCTCTATCGGGTAAACGGAAATAATCGGGTTGAGGATATAGCCGTCCTGTAATGAGAGGGTCAGGATATGTTCAATATCTGTTGCGGTTTTCCCTCCTATATGGATTTTACCAAGTAAGGGCATCAGGATCATACCTGTGTCATCAATTTTGTATTCGCGGCTCAATTCTGCTTCATCAAGAATCTCTATGTGAAGCGTCTCACCAGAATGAAATCTGTGTTCATATTTCTGTGTCTGCGGTGGTTGATTTCCAGCATAGCTATGCGACACGATAATTGCGGTTAAAGCAATCGTGGGGATAAGATGTCGAATTTTAAAAATATTTTTAAACATGGCAAAGACACTGTTATATATCGCGTTGACTGCGATACGGTCTGTCCATGATAGTTTTTTTACCCACAGCTTTCAAGTGGGATATCCACAATTGTGGATATCTTTTGCAAATAAGGATACAGAGGGGATCGTATGTATGGATTTCTAACGTTCTAAATCATCGGCCGTGATACGGTGTTCAATGATGCGACGTCCCACAGGAACATCAATCAGGTTCACTTTGACTTCTGGTTTGATTCCGTCTTTATCAAATAGATCCTTAAATTTTGTAATTGTTTCTGCGAAACGGTTGGCGGCTTCGTTAGGTTCTGTCTCATAAATCGGACGTTGTAGAAGCAACGCGTATTCGTAAGGGGCGGTCTGTGCAATGATATCTGACTGACGACGTAATCTTACAAGGTATTGAGACAGCTTTGCCACCGTATACTCCGCGGCATAAGGGCCTTCGGCTTCATAAATGGATTGATAATTTTCGATACTGATAAATACGATAAATGTTCGTTCACCGTAACGATCTGCACGATCAATGGCAGATAGGAATAGTTGATTAAATGCGGATTTGGCGATAATGCCTCCTGCACTTGGGAAGTCCTCTTTGTCATCGCCGATTCTTTTAATCAGGTTGGTTAGGTATTTTGCGTTATTAACGCTTTGATCCAGAACCTCAGGATCAAGAGGCTTGGCTATACAGTCATTTGCTCCGGCCTGAATGGCTTCTTCCAGTTTAACATCGCTGCCCATTTGTACGATGTAGGGGTAATGCTTTGTCGCGCGTCTTAGATTTAAAATCAAAGGTCTTGCACTGGTTAACGGTGAGGGATCAATGAAAATCATGTCGTAATCTTCGGATGCTAGGCGCTCAACGGCATTATTTTTTACTTGCTCCAATGTTATCTTATGGCCAAGAGGCTGAAGCCTGCTGCCCATGAGCTGTGTTGTCACTTCTTCTCTGTCGATAATGAGGATGTTCATTGTGCTATGCCTTGTTGTCAGAATTTTGAAAGCTCTCCCAGCCCCCATAATGACAAAAAAATGATTAAAAAAGAACTAATAAATTCAAGCTTTAAGCCAATGCTTTATTTGACAATTTAATCACGCTAGGATAGACCACGTAATAGGCATGGTAATACGGTTTTACTATGTGCGGAGTTGAACGGTTAAGTATAGGGTATGTATGTCATCTAACGGGAGTGCATATGTGCCATTTAAGGAGTGAAAATGACGATTACAGTATATAAAAACGATTTGCCGGATGATTTGGATCTGGGGAATAGTGTCGCGATAGATACTGAGGCAATGGGGCTACGATACGGGCGCGATCGCTTATGTCTGGTACAAATTTCCAATGGTGACGGAAATGCGCATTTGGTGCAATTTTCGAAAGGCAATTATGATGCCCCCAACCTGAAGCGTTTGCTTACCAATCCTGATATTGAGAAAATCTTTCACTTTGCGCGCTTTGATGTTGCGATTATGAAGAAGTTTTTGGGTGTTGGATGTCCAAATGTCTACTGTACAAAAATTGCATCGAAATTGGCACGCACATATACGGACCGCCATAGCCTGCGTCATTTATGTCGTGAGTTATTGAGTGTTGATCTGAATAAGCAATCACAATCGTCAGATTGGGGTGCGGAGGAGCTAACGAATGAGCAAATGAACTATGCGGCTAATGATGTATATTATTTGCATAAGTTGAAACGCCATTTGAATATTATGTTAGAACGCGAAGGTCGTGATCAACTTGCGAAACAGTGTTTTGCATTCTTGGGGACACGTGCAGATCTGGATGTTTCCGGCTGGGAATATGATATTTTTGAACATTAATTCTTTGCACCGTTTCTAAAAAGGAAGGCTTTTCATGACGCAGATACAAAAAGATATAGAGCAGGCAGTGCATGTTTTAACAAGCGAAGCTGACGCGCTGTATACGTTATCAAAAACGATTGATGACTCTTTTTCATCTGCGGTTTCATCCATCCATGACATGAAAAATTCTGCTGGTGGGGCGGGGCGTTTGATCGTTGCCGGTATTGGCAAAAGTGGTCATGTTGCACGAAAAATTGCGGCAACAATGGCCTCTACTGGCACGCCTTCCTACTTTGTACATCCCGGTGAAGCCAGCCATGGTGATATGGGAATGATTACTGAGCGTGATGTTGTGCTGATGCTTTCCAATTCCGGGGAGAATAGTGAATTATCGGATTTGATCCATTATACTAGGCGCTACAGCATTACCCTGATCGCGATGACAAGCAATCCAGAATCTACTCTGGCATGCCATTCTGATACGACTTTGCTTTTGCCTAAAACAGGTGAAGTTTGCCCGAATGGTTTGGCGCCAACGACATCTACGACCTTGATGATTGCATATGGTGATGCACTTGCCATTGCATTATTGGAGCGTATGGGGCTTACGCCGGAACAATATAAAGTTTTCCATCCGGGTGGGAAGCTTGGACAGAGATTGATGAGCGTGTCTGAGCTCATGATTTCGGGTGATGATCTTCCGATTGTATCGCAAGATGCCCAAATGGATGAGGTGTTGATTACCTTGACAGAGAAAAATCTTGGTGCGGTTCTTGTCTTTAATGCAGATAAGAGTCTGTTGGGAATTGTGACGGATGGTGATTTAAAACGTCATATGGCACCTGATTTATTGCAGAAATCTGTTACAGAGGTGATGAGTACGAACCCGCAAGCAATTAGAAAAGATGCTTTGGCTGTTGAGGCTTTGGACTTGATGACAAAGGTTCCGGGGCGTTATATTACCAGTCTGATTGTAACAGATGAAAAAGAGAAGGCATGTGGGATGATCCGGTTACAGGATTGTTTACAGGCCGGAATTGCCTGATTTTATACTTTTTTCGTATCGTTGTTTGTTCGAACGTAATTATTACTAAAGATTGGCTTGATGATGGATCATGCTATGCAAAATAAAGAGGCGCGCCTTGAGCGTCTTAGTCGGCGCAATACTCCCCCTGAAGAGGAAATCGGGTACGGATACTCTAACTTTGTTCGCGTTATGCGTATTACTTTACCTTTGGCGGCTTTGGCTATCATTGTCGTGCTCTTTGTTGGTTCTGATGTTGAGGAAACGATTGTTGCGCCAATTGAAGAGGGAAAAGAACAATTACGTGATCAGCATATTGCACAAAATGAGCTGATTGATCCGAAATTCCAAAGTATGGATAAAAAGAGCCAGCCCTACTTTATTACTGCGGATCGTGCGGTGCAGGGGGATAAGAATAAAGACCTCATTATGCTAGATCAGCCAAAGGGCACAATGACCATGGAAAATGGTGTGAAGGTCAAGATGAGCTCTGCAACGGGGGCATATCGTCAGGATACAGAGCGTTTCTTTTTGCAAGGTGGGGTGTTTTTGCAGCATGATGATGGTTATGTTTTGCAAAGCGAAGAGGCACATATTGATTTGAAAGAAAATTTTGCTTGGTCTGAAAAAGCGGTGCAGGGACAGGGGCCTGATATTGCAATCGAGGCTACAGGGATGCATGCAAACGGTAAGACCGGAGAAATTGTGTTTACCGGACCGGCGCGCCTTGTATTGGAAAACGGGATGGAGGGGCTGGAATGAAATATTTTATATATCTTGCGGTTATATCCTGCAGTTTTTTTTGGGTGGGGCAATATGTCTATGCACAAAGTGATGCCAATCTTAACCCTGATAGTGATAAGCCTTTGGAGATTGTGGCAGATGAGGCATTGGAATGGCATCGTAATGATCTATATTTCAAGGCAAAGAAGAATGTGGTGGCAGAGCAGGGGAGCACGACCCTAAAGGCGGATCTTCTAACGGCATTATATCGAAATGGTGAAGGTGGGGGTATTGATATCTACCGCATTCAGGTGGACGGGCATGTGAAAATCATTGCTCAACAGAATACGGCATATGGTGATAATGCGGTGTATGATCTTGATAAGGGCTATGCCGTTTTAACAGGAAAAAATTTGCGCCTTTTATCGGAAGAGCAAACGGTTACTGCACGAGATAAGTTCCAATATTGGGTCACCGAAGGGCGTCTTGAGGCACATGGTGACGCAGTGGCGGTGCGTTTGGGTGATAAGATAGAGGCAGATAAAATGATTGCTGTCTTTACACAGAATAAAAGTGGTAAACGTGTTCTTAAAACACTGGAAGCAATTGGGGATGTTGTAATTACAACGCCAAGTGAGGTTTTGACCGGAAACCGTGCTATGTACCGCGCTGAAAGCGATCAGGCGGAACTGGTTGAGAATGTGACCATTCGTCGAGGGCCCAATATTCTGCAAGGGTCACATGCGAAGGTGAACTTAAAAACGAATGTAAGTAAGCTTTTCGGTGGCTCGGCATCGGGTGAAGAGGGCGGACGTGTCCGTGGGGTCTTTTATCCGGGGTCAGAAGAGGAGGAGAAATAATGGAATTTCTATTGGCATGGATGTTAATTGCATCGGTTCAATTGGTGGCGACGATGTCACCGGGGCCTGCCTTTGTCATGGCGGTGCGGTATTGTGTGTCATACGGGCGTAAGGCATCTGTTTTCCTCGCTTTGGGGCTTGGTTTTGGTATTGCAGTGCATGTGGTTTTTGCGTTGGCTGGTCTATCCTTTATTATTGCGCAATCGGTCTTTCTCTATAATTTGATCAAATATATGGGGGCGGCTTACCTTGTTTATATTGGTATTAAGGGTTTGCGTTCTATGAAATCGAAGAAACGGCAGGATGCCGCCTCTCAAGCAGATCATAATCAAAAGCCTATATCATCCGGTAAAGCCATTGTGACGGGGTTTCTAACCAATGTGCTTAATCCGAAGGCAGTTGTGTTTTTTACGGCGGTATTCTCCCAGTTTATCGGTGTCGATACATCGTTCTCTCTGGTTTTATTATATGGTTTGACATCTGTTGCGATTGAGATTCTCTGGTTTATCGGGCTTGCCATTATTTTGACAAACAGTTCGGTTAAAAAACGTTTCATGGGCTTTATACATTGGGTCGAAGGTGTCTGTGGTGGACTGATGATTGCTCTTGGGGTAAAGTTGGTTTTATCGAAATAAAAATATAAGTATATGAATATCAGCGCGAATACATCACGAAAACCAAGATTGAAAACTGTCCAAAAGGGGCTAAGTGCGGTTCATTTATCGAAATCGTATAAAAAGCGACCTGTTTTGCGTGATGTCAGTTTGAATATTAACCGTGGTGAAGCGGTTGCTTTGCTTGGCCCGAATGGCGCTGGGAAAACGACGTGCTTCCATATTATCACTGGCCTAATTGGCGCAGATGGCGGCGCGGTGATGTTAGATGGGCGTGATATTACGGGATTGCCGATGTATCGGCGCTCTCGCCTCGGCGTTGGGTATCTGCCGCAAGAAGCATCCATTTTCCGTGGTTTGTCAGTTGAAGATAACTTGCGTGCTGTGATTGAGCTTCAGGATCTTGGGGTAGAAGATCAGGAGCTAATGTTGGAGGACCTTCTCGCGGAATTCAGTGTTGAGCATTTGCGCCGTACGCCGTCTCTGGCTCTTTCCGGTGGAGAGCGTCGCCGTGTCGAAATCGCGCGTGCTTTGGCTGCGCGTCCTGATTTTGTTTTACTTGATGAGCCTTTGGCTGGTGTTGATCCGATTGCCGTTGGTGATATTCGTAACCTTATCGGTCAGCTTAAGAATCGAGGAATCGGGGTTTTAATTACGGATCATAATGTCCGTGATTGTTTGGGCATTGTTGATCGTGCCTATATTCTTCATGATGGACGTGTCCTTATGGAAGGAACGCCTGAAGATATCGTGGATGATGACGATGTGCGCCGTGTTTATCTCGGTGAAGGTTTCTCTTTGTAGGCAAGTATTTTTCTAGGCCTGATTTTTTCAATTTCTACTGTGCTCTTTTATCTGCTGTTTGGCAGATTGTATTTGTGCGTTTTTAGACATTAAAAAAGGCGGGTCAAATGAACCGCCTCTTCTTCATGTCTCTATTGGAAACCGTGCTTATTACACGTGCATGCCATCATGCTCTAGAGTTGTACCATTATTTCCAAATCCAAGATCTGTCGTGCTAGCCATCTGGGAGAACTGAGCGCCAATAGCTGGAGCCCCCATAGTGCTATACCCATCTTTTACATCGTCAAATATGTTTGATATTCCGTTAATTGCCATCGAATACACCCTTTCTTATTGTAAACACCGCATTATCTTTTGAGATGCCCGATCCGTCGTAATCTTTAAAGATCATCTTTGTCTGGTTCCCAGATCGTGCTTCAGGTACAACAGTAAACAAAACACGTGCTTTTGTCAAGCTTGAAAGGTCGATTAAATCGTCTTTTCCGTTCAGGAGAGTCATGAGGTTTATCACCTTCTTTTTGGTGATTTCACGGCTTTCTTCCTGATTGATCAGAACGTAGTCTCCCACATGATTGTATTTACCGTTATGGAAATCATATTCAAAGATCTGGTAAGATCGCTCTACCAATGGATTGGGTTGATGAATAAAACGCGGGCGTTCCCCGGTTTTCTTAGCTTTTTCAAGGATTTCCTCCCCTGGTGTCTTTTCACCTTGGGGACGTTTTGCCTTGGGTTTTGGCTTTTGATTACTTATTTCATTAAAATTTACAGTCATACCTTCATATTACCATTGGTTTTTCAAAAAAAAAATGCTTAAGTCTTGTGACTGTAAAAAAAGTACAGCATAGGGACTGTCGCGGTTCCAATTATAAGATGACATTATTAAAGGAGAGTATACATGTCCGCAGCACCACAAGCCGTAGAGAACGACTACAAGGTTAAGGATATTACGTTGGCTGAAGCAGGCCGTTTACAAATTGATTTGGCCGAAGACGAAATGCCGGGTCTTATGGCGACACGCGCCGAATATAAAGATGAGCAACCATTGAAAGGTGCACGTATTACAGGATGCCTTCACATGACAGTGCAGACTGCTGTTTTGATTGAAACGTTGACTGCATTGGGCGCAGAGGTTCGTTGGAGCTCATGTAACATCTTTTCAACACAGGATGAAGCCGCCGCCGCGATTGCCGCTGCAGGGATTCCTGTTTTCGCGTGGAAAGGCCAGACACAAGAAGAAGCAGAATGGTGTATTCACCAGACAATTAAAGGCCCAGATGGCTGGGTTCCGAATATGATCTTGGATGATGGTGGTGATTTGACCGCGATCGCGCATAAAGATTATCCGGAGCTTATGGCGGATATCAAAGGGATTTCAGAGGAAACAACAACAGGTGTTCTCTTCCTTAAGAAAATGGAAGAAGATGGTAGTTTGAAAGTTCCTGCGATTAACGTGAATGATTCGGTTACAAAATCAAAATTTGATAACAAATATGGTTGTCGTGAATCACTTGTTGATGCGATTCGTCGTGCGACAGATGTTATGCTTGCCGGTAAGGTTGCGACTGTTTGTGGTTATGGTGATGTTGGTAAAGGTTCTGCGCAAAGCTTGTCTTCACAAGGCGTGCGTGTGATTGTTACAGAAATTGATCCGATTTGTGCATTGCAAGCGGCAATGGATGGATATGAAGTTGCAACTTTAGAAGATGCAGCGCCACGTTCAGACATCTTTGTAACAACAACAGGTAATAAGGACATTATCACTGTTGATCACATGCGTGACATGAAAGACCGTGCGATTGTTTGTAACATTGGTCACTTTGATAATGAGATCCAGGTTGAGCCATTGCGCAATATGAAATGGACGAATATCAAGCCACAGGTTGATGAGATTGAATTCCCAAGTGGTAAGCGTATTATCCTTCTTGCGGAAGGTCGTCTTGTTAACCTTGGTTGTGCAACAGGTCACCCATCTTTCGTTATGTCTGCATCCTTTACAAACCAGACATTAGCGCAGATTGAACTTTGGAAGAACCACGCAGACTATGAGAAAAAAGTTTACGTGTTGCCAAAGCACCTGGATGAGAAAGTTGCAGAACTTCACCTTGAAAAGGTTGGTGCGAAGCTGACCAAACTATCCCAAGATCAGGCTGACTATATCGGCGTGCCTGTTGAAGGGCCATTTAAAGGTGAAGCATACCGTTATTAATATGGTTTTGCGTTATTAAGGTATTTTAGGTGGTCGCATTTTGTTGCGGCCACTTTTTTATGTCGTTATCGAAAGATAATGATTAGGTATTTCCTACTCATATATTTTTAAATGATGGTGAAGTGCGGGTGCTAAGAAATAAAAGGCATATAAGAGGTCAGAAAACCTTATGAGCATGATTTTTTTATTTCCGCTTGGTTTTCTACACGTTCAGGCATAGAATCACCTGCGTTGTGTCTATGAATACTAAAAATACAAAAAGAGCATTTAATTTTCTTCTCCCATGGGGGGCAGGGGCGTCCTTGCGCAGTGATAAAGCGCGATTAGAGGCGTTTCTTTCTGCCGTTCCCGGGGAATATTGTGGTTGGGCGTCCGATCAGACAATTGCCTATAGTCAGGGGTTTTGTGATGCGCTGGGTCTAAATGGTGTAGAACGTTTTTCCGATTTACAAACTGTATTATCTCCTGAGGATGGTTTTGCAATGGAAGGCATGTTTGCGCGTTTGGTGCAAGATGGAACGCCTTTTACAATTAATGTACATAATCGCGCGGAAACCAATCTGTTTAAAATCTCCGGGACTAGAGGAGAGAATTTGGATGGAGGCGATCAATTTCATGTCTTATGGCTTGAAGATATCACGGCGTTAAAATCAGCCAGTGATATTATGGAGGATGAACAAAGAGCCATACGTCAGGAAATGGATGAGCTACAGGATTCTCTGGATGCGTTACCGCACCCGGTTTGGCTTCGCAATACAGAGCAGAATATTATCTGGTGCAATGTTGCATACGCCAAGAGCATAAACGCACCCCCCAGTAAAATTATTGCGCAGCAAATGGAAATAATTCCGCATGATCGAAAGAAAAAACCAAGCGAAAAGGAAAAGGTCTTCGGGCAGGATCTTGCGCGGTTAGCCCTTGAAAAAGGGCAAAAGCAAACAGTCAGAACGCACGAAGTTATTGGTGGTAAAAGGTTGCTTATCAAAATATCGGAAATCCCGATTAAGGCACGCCAGATTACTGTCGGCATGGCAGAAGATATGACGGCAGAAGAGTGCATCTTGGATGAGATTAAAAATAACCAAAGTGCGAACAGGGCTCTGTTAGAGCAACTGCGTTCATCTATTGCGATTTTTGACGCAGATCATAAGCTTGAGTTTTATAATAGTTCCTACGCGCAGCTTTGGGGACTTGAAGATGGATGGTTGAATACAAAGCCGAAGCTTGGCGATATCATGGAAAAATTGCGCGAAACAAGGCGGTTACCGGAGCAGGCAGATTTTAGATCGTTTAAGAAAAGCTGGCTGGATATGTTTACGGATCTGATCGACCCGCATGAAGATATGCTGTATTTGCCTGATGGGTCTGCATTGCGGATGTTGGTTGTGCCACACAAATTGGGTGGTTTAATGATGACGTTTGAAGATGTCACCAGCCGTCTTGAACTGGAATCTTCATATAATACACTGATTGCTGTACAAAAAGAGACGCTTGATAACTTGGCTGAGGCTGTTGCCGTGTATGGGGGGGATGGTCGCTTAAGGCTTTGGAATCCTTCTTTTGGAGCGCTTTGGAGAATTGATCCGGAAAGCCTTGAGGGCAACCCTCATATTACACGCATTGTTGATAGAATTTCCGGTTTTTTCCATGAAGAAAAATGGCCGGAAATGAAGGAACACTTTATTTCTTTGGCGCTTGATCGTTCGATGAATGAGGGGCGCATTGAATGCGCGGATGGGTCTTTGGTTGATTATGCAACTGTGCCCTTACCAGATGGGGGCGTGCTTCTAACCTTTACAGATGTGACGGATACAGTACGGGTTGAAA
This sequence comes from Alphaproteobacteria bacterium, assembly GCA_050633505.1. Lineage (GTDB taxonomy): Bacteria > Pseudomonadota > Alphaproteobacteria > Micavibrionales > Micavibrionaceae > UBA1672. Next base: position 150,099 of record JBOEGQ010000013.1, read on the forward strand.
ATGCACTGCGAGAGAAGAATGCTGCACTTGAGGCGGCAGAACAATTGAAATTGGATTTTCTTGCCAATGTGTCATATCAGCTTCGTACACCGTTAAATGCGATTATGGGGTTTAACGAAATTCTGGAGCAGGAGTTCTTCGGGACGTTGAATGAGAAGCAAAAGGAATATACTCGCGATATACATGGTGCGAGCGATAGATTACTGGGGTTGATTAATGATATTCTTGATCTTTCAACTATTGAAGCGGGGCAAATGGATCTGGATATTGAAGATGTATCCGTGAAGTCGATGATGGACAGTATTGAAAGCTTAGTTCAGGATTGGGCGCGGAAGGATGATATTGAGGTCTTGGTTAAATGCCCTGCAAACATCGGTAAGGCCGCAATAGATGAAAGTCGGGTTAAGCAAGCCATTATTAATCTTGTACGCAATGCGATTGGGAATTCGAAAGAAGGTAGCGAGATTGAAGTGAGGGCTTCGCGTCAAAAGGATATGATTAAATTTACGGTGCAAGATCAGGGTGCAGGTATTGCGCAAGAAGATCAAAAACGTATTTTGCAACCGTTTGAACGTATTGGGGGGGCGCAAGTGGGGCGGGGCGCAGGTCTAGGGCTTAGTCTTGTGCAAAATATTGTCGGCTTGCATGGTGGAGAATTCGATCTTGAATCTGAGATTGGTCAGGGAACAACCATTACCCTTCTTATTCCACGCGAATGTCAGAAGAACAAAGCATCTGCTGCTGCTTAATAGCAAACAGCCCATGTTTTGGTTGTGCCATCATCATTCAGGTATCCTTTGATAACAACCTCACCCATCTCTATGTTGGTTTTACAGGAAAACACGGGAATTAACGTGCGTAGAGAAATTTCAACCTGTCTGCCCGGATAGAACGGACCGGATGAACAAAATTCAGACCTGTCTTGATAATGCCCTTTGTCCGGGTGTCGTGTGCCGGCACTTTCAAGGCGGAACGTGCCTGTATGGCGTGCTTTTGTTCCATCTGCCGTGGTGTAGTAATCGGTTGTGACCTGTCCGTAAACGCGATAGGGCGCTTCATTACGTACGGTAAAACAAATCGGACGTGCTGTAACATCTTGCGCATATGAGGGCGCAGGGGTGAATAGCGTGCATAAAATGAATAGATATAAATATCGCATAAAGAGTAGTTTAACATTTCAACGGGCTATGATCTATTTTATAAGTAGATATGGATAGAGAAAATGTGAATATTCAAACGAATAGCGAGCAAGAAACGATAGATTTTGCCTGTGGTCTTGCGCGTGGTTTGCATTCCGGGGATGTGGTGCTATTGCATGGTAACTTGGGAATGGGAAAGAGCGTGATAAGTCGCGCTATTATTCGCGCATTATGTGGTAACCCCGATATGGAAGTGCCAAGTCCGACTTTTACCCTTGTACAAATGTATGAGGCATCATCTGATGTTATCTGGCATTTTGACTTATATCGTTTGGCTGATACATCCGAAATTTATGAGCTAGGCTGGGAAGAGGCTCTTTCGGGAGGCATTGCACTTGTGGAATGGCCAGAGCGTTTGGGGAATATGTACCCTGCATCATATGTTGATATTGTGATCAACTCTATAGAGGGAAAGCCCGATATGCGGCAAATTGAGGTGGAATATGTCAGTTAAGGTGGAACGTGCATTTATATTGGGCGCGGGATTTGGAACGCGCTTACGTCCCTATACGGATCATTGCCCGAAACCTATGGTGCAAGTCGCCGGAAGGAGCCTAATCTGGCGCAGTTTGGATAAGCTGAAAGATGCAGGTATATCTGAAGTGGTGGTGAACACGCATTATATGGCCGATTTATTAGAGCAGCATTTAAACCAATATGATCAGGACTTGATCATTCATGCCGTACGAGAGGAAGTAATCCTCGATACGGGTGGGGGGGTTAAGAATGCCTTGCACTATTTTAAAGATGATCCGTTTTTTGTGATTGCAGGGGATAATCTTTGGACTGATGGTCATATTGCTGCACTTACACGGTTGATGCAGCATTGGGATGATACATCAATGGATATCCTAACATTAATGCATCCGATTGAACGCATGACGTTAACACATGGTGTCGGGGATTATAATTTGTGTGATGATGGAAAGGTGCGGCGTTCTAAGGACAAAAGTGGAACGCATATGTGGACGAATATCCGTTTAAACAGCCCGCATATTTACCGTGATTATCCGAGTAATGAATTTTCATTTTTGAATATTATGGATGATTGTGAGCGCAAAGGGCGCTTCTTTGCGTTAGAGCATGATGGTGATTGGCATCATATTAGTACGCCTGCTGATCTGGAGAATGTAAATGAACAATTCTGCGCAGCATAAATTCTATACAATTCCCGCAGGTGTTCCGTTTTCGAATGCTTTTGTGCAGTATTTGTTGCAGCAAAGCACAGATGATCAAGATGCTTTGACGCGATATCGTATTCTGCTTCCGACCCGGCGTGCATGCCGGATTGTGCGGGAAACGTTTTTGAATGCAAATAACGGAAAGCCAATGTTGTTGCCGAGGCTTTTGCCGATTGGTGATGTTGATGAGGAGGAATTGTCCTTGGCAATGTTTGATCAATCTTCCGGTTTTTTGGATATTCCTGCTGCTATTGCGCCGTTAAGGCGTCAGCTACTCCTTGCGCAGCTTATTCGTAAAATGCCGAATTTCGCACAAGGGGCAGATCATGCGTTGTTGTTATCCAAGGCGCTATGCCGTTTTATGGATCAAGTTGTTGTTGAGGGGCTTGATTTTTCTGATTTGCACAAGGTTGTCCCTGATGAATTTGCAGAGCATTGGCAAATTACGTTGGGTTTTCTAAAAATCGTGAGTGAGCATTGGCCGAGAATCTTGGAAGAGGAGCAATGCATTGATGTTGCCGGGCGTCGTAATCTTTTGTTGCATACTTTATCTGAATTTTGGAAAGATAGTCCGCCGGATTATCCGGTTATTGCTGCGGGGTCTACAGGGTCTATCCCTGCGGTGCGTGAATTGCTTGAGGTGATTGCGCGTTTGCCTCAGGGGCAGGTTGTTTTACCGGGATTTGATGCTTGTATGGATGAAGGTGGTTGGTCTGGAATTACAGAGAGCCATGCACAATATGGGTTTAAGCAACTTCTCAAACATGTCGGGTGTTCTCCGGCAGATGTTAAGGCATTACCGTTTGAGGGAAGCCAAGATGCATTAGAATCGCGTAGGCGGCTTTGTTCTTCTATGATGCTACCGGCGCAGAAAATATCGGAGTGGAAAGAGTTTTCCAGACATCTGGATTTTGATGCATTGGCCAAAGACGTGCGTTATTTTTCCTGTGCCCATCAGCAAGAAGAAGCGGTTCTTATCGCATTGTTCATGCGTGAGGCCTTGGAAGACCCAAAGAAAACGATTGCTCTTGTGACACCTGATCGGGGGCTTGCCCGTCGGGTAAGTGCAGTATGTCGACGTTGGGAGATTGAGGTTGATGATTCTGCCGGTATTGGGTTTTTAGAAGCACGGTTAGGGAAGTTCACATCATTATGCTTATCTGTTGTTGAGCGCCGTTTTGATCCGATTTCTTTTCTGGCTTTATTGAAGTTTCCTTTTTGCCGATTTGAAATGGAAGAAAAGGCGTATACCGGTCTTCTGAAAAGCCTTGAGACGGATATATTGCGCTCTGGTGATGTTATTGTTTCGTATGAAATGCTGCGCACAAAAATTGAGAGTGAGGCGCTATTAAGCTTTTTTGATCGGTATTTTGAGTGTATTCGCCCGCTTTATGATTTGACCAGATATGATGATGAAAGGCCGTTTGTTTCCTATTTAACTGCGCATGTGAAAATGATGGAATCCTTGGCGCGAACAGAAGACCGTAAAGGAGAAGAAATACTTTGGCGTGGTGATGAGGGGGAGGCAGGATCTGTATTCTTTTCCGAGTTGTTTGAGCAAGCGGATCTTTTCGGTCAGGTGTCCTTTTTTGAGTATCAGAAGATTCTTCAAACCTTGGCAAGGGATGTTACCATTCGTTCTGCATACGGTGTTCATCCGCGCGTTCTTATCCTTGGACAGCTTGAAGCCCGTCTTTCTGACGCGGATATTATGATCTTGGGTAGTTTGAATGAGGGGGCGTGGCCTTCTGATGTTGGGCATGATCCGTGGATGTCGCGTCCGATGCGACGCGATTTCGGATTGCCTGCATCTGAGCAAGCAATTGGAATTGCTGCACATGATTTTGCACAAGGATTTTGTAATAAGAAGGTGATTTTAACGCGATCTGAAAAGGTTGGGGGAAGTCCGACAGTACCTGCGCGCTGGTTGGATCGGTTGGATACAGTTTTGCAGGCAGGGGGGGCTGATCTGTTTCGTTTAACGGATTCACATTATTTAGAGTGGGCGCGTATTCTGGATCGTAATGATGTGTTTTCTTATTATCAGAGGCCTGCACCCAGACCACCTGTGTCTGCGCGATTGAAGGGGGCATCTGTCACAAAGATAGAGCAATGGATACAAAACCCGTATGCGGTTTATATGCATTATATTTTACGCCTAAGAAAAATGAGGCCTTTATTGCAAGACAATGATGCTGCGTTACGTGGGACAGTATTACACGATATTCTTGATCGTTTCTCGCGTGCGTATCCTGTGGCATTGCCGGATGATGCAGAGGATCGCCTTATTGCGCTTGCGCAGAATGTACTGGAAGAGCAGGTGAATGATCCGGATATGCTGCGGTATTGGTGGCCACGTTTCTTGAAAATCGCAGCATGGTTTGTTGCACATGAGAAAGAATGGCGTTTTGATGCAAAGTTTCTGGAAAGCGAAATTAAAGGCACAACCGATATCCATGTTGATGACACCGTATTTAATCTGTATGGGACGGCGGATAGAATTGACAGGGTTGCGGGAGGATACGCGATTATTGATTATAAGAGCGGTGGGCAATATTCAAAATCAAAATTATTGAAAGGAGAGCTTCCGCAGCTTCCTTTGGAGGCATTGATCTTATCGCAAGGTGGTTTTGCATTCCCTGATGGTACAAAGGTTCCTGCCGGTGATATAAAGTATTTGGGATACTGGACTTTAACAGGTGGGCAGGTTGCAGGAAAAACAGAATCAATATCCGGTGATCTGGATGAGGCGATTACGACTGTATTGGATGGTTTGAAGGGCATGATTGCGGAATTTCGAAAAGTGGAAACGCCGTTCTACGCAGTCCCTGACACATCAAATGTTCCGCGTTTTAATGATTATGAGCATGTATCCCGTTTAAAGGAATGGGCCGCGTTAGATGCACAGGTGCAAGAGGGAGATTCTTAATGGCCGAGTCTTTGGGAGTTTCTGCTTCGTCTGATGAGGCATCTGGTGTCACTGACCCTAATATGTTGCAACGTGCAGCATCTAACCCGGATGAATCTGTATGGGTTGATGCATCTGCAGGCACCGGGAAAACAAAGGTTCTGACAGATCGGGTGTTGCGATTATTATTACCACGCAATGATGGACGTCCCGGCACACCACCAGGACGTATTTTATGTCTGACATTTACGAAGGCGGCGGCGAATGAAATGGCTTTGCGTATTAACCGCGTGTTGAGCCAGTGGGCTGTGATGGATATTGATCATGCCGATCATAAAAAATCTTTATACGTCGTGTTGGAGGGGTTGATTGGCCAGAAACCCAGTGATGAACAGGTCATAGCCGCGCAAAGGTTATTTGCGGATGTTGTGGATTGTCCGGGCGGTTTGCAGATTATGACGATCCACTCATTCTGCCAGTCTGTATTGGGGCGTTTTCCGATTGAGGCGGGATTGCCGCCCAATTTTGATATTTTGGAAGAGGGGCAAGCATCCCTTTTAATGAAGGGCATTGTAAATCGCGTATTGTCTATCGCGCAAAGTGATGAACAGTCAGGATCACCTTTATCATCTGCGGTTCAAAACGTAGTCAGCAATCTTGATGAAGGTGGTTTTTCTGCACTTATGCAGGAGTTATGTTCAGAGCGCAGACAACTTAGTGTACTTTTATCCCGCCATGGGGATGTAGACGGCATATATCGCGGTATTTGTGAGTATTATAAGATTGATCCTTATTCGTCAGAAGATACGATGATGAACCGTTTTTGCGCTTCTGAATCTTTTGATTTGTCGGGACTGGAGATGGCTGCGCAAGCGATGGCAGAAGATAAGGGCGCGTTGGCTCAAAAAAGGGGCAACGCCATCTTGCAATGGATAAAAGCACCTCTTGTAGAGCGCTTGGCTTTGCTTCCGTCTTATCAAGGTGCCTTTTTGACGCAAAAAGGTGAGATTCACAAAAAGGCATTCCCGCCGAAAGCCGTACAAAATTCTTATCCTCAATGTGTAGAAATACTTCATAAAGAGGCGCAACGGCTTATTCATTTGAATGAGATTGCCAAATCTTTTAAATCGGCCTGTATGACGCGGGATGTCCTGTTAATCGGGCAGGAAATTATCACTCTGTATGCGCAGGAAAAACAGACGCAGGGGGTTTTGGACTTTGATGATTTGGTTCTGAAGACAATGGCGCTTTTGGCGGGTGAAACTTCGGGCTTTAAACAGCTTGGTATGGAGGGTGTTGCGCAAGTCCCTGAATGGATTATGTACAAGCTGGATCAGGGGTTAGACCATATTTTGGTGGATGAGGCACAAGATACAAATCCAGAGCAATGGCGCATTATTGAATCACTTTGCGCTGAATTCTTTAGTGGTATGGCCGCGCGTGATGAGGCGATGCGCACCTCTTTTACCGTGGGGGATATTAAACAATCCATTTATAGTTTCCAGCGCGCCGCGCCAGAAGAGTTCAAACGGATGCAGGCGGTTTTTGATCGTAAGATAGGGGAGGCCGGGCTTATAAATCGTAATATCGGTCTTGATATTTCTTTTCGAACCACTGAGAGCGTTTTACGCGTCGTAGACCATTTGTTTCAAGATGCCACATTACGGATGGCTGTTGGTGGTGAGGATGTAAAGCATAAGAGTTTTCGAGTGGGGCAGGCAGGATGTGTTGAATTATGGCCCGTTTTTGAAAGCTCACCGAAAGAGGCGCATGATTTCTGGGCACCTCCTGTGGAGCTTAAAGGGCATCAAAGCGGTTCAGCACAATTGGCTTCATATATTGCGGATAAAATACAAAACTGGCTGGATCGAAAAGAATTCTTAGAGAGTGCAAACCGCCCGATTAAGGCGGGAGATATTATGATTTTGGTGCGCTCTCGTACGGCATTTGTTGATCAGCTTGTCCGGTCTCTTAAACTGAAATCTATTCCGGTTAGTGGCGTTGACCGCATGACATTAGGGGATCAACTTGCGGTTCAGGACTTGTTAGCGGTGGCTCGTTTTTGTTTGTTACCAGATGATGACCTGACCCTTGCCGAAGTTTTGAAAACACCATTTCTTGGATGGAATGAGGATGAGCTTTTTGCTTTGTCCTACAATAGAAAAGGGACTTTATGGAGTGAACTCTGTAATTTTGATGAAAAACGCATAGATATAATTAAAGACCATGATGGTGAAATTGTTATACCATCTGTTGAAAAACGTGATGCTGCGCGTGATTATTTGGCGCGCTTAACAGGGCGTGTCCGTTATTGCGGGGCCTATGAATTCTTCTCCTATATATTAAATATGCCATGTCCGGCTGACCAATATTCCGGTTTGCGTGCAATGCGCGGACGTCTGGGAGAGGATGCCTTGGATCCGATTGAAGAGCTTTTAAATGCTGCGCTTGATTTTGGTTACAATAATACAGACCATTTGCAAATTTTCTTGGATGAGCAGGAAAGAAAAAGAATGGAGATTAAGCGTGAAATGGAAGAAGGCGGAGATTTCGTCCGTATTATGACGGTACATGGATCAAAGGGGTTGCAGGCACCAATTGTTATTCTCCCTGATACGTTGAAAAATACTGCAGCAAAAAAGGGTGGACGATTTTTATGGCCGGATAAGACGGGATTAGGCGTGCCTTTTTATGCTGTACGTAAGGATGAAGAACCGCATGAATATCAACGGATACATCAAAAACGCCGTGATCTGGAGGAGCAAGAGGAATACCGTCTTCTCTATGTTGCGATGACTCGTGCGGCTGATCGTTTATATGTTTCCGGACATAAGGGAGTTCGAGATGCGAAGGAGAATTCCTGGTATTATCTCATAAAACAGACGATAGAGGCGGATGAGCGGTGTACACATATTCAGGAACAAGACCATGAGATCTTGCGTGTGGAGAATGCGCAAGATGCCCCCCCGGATAAGTCCGATACCAGAAAGAAAGAAGAAGAGACAGATATCGCATTACCGGAATGGATATCTTCTCATGCCCCGGAAGAGCCATTACCACCATATCCTCTTATTCCCTCACGTCCGTCAGAAGATGATGGGGAAGTTGCCCTTTCGCCACTGTCATCTGCAGATGGGAAAAGGTTCAGGCGTGGTAATCTTACGCATAAGCTTTTACAGTTTTTGCCGGATCTGGATGTTGATAAGCGTAAAGATGCTGCGCTTGAATTTGTGCACAAAAATGCTTTGGACTTATCAGAAAATATACGCAGTGAGATTGTCGGCGAGGTGATGGCTATATTGGATAATGCGGATTTTGCACCATTCTTTTCACCATCATCTATGGCGGAGGTCTCAGTCACAGGACTGATGGAGGATAATCAGGTTGTCAGTGGCCAGATTGATCGGTTGGTTATTACAGATCAGGAAATCTGGATTGTTGATTATAAGACGAACCGCCCGCCACCATCAGATGTTGCCGATGTGCCTACAATATATAAACGGCAATTGAATGCCTATCATGATTCAATTGCCGCAATATATCCGAACCATAAAATTAACTGCGCTCTTCTTTGGACAGATGGAGCAAAGCTTATGATTCTATAAAACTTATATTTTTTCAGCCAGCCAGTCTGTTAGCTGTGATTTTGGCATGCCGCCAACGCGTGTATCAACGACTTTTCCGCCCTTAAACAGCATCAATGTCGGAACGCCGCGCAATCCATATTGCGTTGGTGTTTCAGGAGATTCTTCAATATTAATCTTAACGACTTTTAATTTGTCATCCATTTCGCCTGCAACTTCTTCGATAACCGGAAGTAAAGCTTTACAAGGCCCGCACCATTCTGCCCAGAAATCAACAAGAACCGGTGTATCTGAATTTACCACTTCATTCTCAAAATCGCTGTCGCTTACGGCTTTTACAGACATTTTTTATTCCTTTCACTAACGCAAATAATACCCTCCACTATGGAGATGTAAGGCGATTCGTCAAGCATCATCTTAGGGTGGAGTGGGAATTGTATTGTTTGCTGCAACTTTTTATGAGGCAATATTGTATATTATTTGCTATAACATTCTGATTACGAGATGCTTATTTAGAGATATTATGGCGCGAGATAACAACGATAATACAATGACACGCCGCGGGTTTGTTGAATTAGGGGTAAAGTCTCTTACCGCTATGGCATTGTTGCCTCTATTCCCGCAGGCGGCAGAGGCCAAGGCCAGTAAACCGGAAGAACCTCTGAAAGGGGGCAGTGCCTTTATCATCGGGCATGAGGATTTTCTGGATGATACGCATTTGCCTGAAAATCAGAAAATTAACCGTGAACTAGATACGCCATTTTATACGGCGTCCCTTGTAAAGCTTATTACTGTGGCAGCTGTCCTAAGAAAAATTGATGAAGATCGTGAGGCCGTCGCGCGTGGTGATATGATAGAGGGCGATGCCTTAACGATGGATTCTGTTCTGACAATTTCATCGCGTGCCCATCGGCGTAGTAGTCGGCGCAGCAATCAGGAAAAAATGACTGTTCGTGAAGCGCTGACAATGACAGGATCATTTTCATTGAATGATGCGACCTATGCTTTGGCAGAGCGTGTTGGTGCAGGTAAGCCGATTACCGATGCATTAACAGGCCGGCAGAGCATGGACTATGTTAAAAAATTCATAGGTGAACATATGCGCACGCTCGTTTCTGATCTTGGAATGAATAATACGCGCATTTATACGCCCACAGGGATACCGGATTATGAGGGCGGTGGACGTTCGAAGTTAAGCCCTAGAAATGACCAATCTACGCAGCGCGATTTTATGAAATTGATGAATTATCTTGTTCAAAATCACGAAGAAAATCTTGATGTCTTCTCAAAGCCCAGCATGTACACGAAGGCAGAAGCAGAAGATGGTAGTCTCTATACGGTACAATATAAGAACTCTGTCCCGTTGTTACACAATTCCGCGCGCGCAGATGCAATTGCAACAAAAGGGGTTATTGGCGGTAAAACGGGGTTTCATGATTTTTCTTTATTACAATCGGTATGTATCTTCGATTTGTCTGAAATCGGTGGGCAAGGGCATATGGTGATTATGAGTTTGGGGAATGACAATGATACCTATGCGACAGAGCCTCAACGCGTAAAAGATACAGCCGTTGCTTTGGCCAAGCAGGAATTAACTCTTGAGCTTGCCAATGAAGAGCAAGCATTGCTCATGGATTAACGTGCGGTGCTTTTAATTCGATTTTTTTCATCAACAAGAAATGATTTTGGTACATGGGTTTTGGCTTCTTGTTCATCCATTTGCGCGTAAGAGCAAATAATAACCAGATCACCTTCTTTGACCAGATGCGCTGCTGCGCCGTTAATGCCAATTACGCCTGATCCGCGTTCACCTTCTATAACATACGTTGTCAGGCGATTGCCGTTGGTGATGTCAAGAACATCAACTTGCTCATTAAGTAAGAGCCCGGCCGTATCCATAAGGTCACGGTCAATCGTGATAGAGCCTTCATAATTCAGGTCGGCCTGCGTGACCGTTGCACGGTGTAACTTTGATTTCAGCATGGTCAAAATCATGGCTTTACTTCTTCTTATGATCATTGTGTAATTGCGCCTAATATTTATCTAATAGACTAACAAAAGGGAAGAAGAAAATGTCTGTATATAATGACAATAATATTTTTGCAAAAATCCTGCGTGGTGAGATCCCTTGCGATAAAGTCTATGAAGATAAATATGTTCTGGCTTTTCGGGATATTGCCCCACAGGCGCCGGTTCATATTTTGGTTGTGCCAAAGGGGTCATATATTTCGATTGATGATTTTGGAATGAATGCACCCGTTGATGAAGTGCAGGGTTTTTATAAGGCTGTCGCACATATTGTGCAGGAACAGGGGCTGACTGAGAATGGTTTTCGCTCTATTGCCAATACAGGTGATCATGGCGGGCAAGAGGTGCCACACTTTCATCTGCATTTATTAGGCGGTAAGAAAATAGGTGCGATGGTCGCATCTTAGCCGGGGAACATGACCACATTATCTGCCATATAACCTGACGTGGCCATATGTGCGGCGTGTGTTTGGCTTGAAACCTCATCCAGTAATTCAATAACCTGATCAATAATCATAAGCTGGCTTTGTAATTGCACACTCATGATCTGTGTGATGTCGGCTAATGTCGGATTGGTGACATCGAATGATAATTGGCAAAGACTAATTAATTCGATGAAACCTTCAAGATCTTCGGCCATATCGTGCATCATCTCACTTTGTGTTTCTTCCCATAGTTCGGGATTATCTTCGGCAAGCTCTATACGCGCGGTATAACGTTCTGTAAGACGGTCACATTCCATATGTAGGAAGCTCAGGTCGGATAAATTCTCTCCTTCATACGCGGCAACTTCTTTCATGGCCAAAGCGCAAGAAAGGATGGCGTGGTCGGGGCTATAATTCGATATCATGTCATTCAAGGCATAGGCGGTGATGTCATCATATTGATGTTTATCACTTAAGACATCGCGCACGATTATTGGCATTTGTAACTGGACTTTAAGCAGTGCACGTTTTTGATCCTGTGTCATGTTCTTTATCCTTTTATTCTGCTGTGCCATGTATCTGGCGTTTGCCTCTCTTGTTTCCTTGATTAAGGGGTGAAGGTGAATAAATTATTAACATCGCTTTTATTTTCTACAATTGTATGCAATATAAACTATAGATTGTGTATGAGGGGTTATGGTCGCCAGAATCAATACAGTGGCATTTCAAGGCATAGAGGTGAAACCTGTTGATGTGCAGGTTCAGCTTTCCGGTGGTTTGCCTGCTTTTAATATTGTTGGACTTCCTGATAAGGCGGTGGCAGAGAGTAAAGAGCGTGTGCGTGCAGCCTTACATTCTCTTGGCCTGTCTTTGCCGCCAAAACGTTTAACCGTCAATATGGCGCCGGCCGATTTATCAAAGGAGGGAAGCCATTTTGACCTTCCGATTGCACTGGGTCTTTTAGGTGCAATGGATGTCCTGCCCAAGGAAGAGCTGGAAGAGTTTATTGTCTTGGGGGAGCTTGCCCTGGATGCAACGATACGGCCGGTATCGGGTGTTTTGCCGGCGGCAATTCATGCAAGTGGAGTAGGGCGAAATCTTATATGTCCCCGTGAGTGCGGTGAGGAAGCCGCATGGGCAGGAGAGGTGGATGTTTTGGCGCCATCTGATCTGTTGCAATTAATTAATCATATAAAGGGCGCTCAGATCCTTGCAAGCCCAGAGGCAAAGGCGGTTAATGATAATGATACGACTTGTTCCGATTTGGCGCATGTAAAGGGGCAGGAAAGTGCAAAGCGCGCTCTTGAGGTGGCGGCGGCCGGTGGTCATAATATGTTGATGATTGGGCCACCGGGCAGTGGTAAGTCGATGATGGCCAGTTGTCTTCCCGGGATTTTGCCTGCTTTAACACCGAGAGAAGCTTTGGAATTATCGATGGTGCATTCTCTTGCGGGGGTATTACCGGAAGGTGGGCTGGTCCATAGGCGGCCTTTTCGAATGCCGCATCATTCTGCATCCCAGCCTGCCTTGATCGGAGGTGGGCATAAGGTGAAACCCGGTGAAATTTCTTTGGCACATCATGGTGTTTTGTTCCTTGATGAATTACCGGAATTCTCGCGTGCGACGCTTGAGGCGTTACGCCAACCTTTGGAAACCGGTGATGCATTGATTGCGCGTGCCAATGCGCATGTCAAATATCCGGCGCGTTTTCAGATGATTTCTGCGATGAATCCTTGTCGTTGCGGTCATTTGGGAGATCCTGATTTTGAATGTACGAAGGCACCCAGATGCGGGGCAGATTACCAATCGAAGATATCAGGCCCGCTTTTAGATCGTATTGATGTTCACATTGATGTGCCACCCGTTCAGGTCTCTGATCTGAGTATGGCAAGCACGGGTGATTCTTCTAAAGTTATTGCGCAGCGCGTGCAAGCGGCACGTAACATACAGACCGCGCGCTATGCTTCTTTGGATAATAATGAAGCATCGTTACCGATTAATGCATATGTTGATGGTGCAGTTTTGGATCAGGTGACGCCAATGTCGGAGAAGACACGAGAGATGTTTATGAATGCGGTTGAGCGGGCAAAATTATCGGCGCGTGGCTATTATCGTGTTTTACGTGTTGCACGCACGATTGCCGATCTGAACGGCGGGGGGAAAGAGATCCAAAGACAGGATATAGCAGAGGCGCTCAGTTATCGGCGTATATTATAGGACGTGTTTGATTTGTATGATGTAGGTGGGCTATACTGCAATGGTGATGAGACAAAGTGAAAACATTATTCTTCAGGCACAGTCCTTTGCGTCGCGGGATATTATGTCCTTTGGTGTTGGTTCACCGCTGATTTCTAATCCGTTAGAGGTGGGAATCGGGAATAAAGCTATACAGTCTGTAAATGTGCAGCAGTCATCCTCATTGATGCAACGTGTTGTCGGGCAACCTCAGAAAACGATTGCTCAAACCGTTTTGCCTCGGGATTCATTTCGTGTTTCGGTAAAGGAAAGCGCGATGATGCGTGATGCCTCGACCGGCCCGATTACAGATGGCGCGCAACAGGTTAAAAATAGAGCGCAACAGGTTAAAAATAGAGCGCAACAGGTTAAAAATAGAGCGCAATCTCAACAGGATACAGAGCATGAGATTGGACGCTTAACAACGCGGTTACAGAATGTCAGAAGGCAAGCGGATGATGCGCTGGGATGTGCGGCGAATGATCTGGGTATAGACAAAGGAAAGGCGGTCAATAGTTTTGCGCCTGAAACTTCCCCTACAAAGATAAGTGCGGGGATCACGGTGGCATGCGATATGGCAACGGGCGGCGGCGGTACTCTTGCTACAATCCTGATGCAAGGCAAAACTGTGGTGGCGGAACTGACCGAGAAGGAAAGAAAATGCAATCCGGATCAGCAGGAAAAACTGCTGGATAACGAGCTTGCCCGTCTTCAGTCATCCGGTTCTAATGCTTCATCATCACATGCCAATGAAGGGGGGAGTGTGCAATGGGATGTTCCGTCTAAGGGCAATGTTGACTTTTCAATGGTCGATACGAAGACATTACGTGATATTCATGCGTTGAACTTTGATAAGTTGCACCAGCAGATCCCGGAAATGGCAGATTTGCATGATACGCGCCATGGCCTACAGGATGTTGAAGATAACCATGGTGCATTAGGGGATAATGTAAGTGTTGCATTTGAAGATGTTTATATCACATCGGCCAGTATTTCCGGGATTATACGGTTGAACACTGCGGGTCTTGGAGGTGGTGATGTGGCGTTTAACAATGTTTCGATGATTGGTTCCAGTTTGTCTGCCAGTGCGCCTGAGTATCAGGTTCATTACGCGATAAGTCATCCTGCATATATATGAGGCGAGGTGCACACCTCAATAGAGTTAAGCCCATATTTTATTTGTTTTTTTATGGTATATCAGGTTATACTGATGGTAATTAATTAAAACTGCGGGTTTAATAAGGGTTATACGTCCCGCAGAGATATAATTGGTGTGAATTTATGACGCTGGATGCGCTTCCATTTAATGATTTTTCTTCTGGAAAGAACGGTTATAACGTTTCTTCCAAGGGGATAAGTGCGCATTCGGTAGACATTATGAATCGTGCATTTGATTCTGCATCTTCTCCTGCTCCGGGAACCGGAAGTTTGTTTGACACAGGGCTATCTCAGCAATTTGCAAAAAATGATCCTGTGTACGGGCAAGAACAGGGGCCGATTGAGTCTCTGATGGTTGGGAATACGCGCACAGAGACGTTGATGGATACTGCGGCCCCTCAAAAATCGTATAAGGGGCCGGAAGTTAATGCACGTAGCTTAATGCGTGATGCGAATCAGACCATAACGGATGGTAGTAAAGTTTCCATGGCAGCTAAGCTTGGTATGGATGATGTGAAGCAGAATATGGCGGAATTCCAGAAAGATTGGAAGCAGGCCAAAGCCGAAGTTTATGAGTCGTTAAAAGAATCTGCCGCTGAAATGGATATTGAACTTGGCGACGCTGTTGATGCATTTTTCCCTGATAATACTGCGTCTAAGGCTTCTGCTGTCAGTTATATGGCGGGTGAGGCTGCTTTTGGTGCCGGGACGTTTGCCACTGCCGGTAAGAGTGCATATGTCGGATTTGAATTAAGTAAGAGCGACAAAGGTCTTTCGGAAGATCAAAAAGAAGCGTTACTGCAAGAGACGTTGAATCGTCTTCAGGCGTCATCTGCGCCTTCTGATACAAGATCAGGGCCGGGTGGAACGGCTGGATCTATTCCAATGGATGGGCCTAAAGGTAGTGAGTTTAGTTGGCACAACTTGGAATCAGGTGATCTTAAGGAGTTCATGGAAGCTGATCCTGATGGTATGGATCAGCCGGAAATGGTTGCTTTGCTGGATACGCAGCGTGATCTGGAAATGGTTTTTGATAATCATGATTACATCGTCCGTCATTATGCGGATAATAATCTGTATGAGAAATCAGAGCAGCTCGTCAAAACGGGGCAAAGTAAAGTTGCGCAGGCTGAATTTGATCAGGCGACTGTTGCTGTGGATGCTGAGGCTGTTGTTATCACAAGCATGGGGCTTCAGGGGATTGAAAAGCTCAATATACAGGAGGCTGTTTCTGCAAATGATACGAAATTTGATAATGTATACGACATTTCTTCTCGTATTGCTAAGGCGTCTGAAACCTCAACAACTGTTGATGAGGGGCAGCTTAATTACGATGTGCTTGCGGAAGAAAACAGATCCTATATTCGTAGTCAATTCTCAGTCTAGAGTGATTAGGCTTCTTTTTTCACAAGTTGTGCTTTGATTTTGCAATAAACCTTAAAATTGTTATATTTCTTATTTGTTTTTTGTTTTTCTATTTTAAATCATGCGTTTTTAGAGTATTAAGTTACTCATATATAGTGTAGAATCATACTGTATAGAGCATATGTCATAGTTCAAGAGTTTTAAAATTGTCTTATTTACATTCCATGGATCAAGCCCAAGAGCTTGCTAATCAGTCTTTAGAGCATATTCGTAAACACGATTTGTTACCCACTCCCGAGAATTATGAACTTTGGTTTGTCTATTTCGCCGGATCTGAGCCGGAGATTACCACTGCTGTTGATGAGTTATTATCAAAGAATGATGGCAAAGTTTGTGATGAAGAGTGTTACGAGCTGTTTAAACGATTTTTAAGTGGCCAGCGCGAAGAAAAATCGGTTCGAAAAGCCGGTGATCAGATGCAAAAGACGATTTCTGATGTTAATAAGGCCGTCTCAACAGTTAGCGCCCGCGCGACAAAATATGTCAGAGACCTTGAAGGTGTGCGCACTGAACTGAAGGATGATGAGAAGAGCAAAGAGGAAATCGATGGTCTTGTTTCTGTTGTCATGTCGAGCACAGGACAGATGATTGAACAAAATCAAGTTCTTGAGGATATGCTGGAGAATTCAAACAAAGTTATTGAGGAAATGCGTCGTGATCTTGAGGTTGCGCGTAAGGAAGCAATGACTGACGCGTTGACCGGCTTGTCGAACCGAAAGGCCTTTGATATGGAGGTTGATCGCTTACTTCATGCTTCTAATAGCGAAAATGCAGCAGCATTTAGTATGATTTTGATGGATATTGACCACTTTAAGAGCTTTAACGATAAATTTGGACATCAGGTCGGCGATCAGGTGCTGAAATTGGTTGCGCGTACCTTAAAAGAAGGTGTTAAAGGGCGCGATCTGGCAGTGCGCTATGGTGGGGAAGAGTTTGCAATTCTTTTACCGGAAACGAATATTGAAGGTGGTTCTAAAGTTGCCGAGGCGCTGCGTGCCGCGGTAGAGAAGAAGGAAATCATTAACCGTGCGACGGGTGAGAAGATTGCAAAAATCACTTTATCCGGCGGTGTATCACAATATTTGAAGGGTGAACCATTGAACGGGTTCATCGGACGCGTTGATGCGGCTTTGTATGATGCAAAGGATGCCGGACGTAACCAGATTATTGTTGCAACCTCTTAAGGTTTCTTATATCCACAATTCTGTTCTGTAATCTTCTCTGTATCCTTGCATGGTTGGGGTAGAGCTTCTATCAATGGATATATGCAAGATATATTTGAAATTGAAGATGATGTGCCTTCCGGTTCTGAGGCAGGCTATTCCCCCTATTTAGACGGGCTGAATGCCCCGCAGCGTGAAGCAGTAGAAGCCTTAGATGGTGCCGTTCTTGTTCTGGCGGGAGCAGGAACCGGAAAGACCAAGGTTCTGACAACACGTTTGGCGCATTTGCTGAATAGTGCGTGTGCATATCCATCTCAGATTCTGGCTGTGACCTTTACAAATAAGGCTGCTCTGGAGATGAAGGAGCGCATCAGTGCCATGATGGGCGGGCGTCCTGTTGAGGGGTGGTGGCTGGGTACGTTTCACTCTTTGGCTGCGCGTATGTTACGGCGTCATGCTGACCTTGTGGGGCTTGGTAGTAATTTCACAATTCTGGATACGGATGATCAGGTTCGACTTCTAAAGCAGATTATGGAGGCCGCGGGAATCGACACCAAAAAATGGGTGCCAAAGGCCTGTATTGGGGTAATAGACAGGTGGAAAGATCGCGGTCTGGTTCCATCGCAAGTGAGTGCAGAGGATGGTGGTGACGTTGCAGATGGTAAGATGCCGCTTTTGTATAAGACCTATCAAGAGCGTTTAAGAGCCGTGAATGCCTGTGATTTCGGGGATTTATTGTTGCATATGATTACCATCTTTAAAGATCCCAATAATGCCGCAGTTTTAGATGATTACCATCGGCGTTTTCGCTATATCATGGTGGATGAATACCAAGATACAAACGTGGCGCAATATTTATGGCTTCGTCTTTTGGCGCAAGGCACGGGGAATATTTGCTGCGTTGGGGATGACGACCAATCTATTTACGGCTGGCGTGGAGCGGAGGTCGGCAATATTTTGAAGTTCGAACAGGATTTCGAAAATGCCAAGATTATCCGTCTTGAACAGAACTATCGTTCGACCAATACAATATTGAAAGCATCAGGCGCAATTATTGAGAATAACGGATCTCGTTTGGGGAAAACCCTCTGGTCAGAGCAAGGTGATGGTGATCCGATCAAGTTGTGTGGACTGTGGGACGGCGAAGCCGAGGCGCGCTGGGTCGGTGAAGAGATTGAACAGCTTCAGATTAAGGGGGTTGCGTTAAAGGATGTGGCCGTTCTTGTGCGTACTGGTTTTCAGACTCGCGAGTTTGAAGAACGCTTTATTAAGCTTGGGGTGCCGTATCGGGTGATCGGAGGACCACGATTTTATGAGCGTAAAGAGATTCGTGATGCGCTGGCCTATTTCCGTGTTCTTGTGCAGCCTCAAGATGACCTTGCATTTGAACGGATTATCAATACCCCAAAACGGGGTATTGGGGCGACGACTCTAAATACATTGCATGACTATGCGCGCCGGAAGGGGATATCTCTGAATGGTGCAATTATGGATCTGACCCAGACAGATGAACTACGGAGTAAGACCAAAGGCACATTGATGAAGCTTTTGGATGATTTTGAGCGTTGGCGCAGCTTGTCAGATACAATGAATCATGCAGAGCTGGGCATGATGATCTTGGAAGAGTCTGGTTATATGGAGATGTGGAAGCTGGATAAAACACCAGAGGCACCGGGGCGGATTGAAAACCTGAAAGAGCTGATCGGTGGGATGCAGGAATATGACTCTATGCTTGAGTTTCTAGAGCATGTTGCCTTGGTCTTAGAGAACCAGAATAATGCATCTGGTGATTTTGTAACGATTATGACGCTGCATGGTGCAAAGGGCTTGGAATTTGATCAGGTATTCTTGCCCGGCTGGGAAGAGGGGTTGTTTCCATCTCAAAGATCCATGGATGAAAGTGGAATGAAAGGGCTTGAGGAAGAGCGCCGTCTTGCCTATGTCGGGGTTACGCGTGCACGTAAGAATGTGTATATATCACATGCGGCAAGCCGTAGAATGTATGGTAGCTGGGTAAACTCTATTCCATCACGATTTATTGATGAGATTCCAAAAGATCTTCTGGATGTGACCAGTCAGAGTGGAATGGTACAGGCAGGCAGGTCGCAGCACTGGGATTCTTCCGGTTTTACACCAAAGGCAAAGCCTGCACCGGTTTCACCTTTGGATAAGAAGGTGCAAAATGAAGATGGGGAAGTTTTGGCGCGTGGAGATCGCGTGTTTCATGATAAATTCGGTTACGGAAAAATTATTAATATTGACGGTCACAAATTGGATATTGCGTTTGAAAAAAGCGGAGTTAAGCGCGTCATGGATAGTTTTGTTTCCAAAGCATAACGTTGTTGTGAAGAGGGGGCTTAGAATTCTAGCTTTCCTGCCGCGATAATTTGCCCGTATCCGTTTTTTTGAGCCAGTATCGCAATGCCGTCCATTTCATCTCCGTTTATCTCAAAGACATGTTTTTTGGCCATCCCGTCCCAGCTTCCTAAGTTGATGAAACTTGTGACAGGGTTGGTATAGGTCACGGAACGTCCGCTATTCTCGCCACCGCGAATACTTTGTTGTACGGCCTTTTTATACCCGAATCCCCAAAGGCGATATTCACCATTCTTGATCTCAGGTAGTTCAAAAGAGGCTTTCTGTGCATCGTCTGTATAAGAAATCGCGATATTTTGAATTGGGTTGCGGTTTGCCTTGATGATTGCGGTATTGAGCTCAGCGCTTTTTGATCCGACAAATTCATGTAAGCCGTTTACGATCATTTGGGGCGTATAGATTTGATTACTGCCTTTTAAACTGGCGTATCCGTGCTGCCTTATGTCACACATCTCATTTCCGAGACGGTCTTTCCATTGCAAATAGTCCCAATATGTCACATGGCAACTTAGGGCAATAACAGTTTCCTGTTCGGCCAGTTTTTCCAATACGCGATCCGCGGGTGGACAAGAAGAACACCCTTGTGATGTGAATAATTCAACAACGACAGGTGCTTTTGCCTTGGGTATCTTTGTATGCAGTTGCGCGTAAAGCGTATTTGCAGAGAAAAACAATGTGAAACAGGCGATTTGGAATAAAAAAATATTTTGCAACATGCCTCTCCATTCGCGATGAGCCGTAAAAGGTTACATTACCTTATGTTGATTTAATGAAATACTAAAGTGAAACTTGTCCCCGTTTATGATTGTTCTGATTGTAATCGGTGGGTTGTTCTTCGGTGTGTTCTGCTTTAGATTATGTTTGAATTTCTGTAAATAAAGGATTGTGGTGAAAAGCATGGCATATAAGAATCAGATTGCGACTGTTTTTGGCGGAAGTGGTTTTGTCGGGTGCCAGATTGTCAGAGAACTTGCCGCCAAAGGGTTTACGGTGAAAATTGCGACACGTGTACCGGAACGTGCGAATGCTTTAAAACCGTGCGGGGCTGTCGGGCAGGTTGTCCCGGTTTTATGTGATTATTCAGACGCGCATAGTGTGCGCGAAGCCGTTAAAAATGCGGACTATGTTGTTAATTGTATCGGTATATTATTTGAAAAGGGAAAGCGCCGTCGTTTCCAAAATGCGCATGTCGATATACCGGCAATGATTGCAAAATCTTGTGCAGATGAGGGTGTCTCCCGCTTTGTCCATATCTCGGCCTTGGGATGTGATACCGGAACATCAAAATATGCAAAGAGTAAGTCAGAGGGGGAGGAGGCTGTTCTTGCCAACTTCCCGTCGGCAACTGTTCTAAGGCCAAGTGTTATTTTTGGTGCAGATGACAATTTCTTTAATATGTTTGCAGAAATGTCACGTTATGTGCCTGTTTTACCTTTAATTGGTGGCGGAAAAACAAAATTTCAACCGGTTTTTGTCGGAGATGTTGCAGATTGTGTTATGGCGGCTTTGACCTCCGATGGATATCAAGGGAAAGTGTATCAACTCGGTGGTGCAGATGTGGTTAGTCTTCATGAGATTTATGAACTTTTGTTTGAGCATACAGGACGTAAGCGTTCATGTGTTTCCTTACCGTTCAGTCTTGCGAAGGTGCAGGCATCTTTCTTGTCATTACTGCCAAAGCCTCCTTTAACACCAGATCAGGTGGAGAGCTTAAAGACCGATAATATTGTTGATGAAAAAGGATTAAATATGCAGCATTTAGGTGTAGAGCCTACATCTATGGATTTGATTTTACCTTCTTATCTTGAAAGCTATCAATCAGGCGGAAGTCTTTCAAATGTTGCATCACTTTAAAGAATAAGTGAAAGGGAGCTTTATATGCGTGCTTATATTCGTACCGTATGTTTTTTATGTTTGGCGTTTCTAATGACAATGCCTGTCGGAGGGCGTGTCTCTTATGCTGCAGTGCAGGAAATTGTTGCAGTTGTGAATGATGATGTGATTTCCGGGCGTGATCTTCAACGACGGTTAAAGTTAATTATGGGATCTTCCGGTTTGCCGAACAAGCCAGAGATTCGTCAAAAGCTTAGGCCTCAGATCATGGAGAACCTGATTAATGAAAAGATTATGTTGCAAGAGGCGAGGAAAGCACGCGTTGATGTAACACAGGCGGAGATTGATAAGGGCTTCTTGCAAATTGCATCTCAGAATAAATTTAAGCCAGATCAGTTCAAAGCGGTTTTGAAACGAAATGGTATTGATGTTGGTACAATGCAGGATCAGATCCGTGCGCAGATCGCGTGGTCCAAGGTTGTGCAGAAACGTTTGCGTCCGCGCGTTGTGATTTCTGATCGTGATGTTGAAGATGCGTATGAACGCATTCAGTCAAAAATTGGAACAACTGAATATCTTGCGGCTGAAATCTTGCTTCCTATTATTGATGGTAAAAATGAAAAAGAGGTGAAGCAGCTTGCGGATCGTTTGGTGCGTGAGATACGCAGTGGGAAGGCCAGTTTCTTTAAGTTGGCACAACAATTCTCCGGCGCGGCAGGTGCATCGAAGGGTGGTGATACCGGATGGATGCAAGAGGCACAAATTCAGCAGGAAGTACTGAGCGGATTGCAAAAGGTTAAGAAGAATCAAGTGACCAGCCCGATCAAAACGTTGAATGGTTATCATCTGTTTTTCTTGCGTGATACGCGTATTTTGAATGAAAGTACAATGCCTTCACGGGATCAGATACAATATAATCTGGGTGCAGCCCGTTTGGAAAAGTTGCAAACGCGTCACTTGATGGATTTGCGGGCGGCATCTTTTATTGATATCCGCCAATGACAAAAACCTTGTCTATACAGGATCGGATTTCACGCATAGAGGCGTTGCCCCCTTTGCGTGAGGTAATTGGTGCACATGGGTTAAGCGCGCAAAAATCTTTGGGGCAGAATTTTCTTTTGGATCTGAATATTACCGATAAGATTGTGCGTGAGGCAATGGCGCGTGATGGTGATGCATGGCAAGGTGTGCATGCCTTTGAGATTGGCCCGGGGCCGGGGGGATTGACGCGTGCTTTATTGAAAAGCCCTGTTGAGCGGGTGAGTGCCATTGAATTTGATGCGCGGGCCGTTTCGGCCTTAAATGATGTTATTGTTACATGTGATGGTGATCTTGATGTTATCAACGCCGATGCAATGAAAGCTGACTTAACATCATTTGGTAAGGCGCCGCGTGTGATTGTTGCCAATCTTCCGTATAATATTGCAACGCCGTTATTATTGGGGTGGTTGAAACAGATTAGGGCGGATAAAACATCCTATCAATCCATGACCCTTATGTTTCAAAAAGAAGTGGCAGATCGTATTGTCGCGCAAGAAGACACAAAGGCTTATGGTCGTCTTGCCGTTATTACGCAATGGCTATGCCATGTCACGAAAATCTATGATCTTCCTCCATCTGCTTTTACGCCACCGCCCAAGGTTATGTCTTCGGTTGTGCATTTATCACCACGTGATTTGGGTGATGGGGATGTGTCTGATTTCTCCGCGGTAGAGGCCGTAACTGCGGCTGCTTTTAATCAGCGCCGGAAGATGATCAGATCATCTTTAAAGGCCTATATGCCTGCGGTAGAGGCTTTGGGTATTGATCCGCAAAAGCGCGCAGAGAATTTAAGTGTGCAAGATTATCTGAACATTGCGGCCTATAAATAGCGTGGGCTACAACCCTTCTTTTAATCCTCTGACAAAGTCTGATAGCCCAACCATACGTCTGCGTTTGATCCGCTCTGCGTCTAATATGGTTTGTGCCTTTTGAATTGCACCTTCAACATCGTTATTGATAATGACATAGTCATATTCGGTATAATGGGACATTTCATCGGCGGCCTTGGACATGCGGCCTCTGATATCGCTTTCTGATTCCATTGTATCGCGTGAACGATTGCGTAAACGTTTCTCTAACTCAGATCGTGCCGGGGGCAGGATGAAAACGGTGACAAGATCTTCTCTGGCAATTTCGCAAAGTTGCTGTGTGCCTTGCCAGTCGATGTCAAAAATAACGTCTTTCCCTTGAGAGAGGGCTTCTTCAACAGGGGCGCGTGGTGTGCCGTAGTAATTATCAAAGACCTTGGCGTGTTCCAGCATATCACCATTATCAATCATATCGCGGAATTCATCGGTTGTGACAAAGTAATAATCTTGTGCGTGAACCTCACCGGCTCTTCTTTTGCGGGTGGTCGTGGAGACGGAGATTACCAGATTCTCATTGTTCTGTAGTAATGCGCGCGTAATTGTGGTCTTGCCTGCACCAGAGGGAGAGGACATTACATACATCAGGCCGCGTCGTCTAATTGTGGTCAAGGTTTATCTCCAGTTTGTCTTTCATACATGTTGCGATTAAACTAACGATACAGGAGGAAAAGCGCAATTCTAAATCTTAATTCGAGATTATTCTTGCGAAAAATCTTAATACTGCTTAAAATTGATTTTGTTTGTGTTATGAGTATTTTAGGTCGTATAATTTACTATCAAATAATAGATAAATGAATTTTTTTTATGGCCTTAATCTGAGATTGTGATAGCCTAGATGGCTATAGTGTTATTTTATTATTATATATTTTTACGATTACGGGTATTTTTTTTACGTATAATCGGGTGTGTTTGTTTAATTGTTTCGTAATTTGATTGGGAACGAGATTATTTCAAAAATGGATGTAAATGAAATTGAGCATAATGTAGGGGTTGCAGTTAATCTGCTAAAAGCTTTATCAAACGAGAAGAGGCTCTTGATCGTTTGTGCTCTTTATAAAGGTGAGAAAAGTGTTGGTGAGCTGGAGGAGATTGTCGGCTTAAGCCAATCTGCGTTGTCACAGCATCTTGCCCGTTTACGCCGTGATAAACTTGTCCGTACAAGGCGCGAAGCGCAGACAATTTATTATTCTTTAGAAGATGAGGCAACGAACGAAGTTTTGCATTGTCTCTATGATATTTATTCTCCTATTCATGACGAATAATAAAGCGTCGCTTATTTTTCCATTATTATAGCCAGTTTTTCTTTTACCGTAGAGATTTCTATATCGGCGATGTTGTCTTGTTGTAATGTGATGACATTCTCACCTTTGGGCGCGTGTTTTTTTGGTTGGCTGTGATCGGAGAATAAAGCAAGGCAAGGGCAGGCTGTTGGGCCAATCATGTGCATTGGGCCTGTGTCGTTTCCGACTGCTGCGCGTGCTTTGTGCGCTAATGCCGCAATTTGGAACAAAGATGTTTGTCCCGTCAGATCCAGCGCATCGGGGCATATGGATTTTATGTTCTGTGTGACTTGTTTTTCTGCATCCGTGCCGAGTAATACAATTTGGTAACCTTTTGCTGTAAGCTGCTTTGCTAGTTCACCATAAGATTGATATGGCCAGCGTTTTTGCGGATGTTGTGGGGCAGAGCCGGGAACAAACAAAACATATGGTGGGTGTAAGGGGAATGTCGATAAATCTTCGTTAACCCATTGTAGTTTATCGATTTCAACATTTTCTATACCGACCAAACCAAGTGTCTGTTGATGCCCCTCAAAGGCATGCCCTGCGGTGCGTTCGGGACTGGTGTTGCGGTGTGATGCACCTTGCGCCGCACCAACCCATTCGGGTTTCTTCTTTTTAGGGAATAATTTCAAATACAATTCGGTTCTGTCATTATTTTGCAAATCATAGACTCTATCAAACCTACCGTGGGTAAGTGTTTTGCGTAGAGACAGCCAACCGGAAATGTTTGGGAATTTGGGTCTTTTATCAATTAATACATCATCAAAATATCCGCATTTTTCACCAAATTTTTTGAACATCTGTGTGGTTAGTAATGTGATATGTGCATTTGGGTGGTGTTTGCGGATTGCTGCCATCGGCCCCATGGCCTGAACGAAATCCCCCAGAGCACTTAATTTTATGACGAGGATTCTCGTTTGGTCGTCTGGCATATTCTTATTCCGCTTCTCTTACTTTGTAGCTTTGCTTGCTATGCTCAAAAGTATCTTTAGGAGGAGGAGATTGTAAGGGCGTTTTTAAGATCTCTGCATAAACATCCAATGTTTTTTGAATCATGAGATCCTTTGTAAAATGTTTTGCGATATGTGACATGGATCGTGTTGCGAGGACGGCACGCTGCGTCGGGTCAAGTGCCAAGGCTTCGTGTAGAGCCTGCGCCAGTGCGTCTGAATTTGATGGGGGAACCAGCCATCCTGTTTGTCCGCGTATGATTGTTTCACGTGCACCACCATGGTCACTTGCAATGATGGGGCGACCCATGGCCTGTGCTTCGACCGGTACACGACCGAACCCTTCGGGGTCAGTTGACGGGCATACCACAACGGTAGAGAGCATGTAAGCAGCCGGCATGTCATGGCATTGATCGACAATGCGGATTTGTGATCCTAAGTTTTTCTCTTCTATCGAGGCTTCAAGCTCTTTTCGGTATTCTGTCCGACCTTGGTCAGATCCAATAATGACGCAGAAAACATCAGGTCTGTTAAGACGTGCCATTGCATCGATCAGAACATGATGCCCTTTCCATCGGGTCAAACGTCCGGGCAGCATCACAATGTTTGCTTCATCCGGTACGCGCCATTCGGTGGCCAAGTTGATCATGCGTTCTGGTGTGACAACAGTCGGATGAAAGCGCTCCATCGGGATACCGCGATGGATTCTACGAATGCGCTCAGGCCCGATTGTATAGTTATTGACGAGGTATTCGGCTACAAAATCAGATATGGCAATGACGATCTCACCATGCGCGATTGAGCCATTATAAAGGCGTTTTGCCTCACCATTGATGTTATAGGGGGCATGGCATGTTGTAATGAAATTAGCATCCGTTCCTTTACAGGCGCGCCATGCGCTCCATGCGGGGGCACGGCTGCGGGCGTGTATGATATCGACATTATGTTTGGCGATTAATTTGCGCAAACGTTTGATATTTTGCCACATGATGATGGGATTTTTGCTATGTACCGGTAAGTCGATATGTGTTGCGCCAACGCGCTCTAACTCTGATATGCGATATCCGCCATGAGATACAACAAGTGCCTTCGCGCCTGCTTTTGCGATGGCCGCTGCAACGTCAATGCAGCCTTGTTCTGCGCCTCCAGCACCGAGTGATGGGATGACTTGCATTATAACGGGACGTTTTGAATTCTGATTCATGACCACATAAAATAATGATGTTTTTCTGCTCTGGAAAGCGTTTTCGTAATCAGCTATGTATAAAATACAGAATAAAAAGGTGTTTCATGACGATTTCTTATTTCCAAACCAAGCGAAACTATAAAATTGCATATAAAAAATCGGAGGGAAGGCACGAGCAAAGCGCGTTACCAACTGTTGTGTTCTTAGGTGGCTTTAAATCCGATATGACCGGGACGAAGGCGGTTTACCTTGAAGAGGAATGTAAAAAGCGTGGTCAGGGTTTTGTGCGTTTTGATTATTTCGGGCACGGTGAATCTGAAGGGGATTTCGTCGATGGAACGATTGGGCGCTGGCTAGAAGATGCTGCGGATATTCTGGATAATATCGTACAGGGTAAGATTATTTTGGTCGGATCTTCTATGGGGGGATGGATTTCATTACTGTTGTTGATGCGTCAGACGCAACGCATCCACGCATTTGTCGGTATTGCCGCGGCGCCTGATTTTACCAAGGAAATTGAGGCAGAATTAAGCGATGCACAGAAACAAGAAATGATGGAAACCGGATTGGTTAAAGTGCCGAATGATTACTCTGATGATCCATATATTTTTACCCGTGCATTAATTGAAGATGGTCGAAATCGATGTGTTTTAGATAAGACGCATCAGGTCGATGTTCCAATGGTTTTATTGCAAGGGCGGTGTGATACATCGGTACCGTGGAAAAAGGCACTACGTATTAAAGAGCATGTACAAAGTCCCGAGGCCGAGATTATATTCATAGATGATGGAGATCACCGTCTATCACGTCCGCAAGACCTTACCTTATTAGGTGAGGTGGTTGAACGCCTTACGTATAAATAGGTAAAACAAGGCGCCGCACTTAACGTTTGCTATATTTATAGCCGCCTTTTTTGTCTTTCTTTTTCCAAGAATCCACTTTGTCCATTCCTTCTTCTTCTTTCTTGCTAAAGAGGGCATTCAGAAGGAAGACAATGAGGGCAAATCCACCGAAAACCAGAATTGCCTTTTGCTCTAATAAAAAGCCAATGATTTTTTGAAGGCCGGTAATATTTTTCTTAACGGCATCGGGTTCTTTTAGTTTGGTAACCTCGGTTTCCTGGTCCAGTGCATCACTTTGTGTAAAGCTTTGGGCGAAATCCGATTGTGGTTCTGACATCTCATCTTTTTCAATCGGTTGTTCAACCGGTGTGTTGGAAAGGTCAATCGGATTAATATCACTGATTGTTTCACCAAAGGCCTGTACATTGGTTTTCCACTGATCGTGGCTTTCCTTATGGTATTTATCCCATAACGCGCCAACATCACTGAGGTGGAATCCTTTATCCTGATTTTGGATGAAAAAATAGACATCATGTCCCAAAGACATAATGGCAGGCATCAGAATAATAAAAAACAAAAGTTTGCGCATGGTAATACAGCCTTACAAAAAATCAGATAAATTTGCGACATTCTATCAATAGAGTTGAGATTCGCAAAGGTCGGACTTGAATTTTTATACAAGAGTGTTTAGGGTGCGCGTGCAATTCAGTGGAGAGGTGGCCGAGTGGCTTAAGGCGCACGCTTGGAAAGCGTGTTTAGGGTTAAACCTAACGTGGGTTCGAATCCCATCCTCTCCGCCATTTCTTTATTTTTAGGTTTCCTACCTTAAAAATCGCCGATATACCGTAATGTCATTGGGTACCCTAACCTCATATAGTTCTCTATAGCGCAATAATTAAAAGAAATTTCAGGTTGTTATTTGGAATACTTCGGTATTCAGTGCATGCTATTTTCTTGCTGTATGTTTGGTATCTTCTCTAGGGTCAGGGGGCTTTAACTTACCTGACGAGGAGAGTGTAATGAAAGATCTTGGCGCAAATATTGGTTTAAACGGCTATATAACCATACCGGATAATGATGCATATCACTTTGGTGAAGGTGCTTTTTCGATAACATTTATTGTCAAGATTGATGAGCCGGGAACGCTCTTTCAAAAAGGCGCAACATCTGGCGGTAAGTCTCATTCTGGTTTTTCTGCGTCGGCTAATCGGGATGGTACGATTACGGTACAAGTCTATAACGGGCAGACAACACCACTAGAATGTGTAACAGAAAAAACCAATATTCTGGATGAAGAATATCATCATATTGCCATTACGCGTCATGGTGCGACCTTAAAAGTCTATTATGATCATGCGGAGCTCAAATTGTCGGGACGCGCAACTGAGAACGTATTTGTTGAAGGAACCGATCCCATATATTTTGGTGGGCATGCCGGTGCGGGTTCTTATGCGGGAATAATGGAAGACATATCGATATGGAAGACGGTTCTCAATCTTGAAGAACGGCAGGCGACTGCGTATCATCATATTGATCCCAATGATCCGAATCTGGTTGGGTTTTGGAAACTGGATGGGAATTATAACGATGAGTCTGTGATACAAAATACAGGATCAGGAACGTCAGATATCGAATTCGTGCCTGTTTTTCATGTTTTGTGGACAGAGGGGGAGAATAGCTTTTCTTATTGCTCTATCGTTTCAGCGGGAACATCGCGGCCTAGCTATAAAGAGAATGCAGTGTCTGAAACGGCATCACGGAAACAGTCATTACCTATCGCCGAAAATACTCCCGCACTGTATTTGGCGCTTATGGGGGATGAAGTAGAAAATAAAATTCCTGAAGATGCTTTGATACGATTGCAAATGCCCGATGGTACTATTCTGGATAAAGATGTATCAGAACCTGATTTAATGGTTGCGACCAGATCAGGTGCTGTAATTTGCGCGATGATTAGCAAGCCAATGCCCGGGAACTGGACGGTTTTAATTGATGCGCCATCTGATCGCACGATCCAGTTGCAGGTTCAAACATTGCCCAGTGGTGATCTGCAAGAGACATTTGTCCAGACATTACAGCCTCTATATCCGGAAACAAGCGAGGTTGCGTTTCCACACGGCCCGACAGCGAATGGATATTGGTGCAGTTTGTGTTATTGGGGAATTCTGGCAGGTGTGGTGATCCTCAGTCTTGCATTATTACTCTTTGGTTATTTGGCGGCTACCGGTGCGGCAGCCGTTGTTGCCATTTGTGCTGCAATAGGCATAAGCACGGCCTCGGCGACGGTTCTGGCGTCTATTCTTGCGGTGTTAATCGGGCAAGAGGCTCCAAATATAGCATCATGGGCGTGCCATAAAATGGGGGCATGTGGTGAACCGCCGATCAATTATGACGCATTGGCGGATGGTAAAGCCCGGTATGATCAATATTGCTATCTCACTGCGCATAATAGTTTTAGTTACAGAGGGTATGCATTTCTAAAATATACGCAGCAATCCTATGGCTTTGCTACTCAAATGGATCATGGTGTTGACGCGTTAATGTTGGATACACATCTTTATGACCCATTTAGTAACGCCGAAAATGTCTATTTATGTCATGGAGATTGTAACAGCTGGTATCGGGATTTCTGTCTGCCGGATACTCCTCCCACCACATTGGAAGATTGCTTGTCAGAGATTGTGGCATACCTGAAGAAGGATGTTGCAAAGAAACGTATCATTACGATTATGATTGAATGCCGCACAGGTAAAAAGAAAGATTTGGTAAAGGCCGCGTTTGTAAATTCAGGGGCAGAGAAAATGACTTTTTATGCTGATCGTAATAACCAGGGATGGGAAGTTGATAAAAAGGGCTGGCCGAAACGAAAATGGCTTGTGGATCATGGCTATCACTTGGTTGCATTCTCTGACCGTGCGGCAGAATGTTGGCCCGAAGAAAATGCCGATGGCTCTCGTAAACCAAAGGATGATGATGGTCTTCCATACATATGGCAATATGCCGTTGAGTCTGTATACGGCAATGACAGTATGTCGACTAAGCATGTTGGCGAAAGAGAGGGCTCCTCCCCGTTAGATTATACAAAGAAGAAGCTTTTTATTGAGAATTACTTTCCGACTATAGATCCCGGAGGTTTAATTCCGGGGGCATTCTATCCAAGTCATAATGACAGTAAGAAAATTATTAAATTGATTAAGGCCTATAGGAAAAAAGCCAAACGCATGCCAAACTTTCTGGCGGTCGATTATGTCCAGATGGGATACCATCACGGGCCTGCCAAAGCCCTCGGGCATATTAATGAAGAATGGGCCGGTAAGATAAAATAACCGGCCATAGAAACGCATCCTCATTACCTAAAATGTATTCTTGTTTGTGAATGCGGGGGTGTTCCTGATTGCTTTTTAGGGTATAAGGAAAAGCAAAATTAATCAGGAGTAAACAAGTTGAGTACATATATTCTTCGTGTTAGTTCGGCTGACAGACCGGGTATCGTTGCAAGTGTTTCCGGATATTTATATGAGCAAGGGTTTAACGTTGAAGATGCCTCGCAGTTCAACGATCATTTATCTGATCGCTTTTATATGCGGGTGGTTTTTTGTATTGCGGATGATGATGCAGATATTGAGGGATTCAAACAAGGATTCGAACATATTGCACAGAAATTTGAAATCGAATGGTCTGTCTATCCCGCGGAAGAAAAGGTGAAAGCCATCCTAATGGTTTCCAAGGAAGATCATTGTCTGGAAGATATCTGGTACAGGGTAAGAACCAATCAATTGCCGATTGAGATTATGGCTGTTGTTTCCAATCACGAAGTGTGCCGCGAACAGGTTGAGGGCAGAGGCATACGTTTTGAATATATGCCGGTTACGTCCGATACGAAAGCGCAGCAAGAAGAAAATCTGGCAGGCTTGATTGAAGAAACGCAGAGTGAGCTTGTCGTTATGGCGCGCTATATGCAGATTTTAACGAATGATTTTTGTAACCGTTATGTGGGGCGTATTATCAATATTCATCATTCTTTTCTACCGTGGTTTAAGGGGGCAAAGCCCTATCATCAGGCGTGGGAACGCGGGGTGAAGCTTATCGGTGCGACGGCGCATTATGCAACGGCTGATCTTGATGAAGGCCCGATTATAGAGCAGGAAACCGCACGTATTTCTCATAAAATGACACCAGATAAACTGCATTTGATGGGCAAAGATATTGAGGCGCATGTTTTATCTCGTGCCTTGTCTTATTACGCAGAGCGTCGTATCTTTCTGTTCGATGGGCGTACAATTATCCTGTAATGCTTTGATTAATAATACTTAATATGAGGTCTCAATGACAATAATCGGAACTCCTTTCTCTCAGACACAAACAAAAGTTATGCTTTGCGGCTCGGGTGAGCTGGGTAAAGAGGTCGTGATTGAGTTGCAACGTCTGGGCGTTGAAGTTATTGCGGTAGATAGCTACGAAAATGCACCTGCGATGCAGGTGGCGGATCGTTCCTATGCTCTATCTATGTTGGATGGTGCTGCGCTGCGTAAGGTTATTGAAACGGAAAAGCCGGATTATATTGTGCCGGAAGTTGAGGCAATCGCGACAGATACTTTGGTTGAATTGGAGGCAGAGGGTTTCAATGTTGTGCCATGTGCGAAGGCCACCCAACTCACAATGAACAGGGAAGGGATCCGTAAATTAGCGGCAGAAGATTTGGGATTGCCGACATCACCTTATTTCTTTTGTGATACGTTTGATGCATTTAAGGATGCTGTTCGGGCGTTAGGCTATCCTTGTGTTGTAAAGCCGATTATGAGTTCCTCCGGCAAGGGGCAGAGTGTCCTGAAATCTGAAAAAGATCTTGAGCCTTCATGGAGCTATGCACAAGAAGGTGGTCGCGCAGGTGCAGGGCGTGTCATTGTTGAGGGCTTTATAGACTTTGATTATGAAATTACCTTGTTGACCGTTTGCCATAGGGGCGGGACGAGCTTTTGTTTGCCGATCGGGCATAGGCAAGAAGACGGCGATTATAGAGAGTCATGGCAACCGCAGGCAATGTCTGATGCGGCACTTGCCGCGTCGCAGGATGTCGCACAAAAAGTGACATCGGCGCTGGGTGGTTTTGGTGTGTTCGGGGTGGAGCTTTTTATTAAAGGCGATGAGGTGTTTTTCAGTGAAGTGTCGCCGCGCCCGCATGATACGGGCATGGTGACTATGATCTCACAGGATTTATCGGAATTTGCTTTACATGCGCGTGCTTTCTTGGGTTTACCTGTTCCTGAGATTCGGTTTCATGGGCCATCGGCGTCGGCGGTGATCTTGGTTTCGGGGGCATCCAGTCAGGTTTCGTTTTCTAATTTGGGAGAGGCGCTTGCCAATTCCGACACAGATATTCGTCTGTTTGGAAAACCTGAGGTGAATGGAAAACGGCGCATGGGTGTTGCTCTTGCACGGGCAAAGGACACCGATCAGGCAAAGGATATCGCACTTGATATTGTTGATAAGGTCAAGGTGCAGCTATAACTTGGCGTATGTCTTAGGGATTAGACGCGTCGTCGGGCGATAAACAAATGCACGATTAAGCCTAAAGACATCACAATGCCGGCAATGTACGGGAATGTGCGTCCGGCATTCCAGACCACAGCCAAAACGGAAATATTGCCGCCTTCTGTGGCGATGAAGGATGACTGGTAAAAGCTGTACCCCTTGTATCGCAGAGGTTCATTCATACTAATAATGCTTTCCCATTGTGTGTCACCATCAATAATTCGGACATGTGATTGATAGGCTCTTGCCATTTGAGTGCCGGGATGAACCTGCCGTTCAAAGTCCAGAAGCTCTACGGAAAATGGCAGAGTACGATGCTCTTTTTGTAAAGAAAATTTGTATAATGTGTCGTTTGAGCTGATTTCAGGATATCTCGGAACATCTTCTAAGGTGACATATGTTCCGTCATTGTCCGATCCGTTGACGGTAAAGGTTAATCCGCCCATATTCTCTTCATCTGTAAGGCGTAGAGCCGTTGAATTTAATGTCATGTGCTGTGCCATGCCATGAAAAGTTTCATCCGCATTTGTCCGTTTACTGATTTGGCAATTACGGCATGCTTCTTTGATTGTTATGGAGATGGGTAAGCCGGCAGGTTTTATCGTGTTGCCGGGGTTCAGTTCCTGATGGTCAATCGTATAAATGATGTCATCATCATCATTCTTAATCACGAAAACCCTATTGTGGTAATCTTGAACATGATCTTTTGATTGGTGTAGCGCCAGATCGATAAAACCTTCTTGGCTGAATAAAGCCGTCACAAGGCCACCTATAAGGAGAAGCATCACCCCGATATGTGTAATGATGATGCCTGCGCTGTATTTCGTCCATGGGCTTTTAAAAAGTAATTTACAAGCCAAGTTAAGGAATATAATCGACAACAGGATCGGAAACCCGGGTAGGGGAATGCCGATAATATGCACAACGGGCGCGGAAAAAAACATATGAGTCGCCGCGTATAGCCCGATATACTTTTGTGCGATTGTTCCGGCGACCAGATATATCATCACAAAGGGTAGGGTATAGTGCAGTAGCCTTGGGCTGGAGAGAAAATCTTTCATCGTTATTATTTGCTTCTTTATCTCGTCTTTACAATCGGTTATAAGCATGAGCTTGCTAATGCGCAATTGTAAAAAGGTAAAGTTTATATGTCAGATCAGATTTTGGTCACAGGTGCTGCCGGCTTTATTGGGTTTCATACGGTGCTTCGCTTATTACAGGCGGGGCATAAAGTCGTCGGTGTTGATAATCTGAATGATTATTATGATGTGTCTTTAAAACAGGCGCGTTTGCAAGAGCTTAGCAATTTTTCGGACTTCACATTTGTTAAGGAAGATGTTGCAAATAAAGAGGGGATGGAGACACTTTGGCGTGATTTAGGGCCATTCAGACGTGTCATTCACCTGGCGGCTCAGGCCGGAGTTCGATATTCCTTAAAAAACCCTTATAGCTATATCCAAAGTAATATTGTCGGGCATCTGGTGATTTTGGAGATGTGCCGTCACACCGAAAATTTCGAACATCTTGTCTATGCAAGTTCATCTTCGGTATATGGCGGGAATGAAAAGCTCCCTTATGCAGTGGAAGATCGTGTTGAAAGTCCGGTGTCTCTTTATGCTGCAACGAAGAAGAGTGGTGAGCTGATGAGTCATTCTTATAGTTATTTATACGACATACCACAAACAGGTTTGCGCTTTTTTACAGTATATGGACCATGGGGACGTCCTGATATGTCACCGATTATTTTTGCCAAGGCAATTAGTGCGGGAGAGAAAGTGCCCGTTTTTAACCATGGCGACATGAAACGTGATTTTACGTATATTGATGATATTGTGTCCGGTGTTTTGGCGGTTCTGGACTGCCCGCCTGAATCTGAAAGTGGGCAAGTGCCTCAACGTGTTTTGAATATTGGTAATACCAAAAGTGAAAACTTAATGGATTTTATTGCCGTGATTGAAAAGGCTTTGGGGCAGAAGGCAGATATTGATTTTCTACCGATGCAGCCCGGAGATGTAAAAGAAACATATGCCGACGTTTCCGAAACAACTCGCATTGCGGGGTATAGTCCGACAACTAGCATTGAAGAGGGAATTCCCAAATTCGTTGATTGGTTTCAGGAATATTACGGTGAATAAGGCTTTTGGTTTTTCCCTTACTTGCGTTTGACAAGGAACTCCGAATCTTGTAAGATTATTTCAAGAAGATGCCTAATGTTGGGTCTTCTATTGAAAATGTAACCTTGCTTTTAAAGGAGGTAGACTATGTCTAATCTAGCAACTTTTACACCCTTAATGCGTCAATCTGTTGGCTTTGATCGGTTCAATGACTTATTTGAAAGTCTTTTGAACGACAAAGATGATCGGTTTGAGAGCTATCCCCCCTATAACATCGAAAAATTAGAAGATGATCTTTACCGTATTGAAATTGCGGTATCGGGATTTTCTGAAGAAGAGATCGATATTGTTGTGCAAGATGACCGTTTGCAGGTCTCTGCCGCGAAAAGAAACAGTGAAGAGGAAAAAGGCCGGACTTATCTTCACAGAGGAATTGCCGCGCGCAGTTTCGAACGTAGTTTTCGTCTTGCCGATCATATTCGCGTTGTCGATGCGTCACTGGAAAACGGCATGCTTGTCATTTCCCTTATGCGGGAAGTACCAGAAGAGAAAAAGCCGCGTATGGTTCCGATTAACGGGGTAAACAGAACGCATACCTCGAAGAAGACTCTGATGTCCAAACGAAAAGAAAAGTAACCTTTTTCTCTTGTTACTCGAATAAGTAATAAAAAGCACAAACTAATAAAACTGGCCTTTCCTTATTCTCTCCCCATACACCATGAAGGAAAGGCCTTTTTTTATTTTGGTTTTTGGCCTGAATAGGCTACATATTAGTTTCTATTAAAAAGGGAATTAATTATGTCTGCTGTCAAAAAAACCGCAAAAGCAAGCCTGTATATCTTTAGCTTCTTTGTACTGCTTCTTATCGGGGGGGCGGTGTATCTTTATGCAAATATGGATTCTATTGCCAAACAATTAAGTGAGAAAATTGCCAGTGAGGCATTGGGCGTTGATGTCACGATTGGTGATGTCATGATCTCTCTTGAAGAAAAGAAAGTGGTGGTGAGTGATTTACGTATTGCAAATCCGGCCGGATATACAAAACCCGAAGCCATGAGTGTTAAGACAATCACGATTGCGGCAGAAAGCTTTACGAAAGAGCTTTTGAGCTTTGCACGGGTAGAGGTTGACGGTACCAATGTAAATCTGGAAGTCGGAAAAAATGGCACCAATCTTGGTGACCTTAAGAAGAATATAGACAGTAAGCAGAAAAACAATTCTTCTGATAAGCCTAAAGAGAATAAAGAGGCCACATCTTCCCATGCAAAGGAAGAGCAAATCAAAGTGATTGTTAAGAAATTCTCACTGACCGGAGCGCAATTAAACCCATCTGTTACACTGATTAAAAAGGACTTGGCGTTTATCAATGTTCCGGATATTCATTTGTCAGGTATAGGTCAAAAGGAAAATGGTATCCTTGCAAAAGATGCCATTGCGCAGATTATGAATGCGGTTCTTGCCGCGTTTAATAAGTCCGCGAATGGCGCGGGATTTCTGGAGGGGCTTTCTTTGAATATTTTGAATGATATCGGTGTGAGCACACCTGAAGTGTTTCAGAAGAATCTAAAGAAAAGCTTCGATAAAGATGTAAAGCAGCTGAAACAAGGTTTCCAAGGTTTGTTTGAGTAAGTTTTATGGGTGCACTTGATACTTTATTTTATGTGATTAAGCAGTCTTCGTTTCCGATTAAGGGGGCGAAGATTGTTTTTCTGAATGCATATCCGCATGCGCAATTTGATCTCTTGCAGGAGGCGCGCGATGTTTTGTGTCAACAGGTTTGGAAGGTGCCTTGTGATGAGCTCACGAAGAATGGTTTCGCAGTTTCTCAGGATTTAACAGATGATTTCCGTGATGCTGATATTGTGTGTCTGAATGTGCCGGCGAATGCCGTTGAGGCGCGTTATCTTATGGCGGCTGGTTTGACATATTTGAAAAAGGGGGGTGTTTTCCTTTGCGCGGCTGATAACAAGGCAGGTGGCACGCGATTAAAAAAAATGTTGGAAGGTTTCGGTTTATCTGACATCACAAGTGAGAGCAGAAATAAGGCACGGTGTTGTTGGGCAGAAAATCATAATCTGGATCAGCCAAGAGTTGACGTGGCAATAAAGGCCGGTGGCGATCAGACAATATTGGATGGACGATTTGAATCCTATGTGGGGATTTACGGGTGGAATAAAATTGATAAGGGATCAGAAATTCTAACGCGTTATATACCCGGTGACCTTAAGGGGAAAGGGGCAGATTTCGGATGCGGTTATGGGTATTTGTCGGATCATCTCCTGTCACATTGCCCGAAGGTAAAAAAGCTCTCTATGATTGATGCAGATATACGCGCTCTACGTACATGTGAACAGAATATAGAACGTTATGACACACCCAAAGAGTTTATCTGGGCGGACTTAACGCAAGTACAACGCCATGTACAAAACTTACAATTTATTGTTATGAATCCGCCATTTCATCAGGGTAAGAAAGAAGATATTGGCATTGGCCGTCAGTTTATCGAAACGGCGTATCAGGCTCTGGGACGTAATGGACGGCTTTGGATGGTTGCCAATAACCATTTACCTTATGAGGAGTTATTATCATCGCGTTTCTTTGATTGTAAGAAACATCATGAAGGGCAGGGGTTTAAGGTTTATGAAGCCATCAAATAGTGTTCTATCAAGCTTCTTTTACCTGTAGCTTTTCTTCAACTCTACTGGCCAGTTTTTCTGCCAACCTTTCTTCAAGTGCATCAAGCTCATTTTGTTTATCGCCATCGCTCGCCCCTGATTGTGCAATACGTTGCTGTGCCGCTTCGCGTTCGGCGTTGAGTTCTGCCTGAAACGCCTTATCCATCTCAACATCTTTTAAGTTTTGTGACGGATCGTAGGCTTTGTTCTTTGTTGTGTCTTCCTGAACTTCGGTTTCCCCTTCCAGGCGTGCAACGTGTTCCTTGATGTCCTCAAGCATTCTTTCATCATGCATGGCACGTGCATTTAAACCTGTTTCACGTGCAACCATGTAATAGACAGATTCAACGGTTAACTCTTGTCCTGTACCATGCTCCATAACATGATATGCCATTGCGGAATCGGTTGTAATAATCGATTTATCCGGCTGGTTTCTTTTTCGCATATGTTCTTCTGTTAGGCGCACGATGAGCATAAGAAGTTCTTTGGAAATCGTAACTTTGTGGTGTTTCTCAAGTCCCGGTGAGAGTGCCTTCATGATCGCATATGTTTCTTCTGCATTAGGTGTTTTCAAGAAGACTTTCTGAAAACGCCTGTCCATTGCAGGATCTTCTGCGACATACAGGCGGAATTCATCTAATGTTGTTGCGGCGACGATCATAAGGTCACCTGCCGTCAGATAGGGTTTCATGGTATCGGCAAGACCAGCATAGGAACTTCCGATACAATTGGGCATAAGTTGGTGGAATTCGTCAATAAATAGGATGTGTCGTGGTTCATCAGGATTATGATAACGTTCTGATACGGCCTTACATAGGGGGAGAAAGCGATCCTGGAATTCGGCGCGCGATGTTGTTCCCGATGCCATACGCGCCAGATCAATTTCAATCACACGTGAATTTTTCAGGTAGTCAGGGACATTCCCCTTTACCACTTCTTGTGCCAGACCAACAACTGCGGCTGTTTTACCGACACCTGCGGGGGCAAGGAATGCAACGTTTTTACGACCCTTCTGAAGTAGAATAAGAAGGGCATCTTTGATTTCTTTTTCTCGGCCTGTAATCGGGCCATATCGGCCTTCACGCTCTAATTGAGTGAAGTCTGTGCAATAATCCTTAATCAGTTCTTCGAACTTCTCATCTGATATAGAATAATCCCATTCTTTTGTCATTTTTGAACGTATTCCCTTAATATTTCTGTGTAATTCACTTTATTGAAAACTCTATGAATAGTGTAGCGCAGAAATATGCGCACGACCAGAGTAGCGCGCGAATATTAAACGGGGGTTAACGAGATCATTGTTATTCGGTTTATGCGAAATTTTTACTGGGTATGCCTTGTGCATAAAGCGCCGTCGTTAAATCACCATATAGGATGCAATTGCCCATTTCGGCTTTTACGGTTTCTTTGGGATGATACCCTATGCCCAGTTCCGCCATTTTAAGCATGGGTAAATCGTTTGCACCATCTCCGATGGTTAGGCAGTCTTCGGTTTTTAGATTCAGATCCTTAAGGTAATGCTCCAGAAATTCAACTTTTGCGAATTTATCTAAGATCGGTGGAATAACATTACCGGTTAGCATGTCATTCTCGATTTCCAGACGATTCCCGTGGTTGAAATTAAATCCGCATTGTTGTGCAATTGCATTGGTAAAGAATGTAAAGCCACCGGAAACTAGAACGCAGGCCGCGCCATTCTTACGCATTGTTTGCACAAATGTCTCTGCGCCGGGGTTTAAGGTTGTTTCCTGTAAGGTTGCATCTAACGCGGTTCGTTTAAGTCCTTTCAAAAGGCCAACACGTTCACGTAGTGCATCGTGGAAATCTAATTCTCCATTCATTGCACGCGCTGTGATTTCGGCGATCTTATCTTTAATTCCTGCATACTCGGCAAGCTCATCCAGTGTTTCAGTGGAGGCGATTGTGCTGTCCATATCGGCGAGGAGTAGTTTTTTCTGACGGTTTTGATTTTTGGTAATGAAGAAATCGATTTTGTCATCTTCCAACGTTTCGCGTAAGTGCTTGGTCAATGCACTTTGTGCGCTCCCTGATAATCCCACTTCGCCTGCTTTATCTTTATCTAACCAGGCGACTTTACTGGTGAATTTCAGATTGTAAAAATCAATAATCTTCACAATCTTCTGAAAATGTTTTTCCGTAACAGGTTTATGCGGTAAAGAGGCAACAAGCGTTAAAACATGCGTCATTTTTTATACTCTGAAATCGTTGTTTTTTATTTTTAACATCATTTAAAATAAAAACACTTGTCAGCACGATTGAAATTCCTTAACGCTATTGCCAAAGAGATGCGTGCGCGCAACTGCTTTTTAGAAATTCTTATAATGTAATAATGGTGAAAGCAAATGGAAAAGCCAGTCATAAAACCTAAAAACCCTAATTTTTCTTCCGGTCCGTGTTCAAAACGTCCGGGATGGAGCTTTGAAAACCTGTCATTAGACGTTCTTGGGCGCTCTCATCGTGCAGGGCCTTTAAAGTCGAAAATTAAAGAGGTGATTGAGTTACACCGTACGCTTTTGAAAATTCCGGCTGATTATAAAATCGGAATTGTGCCTGGGTCTGATACAGGTGCATTTGAGATGGCGATGTGGTCCATGTTGGGGCAACGCGGTGTTGATGTATTTGCGTGGGAGAGTTTCTCTTCCGGTTGGCTTAGTGATATTGAAAAGCATCTAAAACTTGAAGATGTGCACGCGTATAAAGCCGGATATGGTCAGTTACCTGATATGTCACAGGCAGACCCTGCGCGTGATTGTGTGTTTGCATGGAATGGTA
Source organism: Alphaproteobacteria bacterium (assembly GCA_050633505.1). Classification (GTDB taxonomy): domain Bacteria; phylum Pseudomonadota; class Alphaproteobacteria; order Micavibrionales; family Micavibrionaceae; genus UBA1672. The sequence continues at coordinate 190,899 of JBOEGQ010000013.1, forward strand.
CGACAAGTGGTGTGCGCGTTCCAAACGGAGATTGGATTTCTGAGACCCGCGAAGGTTTGACATTCTGTGATGCGACGTCTGCTGTATTTGCGTATGATATGCCTTGGGACAAGCTGGATGTGACAACATGGTCGTGGCAGAAGGTCCTCGGCGGTGAAGCGGCACATGGTATGTTGGTTCTATCACCGCGCGCGGTTGAGCGTTTGGAAAGCTACACTCCTGAAAATCGCCCATTACCAAAAGTATTCCGTTTGACCAAAGGTGGTAAGCTTATCAATGGTATCTTTGAAGGTGCGACGATTAATACACCGTCTATGTTGGCGATTGAAGATTGTTATGATGCGCTAAACTGGATTGATCATATTGGTGGTGTGGAATCTTCCGTCCGTCGTTCTCAGATTAATTTTGAAATTATCGAAAAGTGGGTTAATAAAACGGACTGGGTTGATTTCCTGGCAGAGGTTCCTGAGACGCGCTCAACAACATCTGTATGTTTGAACGTTGTTGATCCGTGGTTTGAAGGCTTGGTAGATGATGCAAAAACGCCATTTATCAAGGGTATGACAAAATTACTGGATCAAGAAGAAGTTGCATATGATATTGCAGGGTATCGTGATGCGCCTGCGGGCCTACGTATCTGGTGTGGCGCAACTGTTTCCGGTACGGATTTAACGGAATTGATTCCGTGGCTTGAATGGGCATTTGAAACAGCCAAAGCAGAAGCGCAAGCCTAAACTTTTTTAGATTTTTTAAAAGCCACCTTTAGAAAAGTCTGCTGCGTTGAAGTAGTTTGACTTGGTCGTTAAGGGTGGCTTTTTCATTTTCTCGTACGCAAGTAAACTGGTACATTCCCATGCAGATCTGCGGGTATGCCTCTTCCAGTTTGTTCCAATTATTCAGATTACACATATCGGGATCATTGCGGAATTCATCGCGATACAGACTTGCAATGGCCGGGGTGGCCGGGCTTACGCCTGCGCAAACCATATCCAATTGATCAAGCATGTGCGTAATCTCGTCCAGATCATAACATGTTTCCTGTCTGTGAAAGATCAGGTCACGGCAGTTGGAGGTGGTGTAAAAATCATTGTGATTTAATATAGGGCGCAAGGGATGATCATCGGGGAGTGCAAAAATATTTGCACGGAATTCTTTAATGTCAGAAAGAGTGTCTTTGTACCCTTGTTCCTTTGCGTAATTTTGCGCGTCTATGATGTGCTTGCGCGCTTTGCGGCTATATAATCCGATATTCATTATCCCACCAGTATTGAGTACGTTTAGTAATGCACGCCAACCTTTGATAGGGTCTTTCATATGATGCAAAACACCAGAGCATTCAATGACATCAAACTTTTGTTCTAATTCAGAAATGCTAAGAATATCTCCTTGTCTGAATGAAATGTTTTGAAGGTTGAATTCCTGCGCCTTACGTTTGGCGTATGATAGGCTGGTTAAGCTCAAATCAACTGCGGTGATCGGTGTGTCCGGTAAAATTGCAGATGTTTGGCATGCCGAACGACCCGTGCCACACCCCGCGATCAGGTATGAAATTGCATCGCAGGATATAGGGGTTGAAACCGCATTGATATTTTGCCATCTGGGATAGGGGTTTTCTTCATACATGCCACGGACATTTTGCGATGTTTTCTCCTCGATTGTGCCGTATGCAGGGATGCTGTTTTTATGGTTTTCTTCTGTGCTGCGGTCGATGATGTGTTGCTTGATAATGGCGTATAGTAATTCAGTTTGATGAGATTTTGTGATTGCTTTTACATCATGGAAAGTATGTAGAGGCCGATACATGGCAAAAGCAATGAGATCTTGCTCGCTATATTGACCAGAGGAAATTGCACTCTCGAGGGTGTGGAGTATGTTCTCTTCATTTTCATCTGTCGCAAAAACATATTCATTTAAGAAACAATGTTGGGCGATGCTTGCCGCAAGGGGAATTGCATCGTCATTATCTTGGGTGAGGGCGTGCAAAGTCGCACGTCGAAGATTGGTAAGCCAGAGTTCCATGTCGGCTGTTACTGTAAAGAAACGCGTTAATCCGGTTAAAATATACTGATCCTTAACAGAAAGGCTTACAGGGGTTTTATCGAAAAGATGTTTGCACTTCTTATCACGCCTCAGCAGGTCAAACCATAATGGTGCAAGGCGTTGATGGTCTATTATGTCGGATTGAAGGCATAGCAAAAGCCCACCTTTAGTCTGCAAATCAAATTTATCGATCTTTAGGCCGTTGCAGGCCTGACTAAGCAGGGAAATATATGTATTAGATTCATTCGGTATGGTTTTGCATAGGTGGTAAAATGCGTCAAATGCATATCGATATTGCCCAAGCTTTAACGCGAGCTTTCCAAATGCATCATGATATTGAGGCGTATTTTTGTCTTGGCTGCATGCTTTCTTAAAGCACATAAAGGCTTGCTTTAAATCCTTATGACGCATGTGCGCTTGTCCGGCCTCGTACCATTGTCGGGCTGTGACTTTGCTTTTTCCTTTGGTGGTTTTGGCTTGTGTATATTGGCGGCCCATAACGCTTTCACTGTCTTGTAAGTTCTAAAGTGGTCAGCCTACAGTCTATTTTTAGGAGAAACAATATTCATCTTTTCTTTGACATTATTTGAAAATGCGATTATCTCTGAACGCCTGTTTTCCTAAACAAGACAAAACTAGGAGTAAAAATTATGACCAAAGTCTTGATCAGCGATAAGCTGGATCCACTTGCAGTGGAAATTTTCGAAAAAAACGGTATTGAAGTTGATTTCAAGCCCGGCCTTTCACCCGAAGAACAACTAAAAATTATTGACCAATATGATGGCCTTGCCATTCGTTCTGCGACGAAAGTCACAGAGGAAATGATCAAACAAGCGACAAACCTGAAAGTGGTTGGGCGCGCAGGGATCGGTGTTGATAATGTCGATATTCCGGCGGCAACGTCAAATGGTGTTGTTGTTATGAATACGCCATTTGGTAATTCTGTTACAACGGCAGAGCACGCCATTTCCATGATGATGTCTTTGGCACGTGAAATTCCACAAGCCAATGAAAGCACACATGCTGGCAAATGGGAAAAGAAACGCTTTATGGGGACTGAACTGTTTAATAAAACATGCGGTGTTATCGGTTGTGGTAACATTGGTTCGATTGCGGCGGATCGCGCACTTGGTCTTCGTATGAAGGTCGTTGCATTTGACCCGTTCCTGACAGAAGAGCGCGCAGAAGAGCTTGGTGTTGAGAAGGTTGAACTGGATGAATTATTTGCACGCGCAGACTTTATCACAATTCACGTTCCGAAAAATGAACACACAGCAGGTTTGATTAACAAAGCAAACATCGCCAAAATGAAAGATGGTGTGCGTATTGTTAACTGTGCCCGCGGTGGTATCGTTATTGAAGCAGATCTTAAAGATGCATTGGATTCCGGTAAGGTTGCCGGTGCGGCACTGGATGTGTTTGAAGTTGAACCGGCAAAAGACAATATCTTGTTTGGTAATGATAAGGTGATCTGTACACCGCACCTTGGTGCATCCACAACAGAAGCACAGGTTAATGTTGCCGTTCAGGTGGCAGAGCAAATGTCAGATTACTTGGTAAATGGCGGTGTGACGAATGCATTGAATATGCCATCAGTTTCTGCAGAAGATGCGCCAAAGCTTAAGCCTTATTTGAAGTTGGCAGAGCAGCTTGGTGAATTTGCAGGTCAAATCACAGAGCATGCGATTGAAACGATCGAAATTGAATATTGCGGTACCATTACATCTGTGAATACAGATCCAATTACCTCAACATTGATTTCACGCCTTTTAGGATCGCAGCTTGATTGTGTGAATATGGTGAATGCGATGCAAGTCGCAGAAACACGCGGTATTCAGATTAAGCAAAGCTATGACAATGACGGGCAGGACTGGCGTTCACTCATCAATGTTGTTGTGAAAACGTCAGAACGCACACGTAATGTGACGGGAACGTTATTTACAGGTAAAGAGCCGCGTATCGTGAATATCGAAGGTGTTCCGGTAGAAGTGAAATTGTCTGAAAATATGCTGTTTATCCGCAATGAAGACAAACCGGGCTTAATCGGTGGTTTGGGAACGATCCTTGCCGATGCCGGTCAGAATATCGCAGACTTTCATCTTGGTCGTCAGGACTGTGGTGATAAGGCAATTTGCCTTGTGTCTCTGGATCAGCCATTGGCGGATGACTTATTTGATAATGTTGCGAATTTGCCGCAGATCGAAAGTCTGAAGCGCTTAAAATTCTAAGGTGTTATTGCCTTAAATCTAAAGATTTTAAAGCCTGCACATGTTGCAGGCTTTATTTATTTTGGCTGACTTTTTGCAGTTGTGTTTGTTGTTTTTTGGCGCGGGCTTTCATGTAGCGATTACACAGAGCCTTGACCTCAGTTTCAAAATCTTCGCCGGTCTTTCCAACTGTGCCGTCTAATCCGTTATTTACAAGGTGTGATAATGTTTGCCTTTGGGATTCTAGAATTTCAAGAATAACGGAATCTATTTCATTCACGTTTTCAAGAAAAGCCAGAAGGATATCGGCCAGGTTGCCTACCAAATCATATTTAAAGATTCTTGCATTTGCTTTGAGTTGCATAATCGGTAGAGTGAGATCTTCGAGTAGATATCCGTTCGATTGGTCTGCTGAGTCATTACGTGCTTTGTTTAACGTATTATGTAGCTGATTCAAAAAGCCAATCGCAATAGGGGGGAAGTCTATCTCGTTTTGATCCAGAATTTCCTGAGATTTTTCAATCGTGGATTCATCTACTGTTTCGACCCCTGCTTTTTCAATCAGGTCTGTATTGGCCTTTATCTTTTTTCTGGTTTCCTTCTGGCGCGTATTATCAGGATGGTTCGGGGCGTCTGTTCGTCGCCTGTCAGGGCCAATAAAATCCGGCAAGAAGATAAAATCTCTGGGATTTTTAATGACGTGATTTAATCGTTTTGCGATATCTTCGGCTGTGAACGGCTTGGTTAGGAATTCTGTGACACCGCAATCTCTTGCTTCTGTGATGCGTGACCGCGATCCAAATCCGCTTAACATGATAATGGGGATGCTTTTGTTATGTGAATCGTCTGCTTGGCGAATTTTTCTGATCAAGTTTAATCCGTCCATACCGGGCATTTCCCAGTCTGTAAATATAATGTCTGGTTTGACTTCCAAATAAACGCGGTATGCTTCTTGCCCGTCTTTTGCCCCGATAACTTGTCCAACATCCATTGCGGATAGCAATTCTATGATCAATTTGCGCATAGGCGCCAGATCTTCAACAACCAGAATGTTGAGCGTTTTTAAGTTTAAGGTCATCGTCTACCGTGTTTTTTTATCTGATATATTATAGTATGCACAAGTATTCAGTGCAAAGCACTATAATGATAATATTTAAATATCTTTAGGTTATATTGATCGTTTTCTTGCCAGAATTTTTTTTATTTGAAAGTGAAAGTAAAAAAGCGTCTTGTATATGCGGATTATGTTGCTTTGCGGCATAGCTCTTTTTTCATAATTTTTTTGACATAGTGCTTTTCATTCTGTTATAACGCCCAGATTATTTTATTAACGAAATATTAATATTCAGTCGGGGGCGGCGGATTTTTAAGAATTCGAATACCTGAGTTGAATGAGGAGTACCACTATGGCTGATCACGCGCAGAATAAGAATCAGAACACACCATCAGAAAATACACAGAAAACATGTGACGTTCACCCCGATGGTGTTGACCAGAATGTATCAATTGCGGATTTACGCGCGGAACTTGATCTTGAAGATCTGTCCGTTTCCGAGACTACTCCGACAGAAAATGCAGCGGTTACAGAAGATAGTGCCGATATTGCAGGTAAAGATTACACACAAATTGAAGAAGCCTCCGTTGATGAAGTGGTAACAGAGCCACCCCAAGATGCTTTGGCAACCAAAGAAGAGGAAGGCATTGCATCTACCGATGAGGCGGGCAATGCAGATGACATCGCGGCGATTGAGCCTGCGGCGGGAGAAAAAGTTCTACAGGCAGCAGAAGAAAATGCGCAATCTGATGCGTTGCTTTATAATACGTCAGAACGTCTTGCGGGAATTGAACCGGAGGCAGGGCCGAATACGACAGGTGGTGCGTCATCTGGCCGTGGTTACGGATTCCAGAGTAGCTTTGATGCACAAGGTGTATTGTCTTTAGATGATGTCGGCCCGATTGATCCGACACAGTTACAATATGGTATTGAACAGCGCCGTGATGATCGTTTTTTCGTTGAGGAAGCTGCTTTGCCAAGCCTTAATCCTGAATTTGAGATCGCCGATCACGTGGTTTACGAAGATGGTGATGTGACGGTTATCACATTTGCCGCGGCGGAGTTACCAAGTAGTACGCTAACTGTTGTTATTTCCGATATTCCTACTGGTTGGAGTGTGACCGATGAGGCATATGATGCCGGTGGTGTTTTAATTGGTACAGGTGTTTTTGACTCAGTTACAGGAACATGGACGATTACGCTTCCTGCGGGGGAGACCTTGAACGGTGGACCGGTATTCTCTCCACCAGCGGATAGCGATGTTGACGCACTTAACCTGACACTGACTGTAAACGAGAATAATGCAGGGACAGGGCAAAGTGGTTCTGCATCAGGAAATTTTGACATCACTGTTGATGCGGTTGCGGATGCACCGGATGTTGATGCAAAAGATGACAGCGGTAATGAAGGTGAGACGCTTGATATCGATGTTTCTGCACTGACAGGTGAGGAAGTGAATAACGGCGCTGGTGCAGATGATGGATCAGAAAGCATTGTCGGATATCAAATTTCAGGTGTTCCGGCCGGATTTACATTATCTGCGGGTACAGAAACGGCACCGGGTTCAGGTATCTATACATTTACACCTGCCGAAATTGCGGGACTAACAATTACACCGACAAACCCGGACTTCTCAGGTTCTCTTAATCTGGATGTAACGGTCTTTACAACAGAGACCCCGGTTACGGATGGTGAATTTGATCTGACGAATAATGATGCGCAGGATACAGACGATCTTGTTCTGACGTGGAAGCCTGTTGCGGATGAGCCATCCTTAAAGGTGGATGATGCGCAAGTTAAAGAAGACTCTTCTGTTTTTGTACCTGTTCAAGCGCAGCTTGCAGATACGGATGGATCTGAATTCTTAACAATTACGGTTGATGGTATTCCCGCAACTTGGGGATTCTCAGGTGCCGGTTGGGTGCAGACAGGCCCGAATACTTACGAAGTTACCGTACCTGCGGGATCGAATTATGCGGATGGGTTTACACTGACGCCTCCGGCGGATAGCGATGTTGACCTTACAGGTATCACTGTGACGGCAACATCAACAGAGGTTGCAAATGGTGACAGCGCCTCTATTTCAGAGCAGATCGATGTTATTGTAGATGCGGTTTATGATGACCCGACCGTTGACGGACAAAATAACGTCGGTAAAGAAAATGACGTTCTTGATATTGATATTACAGGCGCGGCAGGTGATACAGACGGTTCCGAGACTGTTGTGAAATACCAGATTTCAGATGTACCGACAGGCTTTACCTTTAATCAGGGTACAGATCTTGGCGGCGGTGTTTGGGAATTTACACCTGCGGAAACGACAGGTTTGACAATTACACCACCGACAGACTTTGTTGGTAATATTGATTTGACGGTTACAATTTTCACGACGGAAAATCCGGTTACAGATGGTGAATTTGACACAACGGATAACGATGCAACAGAGACTGATGTCTTTAACCTAAAATGGAAGCCCGTTGCAAATCCACCGGAAGTTAAGGTGAATAACGGTGTTGATGATGCGCTTGTGAAAGAAGATAATTCTGTTGATGTGCCGATCACAGCAACACTTGATCCCGCCGGATCAGGTAACGAAATCCTAACGGTTACCGTGACTGGTATTGATCCATCATGGGGCTTTAGTGCGCCAGTGGGGATCTATACGCCGTTAACAGGCACATGGACAATTACATTGGCACCGGGTGAGAACCTGAACACTGTCTTTACATTTACACCACCTGCAGATAGCGATATTGATCTTACAGGTCTTCAGGCAACTGCGAGTGCGTATGAGCCGTCAACAGATACAACGGCCAATGCAACACCGGATGATTTCCAAATCATCGTGGATGCGGTTGCGGATAATCCGACAATTGATGCGGATAATGATGCAGGTACAGAAGGTTCTACACTGGATATTGATATCTCTGCCTTTACAGGTGAGGTCATCAACAATGGCGTGGGTATGGATGATGGTTCTGAGACGATTACAGGATACCAAATTTCAGGTGTACCTGCAGGATTTGTTCTTTCAGCAGGAACGGAAACATTTCCCGGATCAGGTGTTTACACACTAACTCCTGCGGAAATTGCCGGTCTGACAATCACACCGCCTGATTCCAACTTCTCCGGGTCTTTAACATTGACTGCGACTGTTCTGACGACAGAAAATCCGGTTACAGATGGTGAGTTTGACACAACGGATAACAATGCGCAGGCCTCTGACAAATTTACATTAACGTGGAAGCCGGTTATTAACCCGCCAACAATTAAAGTGAATGGCGGTGTTGATGACGCCCTTGTTAAGGAAGATAATTCCATTGACGTGCCAATCACAGCACAGCTTGGTGCGAACCCAGCTGCGGGTGAGTACCTAACTGTGACGGTAACAGGTATTAATCCGGATTGGGGGGATTTCTCTGCGCCGATTGGTACGTATACACCTGCGACAGGAACATGGACGATTACATTGGCACCGGGTGAAAGTCTGGACACAGTGTTTACGTTTACGCCTGATGGCGATAGTGATATTGACCTGACAGGTTTGGTTGCAACAGTGGTTGCAACGGATCCGGGGGTAACGCCTGCATTAACCGCACAAGACACGGATGGCTTTAACGTTATTGTTGATGCCGTTGCAGATGCGCCAAATCTGGATGCCGGTACTGCCTCAGGTGAAGAGGGTACAACCATTCCTTTGACAATTACGACATCTGTAAACGACGTCGACGGTTCAGAAGTTATTGAAGTGATTAAAATCAGTAACCTTCCGACAGGTGCAACATTAACAGCAGGTACATATGATGCGATTAATGATGTGTGGTTGCTCGATCCTGCTGACCTTACCGGTTTGGGTATTGTTATTCCCGATGGTGTAACAGGGGATTTTGTTCTTGATGTTGAATCAGTGGCGTTTGAGCAAAATACAAATGGTACAGAAGTTGATCTGACTGATAACCGCGCAAGTGCCTTTGATACGATCAAGCTTCATATTGATGAAGATGATATTCCGGTTGTTAAGGGTGATGAAGTAACGGTTGATGAAACAGATCTTGCGCCAACAACGGCTGCGTCCGGTAATATCGCCGCAGACTTTGGTGCAGATGCGCCGGGTACGATTGAGGGTAATGGTACGTTCTTTGTCGGTGATCTGAAATCCGGCGGCGTTGATGTCGATGTGACATTCGATGCACAAAGCAATACATATACCGGTATGGCGGGTACAGAGACCATCTTTACTCTTGTTATCGACGGTGCAACTGGCGATTATACCTTCACATTGGAAGGTGTTGTTGATCACCCTGATGCGACGGACCACAATGACTCTCTACCTCTTGAATTTGGCGTAACTGCAAAAGACAGTGACGATGATACAGCGAATGCGGTTATTACAGTAAATATTCTGGATGATGGCCCGGTTATTCATAACAAATTTAAATGGGTTGATGAAACGGATCTTAAAGATGGCCCGATTGGCTATACGCACACGCTTGGCTTTGACTTTGGTGAAGATGGCGCGGGATCAATCGATCCAAGTGGGACATTTACCGCACATTTCCAAGTTGGTGGCCAGAATCAGCCATTAACATCCGGCGGTGCGGATATTGATGTTGCAACGACTGCAAATGGTTATGTCGGGACTGCGAATGGTGAGATCATCTTTACTCTGACAATTGATGATCAGACAGGTGAATATACCTATACGCAGTTCAAAACGATTGATCACCCTGATAAGACAAATCATGATGATGTGATTTGGTTGAAATTCGGTGTGAAGATCACGGATGCGGATGGCGATACAGATACAGCCATTATCGGTGTTGATGTTCACGATGATGGCCCTGTGATCCATGATAAATTTAAACAGGTTGATGAAACGGATCTTAAAGATGGTTCGATTGGTTATACGAAAACTTTGGATTTTGATTTTGGCCAAGATGGCGCGGGATCAATTGATCCGACGGGTAAGTTTACCGCACATTTCCAAGTCGGTGGCCAGAACCAGCAATTGACGTCAGGTGGTGAAAACATTGATGTTGTTGCAACGGCAAACGGTTATGTCGGAACCGCGAATGGTGAAGTTATATTCACTCTGACAATTAATGATCAAACGGGTGAGTACACGTATACACAGCTTAAAACAATTGATCATCCTGATGAGAATAACCCTGATGATGTAATTTGGTTGAAATTCGAAGTTCAGATCACAGATGCAGATGGTGACACGGATACGGCCATTATTGGTGTTGATGTGCATGATGATGGTGTAGATGCGCATGATGACTGTGTTGAGTTCAATGCATCTGAAGGTTCATTAGATGGTAATGTTGTTGCGAATGATGTGAAATCACAAGATGCTGATAATACGGTAACGCAAATTAAGTTCGAAGGAACCGTTGTTGATGTTCCTGAAAATGGTGACTATGTTACGATTGATGGTGAATTCGGTACGTTGAGTATCAATAATACAGGTGATTACACCTATACATCGTTCGATGATGCCTTTGCGCCTGTCGGTGGTGGTAATGCTTCACTTGACCCTGTCGAGGCAGATGTTTCCGGTATTCAAGAGTCTTTAACTAAAGATGGCATTACGGTTTCTGTTGCTAATGCAGGGGATTTCGATATCAGTTGGGTGGATACTGCAGATGGTAGTGGTCTTGGCATTGATAATTTAAATAATGGTGATAGCCCGAAGGTATGGCCGAAAGGTGAAACATTTGACATCGCCTTTGATCAGGATGCTGAGAAAGTTACGCTGACCATTGCAGAGTTGGGTAGCAATAATAACAGCGGTAATTATGGCCTCGATTATGTTGTAACGCTGGCCGATGGTACACAAGTTACCGGTGAGCAGCAATTCGTGCCGGGTGAAATCATTGATGGGCACTTTACATTCTCCCTTGATGCGTCTGACTTTGGTGGTCAATTGATTACAAGCATCGAGATTAATTCGACAAATGACGGCGATTACAACGGCGCGTCATTCTTGCTTAATAATGTTGAAGTGGAATATCCGGGTGAGCATGAAGAGTGTGTTCAGGATGTCTTTGAATATGTTCTGCAAGATGGTGATGATGATAGTGATACCGCGCAGTTGAAAATCAAGACATTTGCACCGGAAGAAGATCTTATTGTTGGCCAGAATGTTGATGATGTCGATAGTTCTGATGTTCCACACCTTGTTAATGGTGATGAGGGTGTAATTGATGGCGGCGCAGGGAACGATATTCTTGTTGGTGATGCCGGTGGCTCATTCATTGAACAGCAAACACAAGATTATAACTTTGTGTTTATTCTGGATGTGTCGGGTTCTATGGGGTCGACAACGGATGCAAACTCGAAAATATCCTTGTTGAAGGATGCTGTTGAGAATTTGCTTACGGATATTAGCTCATATGATGATGGGCAGATCCGAGTACATTTGGTTCCGTTCGCAGGAAGTGCGCAAACATCTGGTACATTTACAATTACAGATGCAGGTGAATTGCAGAATCTTCTGGATTATCTGGATGCGTTGGCCACAGGTGGTACGACAAATTATGAAGATCCAATGCAAGATGCGATCGCATGGTTAAGCGGTTCTGAGCCACTTGGAGATAATGCGATTACAACGACGTACTTTATTTCTGATGGCCAGCCAAATCGTTATGTGAACGCATCCGGCGATGTTGCAAGTGGTGATGCTGCGACAGTTCTGGATGAAATTACAGGTGGTGATGGTACTGACGAGGTTGCGACGTTGCAGGCGCTTAGCGATGATGTGATTGCAGTTGGTATTAATATTGGCGCAGGTATTACAAACTTGAACGTTATTGATACGGATGGTACGGCGCTCAATATTGATGAGCCGAGTGATCTTACAGTTGCTCTTGCTGATACAAGCCCACTTGATAAGCTTTCTGCCGCTGGTGGTGATAAAATTGAAGGTGGTGATGGTAATGACATTATCTTTGGTGATGTGCTTTATACTGATGATCTGTCAGATGTACATGGTCTGGCGCTGGATGATGGTGCAGGTTGGGAAACATTTGAGCGTCTTGAAAATGGCGAGAGCACGGTTGATCCGGACTGGTCACGTGATGAGACGATTGATTATATTCAGAATAATGCGGAAAGTCTGGCTCAGGAATCTGTGAATTCCAAAGGTGAAGGTCGTGACGGTGGCGATGACATCATTAACGGTGGCGCAGGCAATGATATTATCTTTGGTCAAGAAGGAAATGACGTGATTTCCGGTGGCCTGGGTAGTGATATTCTGTACGGTGGTTCTGGTGCGGACATATTCCTGTATGAGGCCATTACAGAAGGTGGTGATACCATTGCAGACTTTGATTCAGTAGAGGGCGACCAGCTTGACTTGTCACTTCTGTTGGCTGGATATGATGATCTGACGCACGATATTGCAGATTTTGTTATCGCAACGGAAAGTAACGGAAATACTATTATTTCTGTTGATCAGAGCGGTAATGCAGGTGCGACAGGCGTTGTCGAAATTGCAGTTCTTCAGGGCGTAACTGGCCTTGATCTGGATACTGCTATTAAGGCGGATACCACGACTGTTTAATTGTAAAAGAGGATATATTCCGTCTTCTAAGTGATTGAATCACAAAAAGTAATACTTGCTTTTGTGGATAAAAACAGGCATAAGATAGGGTGTAATCCTCACCGGGCTGGTGAATGAGATTTAAAAAAGACTAGAGTTTCTATATTTAACACGAGGTAATGACTGTGATTTTGAGTAAGAAAATGCGTGCTCTTTGTTTGAGTGCTGCGGTATCTGCATTGGTTTTGACAAGTGCAGGTCAGGCTTTCTCTGGGGAAAATGATGTGAAGACGCTGCGAGATGCACTTGCGGTGGGTATTTCCACAAACCCTGAGTATGGTGTTGTTGCGGCAAGCCGTCGTGCAACGGATGAGGAATTGGAACAGGGTGAAGCTCTGTTTTTACCGTCTGTTGATTTGAATGGTGACTTCGGTTTTGAATATACGGATGATCCTTCGACACGTGCTGGTGGCGATGATGATACAGAAGAATTATGGCGCAAGGAAGTTGGTGTGACACTGACGCAGCTATTATTTGATGGTTTTGAAGCACGTTACGAAGTGCAACGTCAACAAGCGCGTGTTCTTTCATCGGCTGAGCGTGTGCGTGAGACGGCGGAACTTGTCGGTTTGTCGATCGTTGAATCCTATCTTGAAGTTTTACGTCAGCGTCAGTTGCTTTTAATTGCACGTGACAATGTTGAAGATCACCTGAATATCCTTGGGCAGATTGAAGACGGTATTAAGGCAGGACGTTCAACAGGCGCGGATGGTGAGCAGGCAAAGGCTCGTCTTGCATCTGCACGTGCAACAGAATCCGCAACACGCGAAGCTTTACGCGTTGCAGAGGCACAATATATTCTTGAGGTAGGTGATCCTGCCGGTGAAATTGAAATGCCACTTATTCCATTTGATACTTTGGCACAAGATGTTGATGCAGAAACGCTTGAAACACTAGCGCATAGCCCGACATTGGACATTTTTGCAGCAGATATCGAAGTTGCTTATGCCGAGGCACAAGGCACAAAATCAACACAGTACCCTCAGCTTGATTTGCAGTTAAATGCACGCACAGGCCATGATCTTGGCGGTACAGAAGGACGCGATACAAGTGCGTCTGCTTTGGTTGTGATGAACTGGAACCTGTATCGCGGTGGTGCGGATGTTGCCCGTCAACGTGAATTTGTTCACCGTCATCAGCAATCAAAAGAAGCACGCACAGAGGCAGCACGCGCTGTTGAAAATGATGTACGCCAGACATGGGCAAGCATGGTTTCATCTGGTGAGCGCGCCGTTCAATTTGCTGCTCAGGCAGATGCAAACACTGAAGTTGTCAAAGCTTACCAGGATCAGTTCAATTTGGATCGTCGTACATTGCTTGATGTTCTGGACGCACAAAATGAATTGTTCGTTTCCCGCAGTAACGCGGTTGACTCTGAATTTTTGGAAACGTTGGCTGTTTACCGTCTTCTTGCCTTGAAGGGGCGTTTGTTACCGACAATGGATGTTGCATATCCACGTGAAAGCGTTGTTGCATCTGGTGACAAGTGGTCATATAAAGAGCAACAAAAGGCGCGATAGTTAAACTTACGCCCAATATCTTACACCAGAAGGGTGATATAAGACGTGGATGATGATAAGAATATAGAGCAGGGGGCTTCCGGTCGGGAAGCCCCTTGTGATTCTAAAAACAGCATTTCAGAAAATCATATTTCAGAGAAACGGATGCCGAACCAAATGTCGGAAAACTCTCAAGAAACAGCAGAAACACAAGATAAAAAACCTATCAAAGAGCAGAATGATTGGTCGTCATTACAGGCAAGTCGTGTTGCGATTGACAACCCCTTGGTTGAGACATTACGTATCGTAGCCGGACATTTCGGAAGACGGATTAGTACGGCCTCTTTAACGGCGGGATTGCCGTTACCGCCTAAGGGGATTACCCCTGCTTTATTTATCCGCTCTGCAGAGCGCGCAGATCTGCACGCGGTATTGGTTGAACGATCACTAGAGGGGCTTGCCATTGCACCGAATATGCCGTGTATTTTGGCGCTCCATCATCATCAGGCCTGTATTGTATGGGGTACGAAAGATAATAAGACATTCTTGGTGCAATTCCCGGAAACGTCAGATGCAAAGCAGGAGATGAGCGCAGAGCAATTGCGTGAAATTTATACGGGATATGCTTTCTTTGTCCGTCCGACGGCACGTGTTGATGAACGTGCGGGGCCTGCGGAGATTGATACGGGGCGCAACTGGTTCTGGGCAACATTCTGGCAGAATAAAACGCTTTATATCGAGGTGGTTATTGCTGCGCTTATGATTAATATTTTCGGATTGGCCAGTTCTGTCTTCATTATGAATGTGTATGACCGTGTGGTTCCCAATAGTGCGTTTGATACGCTTTATGCGATGTCCTTCGGGATTGTCATTGTTTTTCTTTTTGATTTTATCTTAAAAAACTTGCGTGCACATTTCCTTGATCATGCAGGGCGGCGTGCAGATGTTAAAATATCTTCAATGTTGTTTGAACAGATTATGGGGATGACGATGCAGGCCCGCCCGCCTAGTGCCGGGATCTTGGCCAGTAATATGAAGGAGTTTGAGACTCTTCGTGATTTCTTCACATCGGCGACGATGGTGGCGTTGATTGACTTACCATTTGTTTTTGTATTTATCGGTGTTATTGCCATTATTGGTGGACCGATTGCCTTTGTACCACTTGCAGCTATTCCCCTTATTGTCGGGATGGGGCTTTATCTGCAAAAGCCATTGAGCAAGGTTACAAAAGATTCAATGCAGGAAAGCGCACTTAAAAATGCATTGCTGTTTGAAACGATTATTGGGCTAGAGACGATTAAGGTACAAGCGGCTGAAGGGCATACACAACGCAATTGGGAAGAGCTTACCGATAAGGCGTCTCGTACTTCTGTGAAAATGCGACAGCTCGCGGCGTTTGCCCAAAATTGGGCTGGGTTTATCCAACAACTGGCCAGTGTCGGTATTGTGATTGCCGGTGTGTTCTTAATACATGAGGGAATGGTAACGATGGGGGCGCTGATTGCCTGTGTTATTCTCTCTGGTCGTATTATGGCACCGTTGGCGCAAGTTGCCGGATTGATGACCCGCCTTAACCAATCACGTGAGGCGTTGGCACAGCTTGATGATTTAATGAAAAAACCGGTTGAACGTCCAAAAGGAAAGCATTTTGTATCTTTGGCCGATGTTCAAGGGAAAATAGAATTTCGTAACGTTGTGTTTTCATATCCGGGGCAGCAAATGCCTTCTGTAAACGATATGAGCTTTACAATTAACCCGGGGGAGAAGGTCGGTATTATTGGGGCGGTTGGATCTGGTAAGACAACGCTTGAGCGCCTTTTGATTAATATCTATGAGCCAACCTCCGGTTCTGTTCAAATTGATGGAACAGATGTAAGGCAAATCGATCCGGGTGATTTACGTAGAAATGTTGGTGCAGTTCAACAAAGTCCACAGCTGTTCTATGGTTCTGTGCGTGATAATATTACGATGGGGCATGAGACGGCATCTGATGCCGCAGTTTTAAAAGCGGCGGAGCTATCAGGTGTTCTTGAATTCTTAAAGGACTCTTCTGCCGGATTAGACACGCAGGTTGGGGAGCGTGGCGAAGCGCTTTCCGGTGGGCAACGTCAAGCCGTAGCAATTGCGCGCTCTCTTTTGTATGATCCGCCAATTCTGGTACTGGATGAACCAACGGCATCTATGGATCCGGCTTCTGAAAATCGTTTACGTAAACGCCTTGCCGTTCTTTGCGCAGATAAGACAGCAATTCTTATCACGCATAAGGGTGCGATGCTTGGTCTCGTTGATAAGTTGATTTTGCTTGATCGCGGACGAATTGTTGCATTTGGCCCGAAAGATGAAGTCGTGCGTAAGCTTCAGGCACGTGAATATGGGACAGCAGCGGAGAAAACCAATGTCTAAACAGCAATCTCAGCCGGATAATCCGAATATGAATAGCCATAGTGCATGGACAGCGATTCGTCAGAGTTGGGCGAAGGAGCAGATTGATATTGCCGAGGCACGCGCGATCAGTTTCTTTGATGCCGATGATCAAATTCCGCTCTCTAAACATTTCTTATTAGTTGCTATTATACTGTTCTTTATGATTTTCGTGATCTGGGCAAATTGGGCAACATTGGATGAGGTCACACGGGGTGACGGGAAGATTATTCCGTCTAGTGAAGTGCAAGCCCTACAGAGCCTTGATCCGGGCATTGTTGAGGAGTTCCTTGTTAAAGAAGGGGATTTCGTTGAGCAAGGACAAGTATTGGTGCGTTTGCGTGATATTGAGGCTTCATCAGATTTAGGTGCAAACCGTGCGCGTTATATGGGATTGTTGGCTTCTATCACACGGTTACAGGCACAGGCAGAGGGGAAGGATACAATTGAGTTTCCCGATGAAGTCAAAGATGGGGCACCAAATAGTGTGACGGAAGAAATGAATGCGTTTCGTGCGAACCGTCTACAGTTAGATGGGCAAATTAATGTTGTGAAGCAGCAACTAACACAGCGTGAGCAAGAGCTGGATGAGCTTAAAACCCGTATTGGTGATCTGCGCGGTGTTATCCATTTACAGCGTCAGGAAATGAACATGATCAGGCCTTTGGTAGAAAAAGGGTCTGCGCCGAAGCTTGAATTATTGCAATTACAACGTGGTATTAAAGAAAAAACCAGCGAGCTGAATGGTTTGACGGCTAGTCTGCCGCGTACGAAATCTGCGATTGAAGAGGCCAAGGCGCGTCTGGACGATGTGTTGCAGACCGCAAAGACAGAAGCGCAGATTGAGCTTGCTGCAAAGCTAACGGAAATGAATGAAATTCGTGAGCGTTTGAGCGGATTGCAAGAGCGTAAAGTTCGCAAGGAAATGAAGTCACCGGTTTCAGGGACGGTGCAAGAATTAACCGTGAATACGGTTGGTGGGGTTGTTCGCGCGGGTGAAGATTTGATTAAAATTGTGCCAAAAGATGACCAGCTTATTGTGGAGGCACGGGTTAAACCATCTGATCGTGCTTTTATCTATCCTGGGCAATCGGCCATTATCAAAATTACGGCATATGATTTTTCGATTTATGGTGGTTTGAAAGGCGAATTACTAGATATATCGGCAGATACAATTGAGGATGATCAGGGTAATCCATTCTATCGCGTACGTTTACGTACATATGAGACTGAACTTACCCGTAAAGGTGAGATTCTGCCCATTATTCCGGGCATGGTCGCCAGTGTCGATATTTTGACAGGACAGAAAACCGTGATGCAATACCTTCTAAAGCCGTTCGTTAAAACATTGGATAATGCAATGAATGAGCGCTAGTTGCGTGATTATTCTTCGAATATCCATGCCATGGCATCATCGAGACGGTCATCGAATGCCCTGAATTCGCCTTGCTTCATAAAGGACTCAATGGATAAGAGTTTTTCTTTATGCGCAGGGTTATAGGTGACAAGGGCAACGCGCTCGGAATCTAAACCGTCGTTTTCCATACGGAACATCAGATCGGCTTTTGCAGCTTCCTCTGTCAGGCCTAAGAAGCCTTCTTCGACAACAACAAGGATTCTAAAGGGCTTATCGCCATGTTTCATAACACTTACAGGCTTGTATATATATTCCTGATAATCTTCTTCTGTCACAACACCGGATACACGAACGCAAAATGTTGTGTCATTTGACTCAGGGAGCATCGTAAAAGTTTTTTTTGTGTCAGTGCCCATATCTTCATGTCCTTTATTGTTGTCAGTACCTAGTCTGTCTGATAACGCATTTTTTTATTTGGTCTCTATTACAGTATTTTTTATTGCCCTGAGGCAAGAAAAAAATGTAATTTGTATATCTATATCATATATTTACGTTATCTAATTTATAAATATCTAAATAAACGGGTAAAAAACTTTTCCTTTATTTTATCCCAGAAAGAGGCTTGCAAATTCAGGCATAATGGGCTTTTTACTATAAGTTCTATTTTAAACTAGATGATGAAGAAAAAGGATCGATATGTCACAGAATCTTGTTCAGATTACCATGCCTGATAACTCTATACGAGAGTATGAGTCCGGTATAACGGGTATGGGTATCGCACAGAGCATATCTAAATCACTGGCCAAAGCATCTATCGCGATTAAAATAGATGGGGAATTATCAGATTTATCTCTTCCGATTGAGCAGAATGTTTCAATTGAAATTGTAAAGCGCGCCGATGAGGATGCGTTGGAGATGATTCGCCACGATGCGGCACATGTGATGGCCGAGGCCGTACAGAATTTATTCCCCGGAACACAGGTGACGATTGGCCCTTCTATTGAAAACGGGTTTTATTACGATTTTGCGCGTGATCTTCCGTTTTCTACCGATGATCTTGCCGTTATTGAAAAAGAGATGCGCAAGATTGTTGAACGCGGCGCGGCATTTGAACGTGAAGTTTGGGATCGTAGTGAGGCAATTGCCTATTTTAAGGATAAGGGCGAGGCTTATAAAGCCGAGTTGATCGAAGACCTTCCCGAAAGTGAAGAGATTAAGATCTATCGCCAAGGTGACTGGCTGGATTTGTGCCGTGGTCCGCATATGCCCACAACCAGACATGTCGGGACAGCGTTTAAGCTTCTCAAGGTTGCCGGTGCATATTGGCGCGGAGATAGCAATAATGCGATGCTGACACGGATTTACGGGACTGCATGGCGTGATGATAAGGAATTGAAGGCGTATTTGCATCAGCTGGAAGAGGCGGAAAAACGTGATCATAGAAAACTTGGAGCGGCGATGGAGCTATTTCATCTGCAACCTGAGGCGCAAGGCTCTGTTTTTTGGCATTCGAAGGGGTATAAAATTTTCAATCAGCTTGAGACATATATTCGTCGTCGTGTGGATGATGCGGGCTATGAAGAGGTGAAGACCCCACAATTGATGAGCCAGAAATTCTGGACGCAATCGGGGCATTGGCAAAAATATCGTGAAGATATGTTTGTTGTTCCGGATGTTGTTCCCAATGTGGAAGAAGACGGTCCGGTATTTAAAGAAGAGCCAAAAGACTTTCTGGCCTTAAAACCGATGAACTGTCCTGCGCATGTTCAGATTTTCAAACAGGGTATTAAATCCTATAAAGATTTGCCGATCCGAATGGCGGAATTTGGATGTTGTCACCGTAACGAGGCACATGGTGCGCTTCATGGTTTGATGCGGTTACGTCAATTCACACAAGATGATGCACATATTTTCTGTCGTGAAGATCAAATCTTACAGGAAAGTATAGACTTCTGTAAGCTGACAGAGAAAATCTATAAGGATCTGGGCTTTGAAGATTATACAATTACATTGGAAACACGTCCTGAAAACCGTGTGGGTTCTGATGATCTGTGGGATAAGGCCGAAGAGGGGCTGATACAGGCGTTAGAGCATCTTGAACTGCCTTATAAACTTTGTGAAGGGGATGGTGCGTTTTACGGGCCGAAACTGGGCTTTATCATTCGTGATGCCATTGGCCGGGAGTGGGGCTGTGCAACACTTCAGCTCGATTTCAACTTGCCGGAGCGTCTGGATGCAACTTACATCGGTGAAGATGGGCAGAAACACCGCCCTGTGATGCTGCACCGTGCGATTCTTGGCTCTATTGAACGTTTTATCGGAATCTTGATTGAAAGTTATGCCGGGCGTTTGCCTGTATGGCTTGCCCCTGTTCAATGTGTTATTGCCACGATTACAGGTAAGGCAGATGACTATGCGCGGGAAGTGCACCAGTTATTATTGGATGCAGGTGTTCGCGCCGAATTTGATATTCGTAATGAGAAAATTAACTATAAGGTGAGAGAGCATTCAGTGAAAAAGGTGCCGGCTTTATTTGTTGTTGGTGCACGCGAAGCAGAAAAGAAAACCGTGGCTATCCGTCGCTTGGGATCAAAAGACCAATCCGTTGTTGCACTTGATGAGGCAATCAAATCATTGGCCGAAGAGGCGAAGGCGCCTTTCTAAGGTTTTTTGCAATTTCGGTGAGAAAGGCTTGCAGATCGCATAAAACCACCGTATTAATGTTTTTCTAAATAGTTTGCTTTTAATATAGTAGGCCAGAGAAATAAGATATAGGAGAGAATGCTATTTCCAGACCACAAAGACCAATGCCCAGAAAAGATAATGGGCCACGTATTAATAATGCGATTACAGTTGATAAGGTACGCCTTGTTGATGAAGAGGGCGAAATGCATGGTGTCGTTTTGAAAGACAAAGCCCTTGAAATGGCAGCAGATGCCGGTTTGGATCTTGTTGAAGTTTCTCCGAATGCCGATCCGCCTGTTTGTAAGATACTAGATTACGGTAAGTACAAGTATGAACAGCAGAAAAAAGCAAACGAAGCGCGTAAAAAGCAGAAGACTGTCGAAGTTAAAGAAGTCAAAATGAGCCCGCGCATTGAAAAGAACGATTACGATGTGAAAATGCGTAATGCTAAACGTTTCTTGGAAAGCGGGAATAAGGTTAAGATTTCTATGCGTTTTCGTGGGCGTGAAATGGCGCACCAAGATATTGGGCGTGAGCTTTACGCGAAAATGCGCGAAGAATTGGAAGAACTCTCAAATGTGGAGCTGGAGCCGAAGATGGAAGGGCGCCAGATGATCATGATTCTAGGTCCCAAAATTTAATCCACCTGAATAATTCTTTATTTTATATATGGTTTTTCTCAAAGGCACGCTTGTGCCCTTGATTTTTCACGTATTGTCGCGTATCACTCTAAGCCTTGATAACACATAGAATAAGAGGGATGCCACAGTCATGGATTATGGCCTGTTTGTCGATATTTTTGTTGCAGCGGTTGTTTTCATTTCCGCGTTAGTCGCGTTTTTACGCGGGTTTATACGTGAGGTTCTAACCATTCTGGGCATTGTTGGTGCTTCTGTTGCGTCTTTTGTGAGTGGGCCTTTATTGATTCCGCTAATGCGTGGATGGCTTGGTGTTGTAGAAGGAGAAGAAGAAGCCACTGAGAAATTCATGGGGCTGATTCCTTATCCTTTCTTGGCGGATGCGTTGGCTTACGGTACCATTTTTATTCTGGTTATGATTATTTTATCAGTGCTTAGCCATTTCCTTGCCGAGTTTGCGAAGAACTTGGGACTTGGGGCATTAGACCGTACATTGGGTGTTATATTTGGTCTGGGACGTGCTGTGATTGTTCTTGGGCTTATCTATCTTCCATTCTTTTACCTTGCCGGAGATTCAAATAAAAAGGAATGGTTCGGCAATAGTAAAACGCATGTCTACCTTGAGGCCAGTTCTGGCTGGATTAGTGGGTTTTTACCTAAAGGGGCGGAAGAAGCGGTCGAAGATGGCGCCAAGACTGCCGAGCAGGCGTTTGATGCGCGTAAGAAGTTCGAAGAGATGGGGGTTCTTGATCGTGATGAAGAAGAGGCCACAGAACAGGACAGTGATAAAAGCGATGCTGCGCCAACAGATAAAGGCTATGATAATAACTTCAGAGAGCAGATGAATAATCTGATCGAAGAGAATATTGATATGACCCCCGACTATAATGAATAGGCGGGGCTTATCCGGTTAGGCTGTCAGCTAAGCGTTACTGTATAGATCGATACATCGCGTATCGTTTGTATCTTCGTCTTGTTTTGAACCATCACTGCGGCTTGCTCTTAATTTTTCGAAATAGAGCTCATTCACATCGCCGGTTACATATTGGCCATCGAATACAGAACAATCGAAATTACGGCTTCCTTCTTTTTCATCACTTGGTGTTGCTGCTTTCACAAGGTCATCAAGGTCCTGATAAATAAGCCAATCTGCGCCGATTTCTTCTTCGATTTCTTTTTCATCACGCCCATAGGCGATAAGCTCTGACTTAACGGCCATATCAATGCCATAGACATTGGGATAGCGGATTGGTGGTGCAGCTGAGGCAAAGTACACCTTCTTCGCACCGGCATCGCGTGCCATGTCGATGATTTTCTTACATGTTGTTCCACGGACAATTGAATCATCAACCAACAAAACATTTTTGCCTTGGAACTCCAGACTGATCGGGTTGAGTTTCTGTTTAACTGATTTTTCGCGTTCGGCTTGACCAGGCATAATAAAAGTACGACCGATATAACGGTTCTTAATAAAGCCTTCTCTTAACTTAACGCCTAGTGTACTGGCCAATTCCATCGCACTGGGGCGGCTGGATTCCGGTATTGGTATAACCACGTCAATATCATGATCCGGGCGTATCTTGGTAATTTTATGCGCAAGATATTCGCCCATGCGCACACGCGCCTTATACACGGAACTACCGTCGATAATAGAATCCGGACGGGCAAAATATACATATTCAAAAATGCAGGGGCTAAAATTGCGTGTTTCATCACAAATCTTTGTATGAAGCTGTCCTTGATTGTCGATATAGATAACTTCTCCGGGTTTTACATCGTGGATCGTTTTAAAGCCAAGCGCGTCTAGGGCGACACTTTCAGAGGCAATCATGTACTCGCTCTGCCCGTCTTCATTGATGCGCTCTCCATAGACCAAGGGACGGATACCGTGTGGATCACGAAAGCCAATCATTCCGTATCCTGCGATCATTCCGACAACGGCATATGCGCCGCGACAACGTGCATATAGTTGTTGTATAGCGGTAAATATATCGTCGGCGCTTGGCTGTAATTTACCAAGTGACTGAAGCTCATGTGCGAAGATGTTCAGAAGAACTTCAGAATCTGAATTTGTGTTGACGTGACGTAGATCAGATTTAAAAATTTCGGCTGTTAGCTCATCTTGATTTGTCAGGTTGCCGTTATGTGCAAAGACAACGCCGTATGGTGAGTTCACGTAAAGGGGTTGCGACTCAGCAGAGCTAGAGCTGCCTGCGGTTGGATAACGGACATGACCGATCCCGGTGTTGCCCTTTAAATGCGTCATATGTTCCAAGGAAAATATATCGCGTACCATGCCATTGTTTTTGCGTAAAAAGAATTTATCTCGATCTGCGGTAACGATACCGGCGGCATCTTGTCCCCGGTGTTGCAAAATCGTTAATGCGTCGTAGAGGTCCTGATTAACGGGGGAGTATGCATAAATGCCAACAATACCGCACATGTATTTGTACCTCTATTCTTTTGAATTATTCTCTTGTACCAAGAAAGACATAACATATTGAGAAATACAGTTCTTTTCAAGGGAATATTGATAGAGCGTCAATCAAAGAAAAAGCCGCAAAAAATGCGGCTTTTGAAAATGGCTGTATTATTTGAAACTTAAGCAGCTTTTTTCTTTGGTGCTGCTTTGGCTTTTGGCTTTTCCGCCTCGTTTGCCGGTGGGCTCATTTCAATTGTGCGTGTGGGGAATGGGATGGAAATACCATCTTTGTCCAGTGCCTCTTTTACCGCCTTGATTGTATCAACTTTCAGCGCCCAGAAATCCGAACCTGCCGACCAGATGCGTAATGTGATATCAACGGATGATTCACCAAGGTTTGTCACCATAATTTGTGGTGCTTTACCGTCTTCGGTCAGGATGCGTTCATCCTTTGCGATAGACTTTTCGATCGTTTTAAAGGCCTTGTTTATATCATCGCTATAGCTGACACCGATCAAGATATCCTGACGGCGCACATCGTTGCGTGAGAAGTTCTGGATGTCAGTATTCCAAAGATTACCATTTGGAACGAAGATATAGATGTTATCCGGTGTACATAGCTCTGTTGCGAACAAGCCCAGTGATTTGACTGTTCCGCTTGTTCCGCCACATGAGATGAAGTCACCAACATTAAATGGACGAAGAATAAGAAGCATAACCCCTGCGGATACATTGCTTAATGTGCCTTGTAATGCAAGACCGATAGCAAGACCGGCAGCACCTAAAACGGCGAGTAAGCTTGCAGTTTGTATGCCGAATTGTTGTAACATGGCAACGAGTGCCACAGCTAAAATGGCGTATTTTGCCGTCGCACCGAGAAAGCTCTTCAGTGTGTCATCCAGTTTATCAACGTTTTTGATTGCTTTACTTGCCTGATTACCGATAATCCATCCGGCAATAAGGACGAGGGCTGCGATAACAACATTTGTTGCGATAGCCAAAAAATATTCCATAGGTTTCTCCCGTTTTTTGGTATGTGAATGGCTTACACCTATATTATTTTCTATATTTTATCAAGATTAATGGTGAAGACATAAGGTAAATGGTTGTCTTCTTTCATATTTAGGCCACATTTTTTTGCGATTATGAGAAAATAATAAAAAAATTCGGGGCAGGTGTTGGATTCAGTTATATGAGCAGTAATTGAGAGGAGAGCAACAGTGTCAAAATCATTATTTACAAAAGAAGAATGGAAACAGAATTTAATCGGATGTGCAGAAGTCTTGTTGTTTATGCATCACGGGATTTCACGTTTTAAAACATCCAGACGGGCGGCGATTAAGTCCTTTATTATTCCGTTGGTCTTATTGCCAATTGTTTTATCGGTATTTGTCCTTCAATCATCTGGGTTTTCGATGAGCCTACTATTATCCCTTCACATGCTGCGGATTGCATTGGCGTTGATCCTATTCTTTGCGGCGGTGTATTTTCTAAGCCGACAATATGACAGGCAAGAGCATTTCTACCATTTTATGAATGTTACGAATTGGAGCAATATTCAAGGGATACTGTTGATCCTACCAATCGTGATTGGTTTATTGGCTGGATATGATATGGCGATTTTTGAATCATATGCCGTGTTTATCACATTGGTTGGGTATGTGTATTCGGCATTTATCGTCACTTATTGTTTCCGTTTTCCGTGGGAATTTGGTGGGTTTATCGCAATTGTTGGCATGGCAATTGACCAGAATTTATTAGAGCTGGCAACATTTTTACGCGATATGATTGCCGCGTAATCTTGGTTATGCGTATGGATTTTTACTTGCCCGAACCAGTAATCTGATCGGAACAGAGGGAATATCAAAATCACGGCGCAAGCCATTAATGATATAGCGGCGATAAGAATCGGGAAGTTCTTTCGGGCGGGAAACCCATAGGGCAAACGTTGGCGGTCTCGTTTTTATCTGTGTGATATATTTCAGGCGGTTATGCCGACCGGAAATGAGTGGAGCAGGGTTTTGGCTTTCCATACCGGCAAGCCATCTGTTCAGGCCGCCTGTGCCTATTCTTTTATTCCACAGGCCATATGTCTTCAGGGCCTTATAAAATAGTTTATCAATGTTCTTACCGTTTTGTGCAGAAATGGTTGCAAATTCGATATTACGAACCTGTGCCAAGGAATGTGCAAGCTTATGCTTTATATCATCCAGAACATCAGATCGTCCCTCAACAATATCCCATTTATTAACGGCGATGACCAAGGCACGCCCCTCATTAATAACATGTTCTGCGATTTGAAGGTCTTGCTTTTCCAAAATTGCATTTCCATCAAGAACAAGAATAACAATCTGCGCCAGACGGATGGCACGCAACGAATCCTCAGCAGACATTTTTTCGATATTGTCTGTAATTTTTGATTTTCTACGCAGACCTGCAGTATCAACCAATTTAAATTGTCTGTCCTCATACGTCCAGTCGACCGTAATGGCATCGCGGGTTATGCCGGCTTCTGGTCCGGTCATAACGCGTTGTTCTTCAACAATGGCATTCAACAGTGTTGATTTCCCGACATTGGGTCTTCCGACAATCGCAATTTTAATTGGTTTTTCCGGATTGTCTTCTTCTTGTTCAAATTCAAAATCTTCCAGACCTTCAATTTCATCCAAAGACGCAAAGTCAATTTTGTCTTCTGTATCGTCGCTTTGGTCATCATCATCATCAGGGAAGTGTGGTTCCAAGGCATGATAAAGATCGTCAAAGCCGTTGCTATGAGCTGCAGACATAGCGACAGGATCACCAAAACCAAGGGCATAAGCCTCACCAATGCCGCTTTGAGATGTTTTCACGTTTTCACATTTGTTCACGACAAGAATAACGGGTTTCTTTTGACGTCTGATAAAGGCGGCGAAATGTTCATCTGCCGGAGTAATACCTTCACGCCCATCAATCATAAATATGATCAGGTTGGCGCGTTCTAAGGCGGCTTCGGTTTGTTGACGCATGCGGCCCTGGATGGAATCATCAAAGGACTCTTCAAGACCAGCGGTATCGATAATCAGAAATGACCGATCAAACAGTGTCGCTTCGGCATCACGCCAATCCCGTGTAACACCGGGCGTGTCATCAACAATGGCCAGACGTTTTCCGGCCATTTTATTAAATAAGGTTGATTTTCCGACATTTGGCCTGCCGATAATCGCAATTTTTAGCATATATCTTTTCTTTAACGCTTGGGAAAAAGCTAATCGCGCTTACGCTGCTTTGCTTTTTCCTGAGAATGTTGTTACCCACGCAAAGCCATATATGAAAAACGCCAGAAGGTAAAGAGAGGAATATCCAAAACGCAGTGCGTTATATTCCAGAACTCCGCCAAGCATCGCGCCGATAATGTTATAGGCCATCGCTGTGGTGATGTTTTCGGCTTTCTTAAACAGACTTGAGAAAACAAGACCGGAGAAGAAAATCGGTGACGTTAACAGGAATGGTGCAATAAGCCTTGTCAGAGGTGTAATCTCCTGAAAGCTTCCCTGTTTTACGAACATATATCCAGCAATAATCGTTAACAAAAGCCCGATAAATGGTAGAGCAACACCATTTTTCTCTTTCTTGCTAACCCAGAGGTTTGCGAAAAAGGCCATGATCAGCACACCGATAATCGTAATCGCAATAACTTGCCAATTGCTTCCGTAGACAAGGCTAAGTTCTGTGATCGCCTTTGTCTCTACAAGCATAAAGCCGGTACCAAGGAAGAAAAACGGCATGTAAGACATGTTGATTCCCTTACGTCCTGTTCCCAAGATCGTAAAAACAAGGTAAGTCGAAAGGAGCAAGATTAGGGATAATGATAGTACATAGCTTGATGGATACATTTTTTCATCCATCAAGAAGAACGGCCAATCATCAGATGGCAGCTCAAGATAAACGTCTTGGCTGACTTTATACTGATCTGTCACATCAACAAATCCCGTCTTGTTCAAAAAGTCCATAGGAGGTGGTAAGGCTTCACCTTTATAGATAACGAAATGTGTATGATGCCCGTCAGGAATTGAGTTAACCCAAGCGTAGACTTTGGGGGGGCTGGCGCCATCAATATTCTCTAAAATACGATATATTTTTTTACCAATTAGAGAGTCATCACCAACCACAAAAGACATGGTTAAACGCCCGCCGTCTTTTAAAAGATTAAAGGCATCCTGTATTCCTTCTTTTGTGAAGAGATAGGTATCAAAACGGACATTGGCACCGTGCGACATCAGGATTGTTGTATCCTGTCCACCATACGTGACTGCGTCATACTTCTCTCTGGTATTACGAACGAAACCACGTCCGTCTTGCGCAACGAGGTTAACACCGTCTTCTCTGAATGGGGCTTCGGGGTGTGTCATGATACCAATATCTGGAATGGCAGGATCAATCTCAACCGCATCGATGATTTTTGCATCATATTTCTTTGCAGCGGCAATGTCGTTTCCGATACCGGCACCGATGATCAACAGACGATCTAAAGAACGGGCGATTTTGTAAGGGATTTCGAAATATCCGACATTACCAACATGAATGGTTTCACGTTCTGGGTTGTCCAGTGAAAGATCTACGATCTCCTGTCTAAAGCTTCCTGAGGCAAGGAACCATGCATATCCGTCGACGTTCTTAGTCGATAGCTCAATAAACTGATAAGGTGAATATATTTTATGGATCAAAGGTTGGATTGGCCATGCAACCACAGTTAAACAGAAGGCACCGCTTAATATACCAATTTTTTGCGCCTTAATTGAAGGCAGAAGATACCACAGAAGCACCGCAATACTAAGAACGAACCAGATGGTCGGTGTGCTCCAGAACCAGCTCAGGATGAATAAGAGTGCAACACCGCCGATACTACCGATCAAATTACAGCCATAGCTGGATAATGGGCTTGTATCACGCTCCATAAGATATCCGCAGAACTGCCCCATCGGAACGAAAAGCAAAACATTCCATGTAAAGGCGATACAAAGTAAGGCAATTACAGGAGAATATGTAAGAAGCTGTTCGGTAAAGTTTTGATCGCCATGTATATCGAAATTTGTCCAAGGCGTTTGCATCTCAATAGAGGCGCTTTGTAACAGCATTAGAATATCCGGCCCGGTGTAATACCGAAGCAGTGTGAAGAACAAAACTGTCACAGCCAAAAGTGGAATAGTTATCGGAAACAAAATAGGTTTTCTGTCTGCAACGGCATATCCCATACCGATTCCACAAAAACAAGCCAATAGAATAAAGTTTTTATGTACGGAGAATACCGGGAATAGACCCGTTTGCCAGCGGATAAAGATTAGCTCAATAAATAATGTAAGGCCGGCAATAAGGATAATTGCGGTTTTTAATTCAAACTTCGATATAGAAGATGTCCAGTCTTCGAGTTTGACAGATGTTTCTTCAACCCAACGCCCTAATTTCTCTGATGAAAACTTCTCTAGGAAGATCAGGAAAGCAAAGGGAAGAATACAGAGTACCGTATTAAAAAATATCGAATCCATGGAGGAGTAGAAAAGCTTGGTCGGTGCAAAAAATTGTCCATAGGTTACAAGCACGCCAATAATAGCAGCAGAGATTTTCCCCACTGCATATGTCAACTTATAGTAATTTTCCACTATTATCTCCCTCTTGATGTAGTGTTTTTTATAGTGCGGCGGTTTTATTTCACCTATACGCAATTAATCGTCCTGTTTCCGATAGCATAAACAAAGTGTTATTTGCAACAATTGGTGTGATTTGGACATTTTCACCTGTTTTTACTGTTTGGGTTATATCACCGTTATGGGCGCTGATCTCCAATAGTTTTCCATTAGATCCGGCAACGATCAGGCGATCCCCTGCCATGACAGGCCCGCTCCAATGGATCGGGTCTTCTTTATCTTCTTCATCTTCAAATTGGGGTAGTTGTTTAATCCAGAAGATGCTTCCGTCAATCATGCTGAGTGCTACTATTTGATTATCTGAAGATAGAACAAATAGGAGGTTACCAGCGACCCATGGTGTTTGGGTACTGCTGATTTCTTTTTGCCAGATACGTGTTCCTGTGCGTTCGTCAATTGCGGCGAGCTTTCCGCTAAAGCTCACTGCGATAATGATACCGCGATCTACAATGGGCATGGCCTTAATATCAGACAGGCTTTCCAGACCGCCACCATATTTGCGCACGCTGGCCAGATTATCTGACCATGCAACTGAACCGTTTTCAACGCGTAGAGCCGTTACCTCACCAGAAGAAAATACCGGCACAACAATGCCTGCGTTGGCTCCTGGGCTGGCTGCGCCAAGAAGTCCTGCGGATTCACCAATACCACTATATTCCCATAGGCCTGCGCCGTCTTTTGCACTCAATGCAACAAGGCGACTGTCAACTGTGGTGACGAAAAGGCGTCCGTTTATGACCGTCGGGGCTGCCCGTGACGGTGTTGGTAATCTTTTACGCCATTGAATGTCACCGTTATCGGGTGAAACGGCCAAAACTTCATCATATCCGTTTGTGATGTATAATGTTCCGTGTGCAAAGGCAATACCACCGCCGATGACCTTCTCATCTTCATCTTCATGTTCAACATCCACACGCCAAATTCTCTTGCCGTTTTCTGCATTAAAGGCAGAAAGGCGCAAATCTGCGTCTAATGCGAAGATTTTTCCATCTGCGATAATAGGTTGTGCATTGAGGGGAAGATCGCCTGTACTTCCCTGACCGATATCGGCTTTCCATACGCGTTCTAACTTGTTTTCAGACAGAGACAGGTTATGCATGGAATGATTGGGGTAGCCTCCGGCTTGAGGCCATGATGTATTGTGCCATGGTTTCGGAAGGGAGAATTCTTTCCCTTCTTCCAATGCGCGATCAGGTGTTAAGGATCTTTGAAGTTCAAGAACTGAAATACGTTCACCTTCCAGGCGACGCTCTGGTTCACTTTCACTAAACAGGCCGGAAACGCTGGAACAGCCAGCTAGGAATGTTGAGCACATTACGATCAGTAGCGTTTTGTTTTTTATCATCCTGATAATCCTGTATTTTCGTTTGTTTTCTTGAATTATTTATTATCTTGCAATCTGTAGATAATATTAAGAGATTGCGCTTTCTTTTTTAGACCTTCGGGGGCTTTTTCTGCATCTATGATGGACTTAATATGCGTGCGTGCTGATGCGATGTCACCTGTGATATTGGCCTTAATCAGGGCAGTATCCAGATGCGCGTGATAGCGCCAAGGGTGATTTGCATCTGATGTGATTGCGTCTAAGGCAGAAAGCTTGTTCGTGATATCCGCATTATCGGATAGGGTTGCCACCATGTATTGTGCCATTTGACCAAAGGCCGTTTTGGTATTGCCTTGTGCAACCTGTTTATAAAGATCCATAGCCTGTGCGGTGTCGCCGTTTTCCAGAGCTTTCCCGGCGGCATGCAGTTCTGTCAGGTCTTGTAACCCTTGTTTCAGGTCTGGCGTAATTGCGGTCAGGTCGTCAATCGTGTAGTTAGGTTTTTCGATCACACTGAAAAACAGGCTGGTTTGTTTCTCATTTTGGATGACTTTCCATGATTTATAACCTGCGTTCGCAGCAGTCCCTAAAATGATTGCGGCGATAAAACCAACGACGAGTCCACCATAGTCTTTCCAGATTTTCTCTAATCGTTCTTGTTTGATTGCTTCATCAACTTCAACAAATATGTTCGACATATCGTATTGATTCCTATTCTTTTATGTCAGTGTAGGGGCATTCTAATGATATTTTTTTCCGAGACCAGTGATTTTCGATGGAAAATGGCTTTTTTCCCATTTTAGGTACGCCATTTGATGGAGCACCCCATTGATGGGTTCTGGCTGGCTGGCAGTTTTCCTTGTTTTATTTCTAGCATGGCATTGAGAAGCTCGGGGATGGTATCTGGGGTTTGCGGATTGTTTTTTGCGCTATCAAGGCGTCCGCGATATTGTAAAAGGCCTTGTTGGTCAAATCCAAAGAAGTCAGGCGTGCATATTGCGTTATATGCACGTGCGGTTTCCTGCGTCTCATCAATAAGGTAAGGAAAGGTGAAGCTATACTTTTTTGAAAAAACCCGCATGTTTTCAAAAGAATCTACCGGATATGCCATGGTGTCATTAGGCATGATTGCAACACATCCTATGCCCTCATCTTGTAATTGGGTGCATGTTGTGACCAAGCGATCAATAAGGCCAAGAACATAGGGGCAATGGTTACATATAAACATGATCAGAAGGCCATTTTTACCCATGGATTGCTCTAGGGTGTGGTGCTGATTATCTGTGCCACGTAAAGAGAATGACGGGGCGTTCATATGATCCTGTTTTGGCGGTGTATGTAATAAAACCATGATATTCTTCCTTTTCTTCCCTGTATTTGGTAGAATATACCTTATGACATTTGAAGTAATTCACAATTCTGCCTTTGTCCAGCCCGCAGGATTTACACAAGCACAATTTCGAAAACTGGATCAGCTTTATTGTAGGGCTGCATCTGAAAAATTGTTAACCTACCGAACTGTAGAGTGTGATTTTGACCAAGGGCTTGCAACCTATACATATTATTTAAACGGGCAGGATGTTCCCTATCTACAGTTTGTGATACGTAAGGTGGGTCCGCGTACAACGATGTTTGAATTATTTAAACACGGTAAAGGGCGTATCGCAAAGAGCGGTGTTTTTGATCGTACATTTGAAAAGTTAAGTGCAGAGATTGATCTGTTATCAGAGATATAGGCACAGTTCCCCTTTGAAAATTCTATAATATCTGTAATATGTCGGTTTGCGGTGGTTTCACAGGCATATTGACAGGATATTATCATGCGTTTTGTACCAAACAGAATAAAGCTATTGACCCTATGGGGTGGTGTGTCTGCTCTGTTCTTTTCCGGGGCTGCTTTTGCAGATTATCAGGAAAACTATGTAGGGGATATGGAGACATATACAGCCGTGTATGAAGATACGCTTATTCATTTGGCGCGTAAGCATGACCTTGGCTTTGTTGAGGTGCGTGCAGCCAATCCGATGCTTGATCCATGGATACCGGGTGACGGTGCGCAAGTTGTGTTGCCCAAACGCCATTTATTGCCGGACGCACCGCGCGAAGGTTTGGTGATTAACTTGGCCGAGATGCGGGTCTTTGCGTATTTAAACGGTGATGAGGCACCCTATACCTATCCACTTGGTATTGGGCGAGAGGGGTTGGATACACCGATGGGGAAAACAACGGTCACGCGAAAGAAGGAGGGGCCAACATGGCGTCCGACAGAACGAATGCGTGAGGAAGACCCTGAATTACCTTCGGTTGTACCGCCCGGGCCGGATAACCCATTGGGTACGCACGCGATTTATTTGGGGTGGCCGACTTATGCGATTCACGGAACTAATCGTCCCTATGGAATTGGTCGTCGCGTGAGCAGTGGTTGCATACGCATGTACCCCGAAGATGTTGCTCGATTCTTTGCGCAGGTGCCGGTTGGGTCAAAGGTAAATGTTATACATCAGCCAATTAAGGTGGCTTGGATCGGGAATGAGCTCTACTTAGAAGCACATCCTGATATGGAAGAAGCCATAAAAATGGAAGAAACGGGATTGGTTTCTAATCATAAGTTAAGTGACGATGATATGTCGTTGATTATTGATCGTGCGGGACAGTATCAGGATTTATTGAATTGGCCACGTATTCGCGCCGCCGTTCGGGAGAGAGCAGGGTACCCCATACGGATCGCCAGATATTTTGAATCTGATGCGGGTACAGCTGATGGTCAGGATAAGGAAGCCACAGAGCAAAATCGCAGTTTGAATGAGCATGTCGAAAAAAAGACAATTGAGGTTTCTGCATCAGTCGATGTGAAAGAACAAGGCGAAGTGTCCGAACATGATCTCAGTGTCGATGAAGATATCATTGTGCCAACGCATAAACCTGCTTTAGGAGAACGTGCCGATTTGTCCAATGACGTACAGGACAATGAGGCGGTTGTTGTTACGGTTAATGAATAGTGGGCGCTTTGGCCTTAGATGTGTGCCTGTAATAAGATCGTGGCGTAGAGAACCGGAATCACAATCGGTGCCAGCAGGAAAATTTTACGCCATATACCGTGCACGAAAAAGATTGAAAAGCTGAACAGTGCGCAGACAAGCCATGTCAAATTCACCTTGAAGATCATATCTGTTTGTAGAGCAGCGGCGTTATATGCCTCGGAATTGATATTGATAAGTTCGTATTTCAAAGGAAGAACGTAATACAGTGCCCCTACGTTAAGGCCAATTGCGTTGCAAAGAAAAAACAAAAGAACAAGGGGGAGGGCTTTTTTCATTATAATCCTATATTATAGTCGTCTTCACTTATGTTGTGGCATCGCCTGACTATTATGACCTGTATGGCTTAATACGATTTATCTTCTTATGCTTTTCATACCATAGGGTAAAGCGATCATATTTATTCAACAGCATGCGATGATACTATAATAAAAAGACTGCCACAGGGACAGTCTTTTTGAAAAATTCTATATTAAGATACAGAAATTATTTTGTCTGCGCACGTTGGAAAACGCGTTCTGCAGGAGCAACGCGTGTAGGCGTTGCAACAACAGGTGCAGCAACTTCTTCTGCGTCATGTATCGCTGTGCGACCTTGTGCATACGGAGGGGCTGTATCAACATATCCCATCTGTGTTGTGTCACATGCGGACAGTGCAAATGTAGACCCGATTAGGCAAAGTGTTGCTAGTGCTTTTTTCATATTCTTCCTCATTATCTTCTTGTTAACCGAATAATCTTTGCCAAGGCGGCAAGCTATTAAAATTCACATTAAGACTCTTTATACATTGTGGTCTGTTTTTCAAGCCTTTTCTGCTTTTTTATTTTTTCCTTTTGGACATAGATGCAAAATTGCAACGCTTTTAAGGTGATCAGTCTATTTAATTTTGTTCATTTTTTTGAACATGATCAAAGTATGCATTAATGCCCTTTTGTATTGCTTTGGCCAACTTTTTTCGGTGGGCGCTTTGGTTTAACAGGCGGGCTTCTTTTTTGTTCGACATAAAGCCAGCCTCGATCAAGATCGATGGAACATCTGGTGATTTTAAAACGGCGAATCCCGCATAACGGTGTGGGTTTTGTAATGTTTTTATGCCGTAGGATTTTAATGTATCAACCAATGTATTGGCGAAGAATTTAGATTGGTTCATGGTGTCATTCATTAAAAAGTCACCGAGGATAAATGCAACCTGTTCATCTTCGACATTCAGATCAAGCCCGGCCATAAGGTCTGACTGATTCTCTTTTTCGGCCAGTTTTGCCGTTTGTGCGTCTGATGCCTTTTTGGAAATCGTATATACAGATGTGCCTCGCACAGAGGATTTATGAATTGAATCCGCATGTATAGAAACAAAGAGATCACCATCGTGTTTGCGTGCAAACTTAACGCGGTCTTTTAACCGAATATAGACATCGGTTTCCCGTGTCAGCATAACGCGGTATTTCCCCGATTCGAGAAGTTGTTTTTTCAACTCTTTAGCCAGTGCCAATACAACATGTTTCTCGTATATTCGTTTATCTGTGCTTTGTGCGCCGGGATCTTGCCCGCCATGTCCCGGATCAATGATGACCAAGGGCTTCTTCGCCGATAACCTCTGGGGCCTTTGCGTGTTTTCCGGTGGTCTTGGTACCATATTATTTGAACCGGTTTGGATGTTGGGCTCGTTGACCTCTAAAGTGCCGTATATATTACTTTTTGTTTTGTGGAATTCGGTTGATGTTACGCGCTTATAATCAACAACGATCCGGCTTGTTTTGTTATTTTGTGCAGGTAAGAGGAAAGCACTTTCAACGGATACTGGGGATTCTAAGTCTAAAACAATCCGTGATATGTCCGGCGTTAATGTGCCTTGTCGAATGTCTGTAATTGCATTTTGGGGTTGTTTCTCTATATGTCCTGCATTCCATGTAAATGTCGGTAAGTCGATGACCATACGGTATGGATCAGATAGAGTGAAGATTCTAAAGTCGTCAATATTTCCGACATCCAAGACCATACGAACTTTATCAGGGTGCGTTCCGAACCTGACTTGATCAATGCTTTGCGCATAACTACGTATGCCGTAGAATGTGGTGGCAAGGCACAAAACAATAAAGAAATAGATATAAAAATTTTTCTGTGACATGAGGCGATACTACTCAGTTCATAATAGTTGTATAAATAAACTATATTTGATCTGATATACAGAGGGATAAACCCGTTATCCATAAGCTTCTATAGTAAATGCAGCAAATGCTTGATTTATTATGTATTGTATCTGGGTATAGTAGTGCAAAATTTTGTAACTTATCAGATCGTTGATAAGTTAATTTGACAGGAGTGTGAGTAATTACAGTTTCCGAAGTTGTTTTAAGAAATGTTGCTCTGGCTTGTTTATATTACTTTTTGGGTAAGGTGGGGCTTTCCCTTGGTCTTGATTCAGGCAAAGCAACAATCCTATGGCCGGCATCAGGGGTCGGGCTTGCCTTTATCTATCTATATGGTGTGCGGCTTTTGCCTGGTATTTTCCTTGGGGCGTTGTTATTGGCTGTAACCGGGGCGTTTACGAGTGGAAATTACTCGGACTATCCCTCTTTAATTCTCCGTTCTTGTTGTGTCGCAGTATGGCCAGCATTGCAAATGTTTGTATCGGTTTGTCTGCTGAACAGGTTTATAGGTAAGAAATCACCATTGGAAAGTCTGCGCGAGGTTGTCTTATTTAGTGCGCTGGCAGGCCCTGTTGGGTGTTTAATTTCTGCCACTGGATCTTTTCTGACATTATACTGGCTTGGTGCTGTTCCTTTTGAGATTTTTATTCCTATGTGGTCAACATGGTATCTGGGGGATGTTCTCGGGGTTCTTATCTTTGCCCCTGCAGTGATCGTTTTGTTTCGCCGTGACCAGTCGGAAACGCCGCAACGCAAGGCATATGTTGTCTTGCCTTTATTGGTTCTTTTCTCTATCGCAGTTGCAGTTTTCCATCACATTAAAGACTTAAACCAGATGCATAGTCAGAAAGAATTACAAGCCAGTGCAGAACTTTATGCGCAAACGCTTTATGTCGAACTACGCTATTATGTGGATACGTTACATGATTTGCGTGAGGTGGTTACGACCTTAAACGCGTCTGATTCCGGCAAATCATTTGATCCGGAGATATTTTCATCATTTTCCGCTTCGATTCTTGAACGGCATGAAGGGGCACAAGGCGTGTTCTGGTCTCCGCGTGTTTCGGCGCAGGAACGCGATGCGGAATCATCTATTTTAATGTTTGATGATGATCGCAATCTTGTAACGCGTAATCAGGAAGATGCGTATTTTCCGATTTCTTTTTTTAAGCACAGGTATAAAATACCGGATATCTCCGGCCTTGATCTAACTGCGTTAGAGGGGTTGTCGCCGTTGATTGAACGCTCTATCAAAACGGGAACGGTTGAGTTATCTACGGCTCCTGCTCTTTTTTCTGCTGATAATTTGCATAGTGTGTTTGCCACTGTTCCGGTTTTTCAAACAGATGAAAACGGGCATGATACCTGTCTGGGTGTTATATCTATGGTTTTTCGATACGATAAAACCTTAAGCCGGATCGCAGATACGGTCTCCTTGTATAATATGCAGATGACGTTGCTTTTTGGTGAGGAGCGGAAAAACACATTCTTAAAGGAAATAGAAGAGGCAGAAAGTTTATCTCATGTCATTCCTGTTTTGATTGGGGATAAAGAAGGTTATCTGGTTCTTTATCGCTATGCATCGATGGAATGGACGGTTTGGTTCACATTAGGCGTTAGTATTTTTATCACATATCTGGTGTCTTGCTTTCTTTTAATTGTAACGGGACATATTGCGGTGACGCAGAAAATTGTGGCGCGTAAGACGAAAGAGCTTCAAGAAAGCAGAAACTTCTTATCCACGATTATGGATCATGTACCTGATGCCCTGTTTGTTCGAAATGAAAAGTCTGAAATTATTGCGGCGAATAAAACATTTCTGGAACAATGGTCTCCGGCGGAACGTTCTGAGATTATCGGTACAACGGGATTTGCCGATATGCCGGATGATATACGAGAACGACAAGTCTATCTGGATCGTTTGACATGGGAAAAGGGAAAATCAGAAGGGTATGAAGATCGCCGTGATTACCGTGGTAATACCCGCCGTATGTTTGCGAAGAAACGAGTTTTCAAAGATGAGCATGACAATGCATTCATTATTGGTATCTCCCGTGACATGACGGAGTTTTTGCTGACGCAAAATAAGATGCAAGTCATGTTTGAAAACACGAGTGAAGGTGTAATTACCTTAAAAAGTGACGGTCGAATAGAGTCCTATAATAAGGCCTGTGAACATATTTTGGGTTATGGAACTGAGGATATATTAGGTCAGGATATGCGTGTATTTGAACCAGATGTAAAAAACGCAGGGTCTGAATATAAGTATTTTAATCTGGATTCTTGTTTCTCTGATATGGGGTGTCGTCAGGGGTGTGAGGTTTACGTGCAGCATCAGAACGGCAAAGTGTTTCCTGTTTACATGTCTTTTACCTCTATCTCTATCGGGGCGCAGATATTCTACAGTGCAATGGTTCGGGACATATCCAAAGAAAAAGAAATGGAAGAAGAGCTGAAGCGCTCAAACCGTGAACTGGAAGCCTTTGCGTATATTGCATCTCACGATCTAAAGGCACCGTTACGTCATATTGCGATGAGTGCAGAATATTTAAAAGGTGAATATCAAGCGGTTCTGGACGAGAAAGGAAATGAGTTCTTAGATATTTTGATGACCGGTTCACATCGTATGACTGATATGATTGAAAGCCTACTGACGTATGCACGGGTCGGACAGGGGAATGTCACTTTTGAGGCGCTGGAACTTAATAATGTACTTGATATTACGATTGATATGTTAAGTGTTTCCATCGCAGAAACAAACGCAGAGATTACGATTGAAAAAGATCTGCCAAATGTGCGTGGGAACTCAGGGTTGTTGGTTACGTTGTTTCAGAATTTGATTGATAATGCTGTGAAATATCAACCGGATGGCCAAGTTCCTCATGTACACATCTCTGCGATAGACGATGGTGAGGATATATATATTCGTATTTGTGATAATGGCATTGGTATTCCACCACAATATGCAGACAAGGTATTCTCAATTTTCCAAAGACTACATGCGGATGATGAGTATCAAGGTTCTGGTGTGGGGCTTGCAATAAGTAAACGTATAGTTGTGTTTCATGGCGGGGAAATATATATTGATAATACGCGTGACGAATTGGGAAGCTGTTTCGTCGTTAAATTGCCTGTAGAGCAGGCTTAGAAACAAGAGATCGGTTTATGTGATTATGTTTGATGTGTTAGTGGTCGAAGATCAGGAAGTTGATGTCATATTTTTGCGCAAGGCGTTTGAACGCTCTGATTATGCCGTTAATCTTCATGTTGTACAGGATGGAGAAGAGGCACTGAATTTCTTGTATCAGCGCGACCAATATAAGAGTTCGGAACGGCCTTCTTTGATCTTGTTGGATATTAAAATGCCTCGTAAATCGGGGCATGAGGTTTTATCCATTATAAAAGCAGATGATGATTTGAAATATATTCCTGTTGTAATGTTTTCAAGCTCTGATGCACCATCTGATGTTAAGAAAAGCTATGGCCATTATGCGAATGCTTATCTGCAAAAGCCCAGAAATTTTGAAGACATGGAAGATATTGTAAATGTGTTGTGCCGGTTCTGGTTATCGCATGTAAAATTGCCTTAGGTGGTCTATATATTTGAAAACTCTTTTAGGCATATATATCCGTTTTTGGCGGTTACGATGATTTCCCGTGGGGAATGTCTCAAAACCGTTCCTGTGGCGTGATTATGAGGTTCAATCCACCCTGATAAGTTAAATACAGCCAGATTTTCTATTGTGTTTTGATTGTGTTTTAAAGACGCTCGCACGCCAAAACGGCCAAAGGCCAACCCTTTTTTCAATATTTTCTCAACACGTTGTTCAAAGTCCAATGATCGCATTTTATCACTTGGTGCATGGTAATAGGATGCATTGTCGGAATCTTGGGGTGTTGCACTGTTCCAGTATTCTTTGAGATTGGAAATTATTTGCGAGATCGCATTCGGTGATTTAATCGCGATCTTTGCGGACAGAGTTTCAACATCTGTGTGCGGGTTAATCTGTATTGCTTCTTGATAGAGGATGTCTCCTGCATCGAAACTTTCTTCGAGTTTATGCACGGAAAATCCTGCGGCACTGGGATCTTCCATGATGATATAGGGAAGGGGCATCACGCCGCGTGCACGGGGAAGGAGGCTTGGGTGTAGATTTATCCCATAAGCTTTCTCAGAAGGAATGACAGGAATCTTATGCGGATATCCGGCGCAAATAAATAAAGAGCACTCTTGTACGATCAGGGAATTCACGTCTTCGGGGGTGATTGCTTTCTCAGATATCGGGATGTTGTGTGTCTGGGCGAAGCCATGTGTCTCTGTATTGAAGGCAAAAACATTGTCGCATGGGAATGTGAATATTTGGGTCAGATTATGCCCATCGTCCAAAATCTGTTGTGCGATATTCAATGTGTAGTCATAGCCGAGAAAAACAATTTTCATAGAGGTCATTTTTTCAGGAAAGTGGTTCCAAGGCAAGGGGATGTAAAGGTACAGGGTGAATTATATCGTATCGTCTACCGCACGGATTAATTCTTCCTGTAGGTCTTTGGCGGTGCTTATGATTTGTGCGTTGGCCTGATATGCGTGTTTTGCCAATTGTGCATTGATCAATTCTTCGGCCTGATTAACATTCGGGGTACCAATGAGGCCATTGTCATCTGCAAAAGGGGAGTCGGGCGCGAAAGAGGGAATGAAAGCAGGGCTACGGGGCGATGTTTCTGTTCGCACGCTGCCGTTTAATGTGGTGCGGCTGTCAACTGTGAGTGCCGAGTAAGGCGCATTTTGCGGATCGGTTAATGATCCCGTTGTTCGCGCATTCGCAATGTTATTTGCGCTAACATACAGGCGCGTTGTCGCATCATTTAGGCCTGAAATTGCAGTTGAAAGTACATTATTCATATTTTTAGGATACCATATAATCTCTTAACATGTTATTTATAAGAGTAGAGTATTGATTTTAAAGGGATGTCGATAATGCGTGCTTTGGGTTTATTTTTGGTTTTGGTTAGTCTTTCATTTGGTATTGCCACATCTGCGCAGGCAGGGCCGAAGCCTTGGATTTGGGGCTGGTGGCCATCTCACTGGCAAAACCTTGACTTTCAGCCGTATCTAAACCACCAAAAGATTAACCAGCGTTCTTTGTGGGATCAGGATACATGGACACCAGAGGCGTGGATTAAAGATGCTGGCGATGCACGCCGTATTGTTCGTGATTTTTACGCCGTTGAAATTGTGACGGATCAGTATAAAGATGGTGATGATATTCCGGTTCTTGAAGTCGGTGAAGCATTCCTACAGTTGTCCAATATGGATCAACGTCGTGTCCTTCGTTTTGTTGATCACGTATTTGAGATTACATCTGCGGAAGAAAACGGCATGTTCTATGTTTATTATGCAGAGGTCGATAGTGAGCCAATGGGAATTTATAATAAATATGGCTTTCAGGCGTATTAATCAGCCGTGACAGTATGAAATGAAAACAGGGTTTAAGACCCTGTTTTTTTTATGCGCGTTTCTCTATACAGGATGAACATATTGCTGCTGATGATAATGGTTGCGCCGATTAAGACATGCAATGTTGGCATTTTGTCCCAAAACAGATAGTCGAATAAAACACTCCAGATAATCATGCTGTACATGATTGGGGCGATAATGCTGGCCTCGCCCAGACGAAAGCTTTGTGTTTTTGCAAGTAAAGCCAATAACCCGGTTATCCCAAGCCCCAGAATAATCCAGAAGGCATCAAGGGAAAAGCTATGTTCTTGTATTGGGGCGTATGGCCAATGCAGGCTTGTTGCCAATGTACCAAATAAGACAAAATAGAATGTGGTTGTGGTTGAGTTCTCTGTTTTACCCATCCAGCGCAGGCATATGTCAACGCATCCTGAAAAGAGGCCCCAACCTAATCCGACGGCAATCCCCAAAAGAGGGAGGGCGTTTATATCGGCCGTTGGATTGGCCATGATGATTACACCGGTGAATCCGATGAAAACCGCAGAAAGACGGTATATTCCAACAGGTTCACGTAAGACGGGATAGGACAGCAGAACCACAAATAATGGTGAGGTAAAGAGTAGGATAGTCGTTTCGGCCAATGGCATCATGGATAAAGCCCAATTGCCCAGAACAATGCCAATTGTACCGATGAATCCGCGTATAAAATGCGCAAGCGGACGTTTGGTCTTGAATATTTCTATTTTTCTTGCACCGATAA
The DNA here is from genome assembly GCA_050633505.1 of Alphaproteobacteria bacterium. Taxonomy (GTDB): domain Bacteria; phylum Pseudomonadota; class Alphaproteobacteria; order Micavibrionales; family Micavibrionaceae; genus UBA1672. The sequence goes on from JBOEGQ010000013.1 coordinate 233,233, forward strand.
TAAAGACCAGTAGGGCAAGCACACAAATAAGATTGCGGAAAAATGTGACTTCGATGGGGCCGAAATAAGAGGCAAGAAGCTTACTGAATAGTCCCATCCCGGCGAGCATGAATGCATTTATTAATGCGAAAATAATGCCCATGATTAATGGGGTTCTGGTTGGTATTCCCATTATGTGTCACCCGTAAATAGTTTGTTATTTATATTGGAGGCATGGTAACATGAGAAAAAATAAAAGCGGCAATTAAATTTAGGGTGTTTTTCGTTGGGTAAATACGCACATTTTGAGCAGAAGTCTGAGCTTGAGCATCTTTATATCCGTCACGCAGAAGTGGCGCGTGATATTCATCAGGATGTCTTACGGCAGTTAACAGGTGATCAGAACATCACAGTTGACCTTGTACCGATGAGTCCGCTTAATGCGGATCAGGCTGTTCTGGATAAAATGTCAGAATATGATGTTGTATCGGTTAGTACGCTTGCATCTGCGCATAATGGTATTAGTCGTGCAGATAATGCCATGAATGTAAAACAACATTTTGCGCAAAATGATATGCCGATTTATGTGGTTTCATCTGGTAATGACGGTCGACAAGAGCGTCTCGGTTTGGCTCCGCGTGTGGCAGACTTCTCACGTACCAGTCTGGTGGTGAGTGAAGCAAATTTTGACGATAAAGGCGCTTTTGTCGAAGATCACAGTAATTGGCGTAAAGTTACATTGGCTTCTGATAACCCGTTTAATCGTGGGGAATCGTATCAGCTTGTTGATCTTGCACCATCGCTTGAAGGGCATGAAGATTTGATCAGAAAATGGCTGGTTGATCGAGAAGGGCTGGAAGGGGACGATCTAGAGGCCAAGTTAACGCACTATATGGATAATCCTGAGGCGCTCCATACTATTGTTCTTTCGGATCTGAGGGAGCGTTACGATTTTGATGAACGTGGCTATAGGTCTGGGGTGAATGGTACATCTTTTTCGTCGCCGGAAACGGCGGCCTATATGTCAAAGGCACATTGGGATCAGGAGCAAAGAGAAGAAAGAAATTTGCCTGTTTTATCGAAGGAGGAGATCTCTACGCTGGCTCGGCTTGCAACGGTTGATACAAGCCGAGGCGGAGATGATCGGCTTCTCCATACTTATAATAATCATGCGGAATTTCAATTGACAGGCGCAGGTGGTCACGGTGTTCTACATCCTGAAATGTTTAACACCCTTTTGCAAAGGGCATATGAGACGCTTGAAACAACACCGGACATTGACCGTGATACTGTGGATGTCATGTTTTCACCAAATCGTAGAATTCGTAATGATGGTAAGGAGGCGGTGCTGTCGGCGGATTTGGATGAGGGTCAATCCATTGTGATAGAGCGCATGCGTGTCGATTTCTCAATGACCGGTACTAATCCGGGGTTTGTCTTCTATGGTGTTGCAGATCGTGATGTCGTGCCAACATCATCAGAAATTGCCAGCAATGCAAGCCGCGATACGCATAAGCAAGGCTGGTCAAGAATTGAAAGTCGTTTTGGAGAAGTCCTGAACGATGGTGATGATTTACGATTTAGGGCCCCAAACTCGCATAGAACAACGATACATGATGCCAGTATTACTGTGTATGGCTATAATGAGGGGGGCTTTATGCATCAAATGATGAAACACAGCCAAGAGATCATGCCGCAATTTATGCAAGATCCAGATGTTGCAGAACCGACAGAGCCTGTGGTAGAAACGCCACCTCAAGATGATTTGTCTTCCGGAGTGTCATCTTTGCCTCGTGCACGTTGAGCGTTAACGTACTCCCGATAAATAATATAGATTTGCGCACCAATAATCAGACCGGCACCAGCCAAAAGATAATAAAAATCAAGACTATACCCCCAAAGGTGTAGATCAATCAGTATCGTCCATAAGAGTGCAGTATACGCAAAAGGGGTGACAAAGGATGCTGGTGCATATTTATAGGCACTAGCCAAACAAATTTGCCCGATTCCTGCTGCTGCCCCTGTGAGCATGAATATGAAGATATGCTCATCCGCGATTCCTTTCGCGACCCACGGCATAAAGCATGCGGGAATGAAAACCCCGGCTAGAATAAAATAGAACGTCACAGTGAATGGTGATTCAGTTTTTAATCCCCGTAACGTCGTGTACATAATGCCGTGCATACCTGCAGCCAGTAATGCCAGGAACAGCCCTGAAAGGCTTATCTCTCCGCTGGGTTGTGCAATGATGAGGACGCCACACATTCCAACCAAAACCGCGCCCCATCTATGTATGCCGACATGTTCTTTTAAAAAGAAAAATGCGAGTGCAGGGGTAAGTAAGGTTGATGTGAAGAATAAAACCGTTGCGTAGGACATCGGTAGTTCGGCAAGGGCGGAGAAGGTTATGATGACACTGGCCCCGCCTAGAATAGCACGGCACCCAACCAATTTGGGACGATTGGTTTTCAAGAGGTGGTATTTTTGTCCAATAATGATAAACAGGAAAAAGGGGATGAAAATGATGCTATTGCGATAAAACGCAATCTCAGCGACATGATAATGATTGGCCAAATATTTTGCACATGTGCCCATAGCCGCAAACATTAAATGCGCAAAGAGGCAGTATATAATGGCTTTTATAACTCTATCTTCTTGATTTTTCATAGTATTTGATCTTTTCTGGTGTTCTGTGATAGAGTATGTTTAAAGAAAAATAAGAATTATAAGCCTATAGTTAATATAGGGATGGGTGATGGATAATCAAGTTGTAGCATTGAAAGATGAGCTATCGAAGGGGGCTGTGTACGCAGGCCTCTCTACTGATGTGCAAAACGTGGTAGAGCGCTTGATTGATTTTGTCCGTGTGGAGCAAGAGGGCGCCGCATTCGATCGCAGTGTTTTTATCGAAGAAATGGAATCCTTAACCCCGCAGGAACGCGAAGGGGTGATGAGCGCAATTATCGAATTTGCAGACAACCCTGATGATATTAATTCTTATTTCTATGCAGAAGCCTTGAGTTTCTGGGTTTCAGATGAGCTAGCAGAACATAGTGGTAAAGAGCAGAAGCCTATTTATACGGATGAGTTCTCAGTGGCTGTTTCCAAACGAGACCCTCTGGAAATTCTAGAAAAATGGTCAAATAGTGAATTTGTTGATAAGCAAGTGCTCCACAATGCCGCATTAGCAGAGCCGTTTTACTATGTCAGCCAATATACCTACAATTTGAAAGATAAAATCGGATTGGATGTTAATGATATTCCCGATCAGGTCTTTATTGGTGCATTTGATGAGTTGGAAGAAGCCGGCATCTATACAAGCACACTTATGGAGTTGTTCGGTGACCGAGAATTTTTTGAAGATCTCTTCCGCCACCACTGGGATGGTGAGTATGTGAGTGGCAAAGATGTTATGTATGAAAAGGATTTCTTTGCTGCACGCCCATATGGCGAAGAATTCCTGATAAGAGCCGCAAGAGAATCGCCTCATATTGCGGCGAGCTGGTCGCCTAAATTTGTTGATTTACCGTTTGCAGATAATATGTTTAAGGCCATGTTGGATGAAGACCCAATTATGGTGCTTAGCATGAAAGACCTCTCTAAAATAGTGGCGGAAAAACCATATGCGGGAGAGTATATTCAAAGGGCCATAGATAAAGACCCGTTGAGTGTTGCGCGCTTTGCATTGTTAAATACAGAAAACCCACTGGCAGAAAAAGCATATCACGATGCGAGAGAAGAATTTGAAAGCTTCCTGCAGGACAACCCGAATAAAAGCTGGCGCATGGTCAGAATTATTAACGATCTGCATAATGAATCTGATGACATGCGTTTTGGCACGGTAGAAGGCTTTTCTGCGCAGGGGCTATATGATCTTTTATCTTCCGGTCGTGATCATGCATATACATCGACGTTTAATGGGTTGCTTGATCGGTTTTTAGAACGCTCGGATACGCAAAATGTCGGCCTGTCCGACATGCTTAAAGAAGACCCTGAACGGCTTAAAAGCTTACCTGAATTCTTAGAAGGGGTCGCATCATTTAGCCGTGTTGATGATTTTCTACGCGCGATTGGTGATGAAGAGCAAATTGACCTTGTCGATACGTTATTCAATGAAATTAATCATTCATCAGATAATAACCAATTTGTTTATTCAACTGCGACCTTCGTGCAAAGCATGCTGGCAGGGGGGCATAATATTGAATATGTCGAAACAAAGATTATGGAGGGGTATAATAACTCCGACGGGTTTTTGAAGGATCAGTATGGTGTTCTCGGGGCATGGTTGTCCAATACGGCAGGGCATGAAATATCAGAGGATCATGCGGCATTCTTTAAGGAGCTGGAGGCGGATGAACGATATCAACTTCCTGATTTAAGTCAAAAAGATGTGTCCTCTCTTTTGGATAAAGATGGGCGTAATTACCAACTTCATATTTTTTATGATGATGAAGATGGGCATGCCTCTTATACGCATTATAAGGATTTTATGCGGCGTGATGATTGGACTCTTCAAGAAGATGAAGAAACTGGTGTTGCATTATTTCAGAAAAAAGGTAACGGACGAGAGATCAACGCCTATGTTTCTATGCCTCATGCAGATGGGGAGGCGGCGGAATATATAAAGTATAAGGCAGAAGAAGAGGGAATACATTTCAGTGTTGTCGCGCATAGAGGGCATAGCTATCACGTTGATACCTCGTTGGATTATATGGATGATAAAGCGGAAATTGTTTTTCTTGGCTCATGCGGTGGCTATCAGAATGTTGAGACTGTGTTGGAAAGTTCAGAAAATGCACATATATTAAGTACGTCAGGTACAGGTAGTATGTATGTTAATGATCCTCTCTTAACATGGATTAATAGTGATATTTTGAATGAAGACAAAGTTCAGTGGTCTGATATCGGGCAGAAAATTTCACGAATGGGCAACGAGAATGCATCATTCTATCGCACGCCCCCTGACAATCTTGCACTTCTGTTTTCTAAGAAGTTTGATGAAATTCAAAATGAGCGTGAGATGAAATCGGGCCTTTCCAACAATTTTGATCATCGTGCAATCGGTCAAGATAATGTGATTGCCGATAATGATGGCCAAGCTTCCGAATATCATGCGGCCTTATCTTCTAATAGTTCTGCACCTGTATAGTGCACAGGTTATAAACTCTCCCACAGCATTTTCAGGCCAACGAGAAAGGCGAAGCTGAAGGTGAATATTTTGACGAATTTGTCGCTGCCTTTAATCGCGAGTTTTGCGCCGATCCAACCACCACCAATCATGCCGAAGAACATGATAAAGGCCAGAATGTAATTTACTTGTCCATGCCATGCAAAGATGATTGTGCTTACAAGTGTTGAAAACATCCATGCGGGAACAAATGTTGCATAAGCGCTTAAGGCCGGTAGCCCCATGCAGGAAACGAGGGTGAGCATCGCCAAAGTACCTGTGCCTGCACCGAAGAAGCCTCCAAAGATTGATATGCAGAAAAACAGTGCATGCCCCACCACATGTCTTTTACGTCCGTACTCCTTAGATGATAGGCCTAAATTTTTTTTCATCAGACCGATAGGTGCGATCAACAGTAAAGAAAGGCCCACTACTGGATAGATGCTTTGTTTGTCGAGTACTAAGGCCACGTTTGATCCAATAAGGGCGCCAATTACCCCAATCAAGCTTAGTAGTGGTACATAGCCCCACTGAACGCGGCTGGCTTTATTAAATTGGAAGAGTGTAACCCCCCACATACCGAGTGAACTGGCTTTTGCAGAGCCGATAGCCAAATGGATCGGTACACCGGTTGCGATTAGAAACGGTGTCATCACTAACCCGCCTGATCCTCCCATTGATGAGATAATGCCTGTTAGAAATGCGGCAATAGAGAGATAGAGCCAGTAGAGTGGGTCACCGTACATTTTATATGTTCCTGATAAATAAAAAGCCCCCTGAAATGATCAGAGGGCTTTCGAAATTCTAAATATACCGTCTGATATTAGTTCTTTTCTTTATCAACCAGTTTGTTCGCACCGATCCAAGGCATCATGCCGCGCAGTTTTGCACCTGTATCTTCGATTGGGTGCTGTGCTTCGCGCTCACGGATTTCAACAAGGCGTGTTAGGCCTTCTTTATTTCCGCCCATGAAGTCCTGAACAAATTTACCGGACTGGATGTCCGCAAGGATGCGTTTCATTTCTTCTTTTGTTTCTGGTGTAATCACACGAGGACCTGAAACATAATCGCCAAATTCTGCTGTATTTGAGATTGAATAGCGCATGTTCGCCAAACCACCTTCATACATCAGATCAACGATAAGCTTTAGTTCATGAAGACATTCGAAATATGCCATTTCAGGTGGATATCCTGCTTCACAAAGAACTTCGTAACCGCATTTAACAAGTTCAGAAGCACCACCACAAAGAACGGCTTGTTCACCAAACAGGTCAGTTTCACATTCATCTTTAAATGTTGTTTCGATGATACCGGAACGACCACCACCAACAGCAGATGCGTATGATAGTGCAAGATCTTTTGCATTACCCGATGCATCTTGTGCAACAGCGATAAGGCAAGGAACACCGCCACCTTTTTGGTATTCACCGCGTACTGTGTGGCCGGGGCCTTTTGGTGCGACCATGATAACATCAAGATCTGCGCGCGGCTTAATCAATTCAAAGTGGACGTTAAGACCGTGGGCGAACATTAATGTTGCGCCTTCTTTCAGGTTAGGAAGCAATTCATCACGGTAGATGTCTGCCTGATGTTCATCCGGTGTAAGGATCATAACAACATCTGCTTCTGCGGCTGCTTTTGCAGGTGTCATAACCTCAAATCCGGCATTTTCTGCTTTTGGTGCAGAAGATGAACCATCACGAAGACCAATGATGACCGTTTCGACGCCACTGTCCTTAATATTTTGTGCGTGTGCATGTCCCTGTGAACCATAGCCGATAATTGCTACTTTTTTCGATTTGATCAGTCCGAGATCACAATCTTTATCGTAATAAACATTCAGTGATGTTTGGTTTTCCGGTGTTGCCTGTACCGCGTTGCTTTGTGCCATTGTTCAAAACCTTCAATATTTTTAAATTAGAGAACGCATAAAACAAGGTTTTTGGGGAAGAATCAAGGAAAACTTTATGGGGGCTGTATGCATTATTGGAACAGGAGATAAGAGGATTTGGTATTGCAGATAATTAATTTGACGTATTGCATGGAATAGGTTACGCATAGCGCAATTATAAAGGTGCATCGAAGGTTGTGTTCTTTGTTTTGATAATAATAAAAGCGGATAGAGTATTTATATAAAATGAGTGAAGTATTTGATCGTCTGAATAATGGATATTATAAAGAGCGTGACGCGAAAATTGCATGTGTGACGTTGTTTCAGGATTTTAATCGTGAATATCAGGGCGTGCAGGATACTCTTTCTCTTGTGCAGACCGTTTCGCGCAATTTCTCACATGCAGCGAGACAGGGGAATATTGTAGAGGCCGCGCATTTTATTGCACCACGTCATGGTCTTGTTTTTGGTCTTGTAAAAGATCTGGAACGTAAATGTGAACAGATGAATGCCTTGCAGTCCCAAATCGGTGATAATGCAGAAGATATTGCGGATTATGAGAGCGATTCAAAGGCAGTCTGGTCTCATGGGCTAAGTTATAAGCAGGCATATGATGAGAATGCGGAAAAATATTCTAATTTTCAGGAAAGAATGAGTGCAGTATCGGATGGTTTGGCGCAAGTCGGACATATCGCGACAGATGAAGATCTTTCGATTGATGACCTGAACGATATTTTACGTAGTCTTTCCGATGATCTGGAACGTTTGCAAGACGGGCAAGTAAATGATTTTGCGTTATAAGAGGCATTTCTGCCTTAAGTATCGGATTTAGAAACTTGGATCGTTTTTGCAGCGCTCTAGATTGGCTAAAAATTCATCTGGCGTTTCTTTCTGAATCTCGCTTCTACATCCCATTTTCTGGAATACATATGTTTTTTCTGCGGATTCTAAATATGCTTTTGCCAAGGCTGGGTCTTCAATAGCATCTGCAATGCGTGGTGCGTTTTCGATTAAGCCTGCTCTGTTATTGAATAGCTCAACCCCTTGTGGGTTTGTCGTCATTGATGTTGCACAACATGCAAACCATCGCCCAAGGTTCTTCGCATTTTCTTCTGTTGGGTTTTTATGAATTTCTTCAGCAATGTAATCAAGAACTTCTTGTAAGAAGTTGATATTTGCCTGTTGTGTTGTTGTACTCATTCTTACCGTGTCTCACGTTTAAACTGGCTGTGGTTTTTAATAGAGCAGCAGGAAAATGTCAATAATTTTATGGTAAATTGTGTTTTTGCTGATGCTGTATACTTAAATCCTGAAATAATACGGCGCTTGCCTCTTATCGTAGAATTCTATTAAGGTGTAGTGGTTGTGAAAATTATAGGTTCAATAGTGATGGCAGAAGATTCAAAGTCCCCTTTAACGAAAGATGAGAATCTTACCCTGTTTATTTTAATGATATTTGCATGGGGAACAGGTGTCTTCTTTTCATCCTATTTGATTTATCAGGATTCTGCGGTTTTGCTTAATGCATTATTCCTTTGGATGTCAGCATCACTTTGGATGGGATTTATCGGTTCTGTTTATCTTTTATCTCACAAGAAATGGGCAGCGCAGCTTTGCTTGTTTGCTCTGACTTCTGTTAGCTTACATAGCGTTATGCTTTGGTTTATAAAGGCGAACGCAGATATCACATGGTCATCTGTGTTTGCGGTGCTTGGCGGGTATGCAATTATTCAAACCAATTGGCACAAGTTTAAATAATATTTTTACGATATGGGCTAAGGACGCATTGCGTCTTGTACGGCTTTGACCAGTTTGAGGTGATCCTCAATATCACCAAGGATTTGGTCACCTTTTTTCCCATAGGTTTTGTCATTAACATGAACTTGATAAAGGGATGCCTGATAGGTTGCATTAAGCAGACCAAATTCTTCTGCGAAAGTGCATTTATATTCTTTATCAAGATCTAGCCAATTATCACTTTCCACCGCGAAGATCGTGATATCGCGATAGCCAGCACCAAATTCGGCAGATGGTTTTGATGTCACGCGTTTTATTTTTTTAACGAAGAAATCGCTATCTATGAACATCTCTGCGGCTGCGCGACAGCCTGCCTCTAACCGCTTATCTGCTTGGTCGCGTGTTACGCAAGAGCATAGTAATATAACGCAGGATAGGCAGATAAGCAGGTTTTTCATTTTACGATCCTATAGCTTTGGTTCCTCTGGAAATGGCGGCGATCCCCGTACGGCTGACATCAACAAGGCCTAACGGGCGCATGAGTTCGATAAATGCCTCAATCTTTCCGGTGTCACCTGTTACCTCGAAGACAAAGGATTCTAATGTTGAGTCGACAACGCGTGCACGGAAAATATCGGCAACACGTAGGGCTTCGATACGTTGTTCACTTGTCGAAACAACTTTCAGAAGGACAAGCTCGCGCTCAACATGTGGGCACTCAAGTGTGAGATCGGATACTTCAAGAACCGGAACCAACCGGTCAAGCTGTGCTTTGATTTGTTCAATCACCTCAGGCGTGCCTGTACATACGATGGTGATGCGGGAGAGGTGCTCTTCATGATTTGTTTCGGCCACAGTCAGGCTGTCAATATTATACCCACGACCGGAAAACAGGCCGATAACACGTGCCAATACGCCTGGTTCGTTATTTACCAAGATTGCAAGTGTGTGTGTCTCTTCGATTTGTTCGACAGCTTTGGGAGCGTAGACGCTACGGTTTTTTTTTCTTCTTTTTGTTTCTGCTTGGCTCATTGGATTGTATCTCATTCTTCTTTGTTATCTCTATTTTTGCTATAAATAGCGTGGTGTATCAACTTAAAAATCATTTGATCTGTTTAATGGCATTTTTCTATAGACATCAAAGGTGATTGGTCCGGGGACGGCGGCTTGTAATTCTGCGCCGATATAGGCCTTGCGATCAACTGTGATGGTTTCGGTTTTCTCATATCCATCGATAATTTTTTTAAAGTCGGGGGATATACGGGACAGGTCAGAGATGATATCCAAGGTTTGCTCTTCATTAAGCCATGGATGTCCAATTAGTAATGTGTCGGGCTGATAGGTGTCGAAGTCCTCATTCAACATTGTAAGATATGTGTTGAAATGTTGCGTCTCTTCCGGTGAGTTAGCCCCCCAATTATTGTTCATAAAATACGGAATGAACCATAGCGTTGGAAAGCGCGAAGCGTGCTCTTGCCCCGAATAGACAGAGAGTTCATGTGTGATACTGATCGTATCGTGAAACATGAAAAAGGAACAATCCGGTCTGTCGCATTGTTTTAAGATACGAACCAGTTGTGTTTCCTCATACTGACTATGTGTTGGGCGATCTAATGTGATGGACACCTGATGTGCAAAAAACAACATAATAGCAGCGCTTAATACGGCACTGATCTTTGGTAGAGGTTTGTTATTTTGAGCTTCTAAAGAATAACGGTAGAGAAACATAGAAGCACTGCAAAATATCATAATAATTGTGGGGATTGAGTGATATATGAAGCCGTATCCTTGGAGATAGAGCGGGATAACGCATAAAAAGGCAATGATGCTTAAACCTGTCATAAAATAGTCAGGCTTTTTCAAGGCGTAAAGGGATGTGAACATCAAGCCGATGGAAAGAGCAATAAAAATCAATGCATCAAACATGGTTTGACTCTGGGGTGGTGTCACGTAGAACCGCATGACATCCGGCGCAATTTCCGAAACGAAGTCGTAAAAGAAGATTACCGTTATTCCAAGGTATAGTAGGGCGCATGCACTTAATGAAAGGAAGTCATGATCCCGTATTACGAAAAGCCGTTTTTGTGTATAGGCGCGATGAATAAAAAGGCAGAGCGGAATAATGCCGTAATGTGGTTTTAGCAGAATAAAAATGGATCCCCAGATAAGGGATACCCACTTTAAAGATGTAGGAATTGAGATCTGATACGTGCTGAGTATTTGCACAAGAATGAGCGGGCAAAGCGCCATAATCAAAAAGTGTTCTCTTTGTCCAAACTCATGCCCTGTAAGTAATAGATTTGCGGTGATATAACTGAGGATCAAAAGATGTGTTTGCTCTGTTTCCATCCACTTCGATAATTTGATCAGTCTGTAAATCAGAACACAGGATAGAGCAAGGCATCCCCCGCCGAAAATATACAGGCATGTATAAATGGGCAGAGCCGTTATCTTGTGCAAGATAACGATAGGAATATAGAGCATTATACTTAAAGGTGGGTTGGTGTCGTAATATCCGTCTTTCATGGATATACCATTCAACATTCGCCCCGCGGATTGACTCAGATATGCAATGTCAACTTGCATGGCCTGCATCATGTAAGGGGTGAACGCATAGAATATATAAAGGAGAACACAGCCCAAGGCCATTGCATACGCGATATGGTTGATCGTTTTTGCGCCTTTATCCATCGCCTATACTATTCCATGTTATCGTGTTTATCGCCTGATGACGTTATCGAGGTACCGTCTTGTTCCCATTTTTGTATCAGATTGCGCGCGTGGTCGAAATCTTCATCGTTTATAACCCAGACACTGCTTAAGTTCATAGCCGGGAGTTCCCCAGACGCCCCAGTAAGGTAGTCTCCGGTTAAATTGGTGGCAATACCGTGTTGTTGTAGCAAGTGGGAGACCACATGTGCTTCTACGGAATTTGTGCCACCAAAAACCTGTTTCATTGCCTATACCAAGCTTTTATCAAAGGCATCTGCATCAGGGGACAGGATCATTTCGTTATGTGCCTTACCTGAAGGGATCATCGGGAAGCAATTCTCTGCTTGTTCAACCATAACGTCAACCACAGTCATGCGGTTGTTATTCATCATTTCCTCAATCACACCATCAAGCTCATCAACGGTTTCTGCGCGCAGGCCTACACCGCCATATGCTTCGGCTAATTTTACAAAGTCCGGTAGTGCTTCGGAATATGTTTCAGAGTACCGCTCTCCATGAAGCAATTCTTGCCATTGGCGCACCATACCCATCCATTGATTGTTCAAGATGAACACCTTAACAGGCAGGCGATATTGAATTGCTGTTGCCAGTTCCTGAATGTTCATCTGGATTGAGGCTTCTCCGGCGACATCAACAACAAAGGCATCCGGATGTGCCATTTGTGCGCCTATTGCCGCAGGAAGGCCATAACCCATTGTGCCCAGACCGCCTGAGGTCATCCAACGGTTTGGTTCATTAAAGGGCAGGAATTGAGCAGCCCACATTTGGTGCTGTCCAACTTCTGTTGTTACGTAACAATCGCGTTTATCCTGTTGCATATAATGGTTCAGACGTTCCAGTGCGTATTGTGGTTTTATGACCTGATCATTTTTCTTATAAGCAAGGCAGTTTTTTGCGCGCCATGTTTCGATCTCTTTCCACCAGTCTGTCAGGGCGGCTTGATCTGCTTTATATCCTTTTTTACGCCAGATATCGATCATTGCGCGGATGGCACGTTCTGCATCGGCGACAACCGGGATATCAACGGTTACGTTTTTATTGATTGAGCTTGCGTCTATATCAACATGGATCTTTTTTGAGTTTGGAGAGAATTTATCAAGACGACCTGTAACACGGTCGTCAAAACGTGCGCCAATACAAATCATCACATCGCAGTCATGCATTGCGAGGTTGGCTTCATACGTTCCGTGCATCCCAAGCATCCCAAGCCATTGCTTATCATTAGCAGGGTATGCACCCAACCCCATTAAGGTTGAGGTGATCGGAAACCCTGTCTCACGGACCAACTCACGTAAGAGAGTACTGGCGTTTGTGCCTGCATTGATGATACCACCGCCAGTATAAAATACCGGGTTTTTCGCGTTCGCCATTAGTTCAACAGCGGCCTCTATGGCCTCCATCTCGGGGTCGATTTCTGGCTGATAATGTGTGTGCATTACGGCTTTTTCAGGTGAAACATATTCACCGTTTGCGAATTGAACATCCTTTGGAATATCAATAACAACAGGGCCGGGGCGGCCGGAACGTGAGATGTGGAATGCTTCGTGCATTGCACTGGCGAGTTCGTTAGAATCTTTTACCAAGAAGTTATGTTTTGTACACGGGCGCGTGATGCCTACGGTATCGGCTTCTTGAAATGCATCTGTTCCAATCAGGAATGTCGGAACCTGACCGGTGATACACACAACAGGGATAGAGTCGAGCAAAGCATCTGTAAGGCCTGTTACGGCGTTTGTCGCACCGGGGCCTGATGTTACAAGCGCACAGCCAACCTTACCGGTGGAACGGGCATACCCCTCGGCGGCGTGTAATGCGCCTTGTTCATGACGGACAAGGACGTGTTTAATTTTATCTTGTTTGAAAATTTCGTCATAAATCGGCAGGACAGCACCACCCGGATATCCGAAAATCGTATCAACGCCCTGATCGATCAAGGCCTGGATCACGATCTCTGCACCAGTCATCTCTTTTTGCGTATTTTGTGCCTTTTTATCCTGTTTTTTCATTTTTATGATGCTCATTTTCCATCTCGCTCTATTTTTGCCGTTGTAAACTAACTTATTTTTTAAACAATGTTGAGTGTTTTTCTCATCTGTTTTGCGCATAAAAAAACGCCCCGTTTTAATCGGGGCGTTGCTTTTACATCATGCGTAGATTTTACGCGCGCAACACCCCATCGTCCACGAGGACGACTGACAGGATAAGCACGACATTCATATTGTTTAAAATCTTAGTCATATTCTACCTCTAGCTTAGCTTCCGGTTTTATGCAAGGGTTTTGTTATATATAGTGGGACGTGTTTCGGATGTCATATTGTGAGAGAATTTGTAAATGAGTGTTAAGCAGAGCGTGTTGGTATCGTTATTTCTCTTGTTATCTGTATTTTTACCTGGGGCATATACTGATAAGTATTTATACGCCGAAGAGAATATATATCTCAATTATCAGACAGAAGTCATAGGAGAGGTTCAGCTTAATGATGGTGAATTTCTGTCTATAGAGCGTGCTTATAAATATGAAGGTAATGAACGTGTTAAATGGCACTCATTTATCGATTATTTTAACTGGATTTCTTACATTTTAGGAGATAATTATTGGAATACGGCACCAATACAACGGGTTCAATTTCGAAAAAGTTCCGGTGAAATCGTCGCTTATACGCCGACCCGTTATAGTTTTGCCCTATCCTGTTTGGAGGAAAATAGGTGCTGGGTGTTTATGTGGAAAACCATATATCCTCTGCCAGCTATATTTAAACTAAATACAGATAGGCAAACATGGGGAGAGGGGAATGTAGTGTTACCATTGCAATACGCATCTTCAGGAGGCGCGATGGAAGGGGTAACTGAGATCGTTAATCCGGTCTTAGGGGGGGGCTGGCTTGGTAAGACTGTATATAAATAACGTGCCATTTTTTATTGTTCTTATTTTGTTGTCGATTGTTCTTGGGCTACAGATAACAAAGTTCCATGATCTGCCAGAAGAACAGAAAGCAAAATACAATCACATCTTCTTTGTAATCAGCGTTCTGAGTCCATCACATCTAATGATTGAGCCATATATGCTGACGGCAATGGGGGTTATCTTTTATGCCATGTTAGGAACAGTGAATTGGGGGGTGCCATTTACGGTTAGTGCAATTATGATTGTGATAGTTTTGTTAGTAAGTGTTGTAGAATTTGCAAAAATTAAGCGTCGGTTTATTAAGTTTTCTTGATTACTGCTCCATCTGGTTCCTAAACCATGTGACTTGTTGTTTTGCGTATTGGCGGGTGCGGGCTTGTGACTGCTCAATTGCATCTTCTTTGCTTAACTCCCCATTGATATAGGATAGCATTTGTCTATATCCCAGAGCCTTGGTTAGGGGAACATTGTCACGGACTTCCCCGTTTATGACGCGTTTACTAAAGGCCTCTACTTCATCTAAGGCACCATTATCAAGCATCCATAAGAAACGATCATTGCATTGTTGGTGCTGCACCGGACGTGGAAGAATGATAATTTCCGTTTTAAAATCCCACTGGTTTGGCGGGGAGAGTCTGGTTAGGTTTTGCCATTCTGACAGGCTTTTTCCTGTGGCCTCTAAAACTTCCATGGCGCGTATGATCCTTGCCTTATGATTGACATGGAAACGTTTCGCCATTTCGGGGTCACGTGTATAAAGTTCATCATAGAATGCTTGTGCTCCGATTTTTTCATAGTGAGCAACGACGGTATCCCTTACATTTTGTGGGATATCAGGCATTGGTGAAAGGCCGTGGGTTAGGGCTTTAATATATAATCCTGACCCACCAACAATGATCGGTGTCTTTCCTTGGCCTAGTATATCATGGATGAGGGGTTCAACGATTTCCCGCCAGTTTCCTGCGCTACATGCATCATTGGGGTGTAGATGACTATAAAGCATATGCGGGACGCGTTTGAGATCTTCCTCCGGTGGCTGCGCGGTCAGCATTTGCAGGCCATCATAGATTTGGATGGAATCACAGTTAATAATGATGCCGTTTTTTTCCTCGGCCAATTCAAGTGCACGCGCGGATTTTCCGCTTGCCGTTGGGCCTGCAATAATGTGTATTGTGTGCTTATCTTTGTCTGTATCCGCCATAATGCGCGGATTATAAGCATAAAAGAATTCAAAAGAGAAGGAATTTCAAAAAATGGAGGGAGAGGAGCAGAATGTCGTAAAAGGCGTGATTTTTGCGGTGTGTGCTTTCGCTGCATTTTCGGTGAGTGATGCTGTGCGTAAGATGATTGCGTTGGATTATGATATTCTGGATATTCTTTTATGGCAGGCACTGTCAGGTATGTTGATGCTTTGCCTTATCTGTCCGTTTTTTGGTGGGCTAGGTGCCTTATTGAATATTAAGAATATCGGTTTGCATTTGACCCGTGGGGGACTGATTGCTCTGAACACGACGTTCTCCATTTCCGCGATAAGTCGTATTCCGATCGTTGATGCCTATACTATTTTCTTTTTGACCCCATTTATGGTGAGTTTGATGGGAGTTATCCTGTTTAAAGAAAAAATCGGTCCGTATCGTTTGTTTTCTATTGCGTGCGGTTTTTTAGGCGCATTTATTGCCTTTCGGCCTGGTTTTAATGAAATAAATCCTGCATATATTTTGGCACTTGTCTGTGTCTTTACTTTTTCTACGTCCAGTGTTTTAGTACGGTTTTTTAGGCACGAAAAGACGGCTTTATCCTTTGCCTTCTGGCCGTTTCTTGTTCTGATTACCGGTATTTTTATTTATAAGCAGGCCTCGATACCACTTATTACAGATATGACATTTCTAGGGTATAGTGCAGTTGCAGGCGGGGCGTATGGTTTTGCTCTTTTGGCTATTGCATATAGCTATACTCTGGGGCCGGCATCGGTTATCGCCCCATATCAGTATACGCAAATTATTTTTGCGTTGGGATTTGGCTATATTCTGTTTGGCGATGTGCCTGATATATATAAGATCGCAGGGGCAAGCTTAATCATCGGATCGGGCATTGCACTTTTCGCGAGAGAACGAAAAGCCAAGCTGAGCGCTTAGTTTTCTTTTTTCTCTAACTTGATGGCAACAAATCGTACAGATCCTTGTGAATTTACCAAAAGAAGGACAGATTTTCTGTTATTTGCGCGTGCTTTATCAATTGTGTCGATGATCTCCTGTGGATCGGAGATCGGCTGTTGATTGATTTCAACGATCACGTCACCTTCTTTAAGCTTTTTCTTTGCGCTTTCAGTGAATTGCTCCACTTTACTGATCACAACGCCCTTTACAGTGCGGGCAATATTGTATTCTTGCCTTAATTCATCGCTCATCACTTTTAAGGTCAGGCCGATATCGGCAAGCTCAACGCCACTCCCTGTTGATTTAACAGAAGATCCTACAAGGCCATCTTCCTCGGCTTTTTCCAATTCGCCGATGGTCACCTTTGTTGTGTGTTCTTTACCATCGCGCCAATATGTCAGAGGGACAGTTGAATCCACATCATTTTCTGCCACAATACGCGGCAGAGCCTTCATATCTTTAATGTTTTGTCCGTTTAGTTTCAGAATAATGTCACCGGTTTTTAGTCCGGCATCGTTTGCCGGGCCGTTTGGGTTTATGCTGGCGATCAGGGCGCCACGCACCTTATTCAGGCCCAGGCTATCTGCGATTTCATCTGTAACGGTTTGTATACGTACCCCAAGCCAGCCACGACGTGTACGTCCGTATTTTATTATTTGCTTGATTACCGGCTCTGCCAGAGCAGAAGGAATAGCGAAACCGATACCCACTGACCCGCCTGTTGGACTAAAGATTGCGGTGTTAATTCCAATAACCTCTCCATTCATATCAAAGAGAGGACCGCCTGAGTTTCCACGGTTGATCGATGCATCTGTTTGCAGATAATCATCATATGGGCCGGTACTGATGTCGCGTGCACGTGCGGAAATAATGCCTGCGGTTACAGATCCGCCTAAACCAAACGGGTTTCCGATGGCCAGTGTCCAATCACCCACGCGTAAGGCATCACTATCACCAAATTCAACACGGGTGAGTTTGGCTTCTTTTGGATTAACTTTTAAAACGGCAAGGTCTGTTTTTTCATCTGTGCCGATAATTTCGGCTTCAAGCGTTACATCGTTAGATAGTGTAATACGCACATCTTCCGCGTCGCGCACAACGTGATTGTTTGTGATGATATATCCGTTCTCCGCGTCAATGATAAATCCGGAACCTAATGACGAGGATGGTTGAGCAGGGCGCCCGCCGCCGCGGCGTTGCATGAATTCTTCGAAGAAGTCCTCAAAAGGTGAACCTTCGGGGAATTGTGGCATTTCCGGAAAATCATTTGGGACAACTGTTTTCTGTGTTGAAGAGATATTGACCACCGCTGGAGACAGGTTTTCTGCAAGGTCTGCGAAACTGGCCGGAATCATTTGAATGGCAGGTGTATTTGCCTTTTTTTCTTTTGCATATCCCGGTGTTGTAGGGGCGCAGATAACTGCGCCAGACACGCATAGGGTCAGTAAAGCAAATGAAATGCGCATGAGATATCCTTTATCTAATAGACTTGAAGTGCTTATAAAAAGATACGGGCATATAAAAAGCCGGTCAAGCGCCGACTTTTTATGTTTCTGTTTTATAAGGGGGGTATCTATTTATTGTCTTTAAAATGCTTAAAGAAATCCCCGTCCGGTGACAGAATTAGGCGAGTTTGAGGATTCGCCATAGTATTTTTATAAGCTTCCATTGAACGGATAAAGGAATAGAACTCCTTATCCACATTAAAGGCTTTCGCGTAGAGGGTGATTGCTTCTTTATCTCCCTCACCTTTGATGATTTCTGCATCACGCTTTGCTTCGGCAAGGATAATTGTACGTTCTTTTTCTGCAGTAGAACGAATTTCTAATGCTCTTTCCTGACCTTTTGAACGACGCTCTGTTGCGCGTTCGTTTAGTTCTGATTTCATTTGTTTTACGGTTGATGTTTTCAGATCTTTGGTTAGGTCGGCGCGGACAATACGCACATCAACTATTTCGATGCCAAGCTTGTCTTCCTGTGTTTTTTCATTCACGCGCTTCAGGATTTCTGCCATAATTTGCGTTCTCTCAGGTGAGAGAAGTTCAATTAACGTTGTTTCACCAAGAACAGAACGGGTTGAGTCGTTTAGGATACTTTCCAAACGTAGGCCTGCGTTACGTACAGTCACCAATGTCTTCATGAATTGTAGCGGGTCAACAATTTTGTAGCGTGCAAATGTATCAACGATGATGGGCTCGCCGCTAACATTTTCAATTGAAGGGCGTCCTTCTTTTTCCCGTTGTTCTTCTTGCTCTTTTGTTTCGTCGGCATTTTTCTCCGCGACTTGTGCACTGGAAATCACGACTTGTTCAGGGCGGGGGTCGATAGACAAAATACGGCGTTCAAAATAGCGTACATTTTGCACGAACGGTGTTTTGATATGAAGGCCTGGGCCTCTCGGTTCCCCTTTGGGTTGACCAAGTTGCAAGACAATAGCCTGTTGTCTTTCATCAACAACGAAAAGGGATTGAGAACCGACCAACAAGGCCAGAGCCAGAACCACAAATAAAGTAACTGCTTTCATGTTCATTATGTCTGAATCCTTCTTATCTTATTTCTTTTTACCAAGCTCATTAAGCGGAAGATACGGGACAACCGAATTTCCGTTTTTGTCGCCATCTAGAATGATTTTTTCTGCACGGCCAAAAACTTCTTCCATTGTTTCGATATAGATGCGTTCTTTTGTTACATCTTTACCGGTTAAGTAGGCGTTGTAAATTGCCTTAAAACGTTCTGCGTCACCGGTTGCCTGTGCAATTTTTGACTGTTTGTACGCTTGTGCTTGCTGTACCAGTGTGATTGCCTGACCGCGTGCCTCAGGCAGGATGCGTTCACGGTGCACTTGCGCCTCGTTTTCTGTATTTTCGGCATCTTGCTTTGCAGATTGAACATCTTGAAACGCATTTTGCACTTCGGGGTGGACTTCTGCCTGCTGAATTAGAACCTGTTTGATGTTCACACCTGATTTATATTCATCCAGGTTTTCTTGAATTATTATTTTTACTTTATTTGCAATTTCTACGCGGCCTGTTGTTATGATCGGGAACATTTCGGTTTGTCCGATAACTTCGCGAATCGCACTTTCAGCCACTTTCTTGATGGTGTTTTCCTGATCTTGAATTTCGAACTGATAATCTTCTGCAGATTTGATGTCCCACTGAATTGCCATGTGTAAATCAACAATATTACGATCAGAGGTTAGCATTTGGCTTTCCTCCGGGATGTCTCTTTTTGTGGTTGAAGAAGTGCCACTGCGTGTTGGGATACTGTCTGTAAAGCCGATATTCATACTACGTTGTTCGTTGACATTGACTTTTGTGATCTCTTCAATCGGAGCAGGAAAGTGATAGCCTAGCCCTTCTTCAGTCTGTGTCCGTGACCATGCGCCAAAACGTTGTATAACACCGTGTTCACCCGGATTGATGATGTGAAAACCGCTGGCAAGCCATAAAAGAAGAATAACCAGAAAGAGTAAGGCAACGGCAAGTCCGCCATTCATATTACCAGGCAAGATGTCGCGTAATCCGTCTTGTGCATTTTTGATTAAATCGTCGAAATCTTTCGGATCATGGCCTCCGCCATTGTTTCCGCCATTCCCTGATGAACCACCCCAAGGATTCTTGCGTCCATCTTGACTATCGTTGTTGCCCCAAGGATTTTTTTTACCACGGTCAGAGCCTTTATTATCGTGCGACATGATTTTTCTTACTTTTCTTACTTGACGTTTTTGTATTTCGTAACAATATCTCTTTTCAAATGGAAAGCAAGCTTTTCAGAGTCAAAAGCAACAAGATATAGGCAAAGATTATGGCCAAGATAAATAAGGACACCGTTATAGATGTTTTACGTGGCGTACATGACCCGAAAGAGGGGCGTGATGTCGTATCTTTGGAGATGGTGGGATCGGTTCAAATTACCCAAAATAATGAAGTCATTGTCGTATTGGATGTTGATCCCGCGCGCGGGGTTGAGCTGGAGTCCCTGCGGCAAGAAGCAGAGCGCCGCCTTGTGCAAACCTCAGGGGTTAAAAAGGCGAGTGTGATTCTTACCGCATCAAAGCAGCCCTCAACGAAGGGGGCAGGCCAAGGGCGAAAGCATGATCCACATGGTATGGGCGGTAATCCACCGGTTGAGGTTCCGGCGCGCCATATCATTGTTGTTGCATCGGGAAAGGGTGGTGTTGGAAAGTCTACGGTTTCTGCAAACATTGCAGTTTCTCTGGCGCAGCGCGGCTTACGTGTCGGGTTATTAGATGCCGATATTTACGGGCCTTCGCAACCTGTTTTGATGGGAGATGAGGCGTATAAGCCTGATTTGACGAAAGATAAAAAGCTGATCCCCCTTCAACGCCACGGTATTCAAATGATGTCGATCGGGTTTATGGTAGAGCGTGAGAAAGCCCTGATCTGGCGTGGGCCGATGGCACAAAGTGCCTTTTACCAACTGTTACGAGATGTTGCGTGGGGTGACAATGACGCGCCACTTGATTTTCTGGTTGTGGATATGCCCCCCGGTACAGGAGATATCCAATTAACCTTGGCACAAAAGGTTAAGGTGAGCGGTGCGGTGATTGTGTCCACACCTCAGGATATTGCGTTAATTGATGCGCGGCGTGGTGTCTCAATGTTTGAAAAAACGGATATTCCTGTGCTTGGGTTAATTGAAAATATGAGCACATATATCTGCAGTCAATGTGGTCATGAAGATCATATTTTCGGACATGGTGGTGCGCAGAAAGAGGCGGAAAAGGTGAATGTTCCGTTTCTTGGTGGTATTCCGTTATCACGTGAGGTTAGAGAGCAATCCGATGCAGGAAAGCCGATTGTACTGTCACATCCCAACTCGCCGTCATCTCAGGCGTTTTTGCATATTGCAGAAAGGATAGAGAAAACGCTTAACGTTCCAATGTGATAAAACTGTAGGGTGGTGTGTGATCGGTATGGTCATCGCATGCCGTTTCTTTCCAATGATCATCAATCTCGGGGAAGAAGGCATCACCTGAAAAAGATTGATGTACCTTGGTTAAGTGTATCCTGTTCGCGTGCTCTATGGCTTGGCTATAAATTTGTGCGCCACCAATAATAAAAATCTCATCCAAATTGTTGCTATTTGCAATGGTTGTCGCTTCTTTGATGGCGGCGGCAATTGTGTTGTGCACACTGGCTTCGTGCTCTGTTTCATACCCTGATCGACTGATGATGATGTTGTGCCTGCCGGGAAGAGGTTTTTTCAAATAACCCAGTATCGATTCGAATGTTTTACGCCCCATGATAACGGGATGATTCATTGTAAGGGATTTAAAGCGTTTCAAATCATCGGAAATATGCCATGGCATTTGATTGTCCAGCCCGATACAGCGGTTTTCCGCCATGGCAACGATAAGGGATGTGTGAATGTTCTTGGTCATAAATAGAAAGCTCTTTTATTGTAATAAACACGTTTATACTGCGACTGCGCCTTTGATATGGGGGTGTGCCTCATAGCCAACCAGCTCAAAATCCTCATATTTGAAGTCAAAGATATTGGCAACATTGGGATTTACACGCATTTCAGGCAGGCCGTATGGCGTACGGGAAAGCTGTAATTCTGTTTGCTCTATATGATTTGAATAAAGATGCGCGTCACCTAATGTATGGATGAACTCCCCTGCTTCTAATCCTGTAACTTGTGCAATCATCATTGTCAGCAATGCATAAGAGGCGATATTAAAGGGCACACCAAGAAAGATATCGGCACTACGTTGATAGAGCTGGCAGGATAGTTTTCCATTTGCGACATAAAATTGGAAAAAGGCGTGACATGGCGGTAATGCCATTTGGTCTACAACGCCGGGATTATAGGCAACGACAAGTAAACGGCGGCTATCCGGGTTGTTTTTAATTTGCTCTATGACATTACCAATCTGATCGATGTGCTGCCCGTCTGTTGTTTTCCAGCTTCGCCATTGTTCGCCGTAGACAGGGCCTAAATTACCATCTTCATCTGCCCATTCATCCCAGATGCGCACACCGTTTTCTTTCAGGTACCTGATATTTGTATCACCTGATAAGAACCAGAGGAGTTCATGAATAATGGATTTGAGGTGGCACTTCTTTGTTGTGACAAGTGGAAAGCCCTTGGATAAATCAAATCGCATCTGGTGACCGAAAACAGATCGTGTGCCCGTGCCTGTACGGTCTTCTTTTATGCTACCGTTTTCTAAAACATGGCGCATGAGATCCAGATATTGCTGCATAATATTACCCTTATTTTATGATTCTGTACCTGATTATAGGGCAAAAGCAAAATTAAATGTAAGGGGGGACTTGATTTGCATTAACAGACTTATTTATGATACTTTGACTTTTTATGTATAGTGTATTATAAGAACGCAACAAAATAATAATATAGTAGGTGATGATATGGCTGATCAGGGTGATCTTTCAGGTGAATTTGATGAAAACAATGATGTCAACGTAGAGCCGTATGAGCCTATGGCTGATAAGGTTACATATCGGGTTTTTGTACCAAAACCGGATAAAGAACGCGTCTATCGCGAGAGTATTCAAAATAGTGCTGTTACGAATAAGCATGGTGGTATCTGGGATAGCCTTAAGGATTCTATAACAGAAGGTAAAAGACGCACTATCCGTGTTCAACATGAAGATAGTGGAGCAATTGTCGGTGCCCAAAAGACAAATCGTAGTGCGCCTTGGAAAATCAGACTTCACCAAAAGGATGGGGCAGGCAACAGAGTTGTTAGTGATGCACAGTATGTTCCGTTAACGGATAAAGAGGCCGTTAAAATAGGTGATAAAGAGCTTCTTAAGAAGATTGTAGATAAGCTTTCCAATGATTTGGTCGGTGTTCAGGATTATCTTAAAAAAGCGGTTAATCATGAACTTAATGAAAAAGAATTGCTGGATGCGGAGGCCGGTGACCCACGTCGTGAAGGGGGAGCTAGACCGATTACCTTTAACAAGAATGTGGACAAGGTCATTGCTAAAGTTGAACAAGGTGCAGGGATGCTTGTAACCGTTGAGACTGAAATGCCGCCTGAATTTGATGTTAAGGTTGAAAAACTAATGAATCCACGTCGTGCGACAATTGATGATGATTATGTTCGCATTGGAAGTACGACACATGGGTATATCGCGGCATCGCGTCGTAATGATGATGAAAATGATATCTGGGTCGCGATGGATGAGGATTCAAGCTACATTCGTTATTTCGATGCGAACATGCAGGGAAAGGATGTTGCACTTGAGGTTGCTCAGGATATTGCTGCGGATGCTCTTAGCAAGAAAGATTATGAAGAGCATATCAGAGACAGAGAGCTAGTCGTTAGTGAGATTGCTTCTGTTTTTGTTAATGGTGAAACCTTTGTGCGTGATGAGGGAAATAACTTTGTTACGGAAGCAGAGCTAGAACAAAGGCAGCAAGAACTTGATGCTGATGAGCTAGAGCATTCTTAAAGCTATTCTTTTATAAAAAATTTCGAAAACGGCTCGGTTTTGAGCCGTTTTTTTATGCGCAAAGCTCTTATGTGTGAGAGGCATAACAAATGCGTTTAAAAAGTTTGACCTTTTGTCACAGGTTTATGTATAAGGCTGGCAGAACGGTACAATAATTAATACATGGAGAATGAATATGTACGCAGATAACGATATGTCAACATACTCACGCGAGAAGGCTCAAACGGGTGAAGAGCGTGCTCGACATAATTTGTTAAATGACGAAGGGGCGCGTTTCTTGGTTGAAAGTTGGCAAGAGGCGCAGGGCGTATCTCAGGAACGTGCGGAAGAAATGTATATCGATTTTTATACGCAGAAAAAAACACTAGCCGAGCTACGGTCTGAAAATGAGGCTTTAGTCGCTGAATAAAATCTATATTTCTGATTTTTAAGGGCAAGCCTGACACAATTGTGCAGGCTTGTTTGCTTTTGGAGTGTTGTATTTTATGACGTGGTGTACAGAATTCTTTTGAATTCCTGCGTTAAGGGCGTATAATGGTTTTGCTGGCTTGCCAGCTATGACACAAAACGTTGACATGGAATAAACGTTGCGGACCCGGGGGCGGTACCCGGCGACTCCACCATCTGTAATCTCGTACGGATTATCTGTAATACGGATTATAGGTGATGGGGTCGAAATAGGATCGACGCGCGCAATAAAGATGTTTTGACGGTGTCCGGCATTGTATCCGCCGTTATCGGGCTAAATTTATAAATGCAAACGATAACTTTGCGTTCGTAGCCGCTAACGACAACTCTGTTGTTGAAGGTGAAGGTCGTATCGCTGCCTAATTGGGTAGTAGCGACGCTACATTAGATTCTTTGATTGATTAACGTCATTCAAGTGGGGCGTGCCTGCTGCCTAGCAACAGAAGTGCAGGCATTTTATGTTCTATAGCGGTGAATCTTTATGATCGAAGATGCTTATCAAATACCGGCATTATTTTATATTTTATGTGTAATGTCTTCCATGGCTTTTGTTGTGTGTTCGACGGAATGGTTTGTGAGGGCTTTGCGCTCTGATTCAGGCACAGAGATATCTTTTTCCTTACATATATGGCGTGGACAGGGAAAGAGCTTCTTATTCGTCCTCATCATTTCTTTGCTTGTTGGTCTTTATGACTATGTTTTTGCTGACCGGCCGATCTTTATTGCGGGGGAAGTCTCCATTTTGCTGTGTACGTATTTGTATTTATTGATGCGGCGTAAGGTGGATGGTGCGGTGCAGATTTGGTCTTTTACGAAAAGCTATGTATCATTAGGATTTCTATGCTTGTTTGGCTGGGGCGCGACTGTTGTCTTTGGTTTTGTGTTGATGCAGGTCTTACAGACCATAAGCGCCGTTAACAATACAGACTTTTTTATTGTTGTGATTTTTCTGACTGGGTTGCTATGGAATGCGCCCGTTCTTATGCTTTATCAAAAGGTGTTAAAGGATTCGGTACTTCGCCCTGTTTTGAAGGGGCAGGGATTTCATAAGTTTTTATGGCCTGTCTTGTTGGCGTATACCGTTTTGTTAATTCCTCTTATGCTACAGCAGAAGGTGAATTCGGAAGAATGGAAGGAAATGCTGCGTGCAAAGCCGATGCGCCAGACTTTTGTTTCTGATATTGCAAATCCCCTTGTATAAAGTTTGAAAATTATGAGAACAACACTTGATTTCCCCTATGAATATTTGCGACATATAAATCATGACTGATGAAGAAGACTTTTTACGTTACGATAAAATGGTAGAGACTGCCTTGCGCGATGTAGTGCGTCAGGCAATTACCGAGGTTGTAGAGGGGTATGAGGATACTGGGTCAATGCCTGGTGAACATCACTTCTATATTACATTTCTGACTGATTATCCGGGGGTTCAGATTCCAGATTATCTGCGTGAACGTTATCCTGGTGAAATGACCATTGTTCTGCAATATCAATTCTCAGACCTGAGCGTGAATAAAGAGCGTATGGAGGTCACACTTTCCTTTAATAATGTACCTGAAAGACTTATTGTTCCTTTGGGCGCGATTAGTATCTTTGCAGATCCGTCTGTGAATTTTGCATTACAGTTTCAGCCATTGGGTGAGGCAATGGAAGAGGAAGATCTACTCTTGCAAGAAATGCCTGACGGGGATGATGATCCGGATGGAACACCAGATGGAACGGGTGGATCTTCTGGTGGTGAGAAAACCGGAGAGGTTATTTCTCTGGATAATTTCCGCAAGAAATAGAGTATCTCATGACATTATGGACACCACAACAGGCTTTGCGTGATGTGCCGCATAAGGTTCTACTGAAACGCGGAGAATGGATTGACGCGTCACGAAACGGGCGTGTTGTCCCATATAAGATTTATCATCCTGTTGGCGATGATTTAACAAAACATCCCGTCATCTTCTGGAGCCATGGCTTTGGCGGTAATCGTGACGGTGCATCCTT
Organism: Alphaproteobacteria bacterium; assembly: GCA_050633505.1. GTDB lineage: Bacteria > Pseudomonadota > Alphaproteobacteria > Micavibrionales > Micavibrionaceae > UBA1672. Next base: position 259,718 of record JBOEGQ010000013.1, read on the forward strand.
TATCTCCAGATTCTTGGCAGGGCAGGGTTATACCATTGTTCATATGAGCCATATTGGTACGGATAGCAGTCTGTGGGAGGGCAAACCCGGTCATCCTTGGGATATCTTGCGTGAAGCTAAAATAAGCCGTGAAATCACACTTGAACGGATGTATGACGTTCCGTTCGTATTAGAGCAAATTGAAATTTGGGCACAGGAGAACCCTGAAATTGGGGCGTATATGGATTTCTCACGCATGGGAATGTCTGGCCACTCTTTTGGTGCGATGACAACGCAGGTTATGGCTGGGATGATGTTCCCTGATATTGATGAACAGTTACAGAGCTTACGTGATGAACGGTTATCTTGCGGCATTTTATATAGTCCAGTTCCAATATCTCATTTAACAGATGCACCGCATGGGGATGTTTATGGGGCGATTGATATTCCACTCCTTCACATGACGGGAACAGAAGATACCTCTCCTTTAGAGGGGTATGACTATGATTATCGTTTGGTTGTCAAAGATCATGCAAACCATTCTGAGCAATACCTCCAAGTGTTAGAGGGCGGCGATCACATGGTCTATAACGGTACACGCGGGAAATTGGCCGATAATCCGCTTCGTGAGGTGCATGAGCAGGAAATTTTAAACGCTAGTTTTGCCTTTTGGAACGCATACCTAAAAGGTGATGGCACGGCCAAAGCATGGCTGGAAAGCACCCATAAATAGTTAAACGTTCTTTTGTTACCCCTTGATTTTTTGCCTGTTGTTTCCAGTTGCTTTTTAAATGAAAGTGTCTATGGTCTTCATTATGAAGAATGCGGTTGAAATTAAAAATCTCAATAAAATATATAAAGCGTCGAAGCGTTATCCTGAAAAGGTGGCGTTACAGAATGTTGATCTGGAAATCCCGCGTGGCTCTATTTTTGCTTTGCTGGGGCCGAATGGCGCGGGAAAGTCGACGATGATTAACATCATGGCGGGGCTTGTCATGAAGACATCGGGCTGCGTTAATATCTGGGGATTTGATATTGATGTGAATGAACGCAACGCCAAAAGCTCTATTGGTGTGGTGCCCCAAGAGATTAATTTTGACCCGTATTTTACACCTCTTGAATCGCTAGAACTTCAGGCCGGACTGTACGGTGTGGCCAAAGCAAAACGTCGATCTGCAGAAATTCTGGAGATGGTTGGGCTGGGTGATAAAAAAGATGCATATGTGCGCTCTCTTTCCGGTGGGATGAAACGTCGCTTGCTTATGGCCAAGGCAATGGTTCACAATCCGCCGATTTTGGTTTTGGATGAGCCGACCGCCGGTGTTGACATTGAACTCCGTAAACAGCTTTGGGCGAATGTGAAGACGTTAAATGAACAAGGCGTTACCATTTTATTGACGACGCACTATTTAGAGGAAGCAGAAGAGCTTTGCGATCGTATTGCAATTATCAACCATGGTGAGGTTGTTGCATGTGAGGATAAAGATGTCATGCTTTCGCAGCTTGACTGTAAGGAAATTATATTCTTGCTGGATAGAGATATCACTGAAGAGGTGGGTACATTGTCACGGTTTGCTACAAAAGTGGTGGGTGATAGGCATCTATCTGTCCATTATTCATCAAATGATCATGCTGTTGGTGAGATTATCGAAGCGGTTCAAAATGCCGGCTATGGTATTGTTGATATCACAACAAATCAAAGTGACCTTGAGGATGTATTCTTGCAACTGACGGCAGGCACACCTAGCTAGGCCATAGTTTTATAGTTGTTTTCATATTTATGTTCGTTATAATGCCTCTGTGTGTATTAGAGGTGCGAATTTACGATGATTTCTGTTTCCAATTTATCATTTGAGTATGATGGGAAAACTGTATTACATGACGTGTCTTTTGACATAGAGCAAGGCAGTGTTGTGGCGTTGGTTGGCCCTAATGGTGCAGGAAAAACGACGTTAATGCGTTGTTTGGCAGCTTTACATAGTCCAGTGAGTGGAGCAATTCGTGTTGACGGAATTGATGCCATTGAAAACCCGCGGGAGGTACGGCGTCGTAGCGGATATCTATCTGATTTTTTCGGACTATATGATCGTTTGACTGTGAGGCAATGTCTGGTGCATATGGCGGGGTGTCAGTATGTTCCGCAGAAATATATTCAGTCCCGTGTTGATGAAGTTATCCGTTTGACAGGATTAAATGGTTATCGTGACGCTATGGCAGGGACATTGTCGCGTGGTTATCGTCAACGTTTAGGGGTTGGGATGGCAATTATTCATAATCCTAAGTTCTTATTATTGGATGAACCGGCGTCGGGTATGGATCCTGAGGCGCGCATTGATTTGTCTTCGTTAATGCGTGATATTAATCAGGAGGGAGTGACGATTATTGTATCTTCGCATATTTTAGCTGAGCTGGAAGATTATTGCAGTGATATGTTGGTTATACGTGACGGATGTGTGCGTGAACATATGATACATCAGGGTGAGCAGGAAAATAAATCTTTGTCACTTTATGTGCGTTTATTGGAAGTCAGTGAAGATACTGTCGCATTTTTCGAAGGGCATGATAAGGTTTTAGATCTTTCACGTGCAGAAGATGCTGTTTATATTGCATTTAAGGGGGAGGAAAGCGATGTTCCCGAGTTCATAAAGCAAGCTTTGAACTCTGGTATTTCGGCTCTTGGTTTTGAAGTAAAGAAGAAAAGCTTACAAAAAGTTTATATGGATCTAGCGCATGAAGATAGCATGAAAAAGGGATACGATGAGAATGGGGGACGTGTCCAATGAATATATTACTTCGTATTCTGGGGCCTGAGTTCCAGCGCAATACTTTGATGCGTTTTTCTCTTTTTAGTGTGCTTTTGATCCCTATTTTAATTGGTGTAGTTCTATGTATTTCCTATATGTCATATTTGGTGCACTATGATGCGCGTATGGCTATACGTGTGGTGCAAGGAACGCAGGAACTTTTTCATTCTGATCCACATTGGAGCTTGCGCTCTTTATTTGTTCTTTTACCGTTTTTATTTCTTATTTTATATCTGTTGGGCACTTATGAAGCAGCTTCTGCTTTTACGAGTGAAATTCGTAATAAAACATGGGATATGAAGAAGGTTTCCGCGATTACGCCATTGCATTTGGTTGTGGGCAAGTTATTCGGGGTCACTTCCTACGTTTGGTATGTGTCTACTTTATTACTGTGCGCCTGTCTTTATGCCTATGCGTATTATTTTGACGTTGTTTCTCTTCGGGAGAGTGAACTTCTTGGTACCGGGGTAAAGGATTATCCTGAATTTCGAGATATTTTATTGATGGCATGTGTGGTTATTGTTCCAGCATTCTTTGCGCATATTATTGCTCTATACGGTAGTTTATTGAATTTGCAGCGCGGTAAAATGGGCTCTATTCTTATCGTATTTGCAGCTTTATTTTTAGCGACATATCTTCATACGCTGTTATCGAATTTGTTTCAGATTAAATATTACTCGGATGAAACCGATTTTTTGTATAATAACATGTCTGATATTGTGTGGTTTGGTATGACGTTTTCTCCGGCTTCCTTTTCTCTGGGCACCGTTGGGTATGTTATTACCTTTGTTTGTTTGGGGATATACCGTCTTGTACGCACGGAGTTGAATTTTAAAAGCTTTCCGTTTGTTTATCTCGGTTTTCTAATCAGTATATGTTTATACTTTTCCGGATTCTCTTCGCATTATTCTAGTGTGGCTATGCGGAATAATGTCATGGATGGGGGCTCGCTGATTATGGGTTTTTATCTGTCTGCGTTTATTGTATTTGTGATGGCAAGTGCTCGTAGTATTTTGTCTTCGGCCGATAATATAGGGCTTTACCAGCGTTTCTTTATTAGCTTGTGTTTGAAGAATTTTAAACGCGCATTGGAAAATATACCGGTGTGGATGATCACTTTGCCGGTTTGTCTGGTGGTGTTGTGTTTGTGGAGCATTTCTGTTGAGGAATTAGAGTTAGGGGCATTATTTTTCGGCTTGTCCCTTGTGTTGTTTATGATTCGTGATGGTATTGTTCAACATCTTCTTATGTTGGGAAATAAAACCGGACGCGGTGGCGTAAAGCTCGCAGTTTATTATTTGTTTGCCTATTTTATCTTGCCTCTTTTGGTCGGGTATGCCGTTCAAATTTTCGGAAGTAAGCAGATTACTTGGAGCAATCTTGCTAATGATCATCATTGGGTTCATTATGTCTTGGGGACGTTTTATCCTAATTCTGTAGAGCGCCCGGATGCGGCTTTGTTACCTGTATTTATACAAATTCTGGGGCTTTCTGTTTTATTGTGGCGGAAGGTTCGTGTTTCTTATATTACCGAAGCGTGAAGATGTGTTTTGGCTTGCGAATATATAAGGCATGATGCTACAACGAGGCATTAGCGCCCGTAGCTCAGGGGATAGAGCACTGGTTTCCGGAGCCAGGGGCCGCAGGTTCGAATCCTGCCGGGCGCGCCATATCTTTCAAACCACCCCGAAAATCGCCTAAAGCCCTTATGGGCTGGGCGATTGGGGCGGTTCGAAACCCATCATTTCGGTCATACGGCAACCTGTCGGCAAAGGCCAGTTTCAGCAACGTACGCTTATCTTCCAATCGCTCCGAAAGCCAGAGTTTATGCGGGTTTTTCAAGAATTCAAAAGCGGTTCGAAATGCTTTGTCGAAGCATGGTAACGTGGCATCAGAAGTTGCGAATTTCTCGCTCAAAATGATCTTTTGTTGCTCCAACTTCTCCAGTTTTTTCTCATAAGCCGTAATCAGCGTCCCGTTTTCCGCCTCCATAATCCGGTCAAGCAACTGCTCCACCTGCTTATCGACTTTACGCATTTCCGCCTCAATCGCTTTACCATCCTGCTGGCGCATACTCACGCGGCGTTCCCACAGATCCCGAAAGATCTTTAGGCTCAACTTGAACAAAGCGTCAGAGGGCTTGAGATCCTTCACAATTCCTTCAAACTCCGCCTCGACCTTTTCCTTGCGGGTGGACTTGCGGTAATCCTTACAGTCCTTTTGAAAGCACATGTAGTAGCCGTAATGCGCACTACGCCCCTTCGCCCAGTATCCGGTCATAGACCCGCCACAACAGCCACAGGTGACGAATCCGCGTAAATGTTGCGCTAAAAGGAGCGGCAATTCTTCTTGTGCATTTGTGGCCTGTTCAACACCGTACCAAAATCGAAAATATTCTTGCGGGGATAAGCTGACCCCATCACGGTTAAAGAGATCAGGGGGAAGTTGGGCATGCGTTAAAGCCAAGGCTGGGTCTATTCCCATATTTTGTAAGAAAAGTTTCCAATTGGGTGAAACCAAAAACCTTTTAGCATGTTTCATGATATGGCCTTTTTTTATAGGTTTTGCCTTTTCTACGCTGTTTTCGTGTGGAATTTTGACACCATGTTCAAAATAGTTTTACGTGGTAAAAACGGTATAATCCAGCCGAGCATAAATCTGAGCTGTGGTTCATTTATAGCAATTAAATCACCACGTTCCATGGCTTTATATCCGCATTCGGCAACGGATTTTGCAGATTTTGCAGTTTTCCATGCATCAAGGCCCTCTAAATCACCAGCTTTAATGAAGTCCGTTGCGACGGCGCCGGGGCATAATGCGGTTGCTGTTATATTCAACTTTGCCGTTTCCCATGCAATGGCTTGTGTGAATGAGGTCACATAGGCTTTGGTTGCGAAATAGACGGCCTGTAATGGCCCGGGGATAAAGGAGGCGGTTGATGAAACGTTTAAGATCTTGCCTTGTTTGCGCTTTACCATGCCTTTGAGGTAAAGGTGAGTCAGGTTGGTAAGTGTTACCATGTTGACCTGCATCATGGCTTGATCTGCGGCCAAGTCACGTTCATGGAATAATCCGTGTCCACCAAATCCGGCATTATTGATAAGAGTATCGATAACAAGCCCGAGTTTCTCGGTTTTATCAAAAATACGTTTAGCTGATTTTGGTTCTGATAGGTCCTCTGCAATTACCGTTGCTGAAATGTTATGTTTTTTTTCAAGTTCACTTTTTAGTGCTTCTAATTTGTCTAACGATCGGGCAACCAGAACGATATCACCACCTTTTTGGGCGTGGATGCGTGCCAGTTCCATACCTATACCGCCCGAAGCGCCTGTTATGAGTGCGGTGTTTGTCATTGTCACTGTCCTTTCAAAATGTGAGGGTGGCTATTTTAATATACTCATAATGGCGCGGTCATATATACGGTCACCAAACCATTTGCGGATAAATAATAATGTAAATGCATATTTTCCGCCTGCATATCTCGTTTTAGGTTTTTTAGATCTGACTGCTTTTAAAACGAGCTTTGTGATCACACTAGGCGGAGAGCTTGACCCTGCTTTATACTCTCTTTCTAATGCATTGACTAATGCGTTCACAATCGGTGCATATGGGCCATGGCCTGATCGCTCAATCATTGGTGTAATCATAACATCTCCGAACTCAGTTACAATCGCACCGGGTTCGATGACCACTACATCAATTCCAAATGACGACAGTTCCAGGCGCAGGCAATCTGACCATCCCTCTAATGCATGCTTTGTTCCTTGATACCACGCTGCCATTGGGGAATATATCTTACCGCCAAAATGGAATGATCTTTTGCGTTAAGCGAGCCAGACCAAATAGGTTAACTTCAAATTGATAACGTGCATCTTCTAATGTGGTTTCTTCAACAGAGCCAAACATGCCAAATCCGGCATTATTGATAAGAACATCAATGCGTCCGTGATCTTTCTGAATTGTATCAATGACTGTTTTGACATCTTCTTCCTTTGTGATGTCCATTTTCAACGGGATAGCTCCGAGGCCTTTTAGATCATTCATATTCTCAATACGGCGGGCAACTGTATATACAATCATTCCTTCTTTAAGTAGTGCTTTGGCAAAATCTTTGCCCATTCCTGATGATGCGCCGGTTACGAGTGCAATTTTGGTGTGAGGCATAATAATCTCCTAACGAATAAATCTTGATATAAGATTATTTTACGCAATCAAATGACGACATGCACTGGCGAAATGTGCCGTTGATCTATCAATTTGCGCCAACTTTTGTAATCGATCCGGTGTTTATCCGGTTATTCAGGGTATGCTTTAAAGGCAGTTGAATGACATAATTTCGAAGAAGGGAAGGCTGCTTTTCTTAAATTCCATTCACTTTCTGCATGGCTTAAATGTTGATATTGCAACGATATATGGCGCTTTTTTTCTTGTAGTTTTATGAAATGGGCGTATATGTTGCGTGACTTTTACTTTTAAAAGTTATGTATAATAAATCGGTGCGGTGATTGATATGGAAGTTGACGTTTATGAGCTTTTGAAAAGTGATGAAGTCCTTGTTATTTTTACGGTAATTAGTGTTGGCTACATTATTGGGAAAATTAATTTCTTTGGCATACAGCTTGGCAATGTAACCGGTGTTTTGATCGCCGGTTTATTTTTCGGGGCATGGGGATTTACCAGTAATCCGGTCACGGCAACATTTGGTTTTACGATCTTTATTTTTTGTGTTGGACTTCAGGCTGGGCCAAGCTTTTTCAGTGCGTTTGCATCGGATGGTGCGCGGTATTTGGGGTTATCAATTATCGTCGCACTCACTGCGGTTTTGATGTGTTTTTTATTCGCGCATCTTTTCGAAATGGAGCAGGGCTTTGCTGCCGGAATGTTGGCGGGTGCGTTAACCAGTACCCCGACATTGGTCGGTGCGCAAGATGCGGTCAATAGTGGATTAGTCGTCCTGCCCGAAGGGTTTTCTTCGGAGGATGCGATTAAGAATATCAGTGTGGCTTATTCCCTGACGTATTTATTCGGGATTGGTGGGCTGATGTTTATTATTAAATATATTCCTATTTTATTTCGGGTTGATTTGCCGGCAGAAGCGCGGAAGATCAGTACCACAAAGTCTCAGAGCAAGCAGGGAATTGATGAATATCATCTGCCAATGGTGCGTACCTATTTGATTGAAAGCCCAAAAATGATTGGGAAAAGTATTCGCCAAATTCAAGATTCAACACAGCAATATTTTACAGTTTTGGGAATACGTAGAAATGGCCGGTTGATTGAGGTAAAGGGTGATACTCTTCTAGAGGAAGGCGATGTCATTTCGGTTATTGCATCTGTTGCACAACATAGTATTGCGAAGGCCAAAGAGATCGCTGAAGTTTTCGACCGAGAGCTTTTGAATTACCGTATCAGAACCAAGGAAATCACGATTACGAGTTCTGACTACATTGGTAAAAATGTTGAAGACCTTATGCTGTCTGCGAAATATGGGTGCTATGTCATTGGTATGCTGCGCGCGGGGATTGAGTTGCCTGTTGATGCAAACACAGTATTGCAAAAAGGTGATAAGCTTGAAGTTATCGGAGAAGAAAACCTTATTAATGAGGTGAGTGAGCGTCTGGGAAGTATCGAAGCCGATGTTGAAAAAACAGATCTTCTCACAATGTGTTTGGGGGTTGCCCTTGGCTTGATGGTTGGAACAATTGTCATGAAGTTTGGCCAAATCTCTGTTGGATTGGGAAGTGCAGGAGGGCTATTGATGGTCGGGATATTAATCGGCTTCTTGCGCTCTGTTTATCCGACATTTGGTGTATTTCCACGCGCGGCCAGGAACTTAATGATGGATTTGGGGATTGTGTTGTTCATGTCCTCTATTGGCCTGAATGCAGGGAGTAAAGTGTTTGAGGCGTTAACTTCTGTCGGTCCTATTCTTGTGTTATCAGGGATATCGATTACCGTTGTTCCTGTTCTTGTCGCGTTTATCATCGGGAAATATATTATGAAGATGAATGATGCGTTATTACTTGGCGCGATTACGGGGGCGATGACTTCAACGCCATCTCTTAACCTTGTTACGGACGCGGCGAAAAGTCAGGTTCCTGCGCTGGGTTATGCCGGTAGTTATACCTTTGCAAACGTGATACTGACCTTTGCAGGTGCCATTTTGATGTTGTTATAGGCGTGTTGTCTCTCTTTTTTCTCTCTATGAATTTAGATCGTGAGACTGTATAGAAAGAGTGGTACAGCCTTTTGTGACAAGATAATGGTGTTAAGTGGATCTGTCTTATATACGTATGCCTTCTGCGCAAAAACATGCGGCGTTATTATCTTATGCCGCGCAAGACCCTTTTTTTGAAAAAGTTCTGAATGATCTGGGCGATTTCGGGCATGAAGTGTCTTTTTCTTTTTGGGGGGGGGCAGGTGCCTATATACCCTTTGCGGTGCAAACAGAGGCCTTGGATACCCCGACTAAGCAAGCCCAGTTTTACCAAGGGTTTTGGAAAATTACTGAAAGCGGGCAGTTTAAGGCGCGCTTTCGTCTGTCTTCCTTGATGGGGGTGCATGGTAATGCACATTCCTTTTTGCATGAGCTTATGCATTTTTATCAAGATATGTACGGGCTTTATCTTCTTCCTATTCAAGAAGAGGGGGCTTTCCCTGTTATTTTGGACGCGTATAGCGATATTGTCGCAATATTGTTTTGTGAGGCATATGCACAGGTCGAGGCAATACGCGCCTCTTGGCGTTTGTTGCAAAGTGGAAATGATCTCGGTTGGCGCGGGGCACTCTCTTCACCGGATTGGGCAGGTATGGCCAAGGTATATGAACAAGATTTACAAAGTGGGATGGCAGAAGAAGAGGCTGCCTCGCAGGCATTACGATATTGGTATCAGGGAAAGCACCGCCATTTTTATGAACGACATGCATTACAGGCCTATGAACAGAATTTCAGACGTTACGGCAAAGAGTTAGGGGCAAATAAAACGAATGATGTGTCCCAGTTTCAACGTAGTCTTAAAATTCCAATGTTGCTTGCCCGTTTACCGCAAGACGATGTTCCTGCCTATTTGAAGAAGACTGATTGGGGTGACCCGCTATTCACAGACATTCAGAATCCGAAAGTACGAAAGAAATTATTGGTTTTGGAAGGACAACACGGTCAGGCAGATAGCGATAATATCCAAGATATAAAATGCGGAACGCCTGCCTATATCTGGCATCGTTTGCGTATGGATGCCCAAAATAATGCGGATGTTCCACCAATGGATATGCAGAGTATCCTGAAGTCACAAGGGCAATAGAGAGGCCTTCTCAATATTGACAGGTTAAGCCATTGTCGTCATTCTTATATTGAAGCTGGCGAACAGGAGGTTGCGCTTATGTCTTTTCCGAAGAATCCGTTTGTGCCTAAAAGTCTGGAACAGGCCATTAATCCATGGAGTTGGTGGTTTGACACCGCCTTTAATACCCATGCATCTGATAATCAAAATGGTTTGATTAATATCACAACATATAAAAGTGCAAATCCGTCTTTGGAGCATAAAATTACGCATGAAGTCGCCGGATATGGCATGCAATTGGATGTTTTAGAAGAAACAGTTGAGATGATGATTGGTTTTTTACCCAAGTCCAAGCTAACGGCAGAACAAAAGAAAACCATATCGCGTTTTGAAAAAATGATGTCGGAGATCAGAACACATAAGGAAGCAGCAGCGGTTGAACAGATAATATCCGGTGGGCTTGAAAGGCTTATTTCAAATCTTGAGATGTTAAAGGATAAAGATCCTGCATTATATGATCAGGTATCTGGTCGTTTAAAAGAAGTATTATAAGCGCGGTTTATCTGGTTCCAAGATACAGTGATTGAACCTCTCCATTGGAAAGTGAACGGTTATAAACCCGAACATCATCTAACAACCCGAGGAATACAGATCCGGCACTGCTTTGCGGGCCTGATGCACCGATGAGCATATCTGTTCCCACTGTCATGCTGCCTGCGCTTAATGTTTCAAGATGCGTGCCATCAATGTAATATCGTATGTCTGTGCCATCATATGTAACTGCAATGTGGCTCCATTGGTTTTCCATTATTGGATTTGTTGTTGTCCTGTAACTGGCTACACTCTGGATTGTAAAGTTTAGTTTCGCGGTTATGTTGGGTGATGAACCAACGGCGCTGTCTACGCTTACCGTAAATCCTGAATTCCCCGATGTTCGGTTGGATAAAATGGTGTATGCATTGGAGAATAGGACTGTGCCTGGTCTTATCCATGCACTAACCGTTACAGGGCTGGCTGTATTATAGACAGAACCGACATTGATGAAGTCATCTACATGATCGAAGGTAAGGGCGTTACCAACTGTTCCTGTTTGTGTTTCTTCTGCGACATCATTATTTACACCATCTACCCATGTGCCTGTGTTTGATCCCGCGGAATCTGAGATGGTTGCACCACTGGTTTCATCCAGTGTCCAGTGACCAATAAGGCCGGCTGTGGGGATTGATAAATTGTTTTGTGAGATTGCAGAGATCCATTCATCACCTTCACAATATTGTACGACATTCAGATCAGCGTTATAGCGTAGCTCTCCCGCGAGACCTGTCGGGTTTGTACACCCGCCGCCGCCATCACCTTGTGGTCCCATGGCGATCCATTCGTTTCCATTACAATATTGCATGACGTCGTGGTCGCTGTTGAATACAATTTCGCCATTTGCACCAATCGGGCTTGTGCATGTGGAGGTATTACATATGCCACCAACTGCACCATAAAGCTCTGTCACCTCTGCTACAGATAATGCGCGATCGTAGACACGCACATCGTCAATTGTACCGTCAAAATTCCCGTTAACGCCTGTTCCAATGGTTAGGGGGTTTCCAGAAGATGTGAAGTTGCTCGTGTTACTGTCGAAGGCATTTTGGGTGCCATCTACATATACTCTTACACCATCTGTATTCCATACTGTTACAATATGATGCCAATTTGTATCGGATGGAACAGATCCAAAGCAGATATCTACGACCCCGAACTTCGTTGCTTTGAATGAGTTTGTACCGCATGGGTGTATTCCGACACCTGATGTGTATCCACCAACTGATCCGATGCCTTTGCTGACAATATCACCGGTGCTGCTTGGTGTATTTTTTTTCATCCAGAATGCAACGCTATGTGTGTTATCTGATGTATCCAGGCTACTGTTTGTTCCTGCATCTATGAAATCATTTACCCCGTCAAAAACAAGGGCAGTGCCCATTTGTCCTGCTGTTGTTTCTTCGGTGACATCATTATTCACGCCATCAGTCCATGTTCCTGTATTTGTGCCTGTTGTATCTGTAATAGATGCACCACTTGTTTCATCTAATGGCCAGTGACCAACTAATCCTGAAGTTGGCGCAGAACAAGATGCAACTTGATTATACAGTTTTGATATCTCTGATGCAGAAAGGGGGCGTTCATAAACCCGTATATCATCCAGCATACCATCCCAGAATCGTCCACCCGCCCCAGAGTTACCTATGGCAATATTACGTCCTGTATTTCCCGCGTCTATTGGCCCTCCATCAGGATGAGTTTGTGATGAATGGAATACGCCATCAACATACATTGAAATTAAAGCGGTTGTTTCATTGTATGTGACAGCAACATGGTGCCATTCATCTAAAGGCAAGTTGTAAGAGCTTATAAATCTGTGAGCCGCCGAATTTCCTGAAGTTCTAAGGCGTGTTGTCAGACGCTCATTCCCACCGGAGTCATCCATGAATAATGCCCAGTCGTGACCGCTGTTAAAGGCAGTATCGTTTTTTGAGATAATACGCGGGTCGGTTACGGCATTATCCAAATATACCCATGATGCTATTGTAAGGCCTGATGTGCCACTTAATGCAAAATGGGGGATGATGATCTCATCATCTGTACCGTCAAAGGTGAGGGCAGCCCCGTTTTGACCTGTTGTTGTTTCCTCTGCGACATCGTTATTCACACCATCTGTCCATGTTCCTGTGTTTGATCCTGCGCTGTCAGCAATAGATGCACCACTTGTTTCGTCTAGTGTCCAATGTCCGACAAGGCCACTGGATAACGTTGATTTGGGGCCGATTCCTGTCCAGGAGCTGCCGTTGCAATATTGCAGGACTTTTTCATCATCATTGAAATAAAGAGCGCCTGTTACGCTATTGGGATTGCTGCACGTGTAGCTATGATAGAGGGCATCTACATCTGTTGATGTTAATGCGCGGTTATATATTCGGACGTCATCTATTGCGCCATCCCATGCCCAAACATTGGGCAAATAGCCTAGCTCTCCGATTTTGAAGTTAAAGCTGGCGGGAGAGCCAATTCCACCACTATAGCTTACAGAGTTTTCTTCTGTACCATCGACATAAATTCTTATTTGTGCGCCATCATAGGTGCCAACAATATGTTGCCATCTGTCTGTGACGGCAATAACGGGGGTGCTGATCGAACGGCTTGTGCCATTCCACAGTGTGAAACGATATGCCCCTGTTGAGCGTCTATCCAGCTCAAAACCGTTATATGTACCACAACAGTCTCTGGAATTACTGAGTATGGATTTATTGTCTCCTAATGTGTCTGCTTTTACCCAGACGGATACGGTTATATTGCCTGTTATACCGTTTATGCTTGGGTCGTTCCCTGCATCTATATTGTCGTTGCTTCCGTCAAATTGTAGAGCCGTTCCAATGGCACCGGGTGTGGTATTCGTGCCCGCATTTAGCCCGTCTTGCAACGTGCCTGTATTTGTGCCTGCGCCATCATTTGCATTTGTTCCACTTGTTTCATCCAATGTCCAATGACTGACAAGGCCTGTTGTATAGTCTTGTGCGTACGTGGTTTGTGGTAGGCACAGAAGGAGGGCTGCAGTTAGGGATGTTGTTATCTTCCGAAAAGAGGGGAGGCGCATTATCTATGTCCTTACCCGTTATATGATTTACGGCGCTGTATTACCATCATGAACAGACCACCACCAATCAAACCAAGAATCAGCATGATATAGTGTTCCATTGAGGCTTTACCGATATTGGAGTGCGTCACTTTATTAAGCAGCTCAACTTGTTGCGAGATTTCTGCAAGGGATTTATTTGTTTGAATTTGCGCTGTCTTCAACTCGGAGAGTTCAGATTTTAGAGCGTTGTTTTCTGTCTTCAGCTCTTTTGTGGCCTCAATCATTGGTGCGATCAAACCAACGTAATTAACAGATTTTGTTCCCATTTCATCTTTTGCAGTATGGACAAGTTCCGGGAAGATTTTCTCCAGTTCCTGTGCCATAACACCGAATTCCTTGCGGGGATTCTTATCTTCTTTCATGGTGAAGGAATACGTGTCGATTTGCGCAATACGATCAATGAGGTTTCCTGATGCTGAAAGTTGTCTGATATTTTCTTTTAATCGCTGGTCAGAAACATCGGTGATTGTGCCTGTATATTCAATATCACCGGTTACATCAAGAGCCACATCAGGTGATGTGTTGCCGATACCAAGGTTACCATCTGAGTCTAGGCGCATGCGCTCTTGATTTGTGATATCAGTAGCATTTCGAGTATAGAAGCGCATATGTGTTGGTAAATCTTCATCGCCTACGGTTGCGCCGGTATCAACGAAGGCCATTATTGAAGCACTCGTTTCATATTGCGTACCGTCATATCCACTAAAGCGAAGGCCACCTAATTTATCATCTGCGGTAACTGCCGATGGGGTACTTTCTGTTCCACGAGAACGTAGTAGATCTGTGTCAATGCCAGAGACTGCCGTGTTGCTGTGTGAGTAGAAAGATATATCTTGGTTGTCTCCGCTAACAGTTAAAATATCTGTCGGTGAATCTGTACCGATACCCACTGATCCGCCTGTGAAGTGGCTTGTTCCTGTTGCGTCAATTTTAACCGTATCAACTTGCGCGCCACTGTATAATGTCATTTCGGCATGTCCTGATGAATCATCCAAAAGGAAGCGGGCTGCATTCGCTCCGTCAGTGGCTCTGATTAATACGCCGCCTGTATCAATATGCAGGCCACTTGCATTCGGACTTACTGTACCGATACCTACACCGCCGCTTGCGCCCATGATGGATACGGTATTATTATCAGTGACATCAATGCCACTTTGATCACCCATGAAAATACCAAGAGAATTATCACCTGAGACAATCGGAGTTGTGCCAGCATCTTGTCCTAAGCCAAAGGCCATTGAGTTTGTACCTGATACATCTGAACTATCTCCGATAGAGACAGATCTTGATCCTGAGACTGAATTCCCTAAACCAAAGGCGATTGTTGCGAAGCTCTGCGCATAGGATGAATTACCAAAGGCGAAGGATTCGTTACCGACTGCCGCAACATGTGTACCTGCGGCAAAAGTATTGTCTCCGATTGCCTCGGCATTGCGTCCGAAGGCAACGCTTTCCGCGCCGACGTTACTATCATCCCATTCTGTTCCCGTGACAACACCTGCACGGAAGGCACCTTTTGATGTATCAAAGAACATGCGGTTGTCCTCGTTACCTGTCCCGGTATCATCCAATTGTGTTGAGCCGACGACAATGTCACCACCCATAAGAGCCATTGTATTTGCAGAAGACAGGGTTTGTCCGCTTTGATCGCCCATAAACAAGCCGATGGAATTTGCGCCGGATACATTTGGTTGCGTTCCTGCGGAGAAACCTAATGCAACACCAAAGCTATGGTTACTGACTTGCATGTCTCCGATTGCAAAGGCATGTGCCGCAGATGCGGATGCTCCGGAACCAAAAGCGATGGCATTGTCATTTGCTGCGGATGCGCTGCCACCAACTGCAAAGGCGTTTTCGCCAGATGCGATTGTATTTGTACCAAAGGCTGCGCTGTAATTTCCGACATTGGCGTCATCCCATTCTGTTCCTGTGGCACGCCCCGCACGGAAGGCACCTTTTGATTTGTCAAAGAACATACGATGATCGTGGTTTGCATCACCTGTATCCGCCAGTTGAGATGAGCCAAATACAAAATCGTCTGTGGCGTAGGCGACGGTTCCGCTGATACCACGTACAACGTTTGAGGATACCTCAAATACCGCTGATCCACCGCCGAATGTGGAATATGCAGAACAATCATTCGAGTATTCAAGTTGGTCAGATGTGTCGTCAAATCGTAAACATCCGGCCTCATTGCCTGCGCCACCATCAAGGCGTAGCTCTCCGCTTGCGATGTGTAGGCTGCTATCTATTACGTCACTACCACCGGAAAAGTCACCAATTCCGACATTGCCTGAATCACGATCAATACCAAGGCGGGATGTGTGGCCGCCATTTGGCCCTGTGCCAATATCAAAGAAGTTATTCACGCCGTCATAGCGCAGTTCCGCACCATCCGGATCGGTGTCGTCATAATCCTCAAAAAGGCCGAGAGTCGCAACGTCACCATTGTCTCGTGATGCAATATCCAATGTCGGACTACCGCCTGTTGTGACGGCAACTTGTCCTTGTCGGAAATCAGTGACCTGTGATCCGTCGCGTTCTATACGGATGATATCATCGGGTGTTGTGCTGTTTGGATATGCTTTTAACAATAAATAATTTTCAGAACCGTCTGAGGCAGAGAAGTATTCAAATTCAAAGCCCTGGTTAACCGCGGTGTCTCCATCTTCCAACATTTGGATTTTGGCACTTCCCTGTGATGTTGTATTATTCAGGCGCAATATTGCCGGATCGGTTGTTCCAGTTCCACCTGCATAGTCAATATGGAATGCTGTTAAAGGTGTGCCCACATTCACGCCTGCAAAGTTGTTTGCCATATCACCATAGATCAAGTCACCGATGTTTAAGTGATTTGATGATGTTAGCAACGGTGTTGTTGCGTTATTCCCGATTATGATATTATCGCTACCGGTGATGTCATCTCCGGCATCTTCCCCAATGAAGATGTTATTGTTACCAGTTTGCCCTGAACCTGTACTACGACCAATGGCGATAACAGCGTCTCCACTACCGCTGTGTAGGGCACTTGATCCAATAGCAACAGAGTCTGATAATGGCGCCGATTGACCAGCTTGATCCCCTATAATAACAGAGCGATCGGTACTTATACTACCAGAGCCGGCTTGAGCGGCGTTTCCGATTACAACGTTGCGGTCACCTTCGGTTCTTAAACCTGCCGCGGTGCCGATAAAGGTGTTCTGGGTTTCTGTCGTTGTATTAAATCCGGCGTGGCGACCAATGGCGGTGTTTTCGCTACCGGTGGTATTATTGTCTAGTGTGTTATCACCGATCGCAGTGTTTGCATTACCCGTCGTGTTTTCCTGCAATGCGGCATATCCAATTGCGGTATTTTCAACAGCAGTGGTAATATCCCGGAGCGTAGCACTACCTATTGCGGTGTTGTTTGATCCTGTTGTCAGACTGGATAATGCTTCATAACCAATTGCCGTATTATTATCTGTTGCATTGGTGCTGTTCCCTGTTGTGGCACCGGAGTCTTCTCCAATAAAGGTGTTGTTTTGTGCACCTGTGGTCAGAGCAGAGGCACTTGCGCGTCCCAAAATAAAGTTGTGATCGGTTGTGTAATCTGTATAAGCATCGGTTAAATCCGTCAATACAGATGCACCACCCACGCCACTTAGCGCGTTGAAAGTAGAGCAGTCATCGGAATATTCAAGTTGGTCTGTTGTGTCATTAAAGCGTAGACAGCCAGCCTCATTTCCTGCACCGCCATCTAAACGGATATCACCTGATTGGATGTGTAACATGCTTTCAACCGTATCAGTGCCGTCATGGAAGTTAGAACCTATACCAACATTATTACCGCTGTTCGGAATAAGGATAAGGTCTGCTGCGTCTGCTTCTAAAAATGCGATATTTGTTGTGGGATGAAATCCAAAGGTTGCACGGTGTACGGATTGATCGCCTTCTGCTAAAATTACTTGTGAGGAGTTACCGTCTCCGCCTGAGGTATGCAGTATTTGATTTTCCCATAGTCCTTTTGTTGCAAAAGTGTAGTGTGATCCACCGCACTGATCTGTTAAATCTTTTCTGTTGATATAGGTACAATCGCGGAAGAGGGCTGTTCCTTCTACTTGCAGCATTTCTGCGGGTGATATCGTGCCGATACCAATGTTATAGCCGCTTTCAAACACGAAATCGCCTGTTCCGTTAATGCGGCTAACGGTTAGGTCGTCTGCACCACTGGCGGCACTCGAAATGATATCCCATGTTGCCAGAACACCACCATCTAACCGAAGGGCTGCCGTTGCGGCGTCTTGAATATGTAGATCCTGTCCGGGTTGTACACCAATACCAACTCTGCCATCGGGGGAAAGGTATAGTTGGTTACTTTGACTGTTTGAACGGATCACGAATGCAGAGTTTCCTGTGCTGTGTATACTGCTGCCTGCGGGATTGCTGAGTGTTACACTGCCGTTTACATCTAATGCCGAGGCAGGGGTGACTGTCCCAATTCCCAGATCACCACCCATTATGGACACTGCGTTGGTTTGAGTTAAGTCAACGCCACTTTGATCGCCGAGGAATATACCTAATGAGCTGTTTCCCGAGACAATCGGGTCAGTGCCTGCAGCAGTGCCAAGACCAAAGCCAAAGGCATTATCGCCGGATACCGTTACATTACGTCCGATAGATACAGAGTTAATACCACCTGCGCTTAAACTGTCACCGAGCGCGATAGATCTATAGTTTGTTGCACTGACATTGCCTCCCATAGCGACGGATCCGTTCCCGGATGCTTGTACGGTTGACCCGATCGCGACGCTTTGGTTGCCTATATTTGATTCGTTCCATTGTGTTCCGGGGACTGTTCCAACACGTAGAGATTGTTTGTCTGAGTGATATACAAAGCCATCACCGGATCCACCATCAAATCCGGCAGTTGTCATGGTTTCGCCAGAATTTAAAATATGAGAATTTGCGCGCGTGATATGTGTTGTGTTATCCGTCCAAAGGGATGATCCACCGCCAATCATATCTGTCCATGCGCTGTTCTCATAGGCCTCGAATTTGTTTGTGGTGGAGTTGTAACGGATTGTTCCGTTATCCGGGCTACTTGGGCGCTCTGCCGTTGTACCGTTATGAATGTTTAAACCGCCCGTACCGCCGAAAGATGCATCGCTATTTGAACCAATATATAAAACATCGCCATCGTTGTCGTCATCTGTACTGATCATAAAGAAGGGGATAGCCGTTGATCCGTCGAGTGAGAATTCGTACTGGGCATCAGCATCTCTGTCTTTAAACCCAAAACGTCCGTTTTTATCAATGCGGAGTTTTTCTTGCGCTAATTTTCCCGCGCCAAAGTTATAGGCGACCCCAAAGACGAGCGCCATTGGCACTTGCCCGACATCGGCATTTCCATCTGCAACCGCCCCCATATAGGCGGCATTGTTATATCCGGCGCCTGATTGATGCCCATAAAAGTCAATCAGACCGATATAATCGCCATCACTGACTCCACTTGGAGATGCTTCTGTTCCGTTTGCGCGGTAGAAGATATGCTGTGGTGTATTGCCATAGCTATATTGTGAGAAATCGGCATCTGATGCGTTGATTGTGAGTGTTTCATCGGGAGATACTGTACCGATACCAAATCCGCCTGTAGCACCTAAAAAGGATACAGTATCTGTATCAGACATGTTTACACCGCTTTGATCTCCGATAAATACACCAAGTGAATTTGCACCGGACACGATAGGGGCTGTTCCTGTTGCATCGCCCAAACCAAGTGCGGCAGAGTAATCGCCTGTCGTTGTTGTTTCGTTACCCATTGCAATGGCACGTAAACCACTTGCGGTGTTGTTATAACCTGCTGCAAAGGAACCAACACCATCGGCCGTTGTTCCACCACCACCCATTGCAACAGCATAAGTTCCGCCTGCCTGCGATCCATCACCCACGGCAAAACTAAAGTTTCCTGTGGCGTTAATGGATTGTCCCATACCGACTGAATGTGAACCGCTTGCTTCTGCTGAACCTGTGGCAAAGCTTCGGCTTCCGATATTGGCTTCATCCCATCGACTGAATGAACCAACACCAAGGCGGAGTGCTTGTAAGTCGCTGTAGTAAATCATTCCTGTTGGCGTTGTACCGTCAAATCCTGCGGTTACCATAGTTTCACCAGAATTTATGATATGGCTGTTCGTGCGTGTGATATGTGTTGTGTTATCCGTCCAAAGGGATGATCCACCGCCAATCATATCTGTCCATGCGCTGTTCTCATAGGCCTCGAATTTGTTCGTCGTCGCGTTATAGCGAATCATGCCATTAACGCCTGTACTTGGGCGTTCAGCCGTTGTGCCCGATGGGGTGATTAATGCGTCTGTCGCAACGATATCGAATGAAGATCTTGGTGTTCTTGTGCCAAATCCAAATCCGCTGTCACCATGTAGGTACATATATTTATTGACGGATGATATGCTGTATGTTCCGACTTCGATACTGCCAAGGGCGCCGCTTCCGCCCCATGAGTCAATATACCCTCGGCGTCCGCTTGCATAAAACTCAAGATCATTTGAAGATGAGTTTATATCAGTTAAGCGTGTTACCCCATCAACATGTAATAGAGTCGCTGGGCTTACCGTTCCAATTCCGACATTTCCACGGGAAGAGCCGAGGATGATATTGCCGTCTGATGCACCGCTGCCATTATTACCAGGAGTAAGAACAATATCGGCACCGTTAATACCTGCACGCCCTGCATCACCTGCAGTCAGGTTTATTGTACCAGGGTTTCCAGAGGTTGTGCTACCTCCGGCGGCGGTAAGATTAATATCTCCTGCATCACCATATCCTGATTGTGTTTGTATAGTGATATTCCCAGTGTTTCCGACAAGCCCTGTACCGCCTCCGCCACTGATCGTGACGCTACCGGTTAATGTGGAACCTGAATCTTGTAAAAAGATATATGATCTTGTGGTGTTTGGAGATGTATCCCCATATCCACCACCATAAAGTCTAAGGTCACTGCTGCCGGGGGTTCGGGAATTTCCAGCCTCAATGGTAACTGATCCACCTGTCGTTCCCGCAGTGCCTGTATCTTCACCAGCATGGATCGTTATGTTTCCGCCATTACCACCGGATGCAGTGGGATCTCCTGATCTTATTGTCATGGCCCCGCCGTTACCCGTGCCGGAGCCATCACCACTATTCAAAGAAATATCACCACCATCACCATTACCAGATGCATAGCCATTACCGCCTGTAACGCCAAGAACTCTGGATGCATTTGGTGTCCCTGATATACCATCTTCCCCAACGACGGAGAGAGTTGCACTTGGTGTTGCATTACCAATTCCGACATTACCTCCCATAATGGCCATGGTATTTGCATTCGTTATGTCGACACCGCTTTGATCGCCCATAAATATTCCAAGAGAGTCATCGCCGGAGACAACGGGGGCTGTCCCTGTTGCATCACCCAGACCGATTGCAAGGGCGCGTCTACCGCTGGCGGTAGATTTTCTACCAAAAGATAGTGAGTTTTCACCTGTTGCGTAGGCCTCTGACCCCATTGCGATGGCTACGCCTGCAGTGGCTCTGGATTCCCAGCCCATCGCGATACTGTCCGTGGCTGTTGCCCATGGGTTCTTACCTGCACCGAAACTTCTGGAGCCTATATTGGCTTCGTTCCATGCGCCGTTATCTGAATTACCGGTACGTAACGCGCGTTTATCTGTATGTGTGATCACACCATCTACCGATACACCGTCAAACCCAGCGGCTGTCATTGTTGATCCGGTATTCAAGATGTGTACATCTTCACGGGTAATGTGGGTTGTATTATCTGTCCAAAGGGAAGTGCCTCCACCGATGGAAACCCATGCACTGTTTTCATATCCCTCGAATTCGTTATTCTCACTGTTATAGCGAATCATACCGTTTACAGCTGTACTCGGGCGCTGGGCGGTTGTACCAGAAGGTAGAACAATAGAATCTGTTGCTGCACCAATATCTAGAACACTTCGTGCAGATAGTTGTGTGGCGGGATCTTTGGGATCAATTACCAGTGTGCCACCAAAAATACCCACGGTGTTATCTGTGGCTGGGTCGACATCATTTTGTGCGCCCATCATAATAATGAACGAGTCATTGGCCAAAATATTAGGTTGCTGTCCTGTTGAAGAGTTACCAGCTTTGAAACCAAAAGATGTCGTACCGACAACGTCTAGTTCAAAACCAAATGCCATAGATCGTGTTCCATATGCAATTGTTGAACTCCCTCCGGCAACGGATTGATCGCCGTCTGCACGACTATTATACCCATATGCAAAGCTGTTTAGTCCCATATCATCATCGTCAAAACCACTTGTAATTTGGCCGACACGCATTGCTTGTTGAGTGGGATGAATGATTGTACCGGTATGTGAGCCAAATCCCGCAGCCGTGAGAGTTGTTCCTGTATTAAGGATATGAAGGTTTTCACGGGTGATGTGGGTTGTATTATCTGTCCAAAGGGAAGTGCCTCCACCGATGGAAACCCATGCACTGTTTTCATATCCCTCGAATTCGTTATTCTCACTGTTATAGCGAATCATACCGTTTACAGCTGTGCCCGGGCGCTGGGCGGTTGTACCTGATGGAGATATAAATGCATCTGTAGCTGCACCAACATCAAGCGAGGCACGTGGTGCCATTTGTGTTGACGGTTGCGCGGGGTCAATAACCACGGATCCACCGAAAATGCCAAATGTATGTGGGGTATCCATAAGAACACTATTTTGATCGCCGAGAAATACGACAAAGGATTCGTCCCCATTTGATCCGACATCCGGGTAGTCGTTAACAGATAATACGCCTAAGCCGAATGCGGCGGTGCGCTCACCAAAGTTCCAAATTCGATCTCCATATGTAAAACCGTATGTTGAGAAGGATTGGGCAAGGTGCCCGCCCGTGAAACTGCCGTATCCACCTGCGTTGACGTAACTTCCGAATGCGAGGCTGTTATCACCTCCGGCGCCTGAATATTGTCCGAAGGCGGCGCTATTATCACCAGATGCGTCGACATTCCGTCCCCATGCGAAACTGTTGTTACCAATATTTGTATCTTGCCATGCGGCCGTATTATCAACGGCGTTCATCTCTCCACCGCGTAGGGCGCTTTTATTCGCGGCATAGAAGCTATATGTTCCAACACCATCAAGTCCGGCGGATGTGCTGTCTGATGCGGTGTTAATAACATGCAGATCTTCGCGGGTGATGTGCGTTGTGTTATCCGTCCAAAGGGAAGAACCACCGCCGATAGAAACCCATGCGCCGTTCTCATACCCCTCAAATTCATTGATTGTTGCATTATAACGAATCATGCCGTTAACGGGTGTTCCCGGGCGCTCTGCTGTTGTGCCGCGTGTAAGGGTAAGTGCGCCTGTTCCGTCCATAACAACATCTGTGTCGTCTATTATTAGTCGGTCGCTCGTATTAATGCGTACGGTAAATGTATGGTTTACTGAATCGCCAAAGCCGGTATCGATTGTAAAGTCATCATGATAGACTTGTAGGGAATTTGCCCCCATACGTGCGTTCCATGCATCTGAACTTGTACCGATACCTGCTGTATTTGATGTTGAATGCCATATGAATAATGGCGCAGCGCCCGGTGCGACACTAAATGCCCGATTAGGGGAGAGTGTTCCGATACCAACACCGCCACTGGCCCCCATAACAGAGAATGTATTTGAATCTGTAAGGTCTACACCACTCTGATCACCTAGGAAGATACCAAGGGAAGAGGTGCCTGATACTGTCGGGTGTACGCCGGTTGGATCACCTAGTCCCAATCCCATTGAATATTGCCCGGAAGTTATGACCTCATTACCAATGGCATAACTATCATCCGCGGAGGCCGTCGATTCATTACCAATGGCAAATGCACGGTCAGCAGAAGAGGTAACAAGGCGCCCGATACCAACTGAATCCGGACTGCTGGCTGTTACTCTATCCCCGATACCAATTGCGGTTTCACCGCTTACGGTTACATTCCAGCCCAAGCCTATACTTGCGCTTGTTCCGATGTTTGTGTCATTCCATGCGCTTCCGGTTGCCATACCCGCGCGGAAGGATCCCTTTGATTTGTCAAAGAACATGCGTGCATCGTGATTTGCATCACTGTCATCATCCAATTGGGGTGAGCCGAAGACAAAGTCGTCATTTGTATAATCACCTGCAGTCGATTTCATGCGCACAACGTTTGATACAACCTCAAAAATCCCAAGATTTGATCCATTTGCGCAAGACCCGTTTTCCCAATCACCAGAAGTATTATTATAGACAATACAGTCACCATCAGCGGGAGAGGGGGCGCTAACATCGCCCAGGTCATTTAAATTCATAAAGGTTGGCGCCGCACCGCCAGAGACAGAGCCAACACGCAACCCACCATTTACATCTAATGTTGTTTGTGGGTTGGCTGTACCAACACCAACTTGGTTAGCACTGGTCGTGCCGTAGTGAATGCGTCCACCTGTTAGGTCTGTCCATAAGCCACCACCAAGGTCAGATGCAGCCGTACAGTTATATCCATCGGCATCACAGTAATGGTCAGCGCCGATATCACCTGTAACATCCAATTCCAGATCCTGATCTCCGCCTGTGGTCGCGACAATATCACCAATAGCGACCGAACCGCCCATAATAGACATTGTGTTCGATGCGGTGATGTCAACACCACCTTGATCACCCATGAAAATACCAAAGGAACTGGCGCCAGATACAACGGGTGTTGTTCCTGTTGCCACGCCAAGGCCAAAGGCGAAGCTATTATTTCCGGTGGTTTGTGCTTGACGTCCTAATGCGATGCTATCATTTCCATCTGCTATGGCAACAAGACCGATGGCAGCACTGTTGCCTCCGCCAGCTCTGGAAAAGACACCCAGAACAGTACTGTTATCACCACTTGCGGTGTTTGCTACTCCTAATGCTGTGCTGTTATTACCGCTTGCTGTATTTGCTGCGCCCAATGCAACACTGTTTGTACCCACATTTGCGTCATCCCATTCTGTGCCGTTGGTTGCGCCAGCGCGAAAAGCAGCTTTTGATTTGTCAAAGAAAACGCGCGCTCTGTGTGTTGCATCGCCATCGTCACCTAATTGAGGTGAGCCGAATACAAAGTCGTCAGTTGCGTAATCTCCTGCGGTGGATTTAACACGTGCAACATTTGTAACGATTTCAAAAATACCTGCGCCTGTTCCGGCACAAGGGGCATTTTCCCAATCACCGGACGTATTATTATACACGATACAATCGCCATCAGCAGGGGAGGTGGCGTCAACATCGCTGATATCGTCAAGTGCAGGCACACCACCGCCGGAACCACCCTGTAGATCTGTAACACAAGACCATCCGGTTCCATTATTCCATTCCAGTTTCTGTGATGAACTACAGTTCAGTGCCGGGCCGAGCTGATCTCCGTTCACATTAATTGTGCTGCCTGCGTTTACATCACCACTTGCCGTGATCTCTGCGCCGTCGATATTCCCTGTTACATCCAGTGCGCCTGATATATCGGTATCATCACCAATATCTACATTCCCGGTTGAGTTGGAAATTGTGCCTTGTGCATCTAATGCGCCTGTAATATCGACATCATCGTTTAATCTCAGGTCACCGGAAGAATTTAAAACACCGTTTTGTAAATCAGATTGCCCCGCAACGATGAGGTCATCATCAGTTCTAATGTTTCCGCCTGTTACATGTAAGGTATCGTCAACGGTAACATCACCGGATGAATTTGATATATCACCTTGTGCGTCTAGGGTAGAGCCTAGCGTTGCAGCACCATCTACGTTTAGTGTTGTATCGAAATCTACGGCACCTGTTGAGTTTAGGACGCCAAGATCTGTCGTGCCTGTGACGTCCAGTGTACCGGAAAGATTGGTGTTACCACTGGCACTTATGTCTGTACCGGATAAATTACCTCCTGCCGTGATATCATTGGAGGCTGCGATATTTCCGGTTACATCCAGGGCCTCAGAGGGGCTGGTGTTCCCAATACCGACTTGTGCAGTACCTGTGTTATAATAGATGTCATCTCCCGTACCAACTTGCCATAGTCCTGTTCCAAGGCCGGCAACAGATACCCATCCATTTGCAACATCACAGAGTTGGAGATAGTTTGGATCTGCGGTTGTGTTAATACGAATTAAGCCGTCATTCGCCGCATTACAGGTGTTAAGTGTTGTTTCATCGGGGTAGAGCATAGACGCCGCCCCTAATTGTAAGGCGGAAGAGCTGCCTGTCAGGTCAATACCTGCTGTAAAGGATGCTCCACCTGTTACCTCAAGGCTCTTATCAATTTCGGCAACTGTCGGATCGCCTGATTTTAAGTTCCATAATCCACCAGTCTCACCACGGGCGGCGGCATATGTGAATTCCGTGACGATGTCATCGCCGCTTTTGTTGATTGCGGGACTGCCTCCACCAACACATGTTGTATTAAAGACCTGATCGGGACCGGCAGAGATAATTGCGATAACGGTGTATGTCTCATCTGTTGGGCTGCCGTTACCATCAAGGCGTTCATTCGTACCGCCACCATCTGTATCACAGGCAAGAGCATTGGTTGTGCCACCCGCATCCCATGCGCAATACCCATATTCTATTCCCCACGGATCCACGCGGGAGGAGGCGACTTCATTAGGGAGGAAACCACCGCCCGTCGGGCCTGCACCTGAGGCATCTGTGTATTCCAGAGGCTCAACAAAGCCGTCACTGTCACAATCGCCATTATCAGATTGTTGTGTTGCTTCTAAGAGAGCAAGGCGAGAGGCAATGGCCATCTCGCTTTCGGCTTGTGTGCGGGTTTGCACCTCTACCATTGTGGTTAAGGGGCCACGCATTGTTGATACGATGACGGTCCCCAATAACCCGACAATCGCAACGGCGCCAAATAATGTAAAAAAGATATTACCGCTTTGATCGTTGGATGAAGGCACAGTGCTGCTCGCCCCCTTCCTAAACTTAGAAAGCAAAATAGAAATAAGAGAACAATTTTGTTGCATTTACGTAACCCCATGAAAAACGTAAAAGTTAATCAATTACTCAGTGCGGCCAAAACCGAGATACATCATGCGCCATAACAGTATGAAGGAGATTCCTTTATAAACTGTTACAGGCGGGAGTCATTTCTAATCGCGGTCTGGGGCTGATTTATTTGGGGATATTTGTCTGTATTGGGAAATTTCCTTTAAAAGGCAGTAATTTTGAATACGATTTACTGAGCTTTATCGTATTCTTTTACGTTTTTATTACATATTTCTAATGAATTACTGTTGATATAGTGTCGTGTAGAACATTATGTGTTTGTAATGTCAAATTTCTGTAGGGAGTCTTGCTGTGTTTGATGCAATGTATTGACATCAAATCCGTCTATCAATTCATTAAAGACACGGTGCCAGTTAATCTCTGCCTTTAAATGCAGGAACAGTGACCCTAACCCCAGTGCGGCGCGATCCATGAAAACGAATTCTCTTGGGACATGAACGCCGCCAATTTCCCTCAGTTTCTTATGGACTTTTTCGGCTGTGTCACGGCCATAAATGCCATTTGTGACTTCACCAATTGGCCGAATTTTATCTTCTAATATAGGGCCATATAAAAAATTGGCCCAAATATTCAATGTTTCCGCCTGTTCTTTAGTTAACCCCTTAAAGCCCCACGTTTCATAGGCGTGAACAGATAGATCGAAGTCATCATTCAATAGGGCATGATACAGGTCAATGACCCCACCAATAAACTTAGGCGGGAAGACACGGACACATCCGAAATCAAGTAGGTTAATGGATAGATCATCACGCACGGTGTAGTTACCCAGATGTGGGTCGCCATGAATAGTTCCGTATTTATAGAGTGGCACATACCATGCGCGGAACATATTCATTGCGATGGTATTTCTGGTATCTGTATCTTTATCGACAAAATCCATAATACGTGTACCATCCATCCATGTGCTGGTTAAAAGACGATCTGTTGACAGATCATCTACAACATGGGGGATATGGACGTTTTCTTCATCACGAAGCATGTGCTCGTAAAGCTTGGTATATTTTGCCTCTAAAATGTAATCCAATTCTTCGTAAAGGCGTTGTGACAATTCGTCATGAATTTGAGATGTTTTAATCGCCTTGTCGTAACGTTCATATAAAGAGAAGATCAACTTTAATTGCTTAAGGTCTGCTTCGATTGCGGATAGCATATCCGGGTATTGCAGCTTGCAGGCCAGAGATTGTCCATCCAGGGACGTGGCACGATGTACTTGTCCAAGGCTTGCGGCTGCGCTGGCATCACGGTCAAATGATTCGAATTTCTTTTCCCATCCTGCGCCGAGCTCATTTTTCATACGTCTGCGGACAAATGGCCATCCCATTGGTGGTGCACTGGCTTGTAGCTGCTGGAACTCTTGTGCGTATTCTTTGGGAAGAGCTTCGGGAATTGTTGATAAAATCTGTCCAACCTTCATCAGTGGGCCTTTTAGATTTCCCAGAGCGTGGACAAGCTTCTCCGCGTGTTCATCACGCTCAATATTCATGCCGAGGTATTTTTCACCGGCAAGTTTTAATGCCAGATTCGCCATAGTACCGGAAACCTGACCATAGCGGACTATGCGCTTGCTGAACTTATTCTGATCTATTGGCTTTTCATCACTCATAGATGAAGAGTTAGAGTATTGGCGGAAAAAGTCCACTCAAATTTTTTAGGATTCTGAAAATTGTGTATGATTAGGTAAGGTGTATAGATCCACCTTATATTTTATGTCTGTATACCTTATATTATCAGGGTACATTACTGGAAAGGTCAACGGTTCATGCGTTTAGGTCGTTTTATTGTTTTATTGTTTACGGTTATGTGTTTATCAGGCACGTTTTCTGCACCTGCAAAGGCAGAAGGCTGGTTTGACTTTTTCTTCCCAACGCCAGCAGGACCAGATCCATCTAAGACATTGCGCGCACCGTTTGCAGATGAAGATGCCGTGGTTTTAGAACTTGATGCAAGTGGTAATAAAGAAAACCAGACACCGCTTCATCTGCGACATCGTACGAACGAGAAAATGACGTTGTGGGTGCAACATAATATTCCATCGATGCTTTCTTATTCTGCGCAAGAATATGAAGACGAATACCATGAAAAAGCGCAAATGTTTAACAAGGTTGGTATCGAGGAATATAATAAGTTTTTGCAAGCGGCCAATGTTCTGACGACGCTTAAGACCGGTCGTTATGATGTTTCCGGTTTCATCAATGATTATCCCATTATTATTAATCAAGGGCCTGCTGATAACCGATATAAATGGGTGTATCAGATGGATATTATGCTTAATTATATCAAAAGTGGGGCAAAAGATCATACGCAGTTAAGCAGTGGTGATTCTATTTCACAGGAGTATACCCTTACGTTCCAGCTTGCACGTTCCAGAGAAGCATCGAATGATGCCGGGGTTTTTATTGAAACATGGGACGTAAAGGCGAAAAAATAACGTTTTCGAATTTTCGATTTGATTTTTTTCGTTATAATGCCTTCTTACGAATCACTTTTTAGGAGTTAATATCTATGACAGAGAATGTCGCAGCCTTCCCAGTGTCTGATGAAGATCAGGAAAGTAACCAAACACAAACATCTTCCACAGCAGGGCAAACTTCTGATGTTGGCGGTGTTGCCGGGCAAAGACTTGCTTCTTTTGTTGAGCGGATTGAACGCTTGGAAGAAGAAAAAGCAGCTCTTATGGAAGATTTAAAAGAAGTTTATGCGGAGGCCAAAGGTGTCGGCTTTGACGTTAAGACAATCCGCAAGATTGTGTCATTGCGCAAAATGGATACGGAAAAACGCCGTGAGAGTGAAGAGCTTTTGGATTTATATAAATCTGCAATCGGAATGAGATAAGCTTAGCTGAATAATTAAAAGATAAAGCCTCTCTTTTTTAGAGAGGTTTTTTATGAGAGGAAGAAGTAAATGCGTATTTTGTTTTTATTGGTAATGGGCATGTTTCTTTTCCCTTCTGTGGCGCATGCGGGAAAATGTCCGAAGTTGATCTTTGATCTTGAGGCGGGCACGATGAATGGCCTTAAACCTACGGCCAGTCAGGATGAAATTGTGGCTGCAATCCCTTGTGTATCAAGTATAACGGAAGAGGGCTCTAAATTTAATCAGGGCGGTGGTGTCTTTTATTCCACGAAGAAGTTTTATGTTTATACTGCCGAGGATTATATGCAGATACGTGAGCGTTATTGGGGTAAGGTAACGCCGGATTTGGAAGAGGCCTCTCGCGATCGAGTTTTATCGCATTACGGTATGCCGAATGAAACGGCGGCGAAGGGTACGCGTATATATTATACAAAGCCATATGGCTGTTTACAGTTTATGTTCGGTAAGGATGGTATTGTATCTCGAATCTCTATCCATAGCGTGTCATGCAAAGATGCGATTTTTCGGAAGCAATGGTAGTGTTTTATGCTTTCTGTCTTACCTGAATTAGGCCGTCAATTACAGTTGGATCAGCTAGGGTCGATATGTCACCCAAATCTTCAAATTCATTGGCGGCGATCTTTCGCAGAATGCGTCGCATGATTTTCCCTGATCTTGTTTTGGGAAGGGCAGGGGTAAAGGCAATGATTTCCGGTGTTGCTATCGGGCCTATGATCTCACGAACTTTGGCGATAATTTCTGTTTTTAAGGTTGCTGTATCTGTGTTTGCATCTTCCATTAATGTGACATAGGCGAAGATACCCTGTCCTTTAATTTCGTGAGGGAATCCGACGACGGCGCTTTCGGCGACGATGTGATGTTCGTTAATTGCGCTTTCAATTTCGGCTGTTCCCATGCGGTGACCGGAAACATTTAAAACATCATCGGTTCGTCCGGTGATCCAATAATAGCCATCGGCATCTCTGCGTGCGCCATCACCAGTGAAATAATATCCGTCAAAATCGGCGAAATATGTCTTTTCAAAGCGCTCAGGATCGTTGTAAACGCCGCGCATCTGCCCAGGCCATGAATCTTCTATACACAGTGATCCTTGCGCCTCACCGTCAATTTTTTGGCCGTTATTGTCCAATAATGCGGGGCGTATACCAAAGAATGGCCGCGTGGCCGATCCGGGTTTTAAGTCAAAGCTAACCAATGGAGTTAGCATGTGACCACCTGTTTCAGTTTGCCACCAAGTGTCAATAATAGGGCAGCGATTCTCGCCAATGATATTGTGATACCATTCCCATGCTTCTTTATTTATAGGTTCGCCTACAGTTCCCAGAATACGCAGGGACTTACGACTGGTTTTTTTAACCATATCATCCCCTGCGGCTAATAAAGCGCGAATAGCTGTCGGGGCGGTATAGAAGATGCTGACATTGTGTTTGTCAACGACTTGCCATAGGCGAGATGCATCAGGATAATTCGGTACACCTTCGAATACGACACTGATCGCGCCATTTGCCAATGGGCCGTAGACGATATAGCTATGCCCTGTTATCCAGCCAACATCGGCAGTACACCAATAGACCTCGCCGGATTTGTAATCGAATACAGTTTCGTGGGTCAGGCTTGTGTACACCATATAGCCGCCAGTCGTATGCATGACGCCTTTTGGTGTGCCCGTAGACCCGGAAGTATACAAAATGAAAAGCGGATCTTCTGCATTCATTGGCTCACATGGGCATTCGCTATCTTGTGCCTCTACAATATCGTGCCACCAAACGTCGGTGTCCTCATTCCATGTGATATCCCCGCCTGTACGTTTTAAAACCAAAACGGTATTTATACTGAGGCAGTCTTTGACGGCCTTATCCGTATTATCCTTTAAAGGAATTGTTTTATTACCGCGATAGGCTTCATCGGCGGTAATGACGACTTTTGCCTGACAATCAATAATACGATTCTTCAGGCTTTCAGGAGAGAAGCCACCAAAAATAACAGAGTGTATTGCCCCGATCCTTGCGCAAGCCAACATGGCATATACGGCTTCGCAGACCATGGGCATATAAATGGCAACGCGATCGCCTTTTTTGACGCCGCGTTCTTTTAGGGCATTGGCAAGCTTGCAGACCTCTTCTTTTAGTTCACCATATGTAACCTTATAGCTTTCCTCAGGATTGTTGCCCTCAAATATCAGAGCCGTTGAAGTCATCTTTTCTGGCAGGTGTCTATCGATACAATTATAGCAGGCGTTCAGTACACCATCTTCATACCATTTAATCGTAACAGGGGCAGTGAAGCTTGTATTTTTGATAATAGTTGGTTCTTCAAACCAGTCTATACGTCCGGACATTTCCTTCCAGAAACCATCCGGGTCGTCGATGGATCGTTGGTACTGCGCGTGGTATTCTTTCTGCGTTACCTTTGCGTATTTGAGAATCTCTGCCGTTGGTTTTACGATGTCACTCATCTCTTCATATCCCCTTGGATCGTTACAGTTCGCGTCCCACAGGTCGATTCAACATGTCTTGCATGATATCGTCAAGGGAAAGTCCATCGTAGAGGCATTTATACACGGCAGTAGATATGGGCATATCGACCCGGTATCTATTGGACAATAAAGTGGCTGATTTTGCTGTGTGTACACCTTCTGCGACGGTATTGCGGGATTTTAGTATATCGTTTAAGGGAGTACCTCTACCCAGTTCATAGCCCAATGAAAAGTTTCTGGATGTGTGGGATGTACATGTCAGCATCATATCTCCAACACCGCATAGTCCCATAAAAGTTTCTTGTCTTCCACCCATGGCGATGCCAAGGCGGCTGATTTCTAACAGGCCTCTGGTGACGAGGCTGGCGCAGGCGCTTTGTCCCATTTCACGTCCGTGTGCGATACCGCATGCAATCGCAATAACGTTTTTAAGTGCTCCGGCGAGCTGTGTACCGATGATGTCATCGGACAGGTAGGGACGGAATGTTGGTCGGGTTATTGCGGCTTGTATGACGGAGGCATCATTCTCTGTACCAGAGCAAGCCAATGTTGTCGCGGCAGGTTTTCCATCCGCGATATCTGTGGCGAAGTTAGGGCCGCTCATAACGGATACCGATATATTGGTTATAATTTCACCCAATATTTCGGTGGTTAATTTCGCAGTTTCTTGTTCAATACCTTTGGAGCATAAAACAAGTTTATGGTGTTTAGAGATATTGGGTTTCATCTCATGCAGGATAGTACGGAGCGCTTGTGTAGGGGTGACCATCAATATAATTTCGCCTTTAAGGGCGGTTTTGAGGTCGCTGGTGGCGTTTATATGGGGGCTTAGGGGGTAACCGCCCAGATATCTTTTATTCTCATTCTGGGCGTTTATTTCGCACGCATGGTCTTCAAAACGTGTCCATAGTGTTATCGGGGTGTTTGCACCTGCAAGAAGTTGAGCTAAGGCACTGCCCCATGCGCCTGCGCCTATGATACTGATTGAGGTCATGTTTTTCTCGTAATGGTTTAAGCTTTTACCCCTGCACCATGGCGCGGTTCCGCGTGCGGGTCAAGCGGCCAGCGCGGTCTGGCTTTAAAATCCAGAGGATCATTTTGCCCGCGTTGCAGGCGTTCCAATCCTGCCCATGCGATCATGGCCCCGTTATCACCGCATAAAGACAGGGGGGGGGCGCTGATGGTCATGCCGTATTGCTGTGTAAGTGTATCAAGTTCTTTTCGGATGGTTTGATTGGCTGATACACCGCCGCAAATCACAAGCGTGGGTGTTTTGGCTTGTTGTCCGTATTCCGATAAGAAGCGCTGTATCGCGTTTTCGACTCTATCGGACAGTATTTTGGCTGTTTTTAATTGAAAGGCATATGCCAATTCGGTGATATCCGCGCGGTTTAATGTATCACCCGGCAGGTGCTCTACATGGTTACGTACAGATGTCTTCAGGCCGGAAAATGAAAAGTCGCAGTTCTTACGTCCTTTTAGCGGAGACGGAAGGGGGAAACGTTCAATGGCTTGGTCCGGTGTTTGGCATTCTTTCGCAAGTTTCTCTACGTTTGGACCACCGGGATAGGGTAATCCCATAAGTTTCGCGGATTTGTCGAAACATTCACCGACGGCATCATCCAATGTGGTTCCCCATCGTTTATAAACACCGACATCTTCTGCGACTAGAATTTGTGTGTGTCCGCCCGAAACCAAAAGGACAAGGTAGGGGAATTCAATGTTATCAGCCAGCCGTGCGGTTAGGGCATGCCCTTCTAGATGGTTAATCCCTAAAAACGGAATGTTTCTGGATGCGGCGATGGCTTTTGCGCTCATCATGCCGATCATGACACCACCAATTAGGCCCGGGCCACAGGTTGCGGCAACCCCATCCAAATCATCGAATGTCATATTTGCATCATAAAGAGCGGCTTTGATCACGTGGTCTATATGCTCTAAATGCGCCCGTGCGGCAATCTCCGGGACGACACCGCCATAAACGCGGTGTTCTTCCAGTTGACTCAACACGATATTGGAGAGTATGTCTCTTTTATCGTTTACAATTGCCGCGGCCGTTTCATCGCAGCTTGTTTCGATGCCTAGAATATTCATGAACGTAAGATGTAAAGCTGAGGGCTATGACTGTCAAACCAGAATATAAAATACCTGAGAAAATTGTAATTGGGACACGTGGTTCTCCCTTGGCGCTTGCGCAGGCAAATATGGTGAAGGATATATTGGATAATACCGGATATAATATTGCGGTATCCCTTAGGATTATCAAGACATCTGGCGATTGGAGGCCTGAAGATGGTGAGGTGCGTTTGGAGGCACTTGCTGGAGGGAAAGCACAATTTGCAAAAGAGATTGAAGAGGCGCTTTTGGCAGGAGAAATTGATATGGCTGTGCACTCTATGAAGGATATGGAAACGGTTTTACCTGATGGTCTGGTTATTCCCTATATGTTGCCCAGAGAGAATGTTAGGGATGCGTTTCTGTCCAATAAAGTCCGAAAAATATCTGATTTACCAATGGGTTCTGTTGTCGGGACGACGAGTGTGCGCAGGCAGGCGTTTCTACTCCACCAACGTCCTGATCTACAGGTGGTGCCGTTTCGGGGAAATGTGCAGACCCGTATTGATAAGATGAAGAGTGGGCAGGTGGATGCAACTTTTCTTGCCTGTGCAGGATTAAACCGATTGGGTTTGGCAGATGAGATCTCTTCTGCATTATCTGTTGATGAGATGTTGCCTTCTGTCGGGCAGGGGGCGGTTGGTATAGAGGTTAGAGAAGATGCACTGCAGGGATTATCCTTTTTTAGCCAATATTCCTGTTTTAATACATGTGTTTGTGTTAACTGCGAGAGAGGTGTTCTTAGGGCTCTTGGTGGAACGTGTCATACACCTGTTGGTGTTTATGCCTGTTGGAATGATGGTGAAATACATCTGAGGGTGAAGGTCGTTTCGCCGGATGGTACCTCTATGTGGAGTGAAGATGTGCGTGCCAATATATCGAATGTTGAAGAGGCAACGGCATTTGGTGAAGAGATTGGTCGGCAGTTAAAATTAAAGGTACCGGAAGGCATTCTGAATTAATTTTCTCTGCCTTATGGAGATGTAGCAATGAGCAGAAAAATAATTATTACCAGACCAATTGAGCAAGGAAAAATCTTTGTTGATACCTTGAATACGCGATTAGGGATGAAGGCCGAGGATTTCATTCTTTGCCCTGTGATGACGATCATTCATGATATGGCAAATATTCCATCTTCTGATTCTTATGATGCCCTTATATTAACGAGCGTTCATGCCGTGCATTCTGTTCGGGATAATCACGAGGTTCTAAGTAAGCCATGCTATGTTGTGGGACAGGCATGCGGCGATGCTTTTGAAAAGGCCGGTGGAACGAATATTGTTTCTATTACATCGACAGTTCATGATTTGGTCAAAGTCATAGAAAAAAGCCATAATCAGTCCTTTTTATATATCCGAGGGAGGGATATATCCCTAGATATCAAGGAGGTGCTGAAGCCATTGGGGAAAAACGTTGATGAGGCTATATCCTATAATGCCCAGGAAAATGACCAAATGTCTTCAGATGTTGTGACTGAAATTCTAAAACACCGAATTGGCGCTGTAACATTATTCTCAAAACGCACAGCGCATCTTTTCTATACCTATATAAAGCAAGCAGAGCTTACCTCCCATTTAGAGGGTGCGAATATACTTTGTTTGAGCAATGCCATTGCACAATTCGTATCTGAGGTTCAGGGCAAGAATGCTTCGGATCATGTCTATGTTGCCCAGACACCGGATATGCAGGGAATGATTGATTTGATAGATCGCTTTGGTGTAGCTTGATTATATAAGCATAAGGCCTTTGGGGAAAATTAGAAAAAAACAGACATTGCTTTTGTTTGTCTGTGCCTGCTTATGCTATTTGAATATATGTTGTTATATGAGATGAACTGAAAAAAGGGTGAAGCGAATATGAGCGCGTCAAAGAAGCAACCAATCGAAAACGCAGTGGAGATTATAGAGGCCTTTGGTGGTTTACGTCCGATGTCTTCGAAAATCGGAGTTGCTGTAACAACGATTCAGGGTTGGAAGAAGCGCGGTGTGATTCCCGCATCTCGTAAAGAAGCAATTCTGCAGGCTGCGCAAGATCACGATATTGATCTGTCTAAAGTTTTCGATGATGCACCATCCCCACAGAATCAAGAAGCCGATGCCTCGAAGGATGATGAGGTTCTTATAGAAGATGCGGTTGAAGATACGCAGGCAGATAATGATTCCGATGAAATATCAGATGTGCAAAGTGGTGATGCGAATGATAAGAAGGAGGCGGATGTTGCAGAAGTGACCGAGATCGCCTCTGTTCCGCCCGTGTCTGAACAAGCGGAAACCACACAGAGAATATCTGCATCAAAGGCGAACGAATTTCGTGCATCCCCGAAACCGTCATCTGATAAAAACTTTACCGAGTTGGCCATTGAAACGGAAAATAGAGCTGTTACGAAAAGTGCTTTAATTGCCGCAGTGATGGTTGTTGTTGTCCTTGTCGCAATTGTTGCAACGCTTTGGCCGGATTATAAAGAGTTTGATGAGCACGGTATGCGCTTATCAACGGTGGAAGACGATGTGTCTGATATCAA
Organism: Alphaproteobacteria bacterium; assembly: GCA_050633505.1. GTDB lineage: Bacteria > Pseudomonadota > Alphaproteobacteria > Micavibrionales > Micavibrionaceae > UBA1672. Next base: position 296,517 of record JBOEGQ010000013.1, read on the forward strand.
AAACCAGCAAGCTATGTTTAAGGGGTTGGTACCGGAAAACTGGGAAGAGCAGCTCGAATCGCTTCAAAAACAGGTTAATGATGCGGGTAAAGCCGTGGGTGAAACGGTCGAGACCGTACAATCTGTATCACAGGACATTATGAATGGTGAATTGATGACAGGTGACCTTGAGGAACGTGTTGTACAATTGCAAACCTATGTTTCTGAGTTAACCGGGAATGAGGGCGTGACTCATCTTATGGATCGTTTCGATGCAATGCGTCAGAATGTTATGGGGCAGGAAACGTTGAACGAAACGATGACACATCTTTCAACATTAATGGCAGGTTCGAATAAAACCGATGAAGGACAGGTCAACGCGATGTTAGATACAGCGCGTAGTGAGAATGGTGCGCTGAGTACAACATTTGAAGGTGTACCAAAGAATGAGTTAAAGGCGGCAACAATGTTGTTTGCCTTAACACAGGTACGTTCGGCGCTTAACCGTAAGGATGATGCGTTTGATGGGGATCTTGAACTCTTGATGGGAATGGTTGGAGAAGAGAATGTTGAGTTGCGTTCGTCTTTAGAGAAGCTTGCCCCGCATTCTAAATCCGGGGTTTTATCGGCAGAAGGTTTGAAATCAGAATTCCAAAGCGTTGCCGGTGATGTCGTGGCTGCTTCATTACGAGGAGAGGATGTATCCTTTGGTGAGCAAATGTCAGCAAGAATGAATGATATCTTGAAAGTTGAAAAGGACGGGGAACTGGTTACGGGAACTGAAACGCAGGCAACAATGAATAAAGCAGAGCAGATGGTTATGGAAGATAAGTTTTCTGAAGCGACATCTTATTTGAAAGATCAATTGAGTGCAGGTGAGTTGGCACCGTTAAGACCGTGGATGGAGAAGGTTGAAGGTGTTCTTGCCTCTCAACAAGTGAAGGATGCAATTGAGCAGGCAATTGATTTTAGCTCTGGTGAAGGGTTTCTTGGTGGTGCTCAGATCTTGACTGAGTGATAGCAGGGCCGCATTTGTAATAATGTTTTCGGCAAATAGTTTTACAGAAAGATAAAATATGATACGTGCGTTGTGGGCTTTGGTTAAAATTGCAATTGTTGTCGCGGTTGTTGTTTGGCTTGCGGAGAATCCCGGATCAATCACAATAGATTGGCTGGATTATAAATTAACGTTTCATGTTGGATTCTTTTTGCTTTGTATGCTGGTTGTTGTTGTGCTTGGCATTATTATCTTCAGCCTTATTAAATATGTCTTGGATTTACCGAAAAATATGACCCGTTATCGGGATATGACGCATAAGGAAAAAGGGCTTAAGGCGCTTACCATCGGGTTGGCTGCGGTTGCAGCAGGAGATGGTAAATCTGCGGCGTATCAGGCCGTACGTGCAAGAAAATTTCTGCAAGATGATGAGGCTCTCCCGAAACTGCTTGAGGCACAAGCTGCTCGTTTGCAGGGGAAGGAAATGGATTCTACCCGCATGTTTATTGAGTTGATGGATAATAAGGATGCGGCGTTTCTCGGTGTGCGGGGTCTTTTGCAATCTGCACTTGATTGCGGCGATTATAAAGGCGCGCTTGAGCTTGGTTACCGTGCATTGGAAGAGCAGCCAAAGCAAGGGTGGATTCTGTGTATTGTTTACGACCTTGAGATTCGTGCACGCCAATGGGCCGCGGCGCGTAAGGTTTTATACCGTGCGGAGAAAGCAGGCGCGATTGCGGTTAATAAGGCGAATAGTGATCGTGTGGCTATGTATCTGGCTGAGGCAGAGCAGGCACAGCAAAACGGACAGGAAGAGGTTTATTTCAGGTGCTTGAATAAGGCCTTTAAAGTTGATGAAAACTTTATTCCAACTGTTTTAAGATTGGCGCAAATGTATTTGGATCGTAATAAGCGCAAAGCGGCTGTTTCTATGATTAAAAAGGCATGGAGATATCGCCCTCATCCCGGTTTGGTCGCTCTATGGGATGCGGCATGCCCACCAGTCAGAGAGAATGATACAATGGCGCGTGTACATTGGTTTGAAAAGCTCTTGGCATTAAACCCTGAGAGTGTGGAAGGGTTGCAGGCGCTCGCCGGTGTTATGATTGAGCAGGGATTATGGGGTGAGGCGCGTAAATATCTTGATCGGGCAGAGGGCATTCGTCCAAATGTTTATCTCTATAAGATGTATGCCCGTCTTGAGGAGCGTGCAACGCATGATGATATGGCGGTACGTTCGTGGCTTGAAAAGGCGGCAGATGCCCCGCGAGAGCGCGTCTGGATTTGCGCGGAGACCGGGCGTATGTATGAGGATTGGTCGCCCATCTCTGATCAGGGATTGTTTAACACAATTATTTGGGACTTCCCGCAAGGCCGTAATGTCAGTTCAATGCTCTTAGGTGCTAATCATCAGGGATCTACGCCGTTAATTGATGCTCCGCGTGGATAGAGTAGTGGCTTAAAACCTGATGAGCCCCTTTTTCCATAGGAAAAAGATGGCTGTGCCGCTCCAAAATCCACCGAGATGAGATTGCCATGAGACGTCCTGACCAAGCATGCCAAATCCCGCGATAATGGCTGACCACAGTATGATAAATGATATTGGACTGCGCTTTGGTTGGTTTTGCATTATGCTTCCGTATTCCAACATGTTTAAGAAGCTAAGGGCGAATAGGCCGCTAATTGCACCTGAGGCGCCAATAACAGGGATGGAAGAAAACGGGTTAATCAAAATATAGAATAAGTTCCCGCATAATCCGCAAATGGTAAAGAATATAACCGTTTTGCGTGTTCCAAATTGTCTTTCTGAGAAAATACCCATGACGGTCATCATGATACAATTAAAGATAAGGTGCATCCATCCGCTATGAAGGAAAAGACTGGTCAGAGGGGAGAAGAGGGCGCTCCACACCCATGGTGTAGCACCAGTATATATGGCGGGTGTAAAGCCAAAATGATAGATCATGTTGATCTTTGCCGATATATCTAATGCAAAGAATGTAAAAACATGTAAGCCAAGGAGTATGCCGACCATAATTCGTGTAAATGGGGTGATCTTCTCCCAGTTAATAAATTTTTGTTTTTCACCTGAGGCCGTCCGTCTGGCAGATGTTCCCATATGCATTGCATTTTGCGCTCTTTTCCGGGCATTTGTTTCGGAACGGTATTGTGAGCGATATTTTTCTTCTTGTTTATCTCGCTCTTTTTTCTCAGCTTTTGCTTGTTTTTCCTGCTTCTTTTTATCTTTGGCAATGTTTTGGCGTTTTTCCAGCTCTGGAAAATGAATGATGTTTTTGTCTTGTTTATTATCTTTATCGTTCATGATGCGTACTTTGTTATTAAGGCAAGGTGTATTACGGCCAGAACGACTATAAAAGAAACCATATAAAAAAGTCCATAACAACTGCGCTGTTATGGACTTTTAAAGAGTTATAATAGGTCTGAAAACCGAGATGTATTACGCGATGGAGTGATCATTCTCACTTGTGTGTTCATGATCTCCATCAATCTCGTATGCGGCATCTATATCATGGTCTTCTACGTCGTGTAGCACTTCATCATTAAAGGCAAGATGCGTTTCGTGTTTTGCATTGCCCTTATCTACGCGTGTCGCAGAAGTTGCCTCGGCAACTGCCACGGCAAGAGGTGCTTTCTTTTCGTTTAGCTCCTCTGGTAAGGCAGCTAAGCCCTCAAATTTTGAACCCATGTCCACACTGCCGTGCTTATGCCTGTGTCCGTTACCATGCCCATGATGTCTATCATGGCGTCTGTTATGACGTTTATGGTGTTTTTTGTGATGTTTATTACGTTGGTATATATCGTAAATGTGGATGATATCGTCCACTGCGTCATGTCCGTGCCCATGTCCGCGGTGGTGTCCGCCATGCCCACGATGGTTACGGTGTCCGCGATGATGTCCGTGTCCACGGTGCTGGTGCCCTCTACGCCAGTGTACAGAGCCATAACTATGGTGCGCGCTATGATCTAGAATGTCCATAATTCTGTATTGCATATTATTGAAATGCGCACGTGAATAGCTCATATGTCTTTGCGGTTGATGAGAGTAGGTGTGGCTTCTTCCATAACCATGAAAGTTATCGCCTTGAACACTTCCGGCATCAAGCCCGTTTTTACGATAGGCGATATGCCCCGCATGTTTCCCGTTATGATCATGCCTTGATAGGACGTTAACAGTAATATCTTGTGTTCCGTCTTCGTTATCCCACGAAGAGAGAACCATCCGGTTAAAGCCGTTCGTTTGTCTTCTTTGACCATATCCATTGCGGCGATCATCCTGATCAAGTTGACTGTGGTTGTGGCTCATATCTAATGCCAAATTGGGATGCCCGGGTATGTCAAAATGTGCGATGCCATTATGTACGGTAATATCTGAATTTCTTAGGTCGATATCGCCCGGAAGTGTAACTGTATCACTTTCATTAGATATAGGGCTATGTGGGGTAAATTTAATGTACGCTGCCCTTTGATCCGGAGCATTGCTACGACCCGGTGTGTGCGCATATACACCTTGCACAGGTCCGGCTTGTGCCAGTAAAATACCATTTTCGAAATCTATAGAGCTTTGTGTGAAGCCTGCATCTTCCGCATTTGCATCGTTGAATTGTTGCAATGTTCCGTCTTTTGCAACAATCAGAACAGGATTGTCTAAATCTATTTCAGGTCTTCCGGCAGGTGCTTGCGCAACAATTTCGTATCCGGGACTGTTTAGCTGTGTTTGTAGATCCGCTAGATTATCGTCTAAGCTTGTATCTGCATCTATCATAATCTTCCCCTATATATCGTCTTATGGTTTTGTTTTTGTCCTTATTTCATCTGGGAACTCTCCCGTTGATGTTGAAGGCGTCGCGTATGTTTACGCTATATCACATAAAATATGTGCGCATTCTAAAGGAATTTATAGTCAATATGCAAGAAAAAAGCCCCATACATATGAAAGGGCTTTATTACGGTTGTTATTGTAAAGTTGTATTTTATGCAGTGATCTTGAAGTTTGCTTCATTTGCTGCATCCAGTTCCGCAGTTTGACCTGCAACAACTTCCGGATTATCTGCACCCATCTCACTTGCGATTGCTGCAATTTGCTCTTCTGTTTCTTCAGGAAGGCCTTTGCTTTTATCAAACTGCTCGTCCACATCCACGCTACTGTGGTGATGTGGGTGAGTATGTCTTGTGCCACCACGTATATGTCTATGTTCAATGTCTAGACCTGGGTGATAGTGGAGTTTTCCTGCAGGTCTGTGTCTGTGTCCATGCCCTCGTCCATGATGATCATCTTTGCCATCATCACATTCCTTGTGTCCACCGACTGCACCAGCAACGCCGCCAACGACTTCGCCGACCTGACCGTTACCGCCAAGTGCTTCATCGATAATACCACCGATTACGCTACCGGCTGCAGCACCAGCTGCTGTACATACATCTTGTCCATCTCCGTGATGTCCATGACGACCATGACGCTTACCCATTGATTTATCCCCTTATTTTATTTCTAATTTTCATATTTATACTATAATAACGCATACGCGGTTTACAAAGCAAGAAAAAACCATGGACATAAATATTCCTGCGGTTTTTTCTGTTTCAGTTATATGTGCCTTTAAGCAGTGATCTTGAAATTTGCATCGTTTGCAGCGGTTAGATCGTTATCTATACCGGCAACAACAGCCGGGTTATCAGCGCCGATTGATTTGACAATGCCTTCGATACTTTCATCAGGGTTTGCTTCACTGTTAAAGCCAACTTTGTCATCTGCTTTAGGTGCTTCACCTTCGCTTTTTTGTTGGCTTTTACAAGCTTCGTTTCCAATGACTGCTCCGCCAACGGCGCCAATAACAGTGCCCTCGGTATCGTGGCCTTTTTTACCGCCAATGAGATTACCAAGTCCACCACCGATTACGGCGCCAATGATGCTTTCTTTAGCACAGCTTTCTTGTTCAGCTTCTGTACCGTCCGGAGTTGTCTGTGTGTTATCTGTTGTCGTGTCTTTTTCTTCAACTACAGGCGCGTCACTTGTTTTGGCTTCCGGTTGTTCAACTGGCTGTTCAGGCGCTTTACCGCCTGTGCTTTCACCGTTCTGCGATGCTTCACAAATGATTTTACCTGCAACCGCGCCGCCAATGGCGCCAATAACAGTACCTTCAGTATCCTTACCTTTATTACCGCCAACGTGGTTACCAATGGCACCACCAATAACTGCGCCAGCTATACCAGCCTTGGTACATGCATCAAGATTGTTACCATGATGAGCCCCTCCAACAGGTGTAATCGTTGTATAACCACTGTTATAGCCACGGGCATCTACATATCCGGCGTAGTAAGGTTGTGATGCATCCTTTTCAGGCCATGTGGCAGGTCTCATCTTATTGCCGATTACCTCAAGACTTACGGTTTGTGAACCGTCCGGATTGCCTGAGCCCTCAAAAGTCAGGCGTGGGCCATCTCTATGTTCATTTTTGGGATTTCCGAACGTTGCAAAACGTTTGTCTAATTCCAAAGTGATTTCGCCACCACTGTTGAGCTGTAAGTTAATAGCGCCACCCTTTGTGAATTTGTCACCTACACCAGTGTAGTGGCCGCTTAATGTATAGCTTTCAACATGAACCCCTGCTGGTAGGACGAGATTATCGCTCGCCGATCTGTTACCGTAGCCTATGCCAAAGTTTTCAATATATGTATTATCAACTGGACTGACGTGGAATTCGTCTAATGCCTTTGGTGTCCCGCGCATGTAGTCTGACATAAAAATTACCCCTATAAATTGTTTATAATCCTTTGTTTCACACGTATACGTTATCAATGCACACATGGTGAAGATTCCATAATCCTCACATTTGAAACTCAACCTTTATATAAGATATCCCATATTTGTTGAGAAAAAGTCAATAAAATAGTGAGCATGACCCTATATACAGGCTCTAGGCCTTTCTTATTTCACCATATGCAAGGGAATAATGACGTGTGATGCCATCCTTATTATAAGCACAACTGTGCAGTTTTACCCAAGAGACATGCGTAGGCCTATGTCGGCGTTTTTCTCTCGGTCATAATTGTAGGAAACCTTCTCGTCTCCTTTTGGCTCCATATAGCTGGGTGGAGCCACTTTTGTGACCAAATCCATTCCTTTTGATAAAATATCGGTGGCACGTATTTGGGCATGATTGATTTGTCTCGTTAATTCGGAAAAGGCATTGGTGAAGGCCTCTTTTGCGATTTCCAAGCCCATGACGACCATCTCTTTAATTTCACCAAGTGCGGGGACTTGGCCTTCTGCGCTATCGCCAAAACGTGCGGCAATCAGATCAACGTCTTCCAGTTTTTTATTCGCCGGTTTTTTTCCGCCACTGCCTCCGCTGCTTTTTCCCTTTTTTTCCTCTTCATCGTCCTGATCGTCGTCATTATCATTTACGACATTGATTTTGACGTGAGTGGGAGTTTGGAAACAGACAGGGTATTTTTTGATGACTTCCGGGGCGAGTTGCTTGCCGCTTAATCCTGGGCGAATGTCTATTTCAATAGTATCAGGTGTGCGCCAATCAATGACAACGCAATGGTTTTTGTATTCGCCAATTTGTTGACACGGCTTTACAACACGTTTACCGGGGTAAAGTGTCTCTTTAACATCGGCTTCCTCTAAGAACTTTTCCAAATTGACGTGCATTTTTATTACTCCATAGTCTGTAAGCAAAGATTTCTGCCTGTATCATTTTAAATAAAGGCGAAAATGTATATTTCCATAAGTGTGTTAATAATTGCGCGAAAAGATTAAAAATGGCTTAATTTCGAGGCATTTTGCCCAAATGTCCTAATTCTCTTTTGCATATGAGTTCTGTTTGCTGTTACAGTGTATGTTGGGAATATATTGTATATGAGTATTAGAATGATGAAACGTCCGTTTCTATGTTTGGTCTTAACAGGTGTTTTAACGTTGTCTTCTGTTTCGTCGTATCAGGAGCTTCACGCTCAAGAGCTGTGGAATCGTGATGCGCCCGGGACGACATCTGACATTACATATGAAGAAGGAAAAGTCGTAGGACCGCAAACTTACTACAATGTGAAACGTCGCTTCTTTTCTAAAACTGAACATGGCAATTACATCTTATATAATTATCACGATAAAATTGTGCGCTATGACAGAGAGCGTTTCCAAAATCAGATTCGCGCAGTTCAGTCGATGAATATCGCACGTGAGCAAAGCCAACCTGCAGAGTGGGGGCGTTTGTCTGCGAGCGCCTTGAGACACCGCCAGACCGATACAGATCGCGCTTTACAGATTGAGTATGAGCGCAACCTTGTTGCCAAGGAAAAACAACTTGCAAGCCTTAGAAGGGCAGAAAAGGCAAGTGAAGAGGCAGAGCTGCGTCGTCTGGAAAAGGTTAAAAGGCTTCGCACAGATAGGCTTGTTCGTAAAGCAGAGCGTGATGAACGAAAAAGAATTGCTCTTGGCCTATCTTCAGGTCATACAAATTCCTATAGTAGTGCGAATTCTTCCAATTCCACTGCAAAGACGCGGAAGAATAACGGGCGTGTGACCAAAGTTCATAGCAACAGCAGCACCCAAGAGCCGAACCGCCTTTTCAATCAATATGATTAATATTGTTCTATAAATTTTCAAGTCTTCTTGGCTCGTTTATTGGCTTTATGTGTGCTATCGTGCGCGTATGGAATTTCTTATCACCTATTTCCCTCTTATACTGGGATTGATGTGCCTTGGGGCTGTTGCGGGGTTCCTGGCGGGGCTTCTCGGTGTTGGTGGGGGGATTGTTCTGGTTCCTGGATTATATGCCATTTTTTCTTTGTTAGAGGGCGAAGTTCCGTACGATTCCGCGTATCTCATGCATGTTTGTGTTGGGACATCTTTGGCGACGATTATACCGACAGGGTTTTCTTCTGCTCGAGCTCATCATAAAAGGGGGAGCGTTGATCTAACCCTTATTCGTATGATTGGTTCTGGTGTTCTTATTGGGGTTGTGTGTGGTTCTTGGTTGGCTGGAATATTAGATGTTGTGGCAATGAAGATGATTTTTGCCGGGGCTTTACTTGTTCTTTCCGTTCTTATGATTACAGGTGGGGGGAAGCTCCAGGCGGATTCATCCTTCCTATGCCAGCCTTTCACCGGGATTGCCGGTTGTGTGATTGGCTGCGTATCAACTTTGATCGGGATTGGTGGTGCGACGTTAAGTGTTCCTTACATGAACATGCATCAGGTTGGTATGCATCGCGCCGTAGGCAGTGCATCTGCGTTAGGCCTTGTTATTGCAATTCCTGCTTCATTGGGGTTTGTCATTATCGGGTGGGGGGTGGATGGGTTGCCGCCTTTTTCCTTGGGTTATGTGAATCTTTTGGCTTGGATTTGTATTATCCCGGTCAGTGTCTTAAGTGCTCCACTTGGGGTGTGGGCTGCGCATAAGGTCAGTGTGAAAAAACTGAAATTCATTTTTGCGATTTTTGTTTTGGTTGTTGCCGTGAATATGTGGCGAAAAATTTTGTTGGGAGGATAACAATGTATGTGAGAGCGAGCACTGTTTCACATTATGATTTCCCCTTGCAGATTGATTCATACGATTATCGTATTATTTGCTTTTTTATCGCTTGTGTTCTTTATGCCGTTCTGGGGTCCCCAACGCCAGATACATTTGGTTATGTTGAGGTTTTGATCGGTGTTCTATTGGCATTAAGCGTTGGCGCGGGGCGGATGCGGGATGCTCTCTTACAACCGATCAACCGAATAGAAACAAAAAAGAGATATTGGAAAAGCGCAGGCCAAGCCTTTCTTTTATATGGTTTAAGCGTGCCTTTATTGGTCTCTGTTTTATCTGGATATGCGCCCAAGGCCATTATGCGAGACATTCTTCCTTTCTTATTCCTGTTTTTACCTCTTCTTTTGCTTCAGGTTATTCGTGCGCGTCCGTATTATTTTCGGGTGATTCTATGTTCGGTCTGTTTGATTGGGATTTTATTTTCAATCAGATCTGTTTCTATGCGCTATGCATTGGGGTGCCCATATTGGTGCGGGGATGAGCTTTTATATTTAGAGAATATGCCGACCGTATTGTTCTCCTGTCTGTTTTTGATCGGTGTGGCGATGCATCGTGTGGCCAGATGCTTTTCTCTTAAATCGTGTCTTATTGCCTTTTCTTTATTGGCGTTAAGTTTGGTTCCTCTTGTGTCCATGATTTTGACGCTTCAGCGCGCCAGTGTCGGCGCCGTGTTTTTGTATGTGTTGGTGTTGTTGATTTATCATGTTGTTAGATCGCCTGAACGTGCCTTTGGTGTTGTTGTGGTGTTGCTTACCGCCTTTTCAATAGCAGGCCTTTCTTTCTATGGTATTTCTTCATCATTGTTGGTGAAGACACAAAAAGTCGGATTGAATATGAGGCCGCAGGAATTTTATGCTGTTTGGCAGGTGGTAACAGCCAGTCCTATATCGTTTTTATTCGGGATTGGGTGGGGTGGTTCGTTTGCGTCTCCGGCTGTTGGAGGATTGAATGTAAATTTTACACATAATTTTTTCTCCAGCATTTTCCTTAAAACAGGTGTTCTGGGGATTATATTTGGAATCGCTTATGTATCGGGGATTTTAGAGCGCTCGTTTCGTGTTATTTTGAAGAATCCGACATTAGGTTTGGCAATTTTTATGCCTGTTATGATTGATATAACCCTGTATGCGAGCTTTAAATCCCTGGATTTTGGTTTGATGCTTTTGCTGATCTCCGGCTCTTTGGTATACTTGCGTCAATCCGAATCAAAAAATATATTGAGCGTTCATGCGTAGACCTACCGTTTTGTTTATTAATAGAGTGTTCCCACCTGTTCATGGTGCAAGTGGGCGTGTGCTGAAGGATCTTGCACAGGCATTTGCGCGTGAGGGATGGCACGTCACGGTTATATCTTCCGGGCCGAAGGCTGGTGAAGAACGTATTCCGGGAGTTCGCATTATTCGCGTGAAGGGGCCGGAAAGGCCTGCTTCTGTTTTTGCATATGTTTGGGTCTGGATTAAAATGCTGATTTTGGCATTGCGATTAAAAGGCCGTCATCTTGTCGTGACCATGAGTGATCCGCCGCTGACTGTTTTTGCCGGGCAAATTATCGCGCGATGGAAAAAAAGTCGCCATATTAACTGGTGTCATGATTTGTATCCTGAGCTGTTACCGGTGATTGGTATGCGAATACCGGACTGGGCTATGGCGCGGTTAAAGTCCTTACGTAATCGATGCATGCAACGATGTGATAAGGTTGTGGTTGTCGGGCGATGTATGGCGAAATATCTTGCACAAGAGGGAATTGATGCGCGGAAAATTGCAATGATTCCCAATTGGCCTGATGTTGAGTTAACGGATTCCGAGATGATTGAAACAACGGGTAAAACATATCAGGATTTAGACCCTGAGGTTGCCCGTCCGTTTGATGAGCAGAAAAAATCACAAGAGCGCTTTCGTATTCTATATGCAGGAAATCTTGGGCGGGCGCATTGCGTTGAAACAGTTATTGATGCGGCCGAAGTTTTACAAAAGCAGGAAAGTGATGTCGAGTTCGTATTTGTCGGCAATGGAAAGCGCTTTGATGAGCTTGCAGAACTGCGTGCGAAGAGGGGGTTGGATAATATACGCCTTCTTCCGTTCCAACCGGTTGAGAATCTGCGTGAGATGATGGAAAGTGGCTATGTTCACTTAATTTCTATGAAAGATGATGCCGCAGGATATCTGGTGCCGTCGAAACTGTATGCTGCTCTTGCGGTGGCGCGTCCATCAATCTTTATTGGTCCATCTCAATCAGAAACGGCAAAAGTTTTGAATGATTTTGAGGCTGGCGTTGTTGTGGCGCATGGTGATGCTGAAGCCTTGGTAAAGGCGGTTAACGGGTATCGCCATGATACTGATTTATGGCAGGTCGGGCAGAATGGCGCGGCGCGTGCGCGCGATGTCTTTACACCGCAAGATTCGCTAAAGGCTTGGGCAGGGCGTGCAATGGATGTTGTCCATGATGATCTAAAGGCTTGATTTTTAATCGATGCTTGCTTATCCCTGATGGTGTACGTGTTGTGATAATGGGGAGGAATACACATGGCGCAAAGCAATGTTGTGGCAGATTCTACACAAATGGTTTTACCGGAAAAGACATTATTTGATGTGTTGCGTGATATATGGCGTGCGAAGTTTTATATTCTCTTTTTCGTGTGTATATGTATGGCGATGGCCTTTGCTTTTCTAAGTGTTGCACGGGGGTTTTATCGTGCTGATCTTGTTATATCACCGGCGATTAATCTGGCGCAGGGGACGCATATGGTTGGTTATCGATCGGAAGGCTCTCCGGCTGTTTCATTTGGTCAGGAAAGTACAGATGCATTTTCGCGCTTTGTACAGGTATATGATGGGGTATCTGTTGCGACGATTCTGCTTACTGATAAGAAAATACGTGATGGTTTGACGGATGATCTATCCTTTGAATTCTCAAAGCCCCAAAGGGAGTGGACGCCAGAACTCCTGTCAGAATATATAGAGCGGCGCGTTGTTATTGAACCGGTTCATGGAACAGAAATGCGCCGTATGTTCTATTTACACCCAAGGAAACAATTTGCCGCGCATTTTCTATCCCGTATTCATCTTGTTGCAGATGAACTAATTCGTGCCCGTATCTTACGCGATGTAAATGCACGGATTTCCTATTTGGAGGAGGCATTAACAAAAACGAATAATCCGGCGCACCAACGTAACTTTACCGCCCTGTTGTTAGAGCAAGAGCGCGTAAAGATGCTGGTCTCTTTGGAAGGGCAACCTTTCTCCGCCGATATTGTTGAGCCAGCCTCCGTATCTTTTAAGGAAAAATGGCCAGCGCCTTATCTGGTTTATCCGGTTTTTATCTTTGTAGGCATCCTGTTCGGGTTTGTTTTATATGGTTTGCGGCATGGTACGTGATAAAGAAAAAGTTCCCGTTGCCGTTATTATTGTTACCAAAAATGAAGAGGCGCATATTGCGCGTTGTCTGGACGCATTGACGAGTTTTGCGCAAGTGATTGTTGTTGATTCTGAGAGCTCGGATCGCACGTGCGAGATTGCGCATATAAAAGGTGCGCAAGTTTGTACATATCGTTGGAACGGGCAATACCCTAAAAAGAGGCAATGGTGTCTTGATACACTTGATATTGGCCACGATTGGATATTTTGGGTTGATGCTGATGAGGTCGTCACCCCTGATGTTTGTAATGAAATCAGTGTATTGATTGAAAATAGTCCAAATGAGTGTGGTTTCTTTGTACCCGGGGTGTATGTGTGTGGCAATACACCTTTAAAACACGGTATGCGGAATAATAAGATTGCATTATTTCATCGTAAGAAGATGTGTTTCCCAGTTGTGAATGATTTGGATATTGATGGGATGGGGGAGATTGAAGGGCATTATCAACCCACTTTTAAAAGTGATTATACGGAAGGCAAAATAGGGAGCTTGCGTTCTGCTTTATATCATTATGCGTATGAGGATTTAGATGCTTGGCACGACAGGCATGAACGTTATGCCTTTTGGGAGGCCGAAATGATAAGGCGTGAAAGATGGCCCAAAGATCCGATATGGTGGCGTGAGCAGGTTAAACATTATCTGCGGGGTTCTGTGCTTAAACCATATATAATGTTTGTGTATAGCTATATTATCAAGGCGGGCTTTATGGATGGTCGTGCGGGGTTTGATTTTGCATTAAGTAGAATGAAATATTGCCAAATGATTCTCAATTTTTTGAAAAAGGATGAAAATTAACTTCTGTCTCTTCGTACCTTCTGTAAAAGCCAGTATAGCTGCGGTATGTGTTTTTTGATGTGCCATGTGCCCATTTGAACGATCATGATCCATAAGTTTTTATATGTCGGTATCAAATGTAATTTCTCACGAATTATGTATTGTTCTTTGCGTCCCAAAGCGGCTTGTTGTTGTGATAATCCGCCTTGTTCAAAAATACAAATAGGTTTCGCGTAGTAACTGCATTTCCGGGATTTTTGCAAGAATCTGAGCGTGAAGTCGTAATCTGATGAGACAGTGTAGAGCAAACTATAATGGAGTTTGCAATCGCGTATGGTCAGGCGGCTATAGAACATGGCCTGATGGTGTGTAATCATCCCCCATTGTATGTCTTTATATCGGCGTGCTTTTTTATAGTTATATGATTCGGCCTTTCCGGTCGGCTCTAACGCATCGCCATATATGAAATTAGGTTTCTTTTTGGTGTGTGGTGCAATTTCTGACAGGACATCATTATGTGCGAATACGTCACCGGCGTTTAGAAACAGAAGATACTTTCCACTTGCCTGTGTAATGCCGTGATTCATTGCATCGTAGATACCGTTATCTTCTTCACTGATGAATGCGAATGGGTATTTTTCAGTTCGTTTTGTGCTACGTCTTTGGCGTAGGAAATCCAAACTTTCATCTTTCGATGCCCCGTCTACTACAATCCACTCAAAATCATCAAATGTTTGTCTATCAATGGAGGCTGCCGTGTTTGTCAGTCCTTCAAAGTTATTCAAGGTGACTGTTATTATAGTGAACGTTGGATATGTCTTTTTATAAATGCTCATAGCATTGGAAATGTAAGGTTAATCTCTGATGTCGTCAATAAACACAGATGTGACGGCTAAATTACTGAGGATTTGTCCAATTTCTTTTGCGCTTTCGATGAAATCAAAGGGCTTTGGATCTCTTGGAATTATAATTGTTGATCCCGGTGGTATGAATATAGGTCTATGATTCCAGTTGCTGACGCGTAATGGTTCTGCACTACCATCGGGGTAGAGGACAAAAGCTCTGTCTTTATCTGCATGGTAGGAGAAGTCACCGGCTTGACGAATATAATCGCGGGGAGATTTTTCTTCTCTAAACTGTTGGTTAGAAGGCGATAATACTTCGCCGCGCACCCGTACGATTAGTGGACGTTTAGGGATATAGAGCTTGTCTCCGCCTTCCAAAAGCATGTCCAGTTCTGGTTTCACACTTAGAATATCAGGATTCGCTTCTACAGTGATTCGCCCGATGGCCTCAATTTCATTTAATTTATCTGCAAGATCACGCACTAATTTGATTTGTGTCGCATTTGGTGGCGTTTTATCACGCTCAATAGCGGAGGCCAAACGTTGTTCCATGTCGTGCGCAGCAGTACGGAAACGAAGTTTTTCGGCTTTACGTTCTGATGCACGGCTGAATATGGCACCGGCCGGATAGGCGTTATCATTCAATCCGCCAGCACGTTTGATTAAATCGGAAGTTTTTTCACCAGTGATAAGAGTATATTCGCCGGGGTAGAGCACCTCTCCGACAATTGTAATTGTCTTTTCAGATGTCCCGTCATGTTTCTGATTTACCCGTATAATATCGCCGGAAGATAGGTTAACGCCACCTGCATCTTTAAGTTGATACGTTTGAACATCTTTGGTTTTCTTTCCTGCATCGTTAATATAGGAAGGTGAAATAATTTCGATTTTTCTTTCATCAGAGTTGATCGTCATTCCACCGGAAGAGGCGAGAAGGTTTTCTAATGTTATATCACTTGATATTGGGTAGTGTCCGGGATTACGTACCGCACCATGAATATGTACAGAATGCTCTAAAAGGTAATTTTTTACGTCGTCGTCATCTTCAATATTATAAGGAGTTTTTTCTATGTTTTTATCATTCTTTTTGAGTGGTCGTGTGTCAGTTTTATTATCTTTATAAATACCTGATATATAACTATTAGATAGTAATATAACCATATCACTATCATGCATTTTTATATCAAAGTTATTATTCAATACAGAACGGATCGGAAAATTTATTATATGTGTTGTAAGCTGTTCATCATCCCAACGTTTTATTAATCCGATTAAGGGGTATATATCATCATCCAGAGCAGTGCCGTTATCCAGCAAATCTGACAGCATTTTATACTTACCTATATCGTAGAAGCCGGGGCTTCTTGTTTGTCCAATAAGCCTAATTGTGCCTTGTTTTTTATCTTTGCCGCGAGATACACTTAAGATTGTATTATTTTTGAACGATCCAAGGTTTTGATCGGTGATTTGTGTAATGTTCTCATGACCGTCTTGGGTGCTTTCCAGCTTTAAAAATTTATTATTTCCTGTGCTTAAAACCCCTCCGGCGAAGCTAAGGAGATCGTTTAGGGATAATTTGTTGTGTGGTTGGTCAATGTGCCTTTTGTTGATCGGGGGCCTTATCTCATAAATCCCCGGTCTTTTTACCGCGCCGGTAACGGCAATGGTTGGGCCAATTGGCGGAATAATCAGACGGTCGCCATCTTGCAGATTAAAATCTGCGTATCCATTATATTGTGTGCCGTGCATCAGGATATTATAGAGGTCTATATAGGTGCTACGGCCGTTACGAACATGCTTGATTGCGCGTAAGCTGCCGTTCTTTTCTATACCGCCTGCAAGATCAAGGGCGTCAATAACACTGTGAAATGCGTTAAGGGTTTTGCGTCCCGGGTTTTGGACGTGCCCGATGACAAGAACATTAATCTGGCGCACGGAAGATAAAGAGATATAGGCTTTGGTATTGTGTAATGATTCTGTTTGTCGATTAATTTCTTCTGTGACGTGTGCGATTGTTTTTCCGGCTGCGAAAACAGGTGAGAAGTCATCAATCATAATAATGCCGCGCGTATCTATGGTGTAATAGTCCATATCATTACGTTGTCCCCTAAATGTAATCAGGAGTTCATCACCAGTTCCAAGGATAAAGCTGTCATGCACTTTTCCGATTACAAGATTGTCAGCCTTGGTGTTGGAGGCGGTTCGTGTAAAGAAATCGTATCCGAATTGCTTTGGCTCTTCCATGATACGCTCGGTATACATTCTCTCAAGGGCTGATAAAGGTTCTTTAATTTGTTCTTTATCTTGTTGAGGCTCTGCTGGCTCTATCTTGTCAGGGGAATATGCCGGTTTCATTGGTGGTAGAGGAGGAGGGGGAACGTGTTCTGTTTGTTCATCCATCCACGGGGCATAGGGGGGTTGTGCCTGTGCTGTATTGGTGGATATAAGGCCAGTTGCGTTAACAAGGAAAAATGCAAAGAATGAATAGTATAATGTCTTCATTAATAATCATATCCGGCAAATAGAATTGAGCACCAGAGCAATTCTATGGCATTTATACAGTGGTTGTAAAACAGTCTGCACAAACAACCCACATTATTCCTGTCATAATCATGTTATGCGCAATACGGCTCTTTTATTGACCTTATTGTGACTTTCGTTCTGTCTGGTGTGCCTTTGCCGTATCAAGAATTGAGTATGCCACAGTTGTAATGTAGCTGTTGATTCGGCGGAAGTCACGAATGAGGTCGGTGTGTAGGGCGCTGGTTGCAACTGTTTCCGGGATACCTTGACGCAATCGTTGGAAGTGCTTGTCGGTGCTTTCCTTTGCGGCCTCGCGTACGCTGGTCTTTCCATCAACCAGTTGACGTGCAAGTTTTGGGTCTTCTGACATAAAGATTGCTTGTGCGATTTTCATGTTTATGAGAATCGTTTGATGGAATTCTGAAATCTCTTTAAAGCCTTCATCTGAAAAGCGGTGCTGGTTCTTGACCTTTATAGCGATAAGCTCACTAATGCTTTTATCAATAATGTCGCCGATATGTTCCAGATTGGTTGAGAATGATAATATTTGGATGAAGCGATCTGATTCCTTTGGATCAAGCATCTCTTCACTAACACGTGTCAGATAAAGCTTTATCTCGTTATGAAGCATATCAACCTTGTCATCTTCTTTTTGAACTTTTTCGATGATGCTCGGATCTTCATTCTTAAGTGCAATCATTGAGTCTGTGAACATGCCTTCTACGATTTTTGCTGCGCGCAATGTTTCACGTGCTGCTGCGGCCAACGCAATCGTTGGCGAGGTTAGGGCGGTCTCATCTAAATAGAGGGGCTTTTCATCATCGCTTATTTGTTTTGGCTTTTTAGGGACGAGTTTCTTACATAATTTAGAGAGCGGCTTAATAAGTGGCAGAAAGATAATAGCCAGCATAGCATTAAACAACATGTGGAAATTGATAATGTCGCGTCCGCCTGCACTTGCGTCACTTTCAAACGTGATGCCGCTAAGCTCTATAATGATAAGGGCGATCAGAACACAAGAACTGCGCATGATAACGTTACCCGTTGTGATGCGGCGTGCGCGCGCGCTCATCTTATATGTCATGGCATAAGGGATAATGGCCCCGCCTAAGTTTGCCCCAAGAACCAGGAGTAAGCCAAGGTGTAGGTTTAAAAGCCCTGTGGCATTTAAGGACGCGATAATAAGTACCGCAGCCAAAGAAGAGTGGAGCATCCATGTTATCGCGGCGGCTATAATAAGTGCGAGAATGGGATCTTGTTCTAAAGGACTTAATATAACAGGTAATGTTTCCGATGTACTTAGTGGTGCCGCACTTTGTTTTATAAGACTCAGGGACAATAAGATAAGTCCCAGACCTATTAATGCACGTGCGATATGTTTTTTTCTTCCTTTATGCTCATAGCGATGATGCATAAATACGCCTGTTACTAATAAGAGTGGTGTTAGCCACGATAAATCAAAGGTCAAAATTTGCGCGACAATTGTTGTGCTGACATCGGCACCTATTATAACGGCAAGTGCTGCTGTGGTGCCGATCATATTTTTTGAGGCGAAGGATGCGCAAATCATTGTTGTCGCTGTGGAGCTCTGAAGAACCGCGGTCACACCAAGTCCGGCAAAGAATGCTTTTGCTCTGTTGCTTGTGTTATTTGCGATCATTTTTTGTAAAGATGTTGCGTAGGCTCTTATCAGGCCATTCTTTAGCATTCTCGTGCCCCATAAGAGTAGGGCGACGGCACCAATGATTTGTAAAAGGACTGTGGTCATAAAAGATGTTTATCCCGCGTGTTGTCTTTAATTTATATATGATGATGTTTCCGTGCGTTTGCCATTATGGCGATCACATCGCATTGTTTCAAGCGTTGCTGTTAAATAATGTCTAAATAAGTGGGTAGTGGTCACTATATATAGTGACATGTCTGGGTGCTCTTTTACGTATTCAATGGCGTGCACTGTTATACGCGCTGCACTCCCGTTTTAACTTGTGTGGCAGGCTATACTTTTTTTAAACCTAAGGCACTGATAAGTAAGACCCTTTTTAAAAGCTTTAAAAATAACTTAAAAATAACCAAAAACATGTTTGACAGTTCTGAATAGAGCCGTTATAACCCCCAAACACTTTGAGGCGAACAGCGCAAAACCAGACGGTTTAAAACGTAGTTTGAAGAAAAGTTAGGAAGCTGAAAAAAACTATTTGACAGCATCTGAAAGGGTGGTTATAAAGCCCTCCACACTCCGAAGCGAAAGGCGCAGAAATAAAAGGTTTCAGCGTAGTTTGAAAAAGAGTAAAGAAGTTGAAAAAAGTATTTGACAGCTTCTGGAGGGATGGTTATAAAGCCTCCCACGCTCCGAACTAAAGGGCCTCAAACTTAAGGGTTTGAACGCAGTTTAAAAAAGAGCAAAGAAGTTGAAGAAAGTGTTTGACAGCTTCTAAAGGGACGGTTATAAAGCCCCCCACACTCCGATCAAGGGCACTGAATATTGGTTGCCTAAGGTCTTGAAAAAGAAGATATTTTTTTGGTCTTTTTCTTCAAGATTTTGATTGACAAGTCATTCGAACTTATGTTTGTATGCGTCATCAATCGGAAAATTGAGTGACTGCCTTTTAAAAGGTGGTTATGCGGCGCTAAAGTTTCGAAAGTTATTTTAGCAACGCACGGTTCTTGTACATCGTGAATAGGAAAGAAGAGATGCGCAGGCAGCAGTGTTTATAAGCATTGGATGCATTTTAAACAAAAAGTCTGTTTTGCATTGCGCATCTTCTATGACGCACGTGACATATTTATATGTCACAACGTGACTATTAATTTAGTCACAACAGTATGTAATGTCTTTATGATGTTACATCGCAAGCAAGCAGGTCTTTGAAGATTATATACTTCAAAACCAAAAAAGATTCTTTTTTGAGATTGATGGATTCAAACTTAAGAG
>JBOEGQ010000014.1:0-46221 GCA_050633505.1 Alphaproteobacteria bacterium
TGCGGTAATTCCATTTCCAAACCTTGAGAGCATCGCAAGATGATAAAAACAAAGCACATATTATAATAATAAGGTTTCCGAATATTTTCATTTTCTCACCAGTAATTTACCTACCAAGGTCAAATTTATAGCATAATTATAATAAATCACTTCAGACATTGGTACTCTCCTCCATTAAATCTTGACGTAAACAATAATAGTACTTAACAATGGGTAAATCAGGCAAAGCGTATTGGCCCCCTTCGCTCACGTCTATTACATAAGCCAAGGTCTTGACACCTGGCACAAATTGACTGGACTTCTTTATTGTTAATGGAAGCCGAAAAGAAATCCGATTTCCATTATCAAGCTTCAACATCACAACGGTATTTAAAAAATATCTATATTTAATACTCAATACAGTCGCAGGGTATTTTTTCCCTTTATAGAAAGTTTGATACTTCTTAAAAAAATCTCTTGGATAAAATAGCTCAGCTATCATTTAAGGATACCTACCTTACACTCACATGTGATTTAGCACTTAAAAAACCATTCTAACTTCACAGGTCACTTCACAACAATTGCCATCAGGATTCTTATACATAAGTAGTAACAAATATAAAAAATCCGTCAACACACATAATTGTGTATTGAATTACACTACAACCTAATTGAATTCGAAAACAAAGAGATCACTTTTCCAACCATCAACACATACAGGGCATATACCGCTCACCACATTAACGTTGTATGAGAGCAGGTATATTTGGAATATTAATTGAAATCAGAGATACTTAACGAGATAAATCATACCTGAATTTATAATCTAATCCTTTTAACAGAGTATCGATCAAATTCTGGTGTGTTTTGGGTTCAATCAAATCTGTATAAGATTTCTTACCCTTGAAATGAAAGTGGTTCACTTCATTCTTCGCGAATGTCTGTTCACGACCATAAGCGGACATTTACACTTCAATAAGGGGCGCCGCTTTGTGGCGTTCCTATTGCTTGACTTGTAAGCATTTTTGCCATGCGTTCTAAGTCACTAGCAACATCAACATATCCATGATAGTTTATCGGATACTCATATATCGTGTCCTTCACTTGAGGCTGATAATCAGGTAGTCGTGAACGAAGCTCATCTCGAAGCATCATTGCAGACACTCTAAATCTACGATTATATTCCGCGTCTCTCTCATTACTTAAAAGTGCAATTTTGTAATTCCGCGTATGAAGATCGGCCTGTCTCTGCTCTTTAGATTGTTGGGAGGATAAAGGCCTTTCTATTATAGTTCGGTCGCTTTCACGTTTGAATCTCGCATTAAACTCCCTGATATTCCCCACAACTTCGAGAGCCTTTTCTTTTAGATCGACCTCATCATAATCAACAACATATTTAACCTGCTCTTCGTAATATAGTGCTCGCTCTTTGTATAATTCAACCTGCTCTGTTTTTGAAAGTAAGCGCTGCTCTAAAACTTCGTTAGCATAATTAACTTGCACTATAACTCCGCTAAGATGCCAACTTACAAAAAAATACACTGCGGCACTCATGATTACGAGCATTGCCGCGAAAGAAAATGGTGCTTGGCGAACTACATTCCATTCCTTTTTAATTATCTCTCTTTTTATATTTATTCTCCACTATCAAATAACCAATCGTGAGAACTGGCATTTTTCAGATGAACTAATTCTGATTTTTTCTTTTCTTTAACACCGTATATGTATTTTCTTCCTTGAAATTCGTAAAGCAAATAGTTTCCATCTTCAATCCAATCTATTATGTGAATATTACTCATTGTTAAACAAGGCGAAATTTCGACATCCCCATTTTCTATAAGTATAGAATTGTTGTTATTCTTACCAATTAAGAGATCGTATTTGTCATCAATCAGAGCATACCCACCCGATGGCGATTCTAATTTTTCATGCAAGCCTGTCGGTTGAAATATATGTGTTCTGGCCACAACGCCATCTTCAACAAAAATGGAACGAAAAGATTTATTATCGTCATGACCATTAATTTTTTGAAAACTTTTTTCAGAGACATTTATCTTGTAATAAGCTTGCTTATATTCCTCATTGACGTCACCTACATAATAAACATAAATATATTTACCATCCTTAGACCACATCAGATCACCTACTGACCTCAGATCACTTTGTGGTATTTCACTTAGCCTTGGATAGGAGATAAGTGTCTGATTAAAATCATTTAAATCAACGATAATAACGCCTGTATTTTCTGAAAAATCTAAAAAAGCAAGTTTAGTGCTGTCAGGCGAAAATTCGGCAACCCCAAAGTCACCGAACTGTTTTCCTAAAAATATTTGTGTTGTCTTATTTTTAAAGGTGTCATGTATAAAGGCTAATTCTGCATGGTCTTCTTTGCGCCGACCTGAATACTGAACATATCTTCTGTCAGGAGATATTTCGGGACCAAGCAATACCCTAAAAAAATGGTCTCCAATAACGTCTAACCTGTCGGAAGACATATATGCTCTGTATAGCTTTCCATCCCATTTACGTATATAAAGCCTTTTATTGCTTTTTACCCAACTTAGATTGGTTGATACTTCAATATCACTAACAAAGCTTTCTTGGGTAATACTTTCTTTCTTTCCACATGTTTCAATACCAGCGATAGAACTTGTAGGGATTGAAAAAAATATAATTACAACAAGTAGGTAAAGCAGCATAAAAAATCTCCTGCAAACGTTTTACAGCGGCAGTATCATAACCCTCACTTGGAAGCCATAAAAAATTTTGCATTTCTAAAACTCAATTCTTTGATATGTCCTCAATGTCCGCTTTGGGTCGTGGGCAGATGCTATTTCCATACTGCAACATAGCAATTCTTGGGTGCATGTAAATGCCTTAAATCAATTTTCGATAATCATCCATTAAATATCGGGTTAAATTTTCCACCACGCACCAATTCCACACTTTTGGGATCACCCATATCTGTGAATGTTACAAACCATGGAATATTTTTTGTTACCTCCGCTTTACGACCAATAGGGGGTGCAGCAACATCGACATACGCAACTGTCCACAAAGAAAAAGAAGTAAAGATTCCTATAGCATATCCAGAATCTATACATCACATAGATCTTTATACAATTTATTCTCTTGTATTCCTTGGATTCTACAATCAAATATCTTTGTAAAACTCTTTTATAATTTCTTGTGTAGACCATTGACCAAGAAAAGACCACTGGCTGATAGGTCGCACATAACGCCTGGATATAAATCGGCGTTTAAAATTAAAGTTTTTATACCCTAACCGCCTGATGAGACTGTTCATCTTGTTAATTGCAAAAGATTGCAGATGAAAAGCCTTGTGTAGCAACGTTCCAATAACAATTTGCGCTTTATGCTCGTTTTTATAACGCTTCCATCGCTGCTGTAGAATATCAGCCAAATCATCTGAAAAATATGCTGTATCAAAATCGGACACCGCTGTTGCTTTTTTCTGCTGCCCAAAAGAGGCTCTACTTACCCCCATGTCCTCTCCTATTTTCCTGGCAACAGGACGGTCATAAGCATTATTTAAGCGCCAAGGAGCCATCTCTGCGCTTTTGGCTATACGAATAAGGTCAGCGTGGTGTTCAATGCCGAGAAAAGCCAAGGGAACATTAATGAAACCGACATGGTGCCTGAACTCATTGCAATTCACACCTGCAGGATCAATGCGCCGGAAACCACCCGGTGCAACATTGTACGACCAAGCACTATCACCGTGATCTCCTCGCAAAAGAAAGGTTCCTTGCAAACGCTCTCGCAGAATACCAAGAGAGATATCTTGCGGTGCGCCAATGACACTAAACAGTAATTCATTTTTCTGATCAGTTTTATAATCAAACCGACCAATTTCATAGGAGTCTAACCCTAGATATTCTGCGTTTTGCACTCCGGAGTCGTTGTCGTCACCTAGGTTCTTTCCAGCATCCCGGATGGTAAGCGCCTCTTTCAAATCACCACCTAGAACTTTTTTCCCTAGAGCCGTGACACACACGGAATCATACCCACTTGAAATGGTGGTAATGGGTGTAAATTGTTGTTTTCTATCCGATAGAACCGCATTTTTCGCAGTTTTTTCTAATACGATTTCAAGCGTTTCTGCGTATGATTGGAAATCCCCAAAGCTCTTGCAGCTTTTCTTTTTTTCAGTCTTGAGGTCATTATTATGGACAACCAAATTAATATTATAGGCAATGTTTAAATGCCCCTGATCTAACGGTGCTTTCTCCACATGATTTTGGATATACGAGAAATCTGCGGCGTAATAAGGGTAATCGTCTTTAAGTGTACGGCCACTCATAGCAAGTACAAAAGGCAGAGAATTTGATATATATATATGGTGATGGTGCTGAATATAATATAAAGGGTCTAGCGTGTGTGAGGCTGTGAAGAAGGTTGTTTTATGGTCGCGATGTATAAACCCCGTCGCCAGACAAAATTCACTATCTAAAACATCTTCAATAATTTGTGCGCCGGAATGACAGCCTTCTATAACGCCATTTTCAAAAACCTCTACCCACGCCCCAGTGTATGTTTTTATAGAACGCTCTTGAAGATCAACAACGCTTCCCCAACTCATAACTGGGATATCCTTTTCTGAATAATGAAGCGTCCATGCTTTTAAACCACCATCTGCCGTTTCCATCACCCAATGCCTTCCATGACTATTTTCTTTAGAATTATATAGTCACTAACGTACCTACATTTTCAAGATTTTCAACATCTGATAGGTCTCTCTATATGTGCAACACCGACAGAGCTATAGCGATATCCCCTTAATCTCCCCTTCCCATTTTAAGCTGGTCTGCAACTGTAACCCCACAAACAAACATATCTGGGTTGAAAATAATTATTTCTTCGCCTTTTTCTGAAAAAATCACACCACTAGAAAGTTTATCCAGAGAACCAATCATATTGTTTGAGGTTTTGAAGGTGTAGAAATTGATATTGAGAACTAAATTCTAGTGATGGTTTTCGCGTTTAGAAAAAGTAACTGTTGTACCTGCAGTGGGACGTAATGAAAAACGCGGGTGCACAGATAAAGATTTTTCTTCTTCTGGCACTAATGTCAGATTCATCAGAACACTCGCAGCAGTAAGCATAACCTCCATCATTCCAAATGATTGCCCAATACATACTCTCTGCCCTGCACCAAATGGAAAATAAGCATATTGCGGCCAATCTTCTTTACCAAGGAATCTCTCTGGTCGAAACGTATGCGCATTTGTATACCATCTTTCATCACGTTGTGTGACATAAGGTAATAACTGTACCAGATCACCATTTCTGATCGAAACCCCTTCTAATTCAATATCACTTATGGCCTGCCTACAGAACAATGCATAAGCCACTGGATACATTCGGAGCGTCTCTTTTATAACAGCTGACAAATACGGCAATTTTTTTAAATCATCAAAAGATGGAAAATCACTTTTAATTACGGAATCCAACTCATCGTGTACGTTCCTCAGTACATCAGGATGCTGAGAAAGTAACAAAAACAACCACGAAAGAGTTGCTCCGCTCGTTTCATGACCTGCTATCAATAACGACATGACATCTTCTTCGATGAGGCCAGTACCCCCTCCATGATGTTCAATAAGGATAGATAACAAGTCAGAATACTTGCTTTCTTGTTCATCAAGCCTTTGCTTTACGATATCGTAAATTGTAGTTTTCATTAACCGTACGACATTTTTTTTGCGCTTATTAAGATGCATTGATAAACCTGCAGGCAACAATAATGGGGATGTTGTCTCTCGGTATGCTATTTCAGACAGGGCATGAATGGCGTTGCTGATTTCTTGAGATTGAGAACTAAATGTCTTACTAAATAGTGTCACACCAGCAATATCCAAAGCGTGCCGAGCCATTATAGTATCTATTTCACATTCTTTACCCGCAGCCTCCCCAAGTTCACAAACTAGCGTTTTTGTTTGATTTGCAATCATCTGAGCATATTCTGGCATCCGCTGCTGTTTAAATGCGGGCAATATTTTTCGGCGCCGCTCTTTCCAAGATTCACCTTCTGCGACAAGCAAGCTGTTACCATTCCATTGACGTAAAATATTCATGATACGCTCAAAACGGATAAATTTATCGGCTTGCTTTGCCAAAACCTGTTCTATGTGATCAGGATGAAATAAAAACCAACAACGATGACCGCCTAATTGAACCCTGACAGCATCACCATAGTTATTCTTTAATGAGGTGTAATAGCTCAAGGGAGCGTTCTTTATCTTAAACAGTGCATCCAGCCCTAATAGATAAGGCGCAGGCTGTTTCTTGCTTATCTTAGGACGTTGCATTCGCTTCCCCTTTTATAAGCTGACTTGGTATCACAAAAAGCAATAATCCCGATGCAATCAGGGCGGTCAAAAAATTGATATGAAACAACGGGTAAATAAGCCCTGAATACCCGTTAAATATCAAACCTCTATTACCATCTATATACTGATGTGGGCTTTCTTTACCTTCTATAAGCTTCAGTCCAATCGGATTTTGCTTACACAGCCAACGAACATAGCGTCTTTGGAAATTTGAATTTGTGTTCCAAATAAATTTTGATGAACGTTTAATCCATGGCTTCCATCTGGGACACCATTCGAGAACATTTTCTTTATATTCTGGCCACCCATCCGGAAAGCGTACTTGCAAATCGTTGCGATGATGCCAACGAACTAGCCCGAGCACGAATATGACAGCCATCACCGCAGCCAATGAAACAAATGCATTTTGTAGAAAAATCCCGATGATAATCCATGATAGTGCACTACATAACTGCATTGGATTTGTGATATACGCATAAATACCGCTTCTCACCAAATACTTGGTTTTATCTAACGGGATTGGCGTACCTTCACCATGCACAACAAACATATGAACAGCAGTCAACCCCATAACAACACACGGTGTTAACAGAAGAACGGTCGCTATATAGCTCAGCAATGATTTACTCTGGAAAGCCCACTCACCACCCATGGCCTGCATAATCAAAGTCGGTAAAACAAAGAACGATAAAAATCCATACCCAAAAGCTAAAAGACAAGCGCGTTCTATGAGCTGCGTATCAAATGCAGTCCACCTCGCAAGATATAAGGCAGGAATATGAACAAACAGAAAAATAAGAACGACACCTAAAAACCAGTAATTTCCAGATATTACAAAAGGATCAAGTGACTTAAAAACAACGGCCTGCAAAGCAACGAACCCAACTGTAAAAACCAAAGGACTCAGGCGTGGAAAGGCAAAAAAATAGCAGGTCCAAATAAAAAAGACCCTGCAAACCATAAATCAGCAGGCATCCCCAAAAGCATCAGCGTATTACCACCATATTGCCACATCCCCAGATATATCGCTAATGCATGAGCAGGTAAAAGAAGCCCCATACTGTAAAGAAATGAAAAGAAGCCCCCAACAAGTAATCTTTGGTTTTCCTTGTGCCGCCATCCCAAATAGAAAGTAAAAAATAATGGGGCTAAAAGCAGAACAGCTCTTAGAAAAATCAGAAGATCGCCATGAATATAAAAATCAATCATCTGATGATCATTCTCTCAATTGGTAAATAAATCACACGCGGTGCTTTTTGCACGAATAATTCAACAACAAGAAACACAACAGGTAAACCGAGAGCTAAATAGAGAGAGAAAACAGGAATACTAATAATCAAAAAAAGCTGTAGCATCGTTCCGAAACGCATAAATAGCCCTTCTTTTGTCTTTGTCTTTCCCAAAAAAGACAGAGCAAAAATCAAAACCGCAGGAAAAATCACACAAAGTGAATATGCCTCCAGCAATTCATTACCACCATCCATCCATGAGGAAATTGCAAAGAATAAGCGCACCAAACAGACGCCGCTTAATGCAACAAAAAGAGCAATTAAAATTTCTTTGCGTAGTGCGTATCCTTCATCAGTCATTTAGATATCTCCGTCCACTCAATATCTAAATCTTTTAAAGCGCTCAGATATTCATCACGGGTGATTAGGCCAATACACGGCGTTGCACCCGTGATGGTAATTTCACCGCCCGCCAGTTTTTTTGCCAATAATATGGCTGGCATGCAGGGGATATATGGGCCATGCCCTGAACGCGCAGTCAGTTCAAAAGTTATCGTTTTATCCGCACCGCTATCGTCCTTACCTGACAGATCCATATGAAAACCGCTAACATCACTGCCCGCCCAATCAAAAAGGAAAGACGTTTTGAGCAAGAACGGCGCAAAGGCGGATAAATTTCGGATAAGACCGATACGCACCAAACCTGATAACGCCCACAATCCCATATGAATAAACGGAATTTCAAGCCCCGCATAAAAACGGATGCTCTTAAGGGAGGGATAGCGCTCGGGGAAAAGCTCCAGATCAGGAACATCACAATTTCCAAGCAACCGCCGCCCGAGCGCACTATATTCGCGCGTGTGCAATGATTGCCACCCATAGACATCCTTTTCTTGTCCACTAATTAGAGTTTTAAACGGTCTGCCGCAGTAGCCTAAAATCGCTGCCGTGGTCGCAAGGCCGCGATTGGTTTTCTGCGCCGTTGTAATGCCATAATCTAGGCTTTCTAACGTTTCAAATTGCGGCAGGTAATAATCCACCAAAGCAGAAGTTAAACACGGCACAGAAGACGCGCCGCTTACCGCAAGAACTTTATTCTTTTTTGCCGTATCGTCGAGTGCCCCGATCCCTGCAACGAAGTTCCGAGCATCGGCGAGATCGATATAATGCACCCCAGCCTTGATGCAGCTTTGCGCCACATCATAACTTTGCCCCTGAAACGGCCCTGATGTATGAATAACAAGATCGGGTTTGATAGCTTGCAAGGCGCCATCAAGGTTTTGAGTTATATCAAGTTGCACGGCCTCTGGTGTGTTAGACGCCTCAATGGATTTGATAAAGCGCTGCGCCTTTTCAATCGACCGCCCCGCGATGATAACAGTGATATTATTTTCTGTTGCTAGCGTCTTGGAAATATAACTCCCGAAATTCCCGTACCCGCCAATGATAAGGACGCTTTTAGTCATTTAACGTTTCACCTCGAATATTCCCTTATATTCATAAATCGTCCCAAACCACGGATGAGTGATGGTCACAAACATATCAAAGCGCGTCTCATCTATCGGCGTTTCCTCCGCATGCCCCGCGCCGATCAAAAACGTGAGAGGCATTGGAATAAAATGCCCAAATGCATAGAACACATAGCCCTTATGCTTGAGCTTTACTCGCCCGTCTTCCCACATATAGCGCATTTTCCATCCAAGGCGAGAGCGCATAACCTCTATCACCTCATCCCCCTTGGTTTGGATCATGCGCGATTTAAACGCGTAATCACCGTTCTTTAAACGAAAAACACGGTTAAAATGAAAGAATTTAGTGTCCTTATCACTTTCAAATTGAACGGTAACGGGAACAATTTTTTCATTTGCGGGGGGAATGCCGCGCATCAACCAAAAGAGCGGCGCAAACCATTTAATCGGCCCTGCGCAGGACACATCCAAATGCCCGTCAACCATCGTCACGTCATCCGTATAGGGGCGGTTTGCGTAATGTTTTTTCATGACGGGAGGCAGTTCATCCCACGCAGATTCGAAAATCGCTTTAAAAATTGGCTGATCTTTCAAACCGAGATTATCAATGCGCTGAACATTTTTTCTGCTGAGTAACCAATTGCGCACCCCTCGCATCCACGGATATACAACTCCACTCACGATTTCGGAGCGATAAAAAATCTTATTCGTCAGATTGAAAAGCCCTTTATTTTCGCCAAATCGTGCCATAAACCGCAGAGCACCTTTACCGTGATAGAATTGCTCTCCGTCATAAATGACCATCCCCTCATCCAGATCAAAGCCGCGATTATTGATCTCTTGAACAACAACATGTTCATGACTTTCGCGGGCATTCAAAAGGACAAGACGACCATATTCTTGCTTAATTTTTAATGCCATCGCCGCATTACGGCAGAGTGGACATTCTCCGTCATACACAAAATATATCTCACGTGGTTCTTTCATATTCATATCGGTTTCATCACCATCAAAAAGAAAACGGCAACCAAACCAATAAAGGCAGGCCAACCAAGCACAAACCAAATTTTAAAAAGTTTATAATAGCGCGCAGGCAACGGATATCCGCTTTCAACGGCATGCGCCACCATATTTTTCAGTTGTATTTGTATCCACACCACAGGCAACCAGCACAACCCCGCAACAATATAAATCGCATAGGTAATCACGAGCCATAAATCCATCCAGTCATAGCCGCCTTGCCACACCAGCCAAGCCCCACTAAGCGGCTGAACAATGACGGCAGGAAACGTAAAGAACGTATCCGCTAAAACAGTATTACGAGCGGCGTAGAATTTTTCATGGATATTGTCGGTGAACATGGAACGCAGCATAAAAAACGCAATCCCGATCCCACAGCCAAACAAAATGGTAGAACTTAAAATATGAATTGTTTTAACGGTGAGATAAATATCCATGATACTGCTTAAATTGAATTGTACTGGCGTTTAGAAAGTACAATCATAGCATTTAGTTAGCAAACTGTATTATGAACATAAGTTATTTTTAAACCTATCCTATAAACCCCATATAGCTAATAAACCCCATATAGCTAACCGCCCCCTCACGCCTATCATGAAGGCATGAGCGGCCAAGCCAAAGCGCCAGCACGCGCCGATATAAGCGATGATTTTCCGCTGCGGGGTTTCATTACCTGCCACTGCTGCGGCGGGTCTATGACCGCGTGTTGGTCAAAGGGACGCACAGCGCTTCCAGTAACGGCTTTACAGCAACTTAAGGGGGGGGATGATTATGAAATGGCGCGCCCTGGAAGATTCGAACTCCCGACCTTCTGATCCGTAGTCAGACGCTCTATCCAGCTGAGCTAAGGGCGCGCATGCACAAAAGATGACGGAACATACTCTACGGATTCCCAGATATCAAGCATTATTTCACGTTTTTTAAAATATTGCGTTTTTTGCATATATTCGTCATAATCGACTAAACATAATAATAAATAAAATATATGGGTTAAGTGGTGAACGATACGTCGAGAATAGCGGAAGAATTCGATACAAAAGCAGAATATGACCTGAGCTTTATTCCATATCGTGATGGAAATGAAATTTTATGGGCTGTTTATGATGCGAAATCCGATGAAGAACGTGATGGCACAGACCTTCTGGCCAAGGCCATTTCCAATGAAATTGGTGAAAAACACACTCATATTAGCAAGGAACGCCTTGATGTTTTAAGCGCTTCATACGAAGCCACACTCCTCTTCGACAGCCGTGAAGAAAACGCCGTTGAAAAACTGCAAAACCTGTTCAGTGAAACAGAGGATGTGCATGAGTATCTTTCACATTTTGGTTTTTCGGAAGATGCAATAGCCGGATACAGTCTGGTAAACGAAGAGGAAAGCGCCACAGCCGAGCAAGAGGCAGAACAAGAAGAGACACCAACACCTGAAACAAAAAAAACGCCTTCCACGCCCTCTCAAAGTAGTAAAACAGATAAATCGGCAGATAAACAAGATTCTAGTGCCGATGAAGCAGAGCCGGAAACAGAAACCGCAAAAGAGTTTAACAGCGTTGGATCGGTTCCACTCGGAGATGAAGAAGAGTGGGAAAATTCAGATGCAATAAAGCTCTTATGGAGTGCTTTAGTCTTTAAACAGCACGAAATAGATGAAAATATAAAAGGATCTGTGAAAGAACTCGTTTCGGACGCCTTAGCGATTTACACAACGGCAACTGCTGCAACGGGTTATTCATCCTATGCTGCGGCAAGCGGTCTTCTGGCCATCGGTCTCATGGGATACAACGCCGCACAAGATACCAAGGACCGAGATGAAATCCTGAAAGATTGGGCAAACTATATCAAAAACAGGCAAGACCCGGATGTTTCGCGTGAAAAAGCATATGACATATTAAAACAAGATATGAAAGATAGCAGCTTTGCCTACGAAGGGGTTTCACAAAGGCCAATCGAAGAATATAAGCAATATAAACCCTACTTCATGAAATTGGCGGAATATCAGGGGCATTTGGACACGCCTGATCCGTTAACAGCAGATAAGGTACTATCTGTTGGAGACAAGATTAGGAATATCAAACCCGCCGCGGCGCGCGTAATGGGAAAGAACCTTCTACGTGCAAAACATACCGCCTCCTTAACCAAAGACGGCTTAGTTGAAATCGGAACAGATCTAAAGGGGTTATTCAATCCCACGAATGGCGAAAAGCGTAAAGAACTGCTTTCAAATATTACGAATGCCGGAAAAGTAACCAGTGTCGACATGAAAAACTGGCAGAAGAACCGCAAAACGACAGACGCAGAAAAGAAAAGGCTGGCTGAAACCAAAAAGGCATTACAAGAACTTGTCAAAGAAACTGAAAATGATGAGGTGCAGACAACACCTGACACGATCCATGCCAAAATAGACCTTGTAAAATACGAGCAACACAGACAAATTCACGAACAAATCCCGGGAGTTCGTCAGGATAAGAAATGGGCCGAGATAAACTATGCCAATGTTAGTGGCTCTATGAGTGCGCAAGTCGCCGGAATCATCAATGGAATCCTCACACTTAATCCGCTGGATATTCTATCCAATACTTACGGTCTTTTAACTGGGGTTGGGGCATATGCGCAGACAGGCTCTAACGTCATAAAACTTGACCATAAGTTACACGGACAATTGGTTGAAGAGGCAGAAAAGCACGACTATGTTAAGAAGATGGAAACCGCACGCCTCGCTGAAAACTATATCGCACAGCACCCGGAAATGGCCGAATTACAAGATCAAGAGAATCATCAGGAACCAGGCTAAAGACCTATAAAAAACCCTCTTGTTTTAGAAATGCTTTTACGCCCAGCTCTATTGTCTGAAAACAATCCTCAAACCCTTGCCTATCGCCGTAATAAGGATCAGGAACATCCGCTCCCTTATAATCTGATGTATAATCAAGCAACAGCTTCACCTTGTCCCTATATTGATCAGGACATAAAGATAACATTTGCTTATAGTGCCCCGCATCCATGGCAATCAAAAAATCAAATTCATCAAAGTCAGGTAAGGCAAGCTTGCGCGCCCTTAAAGAGGTCATATCAATGCCATGTCCCATTGCTACATCCATTGTTCTCTGATCCGGTTGCTCCCCAACATGATAAGCATGCGTACCACATGAATCACTTCTCAGATCAGTACCGCTTTGCGAAATGTGCTCTCGCAACAAAGCATCCGCAGTTGGTGAGCGACAAATATTTCCTGTACAAACAAATAAAACTGACTTCATAGAAACTTTGTAAAATATCTTACATATCCATACAAGGGATATCCATGAATTTACTTGACCAAAGCTATATCTTATTTAGGATGATCGCTTAAATATAAAAACAGAATAAATGATATATGATCCAGTCCCCTCCTGTTGATTTGCCGAACGATCCAGACCACGAGGCCTATGTGCGTCTTGCGCAAAGTGATTCTGAAATTGAAGAAGCTCAAAATCTAAGATATGCAGTCTTTTACGAAGAATACGGGGCCCAGCCTTCAGAGGAAGTAAAACAACAGAAAAGAGATTTTGATGATTTTGATCCAATCACGGATCACCTGATTGTCCTTCTCAAGAACAAGGAAACAAAGCAGGAAACAATCGTCGGTACATACCGCCTACTCCGCCAATCGGTTGCGGAAGAACATGGGCGTTTTTATTCTGATGATGAATATAATTTAACACACCTTATCAATAGTGATAATAATCTTCTGGAACTGGGGCGCTCTTGCGTAATCGCCGAATACAGAACAAAGCCTATACTCAATTTGTTATGGCAGGGTATCGCCGATTATATTTCGGTTCATAACATTGATATCCTTTTCGGATGTGCCAGTTTTCACGGAACGGATATAGAAACAGTAGATAAACAACTATCGTACCTGCACCATTATCATTCCACCCCCGAAGGTGTGCGCCCAATCGCCTTACCTGAACATTATGTGGATATGAATTTGTGTGACAAAGAAACATTAAATGAAAAACGCGTATTCGCCTCCCTCCCTCCTTTAATAAAGGGGTATTTAAGACTTGGCGCAACAATTGGTGAAGGCGCAGTCATTGATGAGCAGTTCAACACTATTGATGTCTGTATTGTCGTGCAGACCAAATTGATGACCGATCGATACAGAAAATATTATGAACGTAAAATTCAAAAAACAATTCCGGGTCAACAAACGAAAGATACACCGTAAATGAGATCTGCAATTGCGACCCTCAAGATGACTGCTTTTGCTGTTCTCACTCTGGTTATTATTCCGCTACAATCTATATCCCTTGCTATTAGCAAAGGAAAATCTGCGTATATTTTCCCATGGATATGGCACAACTGTGTCTGCATGATTTTCAGGATTAAAGTCATTCAAAAAGGATTGCCAGACACCAAGAGTCAGACGGTTTATATGTCTAACCATCTCTCATACCTAGATATCCCAGTAATGGCGAGCGCCCTACGCGCTTCATTTGTTGCAAAAAAAGATGTCGCAGGCTGGCCGGTTTTCGGTTTTTTATCCAAGCTACAACAGACTGCCTTTATCAGCCGGGATAGAGCCGATGCAAAACAAGGAAAAGATACTCTCGATTCAATGCTATCTGACAGGAAATCTTTGATCATATTTCCCGAAGGCACATCCACAGACGGCAGAGAGGTTCGCCCCTTTAAATCCAGCTTATTCTCCATTGTCTTCAAAGAAGATCTAAAAAACATTATGGTTCAACCTGTAACCATCAAGATGGAAAACGTTGATAAAAAAGAAGTTTCAACACAAGAAATACGCGACTTATACGCGTGGCATATCGATATGGACACACCATTGGAACAACATTTGTGGCTCTTTGCAAAAGGCACGGGTGCCACTATTTCGTTAACGTTCCACCAACCAATCAAAGCACACGAACAAGAAAACAGAAAAACACTTGCCAAACTATGCCATGAACGCGTATCCAATGGATTGGCAGAATAACCAAAACAACAAAATCAAAAGGATTCTCAAATGAATTTCACACCAGAAGAAATGTCCCAGCTTAAAGCTTATATAGAGCGCACTTTTAAATGCTCAGGCCTTACTGTCAAAAAACGTGAGAAAACAGAAGATTCGATTGAAGTCATGATGGATGGCGAATTTATCGGTGTAATTTATAAAATCATTGATGAAGGTGAAACATCATTCGATTTCAACATGGCCATTTTGGATATTGATTTGGCCGCGTAAGGCAATCAAATAATGACCTCTGTTTTGCGCATCCTCATCATCTACACACTGTTTTTGGCAGGGGGAATACTCTCCCTCCCTCAAAGCGTTCATGCCGTTCAACCACTGCAGTATAAGGAAGAAACAAAAAGCCCGTCATTAAAACTTTCTTTAAATAGCTTCCTAAAGAATAATGGGAACTTTCCACTATCTGATTATCTAATTGCAGATACGGATTTAAACAAAGACGGGATTGATGAATATATTCTAAGGCGCAAGGGTTGTAGTGATCGGGATCATAGTTGCCGACACTTGGTTTTTGCCGAAAAGCAAGACACCGTCATATTGCTGACAGCAATAAATGCTCGGGAAATCATGATCGCAACAACGTACTCATATGGAATAAAAGATATAATGGCCTTCAACAATTCCATAAATGAGTATAATTTCGATATATATATGTGGTCGCCGAAGGAAAAGACGTATATACTGGAAGCCAGTGAGTAGTTGAAAGGATATTGCAGGAACGTGCTTAGTACACTAAAACGTACAGTTGCTTTGATATTAGCTTTTACCTGTGTTTTATTTGGAAACATGGGCTCATCTTATGCAGGGTGTTATATCGGACAAACCTGTACTTATCCTGCAAATAACAGCCCAACATGTGCCGCTTGCTCCTTTGCTTGCTCCCCCGGTATTCCATGCACAGGATATGAAATTGATAATCCGGCCGATTCCGGTACAGATCCTGAATATAACGGACGAAAAACTGGCGTCCCCTTAAATGACCCATCAGACCCAAGTGATTCGACAACCTTACATGACACGGGATCTTGTGACGGTAACTTTATGAACCAAATATATGCGCGTGCCTATATGCATGCCAGCCGCGAAGTGATCATGGCGGGGCAACTTATCCATAAGCCAGACAGCGTTCTTGAATATACATGTTTTGATAAACAGATTGGTCTTGCCGCCCATCATGGCGCAACCTTTAGTGAAAGTAGAAAATGGGAAAGTATGACCATCACCATTTCCACAGGAGATGATGATAGTACAGAAAGCAGCAGTAGCGATTACGAAACGACTATAAACGATAGTGGTGGTGGTAGTCGCCCTGCTGAGCAACAAGATGATTTTTCGGTATTCGCGGATGACCGCTTAGACACAGTTCTGTCAGAATTCCTGCTGGATACGCTTGAAGATTATATTAATAATAATTTTGATCATACATTTATGGGTGGGGCACTCTCTATTGATAATGATATGAACTTAACTTCTATTACTGATGGTAGTTACTCCTGCTCTCATATGAATCTTGTATGGGAAATTGCACGGTGTTTCGACTTCGCGGATGAAGATCGTTTCCGTCATTTCGGACATTTTGTTAATTACGACCCACGCTCTATTCCCAGAGCATGCTCAGCAGGTCATATATCAAATGACTCTGTTGATGCTGGAACAGGCGGCGATAAAATTGACGATAGATCAACCGGGCAATCAATACCAACTAGTCTCACAGCCCTACAAAACTCGGATAATGATAGTGGACTAACTAACCCCGATGCGACTCCTCCACCTTCTCCTCCGGCTCTACCTAACACCCCTGTTCCATATGAAGAATGCCCAACCGCGGGAGGACCGGTAGGTGGTGTTAACACTGGTTTCTCTAACGATTTGATTCGCGTTGCAAATAACTGTGATGATGGAACTTTAGAGCACGCCTATGCATCCTATGACATGCCTGAAATGTATTTTAACATTATGAAGGGAATTGGATCATATATC
Organism: Alphaproteobacteria bacterium; assembly: GCA_050633505.1. GTDB lineage: Bacteria > Pseudomonadota > Alphaproteobacteria > Micavibrionales > Micavibrionaceae > UBA1672. Next base: position 17,045 of record JBOEGQ010000014.1, read on the forward strand.
CCTGGCTCAGGCGTAGGAACACAGGCTGAAATTGATGCAGGTACCGTTGTCCGATGTAATGCTCCGATTCCGACAGGTGTACCGGTCACAACCGTACAATACGGTGTTGCCTTAGACACTGATATGGATCACAGAGTTGTGAACCGTGATTCATTTTTCCATTATGACCATGTTTGCCCTAATGCGGGATGTTTTTATGTCCCTATAAAAATCCCATATGACCCGACTGTGCCGATATGGGATCTCGATGTTTTCGTGGGCACGCATACTGCGGGAACATGTCTTCCATATATTCCGTAAAAGGATGTTTGCGTAACAGTGGTAAATTCGATTAGAATAAAGTGTTAGAATTAAAGAACAATGAGAAACAGTAAGATGAAACAAGAGATCAAAAATATGCAGCCCCGCTTTTTCCTGCTTTGCGCATCCTTTATGCTCTTACTGTTTGCAGGTAATGCACAAGCAACAAGCGTTATCGCAGATAGTCCATGTGATTCGCTCTATTATGAAAGCTTATCAGCCAGAGCATGGCTTGAAGCACAACGTGAAATCACGCAGAATCAAAACCTTATTCTAAAACCTGACAGTGTTTTTGAATATACCTGCTTTGACCTTATGGTCCACGAATTGGCAGATCATGCAGAAAACATGTTAAGTGAAACAGATAATTACAATAGTGGTCTTGGCGATAACAGCATGGATCAGGCACTGGATGCACTTGTATTGAATGCACTTGAAGACTATATCACAAATAACTTTGCCGATTATCACCTGCTTGGTGGCCATACCGCCGGTATACCGTTTGATCATAATCCTTCAACAATTGGTGGTAGCACACAATCTTACACGTGTAATATTATGGCTAATGTATGGAATGCGGCAAAATGTATTAACTTCATCAGTAACCCAACAACAGATGGTTTTTACACATTTGATGAATATGCCGCCGCCGCCGCGCTAACTCTTGATGCGAGACATTTGCCGACAATGTGTTCTGCTGTACCGACAAGCTGGACAGCGAATATAGCCAACGCATTAACAAGCGGGCCATGGACAAATGATGATGTTATAACCTATCTCGGGGAAACAACACCGCAAGACTGTTCTTCTGCCGGATCCAATTGTCAGTGTACAGGTTCTCCTGCAATTCCAACTGGTGTTCGCGTTGTCAGATCCGGTTATACTGTAAATAATTACGATGAACATATTTGCTTACAGCCTGGTTGTTTCTACCACCCTGGCGGACCGTTAAACGGTGGATCTCCTGGTGCTGGGTGCTATGCATTCTAGCCCATTTACACAGTTTCTTCGCGCTGTGTGATTTCAATAATAAATTTCAGAATTCTTTTCTGAGCATCCTCGTTCTGTGAAGGGAACGTTTAAATGTATTTAATTTATAAATACCTGACATCGGTAAGTGCGCCGCTGTTAAACGGGATATTAAAGACAAGATTAAAAAAAGGAAAAGAATCGCCCGACAGGATAGATGAAAAAAAGGGTCTAACAACACGAACTCGCCCTGATGGTGCACTTATTTGGATACATGCCGCCAGCATCGGTGAAGCACAATCAACCGTCATCTTGATCAAGCATTTCCTAAAGCAACACGCTTCCCTCAATATTCTGGTGACCACCGGAACTTTAACATCTGCATCCCTTATGGAGAGACAACTCCCTCCTCGTGCATTTCATCAATTCTATCCGTTAGATCACCCATCATGGGTTCAGCGCTTTTTAGATCACTGGCAACCCAATGCAGTTATATGGATGGAATCAGAGCTTTGGCCTAATATGTTGCACGCTATTAAAGAACGGAAAATCCCGGCCGCTTTAATTAACGCACGCATGTCCGACAAATCATTCCGCTCTTGGAACAAATTAACATCAATTAGCCGTCCTATGCTTTCCGCATTCAATATAATTCTTTGCCAAACAGCACATGATGAATCTTTGTTTAATGCTTTGGGAGCACGTCAGACACAGGTAACGGATAATATTAAGTACAGTGCCTCCAAACTGCCCGTTGATGCCCAGCAGCTTCAGGAATTACGCGATAAAATATATAACCGTCCCGTATGGCTCTACGCCAGTACACATGCAGGGGAAGAAGAAATTGCCTGCAACATACACGAAAAACTCAAACTCAAATTCCCTGATCTTTTAACAATTATTGTGCCGCGTCATCCAGAGCGCCGCAATGATATTCTGGAACAATGCATTCACCCCAATCTGAACATTATGCTACGTACAAAAGAGAAACGAGCACCAAAAGGTGACACGGATATTTATCTCGCAGATACTCTTGGAGAGCTAGGGCTGTTCTATCGCCTATCTCCTATTGCCATGATTGGCCGATCATTCAGCTTAGATGGAGGCGGAGGCCATAATCCAATTGAAGCAGCACAGTTAGGATGCACGGTCTTACACGGCCCGAACGTACAGAATTTACAAGATATATTTGATGAAATGGACAGTGCCAAAGCCTCAACCCCCATTGATACACCAGACCATCTCTATGAAACCTTACGTGATTTATTCACGCATCCTGATAAAATAGAAGAGCACCAAAACACCGCCCTTACCTACTCAAGAAAAAAGGTGAAAATCATTGATGTTGTTCTGGACGCAGTTGAGCCTGTATTGCAAAATGCAAATCTACAGGCACTTCCTGAAAAACAGGTGAAATAATAAAACGCAGCTTTTAAAAGGCGCCATATTTAATGAAAATAAAAACACCGCACTTCTGGTATAGGCAAAAATCCACTCCCCCACCTTTCATTGAGTATGCGCTACAGCCACTTAGCGCGCTTTACAATCTGGGAAACACAATCAATCAATCACAACAACAAACACAAAAGGCAAAGATCCCCGTTATATGTGTCGGTAATATCACCGCAGGTGGAAGTGGGAAGACACCTTCTTGTATCGCGCTACACGCTCTTATAGATTCTGAAAATATTGCGAACAACGCTTATTTTCTAACACGTGGTTATGGTGGTTCAAACAAGTCAACTCGATGCATCACGGGTCAAGAAGGTGCAAACGAGACAGGGGATGAACCGTTACTACTCTCCAAACACGCAGAAACCATTGTGTCCATGAACCGGTACAATGGTGCAATACATGCATGTGAACTTGGTGCAGAGCTAATCATTATGGATGATGGCTTTCAAAATCAAACCCTATATAAAGATCTTTCGTTTTTAATCGTAGATGGCTCTATGGGGTTTGGAAATGGAAAAACGCTTCCCTCCGGCCCTTTAAGAGAATCAGTCGAACATGCGATAAAACGCGCAGATGCCATTATTTTTATCGGAAAAGATCGTCGGGGTATTTTGCCGGAAATAAAATCATCCTCCTCATCATTGCCTGTATTTTTGGCAAACATTACGGCGCAAACCATGCCTGATAAAGAACGGCCCTATATCGGTTTTGCCGGCTTAGGACACCCTGATAAGTTTAAAGACACGCTGTTAGATTGTGGTACCAAACTTATTGATTTCATTCCGTTTGCCGACCATTACCCCTATAGCAACGCAGACATGGATAAATTGATTAAACAGGCGCAAAATAATAATGCGCAGCTGATCACCACAGAAAAAGATATATTGCGTATTCCACCGCCCTATAGAGCCCAGATACAAACTTTACCGATTAAAGTTGAATTTGAATCTCCAAACTTAGTTGCTGACTTCTTGAAAGACAGGCTCAACTCCCCTATTAATGAGTAGATGAAAAAGATACGTTACGCTCTTGAAGCCATTCTCCTTTATATGTTGTTTGTTTTTTTCAAACTTCTCCCTCCGCCTATCGCATCAAATATAGGGGGGGCAATTGGACGTTTCATTGGACCTTTACTCGCCGCGAGTAGGAAAGCAAGGCGCCATTTAGCACTTGCCATCCCTGATCTTTCAGAACAACAACAACAAGATATCATTAAAGGTATGTGGGACAATTTAGGGCGCGTTATTGCCGAATACCCACATTTGGAAACAATCTGCAAAAAGCATACCCAAGTACAAAATGTAGAGTTCATGCAAGAATGCATCGAAAATAATACCCCAATGATTTTAATCGGCGGACATATCGCAAATTGGGAAATAAACAGTGTCGCCACCCTGACCCTCCTTAATCATCCGATTGATATCACGTTTAGAGCACCAAACAATCCATGGGTCGCTTCGTTACTGGATAACGCACGCACGTTAAAGGGGCGGATAACCGGCTATCCGAAATCTCGAGATAGCGGTAAGAAAATTATGAAGGCTCTCAAAAATAAAAAATCAATCGGTATCTTAGTGGATCAAAAATACAATGAAGGTCTAAATGTTCCGTTTTTTAATCGGGATGCCATGACGAACCCTGTTTTTGTGAAGCTATGCCAAAAGTATAAAACACCCCTTATTCCTGTACGAAACCAACGGCATGAGGGATGTTCCTTTACATTGACCGCTTTCCCCCCTATCCCCGTGTTCAATGAAGATGGCACCCCCAGACAAACAGAAGATGTCATTGCCGAGGTGCATACCCTTCTTGAAAGCTGGATTGAGGATACCCCGGAACAATGGATCTGGATGCACAAGCGATGGGGGAAATCAAAGAGGCTTCTATAATTTCCACGCCCCATTCATAACATCTCACATGATTTTCATTTGATTATCCGCAGAAATTCAGGCATAAACTGTAGCCTTGAATAGATGTAACGAAAGTATAAACATGGCGCAGAACTGGACACCAAAAAGCTGGAGAGATAAGCCGGCATTGCAATTGCCAAATTATAACGACGCACAAGCACTTGCCCAAGCCGAGAATGAGTTGAGCTCTCTTCCTCCTCTTGTCTTTGCAGGGGAAGCAAGAAGCCTTCAAGATCGTTTAGGTAGTGTCGCAGAGGGAAATGCCTTTTTGCTACAAGGTGGTGACTGCGCAGAGAGCTTTGCCGAGTTTAACGCAAACAAAATTCGCGACACATTCCGCGTTCTTTTACAAATGGCTGTCGTCATGACCTATTCCGGCTCTATGCCGATTGTAAAAGTCGGACGTATGGCCGGACAATTTGCAAAACCAAGAAGCAGCGATAACGAAACACAAGATGGTGTTACATTGCCAAGCTATCGCGGCGATAATATTAATGCATTAGACTTCACCCCTGAGGCGCGCGAACCAAACCCACAACGCATGATCAAGGCCTATAATCAGGCCTCATCAACCCTTAATCTACTTCGTGCTTTTGCAGATGGTGGATATGCCGACCTCAATAAAGTCCACCAGTGGAATTTGGATTTTATCGATTCAACGCCCCTTGGCGAAAGATATCAGGATCTCGCCAGCCGTATTGATGAAACAATTCGTTTTATGAAGGCCTGTGGTATTACAACAGAAAACACACCTTCTTTGCGTAAGACAGAGTTCTTCACATCACATGAGGCTTTATTGCTTCCTTATGAAGAGGCTTTAACACGTACGGATAGCCTGACAGACGAATATTACGATACCTCGGCGCATATGCTCTGGATTGGTGCGCGTACACATCAACTGGAAAATGCCCAAATTGAATTTGTGCGCGGTATTAAAAACCCGCTTGGACTGAAATGCTCTCCTGCGCTTGAACCAGATGAGTTATTACGTTTGATCGACATTCTAAACCCTGAAAATATTCCCGGACGCCTGACATTAATTGCACGTATGGGCTATCAGAATGTTGAGGAGAACTTATCCCCTCTTATCCGCGCAGTCGAAGCCGAAGGGCGCAGTGTTGTGTGGTCTTGTGATCCAATGCACGGCAATACAATAAAGTCATCATCAGGATATAAAACCCGTCCATTCGATCATGTTCTGGGTGAAGTAAAATCTTTCTTTGCTGTTCATAAGGCAGAAGGTACACATGCAGGTGGTATCCATATTGAAATGACCGGTCAAGATGTTACAGAATGTGTTGGTGGTGCACACGCCCTAACAGATGAAGACCTGTCTAATCGCTATCACACGCATTGTGATCCGCGCCTTAATGCAAATCAGGCTCTGGAACTTGCCTTCCTGATATCTGATGAATTGAAAGACGCGCGAAAAAGTGACAACAATGTTGTTCCTGATTTAACAGCTGCTGAGTAGATATGAGCGATTCTATCAAGATTACACTGGCGCAAATCAATTCGACGGTTGGCGATCTTGATGATAATTGCCGTAAAATGCTAGATGTATGGAAAGAAAATGACGAGCAGCACAATCTCATTATTTTTCCAGAGCTTTTCTTATGCGGCTATCCACCTGAAGACCTTGTTCTAAATCAGGCATTTATAAAAGAGGTGGAACACAAGGTTCACAATCTTTGCAAAAAAACACAAGAGCTCCAATCTGCCGCCTTGATCCCTGCACCATGGCAAGAGAACGGCAAGACTTATAATGCCGCCATTCTGATTGAACATGGCAATATCGTACAGATCATAAAAAAGCATAAGCTTCCCAATGATTATGTTTTCGATGAAGATCGAATATTTGTCCCGACCCCAAGGCCTGAGATAACAGATTTTCACACTCACAAGCTAGGCATTATGATTTGTGAAGATATCTGGCACAAGGAAACAGCACAACAGATGAAAGAACAAGGTGCACAGACCTTGATCGTAATTAACGCAAGCCCCTTTCACGCAGAACAACACAACAACCGTCGCGCAATATTGCATAAGCGCATAGAGGAAGTATCCCTGCCCGTTATTTACCTCAACTTGGTTGGCGGACAGGATGAATTGATTTTTGATGGTGGATCAATGGTCATCGATGCGAATAAAAACACTCTATATCAGGCACCATTTTTTCAAAATGATATTGCCAGTATATCTTTGAAGGGCAGCAATATCACCTGCCCTCAAACAAAAGATGTCCCTATTTTATCTGAAGCTCAAGCCCTATACGAAGCAGTAAAAACAGGACTACGTGATTATGTTCAAAAGAACGGATTTAACAAAGTCCTGATCGGCCTTTCCGGAGGAATTGATAGCGCGCTGACCGCCGCTATAGCCGTTGACGCACTAGGTAATGAGCATGTCCGTTGTGTTATGCTGCCATCCGAGTTTACATCGCAAGACAGTTTAGATGACGCGCAGCAATGTGCAGATAATCTCCGCGTCCCTTATGAAATAATCAAAATCAGTAATACAGTTCAAAGCCTCGAAAAAGCGATTCCCAACCTGTCTGGTGTTGCACATGAAAACACCCAAAGCCGTGTCAGAGGAACCATTTTAATGGCGCTGTCCAATACGCATGGGGAAATGCTTATCACCACGGGAAATAAAAGTGAAATGGCTGTTGGGTATTGCACATTATACGGCGATATGAATGGGGGGTATAACCCGTTAAAAGACCTTTATAAAACGCAAGTATACGCCCTGTCTGAATGGCGGAATACACAAGGCCGCGCGATACCGGAACGCATATTGACGAAAGCGCCCTCTGCAGAATTACGTCCCGATCAAACAGACCAAGATAGCCTGCCCCCTTATGATCTTTTAGACGATATCCTCTACTTATTGATTGAATGCGATAATGTTGATTGGGATACTGCTCCTGAGGAGCTACAACGTCTAAAAACACGATGTACGGAACACCCCGACGATGTAAGGCATATCGCCAAGCTTCTTAAAATTACGGAATATAAGCGGTTTCAAGCACCTCCCGGTGCACGGTTATCTTTCCGCGCTTTTGGTCGAGATCGCCGCTACCCCATGACCAATGGCTTTATAAATAAGATTGAAAAAGAATAAAGATCCCTTTATCTATTGGATCTGAAAAAGAGTAAAGGAACGACATTATGTCTGTAAAAGTTAGATTTGCCCCTTCACCGACTGGTATGCTTCATGTTGGTAATGCGCGTACAGCCCTTATTTCATGGTTGTTTACACGCATGAATGACGGTCACTTCCTTTTACGGATTGATGACACGGATCAGGAACGCTCCAAAGATGAATACGAACAGGCCACTGAAGAGGGCTTAAAGTGGCTAGGCATTGATTGGGATGATAAAACCCGCCAGCGCGACCGTAGTGAAATCTACGCTGAGAAGATTGAACAACTTAAACAAGATGGTCGTTTATACGCGTGTTACGAAAAACCTGAAGAACTTGAGCTAAAACGAAAAAGCCAACTTTCACGTAAACTGCCACCAATTTATGACCGTGAATCTTTGAACCTAAGTGCAGACAAGGTTCAAGCATACGAGACTGAAGGACGAAAACCCCACTGGCGTTTTAAACTAAATCACGAGCCGATCATCTGGAACGATGAAGTCCGTGGTGAGGTCAAATTTAACGGTGCAGATCTATCTGATCCGGTTCTTATTCGCGAAGACGGCAGTCCGCTTTATCATATCTGTTCTGTCATTGATGATATAGAATACGGTATTACCCATGTTGTACGCGGCGAAGACCACGTTTCAAACACGGCATGTCATATCCAGATGTTTGAGGCATTAGGCGCAACACCACCTCAGTTTGCGCATCTACCGCTTCTATCTGATAAAGAAGGTGGTAAACTTTCCAAGCGTATAGGATCATTAGGGCTAAAAGACCTGCAAGAAGACGGGCTAGAACCCATGTCAGTGGTTAGTTTGATGGCAAGGTTGGGCTCATCCGAATCCATCGAAGCCTTCACAGATATCAAAGACGTTATAAAGCAATTTGATATTTCAAAGTTCTCGCGTGGTACGCCTAAGTTTGACGCGGATGAGCTATTACGTCTGAATACTAAAATCTTGCATGATCTGGACTTTAACACCATTAAGCCGAAACTCGATGCACTGGGACTATCTTCTGTTGATGAAGAATTCTATCTTGCGGTTCGGCCGAATATTGAACGTCTATCCGACTTACAGGAATGGTGGAATGTTGCCAAAGGGCCTGTAACACCGGTTATTGATGACTCTGAATTTATTGAAAATGCTCTTAATCTTTTACCACCTGCCCCATGGGATGAAAATACATGGAAAAATTGGACAAGTGCGGTAAAGGAAAAAACCGGTCACAAAGGAAAAAACCTGTTTATGCCATTACGTCAGGCACTCACCGGTATGCAACACGGGCCAGAGCTTGCTCTGCTTCTGATTCTTATCGGTGAAGAAAATGTACGCGAAAGACTAGGCCGCTGTAAAAAAGCAGCCTAGAGCTAAACAATAAATTCATTTGATATTCTAATGAGAACGATTTTTTAAAGAATACAGGAATTTCTCTAGCTTCTTCGCATCACCAAGTGTTGCCTGAGGCCATAGGAGCTCAACCGTGTTATAAAACGCCTGACGCCCTTCAGTGAATAAGTGATCACATAAAAGAACTTTACGGCGTGGTGCAAGATCTGAAAACTCTTCAATAACACTAAACTGACCGACAGAGCCTTCTGCAACGTCACGCAAGCCTGATTTCATTAACATTATGCTTAATCCCCTCTTATCATATGTGCGGTGGCTTATTATTTGTGTTTATTTTTATACATGCCACCCAAATCTTATACACCCTTTAGGATCTCAAGTAAAGTTTGCTTGAAATATCAAAATAAAACAATAGGATACAAAGAAACATAATAAGATAAATTATCACAATGGTTTCAATTATTCTTTCACACCCTCAAATGGGTGAAAATATTGGCGCTGCGGCGCGGGCAATGCTCAATTTCGGGCTGACGGACTTACGATTGGTTGCACCACGTGATGGGTGGCCAAATGAACGCGCCATAACAACCTCATCCGGGGCATTTGATTACATTCAAGATGTTAAAGTTTTTGAAAGCTTTGGTGACGCCATCGCAGATATACATTATGTGTTTGCAACAACATCACGCACGCGCGATATGGTTAAACCTGTTTACGATCCGGCAAACGCAATTAAAGAAACGCAGAATCGGGAAACACAAAAGCAAAACGTTGCAATTGCATTCGGCGCCGAGCGTACAGGCCTTCTTAATGAGGAGATTTGTCAATGTCAGGCTATTCTAACGTTTCCGGCCAATCCTGACTTTGCCTCATTAAACTTGGGACAAGCTGTCCTTTTGATGGCTTATGAATATATGAAAACACAAAACGAGAGTAGTAATCAGCCCTCCCTTAATACCGGAGGTAGCCCACCTGCCCCACAGCGTGAGATCGACAATTTTCTTACACGTCTTGAACATGATTTAGACGACAAGAAGTTTTTCAGATCGGAAGACTTAAAACCGACAATGGTTCGGAATATAAAAAATATATTTACGCGTGCGGATATTACAGATCAAGAGGTGCGCACTCTGCACGGTATATTATCAGCCCTACGCGGTAATAAGGTACAATAGAAAAAGCCACCCGTAATTTGGTGGCTTTTGCAAAATAATACCAAAAATCTAAATCGATTAACGAGAATAGAATTCGACGATCAGATTTGGTTCCATTTGAACCGGATAAGGAACATCTTCCAATGCAGGAGTGCGAAGGAATGTTGCCTTCAACGCCTTGTGATCTGCTTCGATATACTCAGGGACTTCACGTTCACCTGATTGTATCGAGTCAATAACCATTGGGATTTGACGAGATGCTTCTTTAACCTCAATCACATCACCTTCTTTAACCTGATAAGATGGAATGTTTACCACTTTACCATTCACCGTAACGTGTTTGTGGTTAACAAACTGACGTGCAGCAAAAACAGTAGGCACGAAACATGCACGGTAAATAACAGCATCTAAACGACGCTCTAACAAACCAATAAGGTTTTGACCGGCATCACCACGAAGGCGCTTTGCTTCGGCGAAGTAACGACGGAACTGCTTCTCACCGATACAGCCGTAATAACCTTTTAGTTTCTGCTTTGCGAATAACTGTAGACCGTAATCTGTTGGTTTACCACGGCGTTCACCATGCATACCCGGGCCTGTTTGGCGCTTATTATATGGTGACTTAGGGCGTCCCCAAATATTGGCACCCATACGACGATCAATTTTGTGCTTTGCACTTACTCTTTTTCCACTCATGGATTTTTCCTTTTCTACAAATTGTCCCGCCCGACCAAATCAGGTTTGAAGTATCCTTCAACGGAAAGGGTAAACCCCTTCTCTTTCGCGGGAATGCGAAGATTTATACCGTTTTCATAGGAAAAGTCAAAGAAATTCTTACAAAAATAAGCACAACAGCATCAACACCGTATATCTTTTTTATCTGACAAGTTAAATAGACACAATTTCCTGATTCTGGTATGTGTTTATATATAGCGCGATCAAATATATAGGATAACATTATGGCGACTTCTCTTATGCAATATCTTGATAAAGCAATCGGTACACTGGATGAGCTTGGCCTTATCCCTGAAAAACAGGAAGAGGCTCCTGTCCTTGCATTACTTCAAAAGATTGAGGAACTGGACCAAGACAAGATCACATTAATCGCTAGAACGCTCTCTCAGGCATCTTTATTCAATGAAGTTGTGCGTGAGCAAGTTAAAGAAATGCAATATGGCGAACGATACAAGGCAATAACAGCCATGTTTGACTCAATCCGTGATGACGCCAGATCAATGGTTAAACAGGTGGAAGATGGTAAAATTGATACATTTGAACGCCTTGCAAACCTTTGGATGAAAACAACACGCGGTGATATTCCCAAACGGTTCCAAACGATTAAATCGACGTACCTAGATGTTTCAAAAGATACAAAAGACCAAATAGAGCGTGAGCTTTTGATCCTCGAAGCCTACAAAGACTTTCGTGGTGCGATGAAGCAGTCAGAAGTTTTGGCACTTGAAGTTCTGGCAATTGCAGAACAACGTCTTGAGCAAGTAAAAGAGGTTTTAGACAGTGCCTCCAAAGACATTACAGATTATAAGGGCGAAGATGCAGCAGAAGTTGCCAAATTAGAACTTATACGTGATGAAAAGCTTCGTGCATTACAGGCAGAAGATGCGCGTTATCAAATAGCCAAGGATTTATCTGACAATTTGACTGTCGGTTATAATACGTCTGAAGTTGTTATGGCACGCCTGAACCAGACCACGAGTGCAAAACAGAGAATTTACGCACAATCTGTTAGCTTTTTCTCTACGAATGAAACAGTTTTAACCGCCCTATCCGCCTCCTTCACCGGCCTACACGGACTGCATGAGAGCACACAAACATTAAATGCCATGACAGAAGGTATCGAAAAATCCCTAGAAACATTAGCCGAGATCGGTAACGTTGTTCAGGAAGAAGCCCTTCGCGCCGGATATGGCCCAACAGTACGTGCGGAATCTGTGAAAACGCTGGTGAATGCAGTTGTGGAATATCAAGAGCGCTCCATAGATATCATTGATGAAATGCGTAAGCTATCAACACAAAATGCAAAAGAGATACAAGAAGCCGTAGAAGATGGAAAACGCCGCATGGCAAATTTAAGCAAGCGCAGCGCACATGCCATTGCTTTGGCCGCTTAACCGCTTAGATCTAAGGACGATATAACGCCATATCATCATGAGTACGGAAAAAACAACGCAGACCATGGATGAAGTTATGTTGGCAATGGATATTGTCGATACAATCCGTCGTGACAAACGCATTGTCGAACAGGAACTCTCATCTGAACTACGTGAAGATCAGCTTTTAAGCCGTCTTAAAACCATTTACGGAACACAAGGTATTGAGGTTTCAGATCAAGTTCTGAAAGAAGGCATTCGTTCCTTACGTGAAGATCGCTTTACCTATACCCCATCATCACGATCCATATTCCGGTCTTTGGCTCTTTTATATGTACGGCGGAAGGCGTGGCTAAGACCTGTTTTACTATTTACCTTGCTATTCATTACAATGATACTTGCATACATTGTGTTCCTTTCCCCGGATCAAATGATGGCTTACCCACTTGGAAATCCACCTATAACGGGAGAACCTTAAATGGGACGAAAGCGTAGTGGTAAACATCTCTTATCAGATATTGATAAGAAGGCGCATTATAAGCGATCCTCTATCAAAGAGATGAATAAAAACATCACAAAAACTCAAAGACATATTGAATATTTAAAACAAGAAGAAACGCAAACATACATGCAACTTGCAGAAATACGGCTTGCATTACTGGAAAACCCGGAAACAAAAAAACAAATCAGCCTTGCAGAGAAAAAGGCAACTGATGCAATAACAACGCGCCAGAATTCAGAAGACACGCTTGATAAATCCTTAGACCAAAATCAAAGTGCACAAAATGACTTGGAACAGAAAAGAACGGAATATCTCGCCAGTATCGAGGCGTCATATGTTGCGCTCAAAGATGCAGAAAAACATATCGAAATAGAGCTTCTCGACGATGCCATCCATAATGCATTTACACAAGATATAGAGCAGTTGGAAAATACAATCATACGCGTTGATAATAAGGTCATTCTCGCCCGTGATGATTATCAGGAGAAATCGATCCCCTATTACAATGACGAATTGTTCATGTATCTGAAAAAACGGCACTATGGCACCAGTGCCTATACCATAAAATTGTCACTGATCAGGTATTTGGACGACAAAGTTGCACGGCTTATCAATTATGAAGCAGCACGCCGTAATTACACATTACTACACTCTATTCCCGGTAAATTGGTGCAACATAAAGACCTTCTAAATAAGAAAATTGAGTCTGTTAAACTGGATCAGAAGAACTATAAGAAGAATTACTTCGAACAAAAAGGCATATCAAAGCTACAGCAGGATTACCTGAAACAGCAAGATTCCCTCGACCGTATAGATCAAGAGCTTGAAATACTTGAAAATGAACATACAGATATTATTCAACGTAAAATGGATCTTTTGAATAAAAGTGATGACACGGAAAACCACACTGTTACCGTCCTACACAATATTTATAAAAGTGATAAGCTCAGCACCTTAAAGCAATACGCCGCAATGACGGCAACGCAAGATGATGATAAGCTCGTCAAAAAGCTATATGAACTTGATAAGAAAATTTCTAGCAAGGAAATCCTACTCTCCACCTACCAGCAAAGCTTGCAACAAGAAAGAAAGCATTTAGAGAACATCCAAAGCGCACGAAAAACATATAAGAAGAAACGCTATGACGTACGTCGCACAACATTTGAAGACGATGATATATTCTCGGCACTTCTTACCAAGTTTTTAGGTGGTCTTTTGTCTAAAAGACGATTTTGGCATGCTGTCGGTGATATGGTTGAAGATGTCATTGACGAAATTGACCTGGACTAACCCCGCCCCTCCATAGATTGCGCATAAAAAATTTACCACTTACAATAAAATATGATATGTCATTACATAATGACATTATGTCTATAATAATTTTTTGGTGATAATAAGAAAACTAAGTGGTTATCGATAATGGCTTATGCATTAGCTGCATTATTTGAAAACGAGGCAATTGACCTTAGGCAATTCACGATTCTCAGACCTGAGAATACGCTTGAGATAATTGACTATCAGGACATTGCAAACAGAGGTAAAGCCACAGGCCTAGGGATTGGAGATCTTATAGAGCTCAGCCCGGAACGGCTCGTTAAACAATGGCTTACAGCCGAAATGCCTTTTGATATCAAAATAGAAAACGATGAGCACTTTCTCTCCGTTTCAGAAAAGATATATTCCGATTACATTTTTTATAACCCTGAGAATGAGGAAGCATCACTTCAGTGGCAGGAGTTAACAGCACAACTGGAAAACTTTCGCGGCAATTTGGTTGAAAACGTTGATAAAGCCATAGAACAAACATTTGGTGATATCCCCCATCCCGATGTAAATCTCGAGATTTTTGAAGCCGTCCACCAAATTCAACGCCTTATCACCCTACGTAATGACTTGGGAATGTGCGATTTCAATGAAGACCAAATTCAAGATATGACACGTTCTTTGGCAATATCTTTCTTCTATAATAATGAAGCAAATAGCCAAATCAGAAGCCATGTTCAAAATGCAATACAACAGGCGATACAAGACGACAATGAGATCGACGCATTGGCAAGAACGAAAAAGGAAACCAAGAAAAACATTCAGGTCAGTGGTGGACAAGGTGCTGGTAAAACCCTTTTGAGCCGTAGAACACTTGGTATAAAAAGAGATGAAGATGAACCGTATATCCGCATAAACAAGGACTTATTCCGCCCCCTTGTCTTAAGTGCAGAAGACGCACAAAAAGATTTAGATCTCAGCCAAGCAGCCGACAGACGTCAATATGGGCGTATTACGGAAGACGAGCTAAATATGATCAAACAAAAACAATGGCAAATTATTGCAGAATATAGTGAGCAAGATAAGCTTCCCCAAATGCTTATCGACAGCACAGCCGTCGGCGATGACGTTAAGGCCGAGTTATTGGCAAATGATCATGCGAAGTTAACCCTTTTATATATAAACACCCCCTTTGCCGATGCGAAAAGGCGTATCCAGGAACGTGCGCTAGGCGATGGTATCCCCGGTGTCGATTCAATGCGCGAAAGCCTGCATAGCGAAATGATATCCGGCCATATGTATTCCTCTGTTGAGGCCGCTTCCATGCTCATCCACAGTGTTGGAAAGCCGATCAAGCTAAAGATATTGGATGGACAATCAGCCGAAAAAACACGTCCTGTTATGGCGCAGGCAAAACTGGCACAAGGTACACTGGATATCTATAGCGCCCGCGCAATACTTGATGTCTTTCATAAGGCTGAAGAAGGTAAAACAGACCTGCCTCCAACACAGGAAGACTTAGAATCTCAGGTTCGTAATTTTGAAAAAATCGCCGCTGTGATGAGCGAAATCAATTTCATAGACCGACAAAGTAACCAACCAATCGCACGGTATAACAACACAGTAGGTCTCCAAATCCTTGATCAGGGGCTATATGAAGATGAGATAAAAGACACCATTACCGATTCCGTCTTTACACAACTCAATGAATTCCATACCAGTCGTAAAGCAGTGATGCTAAGAGAAATTGCAAACCATCAAGGACGTGTATTTGAAGAACGTCGTAATTTTCAAAAAGATGAACCCCTCAGTATTATCACCGATCAATATGAGACCGAGGTGCCCCTTGTTGATCGTAGCTCATATGTCAATGATAATGAAAATAGTAGAATTTTAGAATGGCGACACCTTGCCAAGCGCGGCAAATTTCTTGACGGTGGCTTTGACCCATGGAGGGATAAGGCACCGACAGATATGCGTATGCTGGCTGCGAGGCAGGTCGTGGATCACTGGTTAACGGATGATATTGTTGAACAGATCGTTGACAGATCCGCCCAACAAGTACGCGACACCGGAACAGATTCCTCGACAACTGTGCATATTGCCCACCCATTAAAAGATTATACCCGTCCGGGAGTGAACATAAACTATATGGTTCTGGCCTACCGCTCTGAATTGACAGAGCGCCTCAATAACGCCATGGAACAACGCCACCAAGATCTGGATGTAAATTTTGCCGCTGATCGCCCGATGTTGGCATTGGCCAGCGACAGATCCACGCGCACCACTGCAACTGCGCTACAACGTCTAACGTCTCAGCCATTTTACGATCCGGATATTTTCGATGATGGTGAATTTATCTTGTTTGCAGATGAACATGTACAGGCCGGTGGTGTCATGTTGGCCGCACGTAATATACAAAACAGCAGAGATATTAATGTTGTAGGGTATACGGCGTTATCATCTCATAATCTTGGTGCAGACTTACGTATCAACTCAAATATCAGCATCGCCTTGGAAACTGCGATAGAGGATAATGCCCGCATCAACGATGCAGACCCCCGACAATATACACAAGAATTAGACACGGCCCTTACCGAGGTCGGACTATCTCGCGATACATTATCCAATATAGAAGGCCTTATCTTGATCGCTTATTTCATTGACGGGCAACACGAAGCAAAAAGAGCATGGTTCGAAGGCGTAAAAGACAGCGCAGGTCTTAGTGAAGAAGATGTCCGCGAAGGTATGGATAGCCTTCAGGCAATCCTCCTGCAAGATGCAATCACGCCACGGGAACTGGCTAATGATATGGAAGAACAAATAATGACTAGTCGTAAGGCCGTCTACCCAAGTATGGGGCTGGAGTAAAGAAATGAACAAAGATACAAAAGAAGAAAAACTAACCCCAGAAGAAGAGAAAGCGCATATACAGGCGCGAAAAGAATCTGCACAGTTACAGGATCAGGTAGAGCAATTCGATGAGGAATATAAAAAACTATCGAAAAAGCATCCACTTAAAAAATCAAAAAGCAAATATTCAAATTAAAAAGCTATTTCCCAACCGCTAATAGCTCTTTATAAGATTCAGAGTTATCTAGCTCTTTCAAACTTCTCTTAAGCTGTATCTTCACACTACAGTCTAAATACGGATATGCTACTTCTGGATCAATATTCTTAAGCTTAAGAAATATACCAAGCGCATATGAAAATGCAGCCTCAGTAATGTAGCCATTTCTACTCATCTCCCATCCCTAGTATTCAACATTAGTATATTGAGAAAATTGAAATGCATCATTAGCCATAAAAACACCAAATCCCAGAAACACTGCGGCAATATCAGTTGCAAATTCCCAGTTTTCCCATCCACCAGGTGGCTCCTCCTCACATCCCGCAGTCAAGTAATGGGCAAGCTCATGCGAAAATGTGGCAACAAGCTGGTCTGGCCTTTGCTTCGGATTATACGTAATGATAACCTTATCGTTTTCATCTATTGAAAATGTTCCTAGGGGATTATGCTCCTGCCCTTGGACTAAAACACCTGCGGATAATTGGCGCTCCGGATCATCATCCTGCTCAACCAATTTACAATCCCACTCTTGCATAGAAGCATGCTTTTTAACATCCACGAATAGGTTTTCAGGCGTAAAGCCCTTTGTATCAAAACCCGGGAAAAACTCTGAGGTAGGAAGAACAAGAGAAGTATTCTGATAAAAATCCTTTCCTCCATAATGCTTCAAAAGCCACTTGTAGGTATCAATAAGGAAGAAGAACTCTTCATCTGTTAATAATGATTTCTTCTTAAATAATCCTAGCATCGCTAGCCTTCTAATCTTCGTATTTTTGAATATAAAAAAAGAAGTGGTGATCCCAGTAGGACTCGAACCTACAACCCCCTGCTTAGAAGGCAGGTGCTCTATCCGGTTGAGCTATGGGACCACAAAGAACGCATGTTCTTAAAATCATCGATAAACTGCATAAATAAGCAGGAAAAATCAAGCCTTTTTAGACTCTTCGTGTGGAACATACTTAAAATTATCACCATAATTTCTTGGTTTAACGCGTCTGGAGTGCTCTTCCATCACAGTAACGTCCCAACCTTTTTTCTCCGCAAAGGCCAACGCATCTTCTTTTGTGTCGAAATTCAAACGCACCTGCCCCAGTGTATCTTCCGCTGATGTCCAGCCCATCAAGGGTTCTGCTTCACCACTACCTTTACCTTCGTACTCAAGGATCCAGCTTTTTGTTTTCGCACGCCCTGACTGCATCGCGTTTTTACTGGGCTTAAATATTTTCACATCCATACTTTATTCTCTCCAATTACAAAAACCGGACATAAGACCTTATTCGAAACAGAGAGTAAAAGATTCATGCGGTTCTTACCAGCGATAAATGCGGCGTCCAACAAAAGTAACAACAATACCAAGAAGAATATAAGGCAAGAAGTGATCCGCAAACAAATGTCCAATATCATCAGAGACACATGTAATACGTAACCCTGTATAACCAAGAGATCCAACAGCAAGAATATTCATAAAAGAGAGCAATATAGGGTGTGTCGTATTCCCCTTTGACGATAAGAATAACAATGCAATTGCAGGCAAAACACCAAAAATAAAAGCCTCAATATGACAAGGGTGAAAACGCATATGCGGAATAACGTATTCCTCCATCCCCATTCGAATACCATGCCAAACCAAAAATGCCGAGAATGCAACAACGGGAATATAAAGCATCCACTTTGCTCCCCTCATATCAGGCACGGTTAGCCACAAAGAGCAAAAAGCTGCACTCATCGAAATAAATACCAGCAATGTAAGCTCTGCCATATAGGAGATTTGGATCACTTTATCAAAGAAGTCAGGACGAAAACCCAAAACAAGAATTGCAAATGTAATGTATAGAACTGCGCCACAAAACCAAGGCAATACCCGCATCAATGGATGCGGCATTGGCTCAACTGCCGAAAGTTCATTCGAAAGCGTATCAACCAGCGTATCTATATCGTGTTCTTCTTTACTCATATTCTTCTAGCATATCTCTTAATTTAAGCCCCGTACGGTGCGCAGAAACCTTAACCGCGGATTCCGTCATGTCCATTTTTTTAGCAACTTCTTTAATACTGTATCCTTCGACTTTAAGGAGCGTAAAGATCTGACGCTGCTTCTCAGGTAAACGATCTAATGCCGCCTCAATATCCTTTAATTCGCCTGAATGTGCCGAAAAGGTTACATAAGAATTGAAAACTTCTGCATCTTGTACTCCTGCTTCACGTACCTTACGTCCGCGATAATGCTTTCGCAGGAAGTCTGTTTTACGGAATTGTATAATGGCATTCAACCAAGGTTTAAACGGCCTGTCCGCGGCGTATGTACGTAGGGATTTATGAACTGAGATCAAAACATCTTGAACAACTTCATCCACCCAATCCGGATTGGCGAGCTTTCCCGAAATACATATGCGTATAAAAGGCGCGATTTCTGTTAAAAGTCGGTGATAAGCTCTCTTATCTCCTTGCTGCGCTTTAATCGCCAAATCCGACCAAGACGCATCTACGTCCTGAGATAATGCAGAAGATGTCATATGCACCTCTCCTGCATCTGTATAGAGCGAATAAAACGAAGAGGCTTTCCTCTACGTTTATCTGTCGCCAACACGGATATGTCATGAAGCCTATAAATCAATACAGCCACTCACCTCAAAAACGATCATGAAGAGATCCCCGATACACCAACTGTGGAAATCACCATTACGAGAAATAGCACATAACCAGCCCTATTTCTATCGAACAATTGATATCACCCACATTGATATATCTTACTCAAGATGCTTTTAGAATTTACTTTCTAATCACAAAGCGCGTTGTCTTAATTTCTTCCTCATAATGCTGAACCAATGCCTTAATAAATTCAGCGCCCAATTGCAAAATCATACACCCATACGTCACCCAGATCATAACAAGTACAACAGAACCCGCAGCACCAAAAACAGATTGTGGTGATGCGATGCTTAACACCTGGGCAAAGCCCCATTCACCAATCATGAATAAGAATGATGAAAAGAACCCTCCTGCAAGGGCGTAACGCATACGAATACGTACATCAGGTAAGATCTTAAATATAATGGTAAAAAGAACAGAAACAGTGATATAGGACAAGCCTAAATCGAGGATTCTTAACGTATCCACCCCTGAAAACTGTCCCATAATCCAGTGGTCTACAATTTTTAGCCCAGCAGATACATAGATTGAAAGTAATACCAATACCCCAAACATAATCGCGATACTAAGTGATACCCCCCTATTTACCAGCCAACGCAAAAGCGTTTTTTCCGGCTTTGGGCGTACATGCCAAATTGCATTAAAAGAATTCTTAAGTTGCACAAAAAAACCGGTTGCCCCGAATAAAACAACTGCACCACCGAGGATAAGCGTCATTACACCACTATTGTTAATACGCGCATTATCAATGATGCTTTGGATACTAAGCGCGGCTTCTTTTCCAATAAAGCCACCAACATAAGCCTGTATTTCAGAGCGCACGATGCTCTCATCTAAAAAAAATGTTGCAATCGACACAATAATAATCATTAAGCCCGGCAACGAAAACACCGCGAAGTAAGCTGCTGCCGCACTATGCGTTATAGGGTCATTTGCAATCCACGACCGCAAGGCCTGTTTAATAATATCAAATAGCGCAGATATGACCAATCTCCCCATAGAGGCAAAACAGCAAAAGAGCCGTGAATGTAATTTCAACACGGCTCCAGTATAATATGAAAGGCAAAGTAAGCAAATAATGCCACAAACACATGCCCTACGTTAACATGTATTACATCTCTTTTACATTCGTGAGGAAGCGATCAACCCGATCTTGAAGTTCTTCCGAACGCGTGGACAGGTCCTTCGCAACCTCTAACATCGCGGCAGAAGATTGCCCCGTCTCATTGGCAGAGGCCTGAACCCCGATAATATTTGAAGAAACCTCCTGCGTCGCAGAAGATTGTTGTTCAACCGCACCGGAAATCGCCGTACTAATCTCATTTACATTGGCAATGACATCCGTGATCTTTCTAATTGCATCTGCTGTGCTGCTACTAACCTCTTGTATACCGCCAATTTGTGATGAAATTTCTTCAGTTGCCTTCGCCGTCTCAGCCGCCAATGATTTGACCTCAGACGCAACAACTGCAAACCCCTTGCCTGCTTCACCCGCACGCGCAGCCTCAATCGTCGCATTCAACGCCAAAAGGTTGGTTTGATCCGCAATATCCGAAATCAGCGATGTCACCTCACCAATCTTGGCAGCCGCATTAACAAGAGAAGCCACAAGCTCTTCTGAACGACGTGCCTCTTCCACAGCCGAAGCAACCGTTGTAACAGAATTTGTCACCTGATTAGATATCTCATTCACCGAGGCCGATAGTTCCTCCGTGGCTGCCGCAACAACCCCAGACTGACTACTTGTTTTATCAGCCGCCGCCGCCAGACTCTGAGCCGTATTTTGCATCTCAATTGCCGACGATGAAACAACCTGCACAAGAGACTGCACATTTGCCTCAAAATCACCTGCAAGACGCAAATTTTCTTCCTTACGAGGCGTTAAATCGGTAGCAAATTTTGTAACCTTAAACGGCTTACCATTCATATCAAGGATTGGGTTATACGATGCCTCAATCCAGATTTCTTTGCCCCCCTTACCTATACGTTTATATTGACCGGCTTGGAACTCACCTTTGCGCAATCTTGCCCAAAAATCTTTATATTCTGCCGTATCCGCAACGCCTGTATCGGCAAACATACTATGGTGCTGACCTTGAATTTCATCAAGACTATAGCCCATAACACTTAAGAAATTTTCGTTGGCCTCAAGAATCGTACCATCCAATTCAAAATGGATAACTGCCTGAGATCTGTTAATGGCAGAAACCAAACCTTTAAGCTCAGCCACCTCTAAACTTTTATCCGTAATATCCGTCGCGTATTTAACAACCTTATAAACCTTACCGCTTTTGTCTAAAATCGGGTTATACGATGCCTCAATCCAGATTTCTCTACCACCTTTACCAAGGCGCTTATATTGCGCAGCCTGAAACTCTCCCCGTGCCAAGCTAGTCCAAAAATCCTTATATTCTTGGCTTGCCGCAAAATCAGGCTCGGCAAACATACTATGGTGCTGCCCCTTAATCTCATCAAGTTCATATCCCATGGCATCTAGGAAGTTTTCGTTGGCCTCAAGAATCGTGCCGTCCGGTTCAAATTCAATAACTGCTTGCGAATTACTTAAGGCAGATAAAACATCTGACATTTCACCAGAACTTTTTCGTCCTCTTGAAGAACCAAAACTTAATATACTCGACTTTGCATTATTCCCTGCCACGGTATTTCTCCTAAAAATAAAAGAACGAACGCACTCAACATCAGGAAACATAAAGGCTTGCACATAGCCCTAGCTTACGCCACTTGATATCAGCAATATCGCTCGAAACTCATTTAACTAATTGACTAAGTGAACACTCAAGAAACCGATGCACAACACCGTCTCCTACCCTCTACGTAGAAATTATGATTGAAATTTGCAAGAACATCAATCAACAGCACCAAACACATCTTATTAAAATATAACAAATATTTACGGGCCTGTCTTCCTATAAAAGAGAATAGATGGCCATGAAATTACAACAATTGACTGTTGCAAAGTAAAAGACCGAGAAGATATGGTTCTCAAGATTATTAAAGGCACATAAGCGTATGACAGTTATCCGTATCATATTACTATTACTAGGTTGGGCTATCATTGCCTTGTTTGTATACACGTTAGGCTGGGCAATCTGGGCATGCCCACCCACTCATTGCTACGGATCTCAGGGAGACGCTTATTTTCCTGCCTTTATGGTTTTTATGCTAGGCTGCCCCGTTGCTGCGCTAATGTTTATCTTAGGCTTCGCTATTAAAAAGGCAGCACAAATTGATGATTCTACTAATAACGGCGCTCACGACTCATCTGGAAATTAACTACCCCTTCAATACCAATCTTGAGCAAGCAAGAATCTGTAAAGCTAAAGCGTAAATAGCCACAAAGATAATACTGAAATATTGTAGAGAATAACAACAAGGATACTCTGCATAGAATCGCGGAACACGCCAACAGTTAAAATAAGTTAGCCACTCTTGATATATGATAATAATTTTTGAAAGGAATGGTGGGTGATGACGGGATCGAACCGCCGACCTCCTCGGTGTAAACGAGATGCTCTCCCAGCTGAGCTAATCACCCTTTCCAAAGATCGATGCACATATCTAATGGCTTATCAGACAAAATGCAAGCGCTGTTTTCATGTTTTTAATAAAAAAATTGGCCGCATAAAATAAAAGCAATGCGACCAATTCAAATTCTATTAAATAAAGCGATGTGACTTACTTGTTCACAGCTTCTTTAAGCTCTTTACCCGCCTTAAACTTAGGTTGCTTAGATGCAGGAATTTGGATTGGCTCACCAGTACGTGGGTTACGGCCAGTTGTCGCAGCGCGGTCAGATACAGAGAATGTACCGAAACCAACAAGACGAACATCATCACCCGCCTTCAGGCTACCTTTGATAGCGTCAATAACAGCATCTACAGCAGATGCAGCTTTTTGTTTAGAAATGTCAGCTGTGTCAGCTACTTTTGATACAAGTTCAGTCTTATTCATGGGAATACCCTCTTACATTAAAAGTTAAAAGCAGACCAGACTAAAACCCTCTTCAGTCCGGCCAAGAAAATGAAAGCCTCCTAACCCAAAGCCAGTGCGACTTTCCAATCATTTTCCGTGATTCTTTTGTACGCTTTTTTTTCAAAAGACTCAATGGTGAATCACGCTTTCTCCCTTATTTTCTGCAGTTTCTGAAGAAATTCCGTCTAATTCTTCACTTTTTATAGATTCCAATGGTGTTGGCATGTCCAAAAGAGCATGCGACAAGACCTCATCGATCGTACGCACAGGCACAACCTCAATCTCCTTCAAAAGCTTTTTAGGTAAATCAGCCAAATCTTTTTCGTTTTCCTGAGGGATTAAGGCCTTGGTAATACCACCACGCAAAGCAGCCAAAAGCTTTTCTTTCAATCCACCAATCGCCGTTACATTACCACGTAGGTTCACCTCACCTGTCATGGCAATATCGCGATGAATTTCAATTCCCGTTAATGATGAAACGATCGCAGTTACCATTGCTGCACCGGCAGAAGGTCCATCTTTTGGCGTTGCGCCTTCGGGCACGTGGACATGAATTTGCCTTTTCTGCAATGCATCATAATCAATACCATATTGCGCAGCACGCGATTTAATCAGCATCTCCGCAACAGTAATAGATTCCTTCATAACATCTTTAAGGTTACCAGTTGTCGACACCTTGCCATCTTTACCCGGCATAGAAACAGCCTCAATAGAAAGAAGGTCACCGCCACTTTCTGTATATGCAAGGCCATTCACAACCCCGATACGATGGAATTCTTCAATAGCACCAAAACGGAATTTCTTAACACCTGCATATTTTTCAAGACCACGCGGCGTAACAGAAATTTTTTCACGCCCCTTCATAAGGATTTCTTTAATCGCTTTACGACATAGATTTGCAAGCTCACGTTCAAGATTACGAACACCTGCCTCACGCGTGTAATAGCGAATAAGATCACGAATTGCCGCATCACTGATTGAAAATTCTTTGTTTTTCAAACCGGCCGCTTTCATCTGCTTTTTCAACAAATGACGTTTAACAATTTGCAGCTTTTCATCTTCCGTGTAACCTGAAATACGAATGATTTCCATACGATCCAATAATGGACGCGGCATCGCGGCGATATTGTTAGCCGTACAAATAAACATGACATCGGATAAGTCATAATCCAACTCAAGATAATGATCTTGGAACGTTGCGTTTTGCTCAGGATCTAAAACCTCTAACAAAGCCGAACTTGGATCACCGCGATAATCTGATCCCAACTTATCGATTTCATCAAAAAGGAATAAAGGGTTGCTGGTTTTTGCCTTTTTCATCCCTTGAATAACTTTACCTGGCATCGCGCCAATATATGTACGGCGATGACCGCGTATTTCACTCTCATCACGTACACCGCCTAAAGACATGCGCACAAAATTACGGTTTGTTGCCCTTGCGATGGATTTACCCAAAGATGTCTTACCAACCCCTGGTGGCCCGGATAAACATAAAATCGGTCCTTTTACCTTACGCGTACGTTGTTGCACCGCGAGGTACTCCAAAATACGTTCTTTAACTTTTTCAAGACCATAATGATCCTGATCCAAGACAGTCTTTGCCTTTTTTATATCCTTGTAAACACGGCTACGCTTTCCCCATGGAACATTCAAGATCCAGTCCAGATAATTACGAACGACCGTTGCTTCGGCCGACATCGGGCTCATTTGACGGAGTTTACGAATTTCCGCTTTTGCACGTTCACGCGCCTCCTTCGTCAGCTTTAATTCTTCGAGTTTATTTTCAATGTCTGTTATTTCATCGAACCCCTCTTCACCATCGCCAAGCTCTTTTTGAATGGCTTTCATTTGCTCATTCAAATAGTATTCGCGTTGGGTCTTCTCCATTTGACGCTTTACGCGGCTGCGCACACGCTTTTCAACTTGAAGAACGCCTATCTCACCTTCCATAAAGTTAAATATCTTTTCAAGGCGCTCTGTCGCCGTTGCCAGTTCCAGTATTTCTTGTTTTTGATCAATTTTAAGAGCCAAATGAGATGCAACCGTATCCGCCATTTTACTCGGCTCGGAAATCTGATTAATTGAAACGATCACTTCCGGTGGTATTTTCTTATTGAGCTTCACATACTGCTCAAACTGCGTCATCACCGTACGGGCAAGCGCCTCTAACTCTTCATCAACGACGGAAGTATCCGCAATCTCTTGAATATCGGCCTCCATATAGGCCTTTTCTTCTGATATTGATGTGATGCGCACGCGCTCCCCACCCTCAACAAGAACCTTGACTGTACCGTCAGGCAACTTCAACAACTGTAGTATCGTGCCAATTGTTCCAACTGAATAAAGGTCTTTTGCCCCTGGATCATCTTCTGATGGTGTTTTCTGCGTCACCAAAACAATTTTTTTATTGTCATGCATCACGTGTTCCAGAGCCTGCACTGACTTTTCACGCCCAACAAAGAGTGGAACAATCATATGGGGGAACACAACGATATCACGCAGAGGAAGAACAGCATAATTGCCGTTTTTTTCATCGATCATGGAAATAAAAATCCTTAATTTTTCTTATTAGTAGATATTATGCGCTTATTTTCTGCTTTTTCAAAGCCATTTTGCGCATTTTTATTCTCAACAAAACAAATGCCCCGCACCAAAGATAAGCGGAGCATTCAACATAATAGGAAGTATAGAATAAATATCTTTATTTTTTCTTATCAGATTCTTCTTCTGGGTTAGGCTTTGATGCAACCACATGATCGATCAGCCCCCAATCCTTGGCTTCGTCCGCGCTCATAAAGTTATCGCGCTCCATCGCCTCTTCAACGACCTTTAATTTCTGGCCTGTATGCTTCACATATGTTTCATTCAGCATCTTACGCAAACGCAGGATTTCATTGGCTTGAATTTCGATATCTGTTGCCTGACCGCGTGCACCACCAGAAGGTTGGTGAATCATGATACGAGAGTTCGGAAGAGAGTAACGCATCCCCTTTTCACCAGCCATAAGAAGGAACGACCCCATAGATGCCGCCTGACCAATACAAACAGTGGAAACTTTCGGGCGGATATACTGCATTGTGTCATACATAGCCAATCCAGCGGTTACAACACCACCTGGCGAGTTAATATAAAATGATATTTCCTTACTTGGATTTTCAGACTCAAGGAACAGAAGCTGCGCGCAAATCAGAGAGGAAACATAGTCATTCACCTCACCTGTTAGAAAGATAATACGCTCTTTCAATAATCTGGAATAAATATCAAAAGCGCGCTCTCCACGATTTGTTTGTTCAATCACAGTCGGCACAAGGGTATTCATGTAAACATCCATAGGATCACGGTCTGACATCATTATCACAGCTTCTTTTTTTAGTTGTTAATATAAGTACGAAAGCGACTCACGCACACAAACGCAAGAGTCAAAACAAACCGTACCCATAGAGCACGGCTTGTTCAAGATCTTTATACGAATTATTTGTTTCTACTAAGAGGCTTTTTTCTTAGGAGCAGCTTTTTTCGCTGGTGCTTTTTTCTTAGGAGCAGGCTTTTCTTCAGCTTTTTCCTCAGACTTTTCTTCGGCCTTTTTCTTAGGAGCAGCCTTCTTTTTTGCCGCTGGCTTCTTCTTCGCTTTAGGCTTTTCGTCTTCCTCTTCTTCTGCTGTCAGCTCCTCAACAGAAACTTCTTTTTCCTTCACATCTGAAAGCTCAAGAATATAGTCAACAACCTTATCTTCATAAATTGGTGCACGAAGAGATTCCAAAGCTTCACGGTTTTTAGAGAAGTAATCGAAAACTTCTTTTTCCTGACCCGGATATTTCTGCGCTTCCTGAATAACTGCTTGCTGTAATTCGGCATCAACAACAGAGATATCAGCTTCTTTACCAATTTCTGATAGAACAAGACCAAGACGTACACGGCGCGCCGCAATAACATCCAATTCTTCTTTTTCTTCATCAGATGGCTCTTCATCAACACCGCGTTGTTGGTTTTCAACCTTAATCTGGTGCAAGATGTTCTGAAGTTCTGCATCCTTCATGCCCGCAGGAATTTCAAAATCATATGACTCATCCAACTGATCCAAAAGTTCTTTCTTAAGCTTCAAACGGCTGTGATTGTTGAATTCTTGATTTGTTTGTTCTTCAACTGCCTTACGAAGAGCAGCAAGATCTTCCATGCCTAAGCTCTTTGCAAATTCATCATCAATCTCAGGATCAACTGTTTCGCGGATCTCGTGGATTTCAACATCAAATATTGCATCACGACCTGCAAGTTCAGCTGCGCCATACTCTTCAGGGAATGAAACCTTAACCTCAACCTTGTCACCAACTTTCTTACCGATAAGCTGTTCTTCAAATCCAGGGATAAACTGGCCACTACCAAGCTCCAGATTGTGACCTTCTGCCGCCATGCCCGGCTGTTTCACATCATCATCTGCAGTGCGTCCGTCAAAATCAATAACAACGATATCGCCAGACTTCGCTGCGCGCTTACCTTCAATCGCTTTTGATGTTTTACGCATAGACGCGATACGGGTTAATGCATCATCAATTGCTGCGTCATCTGCCTTTGTTACAAGCTTAGTCAATTTAAGACCTTTGTAATCCTTTACCTTAACTTCAGGCAATGTTTCGATCGCCATTGTGAAAATAAGGTCTTTTCCTTCGTCAAAGGATTTCACCTCAATTTTAGGCTGCAAAGCGGGAGTAATTTTTTGCTCTTTCATTGCATCAGCAGAGCTTTCATTCACAGCAGCTTCTAAAACTTCACCCATGATAGCCTTACCATAGCGTTGCTTCATAAGGTTCAAAGGAACCTTGCCTGGACGGAAACCCGGCATCTTAACTGTCTTACTAACTTCTTGCAGTCGTGCATCAACACGTGTTTCGATTTCACCTGCATCAACGGTGACTTCCAGTTCATGATTCAAACCATCTTGTTTTAGCTGTTTTACCTGCATTGCTTGTGCTCTTCTCTTTATTGATTTTAAAACCTAAAAATATTCTATAAAAAAGGCCGTATTATACGGCCAGCGGATGGCATGAACCCTAAATAAATACTGCCACAGACCATCAGGTCGTTTTTCTAGCAGACTGCAATACAAAGCTCAAGAAATCTTTTCAAATTCCCACTATTCGGCCAGAATGGACACGATAAACATACCGAAGCCCCACACTATAAAACCGCATTTTCCAATTCAGATAGCAAAGCCAACACACCTCTTAATGCTTTTCCACCTCTTCTATCTCGGCAATTGCCTCTTTCACCTTACCGGCATTATAAAAACGTACATCCACTTTCTAAATTA
>JBOEGQ010000015.1:0-6011 GCA_050633505.1 Alphaproteobacteria bacterium
TTGTGTCTAAAATTGTTGAGTAATTTATTACTTGCGACCTATTTGATTTTTGAAAAGCTCCGCCCTAATGGACGGGGCTTTTCTGTTTTCTGTTTCTGTGATCGGTGATATAATGATCCGGTAAAAACCAGTGAGAGTATTATGTTCCGTTTCTTTTCCTTTGTTGTATGCCTGTTTATTTCTGTCGGTTTGCCGTTTGCTTCTTATGCTGCTTCTGTTGAGGAAGAAGATATCTACGTGAATGAGCGGGAGGTTATGCGCTGGCTGGACGCGGCGGAAGACGCGACGAAGGGATATGCACGCCATATAGGGCAAATTAAGCAGGGCCAAGGGGATTTGTATAATCATATGTATGCGCTACGTGCTTACTATTCCAAAAGCGCACAATACGACCCCTTTGCCAAGACAACGCTAAAGAAGATGGAGCATTATGCCTATGTCATGGATACGTCTGCGGATCTGCGCGAGGCGAATGAGGCGGCAATTGAATATCGTAAGCTGCTTGATATGCATCTTGTGAATTGGGATGTTCTGGAATACGCAATTCTAATGAGCAGCCTTGATGTGCGCTATGGAAGTGAGAGGTTCTTAAAATCTGTGCAATATACATTAAAGCGGATATTGGATATTCCGCGTCTTGATGGATTATCGCCGGGCGCTGCATTTCCAATTGTTAGTTATGGTGAAGAAACATACCTTATTCAAAAGCATGGTGGCGTTGTGCAAAAAAGTGAGCTGTTTGAGGTGACCAAGAAATATTATAATGTGCATGATGTCGTTACAAAAAGCGGGGATTATATACAGGTCTACATCAACGTAACAACGCCAATACGTCAGTTGCAAATTAAGCGTGCGGCACACCGTACAGAACGTGTAATACGGCTTCCCGGGCAGCAATAACGTGGTTATTAACGGTAATCTGCAAACAAATGTGGATGATGTGTGTTAAGGGGCTTAAAAAGCCCCTTTTTCTCTGCTATTTGTAAACATATTGTAATTTTAAGGGGATTGATATGCTTCGCAAGACAGCTTTGCATAGTGCACACGTAGGTTCGAACGCCAAAATGGGGGGCTTTGCTGGCTATGATATGCCCCTTTACTATGATTTAGGTGTTAAGCAAGAGCATCTCTGGGTGCGGGAGAATGCCGGGATTTTTGATGTCTCACATATGGGACAAGTCAGTATCAGCGGAGCAGGGGCACAGGACTTTCTTGAACATGTTACACCCTCTTCCTTTGGTAAGCTTGGTATTAATCGGACGAAATACACGGTCTTCACCAATGAACAAGGCGGTATCATTGATGACCTTATGGTGACGAAGACAGATGAAGATGAATTCCATTTGGTTATTAATGCAGGGTGCAAGGATAATGATATTGCATGGATACAGAAGAACTTACCGCAAGGGATTGAGTTTAAGAATTATGATGATTGGGCGTTAATTGCGTTACAAGGTCCGAAGGCCGAGTCTGTTATTCATGAGGCTTTAGGAATCGATTTGTCTGACCTTCCATATATGACTGTGTGGTATCAGGATTATAACATGTTCATTTCTCGTGTTGGGTATACAGGTGAAGATGGGTTTGAGCTAAGCGTGAAAAATGATGATGCGCCTGCGCTTTGGGACAAGTTGCTCTCACATGATGCGGTAAAGCCTATTGGCTTGGCTGCACGTGATTCATTACGATTGGATATGGGGTATTGCCTATATGGCCATGATATTGACGCACAGACCAGTCCTGTAGAAGGGGATCTGTCTTGGGTTATGGGCAAGGCAAATACATCTTTCATCGGATCGGATGTTATTCTTCCACATAAGGAAGGTGTGAGCCGAAAACGTGTTGGTATCTTGCTTACGGGGAAGGGTATTGCCCGTGAAGGTGCGGAAATTCGTAATGCAAATGATGAGGTGATTGGCACCTTGACCAGTGGTGGATTTTCACCAACTCTTGAAAAAGCGATAGGACAAGGATATGTTCCCATAGAATATGCGCAAGAGGGGACAGAGGTGCTTATCAATGTGCGTGGTCGTAATATTGAGGCGCAAGTTGCGAAAATGCCGTTTATTGCGGCCAAGACCAAATCAATGAAACCGAAATAGAAAATCAGTATTAAAAGGGGACTTCAAATATGGCTGAATTAAAATATACAAAAGATCATGAGTGCATTTATGTCGATGGAGACATTGCGCGGGTTGGTATTTCAAAACATGCGCGTGATGCGTTGGGAGATTTGGTTTTTATCGAACTTCCCGATATTGGCAAGACGGTTTCAAAAGGCGATGATATTGCCGTTGTTGAGTCTGTTAAAACGGCGGCGGAGGTTTATTCCCCCGTTGAAGGCAAGGTTGTTGAGGTGAATTCACCGATGGAAGATGATTTTGACCTGATCGCAAAGCCTGTGAACGAAGATGGCTGGATTGTGAAGGTAAAGGTTTCAGATGATGCGGCGTTGGGTGACCTCATGGATGAGGCGGCCTACGCGAAATATTTGGAAGAGGTCGACTAGGCTTTCGTTTCTTTGGCTGCGGTCGTTGTACGTGCAGTGGTTTAAATATTGAATATTAAGGATAGAAAATAATGCGGTATCTCCCCCAAACTGAGAATGCGCGGGCTTTAATGCTTAAGGCTGTGGGCGCGCAAAGTATCGATGATCTTTATGCAGATATTCCGGTGGCTGCACGTCTTGAGAATATGGTCGACTTGCCATTGCATCAGGGGGAATTACAGGTAGAGCGTGATTTGATCTCTATGGCGGCAAAGAACGTTGCCGCGCCTGATGTTCCGTTTTTCCTTGGTGCAGGTGTTTACTTTCACCATGTTCCGGCCAGTGTTGATTACGTGATACAGCGTAGTGAGTTTCTCACCGCTTATACACCGTACCAGCCTGAAATCGCGCAAGGAACATTGCAGGTTATTTTTGAATACCAGACATTTATTGCACAGTTAACCGGGCAAGACGTCGCCAATGCGTCAATGTATGACGGGTCAACTGCCGTAAGTGAGGCGGCGCTTATGGCCATGCGTGTAACCAAGCGTAAGAAAATCTCCATTGGTAGCGCGCTTCACCCGCAATATCGTGAAGTGCTGGAGAGCATGTTGGGTAATTTTGATGATCGTACGATGTCAGACGGCGATCCGGATGCCGAAACCGCTTGTGTGATTGTGCAATCACCCGATTTTTTTGGAAAACCTCATAAATATGATACATGGCGTAAAAAGTGCGATGAAACAGGCGCGCTTTTGATTGTTGTCATTAATGAGATTGTTTCGCTTGGGCTTTTGCCTGCGCCGGAACAGGCGGATATCGTATGTGGTGAAGCGCAAAGTATAGGCTTACCGATGAGTTATGGTGGGCCGCATTTGGGATTTTTTGCGTGTCGTGAGAAGTATATTCGCCAAATGCCCGGGCGCTTATGCGGAATGACTGAGGACGCAGATGGGAAACGCGGTTTTGTTCTGACCCTTTCTACGAGAGAGCAGCATATTCGCCGTGATAAGGCGACCAGCAATATCTGTACTAATCAGGGGCTATGTGCTCTTGCCTTTACTGTGCATATGGGGCTGCTGGGCGAAGATGGATTCAAAGGCCTTGCACGCCTTAATCATGAGGCAGCCATCCGTCTTTCTGATGCCTTATCAGAAATCGATGGCGTTTCTGTCGAAAATGACGCGTTCTTTAATGAATTCGTTGTGGAATTACCAAAACAGGCTTCGGTTGTTGTTGAAGACCTTGCCACATGCGGCATTATTGGTGGTTATGCGCTAGAGGGGAATAAGATGCTTGTCTGTGCAACCGAGATGACAACAGATGCGCATGTTGAGGACTTTGTTCAGACATTGGCGGAGATCTTGTGATGCTTGGCCGTAGATATACGGATCGCCGAGGAAAGCAACATCACCTACAAGAAGGTAGTGTGATGAAAGAGCGTCATGGAATTTTTGCAGTATGTATTGCGAATGATCATATCCTGTTGTCATGGCCGGATGGCACATCGGATATCCCGGAGCTGCCTGGTGGTGGTATTGAAGAGGGTGAAAGCAAAGAACAGGCACTTATTCGTGAGTTAAAAGAAGAGGCCGATGTGGATTGTCCGTTACTTTGTGCGGATCGGGAATATATACAAGAAGTTGGCTTTTATGCCGATTATGATGATGAATTTTGGAATTACACCCAAACCTATTGGCGTATTTCTCCAAGTTGTTTGGAGGGGCGTTTTTTTGAGGGGCAGAAAAAACCGCAAGACGCATTAAAATCACAATGGGTGCCTTTGGATGAGGTGGCAAACCTCACCTTGCACGCTATCCATGCCCAAGCATTGAAAGAGGTTTTATGATGGATCTAAACGAGGAAGAACTAAAGCAAGTCAACTCCTTAAGAGAAAAAGTACATGCTATGGATCAGGTCGTGAATAATAAGGTGTTGCGTTGGTTTATGGTGCTTGGGGTGTTTATTCCCTTTGTTCTCTATTATTTTGAAATGTTATCTGACCGAGAAATTTTACTTTTTCTGGCTTTTGTAGCTCCTGGTTATGCTGCTTCGGATGTTTTTAGGGGAAAGGCTTCTTATGCTGAGGCCTCACTGATTTTAAAAATTTTAGATAATTATGAGTATAAAAAATGAGTGCAGAATTCAAAATAGTGAAAGAGGAGACACAAGACGTGGTCGCAGAAAATCGTGGGCTTCATTACGAAGAAAACCTTCTTTGGGAAAAAGAATTAAGTGAGCATTCTGGTGTCGATTTACCTGAAAGCGAAGGGTTACCTCTACGTACGGGAGATAAGGCGCGTGGATCTATCGGCTTGCCTCAGCTTTCCGAGCCTCAGGTATTACGCCATTTTGTACGGATGAGTACGTGGAATTATTCAATTGATCACGGATTCTTCCCGCTTGGGTCATGCACGATGAAGCATAACCCACGTTTGAATGAAAAGGTGGCGCGCCTTCCGGGGTTTGCTCATATTCACCCGATGCAGCCTGAAAGTACTGTGCAAGGGGCGTTAGAATTAATGCATGAGCTTCAACATTGGTTGGGTGAGTTAACGGGGTTACGTGGTGTTTGTCTTACGCCATCTGCCGGCGCACATGGGGAATTGGCCGGAATGATGACCATTCGACGCGCGCATGAACATAAAGGGGAGGCGGCGAAGCGGAAGATTGTTTTGACACCGGATTCCTCTCATGGAACAAATCCCGCAACCGCGGTGATGTGCGGATTTGAGGTGCGCTCTATGCCCACTAAAGAGACTGGCCGTTTGACGTTAGAGGTCTTTAAAGAGGCTTTGTATAAAACTGATCCTGATGGTGCAGATATCGCAGGCATGATGGTAACCAATCCGAATACATGTGGCTTGTTTGAAAATGAAATCCTTGAGATTGCAGATCTTCTACATGAGGTCGGTGGGTATTTCTATTGCGATGGTGCGAATTTTAATGCATTGGTCGGAAAAGTGCGCCCTGCTGATTTCGGTGTTGATGTGATGCATATCAACTTGCACAAGACATTCTCAACGCCGCATGGCGGCGGTGGCCCGGGTTCTGGGCCGATTTGCTGTACTGAGGAATTGGCGCAGTTTATGCCTGTTCCGACAGTGGTAAAGTCAGGTGATGGCTATACTCTGGAAGGGGAGAGTGATCGCCCCGAAACGTTAGGTCGATTGAAGGCATTCCAAGGGCAGTTTGGTATGTTTGTGCGCGCGCTTTCCTATATGAAATCGCACGGTGCGGATGGGTTGCTTCAGGTATCGGAAGATGCGGTTCTTAATGCCAATTATATTCTGGCTGAGTTGTCAGAGGATTACTATGCGCCGTATAAGGATGGTGGGTATTGTATGCATGAGGCATTGATAACCGATAAGATACAGGATGATAATGGTGTCACGACATTGGATATTGCCAAGGCACTGGTTGAATACGGTTATCACCCGATGACGGTGTATTTCCCACTTGTTCTAAAGGGGACGATGTTGATTGAGCCAACCGAGACGGAAAGTAAGGATGCGATTGATCG
>JBOEGQ010000016.1:0-753 GCA_050633505.1 Alphaproteobacteria bacterium
TATAACTTGGTGCGTGCGCTAGGCACGAAGGTGATAGTTCATCATGATGTGCTAGAACTACACCTCCAACCGAACAAACTAGAAAACCTTGTGCAGGAATATCTGAGCATTGTCTTGACTTGTAAGGCAGAGGAAACGGTCATAAATGTGCTGTATCAATCGGAGCGGGCGCAGGATGGTGCCGTAATTATTAAGTCGAAAGACAAAGACATTTTTGATCTGTCGCCCAAGGCACTCAAAAAACTAGTCCAAGGCGTTATATGGCGAGATGAACATTTCGACGGCATGGCAATTAAAGCTATTGCTCGACGAGAGAGTTGTTCTCATGACTACGTCAGTTCAGCAATTTTTAACAGCTTCAAAATCCTTCAAGGCGCAGCCTGATTTCCTGTTACTTCCCTGTTTCTAAAACGCTTATTTTCTCTGTAAGTATTGCTTTCTCTAGCTTGTGCCTAGAATTCAAAAACAAAAACTGAAACCAATTCCTGTTATTTCCCTGTTAAACAGGGATTCATGGCGTCGACACGCGGCAAAATGACCGTTTGAGAAAACGGGTGAGAAATAGGTTGTTTTTGAAATTCTCTGTGCGTGTCGAAGATGTGTTGTTCACAAAGGCGCGCGGAACGCTGGGCTTCAGCGGTAATATTCTCTGCAACGGATGGATTGGAAGACTGAATGGCAGGGGCACCAGGACTCGAACCCGGGACCTACGGATTTGGAATCCGTTGCTCTACCAACTGAGCTATACCCCTA
>JBOEGQ010000017.1:0-1176 GCA_050633505.1 Alphaproteobacteria bacterium
TACTCAACAATTTTAGACACAACACCAGCGCCGACTGTGCGGCCACCTTCACGGATCGCGAAGCGAAGACCTTCGCTCATTGCGATTGGTGCAATCAATGTCACTTCCATGCCGTTGATATTATCGCCAGGCATAACCATTTCCGTACCACTTGGTAGTGTTACTTCACCTGTCACATCAGTTGTACGGAAGTAGAACTGCGGACGGTAATTTGTAAAGAATGGTGTATGACGGCCACCTTCATCTTTTGACAAAATGTAAGCTTCGGCTGTGAATTTTGTGTGTGGTGTAATTGAACCAGGCTTACATAGAACCTGACCACGTTCAATATCTTCACGCTTTGTACCACGTAGAAGTGCACCAATGTTGTCGCCTGCTTCACCTGAATCCAGAAGCTTACGGAACATTTCAACACCTGTACATACAGTCTTTTGCGTATCTTTGATACCAACGATTTCAATCTCGTCGTTTACATTGATAACACCCTGCTCAACACGACCAGTTGCAACTGTACCACGACCGGAAATTGAGAAAACATCTTCAACAGGCATCAAGAAATCAAGATCCTTCGGACGATCTGGCTGTGGGATATATGTATCAACAGCTTCCATCAATTCACGGATTTTGTTCTCACCAATCTCTGGATCACGACCTTCAAGAGCAGCCAACGCAGAACCTGCGATAATTGGAATATCATCACCTGGGAATTCGTAAGAAGATAGCAACTCACGGATTTCCATTTCAACAAGCTCTAAAAGCTCTTCATCATCAACCTGATCAACTTTGTTCATGAAAACAACAAGAGCAGGAACACCAACCTGACGGGCAAGAAGGATGTGCTCACGTGTTTGTGGCATTGGACCGTCTGCTGCGTTAACAACAAGAATACCACCATCCATCTGCGCTGCACCTGTGATCATGTTCTTAACATAGTCAGCGTGTCCAGGACAATCAACGTGTGCGTAGTGACGTGCTTCTGTCTCATACTCAACGTGTGCTGTTGAAATTGTGATACCACGTGCCTTCTCTTCTGGCGCGCCATCAATCTGGTCATAATCTTTAAAATCACCAAAATATTTTGTAATCGCCGCCGTCAGCGTCGTATTACAATGGTCAACGTGACCAATTGTACTAATATTACAATGCGGCTTCGTCCGCTCAAACTTTTCATTAGAC
>JBOEGQ010000018.1:0-1844 GCA_050633505.1 Alphaproteobacteria bacterium
TGCGGTAATTCCATTTCCAAACTTTGAGAGCATCGCAAGATGTTATAAATAATACTGAGAACAGGCACAGCACTTGCGTGAAAAGCTTCATCGCAATTCCTTTCCTTTTATTTTTAGGAGATCCCCCACATAGATCCGAATACTAATGTAATAAAACAACCATAAGGATATTTCAATTCAAAAGTTATGTTATGTCATATCACCATTATAAAAATCGATTGCCATTTGCCCCTGAGCAGCCTCATAGCCATCACCCAACAGCCAACCATGGGCAACATCTAGCGCATCATCCGTTCCACGATAAGAGATAATGGTCTCACCATTATAATCGTAAGAAGTTGCGTAAAAATTAGCAGCAACAGAAGGAACAGAAGTAGAAATAAAGTTATCAGAATTTTTATAAATAGTTGCTGTACCAACTTGATCGTAGTGAATAGTGATTCCCGCACCCCCCCCCACGATTATAAGCATCCATTGCTAAAATGGCATTCATAAGATCATTATTCATCTTTTACGTTCCCTTCTTGAAAGTCCAAGTAACGCAACCTCTGGCTTGTTGAAATATTTGGTTTTTCCCTTAACGGTGCATCACCATCCATTGTTAACCAAGGCAAAACATTGTGAATCCCAAAACCCACAGGATCTCTGGTCATCTGTATCTTCACATCTTTAACACGAACGCCTTCTCCAAAAACCTCTTCAATATTCTTGACCTTAATATCCCGTGACTTTCTAGAAATTTCATTATGGGGATCATAAATAGCCCTTGTTGTTTTGGGATCATTAATGTCTTCCAAATAAACAAAAAGAGGGTAATGATCAGGAGAAAGGCTAATTACATCCGTCTCTAATTCACTGTAGTGCCTTACTTTTATAACATCATCTATCTCGTCATGGGGAAAAGACCAGAGAACAATTTGAGTTTTATAAGATCGTCCATAAGATCCTCGCCTAAGGGCAAAAAGATATCCCCTTTCACCCAAGTCAACGGCAATAGCTTCCCCTCTATAAGTATCTTTATAGCCATTTACGTTATTTATTTTCACAGGTGATAAATTAACTTCCCAAACAGCACTGCCTGACTTTAAGCCCTCTGGAGTTTCGACCTCAACGGTAATACGATAACGCCATTGCTCCATCGCAAACGCATCGCAAGATGTTATAAATAATACTGAGAACAGGCACAGCACTTGCGTGAAAAGCTTCATCGCAATTCCTTTCCTTTTATTTTTAGGAGATCCCCCACATAGATCCGAATACTAATGTAATAAAACAACCATAAGAATATTTCAATTCAAAAGTTATGTTATGTCATATCACCATTATAAAAATCGATTGCCATTTGACCTTGCGCACTGGCACCAATCCCACCTAACGGCCAACCATGGGCAACATCTAACGCATCATCCGTTCCACGATAAGAAATAATTGTGCCTGCGCCACCGACATCATAGGAAAGAGCGTAGAATCCAATATCGTCATCAGCCCCTTCAAAAACTGCCGAAGAATTATCAACAATTTTTGCGGTTCCAATTTGTACACCAGGAATATCACTCGAATAATTATTCGTCCCCGGATTATCACCAAATACAATACCTGCCTGATACCCA
The DNA here is from genome assembly GCA_050633505.1 of Alphaproteobacteria bacterium. GTDB lineage: Bacteria > Pseudomonadota > Alphaproteobacteria > Micavibrionales > Micavibrionaceae > UBA1672. The sequence goes on from JBOEGQ010000018.1 coordinate 1,611, forward strand.
CGGTTATACGAATCCATAGATAATATCGCATTAAAAAGCTTAAAATCCATTACTTATCTCCCTTTTGGAAGTTTCCACCATGCAATATGTTTGATAGTTCAGGGCCACCGCCAGAAAACCTACCATCCAAATATCCACCATTCACCTTTTGCATCCAAGGTAATAGCGTTCCTATCCTCCAAGTCACAGGTTCATCGGTTATCTCAACTGTAACGCTTTTTAACTTTACCCCTG
>JBOEGQ010000019.1:0-8011 GCA_050633505.1 Alphaproteobacteria bacterium
TACCGGCGCTCAAATCAATATCCACCGCCAATACAGACGCACTGTAATCAACCGTATCTATACCAATGCCACCATCAAAAATCTCAACAACCGATGTGCCAATGAGGGTGTCATTTAGCAAAACCGTCAAATCAAAGGTAGAGCCATCTGCGAAGGCGATTTGTTCGACGATTTTATTTTCATCACCGGAGTAGAAATCCTTTACCACAAAGCCGCTCGCAATTTGGATATCGAGGTCATTACCCACTTGCGTTAATACCAGATCATCCAGAGTAATGCTTCCGCCAAGCTGTAACACATCAAAACCTGAATCCTCGGTAATCGTATTATTTCCATCTCCTATACTAAAGAGATAGGTATCATCCCCTGCACCACCATTTAGAATATCATCACCGCCACCGCCAATGATCGTGTCGTTGCCCTCTGTTCCGTTTAGGGTGTCACCATCTTCTGTCCCTGAAAGCAGACTTGCCGCGCTAAAGTCCATGTCAGAGAATACAAGGTAATCCACTGAACTTAATATATCTGTTCCATCATTCCCAACGGTATCCTTTATTTCTATTCTTCTACCCAAATCTGAAAACTGGTAATTGGCAAACACACCTGAAAAATAACCCGTATCATTACCATTACCACCCGACAAAATATCATCACCTTCACCGCCATAAAGTTCATCATCACCATCATAACCCGCAACAATATCATCGCCTGCCCCTGCATAAAGTACATCATCGCCATCACCACCCGCAATGGTGTCATTGCCTTCATTACCTTCAATGAGATCGTCACCAAGACCACCTTCCAATGTATCATCGCCTAAGCCGCCATAAAGCTCACTATCTCCATTTCCCGCGTATATGAAGTCATTACCACCATAACCATAAGCAACCAATATGCCCTCATCATTCGCTTTAGAGACATAATTCCCTGAGGCATTACCGTTAAAGCGAGCATCACCGTCATCCAGAGACACACCTATCGTAAAGCCTTCTGTACCTTCCGCGAGTGTAATAACTTGTTCTTGCGGAAAAGTTCTAAGTTCATCAGAAAAGAAGAAGAACGGATTATCTTCTTCCCATTCAGGTGTTAAAACCGTATGTAACGGGATATCCGCCAAGCTAATCGAAAGATCTACATCACTTAAATAAACTTGTGGTGCACTTGTGTAATATTGGTAGATATCAAGCTGAACACTGTTCCCGTTATAATGCAGGGTGTAGTCGTATTGATCGTTAATGTCATGTGAATCAAAATCATAGGTACGGATGAATTGCAGATCATCGATGCTGCTAACCCCGTCAATGACAAGGGTTGCCCCACCTAGGTCATCCTCCTCCTCGGGGTTATGGTTATACTTATCCTGAAAGTCATAACTTAGATCCTGCAGCCGTATGACATTTTCACCTTGACCAAGATGAATAGTATCGCTGCTATCTACATAATAAAGATCATTGCCTTGACCATCGTAAAACGTATCAGCGCCGGGTGACGTTACATTACCTGTACCATTATCTTGCAGTTCATCTCCACGAATAATGTCATCACCTTCGCCATCATGGATCACATCATTGCCAAGGCCGCCATAAAGTTCATCATTACCGCCGCCACCATTTAAGGTATCGTTGCCCTCATCGCCATAAAGCCTGTTTAATCCGCCATCACCAGTTAGGGTATCATCACCACTTAAACCATGTACGCCACCCATCTCGCCTTCGACATAAATTGTGTCATGAATTGAATAACCATTCAGGTCGCCCTCAAGAACATGATCGTCTGTAACAACAATGGTCACACCGATCTCGGCAAGGCTACGCTGGATACCATTAACCTCAACCACATAATGTTCGCTTTGCCCGTCTTCCAATGCATTCTCAATCACAATCTCACCGCCACTATGATGCAGGCTCATAACCTCATCCTCATAGATCAACTGCACATTATCAAAGGAGGTTTCATTTTCCAAAACGATGACTTCGTTCTGATCATCCAAATCACTGGAAATCGTAACGGTGATTAAAGTTTCACTGCGGCCAAATATAAAGGAGTTTGCACCATCACCTGAATAGACCTCATCCTGATCGGCAAGCGCAATATAGATATTATCTTCCATTCCACCCGTATAGATATCCGGCAACTCCAATGCATAATCAAGTGCGGATAACTGGCTTAAATCTGACTGATAATATTCAATACCACCATCGATAAGAAGGGCAATGGAATCAATTGTATTACCACCATCAAAGCTGATAAATTCCAATTCATTGCCATCGAAATAGTTCTGCACAATCACCAGATCATCATCAGACTTTGTAATAACCAAGGATCCATTTGTGGCTTGATGGAAGCTTAGGTCTTCTGCACTCCCCTCCGAAAACACAAGGGTACTATTATCGCCGTGGTCAAGGATAACGTCCGTGCCTGCACTTGCGATATAGGAAATATTACTCCCTATCCCGCTTAGATAATCATTTCCCTCACCACCATCGAGGATAGCTCCATCACCATCACTAAAAAGTTGATCTTCTCCAACACCACCTAGCAAAATATCATTCGTAAGTCCTTCAATACGGTCAAAACCTGCACCACCATTTAGGATATCACCACCGCCGGAGCCATAAAGGAAATCGTTGCCGGCACCACCGTTAAGCTGATCCACTTCCGTACCGTCACCTCCGGCATAAAGCGCATCATCACCAACTCCACCATTTATAATGTCTGCGCCTTCTCCCCCTGCAAGAAGATCATCACCGACATTCCCGGTGAGAGTATCCATGCCCTCACCACCGGAAATCTGGTGGTCATAATTCGTCGTACCTTGAATGACATCATTTCCACTTGTACCAATGGAAAGCAGGCTTTGCGCGGGAATATAATTCCCATCTTCATCAACAGCCAAAACAAAATTATCCTGAGAGAATTCAAGATCAAGTCCCGCAGCGTCGAACGAAGCGCCATCGGAAAATTCAATCGTTTCAATCGTGTCCAAGCCATCAATACGCACACCATTTGCACGGAACTGATTCAAGTCTTCACGTCTGTCATAAGCCCCAGGATTAAACATAAAGCCGCCGCCAAAATAAATAACATCATCGCCGGAGCTATCCATGACTGTCTCATAAACAACACCACTTGGTGTAGATACACCGCCACTAACAGAGGCATAATAATAAATATCATCTCCCGCACCACCATTTAGGATATCCGCCCCTGCACCACCATTCAGATAATCATTTCCGCCCCCACCGGAAATTTCATCATTGCCTCCTTCACCAAGGAACCAGTCATCACCACCACCACCGTTAATGACATCCTTCACAGACGTACCATTGATCTGCTCAATATTAAACAAGGCAAAACTACCACCACTCTCATCAATGGCAGAAGCATCAGTCGCATTTGCGTAATTCACTGTGATACCAACACTACTCAATAGGGTGAAATCCACAACATCGCGACCAACTTCAATAATATTGCCCTCATCATCGATGTAGCTACTATTTCCCGCACCATTAAACATGATGTTGGTAAGCCCCGCCGCAGCATAAAAGTAGTCATCCTCACCCGTACCGGTAAAACCTTCAATTTCAGATACTTTATCGGTCTCAAACCCGACATCACCCAGAACACGGCTTTCAACCTCACCATCAAGAAGGTTAACAGCTATTTGATAAGCAGAATTGGAGAAATCCACCTCATCCAGATCACCCCCACCTTCGTATTTCTGCTCTCCCACCGCATCAATAAAAACATCATCGTAATCACTGCCGATGAAATGTTCGAAGCCATTAAAGTTCATAAGGCCATATATCCCAAGATGAACATCTACAGTAATACCTGCCGAGCCATTGACCTCAGATAGATCCATGATATCTGTGCCACCCGCACCACTTATTGTAATTCCATCTCGAGGATAGATAATCTTGAATACATCGCTGTAATTTGAGCCAATTATAGTTTCTACGTTATAAATATAATCCAACCAAGCAATCGGATCAGGGGTATACTCCTCAATAACCCACGCAGCAGTACCGACATACCTTGCACCAGCATCATGGGCCAAAGATAAGGCATTCATACTAAAGTAAATATCATGACCAAGCCCTCGGTAATCAAGTGTATCAGCCCCTTCCGCGCCATCGATAAGATCATCACCTGAGCTGCCCATAATCACATCATTGCCAAGCCCGGCATTAATGATATCAGCCCCACTGAAAGTTCCTGTGAATGGTGCCGAACTTGAACCTAGAATTTTAGCATCATCCGATAAAGTCCCGACGATATAATTCGGTCGTAAAAGAAAATCTATGCCAAACAGATCAGGCCCATATAATGGTAAATCATCCCCGATCTGAAACTGACCAACATCGGGAACGCCATAATACTCTTGAAAAAACGTATTCGCTTCTTCTCGCAAAGAAGCCAGAAGATCCAAAGTTCCATCACGTCCTAAGTTCCCGTTATTGAGCGTATCGTTAAGCGCATCAAGAGTTTCGGCGGCCAAGGTCAATGTGCTGAGAAAATCGGTGGATTCAATCCAACTTCCACGTGCAACATCCCACGCGGTCTGCGCCACAGATATGAGATCATATGTGCCGGCTATTTTCTTGTTGTCGTTTGTATCCGCCGTTAAGAGCCAATCGCGTGTAAAATCACCCACACCAAGGAATGGAAAAAGAATCGTTCCCGCCCATGGCGAGAAGTTTCCCAATTCTCCATCTACAGGTGCATCTCGAAAAACATTTGCTGCCACACCAGCCGCATCCACACCACCGATGCGTTCAGCAGGTGGAAGCTCATTACTTTCATTGGAAATACCAAGAGGCAAATCAATATTTAGAATGTCTTTTACAAAGTTAATGGCGATTTCATCTGAGGCATCTTGTATAGCCTGCTCAATCTCCGCTTCGGTTTTATAACCCTCACCATATCTCAGTTCAAACTGCCTAATCGTTTGATCACGGATATAATTAGAAAAAAATGTATTATCATTGGTATTAACCCCAATTGCACCGTCTACCCAAAGCCATGCTGATTGTTCATTTTGGCCTAAAACTGACTTGGGAACCAATGCACCGTCCACAACTTCAGACATCTGTGAAAACACAAACAGATACAAATCTTCATGCTCAACACCTAGAGAACCACTAACAACGTCATCATACAATGCTTCCAACACATCCTTCTGCGTTGCCTCAGGGTTGGCAATCACATATTGATTAATCACGTATTGCGCATCCACCGATAAAGAGTGCGGTAATGTATCCAATACATCTGTCGCGATAGGCACATAGGCTTGATTAAATGTATAGGGCACTATTCTTCTCCTTTTATTCTGTTCTTTCTAAAATATAGCTTTCCAAAAGCTGTCTTTTCTCGCTATCTACCCTAAAAAAATGTTCCCAAAGCTCTATATGAAACTGATACCATATACTGAGACCAGCGGAATGAAAGGAATGAACATAACAGCTACCAATGGGAATAGATTTAGTGTTTTCTTTAATAGGATCTTTATTACACACCAACAGACCAAGATTAGCATCTTCTGTAGATCCTGAACGGTGAGGCATATCATACACGTACTTATTTGAATTTAATTGACGCAAACCATTGTCAAAAAGAAGATAACCATCTGTTTTTGGCTGTATAGAATGATCTTCCAGTATTTTATCGTATCGTTTTTCAAATAATTTAAATTCAGCGACCCCCAAAGTCGGAAACCTAAGTATAGAAGCGACGTTTTTTAACGCTTGAAGATCGCATCTATATTGGAGCTCATGTTTTCCAATGTGCGAACCATCCTTAAATGTTACATCTGTATACCGAGGCACCTTCAATCGAACACCATCAATTTCTACAATAATGCTCTCATCAACGCATTTTCCTCCGGCCCGCAATTTATCCAATCGCTCCATTTCAGCAATATTTTTCTTCTGCCCCTCAGTCGGCTCCTCCGCCTGACACGCAATTAGTGGAAAAAATGCACAAAGGCATACCGTTAAAAATAAAGCTCGTTTCATTGTTACACTCCTAAAGTTGTATTACCGCCAAACCATCAATATCACCAAACACAATACCTGCCCGATACCCACGGTTATAAGAGTCCACCGACAAAGAATGAGGCAATGCATCCAATACATCTGTCGTGATAGGCACATAGGCTTGATTAAATGTATAGGGCACTATTCTTCTCCTTCAGCTACAAACAAAGAGTTGATTTTTTGATTAACAGTTTTAAGTTTTTCTACCAGAAATGGGGACTCAGACCACCCTACAACACTAATAGATACAACCAGCCCTGAAGGGTGAATGTAATTAGTACCGCATTTATGCAAACTACACTCAAACGCAATAGGGTCACCATTGATTTCCAAGCCACCCGTTTCTGTCAAAATAAAGAAACCTCTTTTTTCTCCAGTAACAACTTGTAAAACACCGTGGTTATACTTAACGATATCGCTTTTATGTTTTTCTAATTTTTCTTTGTATTTCAAATCATAGTAACTACCTAGCTGTCGATTTGTAATACCTAAGCTCAATACAGCTGGGACTTGGGTTTTAATATCACTTACAATTTCGACACCTTCCTGAAATGTAACATTACAGCTCTTCGAGACATCAAGGTATTTGTATGCTGCATCTGTTTTATCTGGATTGGGAATATAAATTTTCCAAACATCATCTCGTGTAAATTCCAGTAAGTTTCCACTCATCTCAACTCGAATTTTTTCATTCGGGCATTTACCTCCTGTCATCTGCATCTCTTGCCCCTCAGTCGGCTCCTCCGCCTGACACGCGACTAGTGGAAAAAATGCACAAAGGCATACCGTTAAAAATAAAGTTCGTTTCATTGTTACACTCCTAAAGCTGTATTACCGCCAAACCATCAATATCACCAAACACAATACCTGCCCGATACCCACGGTTATACGCATCCATCGATAAAGAATGAGGTAATGCATCCAATACATCTGTCGCGATAGGTACGTAGGCTTGATTAAAGCTATAAGTCATTACTGGCTTTCCTTTACTTCGTATTTACTAGCTATAAGACGTTGAATTTCTTGTCTTTTTTTTAATTCCGCATCAATAAAATCATCCATATGCGAAAAAAAACGATACGAAATCATCAAACCTATCGGATGAACGTAGCCCGCATAACACATGGCAGTTGGCTTTTTGGTAGCATTTTCCTTTAACCCTTGCTCAGGATTATTTGTACAATCAATTAAAACAGAATCACGATTGCCTGTGGGGGTCTCCTCAGATTCTAACCAATACGTCCATTTTTTAATCCGTCTAACTCCTTTTGCAACAGCCTCACCTTCAGAGCTTACATCCTCCTTAAGAATTCTTTTTTTCCATCCTAAATAATTTTTAGAAGATGATATTGCTCCCCTTGTGGATGAACGTATCAACGTAACTTTTTCCGCAACCCTCAAATCACACATATAAGGCACTTCTGACAATCCTTTTAATTTCCGACCATCTTCAAAAGTTATATCTGTGCCATACCGAGGCACCTTCAATCGAACACCATCAATTTCTACAATAATGCTCTCATCAACGCATTTTCCTCCGGCCCGCAATTTATCCAATCGCTCCATTTCAGCAATATTTTTCTTCTGCCCCTCAGTCGGCTCCTCCGCCTGACACGCAATTAGTGGAAAAAATGCACAAAGGCATACCGTTAAAAATAAAGCTCGTTTCATTGTTACACTCCTAAAGTTGTATTACCGCCAAACCATCAATATCACCAAACACAATACCTGCCCGATACCCACGGTTATAAGAGTCCATCGATAAAATCGCATTAAAAAGCTTAAAATCCATTACTTATCTCCCTTTTGGAAATTTCCCTCATGTAGCCCTAAAGGCGCATTCTTAGACGTAATTCCACCATGTAAATAATTACCGCCTAACTCTTGCAACCATTTTAGTCTATGCCCCACAACACCCACAGTCATCGGAGCACGTGTCATTTCCAAACTGACGCTTTTTAACTTTACCCCTG
>JBOEGQ010000020.1:0-467 GCA_050633505.1 Alphaproteobacteria bacterium
ACGCTTTTTAACTTTACCCCTGCACCGAAAAGTGCCTCAAAATCGTCAACCGGATCATGTTTCTGGGTTTTCTTATTAAACTTCCATCCCTTAACTAGCTTCACACTTAACGGGTCAGACATATCGGTAAATGTCACCAACTTCGCATGATCATGCGATAATTCTGCCTTTTTATCTTTCTTAAGATTTTTGTAGTAATTTAGAAATTCAATACTATCTCTTTTTGAGTAAGGGAAAGCAGAGAACACCTCCTCATATGATCCCCATCCTATTAACGCAAAAACAGTTCCTCTCTCACCAAGATCAATCACGACGGCCTCACCCATCACGTTATATAAGACATCCGCCACATCGGGGTTTAATTTCGGCAAGTTCAAACGCGCCTGTACTTGGCGCACAGCTGATCCCGTTTTAACGCCTTCCGGCGTTTCAATCTCTACGGTAATGCGGTAATTCCATTTCCAAAC
>JBOEGQ010000021.1:0-1492 GCA_050633505.1 Alphaproteobacteria bacterium
ACCAACTGAGCTATACCCCTAAATGTTGGTGGGTGATTTCTACACCATTCATTTTGCTATTGTAAACCCTTAAGCGTGTTTGAGTACATATTATTTTGATGATGTCTGACGTTTTTCTTCTACTTTTTTAGAAAAAATACAGAAAAGGGGGGAATGCTCTATTGATTTTTGTTTCAAAAGCCGATAATCCATAGTCCTACATTCGAACTGCGGGCGTAGTTCAATGGTAGAACGTCAGCCTTCCAAGCTGAATATGCCGGTTCGATCCCGGTCGCCCGCTCCATTTTCTTATTTCTTCGTTTTTCTGTATTTGGGCACGCTTTACTTTTATGCTAGGCGATCTTAAACTGCGTGTTCTTAATTCTATCAGGCAGAATGTGAAAGGAACTTCTATGTTGAAGAATGGTTTTTTAGCTTTATTGGCTACTGTTGCTATATGTGGTGTAACGCCGGCTATGGCAGAGTCGCATAATCACCATGACCATGGTGCTTCGGAAAGTGCACAGGCATTAAAGGCGACAACGCATAAGATTACAGAACACATTTATATGATTAATGGGAAGGGCGGTAATGTTGGCTTGTTCGTGGGTGAGGATGGTGCCTTCCTTATCGATAATGAATATGCAGAGGCAACGCCTGCAATTTTAAGTGCGGTAAAAGCCATCACACAAGATAAAGTGCGTTTTGTTATTAACACGCATTGGCATGGCGACCATACAGGGGGGAATGAAATCCTTGGTAAAGAAGGTGGCTTGATTGTTGCGCATGATAATGTGAGAAGCCGTCTATCTGTCGATAATTATATTCCGGCATTTGATATGAAATCAGAAGCCGCACCAAAAATTGCGTTGCCTTTAATAACGTATAATGACCAGACAACCTTCCATATCAATGGTGATACTGTGCGTGTCATACATGTTGAAAATGCTCACACAGATGGTGATTCTTTTGTTCATTTCGAGCATGCCAATGTTATTCATACAGGGGATGTTTTCTTTAATGGTTTTTATCCGTTTATTGATGCCTCAACTGGTGGAAGTCTCAATGGTGTTATTCAGGCCTGTGACAAGATTCTGGCTCTGGCAGATGATAAAACTGTGATTATGCCGGGGCATGGGCCGATATCTCATAAGGCAGAACTTCAGGCGTATCACGATATGCTGGTTGGTGTGCGCGATGCGATAAAGCCTATGATTGACGCCGGTAAGACATTTGACGAGATTAAAGCCGCTGATCCGTTGGCGCCATTTAATGCGGAGTGGGCGGATGGTTTTCTTTCCCCGGATGTGTGGCTGAAGATTGTTTATGATGCGATGGTATCTTGACGATAATAGTGCGTTGTATTTGGAATGCACATTGAAATAATATTCGCATAAACGTGAAAAACCCATTGACATTGCGCCATGGGTTTTCTACATCAATGCAATAGTTTTATGCCCTTTGCGGCAGAGTTTAAATTTAAGGAGCATATAAGATATGTCTAAGGAAAAGT